>JBMOMT010000075.1:4689-35515 GCA_049324835.1 Chloroflexota bacterium | reverse complement strand
GGTTCCTTCTAGCCCGGCCACTCAAAGTGGCTGGGACGGGAGCGTGCGTCTCGCTCCCAAAACTGAGCCTTGAATATCTGTTATTGTTAACGTCCTTTGCCCTCACGGGCTACTGCAAAAGTCGAGACTTGAGTTATTCACCAGACCGTGGTATAATCCGCCTGTCCTCAAAACAGGAGAGGTAGCATAGTCCGGTCTAATGCGCGCGCCTGGAGAGCGCGTGAGGAGAAATCCTCCGTGGGTTCAAATCCCACCCTCTCCGCCTGAGTAGTCCCTGCCCCCTGGCAGGGATTTGACTTTTTGACCCTCTTGGGGTAACATATTCCCGGTCGTGCTAGGCGGGGAGCTAGCGGTGCCCTGAACCCGAAATCCGCTTACGCGGGGCCGAATTCCTCCTCTGAGAGCCGGTGCTCCTTGGAACTGTCAGGACCAAGTGGCGCAGAAGATTGGGTCCTGCGCGGCAGGAGCCCGTGAACCCCGTCAGGTCCGAGAGGAAGCAGCGGTAAGCGGTCTCTCCTGGGTGCCGCAGGGCAACCTGGTCGGAGCCGGCTGGTCTTGATAAGCCACCGGACCCGGTTCGAAGGGAGGTGCACGACCGCTTGCGCATCATAGGGGCAGACCCATCAACCGATAGGTCGCCCTTTTTGATTCACCACACACCTGGAGGCCAAGTAGAAAAACATGCTGGCCGACCGCATGACGCCCGTGCAGGGCGTTCGTAACCTGGTACGCAGCATCTGGCGCTGGCGCCCAACAGGCCGGCTGCCGGGTTTGCTGCTGGCCTGGCTGGTGGGATGGGCGCTGTTCCAAGGCTTTTTGGGCACCCGCGCCGAGTTGATCCTCTACGACGGCAGCCAGCGTATCGTGTGGCACACCCATCAGACCACGGTGAGCGCAGTGCTTCAGGAGGCCGGTGTCACGCTGGGCGATAGAGACCTCGTTTCACCCGGCCTTGCCGAAGCCGTGCGCAGCGGCGATGTCATCCGGCTGATACGCGCCCAGCAGGCCACGGTACTAGTCGATGGTCGCGTGATGTTTCTCGGCACCCATGCCGCGTCGGTGGGTGAATTGTTGCGCGAGCTGGATGTGCAACTGGCGCCGCAGGACTGGCTCACCCTCAACGGCGTTGCGGCCTCACCGGAATCGCTCCTGAGCCAGGTGGAGCTGACGCCGCGCTCGGTGAGCAGCCGCGGCCAGGGTCGGCTGGCATCAGCGGCGGCGATGAACGCAGCGGTCGAGCTGGTCATCCACCGCGCCGTCACGTTCCAGGTCGACGATGGCGGCGCCTTGCAGCGCATCCGCACCGTGCAGCCCACCATCGGCGAAGCCCTGCTGGCAGAAGGCATCACCCTGTACCTGGGCGACGAAATCCGGCCGCCGCTGGATTCGCCGGTGCAGGCCGGCATGGAGGTGACCATCCGGCGCTCCCGCCCGGTCGAGATCGCCGTCGATGGCGAGCGCATCCGTAGCCGCACCCAGGCCGCCACAGTAGCCGAGGCGCTCTCGCAGGCAGGCGTCACACTGGTAGGCTTGGATTACAGTCTGCCGTCGGAGGAAACGCCCTTGCCGGCCGGGCAGCCCATCCGTATCGTCCGCGTACAGCGCACTTTTGAGGTGGAACAGGCGCCCATCCCCTTCGAGACGGTCTGGGTGGCCGACGCCGCCCTCGATCTGGATCATCAGATCGTCCAGCAACAAGGACAGGAGGGCATCCATCGCTGGCGCTACCAGGTGATCTACGAAAACGGTCAACCGCTCGCCCGCAACCTGGAAGAAGAGTGGGTGGCCCGCGAACCGACGGCCAAAGCCATCGCCTATGGCACCAAAATCACGATTCGCGACCTGGAAACGCCTCAGGGCACCTTACAGTACTGGCGGCGCATCCCCATGCTGGCCACTTCTTACTCGGCGGCGACCTGTGGCAAGTCGCCGGACGATCCACTTTACGGCATCACGCGCCTGGGGTGGCAAATGCGCCACGGCATCGTGGCCGTCGATCCCGGCGTCGTCCGGCTGGGCAGCCAGGTCTACGTGCCCGGCTACGGCCTGGGCGACGTGGGTGATACCGGCGGTGCGATTCGCGGGCGGCACATCGACCTGGGCTACGACGAAGACAATCTGGTTTTCTGGTATTCCTGGGTGGAGGTCTATCTGCTGACGCCGGCGCCAGCGCCCGATCAGATCCACTACGTGCTGCCCAACTGGCCCCAGAGACCCTGATGCTCACCCCGTCGCCGGGCGCCCACGAACTGCTGGCGCAGTACAAGCTGAAGCCTCAGAAAAGCCTGGGGCAGAGCTTTCTCACAGACCCGAACATCCTGCTCAAGATCGTCGACGCCGCCGAACTGGCCGCCGCCGACGTGGTGCTGGAGGTTGGGCCGGGGCTGGGGCACCTCACGCGGCTGCTGGCCCAACGGGCAGAGCAGGTGATCGCCGTCGAGTTGGACAGCCGGCTGGTGAGCGTATTACGTCAGGAATTGGCCGATCTACCTAACGTGACCCTGATCCAGGGCGATATTCTCAAACTCGCCGTACCCGCACTCCTTTCGCCCCGTCACGCCGTTTACCAGGTGGTGGCCAACCTGCCTTACTATATTACCTCGGCGGTGTTGCGCCACTTTCTGACCGCCCAGCCGCCGCCCGGTCGTATGGTGCTCACCGTGCAGCAAGAAGTGGCCCAACGCATCGTCGCCGGGCCGGGCGACATGAGCCTGCTGGCGGTGAGTGTGCAGTTTTATGGCCGGCCGAGCGTCGTGGGCCGCATCAAGGCCGGCGCTTTTTACCCGCCGCCCAACGTCGATTCGGCCATCGTGCGCATCGATCGCCACGTCGGCTCGCCGGTTCAAGTGGCCGACGAGCGCGAGTTTTTCGCCGTCGTCAGGGCCGGTTTTGCCCAGCGACGTAAACAGTTGCGCAACAGCCTGCCGCCGGGCCTGCATCGCCCTCAGGCCCAGATCACGGCGGCATTGGAGGCTGCCGGGGTCGATCCGCGCCGCCGCCCGGAAACGCTGTCGCTGGCCGAGTGGGCCGCCATCACCAACCGGTTGAGAATGTTGAATTGAGCATCGTGAACCACACATTACGAATCCGTTTACCTCTCATCCTGGCTCTGTACCTCTTGCTGGCCCTCACCTACTCCATCGTCACCCCCCTGTTCGAGGCCTCCGACGAGTTGTGGCATTACCCCATGATCCGGCACATCGCCGATCACGGCTCGCTGCCGGTGCAGAACCCCAACGCCAGCGACGCCGAGCAGCCCTGGCGGCAGGAGGGCAGCCAGCCACCGCTGTATTACGTTCTGGGAGCGGCGCTCACGTTCTGGATCGACACCAGCGACATGGCCGACGTGCGCTGGCTCAACCCCCACGCCGACAACGGCATCGTCACCCAGGACGGCAACACCAATCTGGTCATCCACACCAGGGACGAGGCCTTTCCCTGGCGCGGCACGGTTCTGGCCGTCCACCTGGTGCGCCTGGCCTCGGTATGGATGGGGGCGGGCACGGTGCTGTTCACCTACCTCATCGCCCGCGAATTGTTCCCCGACCGCCACGAGATCGCCCTCGGCGCGGCGGCCGTCAACGCCTTTCTGCCGATGTTTCTCTTTATCAGCGGCGCGGTCAACAACGATAACCTCACCTGGCTGCTCTGCTCTGCCGCGCTGTGGCAGCTCTTGCGGCTGGTCGACCCCCATCAGGCCAGCCGGCCACCCACCGTCCGGCCTTCCGACCGGCGGGCTTTCCTCTGGCTGGGCCTCACGCTGGCCGCCGGCGCGTTGACCAAAACCAGCGCCCTGGGCCTGCTGCCCCTCACCGCGCTGGCCATCGGTTGCGTGGCCTGGCGGCGGCGCTCGTGGCGCTACTTTATCGAGGGCGGCGTCATCACCGCCGGCCTGGTGGCCATCATCGCCGGCTGGTGGTTCTGGCGTAATCTACAACTCTATGGTGATTTCCTGGGCATGAGCATGTTCTACCAGGTGCTGGGCACGCGGGCCAACCCGGCTTCACTCCGCCAGCTCTGGGGCGAACGCCACAGTTTCGCCAGGGCCGGTTGGGGCATCTTTGGCGGCATCAACGTGCCCATGGCCGGCTGGATCTATGACGCGCTCAACTGGACGGCCATCGCCGCAGTTCTCGGCCTGGGCCTGGCTCTGATCCGGCGGCTCGCCTCTCAGCTCACAGCTCACGCAATACACAATACACCAGGCGCCAATTTGCCAAGCCGCCAGTTTACCGCTCTGTCGATGTGCCGGTTTTCCCTTCTGGTCCTGTGGCCCATCGTGGTGCTGGCTGCCTGGAGCCAATGGGCGCGCGTGACGTGGTCATCTCAGGGGCGACTGGTCTTTTCGGCTCTTTCCGCCTTTTGTATCCTCCTGATCTACGGACTGAGCCAGCTCGCGCCGCGCCGTTTCACCGGCTGGCCGGGGGCCGCATTGGCCGGTTTTTTGCTGATCCTGGCAGCTCTGACGCCCTTTGTCACCATCGCCCCGGCCTACGCCCGCCCACCCACACTGACCGCCGCCGAAATCGACGCCATTCCCCATCGCCTGGATGTGACGTTTGGCCAGCAGATGCGCCTGCTGGGCTATGATCTGACCGCCACTCAGGCCCAACCCGGCGGCACGCTGGCCCTCACCCTCTACTGGCAATCGCTGGCCCCCACGACACGCGACTGGAGCACCTTTGTGCACCTGCTCGACGAAAACGACACCGTTGTGGCCCAGCGAGATATGTACCCCGGCCAGGGCCTCTACCCCACCCGCCTGTGGCCGGTCGGCGAGACCATCGCCAACCGTTACGTCCTGCCGCTGGAAACGACAACCTATGCCCCCGGCGCGGCCAAACTGGAAGTGGGCCTCTACGATTACGCCACCCTGGAACGGCTGGCCACCGACCATGGCAGCGATAACGTGCGCTTTGCCGAGATCACCATCCGGCCCAACCCCGGCGACGTGCCCAACCCGGTGCACTTTAACTTTGGCAACCGGATCGTGTTGATCGGCTACGAGATGGACCGCCGCCTTGCCCGGCCAGGCGATACCCTGACGCTCACCCTCTACTGGGAAGGGCTGGCCGAGATGGATCAAAACTATTCCGTCTTTACCTACATCCAGGGCCCAGACGACGAGATCTGGGCCCGCACCGACGCCTGGCCCCAAAACGGCGACGCCCCCACCGCCATCTGGCAGGTGGGCCAGCGGGTGATCGATCCCTACCTCCTGAGGCTCGACCCCCACACACCGCCGGGCCTTTACGACATCGAGATGGGCCTCTATCTGGCCCAGACCGGCCAACGATTACGCCTCATCACCACCGATGGCCGCCTGACCGACGATTACCTGTTCCTGACCCAGATCCGCGTGCTGCCCCAATGAGCCACCCAACAGCCCTGCCCGCCCGACAGCACTGGCCGCTGCTCCTCATCCTCACCGTTTTTTTTGTGCTCGCCACAGCCTATAATATCGGCGTGCCCGTGCTGGAAAAGCCCGACGAAAAGTGGCACTACCCTTACGTGCAAAACATGGCCCACGGCAACGGATTGCCCATCTACGGCCAGGGGGCGTGGAACCAGGAAGGCGGTCAGGGGCCGCTCTATTACGCCCTGGCGGCCGCCGCCACCTTTTGGATCGACGACAGCGACTTTGCCACGCTGGCCCGCTGGAACCCCTTTTACAACCCACAGCAAGAGGCTCCCCGCAACGACAACCCCAACCTCTTTATCCACACCGATCGTGAATCCTGGCCCTATCGCGGCGCGACGCTGGCCCTCCACCTGGCGCGGCAGGTCTCGGCGCTGATGGGCGCTCTGGCCGTGCTGGGCGCCTATCTCATCGTCTGCGAGATATTCCCCGGCCGGCGGGCCCTGGCCGCCGGCGTCGCCGCGACAGTCGCCTTGAACCCCATGTTTCTCTTTATCGCCAGCGCCGTCAGCAACGACATCACCGTGGCCGCCGCCGCCGCGCTGGCCGCCTGGGCCGCGCTGCGACTGGCCCTGCGTGATGGTTCGTTGCTGCGCCAAAGCGCCCTGGCAGGACTTTTGTTGGGCCTGGCCCTGCTTTCCAAGACCAGCGCCGTGGCCCTGGGGCCGATGATCGGCGCGGCGTTGCTCCACCGCAGCTGGCGCGAGCGGCGCTGGCGCACCCTGATCCTCGGCGGGCTGACCCTCACCGGCGCCATGCTGGCCGTCGCCGGCTGGTGGTACCTGCGTAACTGGCAGCTTTACGGCGATCCTCTGGGTTTGCAGGTCTGGCTGCAACACTTTGGCGTGCGTCAGCCCAAACCCTCGCTGGCCGATCTGTGGCCCGAATTCGACGGCCTGGAAATGTCCTACTGGGCCGTGTTCGGCTGGCGCAGCCTGGCCGTGGATCGCTGGCTCTACGACCTGCTCGCCGTCATCGACCGGCTGGCGCTGGTCGGCTGGCTGATCGGTGCGGGCCGCAGCCTGTGGCGCTGGCGGCAGCGGCGAGCGCCAGATCGACGCGGCATCGTCGGTCTGGCGCTGGTCTGGCTGTGGCTGATCGCTGCCCTGGCCGCCCTCTTGCGCTACATGCAGCTCATCTGGGCCAATCACGGTCGGTTGCTCTTTCCGGCAGCAGCAGCGATAGGTATCGTTCTCTTTTTCGGCTGGCGCTGGTGGCTGCCCCGCCGCGCCGAACCCTGGCTGGCAGCCGCCGCCAGCGGCGGGTTGCTGACACTCTGTGGCCTGTGCCTGTGGGGCGTCCTCATGCCGGCCTACGCCCCACCAGCCCCTCTCAGCCACAGCCAACTGGCCAACATCAACCAACCGCTGAACGTCCAGTTCGGCGGACTGGCCCACCTGCTGGGTTACGATCTATCCACCCAGACCGTTGGGCCTGGCGATACGCTGGCGGTGACCCTTTACTGGCAGGCGGTGGGTGAAACCGACCTGGATTATGCCGTCTTTGTCCACCTGCTGGACGAGCACGACCTGGTGGTAGCCCAACAAGACACCCACCCCGGTCTGGGCCGTTTTCCCACCAGCCGCTGGCAGGTGGGCGACACCTTTGCCGACACCTATCGTCTGCGCGTGCCGGAAACGGCCTACACGCCCGGCAGCGGCTCTCTGGAGGTGGGCCTCTACCTGCCCGAAACCGGCCAGCGCCTGCCGACGACGGATGGCGCAGACAACCTCCGTTTCGGCGCGGTTGCCATCCGGCCACGCCCCGGCCCCCTGCCCAACCCGGTGCATTTTGACTTTGGAGGCCAGATCGCCCTGCAGGGTTACAGTTTCGACCGCCGCGTCGCTGCCCCCGGCGAAACTCTGACGCTGACCCTCTATTGGGCAGCGCTGGCCCAGATGAACACAAATTACTCGGTATTCATCCAGGTGACCGGCCAGGATGGTGAGATCTGGGCCCGCGCCGATGCCTGGCCGATGAGTGGCGCCGCCCCCACCATCTCCTGGCAGGTGGGCCAGCAGGTAACCGACCCATACCATCTGACGCTCGACCCTCACACCCCAGCCGGCGTCTACGACGTGCAGGTGGGCCTCTATGCCACTCAAACCGGCGAACGGCTGCCTCTCCTGGCCGACGATGGTTTTCCCCTTGACAGCCGCGTCTTTTTGAGTAAGATACGGGTCAGGCCCTAGGAAAAAACGCGCACAGCACAACGGAACACAGTTATGAACCTTTTAACCAATCCTAAAACCGATCCCAAAGTCATCGTCGTCATGCCGGCCTACAATGCCGCTCAGACGCTGGAAAAAACCTATCACGATATTCCTCCCGGCGTGGTGGATCAGGTGATCCTGGTGGACGATGTCAGCCAGGACGACACCGTCGAGATCGCCACACGCCTGGGCCTCAAGACCGTCATCCACGTCCAGAATCGGGGCTACGGTGGCAATCAAAAGACCTGTTACCTGGAAGCCCTCAAGGAAGGGGCCGACATCGTGGTCATGCTCCACCCCGACTATCAGTACGACTCGCAACGCGTGCCGCAGCTCATCGAGCCTATCGTCCAGGGCCAGGTCGATATGATGCTCGGCTCGCGTTTTCTCAGCGGCGGCACACTGGCCGGCGGCATGCCCCTCTGGAAATACATCGCCAACCGCTTTCTCACCACCGTCGAAAACCTGGTGCTGGGCCTGCGCCTTTCCGAGGCCCACACCGGCCTGCGCGCCTACCGCCGTGAAGTGCTGGAAACCATCCCCTTTTTACTCAACTCGGACGATTTCGTCTTTGATACCCAGGTCATCGCCCAGGCCGTGGCCTTTGGCTTTCGTGTCGGCGAAATCGCCGTGCCCACGCGCTATTTCGAGGAAGCCTCCTCGGTCAACTTTCGGCGCAGCGTAACCTACGGCCTGTGCACTCTCGGCACCATGGCCCAATTCGTCGCCTTCAAGCTGCGCCTGACCAGGGCGCCCATCTTGACACGGCGACTGCGCGACGTGATCAGCCGTTACCACAGCCAGGGTGTGTTCCGCGACACCCCCGGCCCGGTCAAGATGCAACATGCCTAGAGTGCGTTCCGGACTCTGCCTGATCCTGCTCTCGACCCTCGCCGCCTGTCGCCCTTCCCCAACCCCACTCCCCCCACCCACACCACCTGCCGACTGCGCCCTGCCGCCGGCCGCCGACGCCCTCACGAACGACTGGCGCTTCCGCACCGATCCGGACGACGCCGGTCTGAACGAAGCGTGGTTCTCACCCTCTTGGGACGACAGCGACTGGTTGACCCTCGCCCCCGGCGAGCCCTGGGAGTCCCACGGCCTGGAATACGACGGCCTGGCCTGGTACCGCACCCAGATCACCCTGCCCGATTGGCCCGTCGTCTACCTGGGTTTCGGCGGCGTGGACGACATCGCCACGCTGTGGGTGAACGGCCACATGATCCAGACCTGGGAAGGATTGGGCGCCCGGCCCGCCCTGCTGAACCTGCTGGATCACGGCCAGCCCGGCGAAAGACTCACCCTGGCCCTGCGCATCGACGACCTGGGCGAGTACGGCGGCATCAAACAACCGCTGCGCCTGGGCAGCGACCCTCGAACGGTGATGACCGCCCAACAATATGCCATCTGGCTGGCCGATGCCCATCCCGACTGGCCCATGCCACCCTGGGCCACCGATCGACCCTACGCCTGGACGATGACCGGTCAGGTCGACGCCGCCGACGAGGTGCTGCTCGCCTCCGGCGGCGCAGTTGCACCCTGGGCCGGCGCGCCCACAGCCGAGATCTGGCTCTACGATACGGCCAGCGGCGAGCTGGTCGTTGCCTCGCCACCGGATAGCCGCTTCTGGCTGGCAAACGGCCAGCTGCCCATGCCCCAGTGGCAGTGGCAGGCGTCTGGCGTGACCGTGAACAACACCCTGTTTGGTGAGGCTCGCACACCCGCCACCCGCTGGCTGCTGACGGTCGAAAACAACAGCGACGTCAGACGCGACCTGCGACTCCTGTTGGTGATTCGTCCCTTTACCATCACCCCCGCACAGTCGCCAGTGTGTAGCATCGACCTGCGAGGCAACGATCACCTCTGGATCAATGGCCAGCCCTACCTGGTAGCCGCCGAAACGCCGGCTGAGGCTGGTGTGGGCAGCCTGGTCGAGACCATGACCGCCGCCGCTCGAGGGCGCGCGCCGGGTGAAACGTCACTCACCCACATTCCGGCGGCAGACGGCGCAGCGGCCCTGGCCTACTCCCTGATCCTCGAACCGGCGCAGTCCCGCAGCCTGGCCTTTGCCTTTCCCGCCGCGCCCGGCGACGATTTCCCAACCTCGCCGCCGGACGTCGATGCCCACCTCCAGGAAAGCCTCGCCGCCTGGGAAGCCGCCACCTCGCACGTCACCATCGATCTACCCGACGACCTGGTCGAAGCCGGCATGCGCGCCTCCATCGGCTACCTGCTTTTAGCCCTCGACCCCGACGGCCCCCACCCCGGCCCGCTGGCCCACGATGCCCTCTGGGTGCGCGACGCCGCCTACATCGGCCTGGCGTTGCTGCAATTCGGCCACGCCGACCAGGCGCACGATCTGATCCCGGCCGTACTGGGCGCTCAAGAGGCCAGCGGCCGTGTGCCGCCCATCCAGGGCGAAAACATCCCCTGGGACGACGACGAATGGGACGCCCAGGGGCAGGCCATCTTTCTCGTCACGGCCTACTACCACTATACCGGCGACGAGGCCTTACTCCGCGAGTGGTACCCGGCCCTGCGCGCCGCCGCCCAATTCATCGTCGACCTCCGCGCCGGCCAGGCCGGCGCGATCGGCCCGGCCCGGGGGCTGCTGCCCCCCAGCAAGAGCGCCGAAGACATCGGCCCGCCCGATTGGCACCATTATTGGGACAATTTCTGGGCTGTCGCCGGCTTACAAGAAGCGGCTTACGCCGCCCGCCAGTTGGGCGAAACCGCCGATGCCGCCTGGATGCAGGCCGAAGCCGACACCCTGCGCGACGCCATCCTGGCCTCGGTGGAAGCGGTGATGGGCCCGGAAGCGGCCTACATCCCCGGCGCAATAGAGGGCGTAGAAAGCTCGGCCATGGCCCGCGGCACGGTGCCCGCCCTGTGGCCCGTGGAGGTGCTGCCCCGCGATCTGCCCCTGCTGGCGCGTTCCTTCGAGCACTATTACCAGCTTTGGGTTGCGCCCCATAACGGCGGCTTCCGGCACCGCGCCGGGCAGTTCTGGCCCTACGGCGGCCTGGAGCTGGCCCATGCCTATCTGCGGCTGGGCCGCACCGACGTGCTGCACCAGATCCTGGGCTGGACCCTCTCCCACCAGACCCTGCCGGGCGCTTTTGCCTGGGCCGAACAGGTCAGCCCGGTCGATGGCGGCTTTTCCGGCGGTGACATGCCCCATGCCTGGGCCGCTGCCGGTTACGCCACCCTGATACGCGAGATGCTCTTTTCCGAGAGCGACGGCGCGCTGCACCTGTTCGCCGGCGCTGCCGATTGGTGGCTGAGTGACGGTCAGAGCATCATCGTAGAAAACGCCCCCACCCACTTTGGGCCGCTCGACCTGCGCACCGAGAGCACCCTCCAGCAAAACGACGCCGCCTGGCAGGGCACCCTGACCCTCACCCTCGCCGGCGCTGAACCGCCGGGGGGTTACCGCTGGCAACTGCCCCGCCAGCCAGTTTCTATCGATGGCCCGGTTGGCGCGGCGATAAAAGATGGCTGGTTGATCGTCCCCACCGCTGGGACAATCTCCCTCACCTTTGCCCCTTGAACCACAAAAACTTGACACCCCCGTCTTTCTGAGTAAGATACGGTCAGCTCATGAAGACCAAAAACGAACGAGAGAAAACTCGGGCGCAATGGCGCGATGCCGCCGCCCTCCTGCTGCTGTTCCTGCTGTGGGGGCTCTTTTGCTGGCGTTACCTCACCCCCAACGAGGCCGACCGGGCAGCCTTTGCCCAGGGCGATTTCAGCCATCACTATTACGTCTACCGCGCCTATGCCTACGGCGAACTGGCCGGGGGCCGTTTTCCCCTGTGGATGGACTGCGTCTTTGCCGGTTATCCCTTCCAGGCCGATCCACAGTCGGCCCTCTTTTACCCGCCAACGATGGTCAATTTCGGCTACCATCTACTCACCGGCTGGGGCCATTTCCCGCTGGCGGCGCTGCAGACCGAAGCCCTGCTGCACCTGCTGTTGGCCAGCCTGCTGACCTACCTCTTTTTGCGGGGTGAGGTCAAAAGCCGGCTGGCGGCGCTGCTGGGCGCGGTGACCTTTGCCTACGGCGGCTATCTCACCGGCTACCCCCCGCTGCAAGTCGCCATCCTGGAAGGGGCGGTGTGGCTGCCGCTGGCCCTGTGGGGCGCGCGTGGTCTGGCCCAGAGTCCATCACAAAGGCACTGGGCAGCGATGACCGCCGCCCTGGCCCTGAGCGTGCTGGCCGGCAATCCACAAACCTACACCCACGTGGGTTATGCCAGCCTGGCCTATTATGCCTATCGCGTCTGGCAGCAGCGTACGCCGTGGCGACCGGCGCTGGCCCGGCTGCTGCTGGTCGGTATTCTGGTGGCCGGCCTGTGCGCCGTGCAGCTCTTGCCCTCCTTCGAGTACACCCGCCACTCCACCCGCGCCGACATCCCCTTCGATGAATCGGCCACCGGATTTCCCCTGCAGGACATCGTGCAGATGGTGCTGCCGGGCATCGTCAGTCTGTGGCAGCCGCTCTACGTGGGCATCTGGTCGCTGGCCCTGGCCCTGTGGGGCGCGCTGGTTGGCCGCCGCGATCGGTTTTTCTGGGTCGGTCTGGGTGTGGCGGCCCTGATCCTCTCCTTCGGCCAGAACCTGTTCGGTTTCGACCTGGCCTATCTGGCCGCGCCGGGCTATGCCCTGTTTCGCAGCCAGGAGCGGCACGCCTTTCTGGTCAGTTTTGCCCTGAGCGTTTTGGCCGCCTGCGGCAGCGATCTGCTGTTAGCCCCGCTGGCCCGCCTGCGCCGCCGGGCGCTCGAGACGGCAGCGCGCCTGATGGCGGCCAGCCTGCCCATCGTCTTTGGCCTGCTGCTGCTCATCGCCATCCTCTCCCAGGCCGGGGTGGGCGATTTCAGCGGTCACGCCTACGCCGAACGGCTGGCCGGCCTGTTCCTCTTTGCCGCCGGAACGGCGACCCTGCTCTACGCGCGCTGGCGCGCCCCTCGCCGCCAATTGCTCGTCGGCGGGCTGGCCCTGGCCCTGGTCGTGGTCGACCTGTTCACCGTGAACCGCGCGGTGAATTACGGGCCGCTCCACGAACCTTTCCCCTACCAGCCGGCCCTGGCCGCCGCCCTGGCCGACGACACGCCCTTTTTCCGCATTCAAGACGATTGGCGGCTGCCGGGCCACACCGCCTGCATGAACGGTTTGCAAGAAGTCTATGGCATCGCCTCCATCAAGCCACAAAAAGTCGAAACCTTTATCGAGCGCGCGCCAGAGCCGGTGCGCTGGTCGATGCTGGGTGTGCGTTACCTGATCACCTGGCGCGGCGGCCTCAAAAACGCCGACGGCTCGCCGATCTCCGCCGGGCAGGTCTACGCCCAGGGCGAGCCGCCCGACGCGATCTATACCTACCGCCTGGAAGGCTCACCGCAGTTCGCCTGGATCGTCCACCAGGCGCGGGCCGTGCCCGACGAGGACGCGCTTTTCACCGCCCTGGCCGCGCCCGATTTCGATCCGCGCCAGGTTGCTCTGCTCCGAGGCCCGATCCCCACCCTTGCCGCCGCGACCGGCGACGCCGAGCCGGTGACGGTGATCGAGCGGACGCCGGGGAGCGCGCGCCTGCAAGTCGAGATGTCATCGCCGGGGTTGCTGCTGCTGAGCCAGGCCCTCTATCCCGGCTGGCAGGCGGCCGTCAATGGTGAACAAGCGCCGCTGCTGGAGGCCAACGGCCTGCTGCCGGCGGTGGTCCTGCCAGCAGGCCCGGCCGAGGTGACGCTCGTCTACCGGCCGGCGAGCTTTTTCACCGGGCTGGGCCTCTCGGCGTCGACCCTGATCGGCGCCATCGCGGTTTTGGCTCTGCGGCGGCGGGCCCGGCCAGGAGAAGGCGCATGAGCCAACTCCTCCCCAGGCCGCGCACCCTTCACAGCGCCGACCCCGGCCCCATGCTGCTCGTCGTCCTGCTCTGTCTGGGTTTTTTCGCCCTGTGGACCTGGAACCTGGGTTATCCCTCCCTCAGCGGCGACGAGTCTTTTGTGGCCATCCTCACCGCCGAGCCTGCCGGCGAAATCCTGCAACGGCTGAACACCGACGAACCTCACCCGCCGGTCTATTACCTGCTCATGCGGCTCTGGCAGCAACTCGCCGGCTCCCGTCCCGAATTTCTGGTGCGTTACCCCTCGCTGCTGGTGGGATTGTTGCTACTCAGCCTGCTTTATCGCCTGGGACGCGATCTGGGCCTGGGCTGGCCGGCGGCCCTGGCCGCCAGCCTGTGGCTGGGCCTCAACCCGCAACTCACCGTCCACATGCGCGAGGCGCGCATGTACGGCCCGATGGTCGCCAGCCTGGCCCTGGTCGTTCTCGTGAGCTGGCGTTTCGAGCGGCTGCCCCGCCGATGGGCGATCATCCTGGCAGCAAGCAGCGGTCTGCTGGCCCTGCTGACCCATTACTTTGACGTTCTGTTCGTGGCCCCCGTGGGCCTGTGGGGCTTGTTGACCTTTCGAGGCGAGTTTCGGAAGCGCTGGCTTGTTTCCCAGACCGTTGTCTGGGGCTGTCTGGCGTTGTGGCTCGTTTTCCTGGGCCGGGGCTTTTTCAACCCCACCAGCCTGAGCCAGGGCAAAACCTGGTCGTTCATCCTGCCGCCGTGGGATACCCTGGCGCGCCTGCTCCGCATTGGGTTACAAGGCTATCGTGATCTGTACCCGCCCGGCCTCACCCTCACCGGCGTCGGCCTGCTGATCGGCGGCTGGCTGGCGGGCAGCCTGAAAGGTTCCGCCCGGCATCGCTGGCTCTTGCTGCTGGGCGTGGCCGGGCCGCTCCTGGCCTACGCGCTGCTGGGATGGTTCAAACCGATCTTCCACGCCAAATACACCCTGCCCTGGCTGCTGTTCGTCGCGTTGGCCCTGGGTCGGCTGCTTGCCCGCCGACCGTGGCTGGGCGCTGGGGTGATGCTCGGCCTTTTGGCGCTGATGGCCTGGCCCACCTGGCGCACGCTGCGTATGCCCTACGATCCCGGTTTTGTGATGTCACGCGACGAGTGGTTGCGCCCGGTGGCCCGCGAGCTGGGTGATTTCCTGGTGACACACGCCGGGCCAACCGACACGTTCGGCACAGGCACACCCGACGCGGCCCACTGTTATTACGCCGAGCACTATTTTGAGCGATCCGTCGGCTGCGCCCTCATTCCGGCGCGCCCTACCCAATCGTTGGACGAATTGGAAGTGCAGGTCAGGGAGCTGCTGGCCCGGCACCGCGTGCTGTGGCTCCTGGACTATTACAATCCTTACTGGGATCCTCATCACCTGGCTGAAGCCGCTCTGGCCCACAACGCCCTCAGTCTGGGCGTCGAACAGGCAACCGAGCGTCAACTGCGCCTCTACACCAGCCAGCAAACCGTTCTCCAGCAAATGCAGCCGGTTGGAGCGCGTTTTGGCGAGGTGGCCGAATTGGCCGGCATATGGCTGGTTCCAGGCCAGGATCTGCACCTGGTGCTCGTCTGGCGCTCGCTGGCCGATCACCCCCCAATCGTGGCCAAAACCTTCATTCACTTGCTCGATAGCAGCGGCCAGATCGTCGCCCAGCAAGACGGCCTGCCGGTGTGGTGGACACGTCCCCTGGCAACGTGGCAGCCAGGGGAAATATTGCTCGACGCCTACACCCTTACGACAGGGGATGATACCGCCGGACAGGACTGGTCGTTACGCGTGGGCTTTTACGATCCGGACACCCTGACCCGGCTGCCCGCCCGCGCTTCGAACGGCGCGCCCCTGCCCGACGACGCCGTTGCCGTGTCGCTGGATCGCTGGCTGCCGGCGGCAGAGGAGACAGGTCACTGATGGCCCCAGATCGTACAGCCCGGCAAGGCCAAAATCCCCTGGCCCGGTGGCAGTGGGCGTTGCTGCTGGCGCTGATGCTGCTGGCCTTTGGCCTGCGCGTGCATCGCCTGGATCAGCGCAGCCTGTGGACCGACGAGGGCCTCAGTATCTACCGCGCCCGCCAGAGCCTGGCCGATATCCTCTCCGGCGAGATCGTCATACAGGGAGTGGCCTCCCAGGACACCCAGCCGCCGCTCTATTTCCTGCTGTTGCACCTTCAGCGAGAGATGGTCGGCGAGAGCGGCTTTGGCCTCAAATTCCTTTCGGCGGTCTGGGGGGTGCTGGCCATACCACTTTTTTACGTCCTGGGCCGCCGCCTGGACAGCAACGGCGCAGGGTTGGTGGCAGCTCTGTTGGCCGCGATCTCGCCCTTTTATCTGTGGTACGCACAAGAGCTGCGCATGTACCCCATGCTGATCGCGCTGGCGGCCCTCTCGATCTATACCCTGCTGCGGGCATCGGCCCCAAATGGATCCACAAATCAGCGCTGGTGGCTGGCCTATCTGCTTGCCACGGCGGCGGCGCTCTACACCCACTACACCGCCTTTTTTCTGCTCGGCTTTGAGGTGACGATCCTGCTGGTGGTAGCGTTGCGGCAGCGGCAGCGAGGAGCCCTGATGGCCATCGGCCTGGCGGCCCTGGGAGGCCTGCCATTGGTGCCCTATGCCATCTGGCGGCTGCGTTTTGTCCGCGAGGCGCACTATAACTTTGTGCCGCTGGCCGAGATCGTCACCAGTCTGTACCAGGCCTTCGCCGGCGGCTTTATCGCCCACCTGCCCCACGCCAGCCTGGCCCACCTGAGCCTGTCGATCCCGCTGGCGATAGGTTTGCTGGCGCCGGCGGCCGGCCCAAAAAGCCGGCGCTGGAGGCGGCCCGCCCTTTTGCTCGGCTGGCTGGCCCTGCCCACACTGGCGCTGTTTGGCGTCTCGCTGTTCAAACCGATCTTTCAGGGGCCGCGCCACCTGATCCTGGTCAGTCCGGCCTTTTACCTGGCCCTGGCTGCCGGGGTGGCGGCTCTCTGGCAACGATGGAAACCCCTCGGCGCCCTGGCCCTGCTGGTCGTCACCGCCGCCACCCTGTCTGCCCTGCCGCCCTTTTATCAGAGCGAAACGTTTCCCAAAGATGACTGGCGCGGCCTGGCGGCTTATGTCGAGCGCTGCGCCCGCCCCGGCGATCTGGTGCTGCTCAACGACGCCGTGCTGCTCAACGTCCTGGACTATTACCTGCCCGACGATCTGGCCCTGACGGCCCTGCCGCCCTTTGGCCAGCCGGCCGATGGAAACACCATCGCCGCTCTGGCAGACATGGCCCGGCAGTATCGCCGCATCTGGTTCGTGCCACAACTGCCCGCCGACGGGCGTGATGCAGACCGCCTGGTGGCCCGCTGGCTGGAGGCGCATCTGACACCCACCGACGAAAAGGCCTTTCACGGCCTGGACACGATCGTCCTGGTGCGCCGCTACGACACCCAGACGCCTCAGGTCGATGCGCTGCCTGCCGGAGTCACAACCATCGATGTCACCTGGGATGGCGTCTTGCGGCTGCAGGGCCATCAGGCTCCGGCAGAGGCTCTGTCTGGCGATCTGTGGCCGCTCACTTTTTACTGGACCAGGACAAACCCACAGGCCAGCGACTATATCCTCTCCCTGCGATTCACCGCCAGCGACGGTCGAGCCTGGGCCCAATCCGACGAAGCGTTGTGGCCGCTCTACCCTCCTGCTGTCTGGCCCGAGGGTATCACCATCCGGCACGAACACCAGGTCGCCCTGCCGGCCGGCCTGCCGCCGGGCGATTACCAGGCCTGGCTGCGCATCGTCGATCTAAAAGACGACCGCCCCCTGCCCGCTTCTACCGGCAGCGTGGACGTGCTGTTGGTACCCCAACTGACGGTTATGCCCAACCCGCAAAACCAGGAGCTGGCGCAACTGCCCCCCCACACCCCGCAGCCGGCCCGGTTCGGCAGCCAGATCGACCTGGTGGGTTATGGCCTGCGCCAGGGGCAACACCGGCCCGGCCACCAGCTCTACCTCAACCTCTACTGGCGTGTCGAGCAGACGCCCGCCGCCGATTATCGCCTGTGCCTGCAACTGCTCGATGCCACGCATCAGATCGTCGCTGAAACGGTCACAGCCCCCACGCGCGCCGATTACCCAGCCAGCCGCTGGCAGCCCGGTGAGCTGCTGACCGGCCAGGCCGGGCTGCTCGTCCCACCCCGGGCCGAAGGCGGCCTCTACCGCCTGGCCGTCTCACTGCTGCACCCCGAAACCGGCAAGCCGCTGCCGGTGCGCCGGGGCTGGTGGCCCCTGAGCCACGAGTCGTTAGAGCTGGAACAGGTATGGGTCGTCGAATGGCCGCTGATCACCACTCAACCGCCGATCCAGACCCCCCTGCGGGCCGATTTTGGCGCGCCTTTGTTGGCCGAATTACACGGCTACGATCTTTCAGCGAGCGAGGTTGCGCCGGGCGAGGTTCTGACACTGACCCTGTACTGGCGGGCCAGCGCGATCACAGACACCAGCTACACCGTCTTTGTTCACCTGGCCGATACCGACGAAGCCCTGGCCGGCCAGGGTGATGGCGCGCCAGACCGCGGCTTCCGTCTGACCAGCAGTTGGCGCCAGGGTGAAGTCATCGTCGATACGCACCTCATTCCCACCCGGATCGACGCGCCGCCGGGAGAGTATGTCCTGTGGGTTGGTTTTTACCACCCGGACACCCACCAACGCCTGCCGGCTTTTGTCGATGGCCAGCGCCAGCCAGCGGATCGGGTCTTGTTGGGCAGCGTGCAGGTGAAACCATGAAACGCGCCATTCGCGCCTCGAATTGGGCAATTCCGTTGAGCGTTGTGCTCTGCGCTTTTGCCCTGCGTATCTATCGCCTGGGTGGACCATCGCTTCACGGCGACGAGGCCTTTTCGGCCCAGTTTGTCGGCCAGTCGTGGCGGCAGGTCTTTGCCGCGCTGGGCAGTTACGAGCCCAACCCACCATTCTATTACCTGTCGTTAAAACCGTGGCTGGCGCTGGTCGGAACGGGCGAGTTCCCCCTGCGTTACCTTTCCGCCTGGTGGGGCGTGCTGCTCGCGCCGTGGGCCTACGACCTGGGTCGACAAATGCACAACAAAAGACAGGGGGCGATCGCCGCACTGCTGGCAACGATCAGCCCTTTCCTGGTGTGGCACAGCCAGGAGGCGCGTATGTACGCCCCGCTGGCGACCCTGTCGCTGGCCTCGATGGCGCTGCTGGTGCGCGCCCGGAAAACTCGACGCCCGGCGTTGTGGCGGCTTTGGGCCGCGGCGAGCTGGCTGGCCCTGTTCACCCATTACTTTGCCGCTTTTTTGATCGCCGCCCAGGTGGGCTGGATGATGTTCGAGTGGCTCCGCTCTGACCGGCGCGCCGCGCCGCTCAGGGCCTGGGCGCTCCCCCTGGCCCTGGCCGCCCTGCTCTACCTCCCCTGGGCCGTTTACGTCGCCCCGGCGATGCTGGCCCACGAAAAAAGCTGGATGCAATCGTTGAGCCTGGGCGAGCTTGGGCGGCGGCTTTTTCTCACTTTCAGCCTGGGCAGCACGGCTTCCACCTGGGCGACTCATTGGCTGTGGCCAGGCTTTTTGCTGCTCCTGGCCATTGGAAGCCTGGCGCTGCTGCGCCGCCGTCAGGCCGGACTGATGGGCGCCTGCCTGCTCGCGCCGCCGGCCATCGTTTACCTCCTCTCGCTGCGCCGACCCATGTTCCACGAGCGTTATCTGATCGTTCTCGCGCCGCTCTACCTGCTGCTGCTGGCTGCCGGTGTCACTGCCTGGGCCAACTGGCTACAACGGCGCTTTCGGCCATCGACGACGGCCGCACTGGCGGCGGCACCGCTGGCTTTTCTGCTGGCAGCAGCGGGGTTATCGCTGGTCAATTATTTCTATGCGCCGCAGCACGCCAAGAGCCCACCCTGGCGCGAGCTGGGCCAATACGTGCAGGCCCACAGCGCCACCGGCGATCTCGTGATCCAAAACTATCCGGATCCCAGCCTGAGCTACTATCTGCCCCAGGAGCTGGCCTACGCCCTGGCGCCGCGCAACGCGCCCTTTTCCCAGGCAGAGGTGACTGAAGCGCTGAGCCAACTGCTCGACCGTCACCAACGCCTGTGGCTGGTGCCCACACAATCGCCCGACTGGGACGCCACCGGCCTGGTACAGACCTGGCTGGACCGCCACGCCGACCTGATCCAGACACACGCCCTGGGCGATCTGCGCCTGCGGCTGTACCTCTCGCCGCCCGCCCTGCTGGGCGACGATCCACCGCTGGCCCGCCTGGGCCAGTCGATACAGTTGCGCGGCTTTCGACTGGATCACGAGACCGGCCCGCTGCTGCCCGGCGATACCCTGCACCTGAGCCTCTACTGGCAAACCGACGCGCCGCTGACGGTCGGTTATACCGTCTTCACCCACCTGCTGGACCCTGCCGGGCAGCTACGCGGCCAGCAGGACAATCCACCCCTCGACGGCAGTTATCCCACCAGCGCCTGGCTGCCCGGCGAGCTACTCGTGGATCGTTACGCCATCCCACTCTCGCCCGATGCGCCGCCGGGGGCCTACCATCTGGCGGTGGGCCTGTACGACGCTGCCACACTGGATCGGCTGCCGGTGCACGATATTCACTGCCCAAACTGCGCCGCCCCGGCCTACGTTTCGGATAACCGCCTCTTTTTGCCGGTCGAGATACCGGTGAGTGAGGAGTAGGGCCATTGGTCACCAAACCACACCCACCACGCCATCGCCGGGCCATCGGATTGGCAGCCATACTGGCCCTGTTTGTGATTCTGGGCATCGTCTATTCGACCGTCGTGCCGATTTTTGAAAAGCCCGACGAGCTGCACCACTTTTTTGTCGTGCAGTACATCCGGGAAAACGGCGCGCTGCCGGTGCAGAGTGGCTCCGGCGAGACGTTGTGGGCCCAGGAAGCCAGCCAGCCGCCGCTCTATTACGCCCTGGCCGCGCTGGCAACCGGCTGGATCGATACCTCCGACGCCCGTGAGCTGGTGTGGCTGAACCCGCAGCGTAACCTGGGCGATCCACGCGACCCCGGCAACAAGAACCTCAGCATCCACACCCACCGCGAGCGCTGGCCGTATCGCGGCGCGACCCTGGCGGTGCATGTGGCCCGCTGGCTGGCGCTCGTTTTTGGCGCCGGTACGGTGCTCGGCAGCTACGCCATCACCCGGCAGGTGTTTCCGGCCCGTCCCGGCCTGGCCCTGGCGGCGGCAGCGATCAACGCCTTTATCCCACAGTTTCTATTCATCAGCACCTCCGCCAGCAACGACAGCCTGATCGCCTTCCTGGCCACACTGACCCTGCTGGTACTGATCCGGATGCTCGACGGTCGGGCAAATACGCTCCGGCGCCACCTGTCACTGGGGCTGTTGTTGGGTCTGGCCGCGCTGACCAAATTGAGCGGTCTGGCCCTGTTGGGCCTGAGCGGCGGCGTCATCGCCTGGCTCGCCTGGCGGCGACGGTCGTGGCGCTATCTGCTGCTCAACGGCTGGATCGTGGCCGGGGCGGCGGCAGCGATCGCCGGTTGGTGGTATGCCCGCAATCTGGCGCTCTATGGCGATTTCACCGGGCTGAGCGCCATGCTCCAGGTGGTGGGCCGGCGCACCGATTTCGCCGCCAGCGTTGGCGCGCTGTGGGGCGAGTTTGCCGGCGTGCGCGCCTCTTTTTGGGGCCTGTTCGGCTGGTTCAACCTGCCGCTGCCGGACGCCGTTTACCGCACCCTCGATGGATTATCGCTGTTGGCGGCAGCCGGATGGGGTCTCTGGCTGCTGCGGCAGTGGCGGGCAGGCAAAAAGACAGCACAACAAACCAAACTCAACCTGGGCCTTTTGCTACTCTGGGCAGCCATCACTTTTGCCTTGCTGGTGCGTTGGACCGCCACCACACCCGGCTCGCAGGGCAGGCTGCTCTTCCCGGCCATGTCGGCGCTGGCGCTGGCGCTGGCCGTCGGCTGGAGCGCCTGGCTGCCCCATCGCTGGCGCGACGCCGCGCCGCTGATGGTGGGCGCGGGGCTGCTGGTGTTATCGGCCCTGCTCCCGGCGCGACTGATCGCGCCGGCTTATGCCCGGCCACCCCTGCTGGCGCCCGATACGCTGCCCGTCGATCTGCCCCGCCTGGAGGTGACTTTTGGCCGCGTGATCCGGCTGCACGGCTGTGAGCTGGCGCAACAAAAACTCCGACCCGGCGAGACCCTGGCCGTCACCTGTTACTGGCAGGCGCTGGAGCCATTGGAGCAGGACTATTTTTTCTACCATCACCTGCTGGGCCGGGAGCTGGCGCCGGTGGGCAAAGAGCACGGCTACCCCGGCTCGGGCAGCTTTCCCACGAGTTTGTGGCCGGTGGGCCAGGTGGTGGCGGCCACCGAGTGGCTGCGCCTGGGCGACGAGATCGCCGCGCCGACGCTGGGCCGGCTGGCGGTGGGTGTCTATCAGCCCGAAACGGAGGCGCACCTGCCACCGGCCAACCCGCAGGGCCAGCCTCTGGGATTGGTCATCGGCGGCCAGGTCAAAATCGCCGCCCCGCCAGGCCAGACCACCGAGATAACCTACCCGCTGCGAGTGAACGTGGACAGCCTGGCCGAGCTGATAGGCTACGACGTCCAGCCGGCTGCCGTCGCGCCGGATAAAGTGCTGTCCGTCACGCTCTATTGGAAAGCGACGGTGACAGCCGCCGAAGATTACACCGTCTTTGTCCACCTGCTCGACGCTGCCGGGATCATGCGCGGTCAGGGTGATGGCCCGCCGCTGAACGGCGATTATCCTACCTCGCTGTGGGAGCCGGGTGAGGTGATCGCCGATACACATCGTGTGGCCGTGCAGCCCGACGCGCCGCCGGGCCATTACCGGCTGGCGGTGGGGTTCTACCGCCCGGCGGATGACACCCGCCTGCCGCTGACAGACGCCGGCGGCGCCCGCCTGCCAGAAGACCGGGCGCTGCTGCCAGCCGAGATGCCGGTATCACCGGCTCCCTGAAAGGAAAGATGACCATGATGCGGCCCAAACATCTCACCCGATGCGTATTGCGCCTGACCGCCATCACCATTCTGCTGCTCACCGGGAGCGCGGGGAAAAACCCCGGCCAGGCCGAGACAGAGCCTCACCTGTTCTACGGCATCAGCGTTTTTGCCGACCCGGCCCATCAGCCGCCGCCGACAGGCTGGGGCTGGGAGGCGTGGATGCCGGCCGGTTTCGATTGGATCAAGCTGTGGGAAGACAAAGCTGGCCCACTCACCGAGCCGCCATCCGGCTCGTACAACATCCTCTACCAGCTCTACTGCGATCAGTTATACAGCGACCTGGACGCCTGGGGTGATCACGTCGCCGGGGTGGTTTCCCAGACCCACGGTTTCGTCCGGGCCTACGAGGTGTGCAACGAGCCCAACACGTTTTGGGAGCCTTACCCCGATCCTGCCGAATACCTGCAGATGCTTCAGGAGGCCTACACCCGCATCAAGGCCATCGATCCCGAGATCATCGTCGTCGCCGGTGGACTGGCGCCGGTGGGCCGCGTTCAGGGCAACTGCAAGGGCTACGACGGCAACGATTGCCAGTCGATGGACGAGCTCAAGTTCTGGCGGGCCTTTTTCGAGCGCGGCGGCGGCGAGTATTTCGACGTCTTTAGCATCCACCCTTATGGTTTTGCCTACCCGCCGGAGACCGATCCGTACAGCGTCTCCAACAACTTTTGCTTCCGCAACGCCGAGCTGCAATACGCCATCTTGGAGCAGTACGGCTACGGCGACAAACCCGTGTGGGCCACCGAGTTCGGCTGGCTGCGCGCTGCCTCCGAGGACGGCCAGTTCCCCGGCTGGTGTTCCTGCTGCGACGACAGTTATCGCGCCACGGTCAAGTGGATCGAGGTCAGCGAGACGCAACAGGCCGATTACCTGGAGCGGGCCTTTCAGTACGCCGATCAGAACTGGCCCTGGATGCACGGCATGTTTCTGTGGAACCTGGACTGGTACGACGAAGGCTGGCTGTGTGAGCCTTCGCGTTATTACTCTATCATGCGGGTGAATTACGATGGCGACTGGGATCCCGCCGATCCCAATCAAGATCACACCTATCACCCTGGCTTTAGTGAGGCTCACGCGGCGGTGAGCGCCATGTCCAAACGGCCTGCCGGCCTGCACCCCAAATTACGCCCCACGCCCGGCGAATTCCTGATGGTCGCCGCCGTGGGCGAGACCCTGAGCTACACCTTTACCAGCCAGGTCGATAACCCCTGGTACGACAGCCTGACCTGGACGGCAGCGATAGACGCCGGGCAGACGATCACGCCCACGCTGCTCACCAGCAGCGGCAGCCAGGGCGATCCACTGACCTTTGCCGTGTCCAGCACACCGCAGACCGAGGGCACTCACAGCGGCGGCATCATCATCACGGCCACGCCCAGCGACACGGTGGACTCGCCCTTTTACCTGTCCATCACCCATCTGGTGTGGTCCGAGATCCACCGCCTTTATTTGCCCGCCGTTTACAAAAACTAACCGTAACTGCTCACCCTCCCGCAGGCTTGAAGTGGTTTCGAGTAGAAATCGGCCCAGGTATCAAACAGTACTTTTGCAGATTTTACAAGCGGGTCAAACAGTGATCTATTTCACCGCCGAGACGCAGAGGGCACAGAGAATGTTCTGGTTTTTCTCGGCGATCTCGGCGCCTCTGCGGTTATTTTCAGAGAACCTGTAAAAAATGCAAAACTACTGATCAAAGCCGGCAAACGATTTCAGTCGGTTTTTCAGCCTGCGGGAGGGTAGGCTGAGCAGTTACAACTAACCGCCATCACGCCTGAGAGTCAGAAACGATGACCGGGATACCACGAGATCCGGCCAACCCCATATCGCAGCGCCTGGAGAGATGGCTGCTGGCAGCCATTCTGCTCCTGGCCGCCGGCTTGCGCCTGGGCTGGCCCGGCCTGACCGAGTTCAAAGCCGACGAAGCCCACATGGTAACGCTGGCGCTGGACACGATCCAGGGCCAGGGTCTGGCCGTGCGGGGCATGGGCAACTCGGTGGGCCTGCCCAACTTTCCGATGAGCGTCTGGCTCTACGCGCTGCCCCTGGCTCTGTGGCCGCACGTTTACTCGGCCACGCTGTTCACCGGACTGATCAACACCCTGGCGATACTCGGCTGCTGGTGGATCGTGCGGCGCTATTGGGGGCCGGGCGCCGCACTGGCGGCGGCGTTGATGTATACCGTCAGCCCGTGGGCGGTGCTCTATTCACGCAAGATCTGGGCCCAAAACCTGCTGCCGCCCTGGGTGCTGGGCTGGGCCATCGCTGGGCTTCTGGCCTTCGTCGAGCGGCGTCGCCGCTTCATCCTGTTGCACCTGTTGTGTCTGGCGGTGGCCGTGCAGATCCACCTCTCGGCGCTGGCCCTGATCCCGGCCACGGCCTTGCTGCTGATCATCTTTTGGCGACGGGTGAGCTGGACGTGGGTGCTGATCGGCCTGGGGCTGGGGGGCCTCACCGCCCTGCCTTTTGCCTACGACCTGCTCTCGGCCGGGTTCAGCATCCATACCGCGCTGGAAGCGACCCAACAGTTCCAGGGCAGCACCGATCTGACCGCCTGGCGCTACACCTGGCTGCTCAGCACGGGCCGCGAAATCCACTCCCTGGCCGGGCCAGAAGCCTTTCGTGACTATCTGGCCACCGCGCCGGAAATGTCCATCGTCCATGGGTTGTGGGCGGCGTTCATCCTCGCCGGGGCGGCCTGGCTGGCCTGGCGGGTGTGGCGTGACCGGGGCGACAAGACCGCTCAAGCCGGTCTGTTGATACTGCTGTGGGGGCTGGCGCCGCCGCTCTTTTTCCTGCGACACAGCACGCCGGTTTTCCCTCACTACTTGATCGCCGTCTACCCGGCCCAGTACGTCGCCGCGGGTGTGGCCCTGGCCCTGCTGAGGCGATGGCTGCGCCGGGTCGCCTGGGCCGCCCTGGGCGCGTCGGCCATCGCTCAGGTGTGGGTCTGGGCCACTCTGCTGGCCTTTGTCAGCAGCCGGGCCACCCCTGGCGCCGCCGGAACACCGCTGGCCATGCAGTTGCAGGCCGCCGACCTGGCCCGATCGATGCTGGCCGACCAGGCCGCCGCCGAAGTGCTGATCGCCGGGCCGGGCGAATCACCCGACCTGGACGGTTTCGCCGCCGTGTACGATACGCTGCTGCGCGGCGCGGCCCATCGTTTCATAGATGCCAACCGCTCGACGCTGTTCCCGGCCCGGCCGGCGGTGGTGCTGATCGACGATGCACTCCGCCAGGCAGCAGAGCGATACTGGACGGTTGCCGTGCGCGCCGAGCGCATCCCGCTGCGCCGGGGGGAAGGATCGTTGTGGGTGCTGACCCTGCCCGCCGGGGCGATGCCCGAAGCGGCGTTTCGGATCGAGCCGACGCCGCAACTGGCCAACGGCGTGAGGCTGTTGGGATACGACGCCCCCACCCCCAACGGCGATGGCACGGCCACCTGGCGGCTTTATTGGCAGGTCGGTGCGGCGTCGGAGGCCGATTATCACTTTTTCAATCACCTGCTGGACGCCCACGGGCAGCGGGTGGCCCAGGCCGACGCGGCAGCCTTTGCCGCCCGGCAGTGGCAGGCGGGTGATACCGTCATCAGCCGTTTTACCCTGCCGTGGCCTGCCGAGGCTGCCCGGCCGCTGACGATGCGCAGCGGCATGTACACCTGGCCGGACGTGCAAAACGTGCCCGTGCTCGACGTGCTGGGCAAGCCGCAGACAGACGCAGTGGAAATCACCCTGCCCTGAAAATGCCGACAAGCCTCTACGGAAAGGCGCCATTTGAACGCATTACAAACACACATTCCGGAACTACTGGACTTGTCGCCAGCTATTTATACGGCTGGGCGACAATTAGCTCGACAATGTTAGATTGTAACTGCTCAGGCTACCCTCCCGCAGGCCAAAATCTGACCGGCTGGACTCGCCAAGTCTGCAAACTGTAGCAGTACAAGGCGGCACGGCATGCCGCGCCCCTACCAGAGCCTGCGGGAGGGTGAGCAGTTCAAACGGGATTCTTGGCGCCCTTATGGGCGCTCAGAATGACAGGGACGGAAGTTATTCTTTTACAGACCCTTACGTTTGAACTGAAGGCCATCAACCACATCGTCTACAGGAGGAACAATGCTTGCGTACTGTGGAATCAACTGCGACGAGTGCCCGGCGTACAAGGGGACGGTCACGACCGACATCGGCTTACTTGAGAAGGTGGCAGGGAGCTTTTGGGACGGCGCGCACAGCGCCTCGGAGTGGGTATGCCTGGGGTGCACCCCGGCGGACCAGGGATTCCTGGCCAAGGACTGCGCCGCCTGCAAGATTCGCGCCTGCGCGATCACAAAGGCCGTCCAGAATTGCGCCGCGTGCAGCGACTATGAGTCTTGCAAGCTCATGCACGATTTCATCAACGGCGAGTCAGAGCCGCGGTGTAATGAGCCGGAGACGCTGCGCAAGAGAATGGCATGGCTGCGAGAAAGATTCCTGGCGTACGAGCAAGAGCGCGCGGCGGCTCACGCTGGACGGTAGCCCGCCAACAAAAGGAAGACGGTCTTGAACATCCTCAGAACACATCGGCTCGAATTGGTTTCGATGGGGCCAACCTTACTGGAAGCATTGTTAGCTGGGGATCATGCATCCGCCGCACAAATCGGTGGGTTTCAGATACTGAACGGATTCATTCTTCGCAAGCGAACGCTCCAAATGCGGCTACGACAGATACAAGCCAATCCTAAAGTACAACCCTGGCTACTCCGGGCAATGGTCATCAGACAGAGTCGGATGATGTGCGGCTACATTGGCTTCCACTCGGAACCCGGGCCTGAAGATCTGAGGGATGTGGCAGCAGATGGGGTGGAGCTTGGCTATGCGGTTGGTGAATCGTTTCGCAGACAGGGGTTTGCGAAAGAAGCGGCGCTCGGGTTGATGAGATGGGCGTTCGAGTATCACGGTCAACGATGCTTTATCCTCTCTATCGCTCCAGACAATGAGGCGTCTTGGGCAATGGCGCAGTCGATGGGTTTCAGAGAGGTTGGCTCACACATGGACCAAGAGGACGGCATAGAACTGTATTTTGAGCGGCGACTAGACCGTTGGCCGGAGGAGTGGGGGTGGGCAAAGGTGGGCTATGAAATGGGCTAGTGCTCTCATCACATGAAAGGTTTCGTAACAACATGGGGCGGGCTAACCCGCGTATGCCGCCTGCCTTCGCAGACAGGCGACTGATGTGCGGGCCTTGGGGCGGCGCACAGCTATTCCGATTTAGTCATGGAGAAAGGAAGTTTCCGCAAATGTCCAAAATCCTCTACATGGTACTCATCGTTTCTCTGACGGTCTTTGCGACCGCGTGTGCAGCTACGACGGCGACGCCAGCGACAACCCCACCCGGCTCGGCCACACCGACTGTTGGCGTAACTGCTACCCCGATGCCCACCTCCACCTTGCAGCCGACGGCGACGCCACAGCCCACTGCGACACCCACACCTTTACCCACCGAGACGCCAACTCCCCTGCCGACGGCGACGGCAACACCCAAGCCGCCGACGAAAACACCCGAGCCGACGAAAACGCCGACTCCCACGCCGACGGTGGACGCGGAGAAGGCCCTGTTTGAGCGGGCGCCGGAAGTGCCGGGGACGGTGAAAAGGGTGGAAAACGGGCAGGTGGTGTACGAGGAAAACGGGGTGGAGGTGGGCAGGTACTACGAGTGGGGGACGAAGGAGGGGCAGAGGGGGCTGGACATGACGGATGAATTCCTGGACAGGAATTACCCTGGCGCGCAGGTTTTGCCGGTGGAGTTGGGCTCTTTTAGAGAAGGAGACCGTGAGGTCAAATATACAGTTACGGGCCGTGGAGAGCTTGTCGTCAGTCTTCCTTCGAACGCGGTGGCGCTGAATCCGGTGAGAGGACAGAGTGATGTGTATGTTTTTCAGCACAATGAGAAAGATGGTGGGCATTATTATATTTCCATGCGGGGTGTTTCGACACAGGAAAGCCAGATGGTGCTCTACTTCGGGCTGGGGACCAGGGTTTTGAGCGGTCTTGAGCTGAGGGAAGGGAGCCATCTGGTGCTTTCCCGCGGGGCGCGGCTTGCGACTGATTTGGTGGTCGACAAGTTGATTGCGAAGGCTGGTTATCCTGGTTATACCATTGCTTTTTCTCCACAACATGGCTACGAGAGGTGGAGCAGTGCCAAACTTTTGGAAATCGATGGGGTGGCGGTGTTCCAGAGGCGGGGTTGAAAGCGGGGGGCGGTTGAAGAGACTCTGATGGTGAGGTATGCTGGGGTGTGGGGAAAATATTGGCCGGTTTTCTGATGTTGGTTTTGACAGCGGGAGGCTTGTGGTATGGGGCGGTGGAAATGGGGTATTTAGCCAGACCTTGGGGAAAATACGACTGTCCGGTGAAGGGCCGGCGCTGCCGGAGCGCGGAGGCGGTGAGCCTGGGCGGGGAGTATTTTGGTCTGGGGTTTTTGGCGCCTTCGGGGGAAGAATACCGGGCGCTGGTGGACAGCGTGAGCGTGAGGGCCGGGACGATGAGCGTAGGGCAGACGAAAGAGGAGGCGGAAGAGTTTTTTTCGGAGGCTTTTGAGGGCGGGGGCGCGGTTTATCTTCTCAAAGGCGAGGTGAAACAGAGGGCGGAGAATGTCGAAAAAGGCCAGGTTCTGGGCCGGGTGACGGGGGAAAGGCTTGGGTATTTTGGCAACTATAACCTGGTGGTTTACTGGACGGACGGGGAGGGGAAGAAGGTTAAAGTTTTGCCCCAGGATTTGAGGTGAGGGGGCTAAAAAGAGTTTTTCCGGTTTTGGGCCTTTTGTTTCTGATGGCGGGCGGGAGCGTTGGGGCCACCGGCGGTTGTTACGATAGCCGCCAGGCGGGCTGTCACTGCACGCAGATGGGCGAGCCGGAGTGTGAGTTTCTCTGCATCTGTGTTGGCGACAGCTGCGACCAGGGGGAGTGCGGGAGTTTTCAGGCCAGTTGCTGTAACAGCGGCGGGGGCTGTCCGGCCGGCATGCCCTGCCAGGACATCTGGTGCTGGAATTATGATGGTCAGTGTATTGTGGAGGCTTCTGGTAGCTTTTCTCATACGTGCGAGGTGACATATAGCTACGAGCAGTGCGGGGCGACGGACTCGTGCCTGGGAGGGGAGACATTGCATCCGGGCTGGTGCACAGAGTCGGGCTGTGCGGTGGGCACGGTGCCCTACAAAACCTGCTGTGACAATAGCGGCAATGCGATGGAGTGTGACGGGGGGGATTACTCCGGGACCTGCCCCGTAAACACAGTCAGGTGCGGGGATGTGGGAGCGCCCTGCGGAGACCTTTCATGCGCTGCGCCGACCCCCACCGGCGGGAGCGGGCCGACAAACACGCCCCTGCCGGGGGTGACGCCGCGCCCGTATTTTCCCAGCGTTTGCCCACTATCGGCAAAGAATCCGCTCCCATCATTCAGCCACACCTGGGAATCGTTGGCCTGCCCATTGGAAAAAACAGCGTCGAGATCACCATCGCCATCCAGGTCAGCCAGCCCGATCTGGTACGTAGGGACAGAAGGAAAGGTTTGTGCACTCGTCAAAGAGAATCATGGATGGCTGCCGGCCCCCAGCAGGGCCAGAGATCCGCCGCACGGTTCTCCGTCAACCGGCGGGGACTCGAACGCCCACTCTCCTGAAGGGCATCCTCGACAGCGATGGCATAGATCTCAAAGCTGCCCTCACTGTTCGACTGAAAAACAATCTGAGTACCGTCCGGAGACCATGACGGATTCTCTGTGTTACGCTGATGGGTCAGTTGTTGCTCGTCACTGCCCTCTGCGTTGATGACATAGATCTGCTTTGTCTCCAACCTCGCAAAAGCGATTCTGCGTCCATCCGGCGACCAGGCTGGGAAAAATTCCAGGCTCGTGTTTTCGGTCAGTCGCCGCTGGTTGCTCCCATCGGCGTCTGCCACATAGATCTCGACGTTTCCATCCCGCTTGGAGGCAAAGACGATCTGCGCGCCATCCGGCGACCAATCCGCCCAGAACCCATCCTGGATCAGCCGCTGCAGGCCGCTGCCATCTGCATCGACGACATAGATGTCTCCTTTGAGGTTCAATTCCGTGTCAAAGCTCAACTTTGTGCCATCGGGGTGCCAGTCTGGGTGAAGGGTGCTAAATTCGGTCTCCACCAGTCTGTGCTCTCCGCTGCCATCGGCGTTGATGACATAGATTTGGTAAGCACAATTGGGGAAGCAGTTTCCAGACTGGGGGTCATCTCGATCCGAGATGAAGGCGATTTGGCTACCATCCGGCGACCAGTCCGGTGAACTATCCTCAGACGGGCTAAA
>JBMOMT010000075.1:0-4679 GCA_049324835.1 Chloroflexota bacterium | reverse complement strand
TTCAAGCGGCGCTGGTCACTACCATCGGGATTCATGATATAGATTTCGGGATTGCCGTCGCGATCGGAGTAAAAGGCGATCAGGCCGCCGCTGCGGCCATCGGGAGGGGTGGGTGTGGAAGCAGGCGTTTGAGTGGCCGTGGGCCCAGACGGCGTGTCAGTTGGCGGCATCGGCGTGGTGGTTGCCGCCGGCGGCGTCGGCGAGACCGGGGTGGCAGTTACGCCAACAGTCGGTGTGGCTGTTGCGCCAGCGCATGCGGTTGCCAAGACCATCAGAGAAACAAAGAGTACCACGTAGAGGATTTTGGACATTTGTGAAAACTCTCTTTCTCCATGACTAAATCGGGATAGCTGTGTGCCGCCTAACGCCACCGGGTTCAGCCACACGCCTGCCTGCGCCGCGAGCGCGGCAGGCAGGCGCCAACGAGTTGTTGGGCGGCCTCATCATTCACTACCCATCAGTTCAGGCACAGAAGAGCCAGAACTGGATAAAGCAGAGTTGAAAGGGCTTTCCTGTGCAAAATCAGGCAGATAGTGCTCCTGACTTTCAAGTTCCTGAATGAAGGCATTCTCAAGACCAAGGTCAAGGGCATAATCCGTGACCTCATCATATTCGTCTTCTGTCAGCGTCCGATTTAGCCCGGGATAATCACAGGCCTTATATTGAGGAGAATATTGGGCCATGATACTGACAAAGGTATCCGGACAAAAATCTGCCACAAAGTGCAGGCATCTTTGGCTGTTATCCAAGTAGTCGGGCAATACCAGATGCCGCACCAGCAATCCCCGCACTGCAATGCCTTCATCATCCATTTCCAGGTGGCCGACCTGATCCAACATCTCTCTGAGAACCTCGGGCACGATGTCCGCATAATCGTCCACCCCAGAAAACCGCTTTCCCAGTTCGTTTTCCAGGTATTTGAGGTCCGGAAGGTAGATGTCCACCAGACCCCGCAACTGCCGCAGCGCATCCACTGAATCATATCCGTTAGAGTTGTACACAACAGGCACAACAAGTCCCTTTCCCTTTGCCACGCTGATAGCATCGGCCATCTGATAAATCATGTGAGAAGGCGATACAAAGTTGATATTGTGGGCGCCTTCATCCTGCAGGCGCAGCATTTCAGATGCAAGCTCATCTGTGGTCAGAGTTCGAGTGTGGCCCTGCTGAAACTCCTGGCTGATCTGGTAATTCTGGCAAAACACACAGCGCAGATTACATCCGGCGAAAAAAATGGCCCCTGAACCTTTTGTCCCTGAGATGGGGGGTTCTTCTCCAAAATGTAGACCGGCATGAGAAACCTGAATACTGGCAGGGGTCCTGCAAAACCCAACCTGGCCCTCAAGCCGGTTCACCCGGCATCTGCGCGGGCAACATTCACATCTTGTCAATCGATCTGTTAATGGCCCCTTCATATCGCTACATCACCTGCATATCGCTACATCATCTGGGTGTAATTGAACCTGAACCATTGAATGGAGGTTGAGAAACCGGCTATACTCTGAAATAGGACCGCCCAACGTGCCGCGCCTCAGCCGCACGCCTGTCTGCGAAGGCAGGCCTGTCTGCGAAGGCAGGCCTGTCTGCGAAGGCAGGCCTGTCTGTGAAGGCAGGCGGCCTTCGCAGTGAGACCAAACGTGACCCGAAACGCGACAAAAACGAAAACCGGCATCGATTGGAGCCTCGATCAGTGCGACACCCTCCGCCCATCCGGCCTGCCTGAACCTCTCGACGGCTCGACCGAGCCTTCGGGCGTGAGCGCTTCGGCTGACGCTCAGCGGAAGCCCTCAGTCGAACGCTCAGGCCGAGGGCGCTCAGCCGAGCGGTTTCCAAAACCTCAGAGAGCTCTAATTGCGGCTCAACGAAAAATCAATGCCGGGGGTGTCGCCGGGCGCGTCGACGACCACCTCCACCGCCGAGGCCGTTTCAAGGGCGTCGGCGTAATACACGGCCACGTGGCCCGACACCGCCGCCTGAACGTGATAACGGCCCGACGGGAGACCGAGGATCGTATAGCTGCCGTCAGTCCCCGTGTTCGAGCCATTGCCAGGGTAACGGCCAGCGACGGAAAAAGCATACACCCGGGCGCCGGAAACCGGCGTCACACCGTCCGCCTCGTAGACATGGCCGGAAATGCTGCCGCCCCTGGACAGATAAAAATCTATCCCCGCTACTCCATCGGGCGCTGTCAGGTGAACCAGGTCGGCGTCTTGAACGCTGTAAACGCCATCGTACCACTCGACCACGTACGTAGGGGAGTCGTCCCGCCCGGACCAGATGTAATAGTCGCCTGCGCCCAACCACAACTCATAAGCGCCGTTAGAATCGGTACCCGCTATGTTAGCCGTTCCAAGACATGCCTCAAAAGCGGCGACCACGGCAAGAGCGGGAAGCGCTTCGCCGCTCTCGGCATAGACGTGCCCGCGCAGGGGCGCGGCCAGTTCCAGGGCGAAATCAACGCCGCTGAGTACCTGGCCCTCCTCGAGGGTCAAACGATCCACGTTGCATGAAGTGAGTTGGGAATCGTACCAGAGGTTAGCAAAGCCCCGCGCCCCGGCGGCCAGCGTATAGCTCCCCGACGGCAACCCCTCCAGGGTGTAATCGCCAGCGCTGTTCGCATTGGTGTCGAAACCCTCCAGAGGAAAAGTTTGCTCCTCGGCGTTCACGTGTGCATACGCCAGGGGCGTCACGCCGTCGCTTCGGTAGACACGCCCGGATATAGAGGCGCCCAATTGCAGGCTGATGTCGACGTCAGGGACAGTGGCGGGCGGGAGCACCGTCACATCGACGGCGTTGGTCCAATCATAGACCCCTTGAGCGCCATTATAGTAGCGCAGCCGGGCGTAGCCGGGGGCCTCGACCGTGACCCTATAGTTCCCCAGGGGCAACCCTTCGACCTGGTAGACGCCCTCGGCGTCTGTGGCGGCCCAAAAACCGTCGTCGAATCTGTATTGGCTGGGCCGGACGAACACCCAGGCTGCGGCGATGGGCGTCACGCCATCGTCCTGGGTGATGCGCCCGGAAATCGAGCCGCCCTCGCTGAGAGCAAAATCGACGCCGGTGACGGGCGCATCCGGTGACACGTTGACCCAGGCGGCCTGCTCGGACGGCGCGACGTTGTCCCAGTATTCGCGCGCATAACCTGGAGCGGAGGCCCGCACCCGATACTCGCCCGCCGGCAGGTCGAACAGGGCGTAGCGGCCATCGGCGTCCGTGGTGGTCGCCTCGTCACCGGGCAACAGCTCGACCCTGGCGCCCGCGATGCCCTGGCCGGTGAGAACATCCATCACGCGGCCCGAGAGTGCGGGTATAGGCGCAGGCGTCGGCGTTGGGGAGGGCGTATCAGTTGGGACAAGGGTGCGTGTGGGGGTGGGGGTGGGCGTACCGGTGGGGATGGGGGTGCGTGTAGGCGCCAATGTGAGCGTCGCCGTGGGGAGCGGGGTGGGCGTTGGTGTTGGCGGCACGAGTGTGGGCGTAGAGGTAGCCGTTGGCGGAATTGGGGTGGGCGTTTGTTTTGGCGGCGCGAGTGTAGATGTGGATGTTGGTTCTGGCGTAGCTGTAGGAGCACCGCATCCAACTACAAACGATACGACCAATGTCAGCCCAACAATTGACTGTAACAACTTGCCGTAGCTCATTTTGATCTCCTCTTTTGACAGCTCCCCCAAGCCGCCCAACGGCGCCGGCATCAGCCGCCAAAGTGAGCGAAGCGGTCCACTGCACGCCGTTGTTGGGCAGACGTTGCTCGGTTGCCTGGTACGCCTTTTCTCGTTCAGCATTGAAAAAGCGACCAGAACTTGTGATTGCGAAGTTCTTGATCCGCAAGCACGAGGGCACGGATCGCCCGCGGGAGCTGTTCACGCTGCCATTGGCACTCAAGCCGTCCAGCTTCATCGCGCCCATCGACTGGTGAGGCAGCACGAACGGCCCTGATTGCATAGGCGGCAGCCCCGAGTTCGTGATCCGCCATGTGTGCGGTGGCTACCGCATGACCCGCCGCGCGTGCAGCCTCGCGGGCAGCGCCGGTGGCTGCTTGGGCGGCATCATGGGCCGCATAAGCTGCCTCGCGTGCTTGCATCATAGAGAGCTCGCCGCGCGCCCAGGCATGTGCTTGTTCGAGCGCGCGTCGCGGTCGGTTGTCGTCTGGATACTGCGACTCGAAGTAATTGAGAACATGCTCCGCACAGTCGGCGGCCCAGGCAACAAGCAAACGATGCTGCTGACCGTCAAGCGTGCCGCCGCGACGGATGGTCACAAACCTTGGGTCTCTACGCCCGGTACAAGAGGTTTCCTTACTCACAGATTCTCCATTCTGCCCAATGCCACCGCGCTCAGCGGCGGGCGGCTTGCGCAGTGAGACCAAACTTGACCCGAAACCCACCAAAAACGAAACCCGTCACAAAACCACACTCGGTCGGGTAGCCAGGGGGCATTGCTGCCCCCCAGCCCCCTAAGAACCGTGCGTGAAAGTCTCCCTTCACACGGCTCAAGCATCTCAAACGCCTTGCGGAACAAGACGCGATTTCCCAACAGTAATACCCCGGTTGTGAACCTTTGCCCGAGTGTCCCAGATTTCTCCGTCCACTCCTGGCGTGTTCTTGCCCCGGTTTTCTGTCACTCGTTTCACGGCCAGAGCTTTACCGCTAAACGAGCGGCTCAGCAGATGTTGTAGAGCTTTC
>JBMOMT010000074.1:0-179588 GCA_049324835.1 Chloroflexota bacterium | reverse complement strand
GCTCTGCCTCCTATCCAGTTTTAGACTCATGTTACCACTATTGGCAATTCGAGTAAAGCCCTTGCCTCGAGTATCTCGTTGTTAACGTGTTGCAGGGTCAGGTTATGTCACTGCAAAAGTCGAGTTATAAGACGGTAACACAGACCTCGGAGGTTTTGTGTTTCAGAGAAAGGCTACCCATGAACTGGGGCGCGCTGGTTGCGGTGTTGTTGTGGGGGGCCTCTTTTGTGGCCGTCAAGGTGGCCCTGATCGAGTTGGCGCCGGTGCACCTGGTGTTGCTGCGGGTCGGACTGGCCGCATTGGCTCTGGATGTGCTGCTGCTGCGCCGGGACCGCCGGGCCGAAATCTCGGACCTGACTGGCCGCGACTGGACGTGGATTGGGCTGCTGGTGCTGATCAGCGTCTTTCCGCACCAACTGGCACAGGTGGCCGGCCTGCAGCGGACGACGGCCATCAACGGCGCGTTGCTCATCACGCTGGCGCCACTGTTCATGTTTGGCCTGTCGGCAGTCCTTTTTGGTGAGGCCGTGACCCACCCCAAGGTGTTGGGTTTTGCCGTGGCCATCGTCGGTTCGACGCTGGTCATCAGCCGCGGCAACCTGGCAACGCTCAATCTGGACAGCCAGACTCTGAGCGGCGATCTGCTGGTCGTCGTTTCTGCGGTGGGTTGGGCGCTCTATTCCACTCTGGGCAAAGAGTTGTTGCGCCGGCGACCGCCGCTGCTGATCGTGACCCTGGCTCTGAACCTGAGCCTGCCCATACTGGCGGTCATCGCGGCGCTCGGCGCGCCGGGCTTTGTGATCTCGGTGGCAGCGATGAGCTGGCGTGGCTGGGCTGCGGCGTTGTTTTTGGGCTGGGCCTGTTCAGCTCTGGCCTACGTATTGTGGTATGCCGCCCTGCAACATCAAGAAATGTCGCGAGTGAGTGTGCTGCAATACCTGCAACCGCTGGCGGCCACCGGCCTGGGGATGCTCTTGTTGAACGAATCGATCACCTGGGCAACAGCGATAGGCGGCGGGATGATCCTGGGCGGTGTGGCGCTGGTCAATCGGCAGTCAACAACAAAACCCGACAGGTCTTGAAGACCTGTCGGGTTTTAGTGTCTTACCGGTGAAATTCTTGCACGCTGGGCAAGAAATTTACCACAAAGGCGCAAAGGCAAAGCTCTTTTGTTTCGATTTATAAACCTGGGGTCCTGGTGGTGAGATTTCCCTGATGGGTTCCGGCTTGGCCGGGTTTTGGGGGTTCACCGTTCCAATTCGCGCCAGCGACCCTGACGCAGTAACTCATCCCAGCTCACCTCTTGTGTCGATTCTTGCCCGATGAGCACCACACTCAACACCATCATCGCCCCGCCCAACCACTGTAACCATACGAGTCGCTCGCCCAAAATGATAAAAGCCATCAGCAGCGAAACCAACAGTTCGGCCACACCCAACAACGACGCCTGTACGCCGCCCAACAGGCTCAGACCGGTGAAAACCATCAGCCGCGCCAGGGCGGTGGGGATCAGGGCCAGCAACAGGATGGCCGACCAGCCCTGCGCAGAGATGGCCTCCCAGGGCTGGCCACCGACCAGCCGGGCAGTCGCCACCGTCAGGGCCATGGCCGTCAGCGCGTAGAGCGTCACCGTGCGCGAGTCGACATCGGCCAGTGTCCACTGCCCCAGCACCAGATGCCAGCCATAGGCCGCGCCAGCGGCGATCATGAGCATCACACCCAACCAATCGATGCCCACACCGGCAGCGTGGGTCAACAGATAAACGCCTAACAACGTCAGCCCCAGCCGTAACACGGCCAGCCGCGATACACGATGCCCCGCCGCACTGAGAAACACAAACACCCAGATCGGATAGAGGGCATAGAGCAACTGCGCCAGTGAAGCGTCCACCCGCTCCAGGCCAGTGTAGTAAAAGAGCGAGCCCACACCATTGACCACCCCCATGCTGGCCGCGCCGACCAGATCGCGCCAGCCGATGCGAACGAGTCGTCGCCAAAAAATCAGATAAAAGGCCCAAAGCGCCCCGGCAGCGATGACCGTCCGCGTGGCGGCCAACGTCAGCGGCGGCACGTGAGCGCGGTAGGCCAGCTTGCCGAAAATGGGCGCCCAGCCAAAACAAAACGTCGCCAGCAGGGTGATGCCCACACCACCGGCACGTTTTGTTCTGTGGGCCTGTCTTTCTGACAACCCGGACGTTTTTGTCTTCACCCAAACCGTTCCCCTCACCCGATGCAATACGACGGGCGATCATTCAATGGCCTGCATCACATCGTCCAGCAGATCGGTGCTCAGAAAAGACCCTTTTTGCAACAGCCCTTTAACCCGCCCTTGCAGACGTTGCTTTTCCGAGGGCGTGAGGTCTTTGGCCGTGACCACGATGACGGGCACGTCTTTTAGACGCTCGTCCTGTTTGAGGCCGTCGAGCACACCCAGGCCATCCAGCTCGGGCATCATCATGTCCAACAGGATGAGATCGGGCGGTTCCTGGCGCACCATCTCCAGCCCGGCCCGGCCATCGTAGGCCTCGTGGATCTGATATTCGCCGTGAGCCTGCAGGACGCGCCGCAGCAACCGGGCGGCATCGGGGTTATCCTCGATGATGGCCACCCGCCGCACCCGCCGATCCAGCCTCTCCAGCGAGGCCAGCAGGCCCTCCTCCTGCGGCGCCTGTGCCATCTGCTCTTCCGGCGTGGCATCGATGCTCTGCGCCCAATCGTCGCCCAGCAGGAATTTCTCCACCGGAAAGGTATGGCCGGAGCAGTTGACCACCACCACATCGTCGGGCCGGATCACCTGCTGTGAGACGAGTTTGAACAGCCCGGCAAAAGCCGTGGCCGAGGCCGGTTCCATCGAGATACCATCCATCTTGGCCATGACGTGCATGGCCCGAAAGGCCTCCTGATCGCTGACCATCTCGAAAACCCCACCGTGCTCCAGCATCACGCGGCGCAAGAAAGGATAAGCCGCGCCGGGATAACCGGTGGCGATGGTGATGATGCGTGTGTTCGGGTGTTCCACCGGTTCGGCCACCTCCAGCCCGGCCTGGAACGAACGGGCCATCGGGGCGCAGCCTTCCACCTGAACGAGCGCCAGCCGGGGCAAGCGGTCGATGAGGCCCATGGTATACAACTCTTCAAAGGCCTTCCACACGCCCACCGGCCCCATGCCGCCGCTCACCGCCTGAAAATACCAGTCTGGCGCGCGCCAGGGAGCTTGTGCGCCAGGACCGAGGATTTGGGCCAGTTGCTCGGCCACCTCAAAGCCCAGTGTTTTCATGCTTTCGATAGCGGCGATGCTCTTGAGGCCACGATCGTAGTGCAGCCCCTTGCGCCGGGCAAAATCGAGGGCCAGGTTTTTGGTCTGATCGTACGTGCCAGTGACCTTGATGACCTCGCTGCCATAGAGAGCCACCTCGCGCATCTTTTCCGGCGGCACGGCGCTGGTGAGAAAGGTCCACAGTTTGATGCCGGCATGGGTGGAATAGGCCGAGTAGGAAATGGCCACGTTGCCGGTAGAAGCCACCACCGACTCGGTGATGCCGTGCTCCTTCATGACCGAAATGGCCAGCGCCGCCTGGCGGTCTTTGAAAGAGCCGGTGGGGCCTTGCCGCTCGTCTTTGACATAGATGTGAGGACGGTTGAGCATCAGGGCGAGGTTTCGGGCGCGGTAGAGCGGCGTGCCGCCCTCGCCCATGGTGACGAGATTGGCGTCGCTGCGCAGCGGCAGCAGCTCACGGTAGCGCCACAGGGAAAAGGGCCGACCGGCCAGCTCAGCGTCCCATATTCTGCGGACGGCAGCATAATCGTAGCGCGCTTCCAGCCAGTCATGACCACAAACAGGACAGGTGGCGCGGGGCGTCTGGTAGGGCTCACGCCAATCGCAGCGCGGGCAGTGTATGGTAATGTCTATCATGGACTCTCCCTGCTCAAGTCTGTAACCCGGACAAGTCAGCTATTGCCAGGGCTTTCAAGTGGCAGAATTCACCGCAGAGCCGCCGAGAGAAGTTTTGGCTGTTTTTTTTGCTTTTCTCAGCGTTCCTTCGGCTTCGATCAGGACAAGTCTCTGCGCACTCGACGGTGAGAAAAAGGGTTCTTGACCGACTTTAGTACCTTGATGAAATCCTTGCACGTTTGACAAGAAAATACACCACCAAGGCACCAAGACACAAAGCCGTTTTTTCTTGGCGCCTTGGTGTCTTGGTGGTTATCTTTTTGGCTTCGGCGTGAGCTCAGCCGAACAGTTCCGGCTTGGCCGGGTTAGGAATGCCCTGAGCTATTGTCCTTGTAGCCTGACCGCCACGGCCAGGGCGTGTAACAGATCTTCTTTCAGCACCGGTTTGTGCAGATAAGCCGCTGCCCCCAGACTGAGGGCGCGCGCCTCTTCGTCCACGATGCTACACACGATCACCGGCACCTGAGCCGTTTCACGTGAGGTTTTGAGTTTTGCCAGCACGTCCCAACCATCGCCCGCCGGCAACAGAACGTCGAGCAGTACGGCAAAAGGTCCAAGCTCGCGCACCCACTGCTGAGCGCGTTCGGCGTCGGCCAGACCCACCACCTGATAGCCGTGAGCCTGCAAGTAGCGGCGGTAAAAATCCACCATCTGGGCGTTGTCCTCGATGGCCAATACCAGCCGCCTGTCAGGATCGATCTGCAGCGCCGCCAGTTCCGGATCTTGCACACGATCCGGGCCATAGATCGGCAGAGTAAACGTAAAGGTCGAACCCTGTCCCTCTGCGCTCTCTACCCAGATACGCCCGCCGTGCAATTCCACAAAATGACGGCTGATGGGCAGACCCAAACCGGTGCCGCCCACCCGGCGCGTGGCCGAGCCATCCACCTGCTCGAACTCGCGGAATATCTTTTCCTGCTGATCTGCCGGGATGCCGATGCCGGTATCACTGATGCTGATGGCCACGTCTTCAGCCTCGCGCCAGGCGCGCACGGTGATGCGCCCTTGTTCGGTAAACTTGGCGGCGTTGGACACAAGGTTCAGAATCACCTGCCGGATGCGGGTGCTGTCGGCGCGGACGATGGGTAGATCGTCGGCCAGCTCTTTGACCAGCTCCACCGGCCGGCCCTTCACCAGACCGATCGCCGTGGACAGGACCCCATCGATGACCGGTGGCAGCTCTATCGGCTCAAAGATCAGCTCCATCTTGCCGGCCTCGATGCGCGACAGGTCCAAAATGTCGTTGATCAGCCCCAACAGATGCTGGCCGTTGTTGTAGATAGAACTCAAGTCTGTCCTTTGTAGATCGGTCAGCGGGCCGTCGATGCCCTTGAGCATGACGCGTGAGAAACCGATGATCGAGTTGAGCGGTGTGCGCAGCTCGTGGGACATGTTGGCCAGAAACTGCGATTTCAGCCGATCCATTTCTTGCAGTTGTACGGCCGTCTTTTGAACCTCGCGGTAAGCGCGAGCGTTCTCCACCGCCAGGGCCACCTGCTCGGCCACCGATTCTACCAGCGCAATGTCATCTTCTGTCCAGGGCCGATCCTGCTGCGCATCGAGGAAATCCATCACACCGATGATCTGGCCGCGCAGTTGCAGGGGCACCACCAGCGCCGAACCGGCCTCATCACCATTCTCATCCCAGACGCCGTCCTCGGCAGAAAGGGCCAGTGTCCGTCCTCGCGCCACAGCCATCTCGATCTCGGGCCGCCAGAGATCACGGCCTGGCTGCACCCCCTGCTGATCGTAGAGATAACCGATCTGACCACCGGTTTCCTCCTGGCTCAGAAACTCTTGCCAGTGCTCCTGTAAATACTGCCGGTGCAGGCGGGTGATCTCTTGTAAACGCGCCTGGGCCTCCTCAAAGAGTTGGGCGTTGTTGATGGCCAGTCCCATTTGCGCACCGATGGCCCGCATCAGCTCAAAGTCGGCAGGGATCACCTGGCGGGGGAGCCGGCCAAAGATGCACAGTGTGCCAAAAACCTCTTCCTGGATGGCCAGCGGCGTGCCCAAATAAGAGCGCAGCCCCAGCGCCAGCAGACCCGATACGTCTACCGGCGCGCCGTCTTGCATATCACCAATGCCCAGGTCGACGGCATCCCTGAACACCAGCTCGCACAACGTGCCGTTCAGGCCTTGCTCGGTCAACCGCTGGTGCAACGGCTGCGGCAGATCCTTCTGAGCAGACAGCAGCAGCCGGTCGGTGGTCGGGTCGTACAGGCTGACCAGACCGGCATCCATGCCAGCCACCTGCAGCACCTGCTCCAACGCGGCAGTCATGATCTCGGTCGTGGAAAGCGACCGGTTCAACGCGCCAGAAACGGCGTTGAGGGCGGCCAGCTCTCGGCTGCGCCGCTCGATCTCACCGAACAGACGGGCGTTCTCGATGGCATTGGCCAGTTGATCCGCCAGGGTCTGCAACACCGAAACGTCGGCCTCAGAGAAGGCCAATTCCTGCACACTCTGGATGCTCATAGCGCCGATGACCCGGCCACGGGCCACCAGTGGCAACGCCAGCTCGGAACGGGTGTGGGGCAGCAGCGGGTTGTCGAAACGCGCCACATCCGTTTGCGACCCCTGCCGGATGCGCGCCTCGGCGCGGGCCACACACTCGCCGACCATCGATTGCCCCCCCACAGCCAGCCGGTGGCCTCGAAGCAGCATCTGTCGACCCGCTTCGCCGCTGCCTGCCCGCAACACGGCAAACCCTTCGATCTCTTCCAACAGGAACAAACCCACATAATACAGATCAAAACGCTCACGAATGAGCTCTACCGAGACCGCCAACAGTTCATCCACCGCGAGAATCGAGCTGGCCGCCCGGGAGACCTCGGCAGCGGCCTGAAGCTGCACACTGCGGCGCAGAGTCTGCTCGAACAGGCGGGCGTTTTGCATAAAAATCGCCGCCTGAACCGCCAACAACTGCGCCAGATTTTTTTCCCCTTCAGAGAAGGCATATCCCACCTGGCTTCGGGTGGCGACCAGCACTCCCACCACCCGATTCTGCCAGATCATCGGCGCTGCCAGAGCCGCCCAAAAGGGCGCATCCTCAAAACTGACTGCGTGCCCAACCCATGCCAAATAGTCATCCACCACCTGAAGCTCAGCCTGGGCAAAAGCCTGCCCGGTCAGCCCCTCGCCAGGCTTGAGCCGACGACCGGTAAAGTCGACGGCGCCCACTTGAAAGGTGAAAACCAACTCCAGCTCCTGCTCCGCCTCGCGCCACAGCCAGATACCGCCGCCATCGGCGTCGAGCAGGCCCATGATGCGCTGCGTGATCGTCACCAGCACCGTGTCCAGGTCACGCTGCTCCTGAGCCAGCTCGAGCGACAGTTGGTGTAAGGCGGCGAGTTCTTCAGACCGCCGCCGCTGATCTCGTTGGGCCGATTGAGCCGACTGGTACAGCCGGGCGTTCTGGAGGGCATTGGCCACCTGGGCAGCCATCGTCTGCAAGATCGAGATGTCCTGGTCGCTAAAGGCTGCCTCACGCTGGCTCTGGATGGTCAGGCCGCCGATGACCTCACCGCGCGCCCTGAGCGGCAGCGCCATCTCGGAGCGCGTCTGCGGCAGCAGAGGGTTGTCGAAACGCACCGCCTCTTCACCCACATCCAGAGCAATCCGTGCCCGCCCCTCGGCCAGGCACGCACCGATCATCGATTCGCCGCCGATGGCCAGCCGGTGGCCGCGCTCCAGCATCACCTGCCCGGCTTCGCCGGTGCCGGCGCGCAACACCGCCCACTCGCCGGCCTCATCCACCAGAAACAGTCCAACGTAATAAAAATCGAAACCCTGCCGGATCAACTCCACCACCTGCTGTTCGAGCGCCTCTGGGTCTAGGATACTTCCCGCCGCCTCGGCCACCTGAGCCGCCGTTTGTAGCTGCACATTCCGCTGACCAAGAGCATCGACGGCCATTTGTAGTGCCGCCTGCGACTCTTTCAGGTCTTGCGCATAGTTTTGCGCCTCCTCCAGCGCCAGCCCCAACGAGCGGCCAAACTGGTGAATCAGATACCCCACCACCAGCGCCACGACAGGTGCAACCAGCACCGCCACCGCCGAGATGTCGAGTCGAGCCAGGATCGGCCGGCTGTCCAACGCCGCCGCCAGCAGCGATGTCACAGCCGTGACCACTGCCGCGCGCCATACCTGTCGCGGCGAGACAAACAGGCCCACCAGCAACAGCGGCATCACCGCAACCAGAAACAGAATGGGCAAAGCCGCGGCCATGACCAGCACAAAACCCGGCACAGCCAGATACAGCGCCCCGGTCAGGAAATACACCCCCAGGCTCAGACGGCCCGCCCTGGCCAGCCGCTGCGCCACCACGGCCACCAAAAAGAAAAGCAGCGGCGGCAATACCATGATCCGAAACTGAGGATTGCCGCTCGCGAGGGCTACCAGGGCGATAAGAAAGGCTGCCAGCAGGGCCGCCCGCTGAAACCAGCGGGCAAAGTCCAGAAATTGATCACGACGCTGTATCCAGCCCTGTGCAGCTTGCTCCAGGGAACTCGACTTTTCCACCATAATCCACACTCCAGATTCAGGCCCGCTCTTGCCACTCACCAGTCTGTCGCTCAGGGCGAGGCATGGTCAGCTCTGCCTCGGTGCCCAGGCAGATGGCTGCCCGAGACGCGCCCAGCACCTTGCCCAACTCGGTGACGGTCGTCTGTAAAATGGCGTCCAGATCGACCTGACCACGGATCTTGTCTGTGATCTGACGAATAACTCGCTCCCGACCGGCTCGCTGCTGCGTCTGTTCGAACAGCCGTGCGTTCTCGATGGCCAGGGCCAGTTGGTTGGCCACCGATTCCACCAGCGCGATCTCTTGATCGCTCCAGATACGTCCATCCTGCGATTCCGCCACCAGCAGGCCAATGGACTGATCTTGAAGGCTGATGGAAGAAGCGATAACCCCGCCAATCGCGGCCTCGGCCCGCGGCAGTTCGAGCTGGCCGGTTTGAGAGACCCGGCCGCCTTCGTAGAGGTATGCCGGCTGGCGGGCGGCTGCGTAACTCTGCCACGACTCGCGGATGTAACGCTGATGAACAGCCTGCACCTGCTTCAAGGCGATCTGGGTTTGCTCCAGCAGGCTCAGGCTCTGCACCACGGTGGCCGCCTGATCGACCAGACTGTAAACGCGGCGCACCTCAGCCTCCTTCCAGGCCAGTGCCGCCGTCGACCAACCCACGATACAACCGATCGATTGGCCGCCGATGACGAGAGGCCAGGTCACCAGGCCGCCCACAGATGCCTCGGCCAGTTTCTGACGTGCGCTCGTGCTGAGGCGCTCGTCAGAAACCACCTGTTGCACGATGGCCGGCTCATGCAGGGCCAGCAATTGCGCCACCGGGTAGGTCTCCAGAGAACGATAGCTGCCCACCGGTTCGTCTGGCTCTGCGTTGCCGGCCGACCAGACAGCCATCACCGTCAGGCCATCGGGCTGCACGCCACCCGCCGCCGGCCACGGCTGATCGTACAGCGCCAGCATCAGCCGATCCATCTGTTGAAGGACGGTCGAATGGGCCAAACCCAACAAAACATCGCCAAAAGTCGTCGCCCGGACCACCCGATAGCTGCCGGCGTAGAGCGCTTCCATCTGCCCCAGGGCAGCCTGGGTCTGCTCGAAAAGCCGGGCGCCCTGAACGGCCACTGCCGTCTGGTTGGCGATGTGAAGCAACAGGTCGCGATGGTGGGCATCGTAGGCCCGTGGTGTGGTGTAACTCAGCACCACCATCGTACCCAACACCTCATCGCCGGCCATCAGCGGCACGCCGAGCCAGCAAGCAGATGTGCGCCCGGAAGCCAACTGCACCTGGACAATGCCCAGTTCCTGAATTCGCTCCAGGACGTTTTCCGGGATGAGCAACGGCTGCCGGCTATCGATCAGGTATTCGGTGAGACCGCCGCGCCCCTTGGGACGCACCGTGTTGGGCTTTTCCACCAGGCCGTCGACCACTCGGAGCGGAAAACTGATCTCGTCTGTGGCCGCGTCGTAGAGGGTGATGTAAAAGTTGGTGGCATCCAGCAGACGTGAAACCCCACGATAGGCCTGGTCTAGCACCTGCTCCACGCTGAGCTGAGCGGCCAGAGCCTGGCTCAACTCGTTCAAGATGCCCATCTCACGAGCCTGGAGGCGCGTCTCGTCGAGCAACCAGGCATTGTGCACTGCCATCGCCACCTGATCCACGATGGTAAAGAACAACTGCTCGTCTTCCCGATCCCAGGCGTCTGGCGTGTTGGATTGTACATTGATGATCCCGATCACCTGCTCGCCGACCAGCATGGGCGCTGCCATCCAGGAGGCAGCCAGATCACCCCCCCCCACCAGCCTGGCCTGTGGCAAAAAAGACTGCTCTTTTTGCAGATCGCGAATCACCAGCGGCTTTTTTTGTTCGATGACAGATTCAGACAGACCACCCAACGGCAGTCGGCCCGGAAACGTCCGTTCGCCCCCGTCTACCACGAAACGAAAGTCCAGTTCATGCGAATCGACCCGGTAAAAAGCGATGAAAAAAGAGTCTGGCGCAAAAATGGCAGCAACCTCGTGATACACCGCCTCCATGAGTCCATCGAGATCGGCGGTTACGCCCACATCGCGTGCGATGCGGTTGACCACCGCCAACCGCTCGGCGCGACTGCTGGCCTCCTGGAACAGGCGAGCGTTCTCCAAGGCCATGGCTGCCTGTCGCACGATGCCCTCCACCAGCCGCTCGTCGGCTTCCGAGATGGTGGGGCTTTCCTCCCACCACACGGCGAACAGAATACCGACCGGTTTCTCCTGGACGATCATGGGTGTCACCAGAATGGATCGTGCCGGAAAGAGCTCCAGGGTCTTGGCGTCGAAACGCGCGTCGTGTGACACATCGCCAGACCAAACCGTGCACCGCTGCTGCCAGGCATGCTCGACGATGGCATGGCCCTGCAATGGGATACGGTACGCCCTGTAGGCTTCGAGCCGTTCCGGCGGCACATGATAACCGGCGGCCACCTGCAAGTAGTTACCGCTCTCATCGGGGATGTAGGCGCCCGTCATGTCGGCGTCCAGCGCCTGGGCCACCACCCGCACGATGCGCCGCATGATCTCGTGGCCTTCCAGCGTGGAGGCCGTCATCTCGCTCACCTGGAGCAACAGTTCTGTCTGCTGTATGCGCGCCTCTAGCTCTCGAACAAGCTGTTCTCTGCTCTTGTTATCATCGCTCATGTCACTTGCCTCACAACTCTCTTCGCAGGCGGAGTAGCCACCGCCAGGATCGAGGCGTCCTCTGGCGCCGATTCCTCGCCCAGCCGCACGTAAACCCGCGAAGCCCCAAGCGCCCGACCCAACTCTTGAACGGTTGTCTTGAGCATGGTATCCACGTCGAGCGCATTACGAATGTGATCGGTAATGCGGCGGGTGAGGGCCTCACGCTGGGCGCGAACCTGTGTCTGCTCAAAGAGGCGCGCCGCCTCCAACGCCTGGGCCATCTGATCCACCACCGACTGCACCAGAGCCATCTCTTGTGGTGTCCAGCGGCGCGCCTCCTCAACCTCATGCAGATCCAACACGCCGATCACCTGTCCGCGCAGTTTGATGGGCACCGCGAGGACCGCCCGGGCCACGGCAACACCATCATCCCGGGCGACAGGCTCAGACACCGCCACCAGCTCCCCCTGCGCCATCGCCTGCCGGCTGATGGGCAATTCCAAATCCAGCGCCGAGGGCACACCCGGCATGGCATACTCGACACGCGGCGCGTCCTGCTGGACCAGGTAGGTCTGCCACGACTGCTCCAGATAACGCCGCTGTAATTCCTGCGCATCGGCCAGTATCGCCTGCGTTTGCTGAAAGAGGCGGGCGTTCTCGATGGCAATAGTCACCTGATCCGCCAGAGCGCCCAGCACCGCCACATCCTGATCGTCAAAGGCGCCTGGCTGGCGGCTCTGCACATCCAACGCACCGATGATCTGTTCTCCCATCTGGAGCGGCAGAGCCATCTCGGAACGCGTCTCTGGCAGATCGGGGTTGGTAAAGTGAACGGCATCGGCGCCAACGTCCAGCGCGATGCGCGCCTGGCCGGTGGCAGTGACAAAACCCACAATACCCTGAGCGCCAACCTGGAGTTTGTGGTTGCGGGCCAGCATACGCTGCCCCCCCTCGCTGTTGGCTGCCCGGAGCACGGCGTAACGTTGGGCCTCGTCCAGCAAAAAGATGCCCACGTGGTAAAAGTCAAAATGCTGGCTGATCAGGGCCGTGACGTGGGACAGCAGTCGCTCCGGGTCTCGCATTTGAGCAATAGCCCGGCCCACCTCGGTGATGGCCTGGAGCTGTGCCGCTCGCCGCCGGGTGCGCTCGCTGGCCTCGCGCAGTTCGAGGTTGATCGCCTCCTGATGGCGCCGGGACTGCTCCAGCTCGAGATTGGTCGTCTCTAACTGGCGGCTGCGCAACGTCAACTCGGAAGCGAACTCTTGAAGCTCGCGGGTGCGGGCGGCCACGCGGGCTTCCAGAGAGGCCCGGATGAGCTCCATTTCGCGGTTGTTTTGACGGGTGCGCTCCAGCGCCCGCTGGAGGTTGTTGGTGGCGATGTGCAGCACCGCTGCCGCCACGACAAGATAGATCACCAATGCGGCCCACATGGATACCGGCGAGTTGCTGAGGGTGGACGCTGGCAAGACGCCGGCGCTCGCCGCCCCCAGCATCGCCAGCCCGATCAGTGCACTTGCGCCGGCAATCGCAAAACCGCCGCGCCAGCCCAACAACAAACCCGCGATAACCGTCAACGGCACCGTGGCAAAGATCGATGAGCCATACAAACCATCCGAAAAGGCGGCAGCAATCGTAATGAGCACCCACATGGCAGACAAAAAAATCAGGCTGGCAGCCCGAACGTGGCCGCGCCGCATCAGGGCCAGCGGCCCTGCACCCAACAAAATCGCCACGCCAAGAAAGGCCAGCAGCACCGCCGGGTTGGGGAAAAAGACAGAGACAGAGGCATAAATGACCATCGCAGCCAGATAGGCCAGCAGCACCGCATTGAGCACGTTGGCCGTCTGGCTCTTTTCCTCGTCGCCCTCGAAAACCGGCGGCGTGATGAATCTTTTGATCCTGTTCATGGACACACCTCCTGCCCTGGCTGTTCCGACAAACCGAGCCGCACGATGGCCCGCGAAACGCCCAGAACACGCCCCAGCTCCTGGGCCGCCGTGTGCAAAATACCTTCCACGTCGGCGCTGGCACGGATGCGACTGCTGATCTGGCCAATCGTCTGCTCCTGCCAGGCGCGTTGCTGGGCGACCTGGAAAAGTCGCGCGCTCTCCAAGGCCTGGACCATCCGCTCGACGACGGCCTCCACCAGAGCGATCTCTTGCTCCGTCCAGGCCTGTCCCGCCGCATCTCGGTGCAAACCCAGCACACCCAGGACCTGATCTTGAAGCCGGATCGGGACCAGCAACGACGGCGACGAACTGCCATCACCGTTGCCAGCCAGGGTCATCGTCTGGCCCGACTGCACCACCTGCGCCACGTCGAGCGATAGACCCTCCTTTAACGGCCTGACGCCCGTCTGGCCCGCTTCCCAGGCACAAGCCGCGCCATCTGCCGCGAACTGTTGCCAGCCCTGGCGCACGTATTGGGCCTGCATCCGCCGCATGGCCTCCAGGGCCGTCTGGGCCTCTTGAAAAAGACGGGCGTTGTCCAAAAAAATGGCGACCTGGTCGGCCAGGGCTTGCAGCAACGCTACGTCTTCCTCGCCAAAAGCCTCCGCTTCCACACTCTGCACATCGAGCGCGCCGAGGATGTGCCCCCGCGCGGCCAATGGCAGGGCCATCTCGGAGCGGGTGTGGGGCAGATCGGGGTTGGCAAAGTGGACGGCATCCAGACCCACATCCAGGGCGATACGCGGTCGGCCTGTATCGGTCACATAACCCACGATGCCCTGCTGGCCCACCCGCAAGCGGTGTCCTCGGGCCAGCATACGCTGACCGCCCACGCTGTTGGACGCCCGCAGCACGGCATATTGTTCACTTGGGTCGAGCAGAAAAATGCCCACGTGATAAAAGTCCAGGTGGTCGGCGACAAGCTGCACCACCTGATCCAAAAGCTGGGCCGGATCCAGCACCGAGGCGATGGCGTGCGACACCCGGCCTGCCGCCTCCAGCCGCAACGCCCGGCGACGACTCTGTTCCACGGCCGTCTCGAGGTTGCGGCTGAGATCTTCGAGCTCTAACGTGCGCTGTTGCAAAGCCTCGGTGCGGGCCAGGATCTGCTGCTCCAGCGAGTTCACCAGCCCCTCGATCTGCTCGGCCATGCGGTTAAAGGCCTGCGATAACATGCCGGTTTCGTCTCGCCGCCACCAGCGGATGCGCACGGCCAGGTTGCCGGCGGCCATCTCTCGAGCCGCCGACATCAATTGGCCAGCGGGGGCCAACATCAGGCGAGCCATAAAAAGAGCCAGCACCATCGCCAACAGGGCGAACAGGCCCGCAGCCGCCAGACCCGCGCGTGTGGCAAATGCCACCGAGGCATATGCCTCTCGTTGCGATTGGGACAGATACAGCAGCCAACCCAATGCATGAAGCGCTGTGGACTCGGACTCGTCCGGAATCTCGACCTGGGAGATAGAAGTATAACCCACCAGCGCCGGCTCACCAGCCTCATCGGCCAGATCGTTCCGGTAACCGGCCGCCTCGAATGGCTGCGCTGCGATCCAGGCATCGGGCAGTTTGGCCGCAGCCTGTTCCGGGCGCGCAACGGCAAGCACCGCGCCGCTGCTATCGACCAACTGTAGCTGCCCGGTCTGTCCGAGATTCACACGGGCCAGCTCCTGTTGAATAGCGTCGATGCGAAAAGTGGAACGCACGATGCCGATCACCTGGCCCTCTTTCCGCTCGGAAAAAATCGGAACGGCCATGCTGAGCGCCGTGAAACCGGCGCTCTCGTCGAATGCCGGCTGGCCGATATAGTAGGCCCCCTGGCCGTCATGGTAAGCCGCCTGCCACCACTCCTCGTCGGCCTGATAATAATCGGAGGTGCGGCCCGTGGCCGAGACCAACCCGCCGTAACGATCCGTCAGGAATATCTCGACGTGATCCGGAAAAGAGCGGCGATAGTCCAGCAGCAACGGCGTGGCAAAGTTGATATCGGAATGGGTGATGGCCCGGATCAAGCCGTGGTAATCGTTTGCCGCCCGCCATTGTTCATCGAGGGCCAACAACTCGGCCTGGATGGCCGCCAGGTCACCGTCGTAACGGTTGTTGCCGATCTCGACGGCCGTCCGGGTCACTTTGGCCATGGCGATCGAGCGCAGCATGGTGAGTTGCTCGGAGAGAATATCGGCCAGGTGCCGCATCTGGGCGCCGGCCAGGTTCTCGAACTCGCGCCCGACCGTGCTGCTCAACTCGGCGCGCAGCAGACTCGTGTTGACCACGGTGGACACAGCCAGCGTCAGGGCCACCATCACCACGGCAAAGACCACCACCTTGACAAAGATAGGCCAGTCTGCCGGCACCAGCCAGCGCGGCCGCACGCTTGGTTCCATATCTGCACTCCATCAATCCAGATCTGTTGGCAGCACATCCAACCGCACAAAAGCCTGGCTGCTGCCCAGCGCCTTGCCCAATCCCTGAAGGGCCGTCTGCAAAATAGTTTCCACATCGCTGGAGCGATGCATCTGCTCGGTCAGCTCACGCACCAGCGCCTCTTGCTCGGCGCGCCGGCGGGTCTCGTCGAACAGGCGCAGGTTCTCCAGCGTCAACGCTGCCTGATCCGCCACCGCCTGAGCCAGAGCGATGTCCGCTTCGCTCCAGCCCTGGTTGCCTCGTCTCTTGAAGCCCAACAAACCGATGGTTTGCCCGCGCAGGACAATGGGCAGACTGAGCGTGACCCCATCGTCGCCATCGGGTGCAACCACCACCCGGCCCTGGCGGGCGGCGTCGGTCATGGCGGGCAGCCAGGCTTCCGGATCGACCTGTATGTGACCATCGAGGTAACGGTAGGTAGGGTTGGCGGCCTGGGAGAAGACCTTGCCTGCCCACGCCTGATGCAGGTATCGCCGTTGAACCGCCTGGGCCTCGGCCAGGCTCTGTTGCACCTCGGCAAAGAGACGCGAGTTGTCCAGCGCAATGGCGATCTGATCGGCCATGATGCGCAGCACGGTGACGTCCTGCTCGGAGAAAGCGCCGTTCCGCTCACTCATCACGTCGAGGGCGCCCATCACACGCCCGCGGGCCATGAGCGGCAGGGCCGCTTCGGAACGATTGTAAGGCAGCAAGGGATGTTCTAACCGTGGCGCTTTCCGGCTCGAACCGGAAGCGATATACGGTTGGGCCACGGCTACACACCAGCCCACCGGCGAAGCGCCGCCGATTTCCAGGCGCAGGCCCTGTTGTTTCATGAGAGCAGCTTCATCGCCTGTGCCGGCGCAATAGTCTACCCAGCGGCCGGTTGGATCTAACAAAAAGATAGCCACGTGATAGAGATCGAACCGCTCGCGGATATAAATGACCACCTGCTGGATCAGCTTGTCTGGGTTCAACACCGAGGCGGTCATGCTGGCTACCTGAGCAGCCGCCTGCAACTGGGCCGTTTGTCGCTCCAGCTCGGCGGTGCGCTCGGCCACCCGTCTCTCCAGGCCGGCAACGAGATCACGCAGCCGTTCGGTCATGCGGTTGAAAGCGTGAGCCAAAAGGCCGATCTCATCCTCGCTTTCCACCGGCGCGGTGCGCGTCAGGTCGCCGGCGGCGATGGCCGTCGCTGTCTCGGTCAGCGAATCGATGGGGCGGAAGGCCTGCCGAATGGTCAGCGCGGCCAGGGCCAGCAACAGAACCGTCCCACCGCCTATCACGGCCCAGGAGAGGCGACGCAACGGCGCCAGGTCGGCCAAAACTTCGGCCTCCGACTGCTGCACCATCACTCCCCAGCCGTTTGCCAGCGTTTCCACGTAGGCCTGCCAGGGCTGCCCCTGCTCATCGTCAAAGGCCACGCGGCCTCGTTGGCCCTGGCGCAGAGCTACAATGGGTGGATAGTCGCTCAGGTCTCTCAGTTCTGCGGCATACGATGGCTCAGGGTGCGCCACTGCCTGATCCAGCGCGTCGATCACGTAGGCAAAACCGCTTTCACCCAGCCGACTGGCCTGTACTTCGTGGGCAATGTCGTCGAGGTCGCTGGCAAACATGGCCACGCCGATGGTTGCGCCGGCGGCGTCTCTGATGGGCACAGACACCACCAGCGCCGGCTGGCCACTGGTGCGCCCCACCAGCGTCTGAAAGGTCACCGGGCGGCCATTCCTGGCCTCCACCTGCCACAGCCGATCGCTATAATCTTTGGGTGAGGCGTCATCGCTGCGCGCCACGTTCAGGCCGTTCAAATCAGTGGTGCTCGCCAGGTACATATGAGGGTGTGCAGCGACCATCAACTCCAGCAGGGGTTTTTGTCGCTCCGCCTCCATGCTGACGACATCGGGCAGGGAGGCGAGCTGGTTCAACACCTGCACGTTGAGATCGAGCCACACCGAGACGTTGGAAGCCAGGGCGCGGTTGACAGTAGCCAGATGGGTCTCAGCATCCTGGCGGATCAGAGCGCTGGCGCGATTGCTCACCAGGAGCACCACCGCCAGCAGAACCGGCACGGTCACAGCCAGGATGAGCGCCGTCAGGCGGGGTTGTAACCTGCCTCGCTGGGTGTGTCGCTCTGAGACCATCTGTTGAAAGGCTGCGTACCCATAGGCCAGCACAAAAACGGCGTTGCTGAAAAGTGTCGGTAATCCGCCAGCCAGCCGATCTCGAAAAAGAAGCTGAACCACACCCACCACGATCTGAGCCGCCAGGAGTAACCACACCAGCCGACGCGCCGGCCGTGGGCTGTCGCGAAATTGCCAGGCAAAAAAGGCCAACAGCAGCGTCGTCGCCGCCGAGGCGCCATAGATGTTCAGCAGGCCAATGGGGCGGGCCAGGCTGCCCGCCGCGAACGCAGACAAGGTGGCATAACCGCCGCGGTAGGTGGCCGCATCGAGTCCGGTGTACCACAGGTAACTGCCCAGTATCACATCGAGCAATGTCAACAGCAAAGGGGAAAAGGTGAGGATGTAGATCAGATACTTTACCCCCCGCCAGCCCGCAGGCCCCTCGCCGAACGCCAGCCAATGGGGTTGCACCAGGACGACAGCGATCAGCAGCAGCAACGGCGGAATGGTGGGTGTGACAGCCGCCAGCAACACTGTGGCCCAGCGGGCTGTTTCGACACTCTCTGCCGTCGCCATCTGTCCCAGCGCCAGGCTGCTGGCCGCAGAAAGCAGGAAAAAGCTACTCACGTAACGGTTGGCTCTGTTCCAGGCGTTCAGCAGCAGCACATAAAGGCCCAGGATCATTTCGACGAGCGCTACAGACCAGGCCAAAAGTTGCAGCGAGTCCAACGATAGCGTCATCACGGAACCTCCTCCGATCCGCCAGAGCCATTATCACCGCCGTGATCCACAGGTGCGGTGGCATGGAGGCGGATCACCGCTTCCGATGCACCGAGCGCTCGAGCCATCTCTTGCACAGTGGTCTGCAAAAGGTCGTCCAGATCGAGGGTGTTGCCCATCCTGGCCGAGATCTCGGAGACGAGTCGATTGCGGCGAGCCAGATGTTCTGTTTCTTGCAGCAGGTGGGCGTTTTCGATGGCGTCGGCCACCTGATCGGCCATGGTCTGCAAAACTGTAATGTCTTCCTCTGAAAAGGCCTCAGGTTCGGCGCTCTGTACGGTGAGCGCGCCTATGATCTGTCCACGCGAGACGAGAGGTAAGGCCATCTCGGAGCGGGTTTCGGGCAGCAGGGGGTTGTCGAATCGAATGGCTTCCTGGCCCACGTCGAGTGCGATGCGCGCCTGGCCGTGAGCGGTGCACCGGCCGATCATCGAGTCGCCCCCCACCTCCAACCGGTGGCTCCGAGCCAGCATGGCGCGTCCGGCCTCACCGGTGCCGGCCTTTAACTCTGCCCATCGACCTTCAGCGTCCAACAGGAACAGACCGACGTAATAGTAATCGAACCGATCTCGGACGAGATTCACCGTCTGGCGGATCAGCGATGGGGGATCCAACACAGAGCTGGCGGCGCGGGAGACCTCGGCGGCGGCCTGCAACAAGGTCGCGCGGCGGTCGAGTTGCCGGGTGCGCTCGATGACCTGCTCTGCCAGGTGACGCCGATGGATTTCCAGTTCTTCAGCCAGATTCTGGCTTTTTGCGAGCGAATCGTTGAATCGGTGCAGCAGGTAATTCTGAGACACGATCAACGCCAGCGTCAAGATGAAAAAAGCGGCAATTTTGCTGAGCCACGAGCCCAGATTGGCGACGATCAACTGGTTTTCTGTCGGAATGGCAACGAGACCACTCACAAAAAGCCAGGCAAACACCAACGCGGTCAGGGTCGTGACAGCCAGCAGGCTGAATCCGGCTCGCCGCTCCAGAAACAGGGCAGCAAAAAAGGACGCGGCCATCGCCAGCAGAAACCCGTTGCCGGTCTGGCCATAAACCGCCAGGTTGAAAACAGCCAGGCCATAGAGCAGCGCCAGCAAAGCGCCCGCCTGCACCATGTAGGGAACTCGTCGCCAGAACGTCACCAGGAGAAGAGTGGCATAGATGACCAAAAACAGTGGTATTTGCCATACCTGGCGACCTCCCAGGTACACGTGGTAAATGATTCCCAGGACCGCCAGGCCACCCAGCACGACAAGGGTGTATAGAATGACCCGCAGCAATTGGGCCTGCCACGTTCGCAGCCCTCCGACCGCCGAACCGTCGGTCTGGATGCCGGCATTGGCCGGCGCCTCTTGCGGCGCCTGTGAGGCTGCAACCCGAACCTCCCCATCGGCCACGAGACCCATCGGGGCCAACGACTCTGCTGTAGATGTCTGTGGCGGCCGCGGTTGCGGGATGTCGGCATCGGAGAACAACTCCTCAAGCTGTTCGTGAAGTTTTCCCTCAGGCATGATCGATCAACTCCTGGGCCAGGGCGCGATACTGCGCTGCGCCCCGGGTGTGGGGCGCGTAGCGGGTGATCGGCTGCCCCACCACGGGGCTCTCGCGTAGTTTGGTATCGACCTCGATGACCGTCTCAAACAACGCGCCGGAAAAGGCATGCTCAAGTTGTTTACGAATGACGTGCGAGACTCGGTTGCGCCGGTCGAACAGCGTGATCAGCACGCGGTAACTCAGGGCCGGGTTGGTTTTTTCACGCACCAACTGCACCAGTTGCAGCACGTGGCGCAACGATCGGCTGGCAAAAAACTCGCACTGTGTGGGGATAATGAGCAGTTCAGCAGCGGTGAGCGCATTCAAGGTGAGTGTGCCAAATGCCGGTGGGCAGTCGATGAGGATCAGATCGTAAAAACGACCGTTTTCGGCAGCCAGTCGTTGTTTGAGGAAAAACTCGTAATTGGAGCGCCCATAGAGCAGCCTGTCTAACACACCCAGTCCCTGATTGGCCGGCGCCAGATCGAGCAGCGGTATACCCGTCTCGCGGGTGATGCCCACCAGCGAGGCGTGACCCAGAAAGGCGTCTTTGACCGTATGGCGCAGGGCCTCCGGCTTTAGCCCCAACGAGAGTGTCAGGTGGGCCTGGGGATCCAGATCCATCAACAGAACGCCCTGCCCCTGTTCGGCCAGGCTCGCACCCAACGAGAGACAGGTGGTGGTTTTGGCTACCCCCCCTTTTTGACTGGCGACCACAACGACTCTGGGCAGCGTCATGCTCCATTCTCCATTTTTTCCAGGGCACACGCGTTGCCCTCCGCCGCAAGAGGCAGCGTAAAGACAAATCTCGTGCGCTGTGAGGGATCGTGGCTCACCCACATGCTGCCGCCGTGCAGCTCGATGATGCGTTTGCTCAACATCAGACGGATGCCGATGTCGCTACCATCCCAGAGCAACTCTTCGGACAAGCCTTCGAACAGCGCGCTCGACTCACCGTTTCCGTTGGGCCAGGCATCCTGGTTACCGACGACAATGCCCACCACCACCTCATCACCGTCCTGAGCCAGGCCGGCCCCCAGGGTGATCGCCCCGTCGGAGGAAGCTTCGATAGCGCTGGACAACAGATAACTCACCGCCTGTCGCAAACGCTGGCCGTCGGCGTGGAGTGCGGGCAAATCTATCGGGCAACGGGCATGTAAACTGATGGCTTTGCCCTCTGCCAGCGACGAAACTTGGTGCAGGGCATCGTCCACCACGCCACTCAAAGTGGTGGCCTGCTGCTGAAGTGGCTGATCGCCGTTCTCCAGATCGATGAGCTCTAGAACGTCGTCCAGCAAACCCTGCAGATGCTGCCCGCTACGATTGATGGTCATGACATCCGAGTGCTGCTGCTCGGTCAGAGGGCCATCGATACCCTTGAGGATCAGCCGCGAAAAGCCAATGATCGAGTTGAGCGACGTGGCCAACTCTCTGGACATGCTGCTCAAGGAACGGGTGCGGATCTGATCCAGACGGTGAAGCCGCTCCACGGTGCCCTTTTCGACGGCGTAGGTCTGCGCATTCTGCACGGCAATACTCACCTGATCACCCAGCGTCTGCAACACGTCGATGTCTGTCTCGGCCAGTTCATCGCCGCGATAGGCCTGCAATTTCAACACACCCATCACGCGCTGGCCGGCCCGCAGCGGAATGGCCACGTTGGTCCAAAGATCATCGCCGTGAGGGCAACCGTCCGCCACTGCCAGGCCGATCACACTCTGCGAGTGTACAGCCTCCATGTTCAGATCGCCGATGCGACTGCCATCCCAGCCAATGCTCGCCTGTTTGACGATGCGGCGGCCCTCTTTATCGAACAGATAGATGCCCACCTGGCGCAAACGATAACTACCGTGGATGAGCTCGACGACGGTTTGCAACAACTCGTCCAGATCCAGAATGGACGTAATGGCACGCCCCAGCTCGGCGCTCAGGGCCAGCTGCATGGCCTGGTAACACAATTGCTGGTTGGCCTCCTCCAACTGGGCGGTGCGCTCGGCCACTTTTTGCTCCAGGCCGTGATAGAGCGCGCGCAGCTCGGCGGTCATGATGTTAAAAGCCTGCCCCAGAATACCGATCTCGTCGCGACGCTCCACCATCACCGCTTGCTCCAGATCGCCGCCGGCGATTCTGACCGCCGAGAGGGTCAACTGCACGATAGGTCGACTCAAACGGCGGGTGATGACGGCGGCCAGCAAGGTGGTGAGCAGCGCCACTGCCAGTGTGGCCCCGATGAGCCGCGTAGCCAGGGCATCGCCGCGGGCAAAAGCTTCACTCTGAGCCTGCTCCACGATGAGCGCCGCCTGGAGCGAGGGCAACCAGCGGTAGACGCCCACCACCGGTCGACCGTCGTAGCCATCGTAGAGGGCCGCACCGCTGCCGCCTGCCAGCGCCGCCTCCACCCCCTCGGTGCGCAAATCCGGCGCCATAGAGCCGTTTTCGGCGGCAGCCCGTAGGGGCGTCAGCGGCATCAGGTCTGCGCTCACCAGATAAGCCTCGCCGGTCACGCCCAACTCGGCCCCAGCGACCATGATCTCACCCAGCGCGGCGAGATCCGCTGCCAGAGGATCGTTCTGCGCGGCGACCCAGGCCTGAGTCTGAGCCTCCTTGAGCTGCGCCACCGCCGTCAACCGCAGGATCACCTCCTGACGCAAGTCCTGGCGCGCCCGGTCCACAGCCAAAAAACTGACCATCGCCAGAGGAACGATGGTGAACAACAGAAAAGCAGAAAGCAGAGTGCGGCCCAGGCCGCCTCTCATGCCGGTAATGGTTTGTGCTGGCCCAACAGACGCCGTGCGCTCAGACATGCCTCACACCATCAGCCCCATCGTATCAGGCAGCCACCCTGCCCTCAGAACCGAGATCCCAGACCTCGCCGCCATCCAGGATGGTCGTAATCTGCTCCAGAAAACCATCGGCGTCGATGGGTTTACCGATGAAACCACTGAATCCTGCCTCCCTGGCACGCCGCAGGTTAGACTGGCTGGCGTCGGCCGTCACCGCCACGATGGGCGTGTGGGCAAAACGGGCGCTGCTGCGCAGTTTACGCAACGCCTCGTAACCATCCTCGTAGGGCAGATGAATATCCAGCAGGATCAAATCCACCTGCGACATACCATCGGCCGTCTCCAATACCTGCTGCCCGGAGCGTTTCCATTCCTGATGTCTGACCCCCAGATACGAAAGCAGGCGAGTGATCAGTAAATAGTTGTGCAGATTGTCCTCGACTACCAAAACGCGGGCTTCAGCAGGATCAACGCTCATCATATCCCTCCCCCATCACCGGCTCCGACCCTCACGCAAAAAGGCAGCGATCTGGCCGGGCAACAGGTCGACGTCGATAGGTTTCTGGATGTAACCATCGCAGCCGGCCGCCAGCGATCGCTCGCGGTCGCCTTTGAGCACGTTGGCCGTGAGGGCCACAATAGGCACGTGGCTCAACGCTGCGTTCTGCCGCAGGCGGGCCGTCACCTCGTAGCCATCGACCTCGGGCAGGTTGATGTCCATCAGGATCAGAGCCGGTTTTTCCGAATCGGCCAGCCGGATGCCCGCCAATCCATCCGCCGCCTCAAGAACGGTGTACCCCTCCACTTCCAACACCCGCCTGACCAGAATACGATTTTCGTAATTATCCTCGATGTACAGGATTTTTTTGTCAGTCATGATGCAGCCTCACCCTTTTTCGTGCCGGCCCAGCTATACATGCGGGCCGTTTCAATGATCTCATCGGCGCCAAACGGCCTGACCAGCGCCGTAAAAGTGCCTGGTTCCAGAATCTCGTGCAATAGATGCCTTTCATCGTTGCCCGTGATCACCACCACTCCCGCGGCAGCGTCGATCTGCCGAATGACCCTCAACACCTGGGCGCCGCTCATATCCGGCAATGCCAGCTCCAGATAGATCAGATCGAATGGCCGTTGCCCCACCTGCTGGATGGCCATCTGAGCCGTTGGCGCCAGGCTCACGTGATAACCATCTGCCTGGAGCGTCCGGGCCACGAAACCCGCCTCTTGCAAATTACCATCGACGACCAGAACACAACCCGGCGACGAGCCATCGTCCAGCGATAACCACGACTCGATGTCGCTGCGCCGAAAGCGCCAGCGATTCTGTATCTTGAGCGCCGGGATCTGGCCGCGCTGGGCCATGCGATAGATCGTCTGCGAACTCATTCTCAGGTAGGCGGCGACGTCCTGTATGGTCATCAACTCTTCCATAGTCCTGCCCCCGCAGAAATGTTGCCGAGTTGCCCTCGTTTATACCCTGTTATACACAGGTATATTATACCATTTTTCTTTGTCATCGTGTGTAAAAGAGCAGTAAATATCGTTTCGATGTGTCCATTCCGTAACGCAAACGCAAGGCAACAAAAAACGCCCGATTCTGGCAAATCGGGCGTTGAGCTGAAACAGGTCGAACGAATCAGAGATAACGGGCCAGAAAGCCGGCCATGCGGGTGAACGAGTCGATGCGATTGCCCAGCTTGGCGATCTTGTGACCTTCGTCCTCGTAACGCAGGTATTCCACAGGATGGCCCCGCGCCCGCAGGCGGCTCACGATCTGATCCGCTTCCGCCACCGGCACACGCGGATCGTTGGCCCCGTGGATGACCAACATGGGCGCGCGGATGCGATCCACCCGGTGGATGGGTGAGATGCTCTCCAGAAACTCGCGGTCGTGTTCCAGGCTGCCGTACTCTTGTTCGCGATGGGCGCGCCGCCAGGGGCCGGTGTTCTCCAGGAACGTCACCCAGTTGGCGATGCCCACCACGTCCACCGCCGCCGCCCACAGCTCGGGATAGGTCGTGACGGCGGCCAGCACCATGAAACCGCCATAGCTGCGGCCATAAATGGCGATGCGGGTTGGATCGACCACGCCGGAGGCGCGCAGCCACTCGACGGCATATTTGAGATCGGCCACCGAGTCCATGCGCAGGCGCACATCGTCCAGAGCCATACAGGCCTTGCCATAACCGGACGAGCCACGCACGTTGGGCGCCAGGATGGCGTAACCCCGGCTGAGGAAAAACTGAAAGCGCGGGTCGAAATCGGGCCGCGCCTGGCTGGTCGGGCCGCCGTGAACGTAGAGGATCACCGGCAGCGGCGATTCGCCCCCCGGCGGCCGGTAAAAGAAGGCCGGGATGCTGCGCCCGTCGAACGTCGGGTAGTGGATCAACTCGGGTTCGGCGAGTGAATCACGAGGGATGCCCGCCAACGAGCTGTGCGTCACCTGCCGGCAATCCAGGCTGTTCGCGTCGACCAGCCAGACATCCAGGTTGTGCCGCGGGCTTTGCACGCTGACCGCCACCTGGGTTCCATCGGGTGAAAAGACCGGTTCTCCCACGACGCCTGGCGGCAGGCCCAACACCTGGACCGATTGTCCCACCGCCAGGTCGTGAACGTAGAGCCGGGCGTAACCATCGGCATTGACGGTGTAGGCCAGGCTGCGGGCATCGGGCGAAACGGCCAGTGACTCCACATCCCAGTGATGATCCACCAGGTAGGTCGCCTGGCCGCTGCGGAGGTCCAGTCGCGCCAGGCCCACAAAATCGCGCTCGCGGTCGGTGAGCAGGTAGAGCGTACCATCGGCGGCCCAACGCACCGCGGGGTTGCTCACCGGCTCGTCCTCCGGCGTCAGCGGACGAATGTCGCCGCTGGCCAGATCCAGCAGGTAGAGCGGTTGGTGAGCCGAACTGACCTCGTGCGCCAGGATGAGCTGGTTATCATCCGGCGACCAGGCCACGACGTGATAGTTGCCATCGCTCTGGAAAACCAGCCGCGGCTCGCCGCCATCCACGGCCTGCACGTAGGCATCAAAGTGAATGCCGTTGCGGGCATTGCTGACGTAGGCCACCTGCCGGCCATCGTGCGACCAGCCGCCGAAATGGTGGATGGCCTGATCGTCACGGCTCAAGCGACGCACAACGGCCCCATCGGCAGAGACGAAAAAGAGCTGGTAACGCTCGTTGCCGCCGATGTCGCGGCTGCAGATGAGTGACTCACCATCTGGCGCGGCGTTGAGCGTCCACACCTTGTCCTGAAAGAAGGTGAGCTGATCCGGCCAGCCGCCGCTGGCATCTACCGCCCAGACCTGGGGCGTGCCGGTGATGTCGCTGAGAAAGGCGATGCGCCCGCCTGCCAGCCAGGCCGGCGTGCAGGCGCTGCGAACGTTGAGGTAACGGTCGAAATCAAAGGTCAGAGACATGATGCATCCTTTCCGCGAGTGGCAGGCCACTCGAAAATGTGGTATACTGGTGGCACGTGAAACGTGAAACGTTTATGGGAGAGAGAGTTATGGCTGTTGAAACGCTCAAACCCACGCTGGATGTTCAGGCGGAGCAGGTATGGCCGCTGCAGGGCCAGTGGACCTACGACGATTACTGCCGCCTGCCCGACGATGGCTGGCGTTACGAGGTGATCGAAGGAGACCTCTATATGAACCCTGCCCCGCGACCGAAACATCAAGAAGCGATCCTCAACCTGGCGACGGCCATGTCGCAATTTGTACGCAACCACCGTCTGGGCAAGGTTTATGCTGCCCCCATCGATGTCATCCTGCCCGGCCTGGCCAGCCCGGTGCAGCCGGACCTGCTGTTCATCGCCGCCGGGCGGCTGGACATGGTCAAAGAGAATCTCATCGAAGGCGCGCCAGACCTGATCGTCGAGGTGCTCTCGCCGACCAACTGGCTGGACGACCGCCGCGTCAAGTTCCGAGTGTACGCCCTGGCCGGGGTGCGGGAATACTGGATGGTGGATGTGGACCGCCGCCAGATCGAAGCCTTCCGGCTGGAAGGCGGGAGCTATACCCAGGCGGGCCGTTACGCGGCAGGTGAGCAGGTTCCCTCGACGGCGATCGGTGGTTTCGACATCGCCGTGGACGAGGTCTGCCCGGCCTGATCAACCTCTCGAACTTGGCCCCCTTTGCTTCCTCCCCCAGCAGCCTGTCGGAGAGATTAAACGACACCCCACCTGAGTGGCAAAGGAATCCCGAACCCTGTACCTGTCCGGTGCCGGACAGGTGCTCGTTCGGAAATGCCCCACGCGGCAATCAAAACCCACCCCAACAAGACTTTGGCGAGTCCCTCGGCCTGAGCCCGAGGCGAAGGCTCAGTCGAGCCGTTGGGGATTCCCCATCGCCAGGAAATTCACGCCAAGAAACAGGTCAGAACCCCTCCAGCACGCGCAGGTCGGCGATGCCGTGGCTGAGGGCGGCGATGCGTTGCAACAGCGCCAGACGGTTCTCGCGCAAGGCGCGGTCCTCGGCCATGACCAGCACGTCGTCGAAGAAGCGGTTGACGACGGGAATGATCGGTCGAAAGGCAGTGAACAGCCCGGTGGGTGAGCTGGCCGGCCCGATCTGCCCGGCCACTGCCTGGTAAGCCGCATACAGGGCGCGAGTCGCCTCTTCGACAAAAGCCGAGGGGGTCAGATCGTAGGTCTGTGGTTGATCGCGGACGATGCGCACGCAGCGGGCATAGGCATTCAGCAGGTCCATCCAGTCGTCGCGGGCCACCCAAGCGCCCAGGTCGGCAACCGTCTGCGCCGCCCAACAGGGATCGTGGCCCCGCTCGGCCAGGACGGCGTCGACCACGTCGTAACGATGGCCCGCCTCGCGCAGCACCACCCGCAGCCGGCCGGCGACAAAGTCGAGCGCCTCGGCCAGGCTCTCCTCTGAGGTGGGCACAGGCAGCAACTCTGCAGCGGCGCGCAGGCCGGCGCGCAAGTCGAAACGGATCTCGCGCCCGATAAGCGTCTGCACCACACCCAACGCCGCCCGGCGCAGGCCAAAAGGATCGGCGCCGCCGCTGGGCTTGAGACCAACCGTAAACAGCCCGGCCAGGCTATCGAGCCGGTCGGCCAGGCCCACCGCCACGCCGGGGGTGGTTTGCGCCAGCGCATCACCGGCAAAGCGCGGCAGGTAATGCTCGCGGATGGCCGTGGCCACGGCGGGCGGTTCACCGCCGCGGAGGGCATAGTGCTCACCCATGATGCCTTGCAGGCTGGTCAGCTCGACGACCATCTGGCTGGCCAGGTCGGCTTTGGCCAGATGGGCCGCTCGCCCCGCGACGGCCATTTCTTGCGGCGTCAGAGCCAACATCTCACCGACAGGGCCGATCAGGTGACCCAATCGCCGCACTTTGTCGCCCACCGAGCCGAGCTGCTCCTGGAAGGTGAGCGTATCCAGGCGCGGCAGGTAGATCTCCAGTGGCCGGCCCGTGTCGGCCTGATAGAAAAAGGCGGCGTCGGCGAAACGGGCGCGGAGGACTTGTTCGTTGCCGTGGCGCACGATGTCCAGATGGGCGTCGTCGCCGTTGCGCACGGCGACAAAATAGGGCATCAGCACCCCATCGCTGTCTACCACAGGGAAATAACGCTGGTGTTTGCGCATGACCGTAACCAGCACCTCCTTGGGCAGCTCCAAAAAAGCACAATCGAAGGTGCCGCGCAAGGCGGTGGGCTGCTCCACCAGGTTGACCACTTCTGCCAATAGAGCGGGGTCGTCGGGGATCGCCCCACCCACCCCGGCGGCCAGGGTCTCGATCTGTGCGACGATAGCCGCCCGGCGGTCGGCCTGATCGACGAGGATGTGGCTCTCGGCCATGAGGCGCAAATAGTCGGCGGCGCGAGGCAGCTCGATCTCGGGCGCGCCCAACGGTCGTTGACCGCGCGTGACACGTCCACAGGCCAGGCCGGCGTACGCAAAGGGCACCACCTGATCACCCAACAGCGCCACCAGCCAGCGGATGGGCCGGGAAAAGACGACGCCGCTGGCGTTCCAGCGCATACCTTTCTGGAAACGAATGTCACCCACCAGGTCGGCCAGCCGTTCGGCCAGCACATCGGCGGCGGGGCGGCCCGGCTCCACCTTGCGGGCGACGGCATATTCGCCGCCGTCCATCTGGCGCACCTGAAGGTCGCCCACCGCCACGCCCATCTTGCGGGCGAAACCCTCGGCGGCCGGCGTGGGTTGACCGTCGCGGAAGGCGGCTTTGGCCGGCGGCCCCTTGACCCACTGTTCCACGTCGGTCTGGTATGGCGCGACGGCTTCGACCAACACCGCCAGCCGCCGGGGCGTGCCCAGCACCTGGATTTCGCCGTGGGCCAGGCGTAGATCGGTCAGCAGTGTGGGCACAGCAGAGCGCAGTTGGGCCAGGGCGTCTTCCAGATCGGCGGTGGGCAGTTCTTCGGCGCCGATCTCGAGCAAAAAAGTCGCCGGCTCGGTCGACGGTTCGGGCAGTGGTGCAATCTGGGCAGCCCGCGCCTCCGGGAGCGATACCAGCCACGGGTGGCCCATCTCTTTCCGCTGGGTCACGTAGGCCAGCGAGATGTCGCGAGATAGATCGCGCATGCGGGCAAAATAGTGCGCCCGCTCGGTGACGCCGACCGCGCCGCGCGAGTCGAGCAGGTTGAAGGTGTGGGAGCAGCGCAGGACGTAATCGTGGGCCGGGATGACCAGCCCGGCGGCGATGAGGTGCCGCGCCTCGGCCTCCAAAAGCTCGTACATCGCCTTGAGGCGATCCACATCGGCGCTCTCGAAATTGTACTTGCAGTACTCCACCTCACTGGACCGTAGAACGTCGCCGTAGGTGCGGCTGTTATCCCAGCGAATGTCCCACACGCTGCGCACGCCCTGGATGGGGATCATCAGCCGCTCCAGGCCGTAGGTGATCTCGACCGAGACCGGCTCCAGGACAAAACCACCGGCCTGTTGAAAGTAGGTGAACTGGGTGATCTCCTGGCCGTCGCACCAGACTTCCCAACCCAGGCCCCACGCGCCGAGGGCCGGGCTTTCCCAGTTGTCTTCGACAAAGCGGATGTCGTGCTGGCGGCGGTTCAGGCCAATCGCCTCCAGGCTCTCCAGGTAAAGCTCTTGCGGGTTGCCCGGATCGGGCTTGAGGATGACCTGGTATTGATAGAATCGCTGCATGCGGTTGGGGTTCTCGGCATAGCGGCCGTCGGCAGGGCGGAAAGAAGGCTCCACATAGCCCACGTTCCACGGCTCTGGTCCCAGCACACGCAGCGCGGTGGCCGGGTTGGCCGTGCCCGCGCCGACTTTTTCGCTGTACGGCTGCCAGATGAGACAGCCGCGCTCGCCCCAGAACTGTTCCAGACGGGCGATGGCTTGTTGAAAACTTAACGACATGCTTCTTCTTCTCCCCTGATTCGGGCCAGGTTCTCTTCCTGGCGGCGGATGTAGCGCGCCATGTCGGCCTGGCCTTGCTCGATGCTGTAGCGGCCTTCGGCCTTGGGCATGTTGCCGGTCATGGCTGTTTCCATATCGATGCCGCACTGGTAGGCGATCTTGAACAGAAAGGTGGCCGCGTCGCCCAGTTCTTCGGCCAACCTGGCCTTGAGCTCGTCCTGGCGGCCCTCGCCGGGCTTGTAGCCCTCCAGGAACAGCACCAACCGCGCGATCTCACCCAGCTCTTCCATCAAGTGCACAAAGGTCTGGCTGATCGAGACGCGGTCCCAGCCGCGCAGGCGATCGTATTCCTCCAACCAGCGTTGATAGGCCGCAATGTCCATGGCATCTCTTTCCGGCAGCCTACATCTGGCTGCGCAGCCGGTGCAGAAAATCTACCGATTTCAAGCTTCGCTCCAGGATGTAGGTCAGGTAACGCAACATGATGCTTTCCAGCTCGGCGTGCAGCGGCGGGCGGATGCGCAACAACCGCACCGTGTCGTAATCGTGCGTCTGCAGGAAACGCAGCACTTTGAGCGCGTTGAGCGACAGCGGCAATGTCTCCGAGCGGCCCTCGCCGCAGCGCGGGCAGAGCACGCCGCCCTCGCCGGAGTGAAAAAAGTTGATCACCGGCTCGATCCGGCTCTGGCAATTGACGCATTGGAAGAACTGGGGCTGATAACCCAACAGCGCCAGCAGGCGCAACTCGAAGAAACGAACGATCAGGGCCATATCCCCGGCCTGGCCGAACCAGTAAAAGACTGCCAACAACAGATCGAACAGTGGACGGTTCTCGTCTTCGTCGCCGGTAAAACTATCCACCAGCTCGGCGGCGTAATAGGCGTAACTGGCGCGCAGCAGGTCTTCGCGCAGCGGCAAAAACGGCTCCACCGTCTCGGCCTGGGTGACGATGTCCAGGTTGCGGCCCTGAGCCAGCAGCAGCCGGGTGTGGCTGAACAGCTCCAGATGGCCGGCCTTGCGGCTCTGCGGTTTGCGCGCGCCTTTGGCGATGGCCCGCAGCTTGCCGCGATACGGCGTAAAAAAGGTCAGTAGCCGGTCGGCCTCGCCAAAGTCGGCTCGTTTGAGGATGATGGCTTCGGTGCGATAGATCCGCTCACGGCTCACGCCTGGTCACTCTCCCCGCGCCAGATTATAGCGATAGGGCCGCTGCCAGTTTTTGTCCATTTTGGCCTGGAAAAGGGTTTCGATGTCTACGCCCAACGCCGAGCAGAGGTGCAGGATGCGGATGATGGCATCGGCCAGCTCGGTGCCCACCTCGTCGTAGCTGTGGCCTTTTTTGAAGGCGTCTGCCGCCTCCGAAACCTCGGTGTGGATCAGCGCCAGCATCTGCCAGACGTTCGATTCGTCCGACGAAAAGCCCTTGGCGTCTACCAGCTCGCGCACCTGGATCATGTAGGCGTTGAGGCCGTTCGGTTCCATGTTTCCCCCTGATGTACCAGATCGAGGTTCAATTATACCACCAGGCCAATGGATGGGCAAAAACAAAAAGCCGCCCTCCGATACGACGGGGGCGGCTATAGGCGCCGTCTTTACAAATGGGCCGGTAAAAATGCCTCCGGCAACAACTCGGAGAGCCGGAACTCGCGGCTGTGACCGTCCAGATCGGCCACGATGATACGCAAGTCAGGGTTGAACTCGGCCAGAACCTGGCGACAGGCGCCGCACGGCGCGGCGCCCCCTCGGCTGACGACGGCGATGGCCTCGAACTCGCGCTCTCCCTCGGCAACGGCCCTCACCAGCGCCGCCCGTTCAGCGCAAATGGTGAGGCCAAAAGAGACGTTTTCCACGTTGCCGCCGGCAATCACCCGCCCGGCAGGCGTTCTCAGCGCTGCGCCCACGGCAAAACCAGAGTACGGCGCGTACGCCCGCTCGCGCGCCTGCCGCGCCGCGGCTACAAGGGCCTGATCGGCATTCATAACGCATCTCCCTCTGGCGATTCGATCTGAACGTCGCCGTTGGTTTGCGGCAGGTCGGGCGCAAGGCGCACGATACGCACCACCTTGATGCGTCGCCCCAAAACCGACATCACCTCAAGGCAGAGATCACCGATCCGCACCGTATCCCCCACCGCCGGCACCTTGCCCAGACAGTTATAGATCAGCCCGCCCAGTGTGTCGGCTTCGTCGGTGGGCAGACTGACGCCCAGCAACTTGTTGAGATCGTCCAGATCGATGCGAGCGTTCAGCACTGCTTCGGTATCACTCACCAATTGAGCAAAGGGCTCTTCGGAATCGTACTCGTCCTGAATCTCGCCGACGATCTCTTCGATGATATCTTCGATGGTGACCACGCCGGCCATGCCGCCGTATTCATCCACCACGATGGCCATGTGGATTTTGTTCTTTTGTAACTCTTGAAGCAGTTCGTCCAACTCTTTCGATTCGGGCACAAAATAGGCCGGACGCAGCAACGATTCCAGGCCATCTTGCCCCGCCCCTTCCTTGAGGTGTCGCAGCAGGTCTTTGGCGTACAACAACCCCAGCACGTTATCGATGGTATCGCGGTACACGGGAATACGCGAGAAGCCTTTTTGCAGCACCAGTTCCACAGCCGCATCCAGCGGCGACATCACATCCAGCGCCGTCACGTCGATGCGGGGCACCATGATCTCACGGGCCAGCGTATCGCCGAACTCAAAGATGCTAAAGATCATCTCTTTTTCATCTTCTTCGATGACGCCGCCCTCTTCGCCGGCATCCACCCACTCTTTGATCCTTTCCTCTGTGACCAGGGGCACGCCCACGCCGGGATGCTCGCCGCCTGAGAGGGTTCGCGCCAGCGGGGCAAGGCGCGTCAATCCTCTGACCACCGGCGACAGCAGGGCATAAATCACGGCAAAAATCGGCACCAGGCGCAGCGCCACGCCCTCCGGATCGCGCAGCGCCAGCGACATGGGCAGCAACTGCCCCAACATCACCGTGATCAGCGCCAGAATGAGGACGATGAACAGAATAGAGAGAAAATCGGCCAGAGAGGCAAGGGAGGCAAAACCAGCGATCCATTCGCTGAGGGGCGGCCCCAGCAGCACGACCGCCAGGGCTGCCGCGGCGAACTGGGCCAGGATCGTACCCAGGTAAACCGTCGTCAAAAGAGGCAAAGACTCGTCGGCCAGCCGTTCGGCCAGACCGGCCCAACGTATCCCCTCGCCAGCAAGCTGGCGCAGACGAGATCGACTGAGGTGGCTGAGAGCTGTCTCAGTTGCGGCGAAAAAGGCGTTCAACAGAATAAACAGAGCCAGCAGCAGCAGATTGCCCCAACTGCCAGGTTCCAACGAACTTTACTCCTCCGAGGGCCTGCGACGCGCCGGTACACCATAGACCACACTGTCAGGCGGCACGTCGTGCGTCACCACCGAACCGGCGCCGGTCTTGCTGCGCTCACCGATCTCCACCGGAGCCACCAACATGGTATCGCTGCCGATAAAGGCGCCATCCCCGATCAGCGTCTGGTGTTTGTTTTGTCCATCGTAATTGCAGGTGATGGTGCCCGCGCCGATATTTACGTCGCGGCCCACCACCGCATCGCCCAGATAACTGAAATGACCCATCTTGGTGCCGGAGCCCAGGTAGGCGTTTTTGACCTCGCCAAAATTGCCCATGTGAACACCCTGCGCCAGGTGCGCGCCCTGGCGCAGATGCGCAAACGGGCCGACGTCCACATCGTCTTCCAGCGTGGCCCGTTCCACCACGGAGAAACGAACCACACAGCCCGCGCCCAGAGTGGCGTCTTGTATCCAGGTGTGTGGGCCGATGATACAATCGCGCCCGATGACCGTCTGGCCTTTCAAGTGTGTGCCGGGCAGGATGAGTGTATCCTGCCCGATGGTCACATCGGCTTCGATGTAGGTCGTGTCTGGGTCTACCAATGTCACACCGGCCAGCATCCAACGCTCGTTGATGCGGTGACGCAAGATAGCCTCAGCCCATGCCAGGTGAGCCCGGGTGTTGATGCCCACCACCTCGGTTACATCGTCGATGGTCAACGCCTGCACCGGATGGCCCTCACTCACTGCCATTTCGATCAGATCGGTCAAATAATACTCTCCCTTGGGCCGGAGTCGGATACGGGGCAGGTGTTGCCACAACCATTCAGCCTGGAAGCAATAGGCGCCGGTGTTCAGCTCTCGGATGGCCAACTGCTCCGGCGTAGCCACCGCCTCTTCGACGATACCCAGGATTCGATGGTCAATCGGATCGCGCAAAATGCGCCCAAAACCCATCGAGTCGTCAGAGAGCACGGTCAACATGGTCACCGGCGCATGGCCGGCTCGATGCAACGCCACCAGGCGGCGCAACGTTTCGGCCCGCTGCAACGGCATATCGCCATAGAGAACCAGCACCATCCGGCTGCGCCCAGCCAGAGCCGGATGGGCCTGCATCACCGCATGGCCGGTGCCCAACTGCTCGGACTGCTCGACATAGGCCACCCTATCGCCGAGGTACTCACGCACCCGGTCCGCATCGTTGCCCACCACCAACACGGGCTGTTGTACACCCAACGAGCGGGCCAGATCCACACTATACACGATCATGGGCCTGCCCGCCAGAGGATGCAGCACCTTGACCAGACTCGAATGAAAGCGAGTGCTGGAGCCTGCCGCCAGAATCACCACCGCCAGATCTGTGTCCCCACTGCTAACTGTCATCCTATGAAGCAGCCTCTCAATCCGTCACAACAGACAAAAAAGAAGCGAGATACCCAGCCATGCTGCACAGACAGGCATGACCAGAACCCGCTTCAGTTCATAAAACACCACGGCTTACAAGAGCTTGCGTCCAACGGCGTTCCCAGGGCTGAAAAGAGCGAATAGGGAGGCTGGGGCGGGAGGATTCGAACCTCCGAATAACGGCTCCAAAGGCCGCTGCCTTTCCGCTTGGCGACGCCCCAACACTACGCAGACAATTGTAGCACAACCTTTCAGATTGTGCAAACAAGATCCAAAGGTGACAGAAAAAAAAGAATTCTCCTGGCAATGACCTACTCTCCCAGGGGGCTGCCCCCCAAGTACCATCGGCGCTGGCGGACTTAACTGCCGGGTTCGGGATGGAGCCGGGTGTGTCCCCGCCGCTAGAATCACCAAGAGAATTCTTTGATTTTTTATCCCGTCTGACACTCTAAGAACCGAACAGAATGTGGAGGCAAATATCTACCGAATCAAACAAAAGCGGCTCAAGCCCTCGACCGTTAGTCACCGCTCAGCTGAACGCATTACTGCGCTTACACCTGCGGCCTATCAAACTGGTGGTCTTCCAGCGGTCTTACCCGGTTAGCCCGGTGGGGGACCTCATCTTGGGGCGAGTTTCCCACTTAGATGCTTTCAGCGGTTATCTCTGCCAGACGTTGGCTACCCAGCGATGCACCTGGCGGTACAACTGGCACACCAGAGGTCTGTCCACCCTGGTCCTCTCGTACTAAGGGCAGCTCCCCTCAAGTCCCCTACGCCCACAGCGGATAGAGACCGACCTGTCTCACGACGGTCTGAACCCAGCTCACGTACCGCTTTAATGGACGAACAGTCCAACCCTTGGGACCTTGTCCAGCCCCAGGATGCGATGAGCCGACATCGAGGTGCCGAGCCAGGTCGTCGATGTGAACTCTTGGACCTGACTAGCCTGTTATCCCCGGGGTAGCTTTTATCCGTTAAGCCACGGCCCTTCCACTCGGAGCCGTAGGATCACTAAGCCCGACTTTCGTCTCTGCTCGACTTGTAGGTCTCGCAGTCAAGCTCCCTTGTGCCTTTACACTCTACGGCTGGTTTCCATTCAGCCTGAGGGAACCTTTGGGCGCCTCCGTTACCTTTTCGGAGGCGACCGCCCCAGTCAAACTGCCTACCTGGCACTGTCCTCCCGCCGGATAACGGCCGGGGGTTAGGGTCAAGACTTGATCAGGCTGGTATTTCAACGGTGACTCCACCGAGGCTAGCGCCCCAGTTTCTCAGTCTCCCAGCTATCCTACACAAACCAAGCCCTAACGCAATACCAAGCTACAGTAAAGCTCCACGGGGTCTTTTTGTCCTGCTGCGGGTAAGGCGCATCTTCACACCTAATTCAATTTCGCCGGGTCCCTCGTTGAGACAGTGCCCCACTCGTTACGCCATTCGTGCGGGTCGGAACTTACCCGACAAGGAATTTCGCTACCTTAGGACCGTTATAGTTACGGCCGCCGTTCACCGGGGCTTCAGTTCAGAGCTTTGCTTACGCTAACCCCTCCCTTTAACCTTCCGGCACTGGGCAGGCGTCAGCCCCTATACATCCTCTTACGAGTTTGCAGAGACCTGTGGTTTTGTTAACCAGTCGGTAGGGCCACTTCACTGCGGCCTCCCGGAGCTCCACAAGTTTTCGTTTCACTCCAGAAGGCACCCCTTCTCCCGAAGTTACGGGGTCATTTTGCCGAGTTCCTTAACGAGGGTTCTCCCGATCGCCTTGGTATTCTCTACCCGTCTACCAGTGTCGGTTTGCGGTACGGGCACGTGGATCTCGCTAGAGGCTTTTCTCGGCGGCTTGGCTCAACTACTTCGGCTCATAATCGGCCTCCCCATTACACCTTGGGCTCCGGGAGCGGATTTACCTACCCCCATTACTGCCCTACGTGCTTGGCCGCACTTTTCCAACTGTGCGGTTAGCCTACCACACCGCGTTCCCCCATCGCGTCTTGATCGATCCGACGTGGTACAGGAATATTAACCTGTTGTCCATCGCCTACGCCTCTCGGCCTCGGCTTAGGCCCGACTAACCCGACGCGGATTAACCTTCCGTCGGAACCCTTAGACTTACGGCGAACATGTTTCTCACATGTTTCACGCTACTCATGCCAGCATTCTCACTTCTGCACGCTCCACTGCTCCTCACGGTACAGCTTCTACGCAGTGCAGAACGCTCCCCTACCAGTCCCACCTCAGTGGAACCCCGTGGCTTCGGTACCAGGCTTGAGCCCCGTTACATTTTCCGCGCAGGAACGTTTGACCAGTGAGCTATTACGCACTCTTTAAAGGATGGCTGCTTCTAAGCCAACCTCCTGGCTGTCCGTACATTCCCACATCGTTTCCCACTTAGCCTGGACTTGAGGACCTTAGCCGACGGTCTGGGTTCTTTCCCTCTCGACTACGGATCTCATCATTCGCAGTCCGACTCCCAGGGTATAAAGTATCGGCATTCGGAGTTTGGTTGAGTTCGGTAAGCGATATGCCCCCTAGCCCATCCAGTGCTCTACCTCCGATACTGAACCCCTGAGGCTAGCCCTAAAGCTATTTCGGGGAGAACAAGCTATCTCCAGGTTCGTTTGGCATATCACCGCTACCCACAGCTCATCCCCTAATTTTGCAACATTAGTAGGTTCGGCCCTCCACGAGAGGTTAGTCTCGCTTCAGCCTGGCCATGGGTAGATCACCTGGTTTCGTGTCTAATCCCTGCTACTCCTACGCCCTATTCAGACTCGCTTTCGCTGCGGCTCCGGGTGTCACTCCCTTAACCTGGCAACAGAGATTAACTCGCTGGCTCATTCTCCAAAAGGCACGCAGTCACACTTTGCGCTTACCAAGAAGCGCCATAGTGCTTCCACTGCTTGTAGGCACACGGTTTCAGATTCTTTTCACTCCCCTAACAGGGGTTCTTTTCACCTTTCCCTCACGGTACTTGTTCACTATCGGTCATCAAGAGTATTTAGCCTTGGGAGGTGGTCCTCCCTGCTTCCCACAGGATTTCCCGAGTCCCGTGGTACTCAGGGTCACCGGCAAGAGTCTGAGATTCTTTCGCATACGGGGCTGTCACCCTCTATGGCAGGCCTTTCTCAGTACCTTTCTGCTAGAATTCAGATTTGTAACTCTTTGGGGTTTCTGCAGCTACCCCCACCGAACCCTACAACCCCCATCACGCAACGGCTGCAGCCTTGACACGTAATAGGTTTGGGCTGTTCCCCTTTCGCTCGCCACTACTTGGGGAATACTTTGTTTTCCTGAGGGTACTAAGATGTTTCAGTTCCCCTCGTTCCCCCTGACTGGCCTATGTGTTCAGCCAGCAGTGCCTGGGCATTCCCCCAGGCGGGTTTCCCCATTCGGGTATCCTCGGATATAACGCCTGATGACGGCTCCCCGAGGCTTTTCGCAGCCATCCACGCCCTTCTTCGGCTCTTGACGCCTAGGCATCCACCATGTGCCCTTAGTAGCTTGATCCATGTTCAACACGGCAGAATTACGCCTTACATTCTGTTCGGTTGTTAAAGTGCCAGACGATCCTTTTACTCACTAGCCTGATGGCTAGCCTCTGCTGAATAAACAACCGTTATTCCCCAAAAGCCAGACATCCTTGTTTTTGCACAAAAACGGCCCGGCATATCCGCCAGGCCACAAACACAACCCCGCGTATATGATCTACTGACTCATACTCTCTTCCGTTGCAACATACCGTCCCATAAACCGCCTTTTTTCGCCCCCTTCTGGTGGAGATGAGGGGATTCGAACCCCTGACCTCCTCCGTGCAAGGGAGGCGCTCTCCCATCTGAGCTACATCCCCTTTATGAAAATGGGGCATTCTGGACTTGAACCAGAGACCTTTCCCTTATCAGAGGAATGCTCTAGCCGACTGAGCTAATGCCCCTCATTGCATAAACGCACTAACCTTAACAACTGAAAAGTGATAGGAAACCTTGAGCTCTGGAAAAACATCCTACATGTGCAGGATGATTGACCTAGGAGTGGGCTTTACTGGCTTGATAACCAGGCCCGATACTCCCTAGAAAGGAGGTGATCCAGCCGCAGCTTCCGCTACGGCTACCTTGTTACGACTTCGTCCCAATCACCAGTCCCACCTTCGACGGCTGCCCCCTTTCGGTTAGCCCACCGGCTTCAGGTGTTACCAGCTTTCATGACGTGACGGGCGGTGTGTACAAGACCCGGGAACGTATTCACCGCACTATGGCTGACGCGCGGTTACTAGCAACTCCAGCTTCATGCAGGCGAGTTGCAGCCTGCAATCCGAACTGAGACCGGCTTTGGAGGATTAGCTCCGCCTCGCGGCTTGGCAACCCATTGTACCGGCCATTGTAGCGTGTGTGTAGCCCAGGACATAAAGGCCATGCTGACTTGACTTCATCCCCACCTTCCTCCGGTTTGCACCGGCAGTCCCGCTAGACACTTGTAACTAACGGTAGGGGCTGCGCTCGTTACAGGACTTAACCTAACACCTCACGGCACGAGCTGACGACAGCCATGCAGCACCTGTGCAGGCTTCCCGAAGGATCGTTCTGCTTTCGCTTCACTACTACCTGCATGTCAAACCCTGGTAAGGTTCTTCGTGTCGCATCGAATTAAACCACACGCTCCGCTGCTTGTGCGGGTCCCCGTCAATTCCTTTGAGTTTTAACCTTGCGGCCGTAGTCCCCAGGCGGGATACTTAACGCGTTAGCTTCGGCACAGAAAGGGTCAATACTCCCTACACCTAGTATCCACCGTTTACAGCTAGGACTACTGGGGTCTCTAATCCCATTCGCTACCCTAGCTTTCGCGTCTCAGCGTCAGGCACAGACCAGGGAGCCGCCTTCGCCACTGGTGTTCCTTCCGATATCTACGCATTTCACCACTACACCGGAAATTCCACTCCCCTCTTCTGTCCTCAAGCCTGGCAGTATTGAATGGCGCCTCCCAGTTAAGCCAGGAGATTTCACATCCAACTCACCAAACCGCCTGCACGCGCTTTACGCCCAGTAAATCCGGATAACGCTTGCCTCCTACGTTTTACCGCGGCTGCTGGCACGTAGTTAGCCGAGGCTTATTCCTGGGGTACCGTCCTCTCTCTTCCCCCAGAAAAGAGCTTTACAACCCGAAGGCCTTCTTCGCTCACGCGGCGTTGCTGCCTCAGACTTTCGTCCATTGGGCAATATTCCTCACTGCTGCCTCCCGTAGGAGTCTGGCCCGTGTCTCAGTGCCAGTGTGGCTGATCGTCCTCTCAGACCAGCTACCCGTCATAGCCTTGGTAGGCCATTACCCTACCAACTAGCTGATAGGCCATGAATCCCTCCCGAAGCGCCGGAGCTTTAATCGCCAGGCATCCAATCCCGACGATCACATGGGGTATTAGCCACCGTTTCCAGTAGTTATTCCCCTCTTCAGGGCAGGTCATCCATGTATTACTCACCCGTTCGCCACTAACCTTAACCAAAAGATCCTAGCAAGCTATTCCCTTTTGGTTAAGGTTCGTTCGACTTGCATGTGTTAGGCACGCCGCTAGCGTTCATCCTGAGCCAGGATCAAACTCTCCGTAAATTGTTTTTTACAGATTGACCCAAAGCATACAAGAGCTTCCTATCACTCTTCAATTGTTAAGGTCCTCCAGAGCGGGGCGAATTCTACCATGTATTGAAAGAACTGTCAAATCGCTGCCACTCTTTTTGGGGCAAAAAAACACCGACGCTACGCATCGGTGGGGCAAAAGGTTTACAAGTTTGTGATGATCCCTTTTGTCTGCCCTTTCAGTTTTTTGATCTTTTCACTCAACGAGTGAACGAGATCTGTTGCCCAATTGCCCCGTTATTCTATCACAAGTCCCCCGATTTGTCAAGAGGCTCCGGTAAATTTGCCATTTTTTTAAGGTTTCCATAAATCGCATCAACTCAACGGTGCGATCTTGGCCCTCACTTGCATACGATTACGAGCCAGATAAACCATTATGCCGATCAAAGACATCGCCGAGCCAAGGGCAGCCGCCCCAATGAAGACTCCTCGCCGACGACTGGATGTCAGGCGAGCCCTGTTCTCACCGGGGGCAGCCATCAACTGTCCCAACAGGTTTTTGACAAATGTTGGCGAGGGTTGAACTGGCACCAAAACCCGATCGATCTTGGCAGCCAGCCATACCACCTCGTTCGACTCACCCTCGCCATCGGCGAACTGTCTCATTTTACTGTATTTCATCCCACCATACTCCTGCTGTTGCCCCCACATGTGGATATCACTCACTGCCTGTAAACAAACACTCCCACGACACCCGGCCCACCGTGTACTGCCAGGGAGGCAACCAACTCATCGAACATGATCTCGCAGCAATTCAGTGTGGTTTTTAATCGTTCCAGCAATTCGCGCCCTTCTTGCGCCGCGCGAGCATGCACAACAGCCACATTGACAAGATCGTGTGTACCGACAGCCTCAACCAGCAACTCGACCAGACGATCCAGTGCCCGGACCCGAGTGCGGACGTTCTCACAAGCCTCCAACAGGCCATCCTCCAATCGGATGATCGGCTTCAATTGAATCAGGGAAGCCAGGGCGCTTTGCAGCTTGCCCACCCGCCCGCTCATCTGAAGGTATTTGAGTGTGGCCGGCGTCAGGAAAAGGTGCATCCTATCCCGGACCTGGCGCAGGCGATCCAGGATCTGTTCCACGCTCCATCCCTTCTCCGCCGCCTGCGCTGCCTCCAGCACCATGTAGCCCGTGCCCAAAGAGATAGAGGCCGAATCAAAGACCTCCACTCTGGCATGCGGCACCAGTGAACTGGCCAGAATGGCCGATTGATAGGTGCCGCTGTGCTTCGACGTGACGTGAATGGACAGAATGTCATGCCCTGCCGCGGCCAGTGTCCGGTAAACATCGGTGAAACGCCCTGTGGCCGGCTGAGAGGTGGTGGGAACGATGCCCATCTCCTCGATCTTGCGATAGAACATATCCCGGTCGATGTCGACATCCTCTTCGTAGCTCTCCAGCCCGAATTGAATGGCAATCGGCACCTGACGAATGTCGTACCGTGCCAGAATCTCTCCCGACAGGTTGGCAGTAGTATCGGTCACAATTTTAATCACCGGGATTCCCTCAATTCTCCGATTCCAGTCAGCGCCGCAGCTTGCGGCCTTTTTCTGGCCGGGAGGCCATCTCTTTTCGCAGGGCGAGCAGTGTCCGATGGTAAAGCGATTTGACGGCTCCCTCACTCCGACCCATGATACAACCTATATCCAGGTTACTCATGCCCTCCACGAACTTGAGGATCAGCAACTGCTGCCGCTCCGGCGGCAATCGTCGGATTAGCCGCAACAACTCGATCTTTTCCTCGTCCTCTTCCACAAGGCTCTCTGGCGAGGATTGGTGCTGATGGCTCAATATCAACTCATCGAGTGCGATCACCTTCCGTCGACTGCGATCACGATGCCAGTTGGCCACCAGGTTGTGAGCGATGCGGTAGAGCCAGGCCGAAAAAGGCAACCCACGTTGCTCGAAACCGGAAATATGATGCATAGCCCGATGAAACGTCCGCGCCGTCAGATCCTCGGCGTCGTGGTGGCTGCCTGTGCGATAATAGACATAGGTGTAGATTTTATTGACATACTTTTCATAGAGCAGCCCAAACGCCTCAGGATCGCTCCGGGCCTGCTCGATGAGGGCTTCTTCGGATATTTCAATCGCACAGGTAACATGCTCTTGCGCCACGGGACCGCCTTTGACAGATGATGGCCCCGCGTTCTCGCTTTTGCCAGTTAGAACACCAAAGGGCCACGAGGGTTACGACGGCTGCCTTTGGCAGCCTGTCGCCTTCGTGGCCCAAGTATATCAGAGATAAAAGAGACGGTCAATTCCAAAAATCAGGCAGCCGCAAAAGCCGCCACACCCAACACTCCCGGCCCGGTATGCGTACCGATCACCGGCCCGATCTGGCTTACGTGACACGTATCGAAGCTCTGTCGTTGCCGCAACTGACCCATCAACTCCTCGGCTTCGTCTGCCACCAGCGCGTGCACCACCCCAATGCCCCCAACAGGTTGGCCGCCCATTTTTTCCTCGATGATATCCACCAGTTTGGCCACCGCTTTGCGTTTGGTGCGCACCTTGCCCCAGGGCTCGATCTTGCCAGCCTGCAAAAAGAGAATCGGTTTGAACTGCAGCACCGTCCCCAACAAAGCCGACGCCCCACCAATGCGCCCACCCTTATGAAGATATTCCAGCGTATCCACCACGAAATAGACCTGGACGCGCTGGCGCAGTTGCTCCAAAGACACCACGATCTCATCCCGCGACTGCCCCCCCTGGATACCTTCAAGAGCCGCGCGTACGATCAACTCCAACCCCATAGAGGTGGACAACGAATCGACCACGCTCACCCGTTCTGGCTGCGAGAGCATCTTGCGCGCCGCCAGGGCCGAATCGACCGTGCCGCTGATGCCGCTGGAAATGTGAACCGAGATCATTTCGTGGCCCGCGTCCAGCAACTCAGAGTAGACCTTTAAAAAATCGCCCGCTGCTGGCTGTGAGGTGGTGGGCAGTTCGTCGGCCTCGGCCAACATCCGATAGAACTCGTCGTAACCCAGGTCAGCTCCTTCGCGAAAACTCTTGGCGCCGAACAAAACATTCAGTGGCACGACGCGAATGTCATGCTGCCGGACGAATTCCGGCGTCAGATAGGCCGTCGAATCGGTGACAACTTTGATCATGACTCTCCCTCCTTGCAGACCCCCAAAAAACCAAAAATCAAATCAAAATAAAGCCGGTTCGTCCAACCGGCTCACACCACATTCTAGAACACCGCAGGTAGCAAAAAGTGACGCCCCCTTTTGCCCTTTTCAAGCCACATCCGCTTGCGCCTCAACGCGCTGAAAGAGCACCAGCGCTTCCCGCACAAAATCGGTCAGGCGACGCTTGTTCTCCTCACTCAACTGGGACAGATCGTCCTGATAACGATGAACCGTGTCCAAGAGCCGCTCCGTCAGCAAAGAGTCGCCCAGCGTGATCAGCGTGGAGCCCAGGCTCAATCCGGCCAACGCCCCCAAACCTGCCTCACCCGCCGTCAACAGGCCACTCATGGAACGTAACGGACTGCGACCTGTGACCCTTCCCTTGAGCGCATTGAGACTGATGACCAACGCGGCAATGGTTTCCGCGCAATAGTCCAGCGGGGCGCGTAAATCCGGCAAGCGGGCCAGCAACTCGGCCAGCTTTTCCCGATACCCAAACCGATAAGCCTCCCGCAGCTCGTTCAACAGCCGTTGCTTGAGCCTGAGCCAGTCTTCGTCGGTCTGGACGGCTACACCCTGCTCGATCTCATCGACGGTGGGGTAAAAGACCACCTGAGAGCGCCCCGGCCCGCCACGCTCGTCAGACAGCCAATAGTCCGACGCCGCCACACCCTTTTGCTCCAACACACGCAGCATGTCGTACGCCGAAAACTTGCTCACGCCCAATCCTTCGGCTACCGTCGAATAGTGCACCGGCCGCCGGCGCTCTCGATACAAATCTTTCAGCTTTTCCCAAAAGGCTTGCTGTCGGGCTGTCAATTTGATCACGGTCTGCCTGCCTCTCTTTTGTCCAACCCCGCCTGTTATCGTTTGGATTGTACAACGCCCCACGACTTTTGTCAATAAAAGCCGCAACGAGCTTGTCATTCTCCCACTTTTGTGATAAACTTGCCCCCATCTTTTGGAAACCGAAGGAGATTGCATGATCCGCAAGGTGTATCTGGTTTTCCTTTTCCTTGGTGCGATGGTCTTGCAGCCCTTGCTTCCCCAACTCAACGCCGCTCCGCCGATCCAGGAACAATCCGGCATCACCTCACCACGCGATGGTGCAGTGGTGCGCGGTGTGGTCTCGATCGTCGGCACAGCCGCGCACCCGGAATTCTGGAAATACGAGATCTATTACGCTCCCGAACCCAATCCCACCGAACAGTGGGTGTTTGTCGGCACCGTACACGAAACGCCGGTGGTCAACGGGCAACTGGAAGTCTGGAATACCACCTTTATCCCGGACGGCGTCTATACCCTGCGCCTGCGCGTGGTGCGCCGCGATGGGAACTATATCGAATATCCCGTGCGTAACATCAGCGTGGCCAACACCAAACCCACCGACACTCCCACGCCAGAAGCCACAGCCACGCCAGAAAACACCCCCACTCCGCTACCGCCCACAGCCACCCCCGAGATCGTGCAGCCGCCGACGGCCACGCCACGGCCCACACCCACCTTCCTGCCCGCCACACCCACCCCAGAAGAGAGCGGCACACTGCCACAAGTGGAGCTCAGCTCTTCCAATCTGGGCCGGGCCTTTTGTTACGGCGGCGGCGGCATGCTGATCTTTTTTGGTTTGCTGGCGATCTATTTTGTCATCCGCAGCATCGTTCTCTGGTTCTGGACGCTCGTCTGGGATCGCCCCAGACGCCGGGACCAGCAATTCTAACCGTCTGGGGTCCTGAAAACAGCCCCTCGATACCGGGCAGCAGTCACTGTAGACCCTGCTTCCCGGTTTTGTGTGTTGCCAGATGATACGCGACCCGAAAAGCCCACCCAACACCAACCCATACCACCTCATCGTCGGCCTGGGAAACCCCGGCCGACGATACACCGCCAACCGACACAACGTCGGCTTTATGGTGATCGAACGGCTGGCCCGACGATACGAGCTCGTCTTTGCTCGCAAAAAGGGCAAAGCCAGATTGACCGAGGGGATCGTTCTGGAGCGACGTGTGCTGCTGGCCCAACCTCAAACCTACATGAACCTCAGTGGCACATCGGTAGCGGCGCTGACCCGCTTTTTTCATATCCCCCACACCCATCTGATGGTGATCTATGACGACCTCGATCTACCCATCGCCCGGCTGCGACTTCGCCCCGGCGGCGGCGCTGGCGGCCACAAAGGGCTACAATCGACCATCGACCACCTGGGCACAGCCGATTTTCCGCGGCTGCGCATCGGCATTGGACGCCCGCAGCACGGCGAGCCCAGCGATTTTGTGCTGCACAATTTCTCCCAAGACGAATGGCTCGAGATGGACAGCGCGCTCGACCGCGCCGTGGAGGCCATCGAACACTGGCTGCTCCACGGCATCGACGCCGCCATGAACACCTTTAACTCGTAGGGCCAGATCGCCGACCTGGCCCTGCGACAGGACAACGACCATGAACCTTTCCGGACTGCTCGCCCTGGCCGGTCAGATACCTGCCTACCGACAACTCTTCGACTCGCTGCGCGTCCAGACCACCACCCAACGGCCGCCGCTCCAGCTTCTCGGCGCGGCGCGACCCTACTTGCTGGCCACACTGCACGACGATCTCGCCCGCCCGCTGGTGCTGCTCGTCGCCCGCGCCGACCACGCCCGGCAGACCTTTGTGCAACTGCGCGATTGGTCGCCAACGCCAGAGAGGGTATTACTCTTCCAGGAGCCAGACGATCTGCCCTACGAGCGCATCCCCTGGGCAGTCGATACCGTGCGCCGCCGGCTCACCGCTCTGGCCGCCCTGGCAGCCGCCGAGCCGGTGCTGGTCGTCGCCAGCGCGCGCGCCATCATGCAACCCACACTGCCGCCGCGCGAGCTGCACCTGGGCAGCCGCACCTACCACACCGGCCAGCGCCTGAGACTGGATAAAACGTTGAGCCACTGGTTGGGCCTGGGCTTCGAACCGACCAGCGTCATCCAGGAGCCGGGCGCCTTTAGCCGCCGCGGCGGCATCGTAGACGTGTTCCCACCGCATCTACGCTACCCGGTGCGAGTCGAGCTGTTCGGCGACGAGATCGACTCGCTGCGCACCTTCGACCCGGCCACTCAGCGCTCGCTGGAACGCATCGAGCAGTTCACCCTCATCCCCGCCAGCGAGGCCCTGCCTCGTTTTGGCCCACAGGCTGCCCGGCGACTGGCCGGGCTGCCCATCGACAACCTGCATGCCCCGGCAGCCGCCGAATTTCGCGCCGACCTGCGCGCGTTGGAAAACGAAAGCTGGTTCAGAGGCATCGAGTTTTACCTGCCCTATCTCTACTCCCGGCCCGCTTCGCTGTTGGAGCACCTGCCGGACGAAGCCCTGCTCGTGATAGACGACCTGATCGACCTGGAAGCCACTGTCGGCGATCTGGAAACCCAGGCAACCGATCTGCGGCGCGACCTGAGCGCCGCCGGCGAAGTCTCACCCGCCTTCAGCCAGCCCTACCTCACCTGGGAAGACCTGAAACCGCAGATCGACGACCGCGCCCCGCTGGTGCTGGGCTACACCGAATGGCGCGCAACCCGGCCAGAGGAAACCGATGGCCCACCCGGCCTGCACGATGTTTTCCGGCCCGGCCCACGCTACGCCGGTCAGCTCAAGCGGCTGATGGAAGACTGGCGCATCATGCGCCGCGGCAACCAGCGCATCGTGGCCATCAGCCGCCAGGCGCCGCGCCTGGCCGAACTTTGGGCCGAGCGCAACGACCCCATCCGCCCCGTGGAAGCGATCCCTCAGCCCCCTGGCCCCGGTGGACTGCTGCTCGTCCAGGGCACGTTGAGCGAAGGTTGGGTGCTGCGCTGCGGCGAGGCCCTGGGCACGAGCGACCTGGAGCCGTGTGAGCTTTACCTGCTCACCGATGCCGAGCTTTTCGGTTGGGCGCGTCCCGAACCCCGCCGCCGCGCCCGACCGCGAGCCGTCACCGCCGAAGAGTTTTTCGCCGATATTCAGCCCGGCGATTACATCGTTCACATCGAACACGGCATCGGCCTCTTTCGCGGCCTCACCCGCCTGGAAATCGACGCCCTCGACCAGGAATACCTCCAGGTCGATTACGAAGGCGCCGATAAACTCTACGTGCCCATCCATCACGCCGACCGCCTGAGCCGTTACGTGGGCGCCACCGACCGACCGCCGCGGGTCAGTCGCCTGGGCACCACCGACTGGGCGCGCCTCAAAGAGCGCACCCAGCGCGCCGTGGAGACCATCGCCCGCGAGCTGCTGGCGCTCTACTCGGCGCGCCAGGTGGTGCCCGGCCACGCCTTTGCGCCCGATACCTCCTGGCAGTCGGACCTGGAAGCCTCTTTTCCGTATGTCGAAACCGAAGACCAGCTCCGCGCCATCGCCGAGGTCAAGGCCGACATGGAAAAACTCGAGCCTATGGATCGCCTCATCTGCGGTGATGTGGGCTATGGCAAAACCGAGGTCGCCTTGCGAGGCGCCTTCAAAGCGGTGATGGACGGCAAACAGGTAGCCGTGCTGGTGCCCACCACCGTGCTGGCCCAGCAGCACTATCGCACCTTCAACCGGCGGCTCAGCCCCTTTCCCGTAACGGTCGAAATGCTCTCCCGCTTTCGCACCGAGCGCGAGCAGCGTGATATTTTGCAGCAATTACGCGCCGGCGCGCTCGATATCGTCATCGGCACCCACCGCCTGCTCTCGGAGGACGTGAGTTTTAAAGACCTGGGACTGTTGATCATCGACGAGGAGCAGCGCTTTGGTGTGACCCACAAAGAACGGCTCAAACAGATGCGCACCGAGGTCGACGTGCTCACCCTCACCGCCACGCCCATCCCGCGCACGCTCTACATGTCACTCACCGGCGTGCGCGATATGAGCACCATCAACACCCCACCAGAAGAGCGACTGCCCATAAAGACCCACGTGGGCGAGTGGGACGACACACTGGTGCGCCAGGCCATTCTGCGCGAACTGGATCGTGGCGGACAGGTCTATTTTGTGCACAACCGCGTGCAGACCATCCACCTGGCAACCCAGAGGCTGGCGCAACTGGTGCCCGAGGCCAGCATCGCCATCGGTCATGGCCAGATGCGTGAATCCGAGTTGGAACAGGTGATGCTCGATTTTGCCGATGACAAGACCGATGTGCTCATCAGCACCACCATCATCGAAAGTGGGCTGGATATCCCCAACGTCAACACCCTCATCGTAGACCGCGCCGACCGTTTTGGCCTGGCACAACTCTATCAGTTGCGCGGTCGGGTGGGCCGCGGCGGCGTGCGAGCCTACGCCTACTTTCTCCACCGGCCCGGCGGTCGGCTCACCGAGACGGCCCGCGAGCGATTGCAGACCATCTTTGAATCCACCGAACTGGGCGCCGGCTTTGGCATCGCCATGCGTGATCTCGAGATCCGCGGCGCGGGCGATATTCTGGGCCGCCGCCAGCACGGCCACATCGGCGCCGTGGGTTTTGATCTCTACACCCGCCTGCTGGCCCAGGCGGTGCGTGAGCTCAAGGGTGAGATCGACCCTCACCTGCTGCCCGACGCGGCCAGCCAGCTATTGCCGCTGCGCGAGGCCGTCCAGATCAGCCTGCCTATTCCGGCCTACCTGCCCACCGATTTCGTAGCCGACGCCGACCTGCGTTTGCGCCTCTACCGCCGCATGGCCGGGCTGACCGAGATGAACCAGATCGACGAGTTGGAGGCCGAGCTGTCGGATCGTTTTGGCCCTCTGCCCGCGCCGGCGGCCAACCTGATCTACCAGCTCCGCCTCAAAGTGCTGGGCCAGTCGGCGGGTATCAAGAGCATCACCGCCGAGGACAACCGTCTGACCATCCAGCTCGTAGAGGCCGTGGAGGGCGAGCGGGCGGCGCTGCAAAACCAGCTCCGATCCATAACCCCGCAGGCGACGGTGGGACGACGGCAGGTCTGGCTGCCCCTGGAGGCCGACGACGCCTGGCGCGCCGGGCTGTTAGAAACTCTGAGACACATGGTCAGGCGCGACCCTGTTTGACAATTCGGCCCACCTGTGCGAAAATGAGCCACGACGATACGTCGTCGGTGACTGCTCAGGTGCAATCCGCTTTTGCGCTCAGGTTGGGCCCATTCGAGCTACAACCCGGTGAGGCAGGCGTGTTGCACCTTTGCTGCGCCACATCATCAGAGAGGAATTCACCAGCCGATGAGCCGCGTCATCTCGACCGAAAATCCGGGTCGCACCCGCAACCAGCACCGCCGCACCATCGCCGAGGCGCTGCGCCGCTTGAGCCAAAAGCCAGCCCTGGACGGCGAGGCCAAAGACCTGGCAGCAGTCATTGTTTTTTCCCTGCAAGGCATCGCCGAAACGGTCGATCAGACCATCGACGCCTGGGAAAAGCGCGATTATTACCTCAAGGCAGAGCGTTTCCGCCAGGAGTGGCGCTGGCTGGATCGCCTCACCGACGAGCTGAGCGCCATCATCTTTGAGGGCCGTTGGGACGAGCTGCCGCCGGCGCTGGCCCGCCTGATGCCTCACTTTGCCGACCTCAAAATCAAACAGATGACCCGCCAGCCCTCGCTGTGGCAGGGCGCTTATGAGAAATTCCTGCATCCGGATTGACCGTCGCCGTCCTCAGTTTGACCAGTCTGGCCCTTTGTGCTAAAATAGTCTTCGCCGCAAGGCCATGCCATCTCCCACAGGCCCACCACCTGGCCCGAGGGAGATTTTTTTGAGGAGATAATGTCGCACGATCTGGCGATTGTTATCGTCAATTACAACACGCGGGAATTGCTGGCCGATTGTTTGAATTCGATTTGGGAGAGTCAGGGGGGGTTTTCCTTTCGGGTTCTCGTCGTCGACAACCACTCATCCGACGGCAGCGCAGACCTGGTGCGGCAGAATTATCCACAGGTCGAATTGATCCCGAGTCCGGTGAACGGTGGGTTTGCCTACGCCAACAACCTGGGTTTGCGAACGCTGAAACTGGATACACCCCAGGCCGGCGAAACGCCTGACCCTCGCTACGTTTTGCTCCTCAACCCCGATACCATCCTGCCGCCCTCCGCCCTGCAAACGATGCTGGCCTTCATGGACGCCCACCCCAAAACCGGAGCCGCCGGGCCGCGCCTGGTGCTGCCCAACGGCGAGTTGGATCGCGCCTGCCGTCGCAGTTTCCCTTCGCCAGAGGTGTCTTTTTACCGCCTGACGGGGCTGAGCTTTTTGTTCCCACGCAGCCCCCGCTTTGGCCGCTACAACCTGACTTTTCTCGATCCGGCTATCAGCACCGAGGTCGATTCGGTGGTGGGGGCGTTCATGATGGTGCGCAGCCAGGCAGTGCGGCAAGTGGGGTTGCTGGACGAGCGTTTTTTCATGTACGGCGAAGACCTGGATTGGGCCTTTCGCCTCAAGCAGGCCGGCTGGAGCATCTACTATAACGCCGACGTCACCGTGCTGCACTACAAAGAGGCATCCAGCAAGGGCAATCGATCCATCCGGACTAAAACGCGCTACGAGTTTTACCGGGCCATGTACCTGTTCTACCACAAGCATTACGCCGCCCAGACGCCCCGCTGGCTGCATGGGCTGGTGCTGTTGGGACTGGTTCTGAGGGGGGGAATTGCCCTCTTGGGCGAGGGTCTCAGGTCTCTGGCGGACCACCGATCGCGAGAGACGGCTGGGACAGCGGAGGCAACGTAGTGAAAAAGAGAGCCAAGCTGCTGTTCACTACTTTGTTGATCTTTTTCGATGGCCTGATGGCCGGACTGGCTTTTTACCTGGCCGTTCGCATCTGGCTGGCAACCGCCGGACAGAACCTGGGCTCGTTTCGAGATTATTGGCCCATCATGCTGCTCCAGATCGCCAGCCTGCTGACGGTCTATTTTTTCTCCCGGTTATATCACCTGCAACGGGCAACCTCGCGCATCGACGAGTTCTACTCGGTGGCAGCCGCCACGTCGGTGGGCACCATCGTCTCTTTTGCCGCCACCGCCTTTTTGTTCAAAGAGGCCGATTATCCACGCTGGATGGTCGTTTATGCCTGGGTGCTGACCATCTTTGCGGTGACCATCGGCCGCAGCCTGCACCGTGGGCTGCAGCGCGAATTGCAGCGCCGGGGTTACGGCGAAGATCGGGTATTGATCGTGGGCACCGGCGAAGTAGGCCAGATGATCCAGCAGAAAATTCAGCACTCGCCGGGCCTGGGTTACAAAGTGGCGGGTTTTGTCGCCAACGGCGCATCGACGCGGGAAAAAATCATGGACACCCCCGTGCTGGGCCACCTGGAAGACCTGCCGCGCCTCATCGAGGAATTGGACATCAGCGAGGTGGTCATCGGCCTGCCCGATGCCACCCGAAAAGAACTGTTAGCCATCATCTCGCTGTGTGAGCGCGGGCGGGTGGGCATCAAGATCTTTCCCGACGTGTTTCAGATCATGGCCCGAGAGGTCAACATCGGCCACCTCAACGGCCTGCCGCTACTGACCGTGCGCGACGTGGCCCTGCGAGGCTGGCGACTCGCCCTCAAACGGGCGGTCGACATCGCCGGCTCTATGGCGGCGTTGGTTTTGCTCTCGCCACTGATGCTGCTGACGGCCATCCTCATCAAACTGGATTCTGCCGGGCCGGTGTTTTACGTCCAGGAGCGCATGGGCCTCGACGCCAAGCCTTTCGCCTGCCTCAAGTTTCGCTCCATGCGGCGGGATGCCGAAATCCAGACGGGGGCAGTGTGGGCCATCAAAGACGATCCCCGGCGCACGCGCATCGGCGCCCTGATCCGGCGTTTCTCCATCGACGAGCTGCCCCAGTTCGTCAATGTTCTGATGGGCGACATGAGCCTGGTCGGCCCTCGCCCGGAGCGCCCGGTTTTCGTGGAGCAGTTCCGCCGCAGCATCCCACGTTACATGGAGCGCCACCGCGAGAGGGCCGGCATCACCGGCTGGGCGCAGGTGAACGGTCTGCGGGGCGATACCTCTATCATCGAGCGCACCAAGTACGACCTGTGGTACATCGAGAACTGGTCGTTGTGGCTCGATTTCAAAATCATCATCCGCACCATCGCCAACCTGATCTTTGACCGAAACGCCTATTGAACGCTATCCTCCGGGTTTGCCGCCTCTGCTCTGGCGCAACCTGCTGAACGTCCACGAGTGGATCAACGGCGCCGGTCATTCCAAAGCCAGGAAAAGGCGCGTCCAGGGAGGCAGGGGTGGTTTGGGCCACATGACCTGCCAGGCCTCGTCGGTGAGCCGATCGTTCAGCGGCTGCTTGAACTCGTAATAGGAAAACACCGCCCCCCAATAGAGCACGCGCCGGCCTTCTCGCTCCAATTCCACGCAGATGAGGAACGGATCACCCACGGCCTCTTCCAGCACCACACCCCCCTCCAGGTGAGTGTGCACGTCGGCCACGATCGCCATGCGGTCGTCGGCGCTGGATGAGATTTGTGCCACGAGTTCTTGAGGCCATCTGAGCAGCCCTTTCAACCGCGCTCCGATGGCGCTCAGGTCTTTGGTTTCCGATGCGTCGGGCCATCGACCTTGCAGCTCACGCGCAGCGATGTCACTCAGCTCGCTCAACAGCGCCTCGAACTCGGTCAGTTTGGCGCGCACGCCCGCTTCGATCATGCCCCAGCCATCCAATCCCTGGCGCAGGTGGGTGATCAACGCGCCCAGGCGGCGGTAGACCTGGGGGCAAGGCTCAACATAGGCCGCAGGCGAGGGCGGTGGAGCTTCAAAGGCCGCGCCGCGCGGCGTGCTGGTGTAGCTCTGTTTAATGTACAGCATGGTGTCGTGGCGCAACTCGGCCCAGGAGCCCAGCGCGGCATTGAGTTGTTTACGCGCCCAGGCCTGATTACGCATGAACGTGGGAGCGGTCTCTGGCGGCAATACCAACAACTCGCGGAACACGCCCAACCAGCGATGGTACAGATCAGGCTCTGAATCGGCCTGGGCATACCGCGCCTTCAGCCCGGCCAGTTTCTCAGCATAACCGCCGTACTCGGTATCACCCTCGTCGTGCAGGATGCGTTCGGCCAATTCAGAGCCAAAGGCCGCCAGCACGTCCAGCCCACGAGGCGCCCCCCGGTACGGGCCATCGTACATCGAGACATACAGCGTAAAAGGCTCCCCCCTGCCCAGATACCGGCCCACACGGTCCCACACCAGCTCGCTGAGGATGTGTGTATCGGGCACGAAACGCTGTGAGAGGAAACGAAAGCCCAAGGTGCCGTCCTGCCAGCGCGGCGTGAGGGTATCGTCGGTGAGATAGTAGGTCGAGAGCACCCCAGGGCGCGGCAATTGCTGGCGCGCCTGGGTCAAAAACGCCGCGAGCCGCTCCCCACCGGCCAACTGGTTTACACCCGGCAGATCGCCCCACACCTCCCGCGCCAGGCAGGCATACGCATCCGGACCGGGGTCTTCGGCCCGCCCGGCAAACAGGGCCGTAGTCTCATAGATGCCGCGCCACACGTCCAACGCCGACACCTCGCCCACCCGCTCGTGATACAAATAACGGGTGATGAGCAACGCCTGGCGGGCCAGGCGCTCGATATCGGCCTGGGAGAGCGCGTGGGACTCGCTGGGGCAGAGGAAAAAGCCCATGCGGCCATACCACATGACGGCCAAAAAGTAGGTGCGTAAATCGTCGTTGCGCGTATAATGGCCGCGCGGGATATATTGGCTATAGTCTTCGCGAATGCCCAGCACCTGAGATTTGGGCAGCGGCACACCCGTCGTGCGCTCCCGGATCAGTTGGAGTTCGGCGTCTACCAGGTCGGCGACATCCGCCGCTACCTGGTGGGATGGCTCCAACAATCTGGCTCCCACCGAAAAGAAAGCCAGGTTGCGACGCGCCGCCTCTCTAACCGCCGGGTCGTCGGCCTGGGCGACATCGCGGGCCGAGGCATCGAGCAGCACGCGAATCAAACCGACCAGCCTGGCCCGCAGGGTGGTGATCTCGACGATACGCAGCAGGTTGTCGAAAAACAGGTGGGCCGTGTGCAACAGGGCGTCGGTGGTGACCAAGATGGGCAGTGGCCTGTCTTTGAGCTGCTGGTAAGCCTCGGCCATGCTTCCAAAGGCCATCGAAGGAACGACCACAAAGCCGTTGCGGACCACGTATTCTCGTTGAGCAGGCGTCAATTGGTACATCATCCGACTCCTTTCGCCCCAACGATTTTTCGTCGCAGGGCGGCGCGCAGGGCCTGGTGATCGCTCCAGGGGTGTTCGACCGCGCCGAAACACATCGATTGCTCGTGCCCTTTGCCGGCAACGATGACCGTATCGCCCGGCCGGGCCAGTTCGACAGCAAAGGTAATGGCCTCGGCCCGATCGGCGATGCGGTAATAGCCCTCACCCTCACGCGCACCCGCTTTTTCGATGCCGGCGACGATCTGAGCGGTGATCGCCTCCACCGATTCGGTGCGGGGGTCTTCTGCGGTGAGCACGGTCACGTCGGCCAGCCGGGCGGCCACCTCACCCATGAGGGGTCTTTTTTTTACGTCGCGCTGGCCGGCGCAGCCAAAGACGACGATCAGCCGCCCCTGCGTCAGCGGGCGCAGTGTGCGCAGCGCGTTCTCTAGAGCGTTGGGCGTGTGGGCAAAATCGACGATGGCGGTAAAGGGCTGGCCTTCATCGACCCGCTCCATACGACCGATGACGCCCTTCACCGAACGAATGCCCTGCTGCATCGTCTCCAGCGGTATTCCCTGTGAAACGCCCACCGCAACCGCCGCCAGGATGTTGTAGACGTTGAACTCGCCGACGAGGGCGGTCTCGACCTCAAAATCGCCGTCTGGCGTCTGCGCCACAAAACGCGTCGAGCCGGGCGCAAAGGAGATGGCCTGCGCCGTCACGTCTGCCGGGCGGTGGATGGCGTAGGCCAATTGTCGGTCGGCGGGGATGCGGCGCAAATCATCGAACGAGCCATCGTCGGCGTTGAGCACGGCTGCCCTGGCCACGCCGGGCTTGCGGTGGGAGGTCGCCAGGCTGTGGAAAAGGTGGGCTTTGTCGGCGCGATACTGCTCCAGAGTGCCGTGAAAGTACAGATGGTCGTGGGTGATGTTGGTGACGACGGCCACGTCGAAATCGCAGGCCGTCAGCCGGTGCTGGGCCAGGCCCTCCGAGGTGGCCTCCAACACGGCGGTTTCCAACCCGGCGGCAACCATCTCGGCCAGGTAACGCTGCACAGCCGGGGCGTCGGGGGTGGTGGTGTGCAGGCCGGTATCCAACACCTGCTCGCCAACGACGGCGTTGACGGTTGTGATAAGCCCGGCGCGGCGGCCGGCAGCGGTCAGGATGCCGTGTAACAGGTTGCAGGTGGTGGTCTTGCCATCGGTGCCGGTCACGCCGATGACGGTGAGTCGGCGGGCGGGGAAACCGTGCCAGGCAGCGGCGAGAAAAGCCAGGGCTTCTCGGCCGTTGGGCACGATCACCAGCGGCAGCCGGCCTTCCAGGTGGCCGAGTGGCCTCTCGGCCACCACGGCCACGGCGCCTCTGGCCACAGCCTGGGCCGCATAGTCGTGCCCGTCTACCGCCAGGCCGCGATAGGCCACGAACAGGCTACCCGGCACCACCTGGCGTGAATCGCAGGCCAGGCCGGTGATTTCGAGATCGGGGTACAGGCCGGTTCGCGGCTGCGGCAGGGCCGCCAAAAGGGTGAAAAGTCGCATGGGCAGATCTCCGAAATACAAAACGTGAAACGCGCCTCACGTTTCACGTTTCGATGACGCTTGCCCCGGGCCGAGACGAAAACGACTCAGAACAGACTGAACCAATCTGTGCCACCGATGATACCACAGGCCATCAGGACAAAGACGATCAGAAGAATAAAGCCGCAGCCGATGCCGGTGCAGGAACAACCCCGGCCAAAACCCAAGTTGTCTTGCAGCCAGTCGAAAACGGCGGTCAGCAGGAACAGCTTAAAAAAGCCCTCCAGACACCCATCGCGGTCGTGCATGTCTTATCCTCCCATGAGCATTTGAGCCAGCCGGAACCTAAAGCGTAATTCAACACCAATTACGCAAGAGCTATCCTTACTGTTGCAGGTGGGAAGCGATGAAAAATCTCCAGGGTATCGCACCAAATGCGTCGCACCTTGCAGCCAGCTCACCCGAGCAACCAAAGCAAAAACGCCAAGGTACACCTTGACGCTTTGCACGAGACACGCGGAACAGGCCCTCTGAATTGGATACAAGCTGTGATCTGGGGTTCAGGCAGCCGTCTAGCTCAAACTGGCCCGCAAAGACGTCAACTGACCTGCAACACTGCCATCCACTACCCGATCGCCAATGCGGATGACCAACCCGCCGAGGATGGAGGGGTCGACCGCAAACTCGATCTGCGGTTCGCCGCGCAACTGCTGCGCCAGCCCCTTGCTGATGGTGGTCTGCTCTTCAACGGACAGCGGCAGGGCAGAGATCACTCTGGCGGGCTTGCCGGCCATGTCGGCCAGTTTGGTTTTCTCCAGGATGACCACCCGACCGGCCTGGATGCCGCTAAAGAACTCTTGCACCAATCGCCGTTGACGCTCTTCATCCAACGCCTCGCCGACGATCTTGTTGGCCGCAGCAGCGGCCAGCGCGGCCACCTGCCCACGCAAGTCCTTCAACATGCGCTGGCGCTCCAACTCGACCTGCGCCAACACCTCAGCCCGGCCGCGCTCGACCTGCACCCGCGCATCGTCGAGGATGCGGGCACTCTCTTGCGCGGCAGCCTCTCTGGCTTCAGCTTTGATGCGATTGGCCTCTACCTCTGCTTCGGCCACCTTTTCCGCAAAGGCTGTCCGGGCGCGAGCCAGCTCTTTGTCGGCCTGTTCGGCTTTTTCCAGCCCTTCCTGGATGCGCTGTTTGCGCGCATCCAGGAAATTCAACACCCGTTTCCAAAGCAAGAAATACAGGGCGACGAACAGGATCAAAAAGTTGACCGCCTGGGAGAGCAGAAAGTTAAAGTTGATTCCGAGTCCTTCCAATGGCCTCTCCCTCCTTAGGCGACAAACTTGATCGCCAGGGCCACAACCAATGCATAAATGGCAATGGCCTCGGCAAAAGCCAGCGCCAGGATCATGTTGGTCAGGATGTTGCCGCTGGCCTGCGGGTTGCGGCCAATGGCCTCCATGGCCTTGCTGCCCAGCATTCCGATGGCCAACGCCGGGCCAATGGCGCCGATAGCGATAGCCAGAGCAGCAGCAATCTGACGGGCGGCTTCAACGTTTTCAGGCATAATGTACCCTCCTTGAAACTGATTTCCTCTACGGATTCTTGATATTGCAGGACAACCTAGTGACTCTCGTGCTCGTCGTGGCTGACCGTAGCCATCATAAAAAAGACCAGACTGAGCATGGAAAAGATGAGAGCCTGTACCAAACCAACAAACAACTCCAACCCCATAAAGGGCAGCGAGGCGATAAAGGTTGCCAAAAAAGCCATGACGATGAGCAACACCTCACCGGCAAAAATGTTGCCAAAAAGACGAAAGCCAAACGAGAGGATTTTGATGAACTCGCTGAGTAACTCCAAAATGCCGACAAAGGCGTTGATGGGGCGCTCGTAGACGGCCGAACCCTTGAAGGTGAAGAATTTCCTCAGGTATTTGATGCCCTGCGAGCGTAGACCAATGTACTGCGTGGCTGCCACAGAAATGAGGGCCAGAGCCAGAGTGGTGTTCAGATCGGCGTTGGCCCCCCGCAGGAATGGCACCAACACCTGGTGCCCGTGATGCTCGGCATAGACGCCGACGCTCCCCACCCCAGGCAGTAACCCCATCCAGTTGGAAATGAGGATGAAAAAGAAGAATGTAGCGATGAGAGGAAAGAACCAGCGCGCTTTTTCTCCGGCCACACCCTCGATAAAATTGTAGAACATCTCTACAACGGCCTCAACGACATTCTGCAGGCCGCCAGGCACCATCTTCATCTTGCGCGTCCCCAGAATGGCCAACAGGATCAGAATCAGCATGGTCAGCCAGGTGGCCGGGAAGGTGTTGGGCAATTCATGGCCGATGAGTGGGATATCGAACGGCAAGGGGATTTTTTCTGCCGCCAGACTGATCTCTGGCAGGTGCGTATCTGGGTTCATGATGCCGCCTAGAAAAAGGCCGCCCACGCACAAACCCAACAAAACCACGATCAAAGCCACACAACCAAGGCGACCGCCTGTCGTTTTTGGTATCACAACAGCCTCCTAGTTCAGATTCTCTTCCCCAGCCGGCTCGCCCGGCTCTCGACCGGTGAACCGCTGCTGCACCGCCTTTGTCACCCAGCGGTAAGCGATGATGGGGCCGCTTACTGCCCCGACCACCATCAGCGCCAACGCGATCCAGGGCAACGTACCCAGGCGTATATCCAGCAGATACCCCACAGCCAGACAGACGAGCACCGGCCCGGCGATGGCAAAGCCCATCTGGCTGGCCAGGGCACACCCCCAGGCCATGTCTCGCATCTGTTGCTGTTGAAAAGCATCACGCCAGCTGCTCACTCCGGCCTCCCCACCTAGAACAAGGCCACCGCCACCCGCTGCGCCAGCTCGAAGAACGGTGTGGGGAACACGCCCAACACAACGATGCCCAGGATGCACACCGCCAGAGTCGCCATCAGCGGCGCAGGAACCGGCAGCGGCTTGGCTTCATCTTCAGAGCGATTGACGTACATTGGCCGGGCGACCACGCCCAGATAGTAGAACAGCGCCACGATGCTGTTCAGCACGCCCACCACCACCAGCCATATGTAACCCTGCTCGATGGCCGCACTAAAGAGGTACAACTTGCCAAAAAAACCACCCAGCGGCGGGATGCCGCCCAACGAGAGTAACGCCAGGAGCATCGCCAGAGCCAGGTAAGGCGAACGACGGCTCAACCCATCGTAGGCAGCGATCTCTTCACTGCCGGACACTCGAGAGAAAATGATGATCACGGTAAAGGCGGCGACGTTGGTCAGGGTGTAGGTCATCAGGTAGAACAATACCGCCGCCACGCCCAACTCTGACGCACTGGCGACGCCGATGAGCATATAACCTGCCTGAGCGATACTGGAATAAGCCAGCAGGCGCTTGATGTTGGTCTGCCACAGAGCCACCACGTTGCCCAGTGTCATCGTCACCATCGAGAACGCCGCCACCAGCGCCACCCACTCCTCTTGTACACTGCCTGCGCCAAAAGCGGTGAACAGCACCCGTAACACCACCGCAAAGCCTGCGGCTTTGGAGGCCACCGAGATAAAGGCCGTGATGGGCGTGGGTGCACCTTCGTACACGTCGGGCGTCCACATGTGAAACGGCACAGCCGATACCTTGAAAGAAAAACCCACCAACAGCAGCGTAATGCCCACCAGCGCCAGGATCAGTTCATCGCCCATACCTGCCACAGCCGCGGCGATGCCGGTCAGCCCGGTGGTGCCGGTGAGACCATAGATGAGGGTCATGCCGTATAACATCAACGCCGAGGCAAACGCGCCGAACAGAAAATACTTGAGGCCAGATTCGATAGACCGGACGTTGCCCCGGATATAGGCTGCCAGGATGAACAGAGCGATGCTGGTGGTCTCCATGGCCACGTAGAGCATGATCAGGTCTGCCGATGAAGCCATCAGGCTCATGCCGGCGGTGGCCACGATGACCAGGGCCACGTACTCACCCTGCCGCCCCAGTCCCATGAAGCCCTGGGAAACCAGCAGCGTCAGTGCGGCGGCCAGCAGGAACAACCCCTTGAACACCTGGGCGATCGAGTCGTTAGACAGCATGCCGCCGAGCGTCGGCGCGCCGCTGCCCGGATTCCAAAAGAGATTCAGGACAAACAGCGCCAGCAACCCGGCCACGCCGACATAACCCACGGCCTTTTTGCCCTGCTCCGAGGCAAACAGATCCAGGCCCAGCACAATCAAGGCCAAGACGAAAAGCAAGATTTCCGGTAGAACGGGGAAAAAGTCCAAAGCTAACCTCCCAATAGTTGCACGATCGGCTCCATCCCCGAACGAACGAGGTCCACCATGATGGAAGGAAAGACGCCGACGATGATCAGGACGGCGCACAGGATAAAGAGCGCGATCTTGTCCCGAACCGTGGAACCGGGCAGGTCTTCATACTCGGGTTTTAGATCGCCGAAAAAGACCGCGCCGGTCACCCGCAACACATAGGCTGCCGTAAAGACAATGCCCAGCACACACAGAGCGGCTGCAACGGGGTAGGCATCCCACACGCCGGTCAGAATCTGGAATTCGGCGATGAATCCTGAAAGGCCCGGCATGCCCATCGAAACCAGACCACCGACGACAAAGGCCACCGTCACCCACGGCAGTTTGCGCACAAACCCACCCAGGTCGGGCAGGTGCCGCGTGTGCGCCCGGTCGTAGACGATGCCCACGATGGCAAAAAAGAGGGCCGTCATGATGCCGTGCGAGAACATCTGCACGCCAGAGCCAGTCATGGCAGTGAGGTTCATGGCCGCAAAGCCCATGCTCACCAGCCCCATGTGGCTCACGCTGGAATAGCCGATGACGTATTTAAAATCTTTTTGCACCATCGCCACCGATGCGCCATAGACCACGTTCACCGTGGTCAGAATCACGACCCACGGCAGCCATTGTTTGGCCCCCTCGGGCAAAAGCATGATGCCCACCCGCAGCGCGCTGTAGGCCCCCACCTTCATCAGCACACCAGCGTGCAACATGCTCACTGCCGTCGGGGCGGCCACGTGCCCATCTGGCGACCAGGTATGGAAGGGCCAGATGGCAGCCAGCACACCAAAGCCCAGGAACACCGGCAGGAAAAAGAGCCGCTGAAAGTCGGCTGGAAAACCCGCCTCGGTCAATCTGAGCATGTCAAAAGTGTGCATGCCGGCCTTGAAATACATGGCCAACAGGCCGATCAGCGCGATGATCGAGCCGACCAGCAGATACAGCGTCAACTTCATGGCCGCATACTCGCGCGTCACCTTCCAGCCCCAGATGACGATGAGTAGATACATGGGAAAGACGGCCAGCTCGTAGGCGAAAAAGAGCATGAACAGATCCAGTGCGGCAAAGACGCCCAACACACCAGTGGTCAGGATGAACAGAAACGCATAAAACTCGCGCGGGCGGTCGTCGATGCCCCACGAAACCAGCGCGCCGCAGAACAGCACCACGCCGGTCAGAGCCAGCATGGGCAGGTTCACGCCGTCGGCGCCCACCTTCCACGAGATGCCCAGAGAAGGCACCCAGGAATACTCTTCCACGAACTGCCAGGTTTCCCCGCTCCGGTCGTAGGCAAAATAAACGTACAGCGAGAGGGCCATGACGAAAAATCCGGCAATGGCGCCGATCCACCGCACACGCTCTTTTTTCTCGGCCGGCTGCAACAGCATGATCAAGCCCGCTGTCAGCGGGGTCAGTACAATGACACTCAAAAACGGGAAATCCATAGACACGTCCCTCGCTTCCGCCGTGAGGCCCTTCGACTCTGCCCTGGGCAGGCGATCAGCCTAGCAGGTTCAAGACGGTTTGATTGATCGTCGTCAGAATCCAGGATGGATACACACCGATGAGCAACATCAACACCATGAGCGGCGCTACGGCCACGATCTCACGCACGCTGATCTCTGGGATCTTGGCCCAGCGTGGGTTGAGCGGGCCCAGCAGCACCCGCTGGATCATCCACAACAGAAACGCCGCCGTCACCACCAGGCCGATGGTCGCCAGCACGGTCAAGATGGTAAAGGCCGGGAACGCACCCCGGAAGATCATGAATTCACTGACAAAGCCGTTGAGCCCCGGCAGGCCCAGCGAGGCCATGGTGCTAAAGAGCAAGATGCCGCCATAGACCGGTATCACCACCCCCAGCCCGCCGAAATCCTCCAGGTTTCGGGTGTGGGCCCGGTCGTACACCACGCCGACCAGCATAAACATGGCCGCCGCCGTGATGCCGTGGTTGAACATTTGCAGCACTGCACCGTTGTAAGCGATGACCCGATCGGTCATCGTCGCGCCCGCCGAAGCGATGGTGGCGATCGAGAGCACCACAAAGCCCATGTGGTTGACCGATGAGTAGGCCACCAGCCGCTTGAAATCGGTCTGGGCCATGGCTGCCAGCCCACCCAGGATGACACCCGCCAGCCCCAGCACAGCGATGACCGGCGCGTAGGTTTGAGCCATGTCGGGAAAGATGGGCAACACCAGCCGCAAAAAGCCGTAACAGCCCAGCTTGAGCAGCACACCGGCCAGCAGCATGCTGCCTGCCGTGGGCGCCTCGGTGTGGGCATCGGGCAGCCAGGTGTGGAAGGGCCAGACGGGCACTTTGATGGCAAAGGCGATAAAGAAGGCCCAGAAGGCGAGCCGCCGCGCTATCTCGCTATCCAGGAACCAAACCTTGTTGCCACCCAGGAAGGGCTGCAGGTTGCCCATCCATTCGAGCACGTGGAAGGTGCCCGTGGCCAGGTACATCACCTGAATGGCCAGCAGCATCAGTACACTGCCGCTCAGGGTGAAAATGAAGAATTTGAGAGCCGCATACTTGCGATTGGCGCTGCCCCAGATGTAGATGAGAAAATACATCGGCACCAGGCCGATCTCCCAAAAGACGTAAAACAGCACCATGTCCAGCGAGGTGAACACGCCAAACATGCCCATTTCCAACATCAAAAAGAGAGCAAAGTAGGCCTTGACGCGTTCTTTGATGCTGAAAGAGTAGAGAACAGCCGCCGGGGTGAGAAGCGCCGTCAGGAAAATCATCGGCACACTGATACCGTCCACGCCCATACGAAAACGAGAATTGACCGTATCGAACCAGCGATAATCCTCCACAAACTGCATTCCCGGCACCGATGAATCATAGTTCAGCCACAGCACCACCGATAGCGCCAACGGAATGAGGCTGACGACCAGCGCCGTCCATTTGATCGCCTTTTCGTTTTTGTCAGGGATGAACAGAACGAGCACCGATCCGAGAATCGGCACAAAGGTGATCAGGGAAAGAATCGGAAATCCGTTTAGATCCATAGGAATCTCCCAGTCAGAACGATTGGTCGGTTACTTGCGCTAGAAAAGGACCAGGTAAAAAGCCACGAAAACAGCCACACTGACGGCAGCCACCAACAGATAATTCTGTACCCGCCCGGTTTGCAACGAACGAAAGCTCTTTCCAACCTTACCAACTGCGATGGCCACCAGGTCGACCGTATGATCCACCACTTTTTTGTCGAACCAGCGATTGCCCTCACCGGCGGTATAAGCGCCCCTGGCCACCGTGTGCAAGATGCCGTCGATGAGGCCACGATCCAACCAGGCGTAGACCTTTTTCGAGACGGCCACAGTCGGCCGGATGAAAACAGCCCGGTACAACTCGTCCACGTAATACTTGTTCTCCAGCACGGTGTGCACCGGCCCCAGCCAGCGCTTGAGTGGATCCACCTCGCCGGCGGCCATCGGCTTGCGCCCGTAGACCAGCCAGCCCAGGAACAGCCCACCCAGGGCCACCAGCACCGAAATACCCACCGGGCCCCAGGAGAAATGGTGATGCGCCAGGTGGACGCCCACCGTCTCGACGACCTCACCCACAAAGTGATGGAAAGGGTTGCCGCCCAAGATCGAACCCAACAGCGCAAAGTCTTCCGGCACGCCCACAAAACCGCCGAGCAGGGCAAACACGGCCAGGATGATCAACGGCCAGGTCATGCTGCCGGGGCTTTCGTGGCCGTGAGCCGCCGCCTCGGTGCGCGGTTGGCCAAAGAAGGTCATAAAAATCTGCCGCCCGGTATAAAAAGCCGTGAGCAGCGCCGACAGCGCCAGCGTCACAAAGACAAGAGTGTTCTCGTTCCAGGCAAAGCTCAGGATCTCGTCCTTGCTCCAAAAGCCGGCCGTCAGAATCGGAAAACCACTCAGCGCCAGCCCACCGATGATGAACGTCCAGCCGGTGCGCGGCATCTTTTGGAGCAGACCGCCCATGTAACGCATGTCGTTGGCATCAAAAGCCTCGTCGTGGCCGTGACCGCCCCCATGCCCGTGATGGGCCACGTGGTGATGGCCGTGCTCCATGCCGTGGATGACCGAACCGGAAGCGAGAAAGAGCAACGCCTTGAAAAAGGCGTGGGTCAACAGGTGGAACGCCGCCGCCACATAGGCTCCGATGCCGATGGCCGCCACCATGTAGCCCAACTGGCTGATGGTGGAATAGGCCAGCACGCGTTTGATGTCGTACTGGGCGACGGCAACGGTCGATGCCGCCAGCGCGGTAAAGGCGCCGATAAAGGCCACGACGCCACTGGCCGGGTTGTGGCCATGCTCCACCGCCTGATACAGTGGGAACATGCGCACGATGAGGTACACACCCGCCGAGACCATCGTCGCTGCGTGAATCAGGGCGCTGACCGGCGTGGGACCTTCCATCGCGTCGGGCAGCCAGACGTGCAACGGGAACTGGGACGATTTGCCCACCGTGCCGCCAAAGACCAGCACGGCCGCCACAGTGGCCGCCGACACCAAACCAAAGAGAGGCACAAAGACCTCCACGTGGGCCAGGTGCTCCAGCGTCTCGTGGCTGAGAAGCGTGCTGAACGAGAGTGTGCCCGTCTGGGAGTAAAGCAACAGAATGCCCAACAGCATGATCACGTCGCCCACGCGGGTGGTGAGAAAGGCTTTCATACCGGCCTGCCGGGGCGTGATGCGCTGCGGGTCGGGGTAGTTTCTGGCCCACCAAAAGCCGATCAGCAGGTAGGAGCACAGACCCATGATCTCCCAAAAGACAAAGAGCATCAGCAGGTTATCGGCCACCACCAGCCCCAACATGCCGCAGGCAAACAGCGAGATGTAGGCGAAGAAACGACTCGCCAGCGCGTCCACCGAGCCAGAAGGGGCGGGCCAACCGCGCTGGCTACCCTGCTCCGGATTACCGACGCCCATATAGCCGTAGGAGTAGATAAAGATCATCAGGCAGACCAGTGTCACCATAAAGAGCATGGCCGCCGTCAGTGGATCGATCATCACCCCCATCTGGAACGGCGTATCACCCACCGGCAACCAATCGATGGTCATGTGCCAGGGGTGCTCGGCCAGGCCATGGGTTGTCACCGCCGACCAAAAGACGATCTGGGCCAGCAGGAAAGAGATGCCCATACCCCCGATGGCCACACCCGCGCTCAGCCTTTTATTGCGGTTGGTGAACAATACGATGAGGCCAAAGGCCAGGAAGGGAAACAGTGGGATGAGCCAGGCCAACAAAGTCAGTGTGGATTCGTCCATAGACTACCTCTCCCAAAGTGGGTGACCCACCGGCCACCGCCTACCACTTGAGCAGATCAATATCCTCGACCACGACGGTGCCGCGGTTACGATACAGGGCGATGAACAAAGCCAGGCCCACTGCTGCCTCTGCCGCGGCCACGGTGTAAACCATGATGGCAAACACCTGCCCGGTCATCGCTTCCGACGCGTTGTAACGCCAAAAAGCCACCAGGTTGATGATGGCCGCGTTGAGCATCAGCTCGACCCCCATCAAGATGCCGATGGCGTTGCGCCGCGAGAGCACGCCGTACAACCCCATGCAGAACAGCGCCGCGCCAACGAGCAGATACCAGGTCAATGGAATGTCCATCAACGCCTCCTCCCCTACTTTTCCCGCGCGATGACGATGGCCCCAACCAATGCCACCAGCAACAGCACCGAGGCCACCTCGAAGGGCAGGGCATAGGTCGTCACCAGCGCCTCACCCAGAGCAGCGATAGAATCTTGCGCCACGGCGGCGCTGCTCACCGGCCAGGTGTTGCCCGCGCGGAAAGCCAGCGTAAAACCGAGCAACCCAAACAGGCCCAGCGCCACCACCGCCGAGACGATCCACTGTGTATTACGCTGCTTCACTTTTTGGTCCATCACGCCGCGAGTGAGCATGATGGCAAAAATGATCAGGATGGCGATGGCCCCCACATAGATCATGATCTGCACCACGGCCAGAAAGCCCACATTGAGCAACGTATATAACCCGGCCACGCCAAAAAAAGAGAGCACCAGACCCAACGCCGCGCGGTAGAGATTGTTGTTGGTGATGACGATCCAGGCCCCGGCGAGGGTCAACGCACTCAAGACGATAAAGACCCCGTGTTGTACGCTCATAGGCACCCCTCGAAAAAAATCGGCGAATCGAAAAATCCACAAACGGCAAGGTTACCTGACACCCGCGATGGCCTGCAACTTTTCGTTGCGGCTGCGGCGAGCGGCCCAGCCCGCCACGAGCAGCGTGACGAGGATCAAGGCCACGTTACTGCCCAGCAAGGCCCCGGCCCGCACCAGATCGCCGGCATCGTTCAACAGCTTGTCCACCAGCGCCACGACCATTACGTTGGCCAGGGCCAGCGGCACCAGGAATTTCCAGGCAAAGTTCAACATGTGATCGATGCGAAAGCGCGGCCAGCTACCACGCGCCCAGATAAAAACAAACACCACCGCAAAGGTCTTGATGAAAAACCACAGCCAGGTGGGCAGGATGGGGCCTTGCCAGCCGCCGAGGAAAAGTGTGGTCACCAGACCGGCGATAGCGAACATATTGATGTATTCGGCCAGGAAAAACAGAGCGAATTTCATGCCGCTGTATTCGATGAAATAACCCGCCACGATCTCTGAATCGGCCTCCAGCAGGTCGAACGGCGAGCGGCCCAGCTCGGCCATGCCGGCTGCCATGTAGATGAAAAAGGCCACCGGCATCAAAACAATGTTGGGAATGGCCTGCTGCTCCACGATGCTCACCAGCGACATGGTGCGAGAAACGAGCACCACCGAGGCAATGGCCAGCACCATGGGGATCTCGTAACTCACCAATTGAGCAATCACCCGAAAGGCGCCCAACAGGCCATACTTGTTGTTGCTCGACCAGCCAGCCGTCATCACGGCCACGCCCGTGATCGAACCGATGGCCACCACGTACAGTGCACCCACGCCGAGATCGCTGCCGTGCATATCGCGCCCAAAAGGCAGCACCGCGTAGAGCAAAATGGCCGGGATGACCATCAACACCGGAGCCAGGTTAAACAGCAGCTTGTCGGCATTGGCCGGGACGATATCCTCTTTGATGAGCATCTTGATGGCGTCGGCGACGGCCTGAAAGATGCCCCACGGCCCCAAACGGTTGGGCCCGATGCGGTCTTGCAGGCGGGAAAACACCTTACGCTCCATGTAGGTCAACACCAGCACCATCACCACACCCAACAGCGCCAGAATGAGGCCGCCGATCAGACCGTTGACCACTGTCACCCAGCCGTCGGGCAGGTTGAGTGTATCGGAGAGCAGGCCTGTCCACCACTGTCCAATGTTGACAAAGAGACCATCCAGTATGTTCATACACCTTCTCCCACAGGTCGTCAGACAACCAAACGCGCCGCAACACGGCAAACGGTTGTGGCGCGTCCAAAACCCCGATCAGGTGCGCGCCATTGCGACCCCAAAACTGATTGCTACATCCATTCAAGAGCGCCCTTGCGCCAGGCGTAGACGAGCCCGACCACCAGGATGGCCAGGAAAACAAACATCTCGACCAGGGCAAACAACCCCAGTTTGTGATATGCCACCGCCCAGGGGTAGAGAAAGACCGTCTCGATGTCAAAGACGACAAATACCAGGGCAAAGAGATAGTATTGTGCCCTGAACTGCACCCACGTATCACCGTAGGTCTCGAGACCACACTCGTAGGTCTGCAACTTGATGGGGTTCGGCTTCTTGGGGCGGAGGATATACGCCAGACCAAGGGCAATCAGGGGAAAAACGACGGCAATGACGATGAAAAGACCGAGCACGGTAAAAGGATTCGATTCCATAGCCTCCTCATCTCCTTGAGAACTTGGCAACGGCGGCTATTATAGCACAGTTTCCAAGAAAGTGCAACGTCGAAACCGAGGCCGGGTGCATTTCAGTCTGGAGGCGAGTTTTCATCCTCCCGCAGGTTTTTGGTGCACCAAAGTCGTTTCCTCCCGTTCCGCGACTCTACTTGGGTGCAATTCGCCCCGACTGAACCTGCGGGAGGGTAGGCTGAGCAGTTACCTTTGAGCGACATTTGACATACAGGCCACTGAAAGGTAAAATTGACAGCATCTGATCCAGCCGGTCTTTTCTACCGCTGAACAGGGAGTAACCACCGTGGCCGGAGAAACGATACTGGTCGTAGACGACAAGGCCGAGAGCCTGGAATTCATCACCGATTATCTGTTGCGTCCCAACGGCTACGTGCCCCTGGTTGCTGCCAATGGACGGCAGGGCCTGGAGATGGCTCTCTCCGAAAGGCCCAACCTGATGATCCTCGATCTCAAGATGCCCGAAATGTCGGGCCTGGAGGTGCTGCGCGCCCTGCGCGAACAGCAGACCGAGATCCCGGTTATTCTCATGACGGCCTACAGCACCGAGGAAGATATCATCGCCGCTTTCCGGCTGGGCGCCAAAGACTTTCTCAGCAAGCCTTTTCGCATCGAAGAGATGCTCGCTGCCATCGAGCGCGTGCTCAGCGAGTACCGGCAGGAAGAAGAGCAGGTCCACCTGCAGAAAGAACTGGAGGAGCGGGTCAAAGAGCTCACCTCACTCTACGGCACCAACGTGGAGCGTGTGCTCAACCGCATCGTCGAAGCCGCCGTCGATGTCACCGGCGCCGATGAGGGTTATCTGCTACTGGTAGACAAAGAGACCAACGAGCTTTATCTGCGTGCGGCCCTCAACCTGGGCGACGCCACCGCCACCGGTTTTCGGCTGCGCACCGAGGACAGCATCGCCGGGCGCGTGGTGCGCACGGGCCAATCGGCCATGTACAACTATTTGGAAGACTCGCAGCGCTTCAAGGTCAAAACCGGTTTCCTGGTCAAATCGCTCATCAACGTGCCGTTGCGCATCAAAGACGAAGTCATCGGCGTGCTGGGTGTCGATAACCAGCACTCCACCAAAACCTTTTCCCGCACCGACCTCATCACCCTCACCTCGCTGGCCGATTACGCCGCTATCGCCATCGAGAATGCCAGCCTGTACGACCGCACCGACCAGGCCCTGACCCGCCGCATGCAAGAACTGTCTATCATGCAGGACCTGGCCCGCGATCTGAACGCCATGCTAGACCTGGATCACATCGCCAGCCTGGTGCTGCGACAGGCCCTGCACATGACCTCTGCCGAGGCCGGACTCATGGGCCTGCTGGTGGAAAACGGCCTCGACTGGACCTCTCAGGGCTACATGACCCCGGCACTCACCGGCGCCGGTTGGGAACCTCATTGGGATAAGGGCATCGTCGGGCGGGCCACCGCCAAGGGCCAGCCCGTGCTCGTGGGCGACGTGCTGGCCGATCCAGATGGTGAACACTCGCTGCCCCAGACCCGTTCACAACTGGTGGTGCCCATCCTGCGAGGTGAGCAAGCCCTGGGCATCATCGATCTGGAAAGCACACAGGTCGACGCCTTTGGCGAAGAAGACCTGCGTTTCCTGTTGGGTCTGGCGGATCACGCCGCCGTGGCCATCGAAAACGCCCGCCTGTTTGAAATGGTCATCGGCGAGCAGTGGAAAACCAAACTCATTTTGCAGAGCATCGCCGACGGCGTGTATACCGTGGATCGCAGCCTGCGTATCCTCACCTTTAACCCCGCCGCCGAGCGGATCACCGGCTGGCCGGCCAATCAGGCCCGCGGCCAGTTGTGTTCCACCGTGTTCCAGGACATGGACGGCGACGGCGCCAGCCACCACACTCGCCTCATTCAGCAAGCCCTGGAAAGCGGCCACCCGGTTTCATCGGGCCAGGACGAGCCGGCCATCCGCAGCCTGAATGGCCGCAAGATCTTTTTGTCCAGCAGTGCCGCCCCGCTGCTCAACCGCGAGGGTACGGTGGTGGGCGCGGTGGTGGCCTTTCGTGATGTTTCAGCCGAGCGCGAGTTCGACCAGCTCAAATCCGACTTTATCTCGCTGGTCTCTCACGAACTTCGCTCACCGCTGACCAGCATCAGCGCCTCGGTTGAACTGATGCTGGAATCGCCCCACGACCAGGCGCTGTTGCAGGAAATGCTAACCATCGTCCACAGCCAGTCACAGAATCTGATCCAGTTTGTGGAAGACATCCTGGACATCTCACAAATAGAGGCCGGCCAGATCAAGGTGCGCCAGGAGCCGGTGACGTTGCTGCCCACCCTGCGCAAGATCGTGCGCGACTTTCAGAAACAGACCAATCAACACCGGTTGATGATCAAATCACCGGATCAGATTCCGTTTGTGCTGGCCGACCGCGGCAAAGTCGAGATGGTGATCAACAACCTGATCAAAAACGCCATCAAATATTCCCCCGACGGCGGCCGCATCCTGGTTGAGATTCTAGACCCCATGAACGGCGAGATCGTGGTCAACGTCATCGACGAGGGCATCGGCATCCCACAGGAACACCTGGAAAAGATCTTTGACCGCTTTTACCGCGTCGATACCGGCGACGACCGCAAGATATACGGCCATGGATTGGGCCTGCACATCAGCAAACAACTGATCGAGTTGCAGGGCGGTCGCATCTGGGTGCGCAGCAAAGAAGGCCAGGGCTCCTGTTTCAGTTTTTGCCTGCCTGTGATTCAGGATGAAGTTCTGCCGGAAGAACTCAGGGCCTGACGCCCGAATGTCACTCAAAACTGCCCGTCCAGACGGCTCAAAAACCTCTCTGGCCGCCCCCGAAATTCGTCCCAGGACAGTTCTCCACTCACGATAGCCTGCAAGGTGCTGGCGAGCGCCCGATTCACCGCCGCCGGCAGGCCCAACGCCTGGCCATGGGCCGCCACCGCCCCGTTCAAGAAACCCACTTCAGACCTGGGTTTGCCCCGCGCCAGATCCAGGTGTAACGAGGGCATTTTGCCGCCACGCCCGCCGATGACCAGCCGGCGAAACAACGGCTGCAACGCCGCGCCGGGCAGGCGCGCCATGGCCCAGGCAAACAGAGGCACCGCATATCCCGGCAGCGAAACCGGCCCGATGCCCAAATGCCGCATGACCGCCAGCGCCTCGCCAAAAGCAGCCCGTTCCAGCTCAAACGCCCAACGATGGGCATATAATGCCTCCAGCGGCATATCCAGCAGCGTGGGCAGGGCGTTGCCCAACATGTTGAGCAGCAGCTTGGACCATTTGACGGCGCGATAATCGGGGTAGAGCTTCAGCCGTGTCAGGCCTGCCCGCCGCAGCTCGTCGGCCAGCGCCTCCACCGGCGCGCCCGGCGAGACCGCCGCCAGCGCCAGCCCGCCCCGCGTGGTGGTCAGACAGATCGCGCCCGGCGCGAGGGCTTGCACCGCCAACGTGACCACACCCGAAACGAAAAGAGCCTGCGGCCAGACCTGGGCCGCAAGCTCCTCGCCTCCAACGCCGTTCTGCACCAGCAGCAGCGGCGTATTTTCTCTCACCACAGCACTCAACGGGCGCAGCGCCTCCAACGTATCGTAGGCTTTGACGGTGCAAAAGACCCAGTCGAACGTTTCCCCGCTCACCGTGCCGATGTCGGTGGCAGCGACCAGATCGTGCACCCGCTGCACGTTGTCGCCCACTTGTAGACCCAGGCCCCTGGCGCGCACCGCCTCGATCCAGGCAGGTCGCCCGACGAGGGTCACGCGGTGGCCCGTTGATACCAACCGGTGGCCCAGCCAGCAACCGATGGCGCCCGCGCCGACGACGAGAAGGCGCACCTAGAGCGTCTCCAGGTAGCGCGCCAGCTCCCAGTCGGTCACCTGAGTGCGATATTCATCCCACTCGGCTCGTTTGGCCCGCATAAACGCCTCAAAGGCGTGTTGTCCCAACGTGTCCTTGAGCAGAGGATCGCTTTCGAACTCGTCCAGAGCCTCTTCCAGTGTGCCGGGCAGCGAGGCGATGTTCAACTCGGCCAGACGGCGGTCGTCAAAGTGATACACGTCCTCCTCCACCGGCTTGGGCGCGGCCAGGCCACGCTCGATGCCATCGAGGCCAGCGGCCAGCATGACGGCAAAGGCCAGGTAAGGGTTGGCGCTGGGGTCTGGACAGCGCAGCTCGGCCCGCACAGCCTGCTCACGCCCAGGCGAACAGCTGGGCACCCGGATGAGCGCTGAGCGGTTGATGCGCGCCCAACAGACATAGACCGGCGCTTCGTAACCGGGGGTGAGCCGTTTGTAAGAGTTGACCGTCGGTGCAACGATGGCCGCCATCGCACGGGCGTGGACCAGTTGCCCGGCGATAAACTGGTAGGCCAGCCCGGAGAGTTTGTACCGGTCGGTGGGATCGTAGAAAAGGTTGCGTCCCTGGGCGTCGAACAGACTCTGGTGGGTGTGCATGCCAGAGCCGTTGATGCCCACGATGGGCTTGGGCATAAAAGTGGCGTACAGGTCGTGGGCAGCGGCCACAGCTTTGATGGTGTAACGCAGCGTCATCACGTTATCGGCGGCGGTGAGGGCATCGGCAAAACGAATGTCGATCTCGTGTTGCGCCGTGGCCACTTCGTGATGCGCCGTTTCGGCCTCCATGCCCAGAGCGGTGAGCGCGCGCATGATGTCTACCCGCACCTCAGAAGCCAGGTCGCGGGGGGAGAAATCGAAATAGCCGCCCACGTCGTGCGGCACCGGGCGCAGCGGCGCGCCGTTCGATTCGTTGTTATTCTTTTTAAAGAGAAAGAACTCGAGCTCCGGGCCGGCGTTGTAGGTGTAACCCAGAGCCTCCACCCGTTCTATCGCCCGACGCAGCACGCGCCGTGGATCACCCGGAAAGGGCTGGCCGTCGGGCAGGTAGGCATCGCAGATGAGACGCGCCTGCCGTCGCTCCGGACTACCCCAGGGCAAGAGGCTGTAGGTGCGGATGTCGGGATGCAGCTCCATATCGGATTCGTAGATGCGGGCAAAGCCTTCCACGGAAGAGCCGTCGAACCAGACACCACGCTCCAGCGCCTCGGCCAGGCCAGACACCGGAATGGTGACGCTCTTGATGGTGCCCAGGATGTCGGTGAATTGCAGGCTGACGAATTGTACACCATCGGACTTGGCTCGTTCGAGTACGGTATTGTGATCCATGTTTCCTCCCCTGATGCAGATGTGTCAGATGATCGACCGGCTCAAAATCACAGAGCGACAGGTGCGTTTCTTACCTGTCGCTCCTTTGAGCCTGACGGAAAAGCCCAACAGCCCAAAACCGTTTAGCCCTGCCCGGCCTCGTGGGCCAGGATGATCGCTTCGGCGACTTCTTTCATCGGTTTGCGTGTGTTCATACTCATCTTTTGGATCTTACGAAAGGCTTCGGCCTCGTTGAGCCCCTGGGTATCCATCAGGATGCCCTTGGCCCGATCGACCGCCTTGCGCGTCTCCAACGCCAGTTGAAGATCACCCACCTCTTTTTCCAGCGCCTGAAACTCGGCAAAACGGGCCAGCGCCACCTCGATGGCGGGTGACAGATCCGACTCGCGGAACGGCTTGACCAGGTAGCCCACCACGCCGGCCTCTCTGGCGCGGCCCACCAGGTCTTGCTGGCTATAAGCCGTGAGCAGCAATACCGGCGCAATTTTCTCTTCGGTAAGAATTTTGGCGGCGTCGATGCCGTCCATATCTGGCATTTTGATGTCCATGATCACCAGGTCGGGGCGCAGCTCACGAGCCAGGTTGACGGCGCTGCGACCGTCGCCCACTTCACCCACGACCAGATAACCCAGGTTCGAGAGCATCTCCCGTAGATCCATGCGGATGATCGATTCATCGTCCGCGATGATTATCCTTGTTCGCTCCAACTTGCCTCACCTCCTAGTGGTTGTCTGGGGAAACGGATGATGGCTTTGGTTCCCTCTCCGTTTCGCAGTTCAAATTCACCCTTTAGATCGTCCTGCACCAGAGTGCGCACGATCTGCAATCCCAGGCTGTCGGTACCCCCCAGCGAGAACCCTTCCGGCAAACCCCGGCCATCGTCGATGATGAGGATCTGGACGACATCACCCTGCTCACCCAGTTGAACGGTGATCGTCCCGCCGTTTGCCCCTCGAAAAGCGTGCTCGACAGCGTTCTGGATCAACTCGTTGACCACCAGCGCACAGGTGGTGGCCTGCTGCGCCGGCAAATACAGGTTCGGCCCCTCCAGCCGCAAGCGGATGTTTTGCTCCGGGCTGAGCATACCCTGCTGGGTCTGGACAACGATCCGCTGTGCCAGTTCCCGGACGTTGATCACCCGGCCATCGGCTTCGGACAGGAACTCGTGCACCACCGCCACGCTCAAGATGCGTTGCACCGCCTCTTGAAGCGCCAGCCGCGTCTCTTCGTGGCTGCTCCGCCGCCCCTGAATGCGCAGTAAACCGGCGATAACCTGCAGGTTGTTCTTGACGCGGTGGTGGATCTCTTGAATCATGGCCGACTTGACCTTGAGCTCCCGCTCTTTGCGGCGGCTCTCGGTGGCATCGTGCACCAGGAAAAGCACCCCGGCCAACCGCGGTTCCCGATCCGTCACACCCAACCATCGACGGATCGAAAAGAGCGGGCTCTCGTGAAAGTGCAACACCAGCGCCTTGCGCTGCCAGACATGATCCCGATCGACCAGATCTTTTTCCACACAACAGCCATCTTCGATGGCGTGCGCCACCAGATCACCATCAGCAGGACTGATGCGCGCCAGTCGCCGGCCGGTCAGCGTATCCAGCCGCCCCAGACGACGATAGAGACCGGTGGCCACGCTGCTGGCGTAGGCGATGCGCTGTTGGGCATCTACCACCAGGATGCCATCGTGCTCGCCAAAGGGACTCAGCACCGCCGCGCGAGAAAGCTCCCCGCGCCGCAACATCTCCCACAGATGACGCACCGCCCGTTGAAACACCCGGCTCCGTCGACGGTGGCGCTCCTTCTCCAAAAGGTTGGTCTCGAAACTGAGCGCGCCGATGACGCGGCCCTGCTCGTTACGAACCGGCAACACCTCCTGGACAATCGGCGCGCGGTCGGCAATCAACCCCATATCGCCGCGCTGCCGGCGCCCTTTGAGCAACGCCCGGAAAACAAAAGGCTCTTCCTGCTGGCTGACTTGCGTGCCGATCACCTGCCGCAGATAGATCGGATGAACGGAATGAGGCGCCGCCTGGGCCACCACTGTGGCATGTTTGACATCCCGCAGACAGTAAAGCAACACATCAGAGCGACTGATGTCTGCCACAATGGGCATACCCTGCTCAATGCGGCTCAAGAACGCGATATCACCCGCCGAAAGGCCCTCACACCGGTAGACCACATCGTCCATGACCAGCTCACCGCCGAGGCTGCCGACAAGTTGCCTCATGCCAGCCTCGCTATCGTGGTAACTATAGATCGACCGGCCCGCCGTTAACCAGACCGTTCCGATCTGAATTCGCCGTATTGTACTACAAAAGCCCATTGCCTGCAAACATCGGGGGCATTTCAGTTCTGGGGTAGCCGATCTTACCGCTGGTTCGGCCAGGGTGAGCGGCACCCCAGCAGGGTCGCCAAACAGAGAAAAGTGGCTCGTGCGCGCCGAAAACCTGCGGGAGGATAAAAGCCCGCCCGCCCCCAAAGTGAAATGCACGTGCAAACATCGTCATCTGCCTTGACAAGGCCCTCTATTCCAGGTACAATTCGCACGCCGATTCCCTCCACTCAGTCAGTCACCGCCCAAAGAGATGAACAAAGAAACTGCCCGGCCCGTTCTATCCGTAGCGGAAAAACCATCTGCCACAAGCCCACTCACCAGGCTGTGGCTTGCCACCGCCCTGGCAGGAATTCTGGTTGTGGCCGCCTGCCTGCGACTCTGGGGACTGGAACACTCGCCCAGCGGCGGCGATCAGGCGGTGCTGCTGAACATCGCCCTACGCTGGGTCACGCAGGGCAAACTACCGTTGGCGGCCAACAAATCGTCGGTGGGATTGATGAACCCACCGCTGCTGGAATATCTACTGGCCGTGCCCCTCTTTTTGCGGCGCGACATGATCTGGGTGGCGCGATTCGTGGCGTTGATCAACCTGGCCAGTGTCGCGGCGACCTTTTTTGTCCTGCGTCCGGCTCTGGGCCAGCGTGTGGCCCTGCTGACCACTCTGCTCTATGCCGTCAACCCCTGGGCGGTGTATTATGCCCGCCTCATCTGGAACCCCACCCTGATCCCACTCTTCTCCACGCTGCTGTTGGCCAGCCTGCTGGCTGCCTTTGCCGGTCGGCACACCGGGCGGGCCACGGTGCTGGCCTTTTTGTGGCTGGCGGCTGCCATCCAGCTTCATCTGGCCTCACTGGCGCTCGTTCCGGCGCTGGCGCTCCTGGGTTGGATCTTTCGTCGCCGGCTGACTATCCGGGCGCTGATCGCCGGCGCGGCTCTTTTCGTCCTCACGTTTGCGCCCTTTATCGTTTACGAGATCGAAACCGGTTTCATGGACCTGGCCGATTTTCGACAGGCTACGTCGGGCACGGTTCAAACCAACCTGGCCCCGGTGGCGCTGGCTGTGGAACTCACCCAGGCCAACGGCATCTGGCAAACGCTGGGTGAGGCCTGGTCGCAGTGGCGCCAGGCCGCCGCCTGGGGTGAGTGGCTGGCCGGCACGGTTCCCTGGCTGCTGCTGGCCGGCCTGATGGTGGCTGGCTGGCGGCTGTGCCGCCATCGCACCGGGTTTCACTCAGGCCACCTCACCCCACAAAGCATCGGCCTGACCGTCGTCGTGGCGCTTTTTGTGGCGCCGCTGTTGTTTTTCGTGCGGCACACCGCCTATTTACAAACCTACTATTTCCTTTACCTCTACCCCCTGCCGTTCGTTTTCATGGCCCTGGCAGCCGATGCGCCGCTCTCGTGGGCCGAGACGTCGCCCGCCGCGCGGCACAGGCTGTGGATGCCCCTGGCCTGGCTGCCCACAGCACTGCTGCTGACGCTGGCAGGTTGGCAATTTTACGTCAATTATAGCGGCCTGCAACTCGTGGCCAAAAACGTCGCCGGCGAGCGACAGATCTGGCACGTGCAGCGCGCCATCGACACGCTGACCGATTGGGCCGCGGCTCACCCGCAGTGTGATCTTGTCATCGCCTCGGCCGGCTACAACGCCGAGAGCTCCGAACTGGGCCAGGTGAGCGAGTTCCTGGCCCCCCGCCCGGTGCGCTACGTGGCCCTGAACCAGGGGATCATCGTGCCTCGCGAATGTGGGCTGTACCTGGTGGCCACCGACGCCGCGACCAGCCGCGCCTGGTACGAAGCCCACGCGGTTCACCTGCCCGAATGGACCATCCCTCTTTTTGACGAGGCCTGGCACTTTTACGAGCTGATACCATCACCCGCCGACGATCTGGCCGGCGCGGGCATCATTGGCCAGTGGGACAACGGCGTGCGACTGTTGGACTACCGGCTGAGCGAAAATGTCCGGCCCGGTGAACAACTGGCCCTGACCCTGACGTGGCAGGTTTTCAAAGCCCCCCCCGCCAGGCGTTACCATTTCTTCCATCACCTGGTCGACGGCAACGGCAACATCGTTGCCCAGGCCGACGGCCCCGGCGTGTTCAGCCGCTACTGGCAGCCGGACGAGTTATTTCTGACCCGGTTCACGGTCGATATCCCTCCAGAGGTCACGCCGGGCCGCTATCGACTGCTGGTGGGCCTGTACGAATGGCCCTCACTGGAACGGCCTGCGCTGTCGGGCGGCGGCGACAGCCTGCCCCTGGCATGGATCGAGATACACGCTCCATAACCGGCCTTGTGAGCCGTGTAGAGACAGGGAGGTAGCCACTTGGAAGGGTCAACTCTATTCACCGTCCGAGACGGCAAACAGATAGCCATTCGCGCCATCACTCCCGACGACGCCCCATTGTTGGTGGACCTCTTTTTCCACATGTCGGACACGACGCGTCGTTTGCGTTTCCACTCGATGCGGCGCAACGTGTCGCTGGCCGAGATCGAGCGTGAAGCACAGCAACTCAGCGATCTGGATCCGGCCCATCAGGCGGCGCTGGTGGCCACCACAAAGGAACAAGACACAGAACAAATCGTGGCCGTGGCGCGCCTGGCCCGCGCCCCCAACCCCGAAGAAGCCGAATCGGCCATCGTTGTGCGTGATGATTTCCAGAACCAGGGCCTGGGCAGCCACATGCTCAAGCTGCTGGCCGAGACGGCGCGCAGCATGAACATCAAACGGCTCACCGCCTGGGTGATGGCGGAGAACGTGCACATGCTGCACATCATCCAAAAATCGGGCCTGGATGTACACGCCGAAACGCGCTACGGCGAGACCTACATCAGCGTACCGGTCTAGTGCCATCCAGACCAGCTTGCGACATGGGAGGAGAATTCAGGATGCGACTGCCATTTCAAGAGCGATTGAGCGCCCCAGGCGTCATCGTGGCCGATGGCGCCACCGGCAGCATGATGATGGCCGCCGGCCTGCCCGGCGGCGTGCCGCCAGAGCAATGGAACCTGACAGCGCCGGAAAAAGTCGTGGCGCTGCACCAGGCCTATTTGCAGGCCGGATCAGAACTGGTGCTGACCAACACCTTTGGCGGCAGTCCGGTCAAACTCCAAGTATCGGGCCTGGTAGATCAGATCGCCGAGATCAATCGTAAGGCGGCCCGGCTGGCTCGACGCGCGGCGGGTGAAGATCGTTACGTGGGCGGCGATATCGGCCCCACCGGCAAACTCATGCAGCCGTTCGGCCCGCTGGCCTACGAAACCGCCGTGGAAGCTTTTGCCCGCCAGGCCGCCGCGCTGGCCAAAGGTGATGCCGATGTGATCTGGATCGAAACGATGAGCGACCTGAACGAGGCCAAAGCCGCCGTCGAAGGAGCCATGAAGGCCACCAGACTGCCGGTGGTGGTCACGATGAGTTTCGACCATCACCGGCGGACGCAGATGGGGGTCAAACCCGCCCAGGCAGCCAGAGTTTTTTGGGACATGGGAGCGGCGGCTGTGGGGGCCAACTGCGGCAAAACGTTGGAAGACATGGTCGCCATCATCCAGGAGATGCGTCAGGCCGCGCCGGAGGCGGTGCTGGTGGCCAAACCCAACGCCGGCCTGCCGCGCCTGGAGAACATGCAAACCGTCTACGATACCACGCCGCAAGAGATGGCCGATTTCACCCGCCGTTTCATCGACATGGGGGTCAAGGTGGTGGGCGGTTGCTGCGGCAGCACGCCGGAGCACGTGGCCGCTATCGTCCGGGCGGTGAGGGGGTAGATGCCATGCCTTACTGGGTCAGTCAGCTCGCCGGTTCCACCGTCGAGCGTATTCACGAGATCGTGGCGGCCTACCGGGCCAAAGAGATAGACGCCAAAACAGCCTGGCTGCAACTGGCCGAGATCTATTACCAGGTGAACGGCAGTTATCCCAACCAAGTCGATCCGGCCAGGCATTTTGAATACCATCAGGCCCAGGCCACGGTCGATTACATGATCGGTGAATGGTTTCCTCGTTTCGCCAATTGCTGGTTCGTGGGCTGGCCGGACGATTGCGCCGCCGTTGCCCACCAACTGGAGGCGCAACATCCCGGCAGCCGTTTCGAGGTGCTGAATTTCCAGAGCGGTGACTATGAAAACCTGTGAGGCCAGAGAATTGGGCGGACGGATCGCTGCTCTTGTCGAGGCCGGGCAGCCGGTCAGGGCATACGCGCTGCTGGCCCCCGTCCTCGCCGGGCGAACGCCCTTTGCCATGCTGGGCCACATCGGAAGCGCCATCGGCGGCGGCCCCCTCGAACCGGCCAACGACTTTTTGGAGCGGGTCGCGGCGGGCAGGACCGAGGGAGGCTGGGTCGTCATCGGCAGCGCCCTGGGTGCGCAACTGGATCGTGACCCGGCCGGAGCCTTTGCCCGCTGCCGCGATTTCCTCGTCGCCGCCGATGTCTGGTATGGCGCCGACATCCTGGGCGAGCGTGTGCCCGGTCCGGCCCTCGTCGGCGATTTTGAACCGTCGTTGGCTCTGCTGGCCGCCTGGCGCGACGATGCCAATCGCTGGGTGCGCCGGGCCGTGGGTGTGGCCGTGCACTTTTGGGCCAAACGTTCCCGGGGCGCAGAGCAGCCGGCGGCTCGGGCCGGGGCGCTGTTGGCCTTTGTGGAACCGCTCTTTGAAGAGTGGGACGTGGACGCCGTCAAGGGCATCGGTTGGGGGCTGAAAACGCTGGGCAAGCACTATCCCGACCTGGTGGCCGACTGGCTGGCGCAGCAGATCGTCCACCGCCGACGCCGCCATCGGGCAGTGATGAAACACAAAGCCCTGACTTTTCTCTCCGCCGAGCAGCGCGCCCGCGCTACCGGAGAGACAGCCGGATGACACTCGAGTACCAGGAGTACCGCGTCAAAAAGATCGTCAACGTGCACAAACACGTGGACGGCCCCTGGTTCTGGGGCAAATACACGGCCCACCCCTACATCGGCTGCCGCAGTGGCTGCGAATTCTGTTACCTGCGGGGCAGTCGTTACCTGGGGCGGCGCGACCCGGCCACGCTCGATACCCTGATCCAGGTCAAGATCAACGCCGTCGAGCTGTTGCAAAAAGAGCTGCCCCGCCTGGAGCGCGAGGTGATCTCGGTTGGCGATTGGCAGCAGCCCGCCGAGAGCCGCTACCGGCTGTCGCGCGGCATGCTGGCAGTGGTGCGCGATCTGGGCTTTCCGGTGTACATCAACGAACGGTCGCCGCTGCTCGTCCGCGATCTGGATCTGCTGATCGACATCAACCGGCTGGGCTGGGTCGGTGTGGCCTTTAGCCTCAGCAGCGTGGAGCCTGCTCTAAAGCGGGCCTTTGAGCCGCGCAGCCCGGGGGTCAAACGCCGCCTGCAGGCGATGGAAAAACTGGCCGGGGCCGGCATCCGCGTGGGGGCCTCTCTGATGCCCGTCTTTCCCTTTGTGGGCGACAGCCCGGCCCATCTGGAGGATACGATCCTCGCCGTCAGGGATCATGGGGGATCGTTTGTCCTGGGCGGCGGCCTGACGATGGATGGCGCTCAGGCCGAACAGACACTGGCCGCTGCCCGGCGGTACGATCCGGCTCTGGAGGCGCGCTGGCAAGAGTTGTACGGCTGGGAGGCGGGCAGCAAGCCAGACTATGGCCCGCCGCGCGCCTACAATGCCCGGCTGGGGTTGCTGATCCGCGAGTTGTGCGCCCGGCATGGCCTGTTGGATCGGTTGCCGCGTTACGTCGCGCCGGGGCCGCTGGCCATTAACAAACGGATCGCCGAGCGACTGTTTCTCAGAACCTACGATTTGGAACTGGAGCAGGCGAAGGATTATCGCATCTGGGCTTACCGCAAGGCCGCCTGGGCAGTCGACGAATGGCCGCAGAGCCTTGCTGACCTCTACCGCACCCAGGGCGAGCCCGGCTTGCGGAAACTGCCGGGGATCGGCCACAGACTGGCTGGCGAGATCACCCGCTGGCTGCAAGAGCCTGACGCTTGATGGTTACTCGATGGTTGAAAATCAAGCGGCCGGGTTCATTCTGCCCTTGGAGGCGTTTACGACAAGGGCAACCGCAGGGTGAACCGTGTCTCCTGTGCGGTCCTGGTCACTTGAACATCGCCACCGTGACTTTCGACGACCGCTTTGACGATAGCCAGTCCCAGACCGCTGCCGGGGTAGGCGGCGGCGTTACGACCCCGATGAAAGCGGTAAAAAAGCTGCGGCAGGTCCTCGTCGGGAATGCCTATGCCGGTGTCCTCTACCCACAACTCAACTTGGCCACCCTGCACGCGCCCCCCCACACTGACCGAGCCGCCTTCGGGCGTGAACTTGATGGCGTTGTCGAGTAGATTTCCAAAGGCTCGCTGCAGTTGCACCCTGTCTCCCTCAACGACTGCCGGGCCTTTGGGCAAAATCAGGCCAAAGTCAAGCCCGGCCTGTTCGGCCTGTGAGGCATAACGTTCGTTCAGCTCCCACACCAGAGCGACCAGGTCCAGCGGCGCGCGCTCGTCCAGGCCCGCCCCGGCCTCGAGGCGCGAGAGATCCAGCAGCCCATCCGTCAACTGCTCCAACCGTTGGGCCTGTTCCTGGGCGCGCTCGACAAAAGTTTGCCAGCCGGAGTCTTGGCTATCTGCGATCAGCTCCAGATTGGTGCGCAGTGCGGTCAGCGGGGTGTGGATCTCGTGGGCGGCATCAGAAACGAAACGGCGCAGCGTGACGACGGTTTCCTCCACCTGCCCGGCCATCTGGTTAAAGGAACGGGCCAGCAGCCCAAATTCGTCCTGGCTGGCGACATCGGCGCGGGCCGCCAGATCGCCGCCGGCCATACGCGCTGTCACAGCCATCAGGTTCAGCAGCGGCGCGTTGATGTTGCGGCTGATGAACCATCCCGCTGCCGCTGCCAGAATCACCGAGACAGCAGCAGCGATGGCCCAGCCCCAGGCCACCTTGCCCACGATCTCGCTGCCGAAGGCCTGGCCCTCGGAAAGCACCACGATGGCGCGGAGCTGGTCTGGTTCGGGGTAGAGGGAGATGCTCACCTCCTGGTTGGATCGACGGCCGGCCGCCGCACCGGCCTCGCCGCTCAGATCGAAACCCTGAAACGTTCCGACGACAAAAAAATCGCTGTTGATCACACGCTGGGCAGGAAGAGCGGGCCACGCGGGCTCGGTGATCCGCGGTGCGACTGGGGTAATCGTCTCGCGCGTTTCCCCTTCGACAGGGGGTTGTCTTTCCAGAGGCGAAATCCCTTCTTCAAGAAGCCGGATGACGGCACCGGCGTCGGAGCCGCGTGAGCCGAGAGTTATACGAATCCGAAAGAGATCAAACGGCCCCGAATCGGCCAGCACCCGGCGGTCGGCATCCAAGAGGCGCACCCGCGCCTGGGAGAGAAAGGCCAGGCTTTCGATCTGAGCCTGTAGTTCTTCAGGGGTGACGTCAGGCTGGGTCAGCAGGGGCATCAATGTCTCGGCGATGGCGCGGGCGTTGTTGAGCAGGTAGGCCCGTTCGCGCTGGGCATAGTAGCCGCGCAACACCATCACCAGCACGCCGCCCAGGGCCAGAGCAGCCAGCAACGCAATGCCCGCATAACTGAGCGGCAATCGCCAGCGAATAGATTTGGGGATCATGGTTCGCCTCCTGGCAATCCAGTTTCTCTTGTTCAAGAGTACACGGAATTCGCCGGCCTGTCAAGCGCCTGCAGCCCTGGCTCAGTCAAGAGGAATCTTGTAGACCAATACCCTGGCAAGCAGGCGATCGCCGCGCTGCTCGCCCCACACCGAGATGAAACTGTAGGTTTCGAGCTCCTCCAAAGAGCCAGGCCCGACGACCTGCTGTAGTTTGCCGTCGACAATCGCATCGGACTGCATTGGCGTTTTGTCGCGATAGACCAGCGTGTCGTGGGTGATAACGATCTCGACCTCCGGGCCGCTGTGAAAGCCATTCACCTGACCATCGCGGATGGTCAGCCGCACCTCGCCAGTGCCCACGATGATAGAGTTATCCTCGCGCCGCAAAAAAAGACCCCCGACATCCGGCGACGTCGTGGGCAGCTCGGCCGCCGCTACGAGATCGAACCCTTTGCTGCCAGAGGCATCTGAAATGACATACCTGGACTCACTCCCCCCATCACTCTGCGCCTGGCCGCCCAACATACGCGCCCCGACAAAGGCCGCGCCAGCCAGCAGCACGATCAACCCCACTACACTACCGGCTATCAAAACGGTGCGTTTCATCTTGATCCTCCCACACATTACCTCTCACTCGTAGCGCAGCGCCTCGATGGGATGCAGCCGCGAGGCGTGCGCCGCCGGATACAGGCCGAACAGGATGCCCGTCAGCAGGGCCACGCCAAAAGCCAGCGGCACGCTGCCCGGGTCCAGCAGGGCGTTGCCCTGATTCAGAGTGGCCACCAGCGGGATGAGCAGCACCCCCACAGCGATGCCCAACACACCCCCGCCGGCGCTGAGCAGCACCGACTCGAACAGGAACTGGGCCACCACGTCGCGGCGGCGCGCGCCCACGGCCAGGCGAATGCCGATCTCTTGGGTGCGCTCGGTCACGCTGACCAGCATGACGTTCATGATACCAATCCCGCCCACGATCAGCGACACGGCCGCCATCGCCGCCAGGAACAGGGCAAAGATGCGCGCCGATTCCTGCTGGGCGCCCAGGATGTCCTGGCGCGTCGTCGTGACGAAATCGTCCTCGTATTCACCATCCTCGTCTTTTTCGATGCCGTGCCGCCCCCGCAAATAATCGGCGATCTGCGCCCGGGCCTCGGCCATGCGGCTCTCGTCGCTGACGTGGGCCGTCACCGTTACCGATGGCGCCTCCTCGTACAGCGACCTGACAACGGTGCTGACCGGCATGAGCAGCACCTGGTTGGGCTGGCTGCGCTGCCGCTCTTCTGGGTCGACCGTCTCCATCTCGACCAGCACGCCGATGACCAGGCAGTGCTGCCGGTCGACCCGGATCGTTTCGCCCAGGGCATCGTCCCCGGCGAACAGGTCCTGCGCCGTCTCGGAGCCCAACACGCACACACTGGCTCCTTCCAGCACTTCCGACGGCGTAAAGAAACGGCCCTGCTCCAAAAAGGCCGCGGGCGTCAGCGGCTCGCCTGCGGGCCAATCGGCCGGTTGAAGCTGGTTGGCGCCGACCAGGCTCATCAGCGCATCGACCGTCGCCCCGGTGATGGTCATGTCCAGCACGGCGCGCCCGTGCCGCACCTTGCCCATCCCCTGCACCCACATCTCGACCCGATCCACCAGCTCTACCTCGGCCGGCAGCAGCAGGCCATCCTCGTAAGAGAGAATCTTGCCGGCGGGCACGAGCTCGCCGTCATCGAGTTTTTGCCGGGCGCTGATCTGCACCTTGTTGGAGCCGAGGAAACGAAAGTTGGCTTCGACGGCGGCGCGCGCGCCGTTGCCCAACGCCAGCATGACGATGACCGAAGCCACGCCAATGATGACGCCCAGCGTGGTGAGCGCGGCCCGCAGTTTGTTGGCCGTCACGCCGCGCAACGCGGTGAATAACGTGTCAAACAGCGTCATCGTTCCCTCTCCCGTTCAAAAGCCGCCCATCCTGAATGACCAGCGTGCGCCGGGCATAGCCGGCTATCCGGGCATCGTGCGTGACCATCAAGATCGTGCATCCATCGGCGTGCAGTTCGGCCAGCAACTCCATCACCTCGATTCCCGTCTGGCTGTCCAGGTTGCCGGTGGGCTCGTCGGCCAGGACGATGGCCGGGCGGTTGACCAGGGCGCGGGCGATGGCCACCCGCTGCCGCTCGCCGCCGGACAGCTCGGCCGGGTGGTGGTGCATACGCTCGGCCAGCCCAACACGGGCCAGGACCTCGGCGGCGCGCTCGCGGGCGCTGCCGCTGCGGCCGCCATAGAGCAGCGGCAGCGCCACGTTCTCCAGCGCATCGAGGCGCGGCAGCAGGTAAAAGCTCTGGAACACAAAGCCGATGCGCCGGTTGCGCACCGCCGCCCGCTCGTCGTGCGAGAGCGCGCTCACACCGCGCCCCTCCAGGCGATACGCGCCCGCGGTGGGCGTATCCAGGCAGCCCAGCAGGTGCAGCAGCGTCGATTTGCCGCTGCCGGATGAGCCCATCAGCGCCACAAATTCACCCGCGGCGATGTGCATATCCACCCCGCGCAGGGCATGGACCTCGGTCGATCCCATGCGGAAAGCCTTGGTCAGTCCTTCAACGTCGATCACCCAGGATGGGGCAGCACTCTGAGCAGAACCCAGCGCGCTCATTGGCCCACCACCTCTTCGCCCTGGCGCAGGCCATCGACGATCTCGACGTAAATATCGCCGCGCAGCCCCACGCGCACAGTGCGCGTCTCAGCCTCACCGCCGGCCCACACCTGGACCTCGGCGGTGCCGTCGGCGCGGGCGCGAACCAGCGTGCGCGGCAGGCGCAGCACATCCGACCGGCTGGCAGTGACGATCGAAACATCGACCGTCATGCCCGGCGCCAGCCCTTCGGGCAATTCGTCGGGCGTGATGTAGACGGGGTACAGCGGCCGGTCGCTGGCCGCTTCGCGCCGGGGCACGATGCGGGTGACGTGGCCTTGCACGGTCACATCGGGCCGGGCGTCGAAAAAGAGATCGACCGTCTGGCCCACCTGCACCAGGGGCAGGTCTTCTTCGATGACGGTGGTGCGCGCTTCGACCGCGGCCGGGCTGGTCATGAGGATCAGGGCCATCCCTTCGGCCAGCGCATCGCCCGGCCGGGCCATCACCTCTAAAACGACGCCGCTGCCCGGCGCGACGATGCGGGCATCGGCGGCCTGCGCCCGCAAGCGATCCAGCGCCAGTTGGGCCTGCTCGACGTCGCTCTCCAGCAGCGCATCGCCGCCCTCGTTCAGCCAATCCAGCGCCTGGCGGGCGCGCTGCACCTCCAGGGCCAGCAGCGGATCGATGCCCTGCTCCAGCCGGGCCAGCTCCGCCCCGGCCTGCTCGACGGCCATTTGCTGCAGGGTGAGATCGTGGCGGTAAACCTCTTGCCCAGCCAGAGCCTGATCGTACCGCGCCTGGGCGCTCTCGTGCTGCCATTGCACTTCCTGCAGGGCCCGGGCGTAGGCATCGCGCACCGCCGGCGGTTCCCAGGTGCGATCCAGCGCCTTCTGGTACTCGGCCTGCGCCCGTTCCAGGGCGTCCTGGGCTCGCTCCAGGCCGATGCGGGCGTCGGTGACCGCCGCGTCGTACTCTGGCTGGCGAGCGATCAGGCGCGCCAGTTGTTCCTGGGCGGCAGCCAGCGAGAGCTCAGCCCCGGCCTGCGCATCGAGATTGTCACGCTCGGCCTGGGCCAGCCGGGCCTGGGCGGCGGCCAGTTCCTGCTCTGCCTGCACGATCTGGTGCTGGCGGCTCTTGGCCGCCTCGGCGAGGCAAAGATTGGCCTGGGCGAGGTCCGCTTCGGCCAGGGTGATCTCGGTCTGCCAGTTTTCGATCTCGATCTCGGCCAGAACATCACCGGCCTGCACCGTGTCGCCGGGGCGGACGTGGAGCGCGCGCAGCCGCCCGGCCAGCCGGGCGCCCAGCACGGTCTCGTGGGTGCTCACCAGATAGCCGGGCGCGGTCACCGATTGCTGCACATCGCCGCGGGTCACAGTCACGGTGGCCGGGGTCTGGGGTGCAGTCGCCTCGCCAGGCCGGGTGCTTTGCAGGCCCGCATAGGCGCCGCCGCCAACAGCCACGACGATCAATAAACCGACGAGCCAAATCCACCAGCGTTTCATGGGGCGTCCTCCTCATAGAGATGCCCCCAGTGTAACGCAGGCCGGTTGCAACGCGGTTGCGGCGAGATTACAATTCCGAAATCTGGGTGTTGGGGCTTGCTCTTCACCGCCGAGGCGCAGAGATTTTATTGGTTTTCTCGGCGTCCCGCCGCGTCTCTGCGGTGAAAAAGGTGATCCCAAGGCGCACCAGCACGATTGAAAAAGACTAACAGAAATGGAACGCGGGGAAAAGAGTAGCGACGCCCCGGCGGGACGTCGCTGAGGAAACGACGACGCCGATTAGCTAACGAGGCGGTAGCCGATGCCGGGCACGGTGAGGATGAGAGCCGGGCGGCCGGGGTCGAGTTCGATCTTTTCACGCAGGCGGCGCACGTGCACGTTGACCGCGCGCTCGCTTTCTACGTCGGCATCGTAACCCCACACGGCGTCGATGATCTGGGCGCGGCTGAGGGCCTGACCAGGGTGCCGGGCCAGGAAGACCAACAAACGAAACTCGGTGGGGGTGAGGTTGAGGGGCTGGCTGCCGCGCCACACCTGGGCGCGGCCCCGGTCGATGACCAGATCGCCGGCGTAGAGATGGTCGGCGTCGGTGGCGGCGAGCTCGCCGTAGGCGCGGCGCAGCAGAGCGCGGATGCGCGAGAGCAGCTCGCGCAGGCTAAAGGGCTTGGTGACGTAATCGTCGGCGCCCATCTCCAGGCCCAGCACCTTGTCCGTTTCCTCGCCGCGAACGGTGAGCATGATGATGGGCTGGCGCAGGCCCAACTGCCGCATGTGGCGGCAAAAGTCAAAACCAGAGCCATCGGGCAGCCGCACATCGAGGATGACCAGGTGCGGGCTGTGATCGCGGGCGTGGGCAACGCCTTCCGCGCCGGAGATTTTCCAGGCGACGACGTAGCGCTCGCGCTCCAATCCAGCTCGGAGGCTTTGTGCAACGGCGGCGTCGTCTTCGATGAGTAAAATGTGTGTCAGTTGATTCGCCATGCCTTGACTTGGATCGCTCGCTCCAGAGGTGGATATCGGGTCAGATAAACAGGCCCGACACAGCAGGGAAATCAGGGAAATCTGTTAGACCTCGATCTCCTGCCCTTGCTCCGGCACCCACACCTGAGGCACGCCCTGGGCACGGATGCCTTCGGCCAGGCTCATCGACGCCTGAAGCTCGCCGTGGACGACAAAGACCTGCTTCAGCGAACCGTTGAGGTGAGCCACGAAATCGAGCAGTTCGTTACGGTCGGCGTGGGCGCTAAAGCCGTTGATGACCTCTACCGGGGCACGTCGGTTATATTCCTGACCAAAAATGCGCACCACCGGCTGCCGCTCGACCAGCCGCCGGCCCAAGGTGTGCGGCGCCTGCCAGCCGACGATCAGCACCGTGTTGCGGGCATCCTCGATGTTGTTCTTGAGGTGATGCAAGATGCGCCCGTTTTCGCACATACCGGAGGCACTGATGATGACCGCCGGGTCGCGCAAAAAGTTGAGCGACTTGGAGTCTTCCACCTCACGGATGTAGCGCAGGCGGTGAAAACCAAAGGGGTCGCGCTCGCCGCTGCCGCTCAAGAAATCGCGCGTTTCCTGATCGTAACATTCGGGGTGCAGACGAAAGATCTCGGTGACGTTGGTGGAAAGTGGACTGTCCACAAAGATAGGTAGCTCTGGGATTTTACGCGCCACGCTCAGGCGATGCAGCGCGTAAACCAGCTCTTGCGTGCGCCCCACCGAAAAAGCCGGGATGATGATCTTGCCGCCGCGCTGGAAGGTCTCGTTGACCACCCGGCGCAGCTCTTTTTCGGCCTCCGCTGGCGGGCCGTGCAAACGGTCGCCGTAGGTGCTCTCGGTGATGAAAAAATCCACCGGCTCGATATAGGTTGGGTCGCGCAGGATGAGCAGATCGCGGCGGCCCAGATCGCCGCTGAAGGCCAACCGAAACTTGCGGCTGCCTTCCTGAACGTCCAGAGCGACGATAGCCGAGCCGAGAATGTGACCGGCATCGTGAAAGGTGGCCGTCACACCCGGCGCCACCGGAAAGGGACGCTCGTAGCCCACGCTGACAAAATGCTCCAGGCTGTTGACGGCATCGGCCACGGTGTAGATCGGCTCTAGCGACGGTTCGCCGCTCCGGGCTCGTTTTTTGTTGAGATAGGCGGTGTCCTGTTCCTGGATGTAGGCTGCATCGCGCAACATGGCGCTGCACAGATCGCGCGTGGCCGGCGTGGCGTAAATGTTGCCCTGAAAGCCATTCCTGACCAGCGTGGGGATGTTGCCCGAATGGTCGATGTGGGCGTGCGACAGGATCATGGCGTCCACACGGGTGGGGTCGAAGGGCAGGTTGCGGTTGCGCTCCAAGCTCTCCTGGCGTTGCCCCTGGTACAACCCGCAGTCCAACAGGACACGCTGGCCGTTGACTGCCAGCAGGTGCATGGAGCCGGTGACCGTGCGCGCGGCTCCGCAAAATTTTATCTTCACGATACACTCTTTCTACAACCAGTTTTTCTTACGAAAGATGAACAACATCACCACCACGATGAGCACCATCGCCGCAATGATGATAGGGAACGTCCAGCGGTGATCCATGCCCGGCAGGCTGACGTTCATGCCGTAAATGCCCGAAATGAGCGTCAGCGGCAGCATCATGACCGAGATGACGGTCAAGATCTTTATCACCTCGTTGATGCGATACGAGATGACCGACTCGCTGGTATCACTCAGACCCACCAGCACTTCGCGGTGATCCTCCAGCTCTTCCCAGGCCTTTTGCAGGTGATCGTGAATATCACCAAAGTAAACATCCAGGTCTTCGCGGATGAAGGGCCGGTCGACGTGTTCCAGGTTGGCCACGATGACCAACTGTGGCTTGATGATGCGCCGCAAGGCAATGATGTCACGCCGCACCACCGAAATCTTTTGCACGATCTGGTGCATGTTTTCGGTGAACATCTGTTCCTCGATGGTCTGGATGTTGTGATCCACCTTGGCCAGGATGGGAAAACAATAATCCACCAGTTTATCGATGACGCTGTGCAGCAGGCGGCTGGCGCCCGCACCCATGTGTTTCTGACGTGTGTGCTCGTAGGCTTTACAATCCTCAAAGAGTTGCACCACCGGCTTCAAACGACCGTCGTGGATGGTCACGATGTAATTGGCGCCGATGAAAAAATCGATCTCGACCGGCTGGCTGACCTGCCGCTCCAGGTCATAGATGGGAAAATGCATCACGATGAACAGGTAATCGTCGTATTCGTCGATTTTGGGCCGTTCGATCTTGCTTAAACAGTCCTCCAGGTCCAAAGGGTGGAAACTAAAGTTGCGACGGAGGTGTTCCATATCCTCGTTGGCGGGCCCCTCAATGTTGGTCCACGAGACCTTGCCATAGGCAATCGTTTGAACCGTCATCGTCGTCTATCCTTCTGCCTGGCTGCCCCTTTGGCCAGTACGATCATCTGCGTCTTGTTTTTTATTATCGTGATTTTCAAATGGATGTCAACCTGCGCCGCGCAGTATCTCTTACAAATGCAGAACGATGCGCGCTGTGGATGACGGCCTGGCCCCCGCCGTCGCGCGGCGGCGCAGCGCCAGAAACTCGGACGTCACCAGCCCGCCGGCGCTATCGTCGGGGTGGAGCAGTAGAGGGCGAACCTCTTTGGGGTCTTCCAGGCCGGCCACCCGCTTGGCAGCCTCCTGGTCATCCATCCTTTCAAGGATATCGGCCAGGTGGGCGGGGTCGTGCTCCAGGGCAGCGCATAGTTGCGCCAGGGTATGATCCAGAGCAGGGGATTGCACAAGACACCTCCGGGATCAAACTCCCCCGGAGGCACTTTTTGAGGGAGAATACGACCTTCGGGGGCTAGGGTATTCGGCTTGTCAGAACAAGGCGGGACTTGTGTCCCCAACTACTCGATTCCGAGCCGTCGTCCACTTTTTCCACCATTTCTTCGTAGATCGGCCATCGACTACCCCGCGTCTCTCGCCAGCCCAGCCGCTGGCATCACCTGGAGTTGAATCGCCGGGCAGCGATAACAAAAAGCACGGAGCAATTATAATCCTTTCGAGGCCAAAAAGCAAACCAGATCAGGAGGCTCATCACCCTGACGATAACTTGTCCAGGGCCGGGGAATGTGTTATAATGTCGTCAAACGGCCGCAGCCAGAGGCTGTGCCCGGCTCTATTCCTTCAGGCAAGGAGGCTGCCACTGTGAATCGGGTAGAGTTGTTGTATCGCCTGCAGGAAGTAGATACAGAATTGGACGCCACACACCACCGCCTGCACGAGATCGAAGACAGCCTGGGTGAAACAGAAACCCTGCGCCAGGCGCGTCACACTCTCCAAAGGGCCGAAAAATCACTTCGTAAATGGCAAGCCAGCCTGCACGATCTGGAGCTGGCCATGGCGGCCCTCAATGACAAGATCGGGAGCAACGAGCAGCGACTCTACAGCGGCGCGGTCAGAAACCCCAAAGAATTGGAAAGCCTCCAACAAGAGATGGAGTACCTGCGCCGCCGCAAAAGCGCCGAAGAAGACCATCTGCTCGAAGCAATGATCCAGGTTGAGGAACATCAGACAGCCTTTGAAGACGCTCAAGCCCATTGCCAGACGGTGGAAGCAGCCTGGACAACCAGCCAGGCCACGCTTGTCGCCGAAAAAGAGCGGTTGTTGGTCCGTCTGGATGAGCTCACGGCGCTCAGAACCAAAAGGGAAAAACCGGTGGTAGAAACCGACCTGGAGACCTACGAGGATCTCCGCCGTCGCAAAAACGGCACAGCCGTCGCCCGGTTGGACAAAAGCCTCTGCCAGCGATGCCACGTCGAAGTGCCCAGTTCGCTGGCGCAGCGCGCCCACCAGGGCCAGGTGGTTTTTTGCAGCAGTTGCGGGCGCATCCTCTTTGGCGGCGATTGACCCTCGCACAGGTTTTGGGAACAAAGAAGCAGCCAGTAGGTCTACTGGCTGCTTCTTCTTGGGGGGATGTGGGCATGGTCTCTTTGGATGTTGATCCTGGCCAGACCATTGGCCGCGCAAAGGAGGAAAGCTAGATTGTTATTCAGGCGTTGTCGGGAGGGAAAGGCCAGCTGCAATGTCGGCGACGTTGAAGGCTACGATGTGCTTCGATGACCGGCGGCGGCGGCGATGATAACAAGATGCCCAGAGAGATTGTCGGCTGTGACGAGGGGCTGCCGGTTTGAGTTGTAAGAGCTGCGATGGACTGGCCGTTCGATGATTCCGTGACGATTTTCCCACCACAACAACACCCGTTGAGGTTGACCCTCATCTGTAGTATAACACGATATTGCCATCTTTTGGTTCAGGCAAAGTTGACAAAGCATTGAGAATCGGTCGAGACACAAACGGAAAGGACGCAGATTTGGAAAAACAGCCCGGCACCTCGAAAGAACAAGCCCTGGCCGTCCATCGGGCGCTCATCCAGAGATACGGCCAACGGCCCTGGCAACCCCGTCTGGACCCGGTTGGAGAGTTGATCAGCACCATCCTGTCTCAGAACACCAACGATGTCAACCGCGACCGAGCCTACGAGCAGTTGCGACAACGCTTCTCCAATTGGGAAGCCGTGCGCGACGCCGATCCCGACGAGCTCGAGGAAACCATCCGCATCGCCGGGCTGGCCAACAGCAAAGGCCCGGCCATCCAGCGCGCGTTGCGCCAGATCTCGGCAGAGCGAGGTGAGATCAGCCTCGACTTTTTAGAGGATCGGCCACTGGATGAGGCCAGACACTGGCTGACCAACCTGAACGGTGTAGGCCCCAAGACGGCGGCTATCGTGTTGCTCTTTTCATTCAACCGACCAGCCTTCCCCGTCGACACCCACGTCCACCGCGTCAGCCAACGGTTGGGCCTCATCGGGCCCAAAATCTCCCGCGAAAAGGCCCACCAGATTCTAGAGGCGCTGCTGCCTCCAGAGACCTATTACGCCTTTCACCTCAACCTCATTGCCCACGGGCGGCAAATCTGCCACGCGCGCCAGCCGCGCTGCGGCGACTGCCCGCTGCTGGATTGGTGCAAATACGGAAAGGACGTGACATCATGACTGAGCTTTGGCTGGTGCGACATGGTCAAACGGTGGGCAATATTCAGGGCACCTGGCAGGGTTGGGCAGAGGGCGAGCTGACCCCTCTGGGTGAGCAACAGGCAGAAGCCACAGCCCGGCACCTGGCCGCTCTGGATCGGCCGTTCGATGTGCTCTACAGCAGCCCCTTGCGCCGCGCCTGGCGCACTGCCGGGGCCATCGGAAGGGCTTTGGGGCTGACGCCCACCGCCCACGAGGGCTTGAAAGAGATCTGTTTCGGCAAAGTCGAAGGGTTGACGCTTCAAGAGTTCCAGACGCGTTTCCCGGAAACGTACCAACACTGGACTCAAGAGGGGGATCTGTCTTTTACCTGGCCGGGCGGCGAAAACCGGCAGGCGTTCCACCAGCGCGTCTGGCAGGCCATCGAAGAGATCGTGGCCCGCCACCAGGGGCAGCGCATGCTGGCGGTTGCTCACGGGGGCACGCTGCGGGCCGTCCTGGCCCACTTGCTTCCGGAGCAATTCGGCCAGTGGTGGACCTATGGCCTGAACAACTGCGGGCTGACCTGCCTCAGGCTGACGGAGGGCAGCCCTCAGGTGCTGCTCTTGAACGACACTCGGCACCTGGGCCACCTGATCGGTGAAGAGACCTGGATTGCGCCCAACGCGGTGAGTTTTCTGGGTCGGCGTTAGAGCCTGGCACAAGAATGCCGGGCCTCAAGTGACATAGGCCCGCAACGAGTGAAGCTCGCGCCCTGCCAGATTCCAGGCGCGCCGTTCGGCTTCGTAGAGGATACGCTCCTCGTCCAACGTGGTCAATCGACCCTCGTCCAGCAGCAACCTACCATCGACGATGACGTGACTGATGTCGGGGCTTTTGGCAGCATAAACCAGGTTGCTCACCAGGTTGTGGCGGGGCCGCAGGTGCGGCCGGCGAAAATCGAACAGAATCAGATCGGCCGGCCGGCCTGGCGCAATGACACCGCTCTCTGGGAAGCCCATCGCCCGCGCGCCGCCCCGAGTGGCCAGTCGCAGCACCGTATCACCGGGCAGGATGGTGGCATCGCGGGTGTGGCTCTTGTGCAACAGTGAGGTCAACTGGGCTTCCTGCAAGAGGTCCAGATCGTTGTTGCTGCCCTGGCCATCGGTGGCCAGGCCAACGTTGACACCTGCGGCCAGCATCTGGGGCAGCGGCGGCACGCCCATGCCCAGCTTCATGTAGCAGCCGGTAGCCTGAGCCACACTCACCCCTCGCGCCGCCAGAATCTCGATGTCGGCCCGATCCGTGCCGACACAATGGGCCGCGATGGTGGGTTGGGCGAAAAATCCGAGGCTGTCCAGATAGGCCACCGGGCTGAGACCGTGTTGCGCCAGCGAGGCCTGCGTCTGTTCCGGCGTCTCGGCCACGTGGATGTGCAGGCCCACATCCAGGTCGACGGCTGTCTCGGCCACGCGCCGCAAAAAGGCAGCATCGCACAGGTATGGCGAGTGTGGTCCCAGCCAGGTGATAATACGCCCCTCCGCGCCGCCCTGCCAGCGCCGGGTGAACGCCACTGCCTGCTCCAGGCGTGGATCCATGCCCGCGCCGCTGCCCTCGCCAAAGACAGCCCAGGCCAGGTTGGCCTTGAGACCACTTTCCACCACCACCTGGGCCACCTGGTCCATGAAAAAGTAATGATCGGCAAAACCTACCGTGCCGCCGCGGATCATCTCGGCGGCAGCCAGATAGGCGCTCCAGCGCACGTCTTGCTCTGCCAGCGCCGACTCGATGCGCCACACCCGTTCGTTGAACCAGCGCTCGATAGAAATATCATCGGCCCAGCCACGGATGTAGGCCATGGGCGCGTGGGTGTGGCTGTTCCAGAAACCGGGCAGCGCCACCCGATCTGTGGCGTCGATGGTGCGCGTTGGTGCAAAATCGGGCGGCGCCTCACCAACGGCCAGGATGCGCCCGCCGGCAATGGCGATCTGGCTGCCGGGCAGCACCCGACCGGCCTCATCCAGAGTGATGATATCCACATTGCGGATGAGCAGTCGTTCTGCGGCAACCGTCGATCCAGTCATCGGCCGAGCCTTTCATGATTTGGGCGTGCTTGCAACAGTCCGAAAGAAAAGACGGCCCAACGCGCCTCGAGCGCCAGGGCCGATTGTGCCATGCCTCGTTCCTTCGGCACGCCTGAGACGTGCGACTGTTTCCGGCGCTACTTTTCCAGCGAGCGCACCAGCCGGACGTACTCTTGCACGCGGCTTTCGTCGATGGCCCCGCCCCAACCCAACGATTCGAAAAAAGAGCCCACCAACGCGCCGTCAGCCTCTGCAAGACGACGGGCCACGTTCTCCAGATCGGTGCCGCCGCCCAGAATCACCGGGATGCTGCTGTCGGCTGCTTTGATGTCGTGCACCAGGCGATTGTTGGTCTCTTCGTCAGCGGCCATCACTTCCACGGCATCCGCGCCAAGATTCATGGCCATCCTGGCCCGTGCGGCTATCGGTGGTATTTCACCACCCAACCAACGAAAATGGTAACCTTCGATCTCGGCCAGCATGCCCACGTCCCAGGCATCGAGGTATTTGCGATACATTTGCACGTCGTAGGGATTGGCGTGGATCAGCCCGTAAGCCGAGGTGGTCATGCCCATCAGGGCAGTGCAACGCACGAAACAGGCCCCGGTAGCCCTGGCCACACCGAGCGAAGGTTTGATGCCGTTCCACATCAACTGCACACCAACCTTAAAATCCGGACTGGTGGCCCGAATGACCTCGTGGGTGATGATGGCGATGGCCGCCACGCGGGCGGGGTCGGCCTCGTCTTCGGCGGGGTAAACCCGGTCGATGGTTTGCACCAACGCCCCATCCGCCCCACCGCGATACAGAGCCGAGGCGTCGGCTATGGCCTTTTCCAGCGAGGCCTGCATGTCGCCCGGTTGGTAAAAAGGCGTTCCCGGCAGTGGTTTGAGGTGAATGAGACCGATCACCAGTTTTTTTCCGGCCAGATTACCAAACAGCGTCATTCCCGCGTACCTCTTGCACCCTTTCCACACCGGCACAGGCCCACAGGGCCAATCGGGCGTTCCCCCCACCCGGCCCGGATGGCCGAGAGAACACCTGTACTCTATCAAGTAGGGCGGGAGGGATTTGAACCCTCACGGGGTTGCCCCCAGCGGATTTTAAGTCCGCTGCGTCTGCCTTTTCGCCACCGCCCCAGGCAAAGGATCACATGAGAGAAAAGGCTGATAGCCCCGCTGCCGCTATCAGCCTTTTTGTTTCAGAGGCGACGGTCGGAATTGAACCGACGATGAGGGTTTTGCAGACCCCTGCCTTACCACTTGGCTACGTCGCCACACGTCTGAGAAAACAAGGCCACGGTGAATACCGTGGGCCTGGAAAAAGCGGGCGATGGGATTTGAACCCATGACCTTCTCCTTGGCAAGGAGACATTCTACCGCTAAACTACGCCCGCACGTTCGAGTGCCGAGACCCAGAGTTGAACTGGGGACTCCTTGATTTTCAGTCAAGTGCTCTACCGATCTGAGCTATCTCGGCAACCCTTTGACGCCCGTTATTCTATACCAGATCGCCATTCTTGTCAAACAGGTTGGCGCAAGGCAACGATCCGCCGGGCAATCTCCAGGCTGGCATCGGGGCAGGCCATCTGGTAGGCGGCGGCGCGCATGCCCGCCAGCACGCCGTCGTCCGGTTGAAGGCGTTGGGCCAGCCAATCGACGATACGATCTGGATCCGGCTCAAAAACGCCAACGCCGCCCTGCACCGCATAACCCACGTTGGGCTCCTCCTGGCCGGGAATGGCGCCGCTGAGCACGAGCGGCAAGCCGGCGATAAACGCCTCGCTGATCACACCGGGGCCGGCTCTGGTGATCAGGATATCGGCAGCGGCCATCCAATGGGGCACGTCGTTGACAAAACCCAACACGCGCACCGCACGCGCCCAGCGCACAGACTCCAGTTTACGACGCAGCGCTTCGTTGCGCCCGGTCAGGATCACCATCTGCACCGGCAGACGCGCCCGGTCGATAGTCCGGGCAATCCGATCCAGGCCCCCCACCCCATCGCCGCCACCCATGAGCAAAACCACCGGCTCGGCGGGTTGCAGGCCCAAATCTCGGCGCGCCTGATGCCTCGTTGGCAGGCTTTGGGAGAATCTCAGGCTCACCGGCTGCCCAACCACCGCCAGTCGCTCCGGCGACAGCCCGACACGCAGCGCATCCTGGCGCGCCGCCAGAGTGGGCACCAGACACAGATCCACCTCTGGCCAAAGCCAAAAAGGATGAGCGCGCACCATATCGGTCACGACGGTGACGAACGGTATCTGCCATTTCAGGTCTCGCAGGGCCCAGACCGAAAGATGATTCAACAACGGATGCACCGAGACAATGACATCCGGTCCAAATGAGGCAAACAGACGACGCAAAGCCGGCTGCACCCAGGGGCGCAGAAACCTGAAGAACCACCGTGTACGCTGTGGATTGTCCAGCGCGCGCCACAAGAGTTTCCACAGCCAGGGGGCGCGCGTCACAAACGGCGCGTACCAGCCGTCGAGGCGATTCAGTGGAAAAGGCAGATGCTGTGCCAGGACATCTATTACCGTCACCGACACCGCCTGGCCGTACAAATGGGCCACCGCCTCGGCAATGGCCTCGGCCGCGCTGCGATGCCCGCCGCCCGTGTGCGCCATGAGAATGAGCAACCGCCGGGTGCGCTGGATCATGGCTCGGTCGCCGCCGCATTGCCGGCAGGCACGATGGCCTTGAGCCGCCTGATCAGTTCTGAGCGCGGCACCAGGACACGCCGGCCGCAAGTGAGGCAGCGGATGCCAATATCGGCGCCCAGACGCACCACTCGCCACTCGTTGCCACCGCAGGGGTGCGGCTTGCGCAGGCGCAAAACGTCCCCTAACTGAAAATCGACGGTCTTGGGCACGTCGCCTTTACCCTCCCAACAAAACATGAGACGCGGAACGTGAGGCTGCGCTCAGGCCCTCGTCCGGCGGCAATTATAACACAGGCGGGCAGTTTCGCCTAGTTCGAGTTTTTATGCTCTTGGACGTTACTCAAAACTTGCCACCAAATAAACACGATGCATAGATCACTTTCTCACCGTTCTCATGTGCCAGCGTGGCCCGAACGTCCAATAGTTCTATGATACGTCGCCGTCTGGCAAAGTCTTGCTCAGCAGCTCCGAGGCCCCTTGCTATCTCTGCTGCGAATTCCTGTATACTTCTAACTTGTTCTTTGGAAAGCGCCCGCGCTTCCAGATCGGCCAGTAGGCAGCCTCTTTCTCTCTCTAGGCTTTTAATGGTTGTTTCCAGCCGGGCCTTGTGTTCCAGAAGCATCTCTTTCGGAAACTCTCCCGACAGATACAAAGTTAGCAGCCTTTCCAGTTGCCCTCGATGGTCGGCGATTAGATTCTCTGTCACGGCCAGCCGTTGCCGCAGGGGTTCTGTGGCTTCGCCTTGCTCTTTTTGGTGTTTTTCAAGCCCGATCTGCAACGCCGCCGGATTGTCCAAGAAGCCTTTTACCCACTCCCATACAGCAGTGTCCACTTGACTAGCCTTAACACCTGGGGCGTCGCACTTGAAAGAAACTGATATTGGCCCCGCTGCTTTTGCCGGGCAACGATAATACAGGTATTTTGCCCCGGCTTTTCCGGTAGCACTACCGTTCATTTTCAGGCCGCAAGCGCCGCAAGTGACACGCCGACTAAGCAGGTAATTGTACCTTCTTCTTCCTCGATTCAGACGGTTTTCTCGCAATTGCGCCTGAACTTTGGCCCAAATATCAGGGGTTACGATGGGTGGTATCTGGATCGTGAGAAGATTGTCACTGGGGGTTGTTTCCCAATGCCCATTGTGATATTTGCGCTTGCCGTAACGCCAGATACCGATATAGTTCTCATTCTGGAGCATCCTGTGTACCGTTCCCCTACCCCATTGGCCGTACCTGTGGGGTAGTCTTTTTCGGCCCACACTACGGGCGCGTGAATCGGTGAAGGCCGGAATTTTGAGCGCGCTAAGTTTGCGGGCGATTTCGTTTATCGTCAGTGGGCCAGCCGTGCCATTGCCCTCAGTATACCATTGAAAAATCATCCTGATAACCTGCGCCTCTTGTTCGTGAATCTCTAACACTTGCTTACCATCCTTTTCGGCCTGCCGATAGCCATAGGGCGGGTTTCCCAGGGTCATAACGTTGCCCTCTTTGACTTTGCGCTGTCGCCCTCTGACCATGCGCTGGCTAATCTTGCCGGCCTCATATTCTGCAATGACGGCCCGGACGTTTTTCATCAAGTTGCCTTCGGGGGTGTCGTCGTATTTCTCGATCACGTATTCGACGGCAACACCGGTTCGCTTGAATTCCTCTTCGACGACTAGCTGCTTTGCCAGCTTGCGGGCGAAACGGTCAAGCTCTCTGACCACCAATACGTCAAAGGCCCCCTGGCCTGCCAGCTCAAGCGCCCGGTTCAAGCCGGGCAGGTCGAAGTCTGCCCCACGCACCCCCCGGTCATCCTCTTTGATTTCTTCGACGATGCTGTAACCGTTCTGCAAGGCATAGTCCCGGCACATTTCGATCTGGCCGTCCAGACTGCCCCGCTCCCTGTCATCGCTAGAGGTTCTGGCATAAAGCAAAGCTCGTGTTGTCATCGTCAATTCCCTTTCTGTGTGCTGGCCCGCTCGATGCGGGCGTCCACCCCCTGGGCCAGGGCTGGCCCTGGCCTGTCGGCCAGGACAGGCCCCTTTGCCGGTCTCAGACCAAACGCCAGCGCGATGGTAGTTAACGCGGCCAGGTAGCCGGCCCGGTATCCCTCGGCCCGCTCGCTCGATGCGCCGGTCACGTCCAGGGTCAGGGTCGCCGCCTGCTCGGCGGCCAGGATCGCGTTTTCGATGTCTGTCTTGTACCATACCTCAAGCGCCATTGTTGCCCTCCCTACAGGTCGATCACGTCGTTTTCGTTTTGCGCCCGCAGGCGAAACGCGGGTGTAGTCACGTGGGGCAGTACCACCACGTTTTGTTGTGGCGCTGGCTCGGCGGCTCTGGCCGCCTGGCGCGTCGCCGTCAATCGCTCGGCCAGCCCAAGTCCACGCTTTGCCCCGTCCAGGTATGCGCCCGCCCGCTCGGTGGCTTCTTCTTTCAGGCGCTCGATGGTGTCTGCGCTGGCAGCCCGCCCGGCCCGGTAGCCGGTGTGGTAGCCCTCGTCGTAGTGTTTCTGTTCGCCGCTCTTTTGGCCCAGGCCGTAACCCAGCGCCCCGGCCAGCGCCACGGCCACGGTTGCCGCCAGCGCCCAGCTCGCCAGTTGCCCGCCGGTCAGGTTGGCCTGAAGCCAGCCCAGCACCCAGCGCACGCCCACGATAGCACCGGCCATAGTCACGGCGGCAGCCGTAAAGATGATGATAAAACCCTGGCTTTCTCGTCTCATGTCCAAACACCTCCCGCCTGTCTGTCTGTCTGGTCGTGTGCTCTCTCTCGGAAAACTGCCTGTCTGGCCTGTTTCTCAGGGTGTGAGGGTGTCGCCAGACAGACAGACAGGCCTGCCTTCGCAGACAGGTCATTGCCCGATGTAAAAGCCGTGGTTCTCAAGCCAGCCGTGGGCCTCTCGGCCCAGGGCCAGCAGGCGGATCGCCCGTTCTGCTCCAGGGTGGCCCAGGCCCGCCGCGTCTAACCGGCGCACCATCGCGGGCCGGCCCTCACCCTCGGCTGCTGAAACGAGGCTCACGGCCAGTTCTGGCCCGCTGTAGCTCCAACCGGCCTTGTCGGTGGGCAGCTCTTGCCCCACCTGGCCGGCGTCGTATTCGGGCCAGTCGGTGAAAAGCGGCCCGCCGGCCTCGGCCCGCTCAAAGTCGGCCTGATCAACGTAGGCCATTTGTACACGATGCACCGCGCCGGGTTTCACGGCGTAACAGTCGCCTGCCCCCAGCAGGTAGTCGGCCCTGGGCGTGCTGCCCCCCACGGCCACGCGGCTTGCATCGGGATCACCTACCTTGAGGGCCAGCTTGCCGGTCAGGTTGCGCCGCGTGCTGGCGTCGCCAAAGGCGTCTACCGTGGGGTGTTGGGTGGCAGCCAGCAGGTGGACGTGGGCTGCCCGGCCCTGGGCGGCGATGCGCTTCAGCAGGCCCACGGTGGCGTCATCGCTCACAAATTCCTGGAATTCGTCAAAGACTACCACCACGCGGCCCGCCTTGTTGCCAGTTTCATACCGCCGGCGCATCTCGGCGCAGGCCCAGCCCAGGGCGGCTCTCACCCCTGGGCCGTCCACTGCCACCGGCCCTACCACGCCCCGCAAGTGTGCCACCTGCGCCAGGCTCTCACCGTATTTGCCGTCTATCAGCACCAGCTCGTTAGCCGGGTCTTGGCTCAATTGCAGCACGGCGCTTCTGAGGGCCACACTCTTGCCGCTGCCCGTGGCCCCACTCACCAAAAAGTGGGGCGTGGCGTCGTCAAGCTGGGGGCGGATCGTCTGGCCGTATTCGTTCTTGCCGGCGATCCACTTGCCGCCGTTGCGGGGGTAGTGTCCCATTTGTCCCAGGCGGATCAGGGTCTCGGCCAGGTGGTCGGGCCAGGCGGCCTCTACCCGCACGTAGCGCCCGGCCATGTAGCACTGGGGATCGCCGCTGAAGGGCCACGGCACAAACTGACGCAGGGTGGCTTTGTCGTTCTGCGAAAAGGCGCGTAGCAGCTTTCCGGCCTCCAGCCCGGCGCTTATCTCCAGCGCCCCAGCCCTCGGCCCGGCGATGCCCTCAATCGCTGTTATGGCCGGGATTGCGCCCTGCCGGGCGGCTCCCGTGAGATACGTTGCCCATTCCTGCAAAAGTCGGTGTCTGCTGTCCATTGTCACGCCTCCAATATCTCGACGCGCCCGTTGTCTTTGGCGATGCGTCCCGCCGCTCGCAGGTCGTCAAGGTAGGTGTAGACAGTCTGGCGGCTCACGCCAATATGTCGCCCGGCGTCTGTCGGCCCGGCGTCAGGATTGTCAAGGTAGAATGTCAAGAGGGCGTCAAGCCGGGCGTCTCGTTTTGTCTTTCGGGCTTGACGCGCCGTGTCAAGTGAGGTGGTAAGAACAGCACTTTTTGACGCGCCGCTTGTCGGTTCGGTGTCATCACGCCGGCGGGTCTCTTTACGATCTCCTTGACGTTTCGCTTGACGCTCGGCCTTTTCCAGTTTGACAGTGCCCTCTCGTTGCTCTTGCTGGGAGATAAGGGCCAGGTTCACCGCGCCCACCACTGCCAGCACCGGAAACAGGGCCGGGGCATACGTCGCCAGGCCGGGGGTTACTTCCAAGACTACTGTCAAGCCCATCGTTGCGATCAAATAGATCACGCCCAGGGCCACCGCCAACAGGGTCGGGGCGTTCGGGTCGGTCTTGCGCTTGTGGGCGTTCCAGTCGGAAAGCCACAGCGCCGTGTGAACAGTGGCCAGGCCCAGGGTTTCAAGAATGGCGGCCACCACCACAGCCACGAAAAGCGGCAGCTCGAGGTGTGCCATGCTGGCCCGCGCCACGAAAAACGCGCTTGGAAACGGAGCCAGCCACGGCGCCAGCTTTGCCACCAGTTTGACGGTACTTTTCTCGATCTCGTGCATCGTGTACCCCCTTGCCAAAACGAAAGCGGCCTATCTCGTTACCCGCTGGTCGGGTGAGATAGGCCGCTGCCTATTGCGTCCAATTCCGGCTTATGGTAGAATACCATCAGCCCGCTTGCTGCCATACCAGCAGGTTGGGTCAGGGTCGTGTTTGGTGTTGGCGCACCAGCACGGCCCGCTTGTTTGTGGGGTTATTCGCCCTCTTGTGAAGGTTCGGGCGGGGGCAAGTCTACCTTGCCTTCCAGCCATGCCTCCAGCAGTTCACGGACTACGAGGGAGAGATTTTTACCTTCCCGAATCGCCCGCGCTCTGGCTTCGCGCTTGAGGCTTTCTGGCATTGTCAGATTAACTCGGACTTGCTTGTCCATTCTTGCCGCCCTGTCGTGATAATGTGTATATGCGTATTCTACCACAGGTTACAAAATCTGTCAAGCACTTCTGGGCCGTGCCGGTATGCGGTTGTCAAGGTTCACTGAGGCAAGCTATAACCCCGCCGCCTCTGGCCGTTCTGCCAGCCACGAGGCCAGCAGCTCGTCAACACCCATCGCCTCGGCCAGAAACGCGCCCCACTCCGAGGCCAGGAAACGCCGGGCGTCATCGGCGTGGCCGTTGCCGGCCCGCAAGTCGGCCACAGCCCGCCACAGCAGGCGGGCGATTAGTCGGCGGTATCCGGCTGTTATCGGATCGTCGGCGGGCGTCATCGGGCAAAACCGAGTCCAACTAGCCCTGCAGGCCGAAACGTAGGCGGATCGTCTGCCGATATTCGGCTTCCTCTACTGCCCCACGCGGCTTTTTCATGGCGGCCCGGTAACGCTCCAACCTGTCAAGGCGCTCATTCCGGCGGGCCTCAATTGCGCCATAGCGGGCCTGTCGCAGCTCGGCAAGCGCCCGCCGCGCTTCCATGCCGCCCTTCGTATTCTCAAAACTGCGGGTTTCCAATTCCTTGAGGCCGTAACGCGCCAGCAGCCAGGCCGTTACCCGATCCCCGGCAGTCTCGGCGGCCCGGTAACGCTCCAGAATCTCGGCAGGGGTGAGGGCGGCCACATCCTCTTTGACGAATTCGCGCCGCGCCTCGGCCTCGGCCCATTCCTGCCCCTGGGGGCCAACCTTGCCCAGCTCGGCGTGGTAGGCGGCCTCAATTGCCCGCTCGGTTTCTGATAATACCGCCTCGGCTCCCTCACGTATCCCGGCCAGTGTCGCGGCAAGCTGGGCCTCTAGCGCCCGCTTGTGCGCCTCGGCGGCCTGCCGTAATTGCCCGGCAAAGTCGCCAAAACCCATGCCAGTACTGGCCCTAATGTCACCCTCGACCCGTTGCATGTTTCCGATCTGGCGCTCGGTTTCGGCGTCCAGTTTTCGCGCCTCCCGCTCGGTTTTCGCCACGGCGTCGTCAAGCTCGGCCTCCAGGCCGCCCAGTTTGCCAAAGATCGCATCGCTCATTTTAGCTTCTCCCGTTTTAACTAATGCTAATCTCACTTGTCGTTAGTTGGTTCGTCGCTGTAGACCCGCTCCAGGGCGGCCTCAAACTCGGCGTCTGAGACAGGTTGCTCCGGTTGTTCACCATCGCCATAAATGCGAAACAGCGCCCGTGTGAAGTCCCCGCCCGTGGCGCGGCTCTTGGCCCAGGCCCTGAACTGGGTTTCAAGACGTGATAGTCTATCCTTAATGCTCATTGTCCCCATCCTCTCTTTGCCGTACAACAAGAATCAGCCCGTTAGGGCTTTTGGCTTCCAGCTCGGCCAGTTCCTGCTCCAGGGCCTCCGGTGTTTCTCCCTCGGCAAATACTACCACCAGCCCGCCCGCTTGCCCTACATGCTGTTCCAGGCGCTCAATTCTGCTTTCGAGGCTCATCGTTTCATCCTTTCCTCAAGTTCTGTGATACGTTGGGCCAGATCGTCCAACTCTACCGCGTTTCGGGTGTGGGCCAGCCAGCCCAGCGCCGCCCGCACTTTCACCGCGTCGCCGGCGTCCTTGTTCTGCATAACCGCCCGCAGGGTTGCCACCGCGTCGCCGGTCATACCCACCAGGGCCGCCGTCGTCGCTGCCAGGATTTCGTCTTGGCGCTTTCGCAGCTCGGCCTTGAACATCGGATCGGCCAGATAGCGATATAGCGTCCGCTCGCCGATGCCGGCCTTTTTCGCCGCGTCTCGGATCGTCGGCTCGGATAGCAGCGCCGCTATCGCTCGCTGTTGGTTTGCTGAAAGTGTGCCGTTTCCTGTCATAGTGTGCCTTTTGAGTTAGGGTAGTTAAGATCGAAAGCTGTTTCCCAACAGTTTTCAAAATCCTGAAGCAAGCCCCCTGTAACTTTTTGGGCAAGTGTTGGAAAATAACTTAACACCTTAACTATCTTAACTCTCACCCCCCAGCGGCCAAAACTGGTAAAGTTGCTTGTTTCCCGTCCCGCGCCCCCACTCTACCCGGTAGTAGGCCGCCAGATCGCGCCGTATACCGGCCAGGCGCTTGCCAAAGCTAACGGTCGATTTGGGCCAGTCGGCGGGCGGCTTGTGCTCACCGGACAGGCTCACGGTTAACTCCTGGTGCAGGTCTTTGGTCGTCATTTGCCGCCCGTGGTTTTCGCCGTCGGCCAGCCAGGCCTCGAGGGCTTCGACGATCAGATCGCCCTCCAGCAAAAAGTCGGATTGCGTCCGCTTGAGGCCGTCCACAAACGAGTCCCAAAGCGCCTCTTGGCCCTCGTTTCTGGCAAAGACCCGCCCCAGCGCCTCCCAGTCGGCCAGCCGCAACCGGGATGCCCCGCGCAGCTCACCGCGCCGGATCGCGGCCACGGCCTGGTTAAGGGCGGTCAATACGTCGCCCCACCAGTCGGGCCGCATGGCCGCCGTCTGGTCAAAGAAGTCGGTTTCCCGTTTGCGCTCGTCGTCGTCGATGCGGGCTACGGGCAGCAGCAACAGGCGGTCGGCCAGGTCGTCTCTCTTGAGGGTATCCGGCGTCCGGGCGGTGAAGGCCAGCCAGCAGCGATAGATCACGTGGCCCACCTCGTTGGACGTGTAGAGTTTTCGGTATTGGTCGTTCGCGCCGGTGGCGATGCGGGCAAGTCTGTCCCGCAGCCAGCCGGTGAACTGGTCGAGGTTGTCTAACACCAGCAGGTGAGAGGCCGCCGCCGCCGCTGTGAAACCGTCGGGGCGATCCGGTATGCCTGCCACCTGCGCCCCTGGGCCAAACAGCAGACGCAGCAGTACCCGTAAGGCCATAGACTTACCGCTGCCCTTTTCGCCGAGAAACACCAGCAGGGGCCGTGAGGGGCAAAGCTCGGTGAAAAACGACGATAGCACCCAGGCGCGAAACGCCAGCCCGTGGGCCTCGTCGTCGCCCGTCCAGTGGGGCAGGTGGGTCGTGCTCCACTCCAGCGCGCCCGGCGTCGAAAAAACCGGCTCGTAGGGCGGCCACAGGGGGTCATCGTCAAATAGGGCGGTTTCGCCGTTGGCCTCCTCTGCGATGGTCTGGCCGTCCAGGCGGTATACCGTGCCGTCGAAACGGCTCACCCTCAAGACCTGCTCGGCTTCATTCCAGGTCGAAACGCGCACGACAGGCCGCCGGGGGGCGGTCATAGCCGCTGTTTTGCACTCGTCGGCCAGACAGGCAAAGTCGGTGGTTGCCGGGTATATGCCGGTCAGCACGAACAGAAACGCCGGCCAGCTCTCGGCGTCCAACCGAAAAAGCCGGCGTGCGGGCCTGTAAAAGTAAAATCTTTCGCCCGCCTCACTCTGGACAAAACCGCCGTTGTCGGCCAGCCAGTCCAGCAGCAGGCGGCCCGCCTGCTGGCGTCGCAACAGCAGCGGCGGCGGTTTTTCACCCTCACCGAGACCGAGGCCCAGCAACGTGTCGATTATTGCCTGTCTCAGCGCCGGGTCGGGTGGCTCGTTCGGGGCGATGGTCTCTATCACCACGGCCTCGGCTTTGGGAAAACGCTGGCCCAGGGGGCGCGCTTTGGCCGGGTAACGGGCGATGCTGGCGGCGATGTGCTCAAGTTCGCCATGCTCCAGGGGCGGATCGCAGCGCTGGGCATTTTCCGCCTCCAAAGCCGCCAGGATTGCGCTCTCGGATGCGCCCCGGCGGCGCATCGAACCGGCCAGCGAGGCCAGAATGTGGTTTCGTTGCCCGCTGGGGATGCGCTCCGGTAGGGGGTCTGCCTGGCGTGGGGCCTTGCCGTTGTCGGTCAGAAGCGCCGCCAGGGCGGCGGGCAACGTGGCCGGCTTGCGGTCTTTGGGGTGGGCGGAAACCTCCCAGGCGTAAACCTGCCCGTTGGGGTGCACCGATGGCGGCGCTACGATGTAGCCGCCATTGGCCCGCACGTCCACACCGGGACCGAGTTTACCGGCGCTGCTGCTCACCGGCGCTCCGTTGGCAGAAAATACGAGGTGCTGGCCGCCGCCGCCGGTTAGGGATACCAGCGCGCCGTCGCCGTTTATGCCGTGCCGCTGGCATAACTCGGCCCAGGTGTCCAGGCCGTTTCTGTCGGCGTCCAGGTCGATCACGACGAGGCCGGAAGGGCCACAGGCCAGGCCGATGTTTGCATCGGGCCAGCGCGCCCACCACCCGCGAATTATCGCCGGGTCGGTGCTGGCGTCGTTCACGCCGTGGGGTGTGAGGGGGGTTTTGTCCCGCGCCTTGAGGGGCAGTACTGCCCAGCCAAACATTTGAGCATAGGCCAGGCCCGATTTGAGCAATGTGTCATCTGCCATACCGCCTGCCCTTTCTGCCGCGCAGGTCAAGCATGGCGTCCAAAATGGCCGCGTGCCGCCAGTCGTGAGGGTGGCGTTTGCGCTGGCGCTGGGCCTGGATCAACAGGGCGTCGATTGCCCGATAGGGGTTGCACCGCTTGCTGGAATGTGATACAATGGGGGCAGAATTGGCGTCAAGTCCCAAACGCCGCGCCCGTGCCGCCGGTTGCCCCCCGGCGGCTTTCGCTTTTTTGCTCATTGGTGTACAATCCCCCTTGCACGTCCGGCTTTCGTCGGCGTGTCAACAGCCGTAGAGGGAACGGGCCGGCAAGCATCGTCTCCCTCTACGGTCTCGTTTTCATTGGCCCAGCGCAGCAGCAGCGCGTAGGCCCGGCCTAACGCCTGCCGGGCCTCCGGGGTGAGGGTGTTGCCAACAGATTCCATATCGCCTCCATACTTGAAAAGCCGGTATATTGTCAGTATATACCGGCTTTTCCGTGCTGCTGTATGGTTTTACTTTGGCGAAATAAGCTGTTATGCCCCTGGGCTTAAGTTAACGTCCAACAGTTTTGCCGTTTCGCTAATGGTGCTGCGTAGCCGCTCTTCTGTTAACGCCTCCGGATCATCGCCGGGGTGGTCTGTGTCCCAGCGATTCCAAATTGAGCGCGTGGGGCGCTTCAATATGACCCGCTGAAAAACGAATCCTACAGCGCGCTCCAGGTTTGCGCGCTTTCTATCCCGGCTGGTCTCCAGTCCCTCGGCCTCTCGCAGCTTTTGGCGTGCCGCGTCGAATTGCTCTTTAGCCTCAGTTAGAACCTTCTCCTTAACATCCTCCCAGCGCGTGGCAGGGTTGTGTTCAATTTTAATAACGATTTCTGTCATCGTCGAGGCGGATGGCCAGACGTGGAGTTCATACCAAAAGCCCTTCTCAATCGCCTCTATGAACCATGCCGCGCCGGTTCTTTCGGCCAGCGCCACTTGTTGGTCGTGATCTAGATCGCCGCATCGCTCCCAGAACATGTCCCATAAAATGGTGCGCGCCTGAAAACGCGCCACCGCGTGGGGCTGCCGGTAACGTCGGTATTTTTCAGCTTTCTTGACCATCAACACCTCCAGGTGTTCGGGTCTCACCTTGCAAAACGAAAAACCCGCCCCGGCGATTGCCAGAGCGGGCCAAATGTGTTATACTGAGTCTGCCGGGGCGTCTAGCCCGCTCCGGTCTGCCCCAGGCGGTGCTAACGCCGTGGGGCGTTTCTATTCGGTTAGATTTTAGCACAGGTGTTCAGGTCGCGCAAACGGTCAAGCTTGCCCAAATACCGCCAGCACGGCCCGGCTTGCGCCCACGCCGCTGGACTTGCGATAACCTCTCATCACCCGCTCGGTCTTGTGGCCCGTCTGCTCCATAATGTCGCTATCACTGGCCCCGGCGTCCATTGCGTCAGTGATAAATCCGCTCCTTAGACTATGCCCACTGAAGGCGCGCCAGTCCAGGGCGGCGTCTTTGGCCGTCCCCTTGACCACCAGGGCCACACTCTGAGGGGTCAGGCGGTCGGGGTAGACGTTGCCGTGCCGATCTACCCGCCGAAACACCGGCCCGCTGGCGATGCTCGCCGCGTCCAGCCAGCCTTTGAGGGCAGCCACCGGGCAAAGCTGGCCGCCGATAGCCGGGATGGTTTTCACCAGGCCCGTCCCTTCCTGGTCGGTCTTGGATTGCCGGATCGTGATTTGTAACCTGCCGTTTAGCCGAACGTCGGCCACGTCCAGGGCCACCAGCTCGGAGCGGCGAAACGCGCCCGCAAAGCCCACCAGCAGCAGCGCCTTGTCCCGCCGGCCCTTGAGGGTGTCGGGCAGTGTCGTTATCATGGCCTGGATTTCGGCCAGCGTCGCGGGTTCTTTTTTCGTCGGCGCTCGGCGCAATTCGCGGCGGATACCGGCCAGCGTGGCCTTGACGGCCTCAAAGACGGTCGGATCGGGCCGGCCTGCCGTGCGATGCGCCCAGGCCAGGGCGGCCAGCTTTACCTCTATGGTGCTCACCTTTGCCCTGGCGTCGGCCAGGGCGGTGAGATAATCGATCACCGTTGCCGGGACTGCTGGCAGCGCCTCGGCCCCGCGCCCCGTGCAAAAGTGCTCAAATTCACGCCAGGCGGCCTTGTAGGTTCTGAGGGTGTTGGCCGCCTTGCTTTTCTTCACATAGCGCCGCGCCGCGTCGCTCAAGGCGATCCCGCTTTGCTCTGCTGTGACAAGTCCTGTGCTCATTTCTGCCCCCTTTGGAGTCTGGCTAGTGCTAACGGTTCTTGTCGATAGTTAAGCCGCTTGCTTCTAACTGCCTATCGTAGTACAATTCTGGCCGTCAAACCGAATTCGTTTTTGACTAGCGTCCTATAGTTTTTATGCTATAATAGTCATACTCGGGCAGCGGGCGGGGAAAACGAACGGTGATTCTCGCCCTTTTTTGTGCACAAGCTCCAGAACCTTGAACGGAGGACCTTGATGGGCGGCGACCTGTCGGGCATGATTGCGATACTGCTGGCCTTGATCGTCGGCATCACGATTCACGAATTCTCACACGCGCTGGCCGCCGACGCCCTGGGCGACTCCACGGCCCGCTACCAGGGCCGTCTGACACTCAATCCGGCGGCGCATTTCGACCCCCTGGGCGCGTTGATGATTCTATACAGCGTCGTGGTGGGTTGGGGTTTTGGCTGGGGCAAACCGGTGCCGGTGAACCCGCTTCGTTTGCGTTACGGACCGCGTGTGGGCATGGCTCTGACCGCCGTCGCCGGACCGCTTTCCAACCTGCTCATCGCGGCCGTGGCGGCCGCGCCTTTTCGATTGGGCCTGTTCCTCTCCGGCGAGTTGGGACAGTTGATCCTGACGGTCGTGTTCGTCAACGTGGGCCTGGCGCTGTTCAACATGCTGCCTGTCCCGCCGCTGGATGGCTACAGTGTGCTCAGCGGTCTGCTTTCGACCATCCGGACCAAATGGGCTTACGACGCCGTCACCCAACTGGATCGATTGCAGGCCTTTGGGCCGATGCTGTTTTTGTTGATCATCCTGGCCGATCAGTTCCTGCCGTTCAGCATTCTGGGCTTTTTACTGAACCGACCGGCGCAATGGATCGCCATGACGCTGCTTGGAGCCTGAGGCAAGATGTACCGCGCGCAGCAGTTCGTCCGGGCGCTGACAGCCCGGATGAACGGACGGGATTGGGCCGAGGTGGCCGACATCCTCACCCCGGCCCAGAGGGTGCTTTTCGAGCGCATGCCGCGCTACGACCGCCGACACAGCCTGAACGTGGCCCGCACATTACGCGCCGCCGGGCACCACACGCCCGATCTGCTGGCCGCAGCGTTGTTGCACGATGTGGCCAAAGCCACCGGACCGCTGCGGCTGTGGCATCGGGTGACGATTGTGCTGCTCAAGGCGTTGGCGCCAGCGGCGTGGCAGCGATTGGCCCAGGAGACAGAACCAGACCACTGGCGATACCCATTTTTCGCCCATCGCCTGCACCCAGAGATCGGCGCGCGCTGGGCCGAGCAGGCCGGCTGCTCGCCGCTGACGGTGTGGCTGATCGCGCATCACCAATCACGGCCCAAACAGATCGAGCCACAGGGCGAAACGGAACCCATGCGTCTGCTGGCGCTGTTGCGATGGGCAGACGATCGAAATTGAACCCGCGTGAGAACAGGAGAGAAACTCAGAATGGCACTTCCGACGATAACGATTGTAGGTTTGGGCCTGGTGGGCGCGTCTATCGGGCTGGCTTTGCGCCAGGAAAAAGCCGACGAGTTCGACATCATCGGTCACGACCGGGATTTTGGCCAGGCCAGGGCCGTCCGCAAACTCGGAGCAGTCAACAAGCTGGATTGGAATCTGGTCAACGCCTGCGAGCAGGCCGATATGGTCATCGTTGCCACGCCGCTGACAGGCGTGCGCGAGACGCTGCAAGCCATTGGGCCATACCTCAAGGCCGGCAGCGTGGTCATCGACACGGCCAGCCTCAAGGGGCCGGTGATGGATTGGGCCAGCCAATACCTGCCAGAGTCGGTGAGTTTCGTCGGCACGAACCCTTTTGTCTCACCGGCAGGGCAAGGGCTGGAAGCCGTCTCGGCAGAATTGTTTCGTGGCGCGTTGTGGTGTGTCGCGCCCGGCGCCACAGCCGCCGAAGAGGCCGTCAAACTGGTCAACGACATGATCTACCTTTTGGGCGCCAGGCCCTATTTCCTCGACCCTTGCGAGCACGACGGTCTGGTGGCGAGCGTAGAACACCTGCCGCTGCTTCTCTCGGCAGCCCTGCTGCGCCTGACCTTCAACGCCCCCACCTGGAAAGAGCTACGCAAGACCACCGGCGCGGTTTTTGAAAACAGCACCGCGTTGCCCACCACCGACGCCGACACCTACCGCGACATCATGGTCTTTAACCGGGATAACGTCATCCGCTGGTTGGATCTGTTCCTGCAAGAGGTGCAACACCTCCGTGAGTTGATCACGGGCGACGACCAGGAGGCCCTTCGGGAGGCCTTTGACAAGGCCGTAGATGCCCGCATCCTGTGGCTGGAACAACGCAAAGAGGGCTACCCGGACGCCGCCATGGAAAAGGCCGAGGTGCCGACCATGGGCAGTTTTCTGGGTGGGTTTCTGGGCATAGGCGGTCTACGTCGCTCACCGGACGAGAAAGAAAAGCCCAAAAAATCCAGGCGGTAGTCGGCGACTATGCCCTACACCTACCTTTTACAATGCGCCGACGACAGTTATTACACCGGCTGGACCACCGATCTGGCGGCGCGTTTGCAGGCGCACAATCGGGGCCGGGGTGCGCGTTACACCCGTGGGCGGCGGCCCGTGCGGCTGGTCTATTGGGAAGCCCAGCCAGATCGCAGCGCGGCGCAACGGCGCGAGATGACCCTGCGGCAGCTCAGCCGGGCAGAAAAATCGGCACTCGTGGCAACTTTTCAGCCACCTCACGACCCATTTGTAGAATTTCAACAGGAGAACCGCACGTGAAAAGCATCACCGTGGCCATGCCGGCCTACAACGAAGCTGAAAACATCGAAGCCATGGTCAAAGACGTGATCCAGGTCATGGATACCCTGACCGACGACTATGAGGTCATCGTGGTGAACGACGGCAGCCGCGATGCCACCGGCGACGTGGTGCGATCGATGGAGCAGCACTATCCCCAGGTGCGGCTGGTGCAGCACCCGGTGAACCAGGGTTATGGGGCGGCGGTGTTCACCGGGCTGACCAGCGCCACCAAGGAGCTGGTATTCTTTACCGATTCCGATCGCCAGTTCGATTTACGCGAGCTCGAAAAACTGCTGGCGCTCATCGATCAGGCCGACCTGGTGGTGGGTTATCGCGCCCCGCGACGCGATCCGTTCATGCGTCTGGCCAACGCCTGGGGCTGGAAGACACTGGTGAATCTGCTCTTTGGCTACACCGCCCGCGATATCGACTGTGCCTTCAAATTGATGCATCGTCACGTCATCGAACGCATCAAAGATCAGATCATCTCGCGCGGGGCCACCTTTAGCGCTGAATTCCTGGTGCGGGCCAGGCGGGCCGGTTTTCGCTTCCGGGAGGTGCCGCTCCACGGGCATCGCCCACGCGTGGCGGGCAGCCCCACCGGCGCCCGGCCCCAGGTCATCATCCGCGCTTTCAAAGAACTGATCCGATTCCGCATCGCCCTCTGGCGGGAAGGCCAAACAGCCTGATGTCGATTGACCGGGCGGCTCAAGGGGAGAAGCCAGAGGGTGCTTGAACACAAGATCGGCGAGGGGCACGCCCTTCGGAAGCGTTACAACGTGCTGTGTATCGCCCCGACCTCGTTTTTTTCCGATTATGGTCATCCGGTGCGCATTCTGGAAGAGACCCTGGCGCTGCAGAAGCGAGGCCACCGGGTGACGATCGTCACCTATTACAATGGTCGAGACGTCGACGGGCTGAACATCGAACGCACGCCGCCCATTCCCGGCCGGCAACATTACGAGGTGGGCTCTTTGCGGCACAAGATGGCCTTCGATGCCTTGTTGGCGCCAAAATCGCTGGCGGTGGGGCGGCGCATCCGCCCAGACGTGATACACGCCCACATTCACGAAGGCGGCCTCATCGGCTATCTGGTCAGTCGCCTGTTACGAATTCCGCTGGTGCTGGATTTTCAGGGCAGCCTGACCAGCGAGATGGTGGATCACCGCTTTCTGAAGCCAGATGGCCTGGCCTTCCGTTTCTTTCGCTGGCTGGAGGAAAGGATCGATCACGTGCCCGACGCCATCCTCACCAGCTCACACCACGCCTCCTACCTGCTGCAGAACGAGTTTGGCTGCCCGCCGGCCAAGATCCATCCCCTGCCCGATTGCGTCAACGCCGATGCCTTCCAGCCCAACGTGCTCAGCGCCGAGCAGCGCCAGGCCCTCAGGGCCCGCTGGGGAATTCCACCCCACGCCAGGGTGGTGGTTTACCTGGGCTTGCTGGCTGAATACCAGGGCACCCGATTGCTGCTGGAGGCCATTCAATTGCTGGCCAGCCATCACCGGCCGGACGATCTACACTTTCTGGTGATGGGTTACCCTGACACAGTCCACTACCGGGATTACGCCAACGGGTTGGGTTTAAAAGATTATGTAACGTTTAGCGGTAGAATACCTTACGAAGAAGCGCCCCAGATGCTGGCCCTGGGCGATGTGGCCGTAGCGCCCAAAACTTCGACCACTGAGGGCAGCGGCAAGGTGCTGAACTATATGGCCATGGGCCTGCCCACCGTGGCCTTTGATACGCCGGTGCATCGCGAGTATCTGGGCGAGTTGGGCATCTATGCCGGGCCAATTCAGGCCCAGGCGCTGGCTCAGGCGCTGGCTCAGGCCTTGCAGGATCCTGCCCGCTGCCGGCGGCTGGGCGAGCAACTCCGGCAGCGCGCGCTGGCCCTTTACTCCTGGGATCGCGCCGCCAGGTGCATCGAGGGCGTTTACGATCTGGTTTGCGAAGCCCACCAAGCTGTGTTATAATGCACAAAACAAGGCGCGGTGGACGGTGGTCCACACCCGCCGACGACAGAGGGGGAGATGAGAGCACGCCTGGCCGAACTGTGGCAGTACCGGGAGCTCCTGTATAATCTTGTGGTGCGTGATCTCAAGGTGCGCTACAAGAACTCTTTGTTTGGGGTAGCCTGGTCGTTGCTCAACCCGCTCTTTATGATGCTGGTTTTCACGGTGGTGTTCACCGTGATGCAGCCCAGCAACATCAGGCCCTTTCCGGTGTTCGTGCTGTGCGCCCTGTTGCCCTGGAACTTTTTTAGCGCTTCTGTCACCGGCGCCACCGATAGCATCGTGACCAATGCCCCACTGGTCAAAAAGGTCTATTTCCCCCGCGAGGTTTTGCCGCTCGCCATCATCCTTTCCAACCTGGTGAACTTTTTTCTGGCATTGCTGGTTCTGCTGGGCATGATGGCGCTGTTCCGCATCAGGCTGACCGTCTGGGTGCTGTATCTGCCGCTGCTGATCCTGATCCAGATCGCCTTCTCGGCCGGCATGGCCCTGCTGCTTTGCACGGTCAACGTCTTTTACCGCGATACCAAACACATCATGGAAGTCCTGATGCTGGCCTGGTTCTTTGTCACCCCCATCATCTGGGATCACTCCATCCTGCCCGAGACGGCCACGTTTCTGGGCCTCACCTGGCCGGTGCAGCGACTGACCTTCATTCTCAACCCCATGGCCTCGCTCGTGGCCGCCTATCGTGACATCCTGTTCTTCGGACGCAACATTGCCTTTGATTTTTTGTCGCGCACTTTTATCACCGCGTTGACGTTTCTGGCCGGCGGATACTGGATCTTTGGACGCTACAGCAAAGTGTTCGGCGAAGAGGTCTGATCGATTTTGGAGGCTCTTTTGGAAGACGAGATCAACCTGCGAGATTATATCAAGGTCCTGACCCGTTATGGAATATGGATCCTCGCCACGGCGCTCGTGGCCGCCGTGGGTGGATTTGTCTTCACCGCCTTACAAACGCCCATCTACGAAGCCGAAGCGCTGGTGGTGATCACCAAACCGCGCTACACCTTACAGTTCGATCCCAGGCTGGAGACCAGTAGCATCCATCCCTCCTCCAAAGCCTATCCTACCCTGGCCCTGGGCGACGATCTGCTCCTGGAAGTGATGGCCAGCCTCGATCCACTCATGACCAATGGCCCAAAAGGCCTTCCCGATTTTCGCAACCGCCTCACAGCCTCTGCCGGCAACGATCCAAACATGATAGTGCTGCGCGCCAGACATTCAGACCCACAAAAGGCAGCCCAGATCGCCAACACCTGGGCCGACGTTTTCGTCGAGACGGTCAGCGAACTGTACAATAACAACGCCCAGGACCTGCGCTTTTTCGAAGAACAGTTGCTAACCGCCAGCGAGACACTGGAAAAGGCCGAACAGGAACTGACCTCCTTCCAGAGCCGGAACAGGACCGCCATTCTGACAGCCCAGATCGAAGCATTGAATCTGCACCTGGCGGCGTTGTTGGATGCCCAGCACACCATCGAACGGGTGGCGCCGGAAGCGGCGGCCATCAAAGCACGGCTGGCGGCACAAGGGGATGCCGCCACAACGCTGGCCGCCGACGATGTGGCCGTGCTGCTGCTGCAGGTCGAAGCGCTGAGCCTCAAGAGCCAGTTGCCCCTGCAGGTACAGATCGTATCCGGCGATGCGCCATCGGCTGCGTCGATACCACAGATGATCGCTTTTCTGGACGGCCTGATGGCGGCCCTGGAACAGCAATCGGTCGATCTGGGGGAGAGAATCGCCCAGGTTGAACCGGACACGCTCCGGCTGCAGGGCGAACTACAAGAGTTTTCCGCCCAGAAGGCACGCCTGACGCGCGCCCGTGACGTGGCTCAGGAGACCTATCTGACACTCGCTTATAAAGTAGACGAGGCTCGTATCGCGGTGGGTGACGAACTGGACGAAGCCCGGTTGGTCAGTCACGCCGCCGTGCCAGCCAACCCGATTGGGCCAAGCAAAAGACTCAACACCCTCGTGGCGGGCACAGCCGGCCTGATCCTGGGCATATTCGGCGCATTTGCCATCGATTATTGGCGTCGGGAAACGCCCGACGAATAGCATGTCTGGAAAAACGATCCCCAGATGGCTGCGCTGGCTGCTGCCCGGCGTTGGGGCGCTGCTGCTGCTGGCCCTGACAGGGCCCAGCCTGATCAGCGCCTATCATCTGGAGGCCGCCGGGCAGCAGTACGAGCGCGCCCCGCTGGCGCCACAACAGGCGCTCGAACATTTACAACGGGCTGCCGCCTGGCCGCCCAACGCCGCCCAGGCCCACTGGCTGGCAGGCCAGTATTACCGGCAACAGGGCGATTGGTTGGCTGCGATCCAGGCCCTGGAGGATTTTATCGCGTTGCGCCCCAATAACCCGCTGGGTCACATCGTATTGGCCCGCACCTGCGAGGCCATCCTGTTCGAGATGCAGGCCATGCGGCACGCGGATCTGATAGCCCTCTCGGAGCAGGCTGAGGCACAGGTTCCGGCGACGCCCGTCGACACGCCTTACGACCAGCCAGAGGGCTCAGGTTGGAACGGCTACATCGCCAGCGCCACCTTTAGCCTGCCGCCCAATTTTGGCCATCGGCCGGCGCTGTTTATGCACGCGCCCTCCCGAATCAGCTACACCCTCACCCTGCCTGCCGAAGCGGCGTTGTTGCGTTTTGGCATGGGCATGGACCCTCAGACACTGGCATGGCCGGGCGACGGCACCACCTTTGAGGTGTTTGTCAACGGCGAGCGGGTCTTTTTGGAGTACCTGAACAAAGACATGGCCCGCCAGGGCTGGCACGAGAGAACGATCGACCTGGCAGCGTGGGCCGTTCAAGAGATAATACTGTCGCTGGCGGTGACACCCGGCCCAATGGCCGATCCCAGCGGTGACTGGGCCGCATGGGGCCAGCCTGAGATCATCGACCACCGGCTGCCAGAGCTGGAAACGCAGAATTTTGGCTCGCAACTGGTGACGGCATGGCAACGCTCCGGGTTGACCGCTGCCGATTTCGTCGCCAAAGGCGAGCAGGCCCACCAGACAAAGGATTACACAGACGCGCTGGGCTGGTATCGGCGGGCAGTCTGGTTGGAGCCCGATCGGGGCGACGGGTGGTATCAGATGGGCCTGATCTACGAGGAACTGGCGCACTGGCCCCAGGCCCTGAGCGCCTTTGAACAGGCTACCCAATCGGCGCGACTGAGCCAGGCCCAGCGCGGCGAGGCGTACTATCGCATCGGTCTCATTTACCAGAAGCGATTGAAACCCGACCAACCGGCAAAGGCTCTGGCCGCTTTTGAGCAGGCCCTGCAGCACGATCCAACCCACCTGTGGGCCAGGATACGCCTGGCCCTGGCCTACTATGAGCGCGACGCAGATGCCCAGATCGCCGAACAGGCCCTGCTTCAGGCTCAGGCGCTGGCCCCTGATAACAAATGGCCCTGTTACTACCTGGGTGAAATCTATCGTCTGGAAGGCCGGGCGGACGATGCAGCGGCGATGTACCGGCAGGCCCTCCAAATCGACCCGGATTTTGAGGCGGCGCAAGAGCGCCTGACAGCACTGGAAAAACAAAAGTGATGACGCAGGAGCAGCGTAGCTGGGGCATCCATGCGCTGCATGTCTGAGCAACCGCAGTCGGGATCAAAACCATCCCTCGACTGCCCACCGGAGCAGCACTCATGAACACACAACAGAGCCACGTCCGCATTCACCCCACCGCCGACGTCTCGCCGCAGGCCGAGATCGGCGCCGGCACATCTATCTGGCACCAGGCGCAGGTGCGAGAGGGCGCGGTCATCGGGCCGGATTGCATCATCGGCAAAGGATGTTACATCGACGCCGGTGTACACATTGGCCGGCGCGTCAAGATCCAGAATTACGTCTCGGTTTTCCACGGCGTGACCATCCAGGACGGTGTGTTCGTCGGCCCGCACGTCTGTTTCACCAACGACAAACGTCCCCGCGCCGTCAACCCCGATGGCTCACTCAAACACGCCGACGATTGGACACTGACCGAGACGCTCATCCGGGAAGGTGCGGCCATCGGGGCCAATGCCACTATCGTGTGCGGTATCACCATCGGGCGGTGGGCGATGGTGGGCGCCGGATCGGTGGTGACGCGCGATGTGCCCGACTACGGCCTGGTGTGGGGTCATCCCGCCCGGCTGCGTGGCTACGTCTGCCCCTGCGGCGAGCGGTTGCCGCCGGCAGATGACCCAGACCACACAACGTTGATCTGCCCTGCCTGCGGGGCTCGAGTAACCTTGTTCGCCCGTGACTGCTCACCCTCCCGCAGGTTTTTGTAGGGGCACGGCATGCCGTGCCGCTTGTACTGCTACAGTTTGCAGACTTGCCGGGTCCAGTCGGCCAGATTTTAGCCTGCGGGAGGGTAGGCTGAGCAGTTACGTTCGCCCAACATGACCATCAACCTGGAGGAAAGCGGTGATTCCCATTGCCAAACCCATGATCGGAGAAGAAGAAAAACAGGCCGTCCTGGAGGTGTTGGATTCGGGCATGCTGGCCCAGGGGCCGCGCGTGCGCGCCTTTGAGGAGGCCTTTGCGCAGTTTTGCGGCGTGCGGCACGCCGTGGCCACCTCTTCCGGCACCACCGCCCTGCACGTGGCGCTGCTGGCCCACGGCATCGGCCCCGGCGACGAGGTGATCACCTCGCCCTTTACTTTCATCTCTTCCGCCAACGCCGTGCTTTTCGTCGGCGGGCAACCGGTGTTCGTCGATATCGACCCGGCGACGTTCAACCTCCGCCCCGACCTGGTAGAGGCGGCCATCACACCCCGCACGCGGGCCATCATGGTGGTGCACCTGTTCGGCCTGATGACGCCCATGACGCCGATCATGGACATCGCGCGGCGACACGGCCTGGCGGTGATCGAGGACGCCTGCCAGTCTCACGGCGCCGAGTGCGACGGCCGGCGCGCCGGGAGCTTTGGCAGCGGTTGTTTTTCGTTCTACCCCACCAAAAACATCACCACCGCCGAAGGTGGCATGATCGTCACCAACAGCGACGAACTGGCCGAGAGCTGCCGCATGATGCGGCAGCACGGCATGCGGCGACGTTATTATCACGACGAATTGGGCTTTAACTTTCGTATGACCGACGTCCACGCCGCGATTGGGCTGGCTCAAATGCCAAAACTGGAGCGTTTCACCGGGCAGCGCATCACCAACGCCCGCTACCTCAGCGCCCACCTGCGCGGCGTGATCACGCCCCAAACGCCGCCGGGCCAGCGACACGTCTTTCACCAATACACCATCCGCGTGCCAGATGGCCGGCGCGACGCGCTGCTGGAACACCTCGAGGCCCGCCAGATCGGCACCGGTGTGTACTATCCGGTGCCCATTCATCGCCAGACCTATTACACTCAACAACTGGGCTACGACGTGAGCCTGCCAGAGGCCGAACGCGCCGCCGCCGAGGTGCTTTCGTTGCCGGTGCACCCGGCACTGAGCCAGGCCGATCTGGAGGCGATCGTGGCAGCAGTGAACGAATTCATGGAGGTCTGAGACATGGCAGACCTGAAAGCCGCCGTGATCGGGGTGGGGGCCATGGGCCAGCATCACGCCCGCATCTACGCCCAGATGCCAGAGGTCGAATTGGTGGCCGTGGCCGATGCCAGCGCCGAAACCGGCGAGATGATCGCCCAGTTGCACCACACCATCGCCTACACCGACTATCACCAGTTGCTGGGGCGCGAAAAGCCAGACCTGGTTTCGGTGGCGGTGCCCACCGCCTTTCATCACCTGGTGGCCCTGGACGCGCTGGCGGCTGGCTGCCACGTGCTGGTGGAAAAGCCCATCGCCGCCACCGAGGCACAGGCGCAAGAACTGATCGACCGCGCCGCCGTAAAGGGGCGCAAATTGATGGTGGGCCACATCGTGCGTTTTGACCCGGCCGTGCAGGCATTGAGGACGCACCTGGAAGCCGGCGAGCTGGGCCGCATCTTTCAGGTGCGCTGCCGCCGGCTGGGGCCATTCCCGGCCCGCGTTCAGGACGTGGGTGTGGTGATCGACCTGGCCACCCACGATCTGGACATCATTCGTTTTCTCACCGGCCAGGAGGCCACCCGCGTCTATGCCGAGACGGAGCAAAAGATCCACTCGCAATACGAGGACATGCTCGTGGGCACGGTGCGCCTGGCCGATGGCACACTGGGCATGTTGGATATCAACTGGCTCACGCCCACCAAAGTGCGTGAGCTCACCGTCACCGGCGAGCTGGGCATGTTCCTGGTGGATCATCTGACACAGGACCTCTATTTTTACGAAAACGCCGAAACCAACGGCGATCGCTGGAGCGCCATCAGTCTGTTTCGTGGTGTGAGCGAGGGTCGGATGATCCGTTATCCGGTGCGTAAATACGAGCCCCTCAAACTCGAACTGGAAGGCTTTGTCCGGGCGGTCATCGACGACAGTCCGGTGCCGGTCGATGGCTCGGATGGCCTGACGGCCCTGCGGCTGGCGCAGGCGTTGGTGCAATCGGGCCGCGAAGGGCGCGCCATCAGCCTCCGCTGACGGTTTGCGGTGAGAATATTGAACGGACTGGAGAAGAACAACGTGAAAGAACAACTGTTGCAAGCTATCGAAAACAAAACGGCCAGGGTGGTAGTTTTGGGCCTGGGATACGTGGGGCTACCGGTGGCCTGTCTGTTTGCCGAGGCCGGCTTTCCGGTGGTGGGCATCCGCCGCAACCAGCAAAAGGTAGAGATGATCAACCGCGGCGAGTGCCCCATCGAGGGCAAAGAGCCCGGCCTGGCCGAGCTGCTTCGCCGGACGGTGGCCACCGGGCGGCTGACGGCCACCACGGATTATACCACCTGCCGCCAGGCACAGGTGGTGCTCATTGCCGTGGAAACGCCGGTCGATCCGGACAGCAAAAAGCCCGCTTACAAGGCCCTGCGTGGCGCGTTGACCGACCTGGCGCGCCACCTCTCAGCCGGCACGATGGTCGTCATCGAATCGACCATTGCGCCCCGCACCATGGAATTGCTGGTGCGGCCGCTGCTGGAAGAGATTTCGGGGCTCAAGGTGAACGACGATTTTTACCTGGTCAACTGCCCGGAGCGGGTGATGCCCGGCAAACTGTTAAAAAACATCCGGGGATGTCATCGGGTGGTGGGGGGCATGAACCCAGACGCCGCCGAGCTGGCCGTGCGCTTTTACCGGCATGTGGTGCAGGCCGATCTCGACGCCGTGGACTGCCTGACGGCCGAGATAGTCAAGACCATGGAAAACGCCTACCGCGATGTCCAGATCGCCTTTGCCAACGAGATGGCCCTGTTGTGCGAGGACATGGGCGCCGATGTGTGGCAGGTGCGCCAACTGGTGAACAAATCGCCCTTCCGTGATATGCACCTGCCCGGCGCAGGCGTGGGTGGGCACTGCATTCCCAAAGACCCCTGGCTGCTCATCGCCAACGCCGATAACGGCTTCCAACCGCAGATCATCCCCACCGCGCGGGCGATCAACGAAAGCATGCCGCTTCACATGGCCAAACTGACGGCGGACGCCTTGCAGGCGGCGGGGATGCAGATCGACCGCTCTCGAGTGGCCGTGTTGGGTTATGCCTACCTGGAGAACTCGGACGATACACGCAACAGCCCCAGCGAGCTGCTGGTCGCCCGCCTGCGAGAGATGGGCGCCGACCTCACCATCCACGACCCCTGGGTGCCGGAGCATCGCGGCGAGCTGCTGCAGCGGCTGCAGGGCTGCGACGCCGCCGTGTTGATGGTGAAACACGACCAGTATCGCCAGCTCGATCTGGACCAGTTGCGCGCTGCCCTGCGCCATCCTATCCTGATCGACGGGCGGGGGGTGTTCGATCCGGCCCAGGCCCAGGCGGCCGGGCTGATCTATCGCGGCGTGGGGCACGGCAACGGCCGTGTCTGACACAATTTTGCACCTGGCAGAAAAATCACTCTCCAGCCTGGCCGAAACCGAGGTTTTTAAAATCGGCTGGTTGTGGCCCCTGGACGAAAAGAAATGGGCCGGCCAGTTGGGCAACCTGACCACCTTCGACCGCTCGCTCTCAGACGCCGAGGTGATGGCGCTCTACACCGTGGGTCGACCTGAACAACCTTTGATGGAAGAGCCCTGAGCATGCCCAGGCTGGAAGAGCTAAAGGCGCTATGCCAGGTGATAGAACAAAAGAGCTTTTCCCGCGCCGCGCGGCTGCTGGGCCTGAGCCAGCCGGCCGTGAGCCTGCAGGTGAAATCGCTCGAAGCAGAATTTGGCGCCGAACTGTTGCACCGCGACGGCTTCGAGATCACACCCACCGAGAGCGGCCAGATCGTCTACCAGTTTGCCTGCCAGGTGATCGACCTTTACGAGCGCTCCAAACAACGCCTGGGCGAGTTGAACGGCCAGGCAGGCGGCAAGCTGCGCGTCGGCGCCAGCACCGGGCCCGGTGAGTATCTGCTGCCCCTTTTGCTGGGGCAGTTCAAGCAGCGTCAACCACGGGTCGAGATCGCCCTGCGTGTGGGCGACTCGAGCGAGATCGTCGATTACATCCTGCAACACCGCCTGGAGCTGGGTTTTGTGGGCCATACCCGCCGCGACCGCCACCTCTATTTTGAGCCGTTCCTGCACGATCGGCTGGTGCTGGTGGTCTACCCGGCGCATCCGTGGGCCTCGCAGGGCCAGATCTCTTACCAGGAGCTGTTACGAGCGCCGCTGATCTTGCAGCAGCACGGCTCTGGAGCCGTGGCGGCCTTGCAGCAAGCGCTGGAACAGCACAGCATCGACTATGAACAACTGAACGTGGTCATGGAAGTGGGCCTGCAAGAATCGACCAAGGCGGCCGTGCGGGCCGGTTTTGGCGCGACTATTATCTCCAGGCTGGGTGTGCTGGAAGAGCTGAAAAGGGGCGATCTGGTCGAGGTGTCCATCGAAGGGCTGGAGATGGGCCGCGATTTTTACATCGTCTACCGCCGCACCTCAGCACTGACCAACCTGGCCCGCACTTTCCTGGAATTCGCCCGCGGCGCAGTCGATGTGATGCCCCAGGCCGAGTCAGCCATCGAGAGCCGGCGGGCATAAGCACTCTTTATTTGCCCAGACGCACCTGCCAGGCCTATAATGAAAGCGCGATTTTGAAACCGATACCAAAAAAGGAGGCAGGAATGAACAAATCATCGAATCGCGCAGGGGCTATCCTGGTTCTGGCAGTGCTGGCGGCTGTTCTGCTGGCATCGACCGGCTGCGACAGCAAAAAGGAAACCACCATCCGATACGGCGGGCAGTATTATCCCGAAGAGTTTCTGCTCAAAGGTTATCCCCAGGTGTGGGATGACTATGGGATCAGCGTCGAGCACATTTTGTTCAGCTCTGGCACGGAAAGTGATCAGGCGTTGATCGCCGGCGAGATCGACATCAATGTCGGCTCGGACAGCAAGACGGTGGGCCTGTTCAACGCCATCCCAGATCGCGCTCTGATCATCGGCACCGTCCAGCGGGGCGATCGTTACTCGACGATCGTACGAACCGATTCACCTTACCAATCCTGGTATGACCTGAAAGGCAAAACGGTGGGCACACGGCTGGGCACCGGCGCCGAACAGGTGCTGCTGCGTTACTTTGAACTGACCCCCGATCTCTCCTGGGACGATTTCGAATGGGTCAATATCAAGGTCGAAGACATGGTCGCCGCGCTGACCAACGGCAGCATCGAAGCCTTTACCGCCTGGGAGCCCACGCCCTCGGTCGCCGAGTCGCAGGGGGTAGGGCGCGTCATCAAGAGTTATGGCGACGTGGCTCTGGTGCCGGTGATGATCCACACCACCGTCAGCTTTGCTGAACAACACCCCCAGGAGCTCGCCAGCTTTCTGGCGGCCCATCTGGAAAAAGCCGAGTTGATCCGCACCGATCCGGACCGGGCCGCCCAACTGGCTGCCGAGGCGGCGTCGGCCCAGGGCATCGAGGTGTCTGCCGATGCCTTTAAACGCATATTCCAGCGGGTCGATTTTTCGCTCGACATCGACGATGCCGTGCTGGCCTCCATCGAGGACACGGCCCAGTTTCTCCTGGAACAAGACCAGATCGACGCCATTCCAGAGTTGAGGTGGGATGCCAGTTTTTTGGAAGAAGCAAAGAAACTCAGAGCCAAAAAATAAAGCCGGGGCAACGCGCTCAGGGTGGCTGTTGCCCCTGGCGCCGATTCTCGCACTCTTGATGCTGTGGCAGGTATCGTCCGGCAGCGGCCTGATCGACCGCGCGCTCTTTTCTGCCCCAACCGATGTGGGAAGCGAGCTGGTAGACCTTTACGTCAAAGGACTGCCGGCTCGCTCTGTGCTGCTGACACATGTCGGCGTCACGCTCAAGCGCGTGCTGCTGGCAACGGCCATCGGGGTGCTGCTGGGCGCGATGGGCGGCGTGGTGATGGGCCTCAGCCGGCTGGCGTATCGTTTTTTCGATCCCCTGATCGCGGTGATCATGCCCATTCCGGGCATCGCCATGGCGCCGTTGTTCATCGTCTGGCTGGGTTTTGGCGATCCAACCATCATCACGCTTGGGATCGTTGCCACGCTGTTCCCGGTGCTCTATAACACCGCAGCGGGCGTGCGCAGCATCGACCCGCAGCTCGTGCGGGCGGCGCAGATCATGGGCGCCAACAAGGCTCTGGTTCTGTTCGGCATTTACCTGCCCTGGGCGGCCAGCTATCTGCTGACAGGCATCAAGCTGGGTCTGGCGCACTGCTGGCGCACCGTCATCGCCGTGGAGTTTATCGCCGCCACCAACTGGGGACTGGGGTATATGATCTGGGATGCAGCGGAATACCTCCGGGCGGGTGTGGTCTATGGCGGCATCGTGCTGCTGATCGGCATATATTTCGTCATGGAAAAAGGGTTCATCCAGACCATCGAGCGGAACAGCGTGGAAAAATGGGGGGTGGTGCGCAAGTGAACCCAGAGCCGGAAGCTTTTCAGGTTCTGCCGGATGCCAGACAACCGGAGCGGGGCATCACTCAGGCTGTAGAGTTTCTGTTGCCCTTTGTGGTGGTGGGCCTGCTGTGGGAGCTGCTGGTCCGAGTGGGGGTGGTGACCGCCGCCTCGCTGCCGCCCCCGTCGATGCTCCTGAGTAAGGTCTGGAAGCTGGCCTTCGAGCAAAAAGTGTTGTGGCGGCACCTCGGCCAGAGTTTTTACCGGCTCGCGGCAGGATATTTGCTGGCCGTCGGGGGCGGCGTTGCGGCAGGCGCGTTGCTGGCCATGCGCCAGACCCTGCGTCACATGTTCTCGCCGCTGCTCAGCCTGCTCATATCTGTGCCCACCATCGCCTGGGTGCCGCCGTTGCTCATCACCCTGGGATTGGGCAACAAAACCGTGATCACGGCCATCTTTTTGGGCGGTTTTTTCGCCATCACTTACAATACCATCCGCGGCATCGAAATGGTGAGCCAGGATCAGATCCACGCCGCCAGATTGATGGGCGTGAGCGGCATCCGGTTGTTCGTCACGGTGTTGCTGCCAGGCTCGCTGGTGTCGATCATCACCGGCCTGCGCCTGGGAATCGGTTACGCCTGGCGTGCGCTGGTGGGCGGCGAGATGCTTTCTGCCCTGGTCGAATGGGGCGTGGGCAAAATGATCTACCAGGCCCGTTTCTGGAACGACGTGACCGCCATGTTTGTCGGCCTCATGCTCATTGGCCTTTCCAGCTCGCTGCTGGACCGTGTGTTGCTCAAGTGGCTGGAAAAACAAACCGTGGAAAAGTGGGGCATGCTGGCCCGGGGGTAAGCGTTTGCAGAACATCATCCAGATACAGAACGTGAGTAAGGTCTTTAGAAACGATCAAGACCAGGTGGTGGCGTTGCACGGGGTGAACCTGGAGATCAACCACGGCGAGTTCACCGTCATCATCGGGCCATCGGGCTGTGGCAAATCTACCCTGCTCTACCTGCTGGCCGGCTTTGACAAACCCAGCAGCGGCCAGATTTTGCTGGATGGTCAGCCGGTGGACAGGCCCGCGCCCGACAGGGGTTTTGTCTTTCAGGACTATGCCCTGTTTCCCTGGCGCACGGTGCTGGGCAACGTGATGTTTGGCCTGCGGAGCAACGGCTGGAAGCGGCAGGCAGCCAGGGCCAGGGCTTTAGAGTTCGTCCAACTGGTCAACCTGGATGGTTTTGAGCACGCCTATCCACACATGCTCTCAGGCGGCATGAAACAGCGGGTGGGCATCGCCCGGGCGTTGGCCTACGATCCCAAAGTGCTGCTCATGGACGAACCGTTCGGCGCGCTGGACGCTCAGACGCGTAAATACATGCAACAGGAATTGGTGCGCATCTGGCAAAAAACCGGCAAAACGGTGGTCTTTATCACCCACAGCGTCATCGAGGCCGTTTACCTGGCCGATAGAATCGTGGTCATGACCGCCCGGCCCGGACAGGTCAAAGGTTGCGTGGAGGTGAATCTGCCTCGCCCCAGAGATTATACCGGTGAGGATTACCTGGCCGTGCGGCAAAAGGTGCTGGATCTGTTAGAAGAAGAGGTCATCAAGGAAATCCAACATGCCCAACAAACGACACACTGAGCGCGCCCGGCAGAACAGACGGTGGCGAATCGTATGAGCAAGCTCACTTTTCGACGATCGGCCCTGCTGATCATCTGCCTGGCCGTGGCATGCACGCCCGGCCTGGTTCGCGCTGGCATCGTTGCCGCGCTGTTGAACGCCGGCAATCTGCAGCTGCTCGATCAACTCGCAACCGGCGCGCCAGCAGTCGATGACCTTTTCCTGCAGGAGGCCGTCGCAGAAATTCCGGCCCCGCTCGGCCGGGCGTTGGAGCTGGCCCCACACAATACTGCGATTCGCCGGGCGATGGGGCGCGCCGCCTTGCTGGCCCAAGAGTTCGGCGTAGCTGCCACGGCGCTGACGCCGCTGAGCCAGGATGCCAGCCACAGCCCCCTGCTCTATCCATACCTGATCGTCACACTGGCCTACAACGAACAGTGGCGCGACGTCATCCGCCTCTACGAGGAAAAAACGCCATCCACACCGGCCACACCAACCCTGGATCTGGTCGCGCTGGCCTACCTGCACCTGGCCGCCGAAGCCAGGAGCCAGGGCGAGATCACGACCGCCGCCTCTCTGTGGCGCGCCGCTCAGAGCGTGCCATCGAACGATTTTTACGTGCGCTACCTGGCCTACGATCTGGCCCAACAACTGGAGCTGGCCGAAACCGATGCCACCCTCCAAACACTCCTCGCCACACCTTCCTCTCACGTGCGCTGGTATCCGAAACAAGATTGGACGGCCCGTTACCCACCGGCTGCATTCTCGCTCGTGTCGGCAGGCTGGTGGTCTGTCGATGGCCTGTGGGGCATGGCCTTGCAGGCCGCCAGAGCCGGCCGGTGGTCTGAGGCAGAACACCTGCTTTCTGCCGCCCTCCAGCAGGACTGGGCCACGCCGGCGGTTCTACAGGCCCAACTGGCCGAGCTGTACCGGCTCCAAGAGGATTATACCACCGCGGCCCAACACCTGAGCCAGGCCATCGAAAGCGACCCGTCGAACGCCTGGCTGCGCTTTGAGCTGGGGCAAACGCTGGAAACGCAAGCCGGGCCCCTGCTCCAGGCGGCAGTGACTGCTTACCGGCAGGCACATCACCTGCAACCAGCGGATCTGTTCACACTGGATCGATTGATCCAGCTCAGCAGCCGGTTGGGGCAAGATGCTGCTGCCGCGGAATGGCAGGCCCTCCTGCTGTCCCAGGCATCGGGCCGGGAGCCGGAATACCCTGTCCGCGACGACACCTGGAACGCCGAGGCCGACACGATCCGCCTCCGAGGTTACGATCTGCAAGAAACGGCCCTGGAATGGGACCTGCCCCTGCCGCTGTGCCTGTGGTGGTCTGGCCAGATGGCACCATCGGAACAGGGCCTTTACCGGCTGGCCGACGACAGTTGGCTGCAATGTATCCACCTGCCCAATCTGATCACCAACGGCGGTTTCGAGTTGGATAGCGGCACCGGTGCCATGATTCCCAGCGGTTATACCCAGGACGTGTACCCCGATACCCCACCCGCGGCCCACGGCATCGTTTTCGATCCATCCAACGAGCGGCAAAGCAAGGTACTGAGACTGACCAATGACGCCGGTCGGTCGCGCAGCGGCATCATCTCCCAGAGCATAACGGTTCTCGGCGGGCAACGACAGTATCTCCTGGGGGCCTGGCTGCGGAGCGACGGCGGCCGGGCCTACATTGGCTACCGCGGGCGTGATACCAGTCGCACCCACCATCTCGTTCGAGACGTCCAGCCGGACACCTGGCAGCATTTCGGTGTGGTGTTCGGCCTGGAACCGAACACCGTCGAACTCGAAATACGGCTGCTCAATTACCGGGCAAACGACAGCACCGTCTATCTGGACGATCTGTTTCTCGTCGAACTGCCCCTGTCGCCGGCGGGCCCGAACAACTGAGCTGTGACATGATCCAGGCCCAAGAACTCTCTCGACCCTTAAAAATCTGGTTGGGTGGTCTGCTGGTGGCGCTGTGGAGCAGCGCATTGTTTGAATCGGGGTTGACCTTTTTTGCCCAACGGATGGGCATCACCGTGTTCCGGCTCTCCGGCGGGTTGTTCCTGGCAAGCGCTGTGCTGCTGTTCCTGGGCAAAGCCAGACCGGTGGGCCTGACTTTTTTTAAACGCCACACTCTACTGCTGCTGTTATACGCCTGTTATTGGCTCATCGCCTGGGTCGGCGCGCTCTATTCGCCGGCGACTGGCGTGGCCTGGGTTGCCGTCACCGAGCAAGTGTGGTATGCCGCCCTGACGGTGGTATCCATCCTGGTATTGAACCTCTTTTCACTGTCAGAGCGGCGACACATTCTGGCGCTGGCCGGGCTGGCAGCTCTGTTGGTGCTGGCCTATTTTTCAGCCATCATCCTGATCACGGGCATCGACCCTGTGGCGCGATCCCAATTTGGCATTTCTGCCTTTCGGGACTACAATGTGTTCAGCCGGTCGCTGCTGTTTGGCGCGCTGCTGCTTTTCCTGGCCAAAGACACTTTTGCCCACGTTTCGACCGTCCGGTTCCTGGCCTACGCCGGCCTGATCGCTCTGATCACCACCGTGGCCGTTTTTTCCGGTTCGCGGCGCGCCATCGCAGCGTACAGCCCCATCGCCGTGGGTGTGCCGCTGATTTTATTGCTGGCGCGTTCGCCGCGCCGTTTCCTATGCGTGCTGGCCTGCGGCGTGATGCTGGCGCTGGCTGGCTGGGGCCTTTTTGAAGCAGATGTGATCCACCGGCAGGCTATCGTCGAGGCGCTCGAGGCCAGACTGGGTAAAACAGCCGTCGAACAACTCGACAACCGCATCGAAAGAGGACTGGGTTTTGTGACCGGCGAACGCGCCGATATCGACAGCCGCCTGTGGCGGTGGCAGGCCGCCTGGCGCATCCTGAACAATTATCCGTGGCAGAAACTCGGCGTGGGCGGCGGCACCCGTAGCTTTGAGCAAGAAGCATCGCTGGAATACACCTACCCGCACAATTTCCTGCTCTCGGCCATGCTGGAAGGCGGCATCCTCAAACTGGGTGTGCTGCTTTTGTTCATCGCCGTGTGGACGCGGCAGGTGCTGCTGGGCGCATTCAGGCAGAGCTTTTGGCTGGCGAATTTTTTGCTGGTAGCCAGCGCGGTGTGGCTCGTCACCGTATCCATCAGCACCGAAGAGTTTTTCAGCTCCCGCCAGTTCCTGCTCATCTTGGTGGTTTACGCTGCTTTTTGGCAGCACAGCGCCACGAACAAACGACTCAACCCAACAGAAAGGCCCTCGCAAGAGGCAACAGGTGAGACATCTGATCTATGACGCTTTCCCGCAGGCTGCCAAGGTTGTCAGACCAGGCGCTGATCATCTTTGCCGGAAGATTATCCACCCAGATACTCCAGACGCTGGCTATGGCCCTGCTGGCCCGGCTGTGGAGCCGCGAAGAACTGGGCATCTATCGCCAGGTGATCCTCGTTTCCAGCCTCATCATGCCCTTTGTCTCGTTTGGCCTGGATTCCAGCCCTTACTACTTTATCCCCAAGTACGAGCCGCCCCGACAAAAAGCCTTCCTGTGGCAAATGTGGAGCTGGCAATTTGCCGGCGGCGCCATCGCTGCTGCCGTCATGTACCTGGGCGCCGGGAGCTTTGCCACTCAATTTGGCGACCCGCAGCTCAAAGCGCCGATCCAGATCTTTAGCCTTTTCCCCCTGCTGGCCTCCTACCGCTCTGCCGAAAGGTCGATGCTCATCGCCATGCAGAAACCCGTGGCGGCTTCCCTGCTGGGCCTGGTGACGGTGGCCTTCCAGCCTCTGGCCGTGCTGGTGGGCGCCTGGGCCAACCTGGAACTGAACGTGATCCTGGTGGCAGTGGCCTTGCTCGCCGGTATCGAGTTTGTCATCCTGAGCGTTGTCACCCTGCACGATCTGAGAGGTGTGCGCGCCCAGTGGGACCTGACCCTGCTCAAGGAACACGCCCTTTACAGCCTGCCACTGGCCATCGGCAGCACGCTGGAAAGGATCATGCGCCAGGCAGACAAAACCATCGTTTCGATCCTGTTCGACACGGCCACCTATGCGGCCTACGATGTCGGCGCGCTCAAGCTGCCTTTTGTCAGCCTGCTGGTGCGCTCCATCATGGACCCTGCCAGGTCGAGACTGGCTCGCCTGTGGAACGAGGACAAAGTCGGGGCTATTGTTTCGCTGTGGCATCAGATCATCCGGCGCACCTCGCTGCTCATTCTGCCTGTCACGGCCCTGTTCTTTGCCCTGGCCGATCCGGCGATGGTGTTTCTCTATTCCGACAAGTATGCCGAGAGTGTGGTGCCGTTCCGCCTGTACCTCCTGGGCATGCCAGCCCAGATCGCCACCACCTGGGCCGTGCTGGGGAGCATGAACCGCACGCGCTACATCGCCGTGGTTCAATCGACCATGGTCATCCCAACGGTTGTGCTGGGTTATGGACTATCGCAATGGATAGGCTGGGGCGGCGCTGCGCTCGGCCTGACGCTGACACTCTACCTGCGCGAGGCCATCTATCTCTACGGCCTGGCCCGCATCCTGGGCAAAAGCGCGACCAACATCCTGCCCTGGCAAGACCTCGGCCGCTGCCTCCTGGTATGCATCGTCAGCGGCTGCGGCGCCTATCCGATCACCAGGACAGCGCTGCCGCTGATCCTGCAACTGGTTATCGGCGGCGCGATCTACCTGGCCTTGTTCGGCATTTTGGGATACCTGCTGCGTGTGATACAAAAAGAAGACCTGGACCAACTGTGGCGCTGGCTCGACCAGGCGCGGCGGTTGCTGACCCGTCAGAGAGCGACGTGACCCATGAAAAAAGGCGCCGAGATTTGCCTCATCACCCGCACCCATCAGGTGCTCAGCGCCCGGCCGCACCGACGTCTGGCCTGTGGCTGGCTGAGGGCCGGATACCGCGCCAGCGTGATCTGCCGCGTGGCCCACGACCATCCCCCGCTGAACGAAACGATCGACGGTGTGCAGTACATCGGCATCCCTTACCCCAGTGTGCCGCGGCGCGACGTGCGGCGCACGCTGCAGATTTTCCGCCAGGCGTGGCGTCGAAAGGCCGATATTTACGTGGGCATGGAGCTGCGCACACTGATCATGGCGCTGCTTCTCAAACGGCTGAGAGGCGCACAAGCGATCTATGACTGCCACGAATACCGCCCGGAAAGATACCTCGGCCTGGTGCCGTCTGCCCGGCGGCAACAGGTCAGGACAGCGGTGTGGCGATTGGAGCGTTTTCTGGCCAGCCGTTGCGACGCCGTCTGGACGGTCAACGAGCATCTGGCAGAGCGATTCCGGCCGCATTGCCACAACCTGGCGGTGCTGCCCAATTACCCGCTGTTCGATTCGTTCCGGCAGATACCGCCGCCGCCGCACGAGTGGCGCGCCCGCTGCGCCGGGCGTAAGGTGCTGATCTATGCCGGCGGCATGTCGGCCGAGCGTGGCATTTCAGCCTGCTTGCAGGTTGTGGCCCACCTGCGCGCCCAGACGCCAGAGGTGCTCATGCTGTTCATCGGCCAACTCGGCAGCGACTATGCCCGGCAGGTGACCAGGCTGGTCGACGAATTGAGCCTCCGGGACTCGGTGGCGTTTCTGGGATGGCTACCAGCCGACGAGGTGCCGCCCTACCTCACGTTGGGCGACCTGGGCCTCTTTTTGGTCCAGCCGGTCAACGAGCGTTTCGATTGGGGTGAGCCGATCAAGTTCTTCGAGTATGCCGCCGCCGGGCTGCCGGTGGTGCTGAGCGACCTGCCCGCCAAACGGCGGCTGGTGCAAGAGGTGGGCAACGGCATCCTGGTCGACCCGCTCGACTACGCCGCTACGGCCCGGGCCATCGCCGATTTGTTGCGCGACGACGCCCGCCGCGCCGAGATGGCCCGGCGCGGACGAGAGGCCTTCCTGAGCCACCTCAACTGGCAGGCTGTCGAACCACAGATGCTGGCGTCGTTGCGGGCGCTGGAGGATGGGGCGTCGGCGTGAAAGTGTGTATTCTGGCCTTTTCGCACGACGTTCTGGAAGCGCGGGTCTTTTTCCGCGAGGCGCTGACGTTGCACCGCGGCGGGCACCAGGTGACCCTCATTGGCCGGGGCGACCAGGACAAAGCTGCCCGTGTTGCGGCCAGCGGCATCCGGTGCCGCGCCTTTGCGGCGCGCCCCAGGTCACAACTGAAAAAGATGCTGACCGATCCGACCATGCTCTGGCGCTATTTCCTGGCCGGCTGGCAGGCAAACGCCGAGGTCTATCACTGCCACGAACCACAGAGCCTGTTGCTGGGCATTGTGCTCGCCCGCCTTCGCCGCGCCCGACTGGTTTACGATTGCCACGAGTACCAGCCCGAATCCTACGCCGAACGCTTTGGGCCACGGGCATCACCGCTGGTCAAAAAAGGAGTCAGGGCGCTGGAACGGTTGGCCGTCAGGCTGGTTGATGGTGTGGTCACGGTCAACGAGCACCTGGCCGAGCGTTTTCGTCAGGACTGTAAACTGGTGGCGGCTTTGCCCAATTATCCCTTGCTGGAGACGTTCCAAAACGTCGCGCCGCCGCCGCACGAGTGGCGCGCCCGCTGCGCCGGGCGTAAGGTGCTGATCTATGCCGGCGGCATGTCGGCCGAGCGTGGCATCTCGGCCTGCTTGCAGGTTGTGGCCCACCTGCGCACCCAGACGCCAGAGGTGCTCATGCTGTTCATCGGCCACGTCAACAGCGGTTATGCCCGCGAGATCGAAAAACTGGTGCAAGAACTCGAAGGCAGTGTCGAGTTTCTCGGCCAGATAGCCTACCACCACATCCCGGCGCACCTGCAACTGGGCGACCTGGGCCTCTTTTTGGCCCAGCCGGTCCGCGAGCGCTACGATTGGGGTGAGCCGATCAAGTTCTTCGAGTATGCCGCCGCCGGGCTGCCGGTGGTGCTGAGCGACCTGCCCGCCAAACGGCGGCTGGTGCAAGAGGTGGGCAACGGCATCCTGGTCGACCCGCTCGACCACGCCGCTGCGGCCCGGGCCATCGCCGACTTGTTGCGCGACGACGCCCGCCGCGCCGAGATGGCCCGGCGCGGGCGAGAGGCCTTCCTGAGCCGCCTCAACTGGCAGGCAATCGAAGCCAGGCTGTTATCCGTCTACGAACAACTGGGGCACAGGCAACACGATTAACCTGCCTCCCAGGCTGAATATCCCAGAATCAGGACAAACCAGGCATGTTTTCACGAATCCTTGTGCTGGCCCCTCACACCGACGACGGTGAAATTGGATGTGGGGGAACGATCGTCAAGTTTTTGGAAGAGGGCAAAGAGATTCACTATGTGGCCTTTTCAACGGCCAGAACTTCGGTCCAGCCCGAATTTCCCGACAACATCCTCGAGATAGAGGTCAAAAAGGCCACGCGTATTCTCGGCCTCCGGCCTGAGAATCTACACATCCTGGATTTTCCGGTGCGGCATTTCCCGGAGCATCGGCAGGCCATTCTGCAGACCCTCATCGACCTGCGGCAACAGCTCCAGCCGGAACTGGTGCTCTTGCCCTCGCTCACCGATATCCACCAGGATCATCAGGTGATCGCCAACGAGGGATTACGCGCCTTTAAATCTCACACCGTGCTGGGTTACGAAGAACCCTGGAACAACATCGTATTTGCCACCCGCTGCTTTGTCCCTCTCGAATCTCACCACATCGAGCGCAAGATCCTGGCCCTGCAGGCCTACGAAAGTCAGAAGCACCGATCATACCTGGACAGTGAATTCATCTGGAGTCTGGCTCGCACCCGCGGCACACAGATCGAAGGCCGCTACGCTGAAGCCTTTGAAGTGTTACGTTGGGTCATCAAATAAACTGGGGGGGAATCGTCTCATGAAACCGATCAAAGTCCTGCTGACAGCCTGTGGCTGTCCGGGGGCCTCGACCCTGATCCGCATGTTGCGCCAGAATGGCGAGCGCGAGTTGAGGATCGTCGGAGTGGATATGGACCCTGAAGCCATCGGGCGCTTTCTGGCCGATGATTTTTACACCGTGCCGCCGGTGGCCGAACAGGAGGCCTACCTGGAACGGATGCTGGCCCTGGTGCGGCAGGAAAGGCCAGACGTTCTCTTTCCGGAGAGCAGCCTCGAAGTGCCCGTGTTGGCCAGGCACACAGGTGAGATCGAAACCCTGGGCGCGCGTGTGTTGATCTCTTCGCCGCAGAGCATCGACCTGGCCAACGACAAGTATCAGATGTACCAGGCGCTGCGCCAAAAGACCGACATCCCCCTGCCGGCCTATTGCTGGCCCAAAAACCTGGAGGAATTTATCCGGCAGGCTCACGAGCTCGGCTACCCGGAACGGCCGGTGTGTTTCAAACCGCACGTGGGCAAGGGCAGTCGAGGGTTCCGCATCATCGACCCTGCCGTGAGCCGGCGAGACCAACTGCTGGATCAAAAACCCAACAGCCGTTACATGTCGCTGGCAGAGTTTCAGACCATCTTTGAAGACGATCCTCATTTCCCACGGTTGATGCTGATGGAGTACCTTCCTGAGGCAGAAACCACCACCGATAGCCTGTGTCTGGAAGGCCAGGAGTTGCTGACAGCGGTCAAAAGTGTGGAACAGGCGCGCTGGGGGGTCATCGTGCGCGGCGAGCTGCTGCATCGCCCGGACCTGGTGGGCTACACACGGGCCATTCTGCAGATTATCCGCTTGAGCTATTGCGTCAACCTGCAATTCAGAGGCCAAAAACTGATCGAGATCAACCCCCGTGTGAGCAGCTTTATCTACCAGCCAGACCTGATCTTGCCCTATCTGGCCATCAAACTCGCGCTGGACGAGATCACCCCCCAAGAGATCCAGGCCCGCCAGGCCGACATCGCCATCGGGCGGCGCATGATCCGGTACATGGATCAGGTCTTCTGGCAGCAGTGACCGATGAAACTTCTGACCGTCGTCGGCGCCCGACCGCAATTCATCAAGGCCAGTGTGGTGTCGCGCGCCCTGCGCGCCCAACATACCACCGTCGAAATCCTCGTCCACACCGGCCAGCACTATGACCCGAACCTGTCTGGCATCTTTTTCGAGGAGCTCGACATCCCACCACCCGACTACCAGCTAGGCATCGGCTCCGAGACCCACGGCGCGCAGACCGGCCGCATGCTGGAGGCCATCGAGCGCGTCTTGCTGCAAGAAACGCCGCAGATGGTGCTGGTCTACGGCGATACCAATTCGACGCTGGCCGGAGCGCTGGCAGCCGTCAAGCTACACGTTCCGGTAGCCCACGTGGAGGCCGGTCTGCGCTCTTTTAACCGCCGCATGCCCGAAGAGATCAACCGCCTGTTGACCGATCACATCGCCGGGCTGCTCTTTGCCCCCACGGAAACGGCTGTCGTCAACCTGCAACGCGAGGGCATCACCCCAGACAAGATCCATCAGGTGGGCGACGTCATGTACGACGTCGCCCGCCACTATGGAGCCAGGGCCGAATCGCACAGCCGGATCCTCAGCCGCCTCGGACTGGAACCCAAACGCTATTCCCTGGTCACCATCCACCGCGCCGAGAACACCGATCAACCCGACCGCCTCCAGACCCTCGCCGAAGCGCTGCTGCAAATGGCCTCCCAGATGCCGGTGGTGCTGCCCCTGCACCCACGCACACACCAAGCGTTGGCCCGGCAGGGCCTTCTGGAAACGGTGCAGGCGCATGTCCAATTGATCCAGCCGTTGGGTTACCTGGACATGGTGATGCTGGAAAAGAACGCCCGCCTGATCGCCACCGATTCAGGCGGGGTGCAAAAAGAGGCCTTTTTTCACCGCGTGCCGTGTGTGACGCTGCGCGACGAGACAGAATGGATCGAGCTGTTAGAGTTGGGCTGGAATCGCCTGGCCCCGCCTACAGACTCGCACACGGTCGTTCAGGCCATACACGCGGCGCTCCACAGCACCCCCCGCCCCGCCCCCAACCTCTACGGCGACGGGCACAGCGCCGAGCGGATCGTGCGCCTCTTGCACCAGATGGCCGCGCGCCGCTGATCGTTTCAGCCCGCCTCCAACTCTGGCCCCGCGAGCCCCTCCCCGTTGCCGATTGTCAAATGTGCCAAGATTTACAACTTGTGGTAAAATAGGCCCGTGCAAGGGGGAGATGACGGGCGACCTGAAACCGACGTCCGGGTCTTGGTGTGCGCCTGTTTCTAGAACGTGACATGGCCCCAGGTATCAGCCCTGCCCCCCCCACTCGACCGTATCAATCATCGCTTTGTTGAGCTCAACCGATCAGATTCGATGAAACGATCTATCTGGATACTCAACCATTACGCGCTGACGCCCGATATGCCGGGCGGCACGCGCCATTTTGAACTTGCCAGCAAGCTGGTCGACATGGGCCACGACGTCACCATCTTTGCCTCGGCCTTTAACCACAAGTTGCGAGAAAACGTGCATCTACCCAAAGCTGCGGCTTGGGGCACAGAAAGTATTGAGGGTGTGCGGTTTGTGTGGATAGACACCTTCCCTTATTATAGCAATAATTGGCGGCGTTGGATGAATATGGTGAGTTATATGCTACAAGTGTATCTTGTGGGACGCAAACTACCATACACATTATCAGATTTTCCTGCACCCGATGTGATCATTGGATCTTCAGTGCATCTCTTGGCCGTCATGGCGGCCTATTTCCTGGCACGCGCTTTCAAGGCGCATTTCGTGATGGAAGTGCGCGATCTGTGGCCCCAAACGTTGATAGATATGGGGGCATTGACCGAAAACGGTATAATTGCGCGCATTTTGCGCGGGTTAGAACATTTCCTATACAAGCGAGCTGAACGAATTATTGTTTTAATGGCTAAAGCCGATGAATATATCATAAAAACAGGGGTTGATAGAAATAAAATCTGCTGGATACCCAACGGAGTTCATATACAGCCCCTGAATGAGGATACCATAACAGGCTCTCCTGGTGGCCTATTCACAATTATGTATGCTGGCGCCCACGGAGAAGCCAATGGATTACATTCTCTAATACAGGCTGCCCGGATAGTGCAGGATCAAGGCCTGGCTGTTCGCTTTGTATTAGTGGGCGATGGGCCGGAAAAGCAAAAGCTGATAGCACTCAGTCGGCAACTGGAATTATCAAATGTCGAATTTTGGAATGCCGTTCCCAAATCCACCGTGCCGGCCACATTAGCTCAGAGTGACGCGCTGGTTTTTATTCTCAAAGACATCGATGTGTTGAAGTATGGAATAAGTCCCAACAAGCTGTTTGATTATTTGGCGGCTGCTAAACCGGTGATCTTCTCTTGCAATGCAGAAAACAATATCGTGCAGCAATCCGAAAGTGGCCTTTCGGTTCCTGCGGAAGCCCCTGAGTTGCTGGCAGAGGCTATTGCCAAGATCTCCCAAATGCCTGCGGAGGAACGCCGGGCTATGGGTGCGCGAGGGCGTGCGTATGTCGAGCAACACTATGACACCAGGACGTTAGCAATGCGGCTACATGCTTTGCTTGAAGGTCTGGGTGGGGCTTTCTAGACTCATCATCCGGGTGATCAACCGGCCGGTTTGCTGCGGGAAACTGGCGCGGGAATCGTGCTTCCGCCAGATGACATTGAGCAAGCCGCACGCCTGTTGGCCGCTTTCGCGCAAAGTACAGACCGGCTGCAACAGACTTCCGCTGCGGCACGCGAGTTGGCCTATACACGTTTTACGCGCGACGCGCCCCGACATACTGGCGGTTCAACTGGAAACTGCGCTGCGAGATGTTGTCGATCAAGTGTAACTCACCATTCACGTAATACAAACGCACTATTTCGAATTATTCAACCGGCATATAGGACGGATTTGCGGCAATACCCCCCCAAATGTGGGCTTAATTCGAGAAAGTCATCCGCGATTACGCGAATGGTGAGGTGTAGGGCACATAACATCCCATTTTTTTGCTCGACATCTTTTGACCGATTATCCACCGCACTGTATAATACGGTCATTCTGGCCTGTGGATGGTTCTCAGCCAGGAGGTGGAGGTATGGATACTAGCAACAAAACGCGGATAGAGTCCACTTTTTCGTCGCTGTCGGGTGAGGAGCGAAAGACCATCATCAGCCTGGGAGCAGCGCTCAGGTTGTCTTTTTTAAAAAAGCGCCTCTTTCTCGCCGAGAACAAGCTGCAGCAATTTCAGGAGCAGTACGGCGTCCCCCTGGCTCAATTGGATGTCAAAGGTCTGCCTGATGACGCTGACTATACTATGCACGAGGATTACCTGATGTGGCATCATTGGGCCGATGTGGCCGACAAAATCAGGCCAGACATCGCCGCTTTAGAAGAAATCGTGCAGCAGGGCCTTTTTTAGGGAAACTGTCCCATGCAGGCTGCTGAAAGGTTACTCGAGATCAAGGAGACATTTGGCAACAAGCTACACGGGATTGTTCCCTTGGAGCTCGACGATGAGACCTTGCGGCTCGTTCTATACCTGGAAGATGGGACGAGCTTGCGGGTCGCCGAACAGTGGGAAGGGCAAACCCTCAAGCATTACAGCTATTATTGGCTTACATCGGCGAACGAACTCGAGATCGGGTGGGACAATGCGCCGCACCATACGCGGCTGACAAATTTCCCCCATCACAAACACGTTGGGCAGAGAGATAACCTGCAGCCGTCGCGCGAGACTTGCCTGGAAGAGGTGATGACCATTGTACTCGACCAGCCTTAAACGCCTGTTCGACCTGGCTCTCACTGTCCTGTCACTCATTGTACTCACGCCCCTGTTGGCGCTGCTCGCCCTGCTGGTGCGGATCAAACTGGGCGCGCCGGTGCTCTTTTGCCAGCAGCGTCCCGGTTTACACGGCCGGCCATTCACCCTCTACAAATTCCGCACCATGACCGATGCGCGCGACGCCGGCGGCAAGCTGTTACCCGATGCGCAACGGCTCACGGCTTTTGGCCGTTTCCTGCGCAGCTATAGCCTGGACGAGCTGCCGGAGCTGTTCAACGTGCTCAGGGGCGAGATGAGCCTGGTGGGCCCCCGCCCGCTGCTGGTGCAATACCTGGAGCGTTACACGCCGGAGCAGGCGCGCCGCCACGAGATGAAACCCGGCATCACCGGCTGGGCGCAGATCAATGGCCGTAATGCACTCCCCTGGAAACACAAGTTCGCCCTGGACGTGTGGTACGTGGATAACTGGTCGCTGTGGTTGGATGTCAAGATCCTGGCACTGACCCTCTGGAAATCTGTCAGGCGAGAGGGAATCAACCAGCCGGGACAGGCGACGATGGAAGAGTTCAGGGGAGGATAAATGGGCAGTCGAGCACAAGATTGGTTCGACCAGGCGCAGCGTGACCTGGAGCACGCCCGTCACGATCTGGCCGACGAATACCACGAGTGGGCCTGTTTCAGCGCCCAGCAAGCCGCCGAGAAAGCCTTGAAGGCCGTTTACCAACACATGGCCGGTGAAGCCTGGGGGCATTCGGTCAAACGTTTTCTGGAAGAACTGCCGCCTGCGGCAGGCGTCACGCCCGAATTGGTGGATTGCGGCCGCATTCTGGACCGCTTCTACATTCCGACCCGCTATCCGAATGGATTCGATTATGGCAAGCCAGCGGACTATTACACCGCAACCGACAGCCGGCAGGCCATCGGCTGTACAGAGGCGATCCTGCGGTTCTGTGCGGATTGCCTTTCTCGATAGAGACCAGGCCATCGTCGAACTGGTCGAATGTGTCGAAAGACTGCTGGCGCGCGATGGCCGGGTGCTCGCCGTGGGGCTGTTCGGCTCGCTGGCGCGTCGAGAAGCCTTGCCCAGCAGCGATGCGGACCTGCTCATTGTCCTGAGAGAGCATCCTCAGCGGCGCTGGTTCGATCGCATCCCCGACTACGCCGATGCCTTTGCAGGTGTTTCGTTGCCGGTGGATGTCTTTCCCTACACTGTGGATGAACTGGCCCGTATGATCTCCCATCGCTCCGGTTTTCTGCACACCGTCTTCAGGGAATTGATTTCCCTGGGTGGAGATGCCCGAATTTGGAGAGACCTGGAGCGCGAGGGAATCGACCAGCCGGGCTATGCAGTTGCGCAAGAATACATGGGCAATGTTCATCTTGAACCTCGAGAGGACGATCCAGAGACGTAAGGGGAAAAACCATATGTTGACAGATGTCTCTTGCTTGAAGCATGTCGGTGCTGGGGTAAAGATATACGACATGGCCAAGATAGTACGCCCCGAGATGGTGGAGATTGGCGAAGGAACCCAAATTGACGATTTCGTTTTCATCAATGGGGGCCGAGGAGTCAGAATAGGTCGTTACAATCACATTGCGTCGTTCGTGAGCATCATCGGTGGCGGGGAATTGATCACCGGAGATTACGTGGGCCTTGCCGCCGGTGTGAGGGTCGTTACTGGGACGCACCACTATGGCGATGGAAAACGAATTTCTCCTTTGATCCCGGAAGACGAACAATGCGTCATCAGAGGAGTGATTGTTCTGGAAAAGGACGTGTTTGTTGGCACAAATGCGATCCTTCACCCCAATGTCACAATCGGTGAGGGCGCGATCATAGGCAGTGGCGGACTCGTCCTTCGGGATGTAGAGCCATGGACGATCAATGTAGGAATTCCTGTGCAAGTGATTGGTTATAGACCGAAAATAGGGGGCAGAGTGTGACCGATGCACATCCCAATGTCATCCCCTGATCTGACCGAAGCCGAGATCGCCGCTGTCAACGCCGTGCTGCGCACCCCCCAACTCAGCATGGGGCCGCGCATCGACGAGTTCGAACGGGCCGTGGCCGATTTCCTGGGCGCGCGCCACGCGGTGGGTGTGAGCAGCGGCACCACGGGCCTGCACCTGGCCGTCATCGCCGCCGGCATCGAGCAAGGTGACGAGGTCATCACCACCCCGTTCAGCTTTGTGGCTTCGGCCAACTGCATCCTGTACGAGCGGGCCCAACCGGTATTCGTGGACATCGATCCACAAACGCTCAACATAGACCCGGCCCGCATCGAAGCCGCCGTCACACCGCGCACCAGGGCCATCCTGACGGTGGACGTCTTTGGCCAACCGGCCGATTACGACCCGATCCGGCAGATCGCCGGCCGGCATGGCCTGACGATCATCGAAGACGCCTGTGAAGCCATCGGCGCCGAATACCAGGATCGTAAAGCGGGTACGTTGGGCGACGTGGCCGTCTTTGGTTTTTACCCCAACAAACAGATGACCACCGCCGAGGGGGGCGTGATCGTCACCGACCGCCAGGACTGGAATACGCTGTTCCGCAGCCTGCGCAATCAGGGCCGCGACGAGAGCGGCACCTGGCTGAACCACGTGCGTCTGGGTTATAACTATCGGCTGAACGAGCTCAGCGCCGCCCTCGGCCTGGCCCAGATGAAACGCATCCAGGAGTTATTGGACAGGCGAGCGCGTGTGGCCCACATGTACAACGAACGTCTGCGGGGTGTGGAGGGCGTGTCTGTTCCCTATGTCGCCGCCACCACCACAAAAATGAGCTGGTTCGTGTACGTGATCCGGCTGGCCCCGGAAATCGACCGTGACGCCGTCATGGCTCATTTGCACACACAAGGTATTGCCTGCCGTCCATATTTCACACCCATCCATCTGCAGCCGTTTTACGTAGACAAATTCGGCTACTCGCCGGGAGATTTTCCCATCACCGAGGCCGTATCTGCCAGTACGTTGGCTTTGCCCTTTCACAATCACCTCGACGAAGCAACGGTGGACCTGATCTGCCAGAACCTTCGCCAGATGCTGTCGTAAAGCCGCGGGAAGGAGAAACAGGCTAGTGGCATCCAGTCAATCGTTCGTCATCCGAAATCGCTATTTTGCCCTCATCGATGCGCTACTCATTGCCCTGGCGGCCGTCTTGGGCTTTGCCATCCGGCTGGATCCTCCCCTGTTCGGTGCGTATCTACCCATCTGGCTGCCCTTTGTGGTCATGGCCATCACCATCAAGCTGCCGATCTTTTTGTTGTTCGGCCTGTATCGACGATTCTGGCGCTACGCCAGCATCAATGAAGCCCTCAGCATCCTCGGCGCCAACGTCACCTCCTCGGCGATTCTCTCTGTTCTGATACTCGGCCTCTTTTTGCCGTTGGACTGGTTCGAGCGCTTCCCTCGCTCGGCGCTGATCATCGACTGGTTGTTGAGCCTGTTTTTCATCGGCGGCATCCGCTTTTCGGTGCGTTTTCTCGGCGAGATGGGAGCCCTCAACGGCGATAACGGACGCGCCGGCCAGAAACGCCGGTCTCAACGCGTGCTGGTCGCCGGCGCAGGCGATGCCGGCGCCCGCATCGCCCGAGAGATGAAGAGTAACCCCAGCGTGGGCCTGGAACCCATCGGTTATGTGGACGACAACCAGGCCAAGGTGGGTATGCGCATCCGCGGTCTGCCCGTTCTCGGCACACGCGAATCGATCCCCAGGCTGGTCCGGCACCACAAAGTCGACGAGGTGCTGATCGCCATCCCCACCGCCCCCGGACAGGCCATCCGCCAGATCAAAGAGATCTGCGAATCGGTGCCCGTGCCGTTCAAGACCATCCCCGGCATCCACGAACTGTTGAACGACACCCTGGCCGTGGGCCAGATCCGCGACGTCCAGATCGAAGACCTGCTGCGACGCGATCCGGTGCGCATCAAAGCCGACGATGCCCCCTACTTGCAGCGTAAGGTGATCCTGATCACTGGCGCGGGCGGCTCCATTGGCTCGGAATTGTGTCGCCAGGTGGCCCGGCGGCGGCCTCAGCGTATCGTCCTGCTGGGTCACGGCGAAAACAGCATCTATCTCATCCACGAGGAATTACGCCAACAGTTCCCAGATCTCAAGCTAACGCCGGTCATCGCCGACGTCAGAGACAAAACACGCCTGCGGCGCGTTTTTGATACCCACCGGCCCGATGTCGTCTTTCACGCCGCGGCGCACAAGCACGTGCCACTCATGGAGCTGAACCTGGAAGAGGCTGTGACCAACAACGTGCTGGGCACACGCAACGTGCTCGAAGTGGCAGAGCAGGCAGGGGTGGAGCGTTTCGTGCTCATTTCGTCAGACAAAGCCGTGAACCCGGCCAACATCATGGGCGCTACCAAACGCATCGCCGAGCTGATGGTCCAGAATGCCGCCCGGCGAACGGGGCGCAACCTGGTGGCCGTGCGTTTTGGCAACGTGTTGGGCAGTCGTGGCAGCGTGGTGCCCCTCTTTAAACGCCAGATCGCTGCCGGCGGCCCGGTCACAGTGACCCACCCGGAGATGGAGAGGTATTTTATGACCATCCCGGAAGCGGTTTACCTGGTACTACAGGCCGCTGCTCTGGGCCAGGGCGGCGAGCTGTTTGTGCTCGACATGGGCGAGCCTATCAAAATTGTGGATCTGGCGCGAGACCTGATCACCCTCTCTGGCTTGAGACCGGAAAAAGATATCCCGATCAAGTTCACCGGTGCGCGTCCCGGCGAAAAGCTGAGCGAAAGGCTCTTTCTCGAAGGCGAAGATTACGAAACCACCCAACACGAAAAGGTGTTCGTCTTCAAAGGACAACTTTCGATGGAGGGGCAGGCCCTGAGCCACGCCTGTGAACGGCTCATCCAACTGGCCCAGCACGGCGCTTTGCCGGCCGATCTGTGGGCCGCCGTCAAAGCCATCGTGCCTGAATGTGCCATCGCACCGGAAGACCTGGCGCCGATGCCCGCGTCGCCCCCGGCACCGCAGGCAGGACAGCCCGTATCGGTAGCCGCTGCACCCTGAGATCACCAGCCGTTTCGAGAATGGAACCGAACCCAACTCGATGAATAGCCGTGATAATTTGCCAGACCTGGTTTGCCGTTGCCTCTCTGCAGGCGAGTGGATCATCCTGTTGTTGGCCAGCCCGCTTTTTCTTTTCCCCCAGATCGAGCTTGCGCCTGTGCTGCTGCTCTTTCCCCTGCTCTGGCTGGCTCGCCGCCGCACGCAGGGGCACTATATTCCTCGCACACCGGTGGATTGGCCGATCCTGGGCCTGCTTGGCGCAACGCTGGTGAGCCTGTGGGTCACACCCGACCTGGTCCTCAGCTATCGCAAGATCGCCGGCCTGCTGTATGGCATGGCCCTCTTTTACGCCCTGGTGAATTGGGCCAGACGTCAACCCACCCTGCTGCTGCCGACCCTGCTGGCGCTGGTGTTGGGTTTCGGCGCCGCCCTGCTGGGTTTGCTCGGCACCAACTGGACCGCCAAATTCCCCATCGTCCAGGCGCTCAGCGCCCACGTGCCCCAGTTGATCAGCGGCGTCACCGATGCCGAATCTGGCTTTAACCCCAATCACGTTGCCGGCGCGCTGATCATGTACCTGCCGCTCCAGGCAGCCCTGTTGTCTGAACTCGCCTGGCAGGGTATCACATCCCCGGCCCGACGTCGCGGCTTGATCTGGGGGCTGGCGCTGCTGCTCACCTTCACTGCGGCAGTAGTGTTACTCACCCAGTCGCGCGTCGCCTGGGCGGCGCTGGCTTTGGGACTGGCCGGCCTGGGCGCGATCCGCCTGCCACGCTGGCGACCCTTTCTGCTGGCCGGCATCGTCCTGATCGCAACCCTGGTTTTGGCTGTCGGGCCGGTGGGCCTGGGCGACTGGTTGGTGGCTCAGGGTTTCATGAACACCTCCGGCGAGACAAGCTGGGAGGCCCGCGTCGAGTTATGGTCTCGTGCGCTGTGGGCCATCACCGACTTTCCACTCACCGGCGTTGGCATGAACGCCTTCCGTCAGGTGGTGTGGTATCTCTACCCCCTGTTCCAGTTTCCAGCCGGCAAAGACATCGGCCACGCCCACAACGCCTACTTGCAAACCGCGCTCGATCTGGGTTTGCCGGGGTTGATCTGCTACCTGGCCTTGCTGGGAGGCACACTGGCGGCTGGCTGGCGCACCTATCGCCGTTCTCGTTGCCCCCTGACTCGTCTGGCCGCCCTGGGCGGCACGGTGGGTCTGATCGTCAACGGGCTGTGGGGGCTGACCGACGCCATCGCGCTGGGGGCCAAACATGGTTTCCTCTGGTGGGCCATGCTGGCGCTGGTGATCGCCGCCGCCCTGCGTTACGAGTCGGAAGCATCCGAGGAGAAACCGGCGTGATAGACTGGTGGCGCGTGTGTACCAACGGCCTGTGGGTGGCTGGCCTGGCGATCATCGTGGGCCTGTTCGGCCACATCGACTGGCAGGCCGCGCGGCGCGACGATGGAACCCAAGACGCCCTGCGGCGCACCTGGCATCACCCCGGCCTGGCCTTGGGGCTGAGCCTGACCTGCCTGGGCATCGGGCTGAGCGTCTGGAGTTGGGCCGAGCGGGCGCTGTGGCTGGCGCTGGCCGCTGCTTTTGCAGCCCAGGCCGCCTGGCGCCGGCGAGGTTTGCGGAAAGAAGCTGGCGGCGATCATGCCGGCCCCATCGACTGAGCGCAAAAGCAATCTCACGGCCTGGCTGCGCCGCGAGTGGCGACGGGTGCTGGGGCTCGGACTCAGTCTTTTGTGTCTGGCATTGGCCTTCCGCGGCATCTCCTGGCCGGCGCTGACCGGCGCGCTTGCGGTGGCCGTCTGGCAATGGCTGATCCTGGCAGGAATTGTGGTCGTGATCAACTCGCTGGTGCGCGCCTTTAGATGGCAGGTCTTGTTTTACCCGGAGCGAATCGACCTGCGTAAAGTATGGTCGGTGTACATGATCGGGCAGATGCTCAACGCCATTCTGCCGGCGCGGGCGGGTGAGGTGGGCCGCGTCTATTACATCGGCGAGGTAAAAGCCGTCAGCCGCGCCCGGGCCCTGTCGACGGTGGTGGTGGAAAAGACCACCGACCTGGTCATGCTGGCCCTGGCCTATGTGGGTATATCGGTCTGGCTGGCGGTCAGCGCCAGTGGCATGCCTGCCTGGCTGCAAAAGGCCGGCGGCAGCCTGCTGCCCCTGGCGGCGACTGCCCTGGTGCTCCTGCTGGCATTTGCCTTTGCCGGGCCACACGTCTGGCGGCTGGTGCGGCCGGTCCTGCGGCCGCTGCCCCAGAAATGGCAAAAGACCATCGCGACCTCGGCGCCCCAGGCCATCGGCGCTTTCCAGCTCTTTGGCAACGGTTGGGTAGGCGTGCGGCTGTGGGGCAGCTCGGCCCTGATCTGGCTGCTGATGGCCCTGTCGAACTATCTGGCCTTCCGGGCTTTTGGCCTCGGCCTTTCGCCCTGGGTGGCGCTGATGTTGCTGGTGGTGCTGATGAGCGGCGTTGCCGTGCCACCACTGCCGGGAAACATGGGCGTTTTCCCCTATCTGTGTGTGCTGGTGCTCTCGCTCTTTGGCGTCGAGCGCGAGCTTGGGCTGGCTTATGGCATCACTCTGCAACTAGTTGCCTATCTCCCCCTGATCGTCATCGGCCTGGCGTGTCTGCTGTGGGAGAATCGTTTGCTGCGCCACCCGGCTCAGCCATGACGGGCATACCATCGCCCACACACGTTTTTTCGAGGAGTGCTCAAGTGTCATTCTGGCAAAACCGCCGCGTCCTGATCACCGGTGGGGCGTCCTTCATCGGCTCGCACCTCACCGACAGCCTGATCGCACAAGGGGCTCAGGTGCGCATCGTGGACGATCTCTCCAGCGGCAAACTGGAGAATCTCCAGCATCACCTGACCACAGGCAGCATCGACTTGCTGTGCGCCGACTTGCGCGAACCGGGTGTAGCGCGCATGGCCATGCAGGGCATCGAGATCGTCTTTCATCTGGCCGCCGATCACGGCGGGCGGGGTTATGTCGATCTGCACCAGGCCGGGCCGGCCTCGAACCTGTTCCTGGGCGGGCTGATTTTCTGGGAGGCCCGCCGGGCCGGCGTGCAAAAGGTGATTTTTGCCTCGTCGGGTTGTGTCTACCCCAACTATCTCCAGAGCAATCCCGACGAAATGGTTTTCCTCACCGAGGCTCTGGTGAAACCACCCTACGACGCCGACAACCTCTACGGCTGGGCCAAACTGATGAACGAGCTGACGCTGCAGGCCTATTGCCGCGAATACGGCCTCAAGGCAGCCTCGTGCCGTTACTTTACCGTCTATGGGCCACGCGGCGTGGAAAACCACGCCGTCATGGCCATGATCGCCCGCGCCTTCATCGGCCAGAATCCCTTCGAGGTCTGGGGCGATGGCAGCCAGGTGCGCAACTGGACGTTTGTCGACGATATCGTGCGGGGCACCATCCTGGCCGCCGAAAAGATCGACGATGGCACGGCCGTGAACCTGGGCACGATGGAGCGGGTGCGCGTGATCGATGCGGTGCGCCTGGTGCTGGAATACACGGGCCACCAGGCCGAGATCAGATTCCTGCCCCACATGCCCACCGGCCCGTTGAATCGGGTGGCCGACAACAGCCTGGCCAAGAGGCTGCTGGGCTGGCAGCCTGAGGTGCCGTTCCGCGAAGGCCTCAAACGCACCGTGGACTGGTATTTTGCCGCCAAAAAACGGGATCAGGTGCAGCACATTCTGAACCGCATGCTCACGGAGCGATAAATGCACCCCCGGCGGCGGGTCAACATTCTGGGTGTGGGCGTCAGCGCGGTGGACATGGCCCAGACGCTGGAAACCATCCAGGGCTGGATCGCCCATAAAGAGGCCCATTACGTCTGCGTGACCGGTGTTCACGGCGTGATGGAAAGCCAGCGCGACCCGGCCCTGCGGCGCATCCACAACGCCGCCGGGCTGGTCACACCCGACGGTATGCCTCTGGTGTGGCTGAGCCGCCTCAAGGGATTCCCTCACGTGCGCCGGGTCTACGGCCCGGATCTGATGCTGGCCCTGTGCGCACACTCGGTCGAAAAGGGCTATCGCCATTTCTTTTACGGCGGCGCCGAGGGCGTGCCGGACGATCTGGCGGCGCGTCTGGTGGAACGTTTCCCTGGCCTGAGCGTGGCAGGCGCTCTTTCACCCCCCTTTCGCCCATCGACAGCGGCAGAGGAGGCCCAGATCGTGCAGGCCATCAATCGCAGCCAGGCGGACGTGGTCTGGGTGGGCCTGGGCACACCCAAGCAGGAACGTTGGATGGCGTCGCACACGGGCCGGCTGACGGCGGCGGTGCTCATCGGCGTGGGGGCCGCCTTTGATTTTCACAGCGGCCGTAAACCACAGGCCCCACACTGGATGCAACAGGCGGGCCTGGAATGGCTTTTCCGACTGCTCAACGAGCCGCGCCGTCTAGGGCGACGGTATCTGGTGAACAACCCTCTCTTCCTGTTCCACGTGCTGCTTCAAACCCTCGGCCTGAAAAGGTATCCCCTGGATACCTGACACACCAATTTCCCTACGGAGCATTTGAGGCTCCTGCTTTGGCAAAATATCCTCCGAGATCACAGCGGTGGAAAAGCCGATTTTCAGTCCACAGAAAGTGTTTTTTGCCGCATTTTGACCGTTTTCCCATCTCGAAGGCGCAGTCCCAACACTTCTTTGGCCCGAATCACATACCTGGATTTCTGCCAATTCGATCCAACTCGGGGAAATTGGTGTGACAGCTTGGCTCCCGGCGGGGCTTTGTGGTATAATATCGATCAGGCAAGGATGCCGCTGGAAACCCGACCCGGTCGGCTAGCAAGGACAATGACATGTCTGAGTATCGCATCGTGGAACATCCTATTTTGCCTATCGAGCCACGGGAAAGCGTGGCCTTTTACTGGCAGGGGCAGAAGCTGCTCGCCCAACAGGGCGAAACGATAGCTTCTGCCCTTTTTGCTAATGGGGTGCGGGTCTTTGGGCATCACCCCAAAGACGGCGCGCCGCAGGGCATTTTCTGCGCCAACGGCCAGTGCGCCCAATGTCTGGTGCTGGCCGACGGCAAGCCGGTGAAATCGTGTATGGAACTGGTGCGGCCGGGCGTGCGCGTGGAGCCGGCCGAGGGGCTGCCGGAGCTGCCCAGGGTGGACGAGGCGCCGCCGATGGCCGAGATCGAAGAGATCGACGTGCCGGTGCTCATCATCGGCGGCGGGCCGGCCGGCCTTTCGGCAGCCATCGAACTGGGCAGGCTGGGTATTCAAGTGCTGCTGGTGGACGACAAGCACCGCCTGGGTGGCAAGCTGGTGCTGCAAACGCACCGCTTTTTCGGTTCCACCAACGCCGTCTATGCCGGCACGCGCGGCATCGACATCGCCACCCGACTGGAAGAGCAGGTGCGCCAGCACCAAAGCGTGGAAATCTGGCTCAACAGCACCGCCCTGGCCGTGTTCAGCGACAAAAAAGTGGGCGTGTTGCGCGACAGCCAGCGTTACGTGTTGGTGACGCCGCAGGTGCTGCTGGTGGCCGCCGGGGCGCGGGAAAAGTCGCTGGCTTTCAAGGGCAACACGCTGCCGGGCGTCTATGGCGCCGGCGCGTTCCAGACGCTGGTCAACCGCGATCGGGTGCGCGCGGCAGAGCGGCTGTTCATCGTGGGCGGCGGCAACGTGGGGCTCATCGCCGGCTATCACGCCCTGCAGGCGGGCATCGCCGTGGTGGGGCTGGTGGAGGCTCTGCCCGAGTGCGGCGGTTACAAGGTGCACAAGGACAAGCTGGCCCGCATGGGTGTGCCCATCTATACCCGCCACACCGTGGTCAGCGCCAACGGCGCAGACTCGGTGGAATCGGTGACGGTGGCCCAGGTCGACGAGCGCTTCCGGCCCATCCCCGGCACCGAGCGCTCCTTCGCCTGCGACACGGTGCTCATCGCCGTGGGACTGGACCCGGTGGACGAGTTTTACCTCAAAGCGCAGGCGTTCGGCCTGCCGGCCTTTGCCGCCGGCGATGCCGAAGAGATCGCCGAGGCGTCGGCGGCCATGTTCTCCGGCAAGATCAAGGGGCTGGAGGTGGCCCGCGCCCTGGGTTACGCCGTGGGCGAGATCCCACCCGACTGGTATCGCACCGCCGAGATTCTAAAATCGAAACCGGGCGCGGTGGTGGCGGAGCATACGCCGGACGCCGGAGAGGGGGTGGTGCCGGTGTTCCACTGCAGCCAAGAGATCCCCTGCAACCCTTGCACGGCAGTTTGCCCGCAGGGGTTGATCCACATCGACGAAAACGATATTCGCCGTCTGCCCGAATTCATCGGCGAGCAGGTGGGCAAGGCCTGCGTGGGCTGCGAGAAATGTGTCACCATCTGCCCCGGCCTGGCCATCACGCTGGTGGATTACCGCCAGGACGTTGATGCTCCCACGGTGACCATCGCCTACGAGTTTTTGCGGGAGAGCATCCACGTTGGCGACGTGGTGACGGTGCTGGATGCCGGGGGGCAGACCTTGGGCAACGTGGAGGTGACGGGCGTGCGGGCGATCAAGGCTTTCGACCGCACGCTGGCCGTCAGAGTGAGTGCGCCGAGGGCCTACGCCGGGCGCATCGCCGGCATCCGGGTGCAGGAACAGCAGGTGGCCGAGCCGATGGATCACTACGTGGAACGTCTCACCGACGATACCATCGTCTGCCGCTGCGAGCGGGTGACGGCCGGCGAGCTCCGGGCGCTCATCCGGCAGGGCTACCGCGACATCAACGAGATCAAGGCGGTGAGCCGGGCGGGCATGGGCGCCTGCGGGGCCAAGACCTGCACGGCGCTGATCCACCGTCTCTTCCGCGACGAGGGCATCCCTCTGGACGAGGTGGTGGATCAGGCGCACCGGCCCGTTTTCGTGGAGGTGCCGCTGGGCGTCTTTGCCGGCAGCCAGTAGCGCAAATTGGCAATTTGCGCTACGCCTTGAGGATTTTCCCTGCAGATGGTCTGATGAGTCAGTTCGCGTACAAGCCATATTATGAACGGCGTTTGCCGCACATGCAGCCGCCTGGTGCTACGCTCTTTATCACCTTTCGTTTGGTGGGCTCGATCCCTGCCGCTGTGTTGGAGCAATTGTACTCGGAAGCCGAGCGGGTAAAAACCGAGTCGGATCGTATCTCTGATCCGCGGGTTCGTGCCCAAACGCACTACCGGGATCAACGTTTGCTTTTCGGCCACTGGGATACAGCTCTGGCATTGACCTCGAACGGTCCTTTTTGGCTTCAAGACCCGAGAATTGCTGCCCTGGTAACCGAGAGTATTCATCATCGTGACGGACGGGTCTATGACTTGATCGCCTACTGCATGATGCCTATCACGTACACATGGTCTTTACGCCTCTTCTCGAGGCAGATGGGGACTACCATTCTATAGCGGTCATTATGCACTCTCTCAAGCGATATACCGCCCGTGAGTCGAACCGGTTGCTGGGACGGGAGGGGCAGTTCTGGCAGCATGAGAATTATGATCATGTCGTGCGGGACGAAGCAGAACTAAACCGGATCGTCCGGTATGTCTTGAACAACCCGGTCAATGCCGGATGGATTGAAAACTGGGAAGCCTGACAGTGGAGCTATTGCAAATATCCTTTGTGAGGCAAATTGCCAATTTGCGCATCTATTTGGGAGAGTAATTGCTCACCCTCCCGCAGGCTCTGGTAGGGGTACGGCATGCCGTGCCTCCTTGTGCCGCTACATTTTGCAGATTTACCGGGCCCAGTCGGCTAAATTGTGGCATGGGATGACCGATTTCAGCCTGCGGGAGAGTAGGCTGAGCAGTTACTTGGGAGATAACAAATGACGGTCAAACACTATGACGTCATCATCATCGGCGCGGGCAGTGTGGGCGCGCCGGCGGCCTTTTCGCTGGCTCAGGCCGGCGTGCGCGCGCTGGTGCTCGACGAGCGGCCCAGCGTGGGCCAGGGCTCCAACAAGACGGCCATCGGCGGCATCCGCGCCACCCACTCCGACCCGGCCAAGATCCGGCTGTGTTTGCGCAGCATCGAGATTTTCTCCACCTGGAAAGAGCGCTACGGCGACGAGATCGAGTGGTACGAGGGCGGCTATTCTTTCGTGGCCTACCGGCAGCGGGAGGAGCGCATCCTCAAAGAGCTGCTGGCCATCCAGCAGGCTTTTGGACTCAACATCCACTGGCTGGATAAAAAAGCCCTGTTGGAGGCAATCCCCGATCTCAACCCTGATGGCCTCATCGGCGGCACTCTTTCGCCCGACGACGGCAACGCCTCGCCGCTGCTGGCCATCCACGCTTTTTACCGCCACGCCCGGCGGTTGGGGGCCGAGTTTCGTTTTCACGAAAAAGTGACCGGCCTCACCATCGAGGGGGGGCGCGTGCGAGGTGTGGTGACGGACAAAGCCCGCTACGGCGCCGACGTGGTGATCAACGCCGCCGGGGCCTGGGCTGCGCCGGTGGCCGCCATGGCCGGCCTCGATCTGCCGGTGCGCCCCGATTCTCACGAGGCGGCCATCAGCGAGGCGGTGGCCCGTTTCCTGCACCCGATGGTGGTGGATATCCGGCCGGCAGCCGGTTCGGCCAACTTTTACTTTTACCAGCACTTTACCGGCCAGATCGTCTTTTGTATCACGCCCCAGCCCAGCATCTGGGGCGAGGACACCCGCGAGACGAGCGCGTTTCTGCCCATGGTGGCCCGCCGCATGGTAGACTTGATGCCGCGGCTGAAGAACATCCGCGTGCGGCGCACCTGGCGGGGCCTGTATCCCATGACGCCCGATGGTTTCCCCATCGTCGGTTGGGTCGACGAGGTGAGCGGCTTTTTGCAGGCGGTGGGCATGTGCGGCCAGGGATTCATGTTGGGGCCGGGTCTGGGTGAGCTGCTGGCCCGCCTGGTCACCGATTCGCTAGAGCCAGAGGATCGGGAAGCGCTGGTCCATTTTTCACCCTATCGCCGGTTCGAGGGCCAGGAAAAACTAAAGTAGCGTATTGCGTTATTGCAGAGCAACGGAGGAACGATGCGGATTTTGATCACCGGTGGAGCGGGATTTCTCGGCGCGGCGCTGGCGCACCGACTGGCGACCGAGGGACACCGGGTGCAGGTGCTGGACGACTTGAGCGCCGGGGATCCGGCTCGATTGCCAAAAGAGGTGCATTTTACGCGGGGTGACGTGCGCGATGTGCCCCGCCTCTGGACGCTGCTGCGCGATGTGGAGTGCGTCTATCATCTGGCGGCGCGGGTATTCGTGGCCGAGTCGGTGCTGTACCCCCGCGAGTACAACGACGTCAACGTGGGCGGCACGGTGAGCCTGATGGAGGCCATGCGCGACGCCGGCGTGATGCGCGTGGTGTTTACGTCTTCGGGCGCGGTTTATGGCCGCCAGAGCCACCAGCCGGTCCACGAAGATCTGGAGCCAGACCCGGACACGCCCTACGCCGTGAGTAAACTGGCGGCAGAACATTACGTGCGCACCATCGGCCGGCTGTGGAACATCGAGACGGTGATTTTGCGTGTGTTCAACGCTTACGGCCCGGGCCAGTACATGCCGGTCTATCGGGCGCCGGTCATCCCGGCGTTGGTGAAGCAGGCCCTCAGCGGCGGCTCGATGGTGATTTTTGGCAATGGCACCCAGAGCCGCGATTTCGTTTTCCTGGACGACGTGGTCGACGCGCTGGTGGCGGCAGGGACGGCCCGGAATGTCGACCGGGCCATCATCAACGTGGGCAGCGGGCTGGAGGTGAGCATCAACGATCTGGCCCGGCGCATCGGCGGGGTGACGGGCAAGGAGGTGCGCCTTTTGCACAGCCAGGCCGAGGACGGCGGCGTGGCCCGCCTGGTGGCCGATCTCACCCTGGCCCGCGAAAAGCTGAATTTCCAACCCCGCGTGTCGCTGGAGGAAGGGTTAAAGCGGCTCCTGGTTCAAGATCCGCAATTGCAGTAGTATCTTGATGAAATGCTTGCACGTCTGGCAAGAAAATACACCACCAAGGCACCAAGCCTTTTTTCTTGGCGTCTTGGTGGTTATCTTTTTGGCTTCGGCGTGAGCTCAGCCGAACGGTTCGGGCCTGGCCGGGTTAGGTGGCTTGCAAAAGAGAACCCCTTGGTATCTGCGGACGCTAGGGGGCTTTTGTTTTGCGCTTTGCGGCCCCCAGAGCCAGCGCTGCCAGGCCGCCGCCAAAAAGCAGCAGCGTGCCCGGTTCCGGGATCTCGTTGGGTGTTGGGATCGCCGTTGGCGAGGGCGTCGGGGCCGGGGTGAAGGTGGGTGTGGGCGTAATGCCCAGGGGATGCGTCGCTGAGGGTTGAGCCTGGACGACCAGGCTGCCCAGCAGGAGCATCGAACAGAAGGCCAGCAAGATCAACAGCAGATTCCGCGTTGTTTTCGACATCGCATCGTCCCCCCGCGTTTCAACGACTCACCCACGGCAAAAAAACGGAATAAGGCCAGGGGCGGATGGTCAGGTTGAGCGACATGGCCGGATCGCCCAAGAGATGGTAGGTATCCACAAGATCGACGTGGCCCGGCGACTGGCCGTAAAGGGCGAGTTTGGCGCTCAAAATGGCCGCGCCCAGTTCGATTTGCCCGTGGGTGAAAACGGCCTGGTAGAATCCCTGGTGCAGCCGATCGTGGCCGCTGCCCACGCCCAGACCGCTGGGCGACCAGGCCGCGACCGCGCCGCCGCCCGCCAGCCGCAACAGCGATTCGTCCAGCGTGGCGTATTCCGGGTGGTGGAAAAAGCCGGTAAAGCAGGTCATGGAAAGGAGCACCGGCAACTGCGGCCCGTTGTGCAGGTCTGGCACGTCGTGGATATGCAGCAGCTCTTCGACGGCCCATTGGTGCCACGAGCTATGCCCGGTAAAGCTCATCAGCAGCGCGCCGCGGTTCCAGGCGGCCAATGTCTCCTGCCGGGCCGTACCTGCAGCCAGCTCGTCCAGGTAGATTCTTTGCCCCACCCAGGGCGAAGCGATGTAGCTATTATACACGCTGTCGGACGCTGTGCCAAAATCGCCGGCGTCGTCGGCGTCATCGGCGATGAAAACGTGGCGCGTATTCCAATCGCCGCGCCAGGGCGTTTGCTCGTAAGCCCGAATCTTGGCCACCACGGTCTCTGCTTCGGCGGCGGTGGCGGCCGGCAGCCGGCCCAGCAGCACGTCGGGCAGTGGATCGTCGCCCACCACGGCAGCGTAACGGTTGTCGGCGGCCGTCTCGCCCCACCACGGATCGACCATCGCCAGGTAGGGCGGCAGGGCGTTGACCGGGTCGTAGCCGTGGTAGTTGAGGAAATCATAGCTGCCATCGCCCACCAGCAGGACATAGGCCGGCAGCACCTGGCCGATCAAGGCGCGGATGGCCTCCGGCTGGGGCAGGCCGCCGCTGAATTCGTCGTAGACGTCTTGCAGGTCGGCCACAAAGACGCTCAACCCTTGCGCGCGGCGGTGATCGGCCAGCGGCGCGATGGCGGCAGCAAACTCGGTGGGGGCGACGATCAGGTAGTCGACCCCGGCGGCATCTGCGCGGAGGTTGGAAAGGACGTCGGCGGCGATGCTGGCCGGCTGGCGCGTCTGAGTATCCGACAGAGCCAGGTAGGCGGCAGGGGAGGCCGGGTCATCGGCAAAACTGAGTGTAAAAGGGCCGCCGCCGGTCACGGCCATTCCTTGCAGCCGCACCGGCCGCTGCGGATCGGTCACGTCGTAGAGGGCGAGGCCGCTGCCGGAAAAGCCGTCCAGCTGGTAACGATGGGCCCCGCTCTGGCCCCAAAAGTGGGTCTGGCCCCCGCTGGCGGCCTGGAGGGCATAGTCGATGGCGGCAGCGTCGAGCCAGGCCCCTTCGACCGCCGCGCCGGTATCGCCGGGCAGGCTGATGGTCAGAGAGTTTTCGCCGGCCTGGAGGGCAGCGCTTGCGAACGTCACGGTGGCCGTGACTGCGCCGGCGCCGTCCCAGTGCCACTGGCCGATGCTCTGGCCGTTGAGGGTCACGGCGGCATGGTGATCCGGCGAGACGGTGCTGCTGGCGGTGTAACCGGCCAGCCACAGGCGGAGGGTGGCGGTGAGGGCCGTGGCGGCAGGCGGGGCCAGGTTCAGGCGGGCGGTGTAACCCGCGCCCGGGCGCAGGTCGGCGGCGTACCAGTGGTCACCATCGGCGGCGGGGATGAGTGAATCGTAAAAGTGGTTTTCCTCCCAGCGGGCCGTGGCCCAAACTGCGCCCGCCGGCTGGGCGCCGGGCGCAACGTTGCGGCTGCCCATGCGTTGCCCGGCGGCATCACCCCAGCGCAGCCAGTAGACGTTGTGGGCGGCGGTGCGGCTGCGCGGGCTGCGCCCGTAAAACAAGAGACTGTCGCCGGGATCAAAAGCGCCATCTGTCTGACCCTCGACCCAGATGGCGATTTCCTGGCCGTTTTCGAAAAGTTGCAAGGTGCGCGGATCGAGGGTGCTCAGCGGCAGCCCGGCGGCCTGGAGGTCGGCGCGGGTGAGGCGGTAGAGACCGTCGGCAGCGAGGGTGATTTTGTAGCTGCCTGGTTGGGTGGCCGGGTCGTTTCCGGCGGCAGCGGCGGCAGCCGGCGGCGGGCTGGCCCGCCAGTCGCGGGCAGTCTCAAGATTCAGCAGCGCGCCGCTCAGCGCCCGCTCAAAGGCGGCGGAAGCGGGCAGGGCAGACGCCGCGGCTGCGCCCGGGTTCGAGTTCTGGAATCGAACCTCGATTCGAATTTCCCGGCTCACGAGCAGTTCGCCGCGGGCGGGGTTGTACTGGAACGGGTGAAAAGACACCCGCGCCACCTGGCGGTCTCGCAGCCAGCCGGTGGCGGTCACGGCGGCGGCAGTGGACGGGGTGAGGGCATCGCGGGCATAGGCCGGGGCCGGGGGCGGATCGCTGCTCTGAGGCCACACGGGCGCCGGGCAGATGGGCCGGCTGAGGGTGAGGCGGGTCATTTCGACCGATTGGATGGTGAGCGCCGGGCTGCTGCCGGGCGGCAGGCCCAGCAGGGCGCCGGCCTGGGGCAGCTCCGGCTCGCCGGGCGCGGCGCCGGCGCCGAGCCCGGCTGCCTGCACCCGGATGCAGGTTTCGCCGTCGAGGCTGGTCTCGGTCAGGGAAAAAGTGGGCAGCTCAAAGGCCAGCACGGCGGCATCGCTGCTGCTGCTCAGCAGCCGGATCGGTGGGGTTCCCGCGTTGGCGTGTGACACGTCCGCCTGAGCCGACGGCGTCCCGGCGAGCATCAAAAGGGCCAGCATCCCCCTCCACAGGCGGCGGCGAATCAACGAGCCTCTCCCCAGTTTTTCTCGACGATGGGCAGGTAGATTGTGTCGATCAACTCTGGTAGGGCGGCCGCCGTGACCGGAGCGTGAACGGTGCGCCAACCGTCTGTATCCACGTCGACGAGCCAGTAGGTATAGACCACCTCGGGCTGGATGGCGAGATCGCGGTAGCTGTAGGCCGCGCCGCTGCTCCGGCCGTGGCCCGCCGCCGGGACGAATGCCAGCTCGGAGGCCTCGCCGTAGACCGGGCCGGCGCCCCGGTAGAGATAAAAGCCATAGTTGTCGATTTCGATGGCGGTGGCCCATTCCAGCAGCACCTGGCCGAACCGGGCCGTGGCCCGAAAGTAGAGCAGCTCGATGGCGGTGGGCACGTTGGTGACAGCCTCGGCGTCGTCGGCGTCGTTGGCTGGATTGTTGTAGATGTCCAGCGCGCCGGTGATGACGGCCGTGTTGGTGGTGCTGGTGATGTCGTGCAGGATGCCAAAGGCCACCGTCACGGTGAACTGCTCGCCGGGCTGCAGATCGGCGCCCAGGCCGTGGGGCGGCGGCGCGGTCAGATCGACCCAGTCCAGGCGACCGTCGGCGGCCGGCGCATCGGGCGCGGGGCTGGCCGCGATGAAGCCCAGGTAATAGGGATCGTACACGTCGTGCAGGGGGATCACGTCCAGCACGCTCGGCCCGGCGTTGGCGATGGTGATGGTAAAAGTGACGACCCCGGCGTCGCGGTTGTGAGCCGCCAGCGACTTGACCACATTCACGGCAGGGGTGGTCACGGTCAGCGATGTTGTGCCGGTGTCGGTGATGGCGCCGCCGGGGTAGCTGCCCGTGCCGCTGACCTGGTTGACCAGCGTGCCGGTGATGCCCACCCCCACCGAGATGACCGCCCGGAACGTGATCGTTTGCATGGCCCCGGCCGCCAATCCCGCGCCGGCGGTGACGTCGTTCCAGACGAGCCGCTGGCCGTCGATGAGGTCCGGCCCGGCCGGGGCAGCGCCGCCGGCGTAGCGCAGACCGGCCGGCAGGGTATCGGTGAGGGCCACGGGGTCCAGCGGCACGTCGCCGCTGTTGTGCAGGCGGATGGTAAAGGTGAGGGTCTGGCCGTTGGCGGCGGCGGCCGGATCGGCCCACTTGGACACCTGCAGGCCGATGGTGATGGGCGTGTAATGGGTCTCGTCGTCCCGGTTGGTGGTGTAATCGCGGTCGTCGGGCGTTTCGCCCGGCAGGCTGGAGTAGCTGGCCTGGGCGTCGTTGGTGAGGGCCAGGCCAGAGGGCACGCCGGCATCGACGCGGGCCAGGTAGGTGAGCGCCAGCCTGCCGCCCACCGGCAGCGAGATGCCCGGCGTGACGGTGATGACCCACAGACCAGAGACGGCGTCGTAGCGCTGGCTGCTGGTGGGGACGGTGCTGCCGTCGATGGTCAGAGCCAGCAGCGTAGGGGGCGCGGCCCGCATCCAGTTGGGCAGCGTGTCCCACAGAACCAGGTCATAAGCCGGGCTGACATCGGCGCCGGCGGCGTTGGTCACGGCGATGGTGTAGGTGATCGCATCGCCCTCGTCCACGATGCTGCCGCCGGGCGGAGCGGCGTCTTTGGTCAGCGTCAGGTTGGGTTCGAGAATATCCACGGCGGCGGTGGCGGTGTGGACGTAGGACTGGCCGTCGTCGATATAGCTCATGGCGATTTGATTGGTGCGACGCACGCCGTCCTGGTTGCCGGCGACGTTACGTATGACCGCGGTGATGACGCCGTCGATCTGCGCCGCGCCGTCGAGATCACCCAGCCGCCAGACCACAGCACCGCTCTGGAGCCAGCCGGGGGTGATGGCGGGCGTGGCGGAAATCAGGGTCGTCGCCCCCGGGCCAGGCATGCCAAAGGTATAGGTGAGCATCGAAGAGACATAGCCCAGGCCGGCGGGCAGGGTATCGGTGAGGGTCAGGAGCCGGTAGACGGCGCTCTGATCCGGCAGGGTGGTGGTAAAGGTAAAGACGGTCAGGCTGCCGATGGTGCCGGTCTGGATCGGCGGGCCTTTGACAAACTCATCCACCAGAGTGACGTAGGCGGTATCGGCGGCAGCGGCATAGAGGCAACCGGCGTCGCAACTGCCGCTGGCCCGGACCGAGTTGGTCTGCGCGCCGCTGGCGGCCACGGTGGCGGTGACGGTGGCGCTCCAGGTGCCGCTGATGGCGGCCAGCGCGCCCACGCTCCAGGTGATGACCCGGCCGCCCTCGGCGAACCCGGCGCCGAGCGTATCGGTGACGACGACGTTGGGCGCTTCGGCCGCGCCGGTGTTGGTGATGCGGATCGTCCAGGTGACCACCTGGCCCGCGCCGACCGTTTGCAGGGCGGGCGTCTTGGCCACGACCAGCGTGGGGCTGACGATGGTCACGCTGCCGCTGCCGCTGCCGAGATAGGGGCCGCTGACGGTGCAGATCAGGATGTCATCGTAGAGGATTTCCACCTCGTTGCTGCCGCCGGTGGGCGCGGAGCAGTCGCCGCCCGTGCCGGAATCGACGCGGAAGGTGAGGAAGGTCACGCCGGTGGGCAGAGAAATGCCGCCGCTCCAGGTCCAGACGGGCGCCGCCGTGCCCACCACGGGCAGAGAGGAGGGCGCCGTGCTGGCGAAAACGGTTTCCTGGTAGTAAAAGCCGGTCGGGAGCGTATCGGTGAGCACCACGTCGTAGGCGGGCGGGCCGTTATTGGTGAGGGTGAGCGTGATGAGGCCGCCGCAGCGGTGGAATTGGGGCACATCGGCGACCTGAACCTGCATCGAGGGGCGGGTGCGTAGATTGGCGCTGGCCTGGATGGGTTCGGCGCGGCAGCCTTCATCGCAGCCGTATTCCAGGCTGGCCCGGTTGGTGGTGAGCAACTGGCACGAGTCCGGGGCAGAGGTGACGGCGCCGGTGATGAGCAGCACGCGGTCCAGGCCGTCGGCGGGCAGGAGGCCCAGGTTCCAGGTGACGGCGCTGCTGCTGGTGATGAGCGTGCCGCCGCCGATGGTGGCCGTGGCGGCGCGGGTGATCTGGAAATTGAGCGGTGCGGTATCGGTGATGACCACGTTTTGGGCCACATAGGCGCCAAAGACGTTGTTGGCCGTCACGCGCCAGACCAGGGTATCGCCGGGTTCGGCGTAGACGGTGGCGGCAAAGGCGGTATCACCTTTGGTGACATTGCGGCCCTCTTTGGTCAGGCTGATTTCGGGCTCGTCGATGTCCAGCGTGACGGCGCTCTCGCGCCGGAAAAAGAACTGGCCGCAGGGCTGGATGCCGCCGGCTTCGGCCTGCACCCAGTTGGCGCCGGGCGAGCTGCAATCGGTTTGCAACTGGTAGCGAATGACGATGCTGTCTTCGGGGGCGCGATCGGCCAGGATGTTGGTCTGGGTGACGGTCAGGCCGGGGTTATCCAGGCTCCACAGCAAGATGGTATCGCCGCCAACGACGGTCGTGACCGGCTCAAAAGGCACGTCGATGAGGCCGGGGTAGGGCGCGCCAGATTGGTTGGTGACGGTGATACGCGCCGAGCCGGGGATATAGATGAGCGTGTGGATGGTCTCGGTGATGACCATCTGGTAGACGTGGGCCGAGACGGAGGCGTTTTTGACGGTGAGCAACACCTCGCCGATGTCGCAAAAGGGCAGGTCGGCGGTTTGATCGTTGCTGGAGCGGACGGCCACGCTGGGCCGCGAGAAGGTGAGGCCGTCGACGCCGGAGGAGGGGCAGGCGCCATCCAGGCAGCTCGAGTCCATGGATACCTGGCTGGTGAGATCGGTGCAGCCGACGACGTCGGCGTACACGTCGAACCTCACCTGCTGGCCGGGGGCCAGGTTGAGCACTTGCCAGACAATGTCTTCGCCGGGATCAAAGGGGGGCGCGGTGAGGCGGCTGACCTGAGCAGGATAATCGGTGGTATAAGAGATGAAACGCAGACCAGCGCCCAGCGTGTCGGTGAGGAGCACGCGCCCGGCGATGCCATCGCCCACGTTGGTCAGGTACATGCGCCAGCGGGCCACGTTTTCGTTGACCACGTAGGTATCGGGGGTGACGAACAGGCGCACGTCGGGCGCTTCGACGGTGTCATTGTTGGCGTCGGTATTGCTGTAGGTCACGCCGCAGCGATCGTCGAAGCGGACGCCGGCCGATAACGGGTTGCCGCCGCAACTGCGGGTCATGGAAAAGGTGATAGTGCCGCTGGTGGCGCCGGTCTGGGTCAGCGGGTTCTGAAAGGTCCAGGTGATGACGTTGCTGCCCACGGTCACCGTCACCGGGTTGCCGGCGAAACCGCCGCCGTAGCTGAAATCGGCGGGGTCGATGCTGCCGAAATCGGGCGAGCCGACGGTAAAAGTGACGACGATGTTTTCGGCCACCAGCCCCTCGGCGACGAGGTCCGGATCGGAGACGGTGAGCACGACCGGCACGGTCTCGCAGCCGACGAAACTGTCGGGCGAAATGTCGATCTGGAGATCGGCGCGGCGCAGGGTGATATCCACGCCCTGGTAGAGGGTGTTGTCGTTGGTGCAGGAGCCGCTGCCCGGCACCGCGAACGCGGACCAGTCAAAAAACGAGATTTCGGGCGCGCCGGCGAGCACGTCATCCGAGATGTAGAGGCTGTAGGCGATGGTGATGGCCCGCGTGCCGGTGGGCACGAGCGTGATGCCGCCGAAATCGAGCACCAGTTGCGGGCTGGTCTGGACGAGCGTGATCCCGGCGGTGACGTCGACGCCGTCGATGACGACGGACAGCGAACCGGGCTGGTAGGTCAGCGTGCCGGGCGGCACGTCGTCGGCGGGCACGCCGTCGTCGTGGCCCAGGGTTTCGGTGAAAACCACGCCGCCCCAATCGCCGACCGTCACCGTATAGCGGTTGCTGACGGCGATGGCGCCGCAGACCTGAAAGTCGGAGGCCATGCTCTTGGGCTCGGCCATGCCGGTGGTATTCTGGATGATGACCTCGGTCGCGCCTGAGGCGGTGAGAGGCGGGCAGGTGGGGCAGGCGACCGCCGCCGAGGCCTGGGCGGTGTTGCTGCGGGCGCTGTAGGCTTCGCACAGACCCACGTCGTCCACCACCGTGGCCGAAATGGTCATGCGGCCGGAGCGATCGCCCGTGCCAGAAACGGGGATGGTCCACAGCAGCAGGTTGCCGGTCTGGGTGATGATACCCACGGCGGCAGAAGCGCCGGTCACGGCAAAACCAGCGGGCACGTTGTCGGTGATGACGACGGTGCCGCTGATGTTCTGCACGTTGATGGCCTCAAAATCGACGTAGAACTGGAGGGTATCGCCGGTGTAGACGTAGCGATCGGAGCTGGTTTTGGCGACCGCCAGATCGGGCAGATCGCCGCTGCCGTATTGATAGTCGACGTCGGTGGAGCGGCCGTCGAAATGCAGGCCGCAGGGGTCATCGTATTGGGCCTGGAAATGGAATGTTCCATCGCCGCCGTCGCCGGTGCAGACGTCAAAGGTGGGCGTGACCACAAAGGTGAGGCTGAGCTGCTGGCCCGCCGCCAGCACACCGCCGTTTTCCAGTAGGGTGAACAGGCCGCTGCCGGCGTCATAGCTCCATCGAGCATCCACATTGCCCACGACAAAGGGCAGGCTGCCGGTGATGTTGCTATCGAGGAGGAAATCCAGGGCCGGGCCGCCGCTGTTGGTGGCGGTGACGACGACCGTTTTCGAGGCGGGCGTGCAATATTCAAAGACGAGGCTGTTGCCGGCGAGGGTGATATCGGGCGATTCCAGCAGATAGGCCACGTCGACGGTATCACTCACCGGGTTGGCGGCGGTGCCGTCGCCTTCTTCGTTGCCGATGTTCCAGGCGGCCAGGGCGGTGTTGGTGAGGTTGTTGCAGGAATTGACGGTGGCGGTGACGGCAAAGGTGCGCCGCTCGCCGATAGCCAGGTGAAAGGGGGACACGGCCAGCTCGCTGGCGTTTGTGCTGGTATAACCCGCGCCAAAATTGTCGGCCAGGGTGGTGGAATAGACGGCGCCCAGGCCGGTATTGCCCACCTGCACCGTCCAGACGATGACATCGCCATAGGTGGCGTCCTGGATGCTGGGGCTTTTTTCCACGAACAGGTTGCCGCGCCCCACCGGCACGTTGACGCCGCCGTTGGTGCGACCAGGGTCGCCGGGCGGGTTTTCGTAGACGGCGTTGACATCCAATCGCTGCCCTGAAACGGCGTCGCCGTCGGTGGTCAGTCGAAAGGTCAGGGTGAGTATGTCGCAGGGGTTCAGATCGAAGGGGGTCAGCGGCGTCCAGGCGACCAGGGGATCGGTGTAGGCGTCGGTGATGGCGATGGCGCCGCTCATGGCGCTGACCAGGCTGGCGCTGCCTTCCAGGTAGGTAAAGCCGCTGGCGGGGATGGTGGCGGTGATGGACAGACCGGTGGCGGTGATGGGATTGCAGGGGTTACGAATGGTGACCGTGTAAGCATCGCCGTAAAAATTGCCGGCGCTGACACTCTCTGGCGCGGTGACGGTCACTTCCAGGCCGGGGATGGGCGCTGCCGGAGGTGAAAGGGGCGGCGCAGCGGGCGGAGCGAACCCGTACGGCAACAGCGATGCCGCAGGCGGCGACGAATCGACCGGGGCATCCAAAGAGAGTGAGGCGAACCAGCCGGGCAGCGCGCCATCCCATGCGGCAGGAGCGGTGAGAGTGATCCAGGCCGGCAAGACAGCGCTGAGTGGCGCTGCAGCCGAGGCTGCTGGCGGGACGGCCAGAAACGAGGTTGTTACCTGAAGCGCAGCCAAAACGCAACCGAGAAAAGGCTTGAAACGAATGTTCACAATATCCCCCCCGGGTTTTTCGAGTCAATAGCCTCATTATACAGCGATCCGTCAGGGAATGGGGTAAAGGTGGCGTAAATTTCTGCCGCCTCCTCCCGCAAGCTCTTGTAGTACCTTAACGGTGAAATTCTTACACGCCGGGCAAGACATTTACCACAAAGGCGCCAAGCTCTTTCAGCCTGCGGGAAGGTAGGATGAGCAGTTACCCAGCGGAAACAAAAAAAGCGCGCCGAGAAACGGCGCGCTTTTCTGCCGCTGCAAAGAAAAAAGGCTGGCGTCAGGCAGCTTTAAGCTGCGAGGTGCAATGCGGGCAGCGGGAGGCCTTGATGGGAATGGCCGTGAAGCAATAGGGACACTCTTTTTCCGTAGGCTCTGCGACCGGGGCCTCTTTTGCACGCTGCATGCGGTTCATGGCGCGAATGATGAGAAACATGGCAAAAGCGACGATGAGAAAGCTGATGACGGCGTTGATAAACACGCCATAGTTGATCGTCACCGCGCCAGCGGCCTGGGCATCGGCCAGGGCGGCGTAAGGCCCTGCCGGCTCACCCTCCTGGAGCAGCGCAAACAGGTTGACGAAATCCATGCCGCCCAACAGCAGGCCCACCGGCGGCATGATGATGTCGCTGACCAGCGACTTGACGATGGTGCCAAAGGCGCCACCGATGATGATACCGACGGCCATGTCGATCACGTTGCCGCGCATGGCAAAATCTCTGAACTCTTTGAACATGTTATCCCCCTTTTTTTTTGAACGGCTATCGGGCCGGTCACACGCGCCGGCCACCTTTGAGCTCGTTTTGTAACACTTCCAGGGCCGCCCAATCCCCAGCCGCTGCCAGCCGGGCCTGCTCCGGCCAGGTGCTGGGATCGGCGATCCGCAGGTTGGCCTGCTGGAGCATATCCTGCAACTGGCTCACCTCGACGGCCGCCAACTGAGCCAGGGTCAAGATGCCACGCTGGTGTAGCAGGCTCTCAATCTTGGGACCAATACCCTCGACGATCTTGAGATCGTCCGGTGATGACGGCTCTACCACCGGCTCCACTTGCTCCGCCACAGGCAACCCTGCCGCAGGCGATCCGCCGGAAAGGCGCCGCCACAAAAGCAGCGCCAGCAACACCCCCAGAATTCCCAGCAGCCACAGCCACGAGGGTATGCTGCCCTCCCTGGTCGAAGCCTGAGCCGGATGGGAAAAGGCCAGCAACAACAGGCTGAGCATCGGCAAACCCTTCAAACCATACACACGAGACATACTTTTCATCCTCCCCCAAAATTGGTTTTCCTCCATACCAGGCCTACACCGAATCGTGCCAACCAACAGACCCCTGAAACCCTTCTGCTGTCGCAGTCTGAGCCGGGCGCGCAATGGGCAAGGTAAAGTGAACCTGTGTACCTTGCCCCAACTGACTCTCCAGCCAGATACGCCCATCGTGCGCTTCGATGGCCAGCCTGCAAAAGGCCAGGCCCAAACCGCTGCCGCTTTCCTGCTGTTGACCGGTGACGAATTTCTGGAACAAACGCTTCTGGAGCTCGGGCGGCACGCCAGAACCATTATCGGCCACCGAAACACACACCTCGGCAGCTTCACCAGGCCCGATCTGCCCCTCAAGCCCCGATGCCACCACCTCGGCGGACACCCGAACCCTGCCGCCTGAAGACGTGAACTTGATGGCATTACCCACCAGGTTTTGCAACACCCGCTCCACCATCTGAGCGTCGGCCAGGACAGCCGGCAGATCGGGCGGCAGGTTGTGCTCCAGCCGCACCCCTTTTTGAGCCGCCAACAATGCCTGACGCTGCAACGTCGCTGCCACCACCTCGTTCAGCAGGATCATCGCCCGGTCCAGTGGCATACGACCGCTCTCCAACTGGCTGACATCCAGGATGTCGTTGACCAGCTTGGACACCCGCTCGACACTGTTTATGGCGATTTCGAGCATCATGCGCTGCTCTGGCCTGAGGTTGTCGGCGTGGGGCGCGTCCAACAACGCCAGCGACATGGAAAGTGAGGTCAGCGGGTTGCGCAGGTCGTGCACCATGGTATGGGTCAGATCGTCGCGCATCTTGGCCAGCAGCCGCTCCTCGGTGACATCTCGCAGCACCAGCAGCCGTCCCAATGGCGTCTGATCCGCCAGCACCGGCAGGTTGAGCCAGTGGATGGCCCGTGGCGGCACCTGGCTCTCGCCCTCACCGGCCGGATCAGCAGCCACCGTGATACGCTCCAGATCGCGGCGAATGGCTTTCACAAAGTCAGAGGCGCGATCCTCCAGCACAGCCAACATATCCTCCAGAGACCGTCCGGTCCAGTCTGGCGGTGACTGGGTCAATCGGAGCAGCTCCAGAGCAGCCGTATTGACCACCACCACACAATGCTCCAGATCGATGAGAACGATGCCATCGCGGCTGGACTCGATCAGCGTCAACAGGCGATGACGCTCGTCGACCGCCTTTTGAAACAGCCGGACATTGGCCACGGCGGTGGCGATCTGGTGGCTGAGCGTATCCAACAACACCTTTTCATTGGACGAAAAGGTGCGCGGTTGATGCACGAACAGGCTCATCACGCCCAACGATTCCGCCTGATGCAGCAGCGGCAGGCAGGCGCAGGCCCGCAGCCCCAGAGGGATCTGGTCGGCCACCAGAGGAGCCACCTGCGGCGGCAGATCGCCCGCCAGGTCAGCCAGCAAAGAGCTTTGCCCGTTCCGATGAACCAGCTCGATCAACGTATCTGTCATGCCTCTGTCGCGTAGCCGCTGCGACAGGGCCGAGGGTAAACCGTGCTCGGCCACCAGGCGCAACGCGCCATCGTCCGGATCGACCACGGCGATCAGGCCGGCGTCAAAGCCCAACGACAGCAACGTGGCCACCAGGCTCTGGGTGAGTGTGTCCTCCAACACCAGTGAGCGGCTGGCCATGCGCGTGACGGTAAACAGCGCACCCAGCTCGACAGCCTGACGGTTGGCGCTTTCGTAGAGACGCGCATTCTCCATCGCCAGAGCGACAGCCTCGGCCAGCGACTCGGCCAACAACACATCATCACGATCGAAAGCCCCCGCTCGGTCGTTCTCGATGTCGAGCACGCCCAGCAGCCGTTCACCACGGCGTAACGGCACGGCCAACTCGGAGCAGAGCGCGGCATGACCGGCGACGTAATCCGGGTCGGTACGGACATCCGGCACGTGCTGTGTCTGCGCCGTGCGGAAAGCCCTGCCGACGACCCCCCTCTCGACAGGTATGCGCCATCGCACCGACGCGGCCAGTTGGCCGGCTGCCGCCTCGACCACCAGGTGGGAGGTAGAGTCATCGGGCAGCAACAGCGCCACGGCGGGCCAGCCCGTCAGGTGGGCGATGGTCTCCACCGCTGCGTGACCGATGGCTTCCAGGTTGAGGTGCTCGCCCACGCTGGCCAGCACCCGGTAAAGAGTGGACTGATGATCTGCCATGTGGCGCTGGGCTTCATACATCTGGGCGTTTTGTAGCGCCAGCGACATCTGATCGGCTGCGGCCTGGAGCAACTGCGCATGCTCCGGGCTGAAATGCCCCGGCTGTTGATGGGTGAGCGTCAGAATACCCAGCAGGCCGGCTCCGCTCAAAATGGGCACGGCCAACGCCGAGTGGGCCATGTAGGGCTCGTTGGACGCGGCCACCCAACGGGCATCCTGAGAGGTATCGACGATCAGGGCCATCTGCCGGTGGCGAGCCACCCAGCCTGCCAGCCCCCGCTCCATCACCAATTGCACCCGCTCTTGTTGATCCTGACTGTGGGTCTTGCCCAGCGCCAGGATGCTGTGGGTCACCTGACCATTCTCGCCCAACAAGAACAGACTGCCGTAACCGGCCCCGGTGAGCCTGGCCGAAACGTCCAGGACGTTTTGCAGCGTGGCCTGCAGGCTGGGTTGTTCCGTGGTGGCCCGGGCGACGGCCACCAGGCTTTCGAACAACTGTTTCTGGGCGCGCAGGGCCTCATCGGCCAACTTGCGTTCGGTGACGTCTCGGAACACGATCAATCGCCCGGTGAGCCGATCTCGCCGGCCGCGCAGCGGTGAGAGGCGCAGGTCGTACCAACGGCGCTCGCCTGCCAGTTCTATCATGACCTCGTCCTGCGCCTCTGTCACGTCGCGGTAGCGTTGAATCAGGTCTTGTCTGGCAGCAAACACGGCCACAGCCGACTGTCCAATGACCTTTTCAGCCGAGAGCCGGAACATCTTTTGCGCTGCCGGGTTGAGATCGACGATGTGCCCCTGGGTATCCAGAACGATCACGGCGTCGCTCAGACTGGCCACCACGGCCTCGCGCGCCACCGGCGCGATGTCCAACAACCGAAAGCGCAACAATCCCCAGGCAGCCGCCAGCCCGGCCAGAGTAAATCCAAAGGGGGTCAGATCCAGAGGAAAAGCGACCAGATCAAAAGTCGAAAGCACGTTGCCCACCAGCGGCGCCAACGCGCCGAGGAGCAACAGGGCAGCCTGGCCGCGGTAGAGGCGCGGTGAGTGCAGCACCTCCTGGATGAGAAAAAGAGAACCGATCAGCATCAGGCAATAAGAGTAGGCCGCGTGAAGCCAAAAGCCAGCGCCGTGGGAAGCGTGCCAGACCCACAACGAACCGCTGCGCGCCAGCGTTACATCCGACCAGACCCAACCGTGATAGTCGTTGGTCCACACCAACAGCAGCACCAGCACCGGCTCGATTGCCAGTAACGACAGATTACGGCGGCTGGCCCACCTGGCGCGATAGGTATGCTGCAACGACAAAAGCAGCCAGGACGTCGGCACAGCCACGATGCCCACGTATCGCACCTTGGCCCAAAACAGCTTGGCCGCCAGATCGACGCTGCCCAACCGCAGGGCATAGGCCAGCGACCATTCGGCCACAGCCAGCATGAGCACCAGGAACGGTAGTGCGCGGGGCACCGAACGTCTGCGCCACGCCACGGCAGCAAGGACCGCGCATACGCCGGCTGCGATGAGGAGGGGAATGAGGTAGGGTGTGTATTGCCACCGCATCATTCATCACCGGAAAAAAGCGAGTGGGTCGCGCCCTCCGGCGCGTAATCTAGGGCAACAAGTCAGACAAGGACGGTCGTTTTCCCCCACAAGCAGTATAACATCGCTGCAAGGTAAAGTCAAGAGCGTTCATTTCCCACCCACCACCAGTCGAGCCCCCAGCAGGAGCAACAGCACACCGATAGCCCTCGGCCAGCTCAGCGGACGGGCCTGGACACCCAGCCAGCCAAAATGGTCGACCGTCACCGTGACGGCGAGTTGCACGGCAATGCTGATGCTCAGCGCCGTGGCCGCTCCCAGCCGTCCGATGGCCGACGCCAATGTGATCACGATGCCCAGCCCGGCCACGCCGCTGAGGATCACCAGCCACCACCACGCGCCCCAGGCGCGAGCCAATGGCCGTTCCAGGGTCAACATGGCCAACAGCGCCACACTCAACCCGGCGACATGCACACCCACGGCCATGCCCCACAAGCCTACCTTTTCGCGCAGCAGATTGCTCAGTGGCGCTTGCATGCCGATGAGCGACCCTGCCAGGATGGCCACCAGAATGCCCATTCCCGTGTAGAGTGTCAAAAAAAAACCTCCCGCCATACGGCTTGCAGAACTCAAAACGCTGCAATGATAGCAACAAAGCTATTTTTGTCAAGTGGACAAAGCCAGAGCGATGAGTTATAATTGCAGCATGATGCCTGGCAACGCTCTCGATCTGATCGCTCTGTTGACCGCCGTCAACCGGCTGCTCTCGTCGGCCATCGTCGTCACCGGCTTTTCACTGACCATCTATATCCTCACCCACAACCTGCGCAGTCCGGTGGCGCGCGCCTTTGCCGCGCTGATGAGTTTCGTCACTCTGGTTTACGTGAGCGACTTTGTACTGCTCAAAGTCACCTCCGCCCAGTTGGCTCTGCCGTGGCTCAAGATGCAGTGGTTGGGCATTCCGTTTGTGCCGGCGGCCTACCTCCACTTCTCCGACGCCCTGCTGGTCACCACCAACGCCCGCTCCCGACTGCGTCGCGTGATGGTGTGGTGTAGTTATTTCATCGGCATCGGACTGGTGCTGCTGGCCATCCTCACCAAACTGCTGGTGCGCGAGGCTATCTACCTGCCTGCCGCGCCCCAACTCCGCGCCGGGCCTCTTTTCTGGCTGTTCGCCATCTATTTTTTCTTCACCGTGGGCGCGGGCGCGCTCAACATCCAGCGCGCCCGCAACCGCTGTCTGACCCCCACCTCGCGCCGGCGCATGACTTATCTGGCGCTCGCCTTCGTGGCGCCTGCCCTGGGTGTATTCCCCTACGTGATGCTGGCCAGCGTCGACCTGATCTTTCCACCCGCCGCGTTGCTCAGCTTTGTGCTACTGGGTAACGTGGGCGTGGCGCTGATGATGATCGTCATGACCTACCCGGTGGCCTATTTCGGCGTGCTGCTGCCCGATCGGGTGGTCAAGCAGCGACTGGTCAGTTTTATGCTGCGCGGGCCGCTGGCGGCAGTGGTGGTCATCGCTTTGCTCCAAACGGTGCCCAAAGTGGAGACCATCCTGGGCCTCTCGCGTGATACCGTGCTCTTTACCACCGTGGTGGCCGGATTGGTGTTGCTCCAGGTGGCCATCACCGTTGCCCAACCGCTCATCGACCGGCTGCTCTACCGCCGGGAGCGCAACGAGATCGCCTGGCTACGCCAACTGGATAACCGGCTGCTCACCACCACCGACATGCAACAATTTCTGGAAAATCTACTGAGCGCCGTCTGCGACACGCTGCGAGTGACCACCGCCTTTGTGGCGGTCATCGAGAGGGATGGCCCGCGCCGCCACGCTTCTTATGGCAGAGAGCAACAGATAGATGCTTTCCTGGCCGGCTGCGATACCGAAGCCCTCATTCAGACCGGTGACCTCCCGGCCCTGCCGCCATATCTGGAAAACCTGTTCAACGGCGCACCGCCGATCGTCCGCGACGGGTTCTGGGTTTTCCCACTGCGGGCCACCTCCGGCGACATCACCCTGGGCGTGCTAGGTGTGCAGGCCCACAGAGAGCTGATCGACCTCTCTGAAGAAGAAGCCAATGCCCTGGTGACACTGGTCGCCCAGGCAGAGAATGCCCTGGCCGACCGACATCTGCAGCAGAGCCTGTTTGGCGCTCTGGAACAGATCATCCCCGAGATCGAGATCATCCAGCGCCGTCGTGGCACGGTGCGTTATGCCGGCTCGCCGCCGGTGCAGCCCATCGACGAAAGCCTGATCTATGCTCCCGAATTTCCCCAACTGGTCAAAGACGCCCTGCGCGATTATTGGGGCGGACCCAAACTGAGCGATAGCCCACTGTTGGGTCTGAGCATCGTCAAAAAGGCACTGCTGGAAAACCAGGGCCAGCCGGCGCAGGCGCTGCGGGCCGTTCTACTCCAGGCCGTCGAGGCGCTGCGTCCCGGCGGCGAACGTAAAATGACCACCCGCGAATGGCTGCTCTACAATATCCTGGACCTTAAATTTCTGCGCGGTGAGCGGGTGAGTTACGTGGCCAGCCGTCTGGCGATGAGTGAATCGGACCTGTATCGTAAACAGCGCGTGGCCATCCAGGAAGTGGCCCGCACCCTAGCCCAGATGGAAGAAGAGGCGTGGCATCAACAGCCAGACCCTGCCAACCACGATGGAGCTATCTCTCAGGGGCCAAAAGACTCTTGACAAGCATCTGAAATTGACCTATAATACCAGCCAGTTTATTGTCTGTGGGAGCGTGGGTGGTTCAGGATCAAAGGTGTTGGAATGTTTCGCGGCCCTGGGTTGGTGGTTTCGGTTGGCGGCGGTGTGATCGGACGCAGTACCGATAATCTAGAGATTTTGGCTGGCAACACCCAGACCAAAATGCGAACGAGATTGAACTCGGTGATGCCTCTTGCCCCGACAGGGCAAAGCAGTCTGGCCGAGTTTTTTTGCGCTTGAAGCCAGGCCCGGGTCGGTGTAAGAGAAAGGCGGGATGAGTTGAGTCAAGCAGCGAGCAATCAAATGATGCCGTGGGAAGAACCCCTGGAACAAGAGTACTGGCTGGCCCTGCTGGAGCAGGGTGAGCATCCAATGAGCACACCACCGTTCACCAGAAACGAGGCCGACCGGCACGAGACCCCGGAGCCAAAGGTTGAGAAACCCAACCCTCCCCAAACCGTCGATACCACGACGCCATCGCAGCCGTTGTCCGATGCACCCAACTGGGAATTGGCCCAGGCCTACCTGGAACAGAGCCAGGTCCTCACCCTGCCGGTGACGGACCACAACCGCGGTGGGATCATCGTCGATTGGAATGGCTGGCCCGGCTTTGTGCCCGCCTCACACTTGCTCTCGCTGCCCAGTTATCTGACCGAGGAGCAGCGTCGAAACGAGCTGGCCGCCCGCGTGGGTGCACACATCAAACTCAAAATCATCGAGCTGGACCCGGAGCGTAATCGCCTCATCCTTTCCGAAAAGGCAGTGTTCTCTGAACACGACCACGCGGATCAGCTCATGGACGGCTTTTGCCCCGGCGACATTCTACGAGGCCGGGTGACCAACCTGTGCTCCTTTGGCGCCTTTGTTGATCTGGGCGGCGTCGAGGGCCTGATCCATATCTCGGAACTCTCGTGGGGCCGGGTGGGCCACCCCTCCGACGTGCTCTGTGTGGGCCAAGAGGCCGAAGTCTATGTCCTCAACATCGACCGCCACCAGCGGCGCATTGGCTTGAGCCTCAAACGGCTCCAACCCGACCCGTGGAGCTCTCTCGAAGAACGTTACGTCGAGGGCCAACTGGTGCAGGGCAAAATCACCAACGTGGTGAGTTTCGGCGCTTTTGCGCGCATCGAAGACGGCGTGGAAGGGCTGATCCACGTCTCGGAGCTGGTTGAGGGCGATTTGCATCCGCGTAACGTGATCAGCGAGGGTGAAACGGTGACGGTGCGCATCGTCAACATCGACAGCGCCAACCATCGCCTGGGCCTGAGCCTGCGCCAGGCAAACAACCCACCACACAACAGCAGCCATCACCATTCGCCCCTGGCCTGATCCTGCAACCGCACGTGCAGGCGCGAGGATCGGATCACCTATGACCAAAAAAACGAGCCGCCAGACCCATTCGCGCCGTAAGGCCCCTGCCTCTCGCGCCTCGAAACGTAAACCGTCGACGCCCCGCCAACGCCCACCCAAACTGGAATTGAAGCGCCTGGTAGAGTGGCTGCGCCGCTCTTTTGGGCCGCGCCAAAAAGAAATGCTGGCCCTGCTGTTGATGGTGGGCGCCATCGTGACACTGCTGGGGCTGATGGGTATCACCTCGGGTTCAATCGTCGACTCGTGGAGCCATTTCCTGCGTCAGGCCGTTGGCCTGGGCGCCTATCCGCTGACCGTGGCCCTCGCCGGCCTGGGCGCCTGGCTGCTGCTGCGGGCAGTGAACCAGGTGTCTACCCTGACGTGGCGACTGGTGGTGGGCCTGCAAGTCACGTTCCTGGCCGCCCTGGCGTTTTTCCACTGGCTGGCCGCCGGTGACGCTGCGCTGGTCGCGGCCCAGAACGGCCAGGGGGGCGGTTATGTCGGTTGGGCCATTGCCGATCTATTGCGACGAACACTGGGCGATCTGATCGCCGTATTGTTGCTGCTGCTGGGCCTGTTGGCCGGGCTGGCTCTCACCTTCGATTGGACCGTCGACGATCTGACCGGGCTGCTGTGGCGATTGATGGATCGTTTACGGCGCGCCCTGCCACAAGCCGCGCCACCGCCACGAGAAGCCCAGAGCCAGTCCACCGTCAAAGCGCATCGCCGCACGCCGGCCCCAACAACCAAAGCCGCGCCGGCCCATCTGCCCACAGCTCCCCAACCCACCGCGCACCAGCCAGAACTGCTGCCCACAGAACTCGAGCCCCGGCTGATCGGCGACGAAACACCACCCAAACCCCGCCCCCAGCGCCGGGCCGTGCGTCTGCCATCGCTGGATCTGCTGATCTCTGACGAGGAAGGCACCTATGGCGACGCCGACCTGCGCTTCCGCCAGCAGATCATCGAAGATACACTGCGCAGTTTTGACGCCCCCTGCAAAGTGGTGGGCTACAACGTCGGCCCGGTGGTCACTCAGTTCGAGCTGGAACCCCTCTACACCGAGAGCGGCGGCGTCAAGCGCAAAGTGCGGGTGAGCAAGATCAGCGCCCTGGCCAACGATCTCTCCCTGGCTCTGGCAGCCTCACCCATCCGCATCGAAGCGCCGGTGCCGGGCCGTTCCGTGGTGGGCGTAGAAGTGCCCAACAGCGAGGTGGCGGTGGTGGGTCTACGCGGCGTGATGGCCTCCAAAGCCTACCAGGAGAAACGCTCGCGGCTCAAGATCGCCCTGGGCCGGAGCGTCTCCGGCGAACCGGTGATGGCCGATCTGGCCACCATGCCCCACCTGCTCATCGCCGGCGCCACCGGCTCTGGCAAGTCGGTGTGCATCAATACCATCACCACCTGCCTGGCTTTCAACAACCGACCCGAAGACCTGCAACTGGCCATGATCGACCCCAAGATGGTCGAGTTGACGCGTTTTAACGGCCTGCCGCACCTGATCGGCCCGGTGGAGGTCGAGCTGGAGCGCATCGGCGGTGTGCTGTATTGGGCCACCACCGAGATGGACGTGCGCTACAAAAAGTTCGCCGCCGTCGGCGCTCGCAACCTGGACGACTATAACAAAAAAGTGGCCGCTGAAGAGCGACTGCCCCGCATCGTGATCCTGATCGACGAGCTGGCCGACATGATGCTCAGCGCGCCCGACGAGACCGAGCGCACCATCACCCGGCTGGCCCAGATGGCCCGCGCCACCGGCATGCACCTGGTGGTAGCCACCCAGCGCCCCAGCGTCGATGTGGTCACCGGCCTCATCAAGGCCAACTTTCCGGCCCGGGTGAGTTTCGCCGTCACCAGCCAGGTCGATTCCCGGGTGATCCTGGATCAGCCGGGCGCCGAGACACTGTTGGGCCGCGGCGATATGCTCTACATGTCCCCCGACGCAGCCAAGCTGGTGCGTCTACAGGGCTGTTTTGTCTCGGATGCCGAGATAACCAACCTGCTGAACTTTTGGAACGAGCAGCTCCCGCCTCAAGAACGCGACCAGATTCCACCCTGGGATGAGACCATCGCCACCAGCGAGTACGACCCACTCATGGAAGAGGCCATCGAGCTGGTGCGGCAAAGTGGGGCGGCATCGGCCTCTTTTCTCCAGCGACGGATGCGCATCGGCTACCCGCGCGCCTCGCGCATCATCGATCAAATGGAAGAGATGGGCATCATTGGGCCGCAGCGCGCAGGAGGTCGCCGCCGCCAGGTATTGCTGGAGGCCGAGGGGGAGCCGCCGCCGCAGGTGGCGGACGAGATGGGCGACGAGTAGCGCCATGCTCCAGGTCAGCGGCCTCTCCAAGCTCTACGGTGACGACAAGGTTCTTCAAGGCGTCTCGTTTGTCGTCAACCCCAGCGACCGGATCGGGCTTGTCGGTCCCAATGGCTGCGGCAAGACCACGCTGCTGCGCATCATCGTGGGCCAGGAACAACCCGATGCTGGCAGTGTGCGATTTTCGCCGCCGGGCCTGAGTGTGGGCTATCTGGCCCAGGCCCTGGAATTCGAACCGGGGGCGACGGTGGGTGAGGTGATGCGGCGCGCCGTGACCGGGTTGCGCGAGGCGGAACGCCGGCTGGAGACACTGAGCCGGCAGATGGCCGCCGTCCAGGGCGACGAACTGGCGCGCCTGATGGCGGCTTATGCCGACGCGCTGGCCCGTTTCGAGGCGACGGGCGGTTATGACGTCGCCCACCAGGTGGATGCGGTGCTGGCCGGTCTGGGCCTCGACGCCGCGGCGCAAGACACCCCCGTGGCGATCCTCAGCGGCGGGCAGAAAACCCGCCTGGGCCTGGCCCGGCTGTTGCTGGCCCACCCTCACCTCCTGCTCCTCGACGAGCCCACCAACCATCTGGACATCGACGCGCTCGAATGGCTGGAAGATTTCCTGATCCGCTACGACGGCGCGGCGCTGATTGTTTCCCACGACCGCACCTTTTTGGACCGCACCGTACAGACCATCCTCGAGTTGGACCCTCTCAGCCACAGCCTCACGGCTTATGTCGGAAATTATACGGCCTATGCCGCGGCCCAGGATCGCGAGCGCGAAAAACAGTGGACGGCGTGGAAAGATCAGCAGATCGAGATCCGGCGGCTCCAGGCGGATATTCAGCGCACCATGCAGCAATCGCAGCAAACCGAGCAGCACACCATCGACAGCAGCGCCCGGCGGCTGGCTAAAAAGGTGGCCAAAAAGGCCAAGTCGCGCGAGCGGCGGCTGGAGCGACTGCTGGCCTCCGAAGACCGTCTGGAGAAGCCGCAGCGCTCGTGGCAGCTCAAGCTGGATTTCGAAGCGACGCCCGCCAGCGGCAAAGACGTGCTGCTGCTGCAAGACCTGGCTCTGGGCTACGGTGACCGGCCGCTTTTTGCCGGGGCCACGCTCACCCTGCGCCAGGGCGAGCGCATCACGCTGCTGGGGCCCAACGGCTGTGGCAAAACCACGCTGCTGCGCGGCGTGGCGGGCCAGATCGCGCCGCTGGCCGGACGCATCCGGCTGGGGGCCAACGTGCGGCCGGGATATTATTCGCAGGAGCAGGAGGGGCTGGATCCGGCCAGCAATGCCTTTGAAGAGATCCGCCGCGTCGCGCCGCTGGGCGAAACCGAGACGCGCAGTTTTTTGCACTATTTTCTCTTCAGCGGCGACGACGTGTTCGTGCCGGTGGGTTGCCTGAGTTACGGCGAACGGGCGCGGCTGGCTCTGGCCAGGCTGGTGGCCGGCGGCTGCAATTTCCTGCTGCTGGATGAGCCCATCAACCACCTGGATATTCCCTCGCGGGAGCGGTTCGAGCAGGGGCTGGCCGCTTTTGAGGGCACGGTGCTGGCCGTGGTGCACGACCGTTATTTCATCCAGCGCTTTGCCACCGGGCTGTGGTCGATGGAGCAGGGAACGATCCGCCGCTACATCGACCTGGATGACCTGCGCCGCAGCCGGGAATACAAACAGGATTAACAAGCGGTTTCGGGCGAGATCGCCTGTGGTCGGATAACGAACGGTAAAAGGAGGGAGAGTCATGAGAGTCGCCACCTTTTTGATCATCAAGGCTATCGTGTCACTGGTGTTTGGCGTGGCACTGGCCCTGATTCCGGCCACACTGATGGACTGGTACGGCGTCACACTGGACGAATCCGGAGCGGTCATGGCGCAAACCGTCGGCGCCTGCCTCATCGGCATCGGCCTGATCTGCTGGCTGGGCCGCGAGGTTGCAGACGACGGGCGGCGGACCATCACCCTGTCGCTCTTTATCGGCGACAGCGTCGGCTTTATCGTGATGCTGCTGGCCCAGCTTGCCGGCCTGATGAGCGGCCTGGGTTGGGCGCTCGTCGTCATCTGGCTGCTGCTGGCGTTGGGCAACGGCTACTGCCGCTTTATAAAGCTCGGCGCACCCTGATTCGTTTTCCACATCGATGAACCCTGCATGGAAGACGCGTCTTTGAAAACCATCGACCGCCACAGGATCGAAACTCGCCCATAAACCAGCCGCTGGCGCCACGCCCGGGCCGGGCAGCACCCCGGCTTCGTGGCAAGGCGTGGGAGTGGCCCAGCGGCAACCCCTCAGGTGCAACGCACTGAAAAGTGCGTCGCACCTCGAAGGAGCGTTTGCATGACCAAACGATTCGTGCTCGTCGCCGGCAACATCGGCGTGGGTAAAACCTCCCTCACCGAGCGGTTGGGCGCGCGACTCGGCTGGCGCACCGCCTTCGAGTCGGTGGCCGATAACCCCTACCTGGCCGAGTTTTACGACGACATGCGCCGCTGGGCCTTTCACCTGCAGGTCTTTTTTTTGGGCCACCGCGCCCAGCAGCACCTGGAGCTGGCCCGCCACTCCCAATCGGCCATCGCCGACCGCAGCATCTACGAGGACGCCCACATCTTTGCCCGCGCGCTGCATCACCTGGGCAACATGACCGAGCGTGACTACCACGCCTACCGCCGCGTCTACGATCAGGTGGTGGCCGGCCTGCCCCACCCCGACCTGCTGCTCTACCTGCGAGCGCCGGTGACGGAGCTGATGGCGCGCATCCGCCGCCGCGGCCGCGCCATCGAGAGCGGCATCACTGCCGATTACCTCTCGCTGCTCGATTCGTTTTACGGCGAGTGGATGCAAACCTTTGACCTCTGCCCGGTGCTGACCGTGCCCACCGATGATCTGGATTTCGTCCACAAACCCCGGCACCTGGACATCGTCGTGGGGCGCATTCAAGACAAACTGGCCGGCAAAGAAGAGGTCGTCTTTCCCACCGATCCCGACGTCAACTGAGAGGAGCCTTCCGTGAAAAACAAGGGATACGTGATCTTGCTCGGGTCTTTATTGGTCCTCGTTCTGGCGGCTTGCGGTCCTTCGCAAGCCGAACTGGACGCCGAGGCGACCGACATCGCCGCGTCCAGTTTCGCCACGCAAACGGCAAAAGCGCCCACCCACACCCCCACCCCAACCTTTACGCCCACGCCGACCCCCACCGCCACCCCGACGCACACACCCACCCAC
>JBMOMT010000073.1:0-37136 GCA_049324835.1 Chloroflexota bacterium | reverse complement strand
TCCCGCAGGCTAAAATCGTTCATCCCATGCCAAAATCTGGCTGACTGGACCCGGTAAATCTGCAAACTGTGGCGGCACAAGGAGGCATGCCGTGCCCCTACAAGAGCCTGCGGGAGGGTGAGCAGTTGCCAAATTTCGCAAAATCGGCGACCGCGCTTCGCGCGGATTTATCTTGGGCGCGCTTTGCGCGCCAGAATTCAGAACCTCAGAAACCAGAAACCAGCATTTCAGAAACCAGAACATTTGGGGGACACCGCCACCCGCAACCCCAGGCTGCCGTCCCAGTAGTCGGGACCGTACCCGTCACGGCCGGCGCAGCGGGCACGGTCCCGACTGACGTCCCACGACCCGCCGCGCACCACGCGGAGTGACATCCCTTGCGGCTCCTCGCGGCCATCGTCGGACCGGTAGGGTGGGCTGTAATCGGGTGTGCGCCAGTCGTCTCCCCAGCGGCTGGCGGTCCATTCCCAGACATTGCCGGCCAGGTCCAACACGTCGTAGGGGCTGGCGCCTTCGGGGTAGAGGCCCACTGGCGTGGTCGTCCAGTCGCCGCGGCCTTCGGCGGTGTTGGCTTTGGCCTGGTGCCAGTCATCGCCCCAGGGCCAGGTTCTTCCCTCACCCCCGGCCCCCTTCGCTCCGCTCAGGGCAGGCTCTCTCCCAGAGGGAGAGGGGAGAGGGCCGCGAGCGGCTTTTTCCCACTCGGCCTCGGTGGGCAGGCGGATCTCAAAAGTGGCAAGCGGCAAGTCGAGCGTTTCGAGCTGGCCATCGCGCCAGATTCGCCACTCGCCGTTCGACGTTCGCCATTGGCGGCTCAGCCAGCGGCAGTAGGCCCACGCCTCGAACCAGGTGATGCCCACCACCGGCTGGGTGGGCCGGTTGAAGCGGGAATCGCGCCAGTACATTGGCTCGGCGCGGCGTTCCGGCGGGCGGCCCCAACCCTCGCCTTCGCCCTGCCGCCAGGCCCAGCCGGCCCCGGTCCACAAACCCGGCTCGCCGTAGCCGCCGGTCTTTTCGTCCACGAAAGGGGCGAATTGGGCGTTGGTGACGGGGTAACGGGCGATGTAAAACGCCGGCACGTCGATGTCGTGGGCGCCTTCTTCGGCCTCCAGCCAGGCGGTGTAAACCTCGAAAAGTCGCTCTTTTGTCCAGCCTTCGGGCGAGGTGTAGCGCCCCTCCTGGATGGCCTGCCAGGTCCAGTCTTTCCAGGACTGCACCTGCTGCGGGGTGGAGCCCATGCGGAAAGGGCCGGCGGGGATTTCTACCCACAGGATATCCGGCATTTTCCCCCGCACCCCCAACCCCTCTCCCCCAGGGGGGAGAGGGGCGCAACCGACGCCGGGGCGGGGGTCGCCCAGGGCGGCCAGGGCGCAGCCGGCCTGGACGCGGCGCGGAACGGGCAAGGCGGGCGTGGCGTGGGTGACGGCGTCGGTCAGGCGTTTGACCGTCTCTTGCACGAGCTGCCAGGGCAGGTGCTCGCGGGCGGCGTCGGCCAGGGCGCGGCCGGCCAGCACCAGGCAACGGTGGGGGGCAGTGTAGGGGTCGTCGTGGGCATCCAGCAGGGCCTGCAGCAAGTTGGTGGCCTGCGCCGGATTCCAGGGGCTAAAGTGATCCACGGCCAGCAACACCGTTTCCTCCCACCAGTCCCAGTTGCCCTCCAGCGCGGCCAGGGCGGTGGCTGCCGGGTCGGCCTCGCGGGCCAGTCGGCGGGCGGCCAGGTATTCCTGGAAGGCGCGGCGGTAGAAACTGAGGGTATGGCCCAGGGGGCGCAGCAGGTAGGTGCGCTCCACCACCCAGTCGAGGAAAACGCAGGCTCGTTGGGCGGCTTCCCGTTCCTTCTCCTCGCCTGACCCGGTGACAAAGGAGGGGGTCAGCAACTGCTCGGCCTGGTCGCGTGGCATCTCCACTGTGCCCAACTGCTGCCAGTGATAGGCCAGCTCTTCCAGGTACAGGCGTTTGGCCTCCGGCTCGATGGCGTCCAGCCAGGGGGGCGGGGCGACGCCGGCGCGCCGCCACTGTCTATCCCAGGCCAGCAAGAGGCGAGTGGCGCTGTTGTACAGGTCGGCGCGCCGCTCCGGCAGCCGGCCCACGTTAAAGTGAACGATGATCATGACCGTCAGCAGCAGTGGATTGTCGGCCAGGTCGCGCACCCTCTCCTGATGCTCCAGACGCTGCAAAAAGTCCTGGGTGTTGTCGCGGGCGGCGTAGGGGCTGGCCTCCAACACCACCTCGTTCCAGCGGCTGACAAAGGTGGTGATGTCCTCCGGCCAGCGCAACGGTTCGATGTCGATCCGCTCGAACTCGCCGCCGAGTTGGGCGCCGTTGCGGTAGCCCTCTGGCCGGCAGGTGACGACGAAACGCGCCCCCTCGTAACTGCGGGCCAACAGCGCCACCGTCTGGGAGATGAGCAGCCGGTCGGCCAGGTGCGCCACCTCGTCCAGGCCATCGAGCAGCAGCAGGCAACGGTCCTGGCGCTTCAATTGGTCTTCGAAAAATTCGGCAGGCAGGTGCAGGTCGCGGAAGTGGTGGCGCGCGTAACCCAGCAGTAGTTCAGGGTTGGGGGAGTCTTTTTGGGCGTCGCTCAGCTCTTTGAGGTAAAGACCAAAACCGCCCAGCGGCAGCAAGATGGGCAACGGCAGCGGGTCGGGCTGCCAGTCCAGGCGCTGGCGGACCAGGGCCGGGCGGCGGTCGCGCCAGGCGCGGGCCAGGGTGAGGGCCACGTGACGCAGGAAGGTGGTTTTACCCGAGCCGGCCTCGCCGGCGATGACCAGGCAGCGGTGGCGGGCCAGGTAGGCCGAGACGGGCGTGGGCTCACCGGCCTCGCCGCGGGCCAACAGACCACCCAGTTCGCCGCCGCGGGGAAAACGCCCGCCCCCGCCCGCTCCCCCGGCAAAGAGGGGCACGTAGATGCTCTCCAGGGAGGCGGTCATGACCTTTTCGCGGACAAATTCTTTCATCTCCAGGTATTCGTAGCGGTGGAAGAGATCCTCAAGCAAGGTGCGTTCGTCCTTGCCGGGGCCGCGGCGCAGTCTGGCCGCCAGGTTGCGCCGCCGGTCGTCCAGCCAGAGTGCGGCCACTTTGGCCCAGGCGTCGAGCAGTTCCTTGCCCACCTGGCGGGCCAGGGCAAAACCGCCGGCCAGCAGCAGGATAGGAATGAGCCACCAGTGGAAGGTTTGCCACAAGGTTTTTATCGTGGCAACGGTTTTGTTCACCTCCTGTGGCCAGGGAGAGGGCGGCGTTGGTGTAGTCTGTGGGGTGACGATGAGGACCGGGATGGGCATCGGCGTAGGCTCTGGTGTGGAGGTGGGGGTGGGTGGGGGTGTGGCGGCAGGCGTAAGAAGAGGTGTTGGCGTGTCGGCCAGGGCCCATAGACCCGGCCATGTCAAAAATAAAACCAGGAACGAGCAGGCGAGAATCGTAACCTTGGCCTTCATGATCGTGCCCCTCCTCAAGAGCGCGCAAGAGCTATTGGCCAAACGCTGCCAGGATGGTCGTGCGCAGATCGCCGGTGCGGTCGTCCTCGTAGGTCACTTCCCAGCGGGGCAGCCAGGCCACACCGAATCGCTCCACGTGGATGTTGGTCCTGGTGGGCCGGATCTGGATCGCTTCGATGGCTTCTATCACCGCCGCCCAGCGTTCTGTCTCTTGAGTCTCTGCCGTCTCGAGTTCGGCCTCCAGGTGGGTGATCTGTTCTTCCAGATCGTTGAGGACGGCCTCCGATTCTTCCATGTCCATCCTGGCCTGTTGGGTCAGTCGCCGCTTGCGGCTCTGGATCGAGATGGCGCGCGTGGAGCGTCGTCCCCCCAAAAAGCCCAGGATCGATTCACCCGCCGAGAGTAATTCCTCGCGTTTGCGGGCCTCGTATTCGGCCTCGTCTTCGGTCAGGTCACGCTCCTCGCGGCGCAGTTTGTCTTCCAGCTTGTCGAGTTGGGCCTCGTATCTGGCGTGCACCTGGCCCACGGCAGCGTCGCGGGCCTCCTGGGCCGCCTTGCGGCAGCGGCGGATGAACTGGCTGCGTGTTTCGTCCGGCTCGGAGTAGAGCTTGAGCGCCGGGTTGTGCCAGATCGTCAGCGACTCGTCGCGGTAGAGCTGGTCGGTAAACTCTTTGTTCAGCGCGCTCAATTTGCGTGGGTTCAGATCGCCGGGCAGCGGGGCAAAGAGGGCTTCCTGAGCCGGTTGTATCTCCAGGCTGTCCAGGGGCAGATCGACGCTGGCGGCCTGCCAGTCGACAAAGCCGCCCTCGACCGGCAGCTCGACCAGCCGGGCGACCGGCACGTCGTGGGCCAGGCGCAGTTTGGTGTGGCTGTAGCGCACCGTGGCCTGGGCCAGCAGGCGCGGCTGGTAGACCAGCCGTTTGTCGCGGTAAACGATGGCCGTATTCTGGGCCTGCTCGGCCTGGCGCACGGCCCATTCCAGCGCCATCTGCACCGGCAGGAAATACTGCCGCACGCCGGAGGGCAGGGCGGGCGGCGACGCGGTATACGGCTCGGTCCAGACAGTCTCGGTCTCGGCGGGCGGCGCGGCTGTGGCTGTTTTCTCCGGCCTTTCGGCCTCAGGCGTTGCCATTACGATCTGGGCGGGCTGCCGGGTTGCGGCTCGCTTTTCTGGCTGCATCGGTTGGGCCGGCGCGGCAGCCTGCAAGGTGCGGATCTCTTCCCGCGTCAGCGGCCCGCGTAGATAACTCATGGCCCAGCGTGAGCGAAAGACGAGCGGCGCAGCGGCGTGGACGCTGCGCAGCAAAAACTGGCGCGTCTCCAGCCCGGCCAGTTGTTTGGTCAGTGGCTCGCGGTCTATGCGCCCGCCGGCCTCCAGTGTGGCCTCGACCACCCCCTCCAGCGCGCGGTCGCGGTCGCGCTCTGTCTGGAGTTTGCCCACCAGCCAGGTGCCGGCGTTGGAAAGGGCCTTGTAGTCCAGATCGACCGGGTTCTGGGTGGCGAGGACGAGTCCCAGGCCGTAGGCGCGGCCCTGCTTGAGCAGAGCCATCAGCGGTGGTTTGGTGGGCGGTTGGTGGGGGTGGGGCGGCAGGTAGCCGTAAAGCTCGTCAAAATAGAGCAGCGCGCGCAGGCCGACCGTGCCGCTCTGGCGGCGCAGCCAGGCCCGCGTTTGCTCCAGCAGCAGGGTGATGAAAAAAGTGCGGGCGGCATCGTCCAGGTGGGCCAGGTAAAAGATGCTCACCCGCGGCTGGCCCTGGGCCGTCCACAACAAGGCGTCGATGTCGATCGCTTCGCCTTCCAGCCAGTTCTCAAAATTGGGCGCCGCGATGAGGGTGTTGAGGCTCAGGGCCAACGCCAGCCGGTCTTTTTCCGGAAAAAAGGTCTCCACGGGAAAGGCCCCCAGCCGGGCAAAGGGCGGTTTTTGCACCCGCACCAGCAACTGGGCCAGGTCGAGCGATTCACCCTTGCGCCAGGCATCTTCGATGATGGTAGCCAGCAGGATGTGCTCGCGGCTGCGCAACGGATCGGCCTGCAGGCCGACCAGCGCCAGCAGCGCCGAGACGGTGCCGCCGATCTTTTCGCGCAGCACTTCCTCGTCCGTCTGCCAGGACAGCTCCGGCAGCTCGAAGGTGTGGAGCAGGTTGATCTGGCGGCCGGCATCGGAGCCGGGGGTGTAGAGGGTGAAATCGGCAGCGTCTCGGAGCCGCTGGATGCGCGCGGCGTCGATGCCCCACCGTTCCAGGCCATCCACCCAGGTGGTTGCGATCTCTTGGGCGTAAGCGTCCAGGCTGAGGCTACGCTGGCGGGCAGCGTCGACGCTGACCCAGGGGCGAAAATCCTCAGGGCGGACATCTGGAAAAGTGAGCAGCAGGTTGGCAATGTCGCCTTTGAGGTCCAGGGCCAGTACGGGGGCGCCTTGCAGGATGGCTTCTTCCAGCAGCACCACTCCCAGCCCGGTTTTGCCGCTGCCGGTCATGCCCAGGCAGACGACGTGGGTGGTCAGGTCGTCGAGCGGGTAGAGCAGCGGTTCGTCGGTATCCAGCCGTTGACCAAGATAGAGATAACCCTGGCGGTCTATGTCTGTCATTGTCCCTCCGTGAAAATGGCTTTTATACCAGGCTTTGATCGCAGTGCGGACGGTAGCCACAGGCGGCGCATTGGGTGGGATTATGGTGGCTGCGGGGCACGTCGTTTTTTGTGGCGTCTGTGCGCAGGCTGTCGAGCATATCGAGCAGATGGGTTTCCAGTTGTGGGGTAAAATCGACGGCAAAAGAGCGGTCGCGGTAGCGGATGATGCCATAGGCCGGGCGCACGCCGTGATGCTCTGTTACCAGCAGGCAATAGGCGGCCAGTTGCAGCACGTGTGAAGGGTAAGGTTGCGGCGGCGCAGCCCCAGATTTGACCTCCAGCGGCACGATCTGGTCGCCGTCCTGCAACAGATAATCTGGCTTGCCGGTGAGTCGGTAACGCCGGGAAAAGAGCGGTCGCTCGACGCGGCGCAACGCGCCGGTATCGTTATAGATCACACGACCCTGCGGCAGCCCCGATCGCTGTCGCAGCCGGTGGCTGGCCCACAGCAGCAGGGCGCCTGCCAGAAACAGAATGGCAGCGACAACAGCCAACCCGCCCATCACACGCCTTTCAACGCAGCAGCGCCGTCGCCAGCAGGGCGGTCAATACCAGCATGGCCAGACCCAGCAGGAGGAGCGCGGCCTGGCGCAGCCGGTGATAATACGTCACCGTGCGGCCGTGCGCCTGATGCGCCGCCTCGCCAGCCTCCAGAGCCGTCCGATTCGTTGGCGGGTGGCCCTGGACCTTGCCCAGCCACCAGGCGCGGGCGCAGTAGGCATACAGGCCGATCTCGCTGGCCCGGACGATAGGCTCGCTCTCAGGTCTCATGGGTTCTTTCGGACAGCCTGTCTTCGAGTGATTTCAGCGCCGCCTGCAACTGCGCCTGGCGCAGGCTGGTGGTCAGATCGGCGCGGGTGCGCTCCAAAACGGCGCGCAGCGCGTCGGTGGTGCGGCGCAGGCCGCCGGTGATGGCATCGGGAAAGTCGATGGTCACCAGGTAGCCGTAAATGTCCTCCATGTGGGCCAACAACTGTTCGGCCCGCTTGGAGTGGCCCTGGCGAATGATATCCAGGATGTGGCGGCGAAGCTCACTGGCTGCCTCGGCCAGGCCGTTGAGATAGGCAGCGTACTCGACGTTGAGCTCCTGCGGCGAGGGCAGTGGGGTACCGGCCACCAACGCCAGGGTCGCGTTGGCCTCGACGTATTCTTTTAGAGCGTCCTGGGTATAGCCGGTGTGGTACAATTCGGGGAAGGCCTGCACATCCTGGATCATTTCCGCCGCGGCCTGGGCCGCCAGGGAGAGCAGCTCGGCGGCCTGTTCCATTTCGCCGCGATGGACGGCGCGGATGGTGTTGGCGCAGCGCCGGATCAACTCGCGCGAGCGGCGCAGGGTTAGATCGCGGGCCGTATTACGCGCCTCAAAGTCGGTCTGGATCTGTTCGACGATGGCTTCGAGCCTGTCCATAGTTCCTCCTTATTGGGTGGGTGATATGGTACTCTAAAAGAGGGTGCTTGTCAACCCCTCACTTCGTGGGTTTGCGTAGATTATCACAATCTTTTCTTTTCGGCGCGGCTGTGTTATAATAACCACCGGCGATTATCCACAGTTTGGCGCGATGGAGGTGTTCGGTGGAACGTCAATTGCCCAGTCCGATCGAAGGTATGACCTGGGAAGAGGTTCAGCGGCTCATCCTGTGGATTGCGGACAAGTTGCAGGGCTCGCTGGAACCCCGCGTCCGGTTGGAGCATACACCGGAGACGGTGCAGCTCATTCGAGATCGATACGCTCTGTTGTGTCGCCACGCCAACCTCAAACTGCCAGAGATGCAACTGGAGCAGCTCTACCGGGGTGTACTCGACGAGCTGATCGGCTATGGCCCCATCGAGTCGTTGCTGCAAGACGATTCTGTGACCGAGGTCATGGTCAATGGCCCCCAGATGATCTATGTCGAGCGAAAGGGCAAAGTGACACTGGCCGGGACGGCCTTTGTGGACGACGACCACGTGTTGAGGGTCATCCGTAAAATCATCGAGCCGTTGGGCCGCAAGATCGACCGCACCTGGCCCATGGTCGATGCTCGCCTGCCGGATGGCTCGCGCGTCAATGCTATCATTCCACCCTGCGCCATCGACGGCCCCTCCATTACCATCCGCAAGTTCAGCAAGACCCCCTTTACCGTGCAAGACCTCATCAATTTTGGCTCCATGACCGAGGACATGGCCAGGTTTCTGGAAGCGTGCGTCGTTTCCCGGCTGAATGTCGTGGTCTCGGGCGGCACCGGTTCTGGCAAGACGACGCTGCTCAACGTGTTATCCGGCTTTATCCCCGATGAGGACCGCATCGTGACCATCGAGGACGCCGCCGAGTTACAACTCTCTCAGAGCCATGTGGTGCGGCTGGAGGCCAAACCCGCCGAGGTGGATGGCTCGGGTCGGGTGGCTATCCGTGATCTGGTGATCAACTCGTTACGCATGCGGCCAGAGCGCATCGTGGTGGGCGAGTGTCGGGGCGGCGAGGCGCTGGACATGCTCCAGGCGATGAATACCGGCCACGATGGCAGTCTGACCACCGTTCACGCCAACTCGCCGCGTGATACCATCTCACGTTTGGAGACGCTGACGCTCATGGCGGGCATGGACCTGCCGCTGATGGTGGTGCGGCAGCAGATCGCCTCGGCATTGGATCTGATCGTGCAGCAGGCCCGCCTGCGCGATGGCTCACGCAAGATCACCAACATCACCGAGGTGCAGGGCATGGAAGGCGAAACGGTGGTGCTGCAAGATGTCTTTCGTTTCGAGGAAGAAGGCGAACAGGATGGCAAGGTAGTGGGCGCGATGAAGCCCATGGGTGTCCGGCCCAAGTTCACCACTCGTCTGGCGGCCCATGGCTTTAACCTGCCGGCCTCCATGTTCCTTGGACAGAACCTCCCTCTGACGCGCCGCTCTTGAGACAGGCGCTCTTTGAACCCCGATCTCACCATTCACCTTGAAAGGCCAGGTTGCGGTGCGATTGCTGGTCGTTGATGACAAGGAAGGCTTTCGAGAGCAGTTGCGGCACATTTTCACCTACGAAGGTTACGAGGTTGCCGCCGCCGGTTCGGGCAAAGAAGCTATAGAGGCGCTCGATCGTTTTGCCCCAGACATCGTCATGACAGACATCGTCATGCCCCACGGCGATGGCTTTTTTGTGTTGGAGCAGGTTCAGCAACGGGGCTTGCAGTGCCCGGTGGTGGTGATCACAGCCTATGGCTCGCAAGAGTCGGCGGTGAGGGCGCTGCGCCTGGGCGCCTACGATTATATCACCAAACCTTTCGATCTGGACGTGATCCTGGCGGTGGTGCAGCGGGCCGCCGAGTACCGCCGCCTGCAGCTTTCCGTGGTCCAGGGGCAGAAAGACCTGGCTACTCGGGTCTCCCAGATGCAGGCGCTCTATGAGACTTCGTTGGATCTGGTGAGTCACCTCTCGCTGCCAGAGGTTTTGCAGAGCATCATGAAGCGAACGGTGGAATTGCTTCATGTCAAGGGGGGCAACATCTGTCTTTACGACGAAACCACCAACCGCATCTCGGTGGAGGTGGGCCGTGGGCCGTGGAAAGATATGGCTGGCGCGCAACTGGCTCTGGGTGAGGGCCTATCGGGCCGGGTGGCGCAGAGCGGCCAGCCGTTGCGGGTGCAAAACTATGCCGACTGGGAGGGTCGACTGACCCGGTTTTCGGTTCTGGACTTTGCGAGCGCGGTGGGGGTGCCGCTCATGGTGCAGGATCGGGTGGTGGGTGTGCTCACGGTGGTCGATGACGCCCCTCGTGGGGGGTTTTCAGAGGACGACGAGGCGCTGCTGATGAAGCTGGCTCCATTGGCGGCCCTGGCCATTGAGCGGGCGCGGTTGCACAGCCAGACACGGCATCAACTGGTCGAGATGGAGCGCTCGCACCAAGAGATCCATGCCCTGCAAGAGCTCACCGCCGCCATCCAGTCTAGCCTGTCTTTGCCCGATGTGTTGCACCGTATTGCCCAGGGAGTGGTGACAGGGCTGGGTTATCGCGCCGCCATGGTGGCGGTCTACGATGCGCGCAAAGACGCCCTGATCGTCCAGTCGGCGGTCATCGATCGGACGCTCTGGGCGGAGGGTGAGCGGCTGGCTGGCATGGGCCTGATCGGCGGTTATCTGACGATGGACCGTGAGGAAAACCTGGCCATCCGTTCGGCCAAACAGGGTGAGGTGGCCACCACGCACACTCTGCACGATCTCTTTCGGCCGGCCGTGGATCCGGAAACGGCCCAGGTGTTGCAGCAGATGGCCGGGGTGCGTGTATTGGCCACCGTACCCCTCATGACCCAGGGTAAACTGGTGGGCAACTTTTTCGCCGGCAGCCATCGCGAGAGCCTGAGTCAGAGCGACATTGCCTCGCTGCGAGCCTTTGGGCGGCAGGCTGCTCTGGCCATCGAACACGCCCGGTTGTACAGCATCGAGACCCAACGTTTCCGCCTGGCCGACATGATCCGCGGCACCTCGGCCATCATCAACTCTACTCTCAATTGGGACGAGTTGCTGGCGCTCATTCTGGAGCAGCTGGCCTGGGTTTTCCCTTACGATAGTTGTGGCCTGTTCCTGCTACAGGGTGGCGAGCTGGAACTGGCCGCCGGACGGGTTTTTGAGAACCCCGGTCACTTGCCTGAAGAAGAGTTGAGGGGCACGCCGCGTGATCTGATGGATACGTTGCTTCGGGGACGCCATGCGCTGGTGTTGCCCGATGTGCCAGAGGGCATGCGCTGGCCTGCCGGGCAGCCCACCCCGGTGAGGAGCTGGATCGGCGTGCCGCTCATCGCCCGGGATCAGGTGTTGGGGGTGCTGACCATCAATAACCACACCGCCGATGCCTACGCTGCCGAGGACGAACAACACGCCAGCGCGTTTGCCCAACAGGTTGCTGTGGCCATGGTCAACGCCCGGCTTTACGCCGAGGCCGGGCGAAACCTGCGTGAGCAGCGCTACCTGCACGAGATCGGCCACGTTTTCAACTCGACACTCGACCTGGAACAGTTACTCACGTCGGTGATGGCCAAAACCAACGAGCTCCTCGGCGTCGAGGCTGGCTCGGTGGCGCTGCTCACCGAAGACGGTCAGGAGGTGGTCTTTCACGCTTCGGTAGGCGGCGGTTCGGAGGTGGTAAAAGGCCTGCGCATCCCCGCCGATAAGGGCATCGTGGGTTGGGTGGTGCAGCGCGCCGAGTCGTTGCTGGTGCCAGATGTCACTCAGGAGCCGCGTCACTATGCTCAGGTGGATCTCGAATCGGGCTTCAAAACACGCTCCATCCTTTGTGTGCCCCTGATCAGCAAAGGCAAGGTCATCGGAGCCATAGAGGTGCTCAACAAAATCGCCGGTCAGTTTTCGCCCGATGACCAGCGTATGACGGAAGCGTTGGCCCTTTCGGCGGCTACCGCCATCGAAAATGCCCAGCTTTACCGGCAGGTGACGCAGACACTGGAGCAGCTTCAGCAAACCCAGGACGAGCTGGTGCGCGCTCAACGGCTGGCCGTATTGGGCCAGATCGGCGTCACCGTGCGGCACGAGGTCAATAACCCTCTCACGGCCGTTCTGGGCAACGCCGATTGGCTCTTGCAGGTGCTCGGCGATCTGGAAGACGAGCCGCAACGGGCGCTCGAGGCCATCCGGGTCAACGCCTTGCGCATCCGCGATATCGTCAACAAACTGGAAGATATCCGCAGCGATCGTGTGACCGAGTACGTGCCGGGCATCGAGATGATCGACCTTTATCACCAGGATGAGCCGACAGCACCGGGCGGTGTTGAAGGAGAGACGGTTTGACGGAGCGGCTCTACTATCAGGATGCTTATTTGCGGCAGTTTCAGGCCATCGTCGTCGAATTGTTGTCCTGGCAGGCGCAGCCGGCGGTGGTGCTCAAGCGCAGTGCTTTTTACCCCACCGGCGGCGGCCAGCCGCACGACACCGGTCGCCTGGACGGTGTGCCGGTGGTGGAAGTGATCGAGCGTGAGGCAGACGGGGCCGTGATCCACGTGTTGGAGCGGTTGTTGCCGCGAGATGATCCCGCCGGCCAGGTTGTGGGTGAGGTAGATTGGACTCGCCGCTTCGATCACATGCAACAGCACAGCGGCCAACACATCCTCTCTCGAGCCGCCGAGCGGCTGTTCGATGCGGCCACGGTGGGCTTTCACCTGGGTAAACAGAGCTGCACCATCGATCTGGACCGCACTCCCCTGGATGACGGCCCGATCGGACAACTGGAAGCCGAGGCCAACCGTATCGTTTTTGAAAACCGGCCCGTGACGGCCCGTTTTGTGAATCGTGAGCAACTGAACGGGCTTCCCTTACGCAAGCCGCCAAAAGTCAGCGGCCCCATTCGTATCGTCGAGGTTCAGGATTTCGATTGGTCGCCTTGTGGGGGTACGCACGTGCGCGCCAGCGGTGAGGTGGGGCTGATCAAGATCGTTCGCGCCGAACGTCGGGGAAGCGAGACGCGCCTCGAGTTTCTGTGCGGCGGGCGGGCGCTGGCAGATTATGACCTCAAGAACCGGCTGTTGCTCTCGCTGGCGAGCCAGTTGAGTGTGGGCTACTGGCAGTTGCCGGAGGTCGTTCGACGGCTGGAAGAGGAGGCTCGCGCCCAACGCAAGCTGGCATTGCTGGCCCAGGAGCAGTTGCTGGCCTTCGAGGCCGCCGATCTGGCCCGGCAGGCCGAGCCGTTGGGTGAATTTGGACTGGTCAGCCGGGTGTGGCAGGGCAAAAACCTGGAAGAGGCCAGGCGTCTGGCGCGCCAGCTTTCCGCGGCCCATGGTTGCGTGGCCCTGTTGGGGCTGGCCGGTGAGAAAGGGCATCTGATTTTCTCTGCCCCGCCCGGCGCGCCCTATGACCTTCGCCCGGCGCTGCGCCGGGCCTGCGCGATCATCGGCGGCGGGGGCGGGGGACGCGCTGATCTGGCTCAGGGCGGCGGACCGGTGGGCGAGTGGCCGGCCGTTCAGGCGGCTTTGACCGTGGCCGCCGACATCATTCGCTGCGACGAGGCTGCGAGGTGAGTATGCAACAGGTTGCGCCGGGTGTTTTTTTCGAGTCGTGTTACTTGGGCGGCAACGTGGGCTGTGTCGTCACCGATGAGGGTCCCATCCTCATCGATACGCCGGTGCTACCCCGCGATGCCCGTCACTGGCGAGACCAGATCGCTCTGTTGAGCGATCGGCCCATTCTCTACGTCATCAACACCGACTATGATCCCAAACACATGCTGACCAACGCCCTGTTTGACGCGCCGGTGGTGGCGCACGAGACGACCTGGGAGTATGTCAGAACGCACACCGATTCTCTCTGGCCTCCGATTGTAGAGTGGCTGGAAGGGATCGATCCGGCGGCGGCTGCAGAGATAAAAGAACTGGGACTGGTGCCGCCCCAGATCACTTTTACAGAGCGCATGAGTCTGGAAAAGGGCTCGCCCGCGGTGCGGCTGATCCACCTGGGTGGATACACGCCCGCGACGCTGGCCGTTTATATTCCGCATTTGAAGGTGCTGTTCAGCGGCGATAACGTGGTGCTGGATACCCTGCCGCTGTTGGCTCAGGCAGATACCAAACAGTGGCTGCAGGCGCTCACCGTCATGCGCAAATTGAGCGTGGAGACCCTGGTGCCGGGCCACGGTCTGGTCTGCGATCTGGCAGCCACTGAGCAATTGTCAGAGTACATCCGATTGCTGCGCGAGCGGGTGCGTCGCCATTTCCAGGCCAATCGTACCAAGTCCGAGATGTCAGGTTTGTTGGCAGGTCTGTTGGATGCCTATCCGGTGGCCGATAACGAGCGCGAGGGGCTTCGTTTGCGCATCAAGGCCAACCTGGATCGGGTGTTCGACGAGGTGAAAGCGCAACAGCGCAAAAAATAGGCCGCGCGGCGCACGGCCACAGGGGGAGAAAGGAGATCAAAACGTGGAGGGGGAAAAAACCTACCGCCGAGTTATCAACGCCTGGTGTATGTACGATTGGGCCAATTCGGCCTTTGCCACCACCATTCTGGCCGCCGTACTGCCGATTTACTATAGCCAGGTGGCCGGCGCCACATTGCCCAGCGAGGCCACGGCCACTGCTTACTGGAGCGTAGGACTGAGCGTTTCGCTCCTGATCGTGGCCGTGCTGTCGCCCATCCTGGGCACCATTTCCGACGTCATGCGCGGCAAAAAACGACTTCTGACCTTCTTTGCCGGCGCCGGCGTGGTGGGCACGGGGCTGCTGGTGCTGGTGGATACCGGCGACTGGTTGCTGGCCTCGATGCTTTTCGTGGTGGGGCGCATCGGCTTTACGGGAGCCAATGTCTTTTACGATGCCCTGCTGCCCCACGTGGCCAAAGAAGAGGATCAGGATCGCGTTTCGACGCGGGGCTACGCTATGGGCTATCTGGGCGGCGGCTTGCTGCTGGCGATCAATGCGGTCATGATTACGGTGCTGTTTCCCGACAGCACCTGGGGGCCGCGCCTGTCGTTTCTCAGCGTGGCCGTCTGGTGGGCCGTGTTTTCCATCCCGATCTTGCGGCGCGTGCCCGAACCGCCGGCCGCGACGGCCTCGCTGGCTGCGGGAGAGAACGTCGTGACGGTCAGTTTCAGACGGCTGCAAGATACCCTGCGCGACATCCGGCGCTACGGCGAATTGTTCAAATACCTCATCGCTTTCCTCATTTACAACGACGGCATCGGCACCATCATCGGTGTGGCGGCCATCTATGGCGCTGAGCTGGGTTTTGGCAGTGTGGAGTTGATCCTGGCCCTGTTGCTGGTGCAGTTTGTGGGCATCCCCTTTAGCCTCATCTTTGGTCGATTGCCCAGCCGGGCGGAAAAGCGCCGCCCCCTGTTTTTGGCCTTTATCCTGTTCAACCTGATCATGCTGCCGCTGGTGGGCATTTTGGGAGCCAGGGTGCTGCCTGGTGAGATCTCGGGCGCGCCGCTGCCGGCCTACCGCGATACGGCTACCGCTGTGGGTGAAGGACTGTATACCACCGCTGCTGCCGCGTTGAGGTATTCTGGCGACTGGCAGGCGCAGGTCGTCTCGGCCGAAGAGTTGGGCGGCGATCAGGATGTGCGTTACCTGACCACCAAAGAGCCGGGTGGGCGCGTGGATTTGCGTTTCAACGGCCAAGAGCTGGAGGTCAGCTATCGCATCGGGCCAGACGGCGGCATCTGGGCGGTCGAGATGGACGGCCAGCCGCACATCGATCCCAACAGCGGTGAGCCGATCGAGATCGACGCCTACAATGCCACGCTGCGCTATGGCGTGCGGCGTACGCTGCTGGCGCAGGAGGCGGGCGAGCACCTGCTGAGCCTGATCAACACTGGGCGCGCCGATCCACGTAGCAGCGGCGCGGCCACGAGTCTGGCCTACCTGCAAGTGTTACCTCCCATCCGGCAGAGCAACCTGGGCCTGATCCTCGGCGCCATCGTGGCGCTGGAACTGATCGGCGCCGCCTTTGCCTGGCTGCTGGGCCGCCCGCTCTTTTCCGGGCTGGCGGAGCGGCTGGACACGCGCCGCAGCATCATTCTGGCGCTGGTGGTTTACGCCGCCATCGCCGTGTGGGGCTTTTTCCTCGATTCGGTCATCGAATTCTGGTTCCTGGCCTGGATGGTGGCCATGGTGCAGGGCGGCAGCCAGGCATTGAGCCGCAGCCTCTACGCCAGCATGTCACCGGCGGCCAAGAGCGGCGAGTTTTTTGGTCTCTATGGTGTGATGGAAAAATTCTCGGCCATCATCGGACCGCTGCTGTTTGCTGCCGCCGCCGCTGCCTTTGACAGCAGCCGCCCGGCGGTGCTGAGCCTGATCGTGCTGTTTATCGTGGGGGTTTTGTTGTTGACGCGGGTGAACGTGGAGGAAGGGCGGCGCGTGGCGCAGCAGGAAGACGCCGCCTTGCTGGGCGCCGATTGACGCGCCCGGCCTGGCGGATCGGAAACGGAAGGGCGGTTTTTGCGTAAAGTACTTGAGGCAAAGAACCGATATTTCCGACGAAAGGAGTGCATACCGTGACCGAAGAAAAAACCACCGAAGAGGCCTGGCGCGAAGTAGGTAAGCAGTTCCAGACGCTGGGTGAGAGTCTGGCCGAGGCGTTCCGCACCGCCTGGCAGAACGAGAAGAACCGCCAGCGCGTAGAAGAGATGCAGAGTGGTGTGGAGGCCATGATCGACCGCGTGGGTGCAGCCATCGAGGATTTCAGCGCTTCGCCTGAAGCCCAGAAGGCCAAAGAGACGGCAGAAAAGGCCGCCGCGTCGGCGCGACTGGCCGGCGAGCGCACCTGGCAAGAGGCGCGTCCCATGCTGCTCTCGGCGCTCAATCAACTCAACACCGAGTTACAAAAGATGATCGGCCGTCTGCAGAAAACGGATGCCGAGGCAGAGCCTGTGGCGGCTGAAGGCGCCCCGGAAGAATCTGAGGCCGAATAACGGTTTTGCCCGATGGCTTTTAAACAGACGATCGAGGCCTACGAGTGGCTGGATAGCGCCACTGTCGACGGTGAGGCTGTGGCCGGCCTGTTGCGCGGGCGAGGGCTGAGCGTCGAGGTGACGGCGGTGGAAGGCCAGAAGGGCCGCACCGATTTTGTGGCGGCTTTTGTGCCTGGCGCAGCCGGCAAGAGATCGGCAGGGGCGGCGCCCACGTTGGGCATCATTGGCCAGCTCGGCGGGGTGGGCGCCAGGCCAGCGGCCATCGGTCTGGTATCGGACGCCGACGGAGCGATCGCGGCGCTGGCCTGCGCTCTCAAACTGGCCGACATGGCGCGGGCCGGCGACCGGCTGCCGGGAGATGTCATCGTGACCACGCACATCTGCCCCCACGCGCCGGTCATCCCGCACGATCCGGTGCCGTTCATGGGCAGCCCGGTGGAGACGGCCACCATGAACCGGCGCCAGGTCTACCCCGAGATGGACGCGATCCTGTCGGTGGATACCACGCGGGGCAACCGGGTGATCAACCGGCGCGGGTTTGCCATCTCACCCACCGTGAAGGAGGGCTATATCCTCCAAGTGAGCGCCGATCTGTTGCGCCTGATGTCGGTGGTCACGGGCAGGCCGCCTGTCGTGCTGCCCATCACCACCCAGGATATCACGCCCTATGGCAACGGCATCGACCATCTCAACAGCATCATACAGCCGGCCACAGCCACCGCCGCGCCGGTGGTGGGCGTGGCCCTGACGGCAGAGACGGCGGTGCCGGGCTGTGCCTCCGGAGCGAGCCAGGTGGTAGATATCGAGATGGCGGTTCGTTTCTGCATCGAGGTGGCCAAGGCTTACGGGCGGGGGGAGAGCGTCTTTTACGATGCGGACGAGTTCGAGCGGTTGGTATCACTCTACGGGCCGATGACGCACCTTCAGACGTTGGGCCGGGACAGATGAACGGGCCAGAGGGAGAATAGGGCAGGGGCGAGTCAGCGACTCGCCCCTGCTTTGCTTATGGGATGCGGAGCTTTAACCCGATGCGTAATTTGTTTGGGTCTGGCAGGACATCTTTGTTGGCGGCGGCGATGGTCGGCCACTTTTGACCGTCGCCGTAGAATTTTTTGGCGATGCTGCCCAGCGTGTCGCCGGCCTGAACGGTGTAAAAACGCCCCACCGGCTGCTCCGGCTGGGGCTGTGGCTGCACGGCGATGGGCGGCGCGGTCGCCGTCGATTCACCGATCTGCAGGGTGAAAAATCGCTGGCCTTTGGCCACCAGTTGATCCAGCCTGGCCTTGGTCTCCTGGGCGGTGGCGCCGCCCACGCGCTCCACGCGCACGCCGGCGGCGGCCAGCGCCTGCATCTGGGTGTCGCTGATGCCTGCCGGTCCGCCGACGACCGTGGCGTATTTCCAGCGGCCAGGAACCTGATCCACGGCGAAGGAAATATCGGGCTGAAAGCGGGCAATATAAGCGGCAGCGCTGGCAAAATCGGTTTGTGCCCAACTGCCGTCAGGACGACTCCAAAACAGCAGCACATGCTCGCCGGGCGTCACGTCTGGGCCGGCGGCCGGCTGTGGTTTGGCGGTGATGGCGGCCCGCAGCGAGGCGCGAAGGGCGTCCAGATCAAAATTGAGGCCGGGACAGCGTGTGTTGGAGCCGGTCAGCTCGCGGTGGCCGCGCACGTTCTCCGCAGGCACGTGATAAGCTTCCATCAGGTGCAGCACGAACTTTTTGAGCGTATCCATCTGGGCCGACGTGGGCAGGGTGTGGCTATCGGGAATGGCCCGCACGTTGCCCTGTGCATCGCGCCAGGTGCGGCCACTCTCAAAATAGCCCACCAGGCATATGGCCAGGTAATGATTGTTCCAGTACTGGCCCTTCTCCAGGTTGTGTTCGTCGTTGGGGTCTTTGAAACCGGCGTGGTAGCCCGAGATCTGTTCATCCAGGGCATATTGCAGCGTGCCATCGGGCAGCAGCACGTAATTGTAGCCGCCGTGGGTCCAGCCCCGCGAGTTGACGTGATAGTTGAAAAACGTGAAAGCATCGCCGATGGGCGCACCGGTTTGCCGGTCGGCAGTGGCTGAATGGTGGATGGCGATGCCGGTGACCTCGCCACTTCGTCGCCAATGCCGATAAGCCTGATAATTGGGCATCTGCGCCCGAACGTCCTTGATGGTCAGTCCTTCTGTACTCATGGCAACCTCCTTTCGGTTCGTCGATTGGGGTGAAGGTTATGGGCCGAAATAAACGCTGACGATAGGCTCGATGGCGGCGCTGTCGGCGTATTGCGCCAGCAGCGCCAGAAACTCGTCGGTGGTGACGATACGATTGGCCCCCTGGCGCAGGTGGGCCTGGATGAAAGCGAAAAAGGCGTCGTCGCCCAGGGCCTGGCGGAGCTGGGCCAAAAAGAGTGCGCCGGTCAGATAGGTGCGGTCTTTATAAGTATGCTCGTTGACATAGTCATAGATGGTCACTTCGAGTGAGGCGGGCTGGCGACCGGCCATGCCCATCCAGGCCCAACGCCAGTCGGCGTGTTCGGGGTAGAGACGCTCGTAGAAAAGCTGCTCGCTGTATTTGGCCAGGGCCTCGTCGAGCCACGGCTGGCGGGCCTGATCGTTGCCCACCACGCCATACCACCATTGGTGCGCCGTCTCGTGCGGGATGAGCGTAAAAAGAATGGTGCGCGGCCCGCCGCCGGCGTCCAGGTAATCCTGGTGGGCGCCCGAACCGAACAGCATAAAGCCAGAGAACTCTTGCCCGCCGGAAAAATCGGTCTCAGCGATGCGCAGGTCGGTGTAAGGATAGGGGCCAAACAGATCGTCAAAGAGCCGCACCGCCGCTGCTGCGTTGGCCAACGCCAACTGGCCGGTGACCTGGTGCTCCGGGTAATAAAAAGAGGCCACCGTCACGCCGTGAGCCGTTTCAACTGCCGACTGGTAACGATGGCTGGCGGCAAAAGCAAAGGTTCGGGCCGCAGGCATGGTAAAACGCCAGCGACCTTCGTCCGGCCAACCCTCCATAACGCCCGGCCCCACCACCGTCACCTCCGGGGCAGTGCGCACGGTCACCACGTAATCGCCCATGTCGCTCACGTAGGGATCGCCCACCGCGTGCCAGGGCGTCTCCAGCCAGCCCCGGTCGGCGCGATAGGGGGCCAGGATGGGATGCCAGTTGCCGGCGTTAAAGGCATTCTCTGAATAACCCACGCTGCCGCCGCCGAAAATAGAGCCCACGCGCATGGTGGGCGGCCTGATGGAAAAGGTCATCTCTAGCGTCACGGCCCCGCCCGGCGAGAGTGCTGCCGGCAGAGTGACCCACAGCGACGTATCCTGGAGCTCGTAACCGACCGGCGCGCCATCCACCGTCAGCGATGCCAGAGCAAAAGTCCCTGCCGAGCGGTTGGCTGGCACGGCCAGCAGCAGGTTGGGCAGGGTGATGCCCAGGGTGTTGGTAAAAGTGAGCTGCTCCTGGGCCTGCAGTATGTGCTCCCAATAGTCCAGATTCACCTCGATGCGATAGCTGGCCCGGGTGGGTCGGAAAACGCCCGATGGTATGACCACCCCCGATGTCGGTGTGGGCGTGGGGAGCGGCGGGCGGGTGGCCGTGGGCAGTGGGGTGGGGTGGGCCATCGTCTCCAGCGCGCCGCGCCACTCCACCGGGTAGACCCAGCCGCTGCCAGAGCCGGCCACGATTTCCGACCAGCCGTCGGCAGCGGGCGCGATGTGCAGCGCCGTGACGGCCGCCGGGTCGGCGCGCCACAGGATCGGCGTGCCATCGGCGGCCAGGATGGCCACGCCGCCGGGCGTCAGGTCATCACCGGCCGCTGCCACCACCTCGACCGCGCCGTCGCCGTTCAGATCGACGGCGGCCAGCGCGTTGATCGCGCCGGGCGCCTGAACTTGCCAGACGCCAGAGCCTGCACCGTCCACGGCCACCACGGCGCCATCGACCGTCCCGGCCAGAATCTCGGACCGCCCGTCGCCGTTCAAGTCGGCGGCGGCGACGGTCGTGACCGAGGTGGATAACGTCTGCGACCAGCGCAGGCCGCCGCCGGCGTCGTAGACGGCGAGCGCCGCCGCCGGGTAGCGCACCCCGGCGATCAGCTCGGGCCGCCCGTCGCCGTCCAGTTCGGCGGCTGTCAGGTCGATGATGTAGGCGCTGCCGGCCTGTTTCTGTTTCCAGCGCAGCCCGCCGGCCCGATCCAGGGCATAGAGCGCGTCGCCGCCGATGACGATCTCGGTCGCACCGTCGCCGTCCAGATCGATGGGCAGCAGACGATTGGGTGTGCCGCTGGTCTCGTAGACCCAGCGCAGTGCGCCGTCGGCGTCGAGGGCATAGATGGTATCGTCAAAGGAGCCCCACTCGGCGGCCAGCACCTGGTTGCGACGGCCGTCACCGTCCAGGTCGGCGGCGGCCACGTCTTGTACCCTGGCCTCGACGGTGTAACGCCAGAGCTGGCGACCGCTCTCGTCCAGGGCGATGACCCAACTCGGCTGGTCCAGCGCGCCCGTCGCCAGCAGCAGTTCGTCGCGGCCATCGCCATCCAGGTCGGCGGCGCGGACGGTATTGATCCGGGCCGGGGCTTTGAACTGCCACACGTGTTGGCCGCCGCGCAGCGCGTGGACCGTTCCGGGCTGCTCCAGGCTGCCGGTGGCGGCGACGAGTTCAGGGTGGCCGTCGCCGTCCAGATCGGCGGCGGCCAGGCCGGTCACGCGCCCGCCGGCGTCGAGCGTCCAGGGCGCATCGGGCGACGGCTCTGGCTCGCCGGCTGGCAGGCCGCTGGTCAGCGCCAGCACCTCGGCCAGGAGCGATTTGCCCTCGTCCCAGGGCAGCAGGCGGGCCTGCCCCTCGACGACGTGGACGGCCAACGGTTCCACGGCCCGCACGCCGCCGGCATCCAGCAGCAGGCGCAGGGCCAATCCCTGGCTCGATTCGACCGACCAGGTCTGGTCAAAGATAAAGTTGCCCAGCGAGTAGGCCGCCAGCCGGTTGTGGCCCAGGTCCAGGGCCTGGGCGTTGTGGGAGTGGTGGCCCAGGATGAGATCGGCGCCGGCGGCGCTGGCCTGTTGCACAAAAGCGCGCTGCTCGTCGGTCACGGCATAGGTGTATTCGCTGCCCCAGTGGAGCGACAACACGACCACATCGGCCTGCCGGGCGGCGGCGCGCACGTCGGCCAGTGTTTGCTCGGCGTCGAGCCAGGCTGCGCCAGGTGTGTCGGCAGTGGCCGCAGGCGCGCCGTAGGGGATGCCGCTGCGCGCCAGGAAGGCGATTTTTAACCCGCGCACCTCGACGATCTGGGCAGCGCGGGCGGCTGTTGCGTCGGCCCCGGCTCCAACGGCGACGATGCCTCTTTGGGTGAGGTTTTGAATCGTCTGGGCCAGCGCCTCAGCGCCGTAATCGCCGATGTGGTTGTTGGCCAGGGCCAGGATGTCGAAACCGGCGTTGAGCAGGCCATCGGCGGCCGATGGTTCACCCAGGAAGGCAATGCCCGACGTGGCGAGCTGGCCGGTGTTGGCCAGGGGTGTTTCCAGGTTGCCAAAGGCCAGATCGGCGGCGCGGAGCCAGGTCGCTGTTGCAGCAAATGGGTGATCCGCGCCGTTTTGTGCGATGGCAGTGGCCACGTTGCGGGCCAGCATGATGTCGCCCACGGCGATGAGTGAGACCGGCGGCTGGAAATCGGCGTGCAGGCCCTCGGCCAACGCCTGCCACAGGTCGGGCTGGCCGGCGCCGTCACCGCTGAGCCGCCAACGCTGCACCAGCGGATAACCCGCCTCCAACGCGCCAGGGCCAAAGGTGAGGCCGTCCACCGGGTGCAGCCGCAGTTGGGGGGTGACGTATTCCCACGGCAGCAGGGCCACAGCTTGCGGGTCGACCAGAAGAGCCTCGCGGACGGCAGGCCAGTCGGCGGCGGTCGTGGCATCGGAGCGCAGGGCATCCAGCCCCAGCAGATCGCGCTCGATGGCGCCATCACCCAAGACGACGACGCGGCGCGCCGGTTGGGCCTGACCGGCAAAGAGGGCCTGGATCTGGGCCAGCGAGAGGGCCAGCGGCGGCGCGCCCAGGTGGCTCGCCAGTACAAACGGCGACTGGCGCAAAAGCTGGCTGTCTTGTTGGCCGGCATCGGTGAGAATGGCCAGCCTGGCCTGACCCTGTTCCAACAGGGCGCGAGCGTCGGTCGAGCCGTCCACCGGCAGCAGATACAGATCCGGATACGCGGCGTCGAGTCGCTCAAAGAAATCACCTTGCGACGCCAGCAACCAGGCAGGCAGGGCCAGACCGATACTCTGAGGGGGCAGTGTGGGCAGGGGCGTGGCGGTAAAGGTGGCGGTGGGCCGTGGCGCAGAGGGAGACGGCGTGGCGTTGATGGTCATTACCTGCTCCACGGGGTGTGTCGCTGTGACGGCGGCGATGCGCGTCAATGTCTGGGCCACCGGCATGGGGGTTGGGGTGGCGCGCCGGCAGGCTGTCAGCGCTGCCGCGCCGGTGATGGCTACAGACAGCGTGACGATGAGTATGGCACGCAGAGCAACACGCACGGGCAGCCTCCTGTGCTGGATCGACGTATGGCTAATGTTACCATCTTTTGATAGATTTTACAACTCGGTTTGCTTCTCTTTTTTGTCTCAAGTATAATGGGCTGTGATGACATGGCAGGGGGTGTGACGATGGATGCTCAGGACGCGATGTTGATTCTCAATCCTGCTGCCGGGGCCCGTGACGTGCGCCGAGAGGTCGGCCAGGTGATGGGTTTCCTGCGGCAGCAGGGCTGGCAGATGCAGTTATGTGAGACCCGCGGGCCGTGCGATGCGACTGCCTTTGCCCGCCAGGCCGTAGCCACGGGCAAAGGGGTTGTGCTGGTCGTTGGCGGCGATGGCACCATCAACGAAGTGGTCAACGGGTTGGCAGGCTCGGAGGTGGCCGTGGGGCTGCTGCCGGCCGGCACCGGCAACGTGTGGGCCATGGAGATGCGCCTGCCGACGCCGGGTCCGATCCGGTCTCACAAACTATTGGATGCGACCAGGAGCCTGGCGCGGGGGCAGGTGCGGCCCATCGATCTGGGGCGGGCCAACGGCCGTTATTTTTTGCTGTGGGGTGGGATCGGCCTGGATGCTCAGGTGACGCATCGTATGGAGCCGCGCACGCGCCGCACCAAAAAACTGGGCGCGCTGGCCTACGGTGTGACGGCCGTTCTGGTGGCCAAGGACTTTCGCGGCACCCGCACCCGCGTGCTGTTTGATGGGCAAACGATCCGCACGCGCAGCATGTTGATCATCATCAGCAACGCCCAGCTCTATGCCCGTATCGCCCGCATTGCCACGCGGGCCTATCTGGACGATGGCCTGCTGGACGTTTGTGTTTTCAAGGGCAGCGGCCTGGCCATGACGCTGCTCCACGTGGCCCACGTGCTCACCGAGAGACACCTGAGAGACCCTCACGTCTCTTATGTCCAGGCGCGCCAGATCACCATCGAGACGCGGCAGCCTATGCCGGTTCAGGTGGATGGTGATCCCATCGGTACCACGCCGGTGACTTTTGAGGCTGTGCCCGGCGCGCTGCGCATCATTGTGCCGCCAGAGGTGCCACCCTGGCTGTTCGTCGATGGCGGCGAGCGGCCGGGTCGTTTCCAGTGGGATTTCTCCTGGCCGGTTGGGTGGGATCTACGAGGGCGGGCGCGTCGATTGGCTCATCGGGTGCAGGATCGGTGGCGCGGCGAATCACAGCCGCCTGAGACTGGGGGTTGAGCGGTGGCGACTGCGGGTGAGAGTCGGTGGGGCGTCGGCAGGTGTTTCATCTTGCTCCTGATGGTCACGCTGCTCCTGCCTGGCTGCCAGGCCCGCCTGCCGGTCAGCACCGTTCCGCTGTTCAAGATCGGGCTGGTGGCGCCGTTTGAGGGGCGTTTCCGGGCCAGGGGCTACGAGGTGCTCTATGGCGTCCGGCTGGCCGTGCGCCAGTGGAACGCCACGGCGGGCCAGGGGTATCGTATCGAGCTGGTGGCGCTGGACGACGGCGCCGATCCGGCGGCGGCGGTAGGGCAGGTGCGCGAGCTGGCCATCGATCCAGATGTGCTGGGAGTGATCGGCCATTTCGACGAGGGCGCGACGCTGGCGGCGGCCGCCGAGTATGCCGCCCAACGACTGGCCCTGATCGCGCCGGGTGTAGGGGGCGAGGGCCTGACGGCTGCCGGCTGGGTGCTGCGACTGGGAGCCTCGAATCGACTGCTGGGCCGGGAGGCGGCGCGTTATGCGGTGGATGAGCTGGGCGCGGCGCGCCTGGCCGTGCTGCGTGGGCAGGCCGACCTGGCAGATGCTTTTGTGGCCGCGGCCCGCAGCCTCGGCGCCGAGATCACGCTGGATACCGCCATCGACGCCTCTGCCGACACCTGGGTCGACAGGCTATGCCAGGCTCAACCCGATCTGATTTTCTTTTCCGGCGACGTGCTGCAAGGCAGCCAGGCTCTGCTCCTGGTGCGGCAGGCTGGCGTGGACGCGCCATTTTTGGGCGGGCCGGCCCTGGGTGATCGGGCGCTCGTCCAGATGGGTGGATCGGCGACGGAAGGGGTCGTTTTTCTGGCGGCAGCGCCTGGCGGGGCCGATCTGCCCGCTGCGCAAGCGTTCGTGAGCGCTTATCGAGAGATGGCCGGTCATCTTCCTGGCCCCCAGGCGACGTTGGCCTACGAGGCGGCCCATCTTTTGCTGCGGGCCATTGCCGATGCGGCGAGGGCGTCTGGCTCGCGCCCCAGCCGGGAGGCCGTGTGGCAGCAGTTATCGAGTGGCTGGCAGCACGAGGAGTTGTTGGGCGCGTTGGCGTGGGACGCCAGCGGCGAGCCATTGGACTGGCCGGTGGTGATCTATCAAATCGAGGCCGGTGTGTATCCGGGACGGCGGTTGCGTTGACAGGCAGAGACATGGTGGTTGAGGTCTATCGTGAGCCAGAGCAACAGCAGGCCGCGCCTCACGCGGCGCGGCTGGCGCGCCAGTTGGCCGTCATCAGTGAGGTGGGCGGTGAGGTCATTGCTCTGCTCGATGCCGAACTGATCTTTCGCGAGGTCGTCGTGCGGCTTCAGGAGGGCCTGAGTTATCGCCTGGTGGCGGTGGTGATGGTTGAGGATGAGACGCCTGTTGTCAAGGCCCGGTCGCCGTCGCTGCAGGCCGGCTTGCTCTGGACGTGGCCGGAGCAGACGGTGGGGCGCGTGTTGGCGGCCGCCGAGCCACAGCCCCTGTCTACCGATGGCTCGGGGTTATGTGGTGTGGTGGTGCCGCTGCGGGTGCAGGACAGAGTGCCGGGCGCGCTGCTGGTCGAGTTTGGTCAGGGCGAGCAGAACGAAGCGACCGAGCTGCCTTTTTTGATGACGGTGGCATCGCTGGTAGCCATGGCTGTGGAGAACATCCGCCTGTTCCAGATGGCCCTGGAGCAGAGCCGTTACCTGGATCAGCGGGCGGCGCGTCTGGCGCGTATGCTTCAAGCCAGCGATCACCTGCAACGGGTGGGGCCTTACGAGGACAGTCTACTTGTGGCGGTGGCGCGCCTGGCCTGCGAATCGTTGGGCTTTCGCCTGGCGGCCGTCAGCCGCCTGGAGCCAGACGGTCGGCGACTGATCAGCGTGCTGGTTGTGGCAGCCTCGACGGAGGTCTCGCCCCAGGTGCGGCGTGTGCAGGGGACGAGAGAGGGGCTGATGGCGTTGATGCGTCCCGAGTTCCAGGTGAGCCGTTCCTACTGTATCACCGGCGAGCAGGCAGGTATCAACAGCGGCGACCTGTTTCACCTGCCAGAGGTGAATGTCGGTCGAGGCCCCTGGCGTCCCCGGTTGGCGCTACTCATACCGTTCCAGGAGCGGGATGGACGCATCACGGGTGCGCTGACTCTGGATGATCCGCTGGACGGTCTACTGCCTTCTTTGGAAACTGTGCAGACGGCCGAGATTCTGGCCAATCATGCGGCCATTGCGCTGGAAAATGCCCGTTTGTTCGAAGAGTTGCAGCGACGGCTGCGTGAGACCAATACGCTCTTTTCGATGGGCCAGCAGATGGTCACTACTCTGGATCAGGATCAGGTGCTGGGGGCCATCGCCCAGGCTGCGTTGACGCTGGTCGCTTCGGCGGGCAACGTCGTCATCCACCTGCTGGATGAATCGGTGGCGCTGGTGCCGCGGGTGGTGCATCCGCCGCGCGCCGGCGGCGCGCGGCCGGTGACTCTGAGTTTGGGTGAGGGCATCGCCGGGCTGGCGGCGCAGCAGAATCGGACACTCTATGTGCCCGACGTGGGCGTCGATCCGAGGTTCGTGGGTGTGGCGGCCAAATTCGCCTCGTTGATGGTGGTGCCGGTCAGCGTTGGGCAGCGGGTCATCGGCACGCTGAGCGTGGATAGCCCTCAGACAGACGCTTTTTCGCCCGACGACGAGCGGGTGCTGATGATGCTGGCCAACCAGGCGGCCATTGCCCTGGAAAACGCCCGGTTGTACGCCGAGGCCAGGCGGGTGGACGAGCTGGCGGTGCTGAATCGGCTGACCGGTCGTCTGTCGTCGAGCCTGGATCGGGCCAGGTTGCTCCACATTGCGGCTCAAGAGATCGCCCGCACGCTCAAGAGTGAGGCCGTGGCGGTGGTGTTGTTGAGCGAGGACGAAAAACGCAGCACGCCGCACATCGTTTACTGTGTGGGTGGGGCGGCAACCGGGCGAGACCGGGGCGAGAAACCTTTGACGCGTGAGCTGGCGCCGCGTTCGTCGGAGGGTGATCTGGTGGTGCAGTTGACCGAGGCGGGCATCGTCGTCCGGCGGTCTTGGCAAGCGCTGCTGACGGCCCACGAGCGGGTGTTGGGTTACGTGGAGCTGTATAACCCTCTGACGGAAACGGCTTCTGCGGATGCTCTGACACTGTTGAATTCGATGGCTTCGGCGGTGGCGCTGGCGCTGGACAATGCCCGGTTGTACGAAGAGGTGCGCGATTCGGCAACCGAGCTGGCGTCTTCTCAGGCGCAACTGATCCAGAGCGCCAAGCTGGCAGCCACCGGACGATTGGCGGCCTCGATTGCCCACGAGCTCAACAATCCGTTGCAGGCCGTCCAGAGCTGCGTCTTTTTGCTTTCCGATAGCGTGCCGGGCGACGATCCCAATCGTTCCTATCTGGACACGGCGCTGGAAGAGCTGGCGCGGATGGCTCGCATCGTGGAGCGTATGGTCGATTTCCATCGCCCGGCCAGGGAAGGACGCGAGCCTACCGATGCCAATCAATTGTTGGAGGCGGTCCTGACGCTGGTTCACAAGCGCTTGCAGCAGGCCAACATCCGGCTGATAACGGCGCTGGATGCCAGGTTGCCCAGGGTGGTGGTGATCGCGGATCACATCAAGCAGGTGTTTCTGAACGTGATACTGAACGCCATAGACGCCATGCCGCACGGCGGTGAATTGCGCGTGAGCTCGCGGCTGACGGTTGCGCCGGAGGCAGTGTCGCTTTCGCTGGCCAACATGCGGTGGGTAGAGTTTGACTTTTGTGACACCGGCAGTGGCATAACGCCTGAGGATTTGCCGCACGTGTTCGATCCCTTTTTCACCAGAAAGCCCAGAGGCACCGGGCTGGGATTATCGATCAGTTACGATATCGTGGAGCGTCATGGGGGTTCCATCGAGGTCGAGAGTGCGCCAGGACGCGGCTCGACGTTCAGGGTTCGTCTGCCGCTTCGGGAGGTTGCGCAGCCAGGATGGGAGGTGGAAACATGAGCGAACAGTTTAGCATCCTGGTCGTCGATGACGAGCCGGGGGTGTGCCTGGCTCTGGAGGGCGTCCTTTCCCGGCAGGGCTACCGGGTGACGACGGCCCTGAGCGCTACTGCCGCTTTGAAACACCTGGAAAAGCAGCCTGTCGATCTGGCGTTGCTGGATCTGAACATGGTGGGTATGGATGGCCTTCACCTGCTGGCTCAGATCAAGCGGCAGTGGCCCGATACGGTGGTGATGATCCTGACTGGCTATGGCACGCTCCAGACGGCGCTCGTGGCCTTGCGTCAGGGGGCGCACGATTATCTCTTGAAACCATCCAGTCCGCAAGACATCATTGCCAGCGTGCAACGCGGTCTGCAGAAACAATCGGAGGAGCGGCGCCGGCAGCAGTTGCTGAGCCGCATCGAAGCCGATCTGGCCGAGTTACGCAGTGGTATGCCCCAGGCTGTCGTTACGCCAGAAGCTGCACCCAAAGAAGCAACCGAAGAGATGCCGCAGGTGATTCAGGCCGGGCCGGTGATACTGGACCTGAGGCGACACGTTGCTCTGTTCGAAGGTGTGCCTTTGTCCCTGACGCCCATCGAGTTCCAGACGCTGGCCAGCCTGGTGCGGCGTCGGGGGGAAGTGGTGCGCTGCGTCACGCTGGTCAAAGAAGCGCAGGGCCACGAGTGCAGCGAGCGCGAAGCGCGTATCCTGGTCAAGGCACACATCAGTCACCTGCGACAAAAGATGCGCCTCGTCTCGTCAACCGTAGACCCTATCGTCAACATGCGAGGAGTCGGTTACATGTTTGTGGCTGGTGAGCAGGAAGAGGCATGAGCTTTTGCGCCGTGATGCCCCTTTTTGACAGATAGGCCTGCCTGCCATATAATGACGTTAACGTTAACATGGCTCGATCGTGAGCCTGTCTGGAGGAGGGTAGGGCATGGCCCATCGTGTCACCATGGCCGATGTCGCTCGCGAGGCCGAGGTTTCTTTGATGACCGTATCGCGAGTGATCAACGACAAAGAAGGGGTGGGCCCGGCCACACGGCAGCAGGTGTGGGCCGTCATCGACCGTCTGGGCTACCGGCCAAGCGGTATCGCGCGAGGGTTGGTCACACGGCGCACCGGCACACTGGGCCTGGTCGTGCCTGACGTTGCCAATCCCTTTTTTGCCGGTGTGGCTCAAGGTGTGGAGCACGTGGCTTATGCCCAGGGCTATCACGTCTTTTTATGTAATACAGAAGAAGATCCACAGCGCGAGCTGGCGGTGCTGCAATCGTTGGATGAAAAGCGTGTGGATGGCGTCATTCTGTGCAGTTCGCGGCTCGGTGAGAAGGCGTTGCAGACGTGCCTCACGCGCCACCCGGCCGTGGTGTTGGTCAATCGTCGGCTGAGGGACACTGCCGGCAACCCGCTGCAGGCGGTGCTGATCGATGACCTGACGGGCGGACGGTTGGTGACGCAGCATTTGCTGGCCGGAGGCCATCGCGCCATCGGGCTGTTGGCCGGCCCGGCAACCTCGCACAGCGGTCAGCAGCGGTTTTGTGGTTATCAAGAGGTGCTGGTGGGGGCCGGCATTCGACCCGACCCTGCCTGGCAGGTGAGCTGTGTGGCCAAAGTAGAAGGTGGTCAACGCGCGGCGTTGGCGCTTTTGCAGGCTCACCCCCAGTTGACAGCCCTGTTTTGTTACAATGACCTGGTAGCCGTCGGCGCGCTCCAGGCGTGTGCCCAACTGGGCCGCCGGGTGCCCCAAGACCTGGCGGTGGTGGGTTTCGACGACATTCCTCTGGCGGCGTTGGTCACGCCGCCCCTGACGACCTGCCGCGTGGCCCGCTCCGAGTTGGGTATCCGGGCGGTGCGCCTGCTGCTGGATCAGATCGTGGGCGGTTCGGCCGACTGCGACGAGGCGCTGCTACGACCCGAGCTCGTGGTACGCGCCAGCGCGCCATGAGACATCTCGATTCTCAGGAGAAACGAATGAATCACAGCATGGATTTTCCTCACTTTCCACCGGGCTTTGTATGGGGTGCGGCCACGGCTGCCTACCAGATCGAGGGCGGCGTTCGTGACGCTTACCGCGGCGAGTCGATCTGGGATCGTTTCAGTCACACGCCTGGCAAAACCTTGCAGGGGCAAACCGGCGATGTGGCCTGCGATCATTTTCACCGCTGGCGGCAGGACGTGGCTCTGATGGCCGAACTGGGCCTGCAAGCCTATCGTTTCAGCATCGCCTGGCCGCGCATTCAGCCGCAGGGCAGGGGCACTGTGAACCAGGTTGGGTTAGATTTCTACGACCAGCTGGTCGATGGCCTGCTGCGCCACAACATCCAACCATTCATCACCCTCTATCATTGGGATCTGCCTCAGGCGTTGCAAGACCTGGGCGGCTGGTCCAACCGCGATCTGGTGGGTTATTTCACCGACTATGCGGTGGCGGTGGCGCGCCGCCTGGCAGATCGGGTGCGGCACTGGATCACGTTCAACGAGCCGCACGTTTTTGCTTTCATGGGTCATTTCTCCGGCGAGCATGCTCCCGGCCTGAAAGATCTGACGGCTGCCCTGCAAACGGCTCACCATACGCTGCTGGCTCATGGCGAGGCCTACCGGGCCATGCGGGCCAACACACCCTCTGGAACTCGGGTGGGCATCACACTCGATCTGTATCACGTCGATGCCGTCAGTGACAGCCTGGCCGACGTGGAGGCTGCACGGCGTTACGACGGGCACCTGAATCGTTGGTTTCTCGAGCCCCTGTTTTCCGGGCGCTACCCGGAGGACATGATCGACCTTTACCAGGGGTATGGCCCGCAGGGTGATCTGGACGATCTGGGCGGCCTGCCGGGGACTGTGGATTTTCTGGGCATCAACAACTATTTCCGTCAGGTGGTGGGCTATCGCAAAGACCCGCCTTTCGACGTGGCGATTCACCAGCCACAGGGCAACCGCTACACCGAAATGGGCTGGGAAGTCTATCCCACTGGTCTGTACGAGCTGTTGTTGCGCGTGCAGCGTGATTACGCGCCGCCCGCCGTTTATATCACCGAAAACGGCGCCGCCTTTGCCGACGTTCTCCAGCCCGATGGGGTCGTCGACGACCCGGAGCGCATCGAGTTCTTGAGCGCCTATACCCGGGCCGCCAGTCGCGCCCTGGATGAGGGGGTGCCGCTGAAGGGCTATTTCGTCTGGACGCTGATGGACAATTTCGAATGGGCCCTCGGCTACAGCAAACGTTTTGGTCTGGTCTATGTGGATTATCCCACCCAGGAACGGATCGTCAAACGCAGCGGCCACTGGTACCGCGAGATGATCGCCGGCCAGGGGTGAGAACGGGTGCTGACGATGACCGACCGCCCACGGGCCATCGTCCATTTGGACCTGGATGCCTTTTTCGCCGCCGTCGAGGTGTTAGAGAATCCCGATCTGGCCGGCAAACCGGTGCTGGTCGGCGGGCGGCCTGAGGAGCGGGGCGTGGTGGCTTCGGCCTCTTATGCGGCGCGGGCTTGGGGTGTGCATTCGGCCATGCCCACCTGGCAGGCCCTCAGATTGTGCCCTCAGGCCATCGTCTTGCCGGCGCGCCATCGGCTCTACGGCGATTATTCCCGCCGCGTGATGGCCCTGCTGCGCCAGGTCTCTGCCTCGATGGAGCAGATGAGCATCGACGAGGCCTATCTCGATCTGACGGACCAGGTGGGCCAATGGGCAGAGGTGGTGGATGTGGCGCAGCAGTTGCAGGCGCGCGTGCGGCGTGAACTGGGCCTGTCGGCGTCGTTGGGTGTGGCCACCAACAAGCTGCTGGCCAAAGTAGCCTCAGATCACGACAAACCCGAAGGACTGACCGTCGTCTGGCCCGGTCAGGAGGCCGAATTTTTAGCGCCGTTACCGGTGCAGGTGCTGTGGGGCGTGGGGCCCAAGACGGCCGCCAGACTGGCAGAGATGGGTGTGGTCACGGTGGGTCAACTGGCTCAACTGCCCGAAGGTGAGTTGTTGGCGCGCTTTGGCCGTCATGGGGCCTCTATGGCGCGCCAGTCGCACGGCATCGACGCCCGCCCGGTGGTGACGGAGCATGAGGTCAAGTCGGTGAGTCAGGAATGCACCTTTAGCCGCGACATCGCCGATGCCCAGGCTCTCAAGCGGCATCTGTGGCAGTTGAGCCAGGGAGTGGCTCAACGCCTGCAGCGGGCCGGATTGGCGGCGGGCACGGTGGCCATCAAATTACGCTATGCCGATTTTTTCACTCTCACCCGGCAGATGAGTCTGATGATGCCGGTGGACGATGAAAAGGCCATCTATCGCGCGGCGCTGATGTTGCTCAAGCGGGCCTGGAAAAGAGGACGCCCCGTGCGCCTGCTGGGGGTGGCCGGCCAGCAGTTGTCGTCGCCGGTGGGGCAGTTGCCCCTATGGTGAGCCTGTTCATCCGCAAGATGTCTGGTGAATAGTGGCACGCATTCTGTGTATCAATCCCTGGCTGTACGATTTTGCCGCTTATAGCCTGTGGCTGGAGCCTCTCGGCCTGCTGACCGTTGCCGCCGTGCTGCGTCAGGTGGGACACCAGGTGGCTCTGATCGACTGCCTGGATCGCCATCATCCGGCTGCTCCGGCGCCCCATTCCAACCGCGATGTTTACGGCTGCGGCCATTTCGCCAAGTCCAACCTGCCCAAACCCGACGTCCTGGCCCACGTGCCGCGCCGCTGGGGTCGTTATGGCCTGCCTGTGGAGGTTTTTGAGGCGGAACTCGCGAACCAACCCCGCCCCGATGTGGTGCTCGTCACGTCGATGATGACCTATTGGTATCCCGGCCCCTTTGAGGCCATCCGTCGCGTCAAGGCGCGCTGGCCGGATGTGCCCCTGGCGTTGGGGGGAGTGTATGCCACTCTTTGTCCGGAACACGCGCGGGCCCATTCTGGGGCCGATGCCGTTCTCACAGGCCCGGCTGAGCAGCAGGCCCTGCGTTGGGTGGACGACATGACCGGTGAGGCTCGCGCCGCCAAGTGGGTGCCCGCCGACGTGACGCCGGCGCACGACCTGCGCCGGCCGCAGGGTTTCGTGGCTGTGCAGACGGCCAGGGGCTGCCCGTTTCGTTGCCCCTATTGCGCTGCGGCGCGGCTATGGCCTGCCGGATTCTCGCCGCGCTCGCCGCTGGCCGTGGTGGAGGAGATTGCCGGCTGTGTGGAGGCGTCAGGTGTGGGTGATGTCGCCTTTTACGACGATGCCCTGCTGGTCGATGCCGGGCGGCATATTCACCCCATTCTCGACGGCGTGATCGCCCGCGGCCTGCAGGTGCGCTTTCATACGCCCAACGGTCTGCACGCTCGCCTGCTGGATCGCGCCCTGGCGCTCAAGATGCGCCGCGCCGGTTTTGTCACCCTGCGGCTGGGGTTGGAAACGGCCGATCCGGACGAGCAGCGCCGCGACGGCGGCAAAGTGGACGGCGTGAGCCTGGCGCGTGCGGTGCAAACCCTGTTTGAGGTGGGGTTCACTGCCCGCGAGGTGGCGGCCTATGTGCTGATTGGGCGGCCCGGGCAGCGTGTGGAGACAGTGCGGGCCACGGTTGAATTTGCCCATCGGTTGGGCATACAGGTGCGGACGGCTCAATTTTCCCCGATTCCGGGCACGAGCGAGTGGCAGGCAGCGGTCGATGCGGGTTTTTTGCCACCCGATGCCGATCCGCTGCTGCACAATCGATCCATTTACCCCTGTGGCCAGGCCGAGATCTGGGAGGCAGTCAAACAACAGATCCATCAAGGAAACCAGGCCCTGCTGGCCCGGCTGACGGATTGAGCCCCAGCCTTCCCGGTTTTTCTGTGCAGCAAAAAGCCCAAGGCCACAGGTGACTGCCTGTGGCCTTGTGGATTGGATCGCATGGGTTATGTGGGCTGCCGCTGTGTCTCGAAACGATAACATCATCCAGGCGCGCCCGGCAGGACTTGAACCTGCAGCATTCGGTTTCGTAGACCGCTCCTCTATCCACTTGAGGTACGGGCGCAATCGATCTCATTGGGCCTGTTGAACAAGTGTATTGTAACACAACTCGGCGGTCTGGTCAAAAGCACGAGTGGGGCTACCGTCCCAGACATTCTGGCATCCTGTCAGTTGCCGTCCTATGTGCGCCTCCCATGGTTGGACAAGGGTATGGCGGAAAGCGGTCGGCTCTTCCAGACCCTGGCCAGCGACCAGCTGACCCTGGGCAGCGCCATCGATGGCCAGGAGTTAGCCGCCGCGCCGGGTCTGAGCGGCCGCGCTGCGGGTTGGCCGGGTCCGGCACCCCCCAGTCCCCCTTGCAGGGGGACAGCCCCCCGGCACGGGGGGCTGGGGGTCGGCGCTGAGGAAGCAGCCCAGGGCGGGGTCGTAATACCGCGCCTGCATGAAAATCAGGCCCAGGGCGTCTTCGTGCTTGTGGCCGGTAAAGCCGTGGTCGGTGGGGAGTTCGCCGGCCGTGTAGCGTGCCTCGCCGTAGGGGTAATACCCTTGCCGCGAGTGCACTGCACCGGCGGCCGTTGTCGCCAGGCTGGTGCTGCCCAGGTCTGCCCTGAGTCCCTCGACAAGCTCGGGACAGGCTCTGACGAAGGGTAAAGTCAAAGGTCGCTCATGAGTGTGTCACGAGCGACCTTCTATCCAAAAATGACTTTCTGATAAGACGACGTTTCTACTCTCTCGCCTCTTCCAAAATCACCCGCACCAGAGCCGGTGCCACACGGAAGCCATACTCTCGAAGCTGCTCGATCTCCTCCCGAACTGAGCGAATTTCTCCCCGCAAACGAGCTGCCAGCAGCAGGCCCATCGTACCTATCACCTCCAGTCCCACGCGCCGGGCAAACCGACGCGCATCCAGGTCGTCCATCACCAACCTGTCTGCGCCGATTTCTCTCGCCAGGACAATGGCCTCTGCTTCGCCCCGGTCGAGGTCGGCCAGCAGAATCTCGACGGCACTCTGGTTGCCCACCGCTTGCACCGACAGCCACGAACGCCTGGCTTCCTCGATGGCCTGGGTGGCATCGTCTGGTTTGATTTGAATCTCGTCCAGCACGGCCCGGGGCACGTAGACCACATCGGCACTCTTTCTCAACAGGTCCAGATATCCCAGCTTGCTCAGAAAGATCAACGGGCTGGTATCTACCACCCAGATGGTCACTCGGACATCTCCCTGGCAGCTCGAATCTCGGCCTCAACCTCCTCATCGCGCAGGTTGATGGCCGGCACGCCGATTGGCGCCAGGGCGCGAAGGAACTCCACCCGCGCCATGCCAGCCAGTTGAGCGGCCTTGCCGGAAGAAAGACGGCCCAATTCGTACAGCTTGGCCGCCGCCAGGAAACGCAGTTCCTCGGCAAACTCGACATCGGACATTTTCAGGATTTGGGGCATTCCCTGGGGATAGGTGACAATTGCTTCTTTCATCATCGGCTTTTCCTCCCCTGCTTGATTGGCTGAGATTATAGCACAGGGCTTCGGTCTCCACAAATCCAGCCGCGGGAGCGCCAGGCGTTGCCGATGCCAACCGTGGGCAGCCGCCGGTTGCAGGCCGGGCTGGCGACCCTGACCTACAAGGTGCCTACCAGGGTTTAGGGCCGGTGTGACGGTGACCACGCCGCTGCGCGCCGGGGCGGTGATGGTAATAGCGATGGAGGCAGAGGTAAACAGAGAAATGCGCGCGAGTACCGCAGTGTCTCTTTGGGGCAAATTTAAGGCGGTATAAAAGGAGATAACCACGCAAGTACAGAAAGCAGTAAAACGAGAACGAGACCAGCAGCAATCACTCCAGATATGAGGATGCCAACTGCACGAACATAGGAAATGAGTGCCTGATACTTGTCAGGATTTTCTTGCGAATCTTGAAGAAACTGCGCAAGATTCCCTCTAAACAACTCTCTGGTGCCAGGAAGCATCATTCCCTCAAGGTGCTCATCAGACACTCCAATCGTTCGTCTATATAAGCGTAGAATTCGACCAAGCAGTTTCACGCCAGCGCGAGGATGCAATGCCAAAACCAAACCGGCAGAGAAGAAAAAAGCGATAGTGATTACAATCATTGCTACTTCATATGGATTATTATTTGTAATCATGATGCACCTCTCTTGGAAAAGTTCTCTGGATAACCGTCATCGCTGGCTCGGACGAGGAAGATTCAACAGGTCATAGATGTTGAAGAGTTTCCATGGTTGAGTGGATCCCTCCATGCCCCCATGGATTTCTATTGGAGGCCAAGGAACAATGCCACCTGCAACGCCTAACAGGACTGCCTTTAACTCCACCCCAAATATCTGATGACCTCCAGATGCCGACTCGCCTGCAGCAATGATGTCTGCTCCAGCGCCCTGCCCTATAGCAAATGAGCCGCCTAAGAATACATCGGTGTTTCCAAAAAGCTCCTGAATATTCGGAGCATTCGTGATCTGAATCCACGCTTCAATACCAGTTGAAAAGCCTGTCATACCCATGAATCCAGGCTCCATAGTGAACAATGCGACGTTGCCATCAGCATCCATATAGATTATCCCTATCGAAAGTGTTCCGGCTACGGCAGGGATACCAAAGTCGCCACCCACACCATAGCCCATCGTTCCACCGTGTTCTGTATGAGAGACATGTTTCCACCATGTATCTACGATACCAAATGCTATCTCCTGTTCGATGGTATCTATCTGGTTCCTTCGTGCTTTTTCCGCCTCATCCCACACGATGATGTGTCCAGTCCTTTCATGGCCTTCTGGGTAGATGCAGCCACCATTATTCAGGCAATCGTCGAGGCTGTAGTCATTGTCTTCAAGAGCGGCGTAATGCCCTGTGGGGTCGGTGTATTTGAGCGGATTCCCCAGAACATAGCTGTACCTGTTGAACGATTGCGGCGCCGCCGGGTTGGGGATGATGGTATCGGCGCTGAGGAAGCGGTGTAGTGGTCCCCCCGAATTGGACACCTGTGAAAGTTCAAGTACAATCAGTCCAAGAAAGGGGAATCACCAATGGTCAATCGACGGACGTTTACACCCGAATTCAAAGCGCGGCTGGTTCTCGAAGA
>JBMOMT010000072.1:0-38920 GCA_049324835.1 Chloroflexota bacterium | reverse complement strand
CAGGTGAACCACGGCGCAAGCAAGATCTGCCTCGGTAGCAGGTGTCACTGCAGCGCCGCCCGCGATTCGGTGGGCGGCGCTGTGCTTTCTTCAGACCTGTCGGGTTTTCGAAACCCGACAGGTCTTGTCTGCCTGCGGCGGTATCATCATCAACACCATTCCCTCACCCTCACGGACCGCCTCTACGAAGGCCGTCCGTTTGACGCCGCCACCGAATCCAACATGGCGCCGCGATACTTGAGGCTGGGAAAGAGAAAGGCGATCTGGTTGGGGTCCTCGACTTTGCCCTCATCGAGCAGGCGACGGGCAAGCTGGGCGATCTCGCGGGTCACGTCGTCCGGGTGGCCGGGCATTGCTGGTTGGGGTTACTGGACGTGGGTGTCGGCTCCGGCCTGGGGGTGGGTGTGGTGCGGGTCTCCCCGTAGGGCAGGTGACGGGCCACGCTGCCCGGTACAGGCTCTCCGGCGTCATCCGTCAAGAGGCCGGTGGAGCCCAGGCCTGCCCTGAGTCCCTCGACAAGCTCGGGACAGGCTCTGGCGAATGGGCAGGGGGAAGCGCCGCAGGAGCATGGGGGGCCAAAAACACAGCGCCGCCCATGACACGAGGGGTCTGCTCCCCGATTCGGCTCCACTCGCAGGCCACACCCCACGTGCCCCACAGGGTCCGCACGACGCTCACCACATACCGCCGGAACCGATGTGATATGGTTATCTTGTTATCTCGGCGAGAATGTAATGGGTCCATCTCTGATGAAAAAACAGGGCAATCGCACCAGGATTCAAAAAATGTCACCCTGAGCGAAGCAAGGCTCTCGTTCCACTATGGCGAGATTCTTCGTTCCCTTTGGTCACTCAGAATGACAGAAACGAAGCCCTTGTGGCGCCTTCAGGCACTCATTGCGCCGTCTCAAAAGAGTTTTTGTCACGCAGGAGTAAGATGCGATTGCCCTGCCCTGGATGAAAAACTGCCTTGACCGTGCTACTCACCTATGCTATACTACCGCTCACCAGATCGTCCTGCCGACAAGATCGGCGGCCGAGAGCCTTTCAGGTGCAAAAAGGACTGACAGATGTGTGGCGCAGCTTTGGAACGCGAAGCAAGGGCCATGAAGGAAGCTGAAATTCTCGCAGCATCGGACGATCACCATGTCGAGTTGAACCACTCCCGTCTTACCATCGGCTATCTGACTCCTCGTATCGGTGATGCTGTCAGCCAGGCATTGTGGACTGGCATATTGGATGCGGCGCAGGAGCAAAACGTCAACCTGATCGCATTTGTCGGGGAGACTTTGCGTGACGCCGTGGATGGCTCCTCGCCAGCCAATATCGTCTACGATCTGGTGAACACCCGGACTGTGCATGGCCTGATCAGTTGGGCCTCCTCACTGAGCGGTTCCCCTGAGCGCGATCAACTGCAGAGTTTTTTCCGTCGCTACCACCCTCTGCCGATGGTCAGCATCACGCTGCCGATGGAAAACATTCCATCGGTATTGATCGACAGCTACCAGGGCATGCGCGGTCTGATCGCCCACCTGGTCGAGGTTCACGGCTGCCGCCGTCTGGCGTTTATCCGCGGGCCTGAGGGCCACTATTATGCCCAGGAACGATACCGGGCCTATGCCGATGCTCTGGCAGGCTACGGCATCCCCTTTGATCCCCGTCTCGTTACCACCGCCGCCGAGTTTGGTCTGACCACGGGTGTTGAAGGCATACGTCTGCTTCTCGATGAGCGGAATCTGCGCCCTCAACTCGACTTTGAGGCAGTGGTGACGGTCAGCGATCTGCCGGCCCTGGGTGCTCTGGCAGAACTGCAAACGCGCGGCATCAAGGTTCCCGAGTCAGTTGCCCTGGTAGGGTTCAACGATGTTCTTGAGAGCCGATTTGTCACGCCACCGCTGACCTCGGTACGATTGCCGTTCTACGAACAGGGCCGGAGAGCGGTCGAGATGCTGCTGGCCCTGCTGACAGGCGCGTCGGTGCCGGATCAGGTGGTGCTGCCGGCTAAATTAAAGATACGCCGCTCGTGTGGTTGCCAACTCCCCTCGTTGGTCCGGGCCGCCGCCGATCCAACGCTTGAGCTGGCGCCAAGTACCCTGGCGAACGCCCTTGCCACCCGGCGAGGGCACATTCTGGAGGCCCTGGAGCAGGCGGGAGAAGCGGTTGCCAAAGGACTGGCTGCCAAATGGGCCGCTCAATTGCTGGACTCCTTCGCCGACAGTCTGGTGAGCGACCCGGCAGCAGAGAACGCCTTTTTGCAGCAATTGGATCTCGTGCTGCGCCAGACCATGTTGGCCGATGCCCCCGTACAGGACTGGCAGGACGTGTTATCGGCTCTGCGCCGCGCCGTGCTGCCCTGCTGCGGCGATGCCGATGGCAAAACCCTTCGCCGGGCCGAAAACCTGTGGAGCCAGGCACGAGTGCTGGTCGGAGAGGCGGCGCTACGAGCCAGAGGCCACCAGATGGTCCAGCAGTCCCACCAGTCTAAAGCCTTGCGACAGATCAGCCAGGCCCTGGTCACCGCCTTTGACGTGACAGAACTGGTGGATGTGCTGGCTCGCGACCTGCCCAGATTGGGAATCGAGTGTTGTTACCTGTCGTTGTACGAGGACCCGCAAAACCCCACCGGGCGGTCGCGGTCGATCCTGGGCTGCGATGCGCGGGGACGCATCGAGTGGAAGCCAGATGAGCGCAGCTTCCCTTCCGATCAACTGGCGCCTGTCGACATTTCAGACCTCCATCGACCCGGCAGGCCCTACAGTTGGGTGGTCGAACCGCTTTATTTCCGTGAAGAGCCGCTTGGGTTCGCCCTGTTTGAGGTCGGACCCAAGGATGGGACGATCTATGAGGTGCTGCGTGGGCAGATCAGCAGTTCTTTAAAGGGAGCGCTGCTGTTGGACGAAACACGCCAGGCCCAGGCGGCCGCCGAGAAAGCGGACCGGCTCAAGACGCGCTTGCTGGCCAACGTAAGCCACGAACTGCGCACCCCCCTGAACGTGATCATCGGTTGCACACGGGAGGTATTGAGTACGCCTACCCTTCATGGAACGGCCTTGCCTGAGGAATTGCTGAAGGAACTGGCACACATTCATCACAGTGCCGAGCATCAACTGCGGGTCATCAATGACCTGCTGGACCTCTCACGGGCCGAGATCGGCGAACTCGACCTGTACCTGGAGTTCTTGGACCCTGGATCGTTGTTGGAAGACGCCTTTCACAGTATGGCAGCCACTGCATCTCGCAGCAACGTCACCTGGCACCTGTGCCTGCCCAATCGATTGCCGACGATACGAGCCGATCCGGTACGACTGCGTCAGATTCTGCTCAACCTGCTGAGCAATGCTGCCAAGTTCGTCGAGCAGGGCCAGGTTTTACTGGGAGCCGCAGTAACACCTTTGCATTTGCACATCTGGGTGCAGGACACGGGGCCCGGTATTGCGCCGGACATGCAGGAGCGCATCTTTGAGCCTTTCATCACAGCCGATCATACAAACCGAAGGCTGCAAGGAGCAGGGTTGGGCCTGTCCATCACCCGTCGATTGGTGGCTCTGCACCGGGGGGTCATGGAGTTGGAAAGCCAGCCGGGGCAGGGCAGCACATTTCACGTCTACTTGCCGCTACCTACCTTGAACGATCGGCCGGGCGATCGCTGTGCGGCGGTCCAGCCCGTTTTGCTCCTGATCTCGTCCCGCCGACAACCGGCAGTCGAGATCGTCGAGTTCAGTCAACGCCAGGGACTGGCAATGCAGTGCCTTCAATCGGGCGACGACCTGGATGCGATCATGCAGAACGGGCGGCCGGTGGCTCTGGCGTGGGATCTGGCCGATGCCAATCCCGGCGACTGGCAGGTCATCCGGCGGCTACGGAATCATCCCCGGCTGTGCCAGGCGCCCTTTATCCTGTATGGTCAGGGATCGGGCAAACAGACGCACCTGAGCATCGGCATGACCAACTTTGTTGTCAAGCCGATGAATGGTGACACCTTGATGGAGGCCATCAATAGCATTTGTCCCTCCGCAGATGCTGGTCCGATCCTCGTCGTGGATGACGATCCCCAGATACTCGCTCTTTACCGGGAAATAGTGACCAGGGGATGCCCTGGGTATGCCATCTGCACTGCCGCTGACGGCGCTGCTGCCGTGGCGCATATGGCAGAGATGACACCCAGCCTGGTGATCCTGGATCTTTTGATGCCAGAGATGGATGGCTTTGACGTGCTGGATTGGATGCGCCATAACGGTCCGACGCGGCGGGTGCCTGTCCTGATCCTGAGCAATCGGGTACTTGCTCTGGATGACATCAAGCGCATCGAACAGCACGCGTTGGTCACATTGCAAAGCAAAGGCATGCTATCCACAGCTGAATTGGTGGCGTCTCTGCACCGGATCCTGTTCGGCACGGATGCGCTGCCACAACACACCAGTGCCCTGGTCAAGCGGGCCGTCGCCTATTTTCATCGGAACTACAATCGCTCTCTCTCCCGCTGGGAGATTGCCACTGCGGTCGACGTCAGTGACGATTACCTCAGCCGCGTATTTCGTCAGGAACTGGGCATTTCACCCTGGGAGTACTTGAATCGCTACCGCACCTTGCAAGCCATGGAGCGATTGCGCCATACGAACGACGACATCGCGACGGTCGCCCGGCAGGTTGGATTCAAAGACCCGGCCTACTTTAGCCGGGTGTTTCGCAAGGTGACGGGTCAATCACCCACTGCCTGCCGCGAACAGTCGAAATAGAAAAACGCTCTTTGCCTCACAGCCGTGACCCATAAATTCTGGAAAACTCGGCCTTTTTCCCCTCCATGTTTCAAACACCTGTCCCATTTCAAGAGTGCGAGATCCTTTCATAGTGTGCGCGTAACTGCCTAACAAAGCTTTGCCTCAAACCGACAAGTTTGTCTCACCCCAGAGACGCAGAGGGCGCAGAGACTTTAGGGGCACGGCAATGCCGCGCCCCAAGAGCCTGCGAGAGGGTGAGCAGTTACAGAATTTCCTATGTCAAGGATTTCAGCCTCTGTGAGGTTGGACGCTTTCCATATCACCCTGAACGAAGCGCAGAGTTTCGTTTCCCACAACGTGGGATTCTTTGTTTCACCCAGACCTGTGCTGAGCTCGCCGAAGGAATGACAGGCCGAGCAGTTACAGGACGGTTTTGTCCAAGGATTGTGCGCCAAAGTCCAATGACCGTGTGTTACAGTGTTGTTATCGCTCACGTGAGCGCTCACGAATCGAGAAAGGGTGGCCAGTGGCTGATCGTGTGACCATATCGGATGTGGCGCGTGAGGCAGGGGTGTCGAGGATGACCGTCTCGCGGGTGATCAACGACAAAGGGGAGATCAGCCCTTCCACTCGCCAGCGCGTTCTGGACGTCATCGAGCGATTGGGATATTGCCCCAGCAGCATCGCCCGCGGGCTGGCCACCCAGCGCACCGGTACCCTTGGGTTGGTCGTGCCCGACATTGCCAATCCCTTCTTCTCCGAGGTTGCCCGTGGCGCCGAAGACCGGGCATCCGCAGCGAACCACAACGTCTTTGTGTGCAACACAGACGAGAGCCCACAAAATGAGCTCGTCATCCTGGAAGCGTTGGAGAAAAAACGCGTCGATGGCCTGGTGCTGTGCAGTTCACGACTCCCCGACGATGAGTTGTGTGCCGCGCTGAAACATCATCCGGCAGTGGTACTGGTCAACCGTTGGCTTGCAGCAGCCGGTGGCGTGATCCGGCTGGCCGACCAAGAGGGCGCCCGCGTAGCCACTGAGCACCTGGTACAGACGGGACACAGAGCTGTGGGCCTTTTGGCAGGACCCTTGACTTCCTACAGTGGCCAACAGCGATCTGTGGGCTATCGTGCTGCGCTCGCTGCTGCGGGAATCCCATACACCCCGGCCTGGGATCGGTCCTGTTCATCCCAGGTAGAAGGTGGCAAGGTGACGGCCCTGGCCCTGCTCTCCGATCACCCGGAGGTGACGGCCCTGTTCTGCTACAACGACCTGGTGGCCGTCGGTGCCCTGTTGGCCTGTGTGGAGTTGGGCCGCCATGTGCCGGAAGACCTGGCCATCGTCGGATTCGACGATATTCCCCTGGCGGCCCTTGTGACACCGGCCCTGACGACATGTCGTGTGCCGAGACACGAGTTGGGGGCACAGGCGATGCAACTGTTGTTAGATCGGATCGATGGCTGTACGGAAGCATGTCAAGAGATCGTGCTCCAGACAGAGTTGATCGTTCGTGCCAGCGCGCCCTAGTCACTCTGGCTATCGACACTTGCCAAGCTTTTGGGTTCGGCAAAGCATGGATAAGACTTGACAAACTGAAGCAGGAGAGCAGAAAGGAGGGAGTGCTGTAAGACAAGCAACCGATCTGTTGTGCAAAGGTGGGGGCTGGTTCGCTTTTACCCCGACTCGGAAGGAAACCAGACCTGCATCCCGAGCCTGTGAAGAGACAAGCTCCTCACAGGGCTGATTGTATCAAATGATTTTATGAAAGGGAGGAAAAAATGTTCGACTCCAAGACGAAAACTGCGTGGCGCGCCGCCGTCGGCGTCATCCTGGTGCTCGCTGTGACTCTTTCGGCCTGTAGCACCCCGGAGCCCCAGGTGGTCGAAAAGGTTGTGACCAAAGAAGTCGAAAAGGTTGTGACCAAAGAGGTCGAAAAGGTTGTCGAAGTGACCCCGGAACTGCCTTCCAAGTACAGCGAGGCGCCGCAGTTGGCCGAGATGGTGGCCAAGGGCGAGTTGCCGTCGGTGGAAGAGCGCCTGCCCGAGAATCCGTTGATGGTCCTGCCCGTCAAGTCAGTGGGCCAATACGGCGGCACCTGGTACCGTGGCTGGCGGGGCATCAACGACTTTCACTGCTACGGGCGCATCGTCTACGAACCCGTGCTGCGCTGGCCGCGCGACCCCAAAGATTCGGTTCAGCCGGGCCTGGCCGAAAGGTGGGAGTGGTCTGCCGACGGCAAGGAACTGACCCTCTACCTGCGCCAGGGACTCAAGTGGTCCGATGGCGCACCCTTTACCGTGGACGACATCACGTTTTGGTGGGATGATATCGAAAACGATACCAACATCACGCCGGCCCCCCACGCCGAGTGGGTGGTCGGCGGCGAGCCGATGACGTTGGAAAAGATCGACGACACCACCATCACGCTCAAATTTACCGGGCCGAACGGCCTGGCCGAGACGGTGGGCCTGGCCTTCCACGGCAACCAGTGGCCGCTGGGCTTTGAGCGTTTTGGCTTCTTTGCCCCCCGGCACTACCTGGAGGAATTCCATCCCAAATACAACTCGAATGCCACCTATCAGGACTTTGAGGCCAAGGCCTGGGAATATAACCCAGAGCGCCCGGCGATGACTCCCTGGCGGATCACCGAGTGGCAAGAGGGCGGGGATCACATGGTCGCCACCCGCAACCCCTACTACTGGAAGGTGGACGTGGAGGGCAACCAACTGCCCTACATCGACCAGGTTTACTTTTACCTGGTCGAGGACAACACGGCCATCAACACCCTGGCCCTGGCCGGCAAGATCGACATGCAGCACCGGGGCATCCAGCTTTCCCAGTACCCGGTCTACCAGGAGCAGGCCGAAGCGGGCGACTATCACATGTTCCTCTGGCCCCAGGCCCAGGCCTCCGGCCTGACTTTCTTCCCCAACCAGAGTTACAGCGATCCGGCCTACCGCGAGCTGTTGCAAAACTTTACATTCCGCCAGGCCCTGTCGCAGGCCATCGACCGCGACACCATCAACGAGATTCTCTTCCTGGGCCAGGCTGTGCCGCAGACGATCAGCGTCGTCAAGGACTCGGCCCTCTACCAGCCCGACATTGCCAACATCTATGGCGAGTATGACCCGACCCTGGCCATGTCGCTGCTGGACGAGATCGGGCTGCCGGTGGGCGCCGATGGCAAACGCACCTTTGCCGACGGTTCGCCGCTCCAGCTCGTCATCGAGACCTCCTACACCTCCGGCTCCCAGTACGACGGCGTCGAACTGGTGGCCGAGTGGTGGCGGGCCGTCGGTCTCGACACCCGGGTGGAGACCATGAGCCGCGACGTCTACTGGCCCAAGGCCTGCGCCAACGAGGTCATGATCGGCGTGTGGACCACCGACCGAGGCCTGGTGCCCATGGTCGACCCCATCTACCAAATGCCGTTTGACGAGCGATCGTGGATGGCACCGGCCTTTGGCATCTGGTACAAGACTGCCGGCAAGGAAGGCGAAGCGCCGAACGCCGAGCTGAAAAAGATGATGGACCTCTATGACCAGTATCGGGCCACCGTCGATCCGGCTGAGCAGCTCAAGATCGGCAAAGAGATGGTGCGCCTGACCACGACGAACCTCAACGTCATCCAGACCTGCGGCGAGTCGCCCGGCCCCGTCGTTGTCAAGAACTATTTCCACAACGTCGGCGAGGACCACACCTCCGACTGGATCATCATGACACCCGGCACCCAGGACCCCAGCCACTACTGGATGGACCCGCACTAGCACAAGCAACCCGGAGGGGCCTGCGCAGAGTTTTTTGCGCGGGCTCCTCCCACGAAACCTGTCACTGTATCACTCTGGGCGGAGTGGAGATCCTTTGCTCCGCTCAGGAGGACGGAACGCCTGGGGGGGACGTGAGGCGGGCGATAGACGGGCGTAGGGTACAAAGGAGTAGGAGATGTTAGCTTATATTCTAAGACGTCTATTGGCCATGATCCCGACTCTTGTTCTTATCTCTATCATCACCTTTATCATTATCCAGTTGCCGCCGGGCGATTTTTTCACCACGCTCCAGGCCGAGGTCGCTGCCACCGGCGGCGGCCAAAACAAGGAAACCATCCAAAAGCTGCAAGAGATCTATGGCCTGGATCAGCCTCTCTACGTCCAGTATTGGAAATGGATCAAGGGCTGGCCCAAGCTGGATTTCGGCTGGTCGCTGTCCTACAACGCCCCGGTGTGGAACGTGGTGGCTAACAAGCTCGCTTTCACCCTCTACATTGGACTTCTATCGTTGGTCTTTATGGTGGCCGTCTCCATCCCGATTGGTATCTATTCGGCCACGCACCAGTATTCGATTGGCGACCATGCGCTGTCGGCGCTGGGCTTTCTTGGGCTGTGCCTGCCGGGCTTTCTCCTGGCGCTGCTGTGGATGTTTCTGGGCATCGCCGTTTTGCACGTAGACGTGGGAGGTCTCGTATCGCGCGAGATGCAGAATGCGCCCTTTAGCCTGGAAAAAGTCAAGGATTACCTCATCCACCTGCTACCCGCTGTGGTCATCCTCGGCCTATCGAGCACGGCGCAATTGCAGCGCATCATGCGTAGCAACATGCTGGACGTTCTGAGCCAGCAGCACATCACCACGGCGCGGGCCAAGGGGCTTGCGGAGCGGAAGGTGATCAACAAATATGCCGTGCGGCTGGCCATCAACCCGATGATCAGCGTCATGGCCCTGGAGATCCCCAAAGTCATCAACCAGTCATCGCTGGTGGGCATTGTCATGATGTTGCCCACCCTGGGTCCGATCTATTTGCACGGCTTGTTGACCCAGGATATGTATCTGTCGGGGACGATCCTGCTCATCATGGTGCTGATGCTGTTGCTTTCGAATCTGCTCGCCGACATTGTCCTGGCTATCGCCGATCCAAGAATCGTGTACAGCTAAGGCGGGCCGGAAGGAAGACACCCTATGGACGATTTGACGAACCGATCTCAGGAGCTGTTCGGGCTCTACGAGGAGATAGTCGATGCGGCCAGCCCGGACGCAGAACAGGTGGCCACGCCGAAGAAAGGCAAGTCCCTGGAAGCCATCTACGGCGCCTCGCAGTGGCGCCTGATGTGGCGCAAGTTCGTCCGCAACAGAGTGGCCGTGGCTGGCGGCGTTGTCATTGTCTTGTTTTACCTGACCGCGCTCTTTGCCCCCTTTCTGGCGCCCTATACCGAGAGCGGGCGTTTCACCAAACACATCTACATGCCACCGCAGATGATCCACCTGTTCGACGAGGGTAAGCTCCAGCCCTACGTCTATGCCTACGAGGCCAAGTTCGACGAGAATCTGCGAAAAAGGTACGACCCGACGGGTGAAAAGACGCTCATCCGATTTTTTGTTCGCGGCGAGCCTTACGACGTTTTGGGGTTGTTCTCCACCGACCTGCACCTCTTTGGCGCGGACGGGGATATGCCGGTATCCCTCCTGGGCACCGACCGGCAAGGGCGCGACATGTTCTCCCGCATTCTGTACGGCAGCCGTCTCTCGCTGACCATCGGCCTGGTAGGGGTGGTCTTGAGCCTGATCCTGGGCACCGTGCTGGGCATCACCTCGGGCTACTATGGCGGTGGAGTCGACGAGATCATCCAGCGCTTGATCGAGTTGATCCGCGCCATCCCCAACGTGCCCCTGTGGATGGCCCTGTCGGCGGCCATCCCATTGGAGTGGTCGATCACCCAGACCTACTTTGCCATCAGCATCATCCTGTCATTGACCCAGTGGACCTGGCTGGCCCGCCAACTGCGCGGCCAGGTGTTGGCCCTGCGCGGCCAGGATTTTGTCCTGGCCGCTAAACTGGCCGGGGCGAAGGATCGCTGGGTCATTTTTAAACACCTGGTGCCGGCCACCCTGGGCCAGATCATCGTCGTGTCCACGCTGGCCATGCCGGCCATGATCCTGGCCGAGACAGCGCTGAGCTACCTGGGCCTGGGGCTGCGCCCACCGGCGACCAGTTGGGGTGTACTCATCCAGGAATCCCAGAATTACCAATCCCTGGCGCTGTACCCCTGGGTGTTCACCCCGGCGATAGCGGTCGCCATCTGCATCCTGGCTTTCAGCTACCTGGGTGATGGCCTGCGGGATGCCGTCGATCCCTACACGGTCTAGGGGGTGCAAGATGAAACCAGCAACCGAGACCCAACATCAGCCCTTTATCGTCCAGATCGAAGATCTGAAGACCTATTTCCGCACGCTGGATGGCACGGTCCGGGCGGTGGATGGCATGTCGTTCGAGGTCCGTCCTGGCGAGGCCCTGGGCCTGGTCGGCGAGTCGGGCTGTGGCAAAAGCGTCACTGCTTTTTCGATCCTCCGCCTGCTGCCCAAGACGAGCCGCATCGTCCAGGGCAAGATCCTGTTCGACCGGGGGACCGGCGAGCCGCCCGTCGACCTGACCACCGTGGACCCCAACGGCGACCTGATCCGCAGCATTCGTGGCAACGAGATCGCCATGATCTTCCAAGAGCCGCTCACCTCCCTCTCGCCGGTGCACACCGTCGGCAGCCAGGTTGCCGAAGCCGTCGAACTGCACCAGTGCTGCGGCAAAGAGGACGCCAGGGAGCGGGCCATCAAGATGCTGGAAGCGGTGGGCATCGCTCTACCTCAGCAGCGTTTCGACGAGTATCCGCACCAGTTTTCCGGGGGGATGCGGCAGCGGGCCATGATCGCCATGGCCCTGTCCTGCAACCCGGCGCTGCTCATCGCCGACGAGCCGACCACGGCCCTGGATGTGACCATCCAGGCCCAGATCATCGAGCTGATGAAACATCTCCAGGACGAGTTCGGCATGTCGATCCTGATGATCACCCACAATCTGGGCGTGGTGGCCGAAGTGTGCAGCCGCGTGGCAGTGATGTACATGGGCAAAATCGTCGAGACCGGCGATGCACGCACCATTTTCCACCGGCCGCTCCATCCCTACACCGTGGGCCTGATGCGCTCCATCCCGCACCTGGGCCGCCGGGTGAAGGCCCGCCTGACGCCGATTCCGGGCAGCGTGCCCGATCCCTACTCGGTGCCCTCGGGCTGCGCCTTTTATCCGCGCTGCCCCGCGCCCAAAAAGCCGGCTTGTATGGAGGAGGTGGCGCTCCTCGCCGTGGAAGCCCGCCACCAGGTGCGCTGCACGCTTTACCAGTGAAGTGGGCAAATGAACAAATATGCAGTTAGCATGTGGTTTGACCGCTGATGAATAATCGCTTGACTAGAATCTCACGGGTCGCCGCTGATCATTTGCAGATGTAAGGACTGACGAAATGGCAGAAAACGTACTCCTGGAAGTCCGCAACCTGAAAATGCACTTTCCGATCCAACAGGGCTTTTTCCGCAAGGTGGTCGGCCACGTGCGCGCCGTCGACGGGGTGAGTTTTTTCATCCGGGAGGGAGAAACCCTGGGACTGGTGGGTGAATCGGGCTGCGGCAAGACGACGGCCGGGCGCTGCATCCTACGCGCCTACGAGCCGACGGCGGGCGAGGTTCTGTTCCTCCAGAACGGGGAAATGGTCAACTTGCTGAAACTGCGCAAAAAAGAGTTGGCCCCCTTCCGCCGGCAGATGCAGATCATCTTCCAGGACCCCTTTTCGTCGCTCAATCCGCGCATGACGGTGATGGACATCATCGCCGAGCCGCTGGTCGTCAATGGCATAACCAAAGGAGCTGATCTCAAGGCCCAGGTCCGGCACTTGCTGGAGGCGGTGGGGCTGCAGGCGCAACACATGAGCCGCTATCCCTACGCCTTTAGCGGCGGGCAGCGGCAACGCATTGGCATCGCCCGCGCCCTGGCGCTGCGCCCCAAACTCATCGTCTGCGATGAACCGGTCTCGGCCCTCGACGTCTCGATCCAGGCCCAGACCCTCAACTTGCTGGAAGACCTGCAACACGAGTTCGGCCTGACCTATCTCTTTATCGCCCACGATCTGTCGGTGGTCGAGCACATCAGCGACCGGGTGGCGGTCATGTACCTGGGCAACCTGGTCGAGCTGGCCCGGGCGGACGAACTCTACTGCAACCCGCTGCATCCCTACACCGAGGCCCTGCTGTCGGCTGTGCCGCGCACCGATCCAGACCACGTCACCCAGCGGATTGTCCTGCCCGGCGACGTGCCCAGCCCGGCCGATCCGCCCCCAGGCTGCAAGTTCCATCCCCGTTGCCAGTACGCGCAGGAGGTGTGCCAGGTCGAGAACCCCGCCTGGCGCGAACTGAGCGACGATCACTGGGTTGCCTGTCACCGGGCCGACGAGTTGAGCCTGGCCGGCATCGACTACGATTGACCGCCCATGATGTCTCCCGCTCTACGCCTTGCTCTGGAAAACTCGCTGGCTCGAATCCAGCGCCATCACCAGGATTTGGACCGGTTCCCCGTCGTCGGCGAGGGAACGCGCTACCAACTCGGTGAAAACAACCACTGGCTGGCCGGTTTCTGGACCGGACTGCTGTGGCTGGCCTATGCCGCCACCGGCGACGACGATTTAAAGATACACGCCGAGTCTTTGCTTTCGACCTTTCGCCAACGCCTGGACAGGCGAATACACCTCACCCACGACCTGGGCTTTCTGTTCACCCTCAGCGCCCGCGCTCAGTGGCAGTTGACCGGCGACGAAGGGGCGCGGCAGTTGGCGCTGCGGGCGGCGTTGGAATTGGTGCAGCGCTATCGGCCCACCGGGCGGTACATCCAGGCCTGGGGCGAGATTGGCGATGTGTTAGAAGGCGGCCGGGCGATCATTGACACGCTGATGAACCTGCCGCTCCTGTTTTGGGCCTCTGAACAGACGGGCGACTGCCGGTATCGTGATGCAGCCCTGGCCCACGCCGAGACCAGCCGCCGGCACTTGCTGCGCCCCGACGGCGCTTCCTACCACACTTTTTTCTTCGACCAGGCGTCGGGCGAGCCTCTCGGCCCGCGCACCCACCAGGGTTACGCCGACGCTTCCCTCTGGGCGCGGGGGCAGGCCTGGGCCATCTTTGGTTTCGCCGCCGCTGCGGAATGGTCGGGGCAGCAGCGTTTCCTGGATGCGTCCCGGCGAGCTGCCCGCCGCTTCGTGGCCGAGCTGCCCGCGGACGGGGTGCCCACCTGGGATCTGCGCCTGCCCGACGACGCCCCGCACTACCGCGACAGCTCGGCGGGGGCGATTGCTGCCGGCGGGCTGCTGCGGCTGGCCCGCCTGGTGGACGGCGTGGAGCGGGCCGAGTTTCGTCGCACGGCCCTGTCGCTGCTGGAGACCCTGGTGGCCCACTGCGTCGAGACCCGGCCCGAGGCCCAGGGCTTGCTGCGCGAGGGGACCTATCACGCCCACAAGGGCTGGGGCGTGGAAACCTGCTTGATCTGCGGCGACTATTTTTTCCTGGAGGCATTGCTGGCCGTGCAGGGCAATGCGCCTGACTTTTGGGGAGTGGGGAATTCAGGGTGAAAAGAACGACTAGTCAGGCATGGTCAGTCCGCATGGCCGACTCGATCATGAAACGGCACCCACTGCTGTCGAGGAGGTGGCACTACGAACCCGGCGTGGCTCTGCTTGCTCTCAAACAGGTGTGGCTCAAGGCGGGCGAGCCAGAAATCTATGACTATATCGAACGGAATATCGACGAATTCGTCGGCCCGGACGGTTGCATCCGCACCTATCGCCTGGAGGAATACAACCTCGACCAGATCAACGAGGGCAAACTGTTGTTCTTTCTGCACGAGACGAGCGGCGACGAGCGTTACAAACAGGCGGCATTTCTGCTGAGGGAACAACTGCGCGGCCAGCCGCGCACCAAGGCCGGTGGCTTTTGGCACAAGTTGATCTATCCCCACCAGATGTGGCTGGACGGCATCTATATGGCCTCACCCTTTTACGCCGAGTTCGCCAGGCGCTTCGACGAGCCGGAAGGGTTCGACGACGTGGCGCGCCAGATCATCGTCGTCGCCGAACACGCCCGCGATGCCGAGACCGGGCTGCTCTATCACGCCTGGGACGAAAGCCGCAGCCAGCGCTGGGCCGATCCGGAAACCGGGTGCTCTCCTCACTTTTGGGGGCGGGCCATCGGTTGGTATGTCATGGCCATCCTCGATGTGCTGGATCATTTTCCGGCGGATCACCCCCAGCGAGACAGGCTTGTCGCCATCTTGCGGGAGACGGTGCAGGCGGTGATCCGCGTTCAGGCCCCGGCCAGCGGGGTGTGGTACCAGGTGCTCGACCAGGCCGGCCGGCCGGGCAACTACCGGGAATCTTCGGCGTCGTGCATGTTTGTGTACGCCCTGGCCAAGGGCGTGAGGCAGGGCTACCTGGGTGAAGAATACCTGGCTGCGGCCCGGCGGGCCTACGACGGCCTCCTGACCGAGTTTGTGACGGTGGACGAACTGGGGCTGGTGAACCTCGCCGGCATTTGCGCCGTCGCCGGCCTGGGGGGCACGCCCTACCGCGACGGTTCCTACGAATACTATGTGAACGAAAAGGTGATCGCCAACGAGCACAAGGGGGTTGGCGCCTTTATCCTGGCCAGCGTCGAGATGGAAGAGATGGAGGACCATTGAAGCCCTTTGAGATGCCAGCCGTCGAGCCGCCGTCGTTCCCGGATCGCCTCCTGGATGTTGGGGATTTTGGCGCGAGAGACGACGGGCTCACGTCCAACACGGACGCCTTCCGGCAGGCCATTCGGGCCTGCCACGAGGCGGGGGGGGGCGTCGTCCGCGTCCCGGCTGGCGACTGGCTGACCGGGCCGATCCACCTGCGCAGCCACGTCAACCTGCACCTGGAACAAGGCGCGCAGCTGCGTTTTAGCACCCATCCCGCCGACTATTTGCCGCTGGTCTTCACCCGTTGGGAGGGCGTCGAGTGTTACAACTATTCGCCCCTCCTCTACGCCCGCGACTGCGAAAACGTGGCCGTCAGCGGGCAGGGCGTCCTGGACGGGCAGGGCCAGGCCTGGTGGCACTGGAAAACGCTGCAACAGGCGGCGGCCAAGCGGCTCTACGACGCCGAAGCGGAGGGCGTACCGCTCGCACTGCGCATCTTTGGCAGCAAAGAGGCGGCGCTGCGCCCCCAATTCTTGCAGACAGTCGGCTGCCGCAATGTGCTCGTGGAAGGGGTGACGTTTGTGAACGGGCCAATGTGGACGGTCCACCCCGTCTACTGCGAGAATGTCCTGGTGCGCGGCATCACCGTTTGCAGCGAGGGACCGAACACCGACGGCCTCAACCCCGATTCGTGCCGTTACGTGCTCGTTGAGGGCTGCACGTTCCACACCGGCGACGATTGTGTGGCCATCAACTCGGGCATGAACGAGGACGGCTGGCGCGTGAATCGGCCCTGTGAGAATATCGTGATCCGCCGCTGCACCATGAGCGAGGGCCACGGCGCTGTGTCCATCGGCAGCGGCATGTCGGGGGGAGTGCGAAACGTGTACGTCCACGACTGCCGCATCACCGGCGGCGACCAGGGCATCCGGCTCAAGTCGATGCGCGGGCGGGGTGGTTTTGTCGAAAATGTGTACGTCGAGAACCTCCAGATGGCCGGCTTGCGCCAGGAGGCCATCGTCCTGGACATGTTCTACGGCTCGTCCACTGCCCCGTCGCGCTCGGACGCGCCGCCAACCTTTCGTTCCATCCACGTCAGGAACGTGAGCTGCGAGAGCGCGGGCGTCGCTGTCGCCCTTCGTGGGCTGCCCGAATCGCCCCTCGAAAACGTCGTCCTGGAGAATCTGCGCCTCAACGCGGTCGAGGGCATCCGCTGCCAGGAGGCAGAGGGCCTGACCCTGCGGGCTGTGAGCGGCGTCGTGCAGCAGGAGCCGCTGTTCAGTTGCTCGAACGTCCGGGGGTTGAACGTGGCCAACCTGACGCTGGAAAGGAGGGTTTCCTGATGGAGTTTGCTTCGCTGGACCTGGGCCGTTTCCACATCCTGCGCGTGGATCCGGGTGAGGATGTGCTGGAATCGGTGCGGACCTTTCTCCGGGAAGCGGGAATCCGGCAGGCCGTGGTCGCGGGCGGTTATGGCACGCTGGCCGCCTACCATCTCCACTGGGTGACTCACAACCGCATCCCGACCGAAAACGCCTTTGGCCGGGGCTACGGCGGCATCGAAATCCTGGCGATGAACGGCCTGGTGGTGGACGGCGAGCCGCACATCCACGTGGCGCTCGCCACGCCCGACGGCGCGTTCGGTGGGCACCTGGAGCCGGGCTGCATTGCCTATGTCCTGTGCGAGATATTCTTTGCCGAGGTGGAGGGGGTGGCCCTCAGCCGCCAGCGTGTACCGGTGGCCGTCGAAGGCATGGGCGAGGGCCTGGTTCCTCGCCTGATATTCGATTAGAAAAAGGAGAAAAGGATGAGATACTTTGCATCGTTGGCATCCAAAGCAGGGCGGAATGCCCTGCCCCACAATCCCTGCAAACTGCTGGGTTTTGACCTGCTGGTGCTGCCCGCCGGGCAGCAGTACACAGGCAGCACCGGCGACCGCGAGGTGCTGGCCGTGATCCTGGGCGGTAAGGCAACCTTTGAGGTCGCCAGCCAGCGCTTCGAAAGGGTCGGCGGGTGGCCCAACGTCTTTGCCGGCAAGCCGCACTCGGTCTACCTGCCTGCCGGCGTCGAGTATGCCATCACCGCCGAGGGGCCGGTCCAGATCGGCCTGACCAGTGCGCCGAGTGATCTACAAACCGAGCCGTATGTCATCGGCCCGGAGCGGGTGGCCAACGGCGTGTGGGGCGCGGCCAACTTTACGCGGCGCTTTCACCAAATCCTGACCGAGATCGCCCAGCCCGACCTGCCGGCCCGGCGGCTCATCGTCGGCGAGACCTTAACTCCGAGCGGCAACTGGAGCACCTACCCGCCCCACCGCCACGAGGTGGACGACCTGCCCCGCGAGGCCTACCACGAAGAGATGTATTTTTTCAAGGTGGCCCCGCCCGACGGTTTTGGCCTGTGCCACTATTACAACAGCCAGGGTGAAGAGGAGAACTTTTCCGTGCGGGACAATACCATCATGATGGCCCCCTTTGGCTACCACACCGTCGTCAGCGCGCCGGGTTATACGACCTATTACCTCTGGTTCCTGGCCGGCGAGCATCGCACCCAGGCCACGGTGGACGATCCGGCGCTGGGCTGGGTGGGCCGCACAGTTCCGATGCTGAAAGAATTGGGGCACTGACATGGGCATACTCGAACAATTTCGGCTGGATGGTCAAGTGGCCCTGGTCACGGGCGCGGGCCGGGGCTTGGGACAGGCGATGGCCGTCGGCCTGGCCGAGGCCGGCGCCGACGTGGCCGGCCTGGACATTCTTTCCCTCGACGAGACGTTGACCCGGGTGGAGGCTTTGGGCCGGCGCTTTCTGGCGGTGAGCTGCAATCTATGCGACAGCAGCGTGGCCGACCTGGACGAGACGGTGAAACGGGTGGCCGGCGAGCTGGGCCGGCTGGACATCCTGGTCAACAATGCGGGCATCATCCGCCGCGCCCCGGTCCTGGAGTTCAGCGAGGCCTACTGGGACGACGTGATCCAGATCAACCTCAAGGCCCTCTTTTTCTTGTCGCAGGCCGCTGGCCGGGTGATGGTCGCCCAGGGCGGGGGCAAGATCATCAACGTCGCCTCGATGTTGTCCTTCCAGGGCGGCATCCTGGTCCCGTCCTACACGGCGGCCAAGAGCGGCGTGGCCGGGCTGACGCGGGCGCTGGCCAACGAGCTGGCGGCCCAGCGGGTCAACGTCAACGCCATCGCGCCGGGCTACATGGCCACCGACAACACCGCTCCCTTGCGCGCCGATCCGGTGCGCAGCGAGTCGATCCTGGGTCGCATCCCGGCCGGGCGCTGGGGCGAGCCAGAGGACCTGAAAGGGGTGGTCGTGTTCCTGGCCTCGGCTGCTGCGGATTACCTGTACGGCGCCATCGTGCCGGTGGACGGCGGCTGGCTGACCCGCTAGGCCTGGCGAAGGGAGAGGAGCCAGTACAATCGATGAAGATCGGGTTACGATCCGACAACGGCGCCGAAGAGCGGCTGCGCTTCGCCCAACAGGTCGGCGCCGACGGGGCCAGCATCTGGGCCGCGGCCTGCCCCGGCTACACGGAGCGCTGCTACCTCACCGTGGACAATGTGCGCGAGATGCGGGAGCGTTTTGCCCGCTACGATCTGGAACTGACCGGCATCGGCCTGGGCGGCGACTGCCTCAAGAACCAGCTCCTGGGTCAACCCGAACGGGACCACGAGATCAAAAACGTCTGCACGACGATTCGCAGCATCGGCCAGGCGTATCAGGACGGCGCGCCCTCGCCGGTGGTCATCATCGATCAGCGGACCACCTACTGGGCGCCCAGGGGGCCGTCGTGGCACCCGGGCTACGAGCGGCTGCCCGTCGGTCGCGGCGGAGTTGTCCTGCAAACCTTTGACGCCGAACGCATCCGGGGTGAGTTGGACGACAGGCCGGCGGGCGAGGTCTCCAGGAAAGAGGTCTGGGCGCGCATCGCCTACTTTTACGAGCGGATCGTGCCCGTGGCCGAGGAAGCCAGAGTCCGGCTGGCGACCCATCCCGACGATCCGCCCCTGGCCTACTATCGAGGTGTGCAGCAGGCGCTCGCCGGCTTTGAGGGGCTGAAACGGCTGGTGGAGTTGGTGCCCAGCCCCTACAACGGCCTGCTGCTCTGCCTGGGCTGTATGCAGGAAGCGGGCGAGGATGTCCCGGCGGTCATCCGCCACTTTGGTGAGCGGGCCAAGATCTTTTACGTGCACTTTCGCAACGTGGTCGGCACGGTGCCGTGTTACCGCGAGGTCTTTCCCCACGCGGGCGACGGCGACATGGTGAGGAATCTGCGGGCGCTGCGCGACGTGGGCTACCAGGGCTACCTGGTGCCGGACCATCACTTTGGCTTTGCCGGCGACGGCGACTGGGCGCAGTGCAGCCGGGCCTGGCAGGTGGGCTATATTCGAGGGTTGATGCAGGCGTTGGGCATCTGACCAGGGGAGGCACAAAATGACCACACTGAAATACGAGAAAATGCCCGTGGCGCAGATCCGGGAAGGCGCCGAACGGCGGCTGGGGCACACCGACAACCTGATGATCGTCGTCGTAGACTTTTACGACGGCCCCAAGGAGCAGCCCGATCCGCCTCACGCGCACCCCCACGAGCAGGTCAGCTACGTGGCCGAAGGGCAGATCCTCTTTCTCATGGACGGCCAGCAGACGCGCCTGGGGCCGGGCGACCTGTTCCTGGTACCCTCGGGCAGGCCCCACTCGATCCAGCAGTTGACCAAGCACGTCCGGCTGGTGGACTGCTTTACGCCGATCCGCGAGGATTTTCTGAAATAACCTGGAGGCGGGAGACATGATTGGACAGACCTGGAAGTCGGAGATGCGCCAGTTTCGCGACGAAAAAACCGGGCGCCCCATCCGGCAGTTGACGTCGCTTGGTAACAACGTGCATCTGTATTTCACCGAGAACTCGTTCGATGCGCACAAAAACGAGATTATCTTTCGCTCGGACCGGGCCTCTGGCGAGGATAGGGCGCCACACGAGGAGCCACACTACAACCTCTTTCGCCTGGACCTGGGCAGCGGCGAGATCGTCCAGCTCACCGATGAGACGGTGCGTGTGATGGGCGTGACCAAGACGCCCGACAGCGCCATCGTCGTCTATGGTAGCGGCAACAAGATCCGCAAGCTCGACACAGAGAGCGGTGAGATTTCGACCTTGTACGAGGAAAGCGGCGATTTTGACCTGGGCGCCCCCTCGATCAACGCCAACCGGCGCTACATTGCTTTTTGCCGCAACGAAGCCGTGGAGGTGCCGCGCGGGCCAAACTATACCGGCTTCAAGGATCACTACTACCTGGTCAAGGACGGGCGCATCACCCTGGCCTACCTGGACGGGTCTGGTTCCTTCGACGTGTTCAAAGACACCCACTGGCTCAGCCATTTTCAGTTCTGCCCCGACGATCCGGCCCTGGCCACCTTTTGCCACGAGGGACCCTGGCACCTGGTCACGCAGCGCATCTGGCTGCTGGATTTCGTCTCGCGCCAGGCCTGGCCCTGCTACCGCCAGGGCGAGTTGGATTCCATCGGCCACGAGTTCTGGACGCAGGACGGTTACATCTTTTTCGACGACCGGGGTCCCGGCCACGACGGCACGATCACCTCGGACCGGACGCAGGCCGTCGCCACGGAGGTGGCGGTCAAGGCCAGCACGATGATCCCCTTTGTCGGGCTGGCCGACCGGCGCGGCCACCTGGTGCGGCGCATCGACATGCCCTACTACTGCAACCACTACCACGCCAATCCCGACAACACGCTGCTCGTCGGCGACGACGTGGACGACCTGGTGTTCATCGACATCTCGGGCGCCGAGGCCCGGCTGGATGTGTTGTGCCAGCACAGGACTTCGTGGCACACCCAGTCCAGCCACTGCCACCCCACCTGGAGCTGGGACGGCCGCCGCATCCTGTACGCCTCGGATCACGGCGGGCGGGTGAACCTCTATCTCGTCGAGCCGTAAGGATCCGTAAAAATATAAATTCCCGTGTCACCCTGAGCGAAGCGAAGGGTCTCGTTCTACTCAAACGGGATTCTTCGCGCCCTTACAGGCGCTCAGAATGACAGTGGCGGAAGTTATTCTTTTACAGACCGTAAGGAGACGCAGGCATGATTATCGACGCAGACACCCACATCTCGCCCACTGGCGAAGATGCCATGGCGATCACCGATGACGAATTGCTGCGCCGCATGGATCGGGCCGGCGTCGACCGGGCGCTGACCTGGCTGCGGCCACCCTACATGCGCGAGATCGCCGAGTCGAACGCCTATGTGTACAAAGCGACGCAGCAGCATCCAGACCGCATTCTGGGCTTTGGTTGGGCAGACCCCCACCTGGGTGTGGAGCGCTCCAAAGACGACGTGAAGCGCTGTATCTATGACTATGGCTTTTACGGCGTCAAGCTCAACGGCGCGCAGAACAGCTTTTACATCGACGATCCCAAGCTCTCCCTGCCTCTCGTGGAAGAGATAGCCAGGACCGGCAAGCTACTGGCCTTCCACGTCGGCACCGACGCCTACGAGGCCACCCATCCTTTCCGCGTGGCCAAGGTGGCCAGGATGTTCCCCGAACTCCAGATCCTGATGGCCCACATGGGCGGCGTGGCCCACCACGACCTGTCCAACGCCGCCATCGAGATGGCCCAGGAATGCCCCAACCTCTTTCTGATCGGCAGCGCAGTGCGGGCCAGCGCCATCCTCAAGGCGATCAAGACGCTGGGCGCTGGCCGGGTCTGTTTTGGCAGCGACACGCCCTTTGAGCTGATGCACGTCGAGGTCGCCAGGTACAACGCCTTGTTGGACGGTGAGGTCGCGCCCGAAGAAAAGCAGCAGGTCATGGGCGACAACCTCGCCCGTCTCATGAATCTGAAAATCGTTTAGCCCGAGGAGAGAGCATGAAAGCAGGCATCCTGTACCACGATCGAGACATCCGCGTGGGCGAGGCGCCCGAGCCTCGCCTGGGGCCGGGCCAGGTGCTGGTCGAAACCGGCTACACCGGCATCTGTGGCACCGATCTGCATATCTACCGCGGCGAGTTCCACGCACGCGTGACCTACCCGGCCATCATCGGCCACGAGTTCGGCGGCATTGTCCAGGAAGTGGGCCAGGACGTCAAGGGCTTCAAAAGCGGCGACCGCGTGGTCGTGGACCCGGTCCTCGCCTGCCACAGTTGCCCCGCTTGCCGAACGGGGCATCTCAACGCCTGTCAAACGCTCAAACTGCTGGGCATCGACCTGGACGGCGGCTTGGGGCAGTACGTCGCTGCGCCGGCCAGCCACGTCTATCCCCTGCCCGAGAGTGTGCCCCTGGCCCACGCGCCGATGGTCGAGATGTACGGCCTGGGGCACCACATCCTGCGGCGGGGGCGGGTCCAGCCCGGGGAGAGTGTGGCCATCCTGGGCGCCGGCAAGCTGGGCCTGTCGGTGCTCGACGTGCTGTGCCACAGCGCCAGCCCGGCGTTGAGCCTGGTCGCCGACCTCCAACCCTTTCGCCTGGAGACCGCCCGCAGGCTGGGCGCCGATTTTGCCCTCGACATCCGGCGCGAGGAGCCGGTGGAGCGGGTCATGGACATCACCCGGGGCGTCGGCGTGGATTGTGTCATCGAGGCCGTGGGGCACTATCACGCTGTGGCGGGACAGGAAGCGCCGCTGGCCCAGGCGGTGCAGATGATCCGCTCCGGCGGGCGGATCGTGACCGCCGGGCTGGGGGAGCAGTTGTCGGCCGTCCATTTCAAGACGCTGGTGCTCAAAGAGGCCGAGATCATTGCCTCGCGTGTGACGCTGGGTGAATTTTCGCAGGCCATCCGGCTGCTGGCGCGGGGCTTGCTCCATCCCGAGTTGTTGATCACCCACCAGAGGCCCCTGCGGGAGGTGGCGGCGGCCTTTGCCCAGGTCGACGGCGAGGACCCCAGCACGCTCAAAGTCGTCCTGGACGTGCAACAGGCTTGAAAGGGAAAAATCATGCACTATCGTACGCTGGGCAAGACTGGCCTCTCGGTCTCGATGGTGGCGATGGGCTGCTGGGCGCTGGCCGGGGATGCGACCTGGGGACCACAAACAGAGGCCGACTCGGTCGCCACCGTGCACGCCGCCCTGGACGCCGGCGTGAACCTGTTCGACACCGCCGAAGGCTACGGCGCGGGGGATTCGGAGGCGATGCTGGGCCGGGCGCTGGCTGGCCGCCGGCACCAGGCGCTGATCGCCACCAAGGTCAGCCGCGCCAATCTGTCGGCGGCCGAGGTGCAGCGGGCGTGCGAGGACAGCCTGCGCCGCCTGCAAACCGATCATATCGACCTGTACCAGATCCACTGGCCCAGCCGCAGCGTGCCGCTGGCCGAGACGCTGGGGACGCTGGAGCGGCTGCGCGAGCAGGGCAAGGTGCGGGCCGTCGGCGTGTGCAACTTTGGTCCCGGCGATCTGAGCGACTTGCTGGCCCTCGGCCAGCCGGCGGCCAACCAACTGCCCTACAGCCTGCTGTGGCGGGCCATCGAATACGAGATCCAGCCCCGCTGCGTAGAGGCGGGCATCGGCATCCTGTGTTACAGCGCCCTGGCCCAGGGGCTGCTGACCGGCAAATTCTCGTCGCCGGACGAGGTGCCGGAGGGCCGGGCGCGCACCCGGCTCTTTTCCGCCGGGTGGCCGCAGGCTCGCCACGGCGAGCCGGGCTGCGAGGACGAGGTGTTTGCCGCTCTCGACCAGATCCGGCGCCTCTGCGCCGAGATCGGCCAGCCGATGGCCAGCGTGGCCCTGGCCTGGCTGCTGCACCAGCCGGGCGTGACGTCGGTCCTGGCCGGGGCGCGCCGGCCCGAGCAGATCACACAGACGGCCCAGGCCGCCGACCTGGCACTGTCGCCCGAGATACTGGCCCGCCTGGACGCCGCGACCGGCCAGGTCAAACGCCTGATCGGTCCCAACCCCGATATGTGGCAATCGTTGAGCCGGTTCCGATGACACCCTGGGAGCGATTCAAACAAGCCGCCCGCCTGGGCGAGCCGGATCAGGTGCCCGTGGCCCTCATCGTCGACAGCCCCTGGCTGCCCGGTTACGCCGGCATCGACACGCGGGATTACTACCTCCTGCCCGACAAGTGGCTGGAGATCAACCTGGGGCTGCTGGACCGTTTCCCCGACGCGGTCTGGATCCCCGGCTTTTGGGTGGAATACGGCATGGCCGCCGAGCCGTCGGCCTTTGGCGCCAGGCCGCGCTTTTACCCAAATCAGCCGCCCTCCATCGAGCCGCTGGTGAGCGATCTTGCCTTCTGGGCGGGCGTCAAACCGGCTGATCCTCACCAGGATGGTTTGATGCCGCTGGTGCTCCGTCTCTACGAGCTGATGGAAGAGCGCCTGCGCGCCGAGGGGCTGGGCATTCGTATGGTCGCCGCCCGCGGGCCGCTGACGATCGCCTCGTGGCTCATGGGCGTCACCCCCTTGCTGCTGGGCTTTGCCGACAGCCCCAGGCTGGTGGACGCCCTGCTGGAGACGATGACGACGACCGTCATCCGCTGGTTACACGCCCAGTTGGAGGCCCTGCGCCAGCCGGAGGGCATCTTGCTGCTCGACGACATCGTGGGTATGGTGTCGCGGCGCCACTATGAGGCGTTGATCCAGCCTCACCTGCGCCGCATTTTTGACGAGTTCGAGGGGCTGCTCCGCATCTACCACAACGACACGCCCTGCCTGCACCTGGCCGCCAGCCTGGCCGAGGCCAATTTCGACGTGTTCAACTTGAGCCACGAGGTAGACCTGGCCGAGGTCAAGGCCAAAATGGGCCACCGGGTGGCGTTGATGGGCAACGTGCCGCCGCTCGACGTCGGCGTGCGTGGCACGCCGCAGGACGTGGCCCACTGCGCCGCCGAGTGCCTGGAAAAGGGCGCGCCAGGGGGGGGGATGATCCTCTCTTTTGGCGGTGGCGTATCACCCGGCACGCCCCCGGAGAACATCAAAGCCCTCTTGAGAGCGGCCCGCCGACTGTGCGACGCACCGCCTGGTTGATCCCCTGGGCCAGGCCAACCACTATGGCTGCTGAGACCCGACAGGTTGTGCGAACCTGTGGTTCACCCGAAACCCGTCAGGTCTGAAAAACCGCGCCGGCGGCGATCGCGCTTCGCGCGAATTTATCTTTCCTGGGGAAGGGGGCATTCGCCCCCTTCCCCAGACCCCATCCCCCAGAGATCAGAGTTTCAGAGTGCAGAGGATCAGAGGGCAGAGGTGGGAGAGATGGGGGAGACCACTACCCGAAAGCCGAGGTTGTACCAGACGAGGTTCGGGAAGTGCCTGAGGCGGGACGCGCAACGGGCGCCGCTACGATCGTAGTCGAACGACCCGCCCCGCATCACCCGGGGGTTATTATCGTCAAGCTCCTCCCGCCCGTCCTCCGCCTTGTAGGGATACTCGAAATCGGGCTTCTCCAAGTCCTTGCCCCACACACTCCGCGTCCACTCCCAGACGTTGCCGCTCAGCTCTTCCACCCCATACGGGCTTTTCCCGCCGGGAAAACAACCCACCGCGCTGGTCGCGCCGATGCCGGTGGCGTCATAGTTGGCCCGGTTCGGATCGGGCGTATCGCCCCACGGAAACACCCGCCCCGGATTCGGATTCGTTCGTAGGGGCACGGCATGCCGTGCCCTCTCCAGGCCGCCGCGGGCGGCCTTTTCCCACTCGGCCTCGGAGGGCAGCATCACCGTCTGGCCCTCGCTCAACTCGCCCGCCTCACGCAGCGCCTCGGTCAGCCAGCGGCAGAAAGCGACCGTCTCGTACCAACTCACCCCCGCCGCCGGGTGGTTGGCCAGGTTGTATCGCTCGCCGTAATCCTTCGGCCCGGCCCCTTTGCCCTCCCGCCAGGCCCATCCGGCCGCCGTCCAGAAGCGGCGCTCGCCGTAGCCTCCCGCCTGCACAAAACACGCGTACTGGGCCACCGTCACCGGGTATTTGCCGATGCCGTACGGCGCGGGGATGGTCTGCTCGTGCTGCGGCTTTTCGTTGCTGTGGGACATCTCGTCCTCGTCGGCGCTGCCCATCAGGAACGGCCCGGCCGGCACCTTACACCACAGGATGTCCGGCAGGACCCCCTCCCCAGCCCTCCCCCGTGAAACAGGGGAGGGAATGACGCCCACGCCGGGCCGCGGGTCGCCGGCCAGCGCCAGTGACCGCCCGGCGGCGGTCCGCTCTTTGGCCGGGCGGGCCTCGTCGCCCAGCACGCCGGCCAGCCAGTCTTGCAGGTGTTTGCGCTGCGGGCCGGGCAGTTTATCGGTCATGTCCTGGGCGCAGCGGGCGGCCAGGTGGGCGCAGGCCAGGTCGCCTGCCTGCGCAGGCAGGCCGGGTTGCAGCAGCTTTTCGATCAACCGGCCCGCCGCGCCGCTGCCCAGCTCCGGATGCGCCCCGGCAAAGAGGATCACCTGCTCCCACCACTCGTCGGGTATTGGGGCGTGCCGCCACACCTCGTCCAGCAGGCGCGCCTCGCCGGCGTTGACCAGGTACGTGGCCGCCAGGTATTCGCGGAAGGCCTGGTGGGCAAAGGTGTGCAGGCTTGCATCGATGGTGATGAACAGGCCGCTGCGCTCGTGGGCCACCTCCAAAAAGCCATGCGCCCACTTTTCTGCCGTGAGGGCGTCGGTTCGCTCTTCGTCGCAGTAGAATTGGGCCAGCGTTGCCGTGGCTCCTGCGGTCGAGATTTCCGCCGTCGCCGCCTGCTGCATCTGCCAGGCCAGCGCCACCAGCGCCCGCCGCCGGAACTGGATGGCCTGCTCGGCGGTGCGCGCCGGTGTGGCCTCCAGCACCAGCCCTTCCGGGTTGTACACCTGGGTGCGCTCTTCATACCAGCGGCCCAGCAGCAAGGTGACGATCTCGTGCAACACGTCGACGCGCCGCTCCGGCAGTTTGCGGCCGCGGTATTTGTAAACCAGCACCAGCGTGGTGCACAGCAGCGGGTTGCCGGCCAGATCGGCCAGTTGGCGGTTGGGGGCAATGCGGCCCACCAGGTCGGCCGCCTCGGCCTGGCCGGTGGCGGCGTCGCCGGTGAGCACGGTCAACAGGTTGGTGATCAGGTGGCCGTAGCCGGTTGCGTCCAGGTCGAGCACATCACACACCGTGGGCTGGGACAGCGCGCGGCGCATGGCCCCCTCGTCCTGGTAGGCGCGCGGCCGCGAGGTGAGCACAAAGCGGTTGCCCCGGGGCCCGTAGTGCCGGATGAACGCGGCCACCTGGCGCGCCACCGCCGTCCGCAGGTCGCCGCCGCCGTCCAGCTCGCCGCTGGCCTCATCGAGCGCGTCCAGCAGCAGCAAACACTCGCCCCGCTCCAGCCGCTGCGGCATAAAGCCGGGCGAAAAGGGCACCCCCGCGCCGCGCAGATGATCTTCCAGATAGGCCAGCAACGCCGCCGGCTGCGGCTCGATGTAGTGGCCATCGCGGGTCTTGCTTCTCAGGAACGCGCCCAGGTTGCGCAGCGACACCAGCAGCGGCAGCGGCACCGGCCCTTGCCAGCCCAGCTTTTCCCCCTGCTGCCCGCGGGCAAAGGCCAGGGCGATGTGGCGCAAGAGCGTCGTCTTGCCGCAGCCCGGCTTGCCGCGCAGCAACAGGCAGGGGTATTTTTTCAGAACTTGCGGCAGGGTGAGCGGGCGGGCGGCCTCCTCGGCTTCTTTTTCCAGCCGCTTAAAGACCTCCCGGTCGCGCTGTGTGGCCGCTTCGGGGTTGGTCAGACGCAGGGGGACAAAGACGGTTTCGACGTCGACGTCGCCCTCGGTGTAGACCTTGCCCGTTTCGGGACGGATGAACAGGAAAGAGAGTTTGCTGTGCCGCTCCAGGATGACGTGATTAAAGTAGGCCTGCAGCGCCTCGGCGTCCGAGGCGGCCGGGTCGAAGCCGAACTGCCGGGCAAAGAGCTCCCGCATCTCTGGCGGCAGCTCGTTGATGGTGACGTGGTCGCCGGTGATGACATGCCCGCCGACTTGAGCGGCGGAAACGCCCCGCGGCCCGACGGCCGTCGCGCCTTCGCCGTGGGCCACGACCGCTCCCGGGCCGGCGAAAAAGACCTGGTGGCGGGCCAGGTTGCCCAGTTGGGCCAGCTCGTCGCGCAGCGTCTGCTCGAACCAGGTGCGGTCGTCCGGCGCCAGATCGTCGCGCGCCCGGGCCAGCACGTCGAGCGCGTCCAGCACGGCGTCCAACTCGGCGCGTAGACCGGCGTCGCGCTCGACGGCCGCGGCCAACTGCCGGGCGGCGTCGGCTTCGTCCTTCCAGGATTGGAGGGTATTGGCCAGCAGGTTGCTGCCCAGGCCGGCCGTCACGCCGCCCAACACGGCCAGGGCGGCCCATTCGCCCTGCCGCACCGCTTCCACCACCGGCCACAGCGCCGCTGCCGCCAGAAAGGGATAGAGGCGGTCGGCGCCGGTATTGCGCAGCGTGACCCAACGCGCCTTCCAGCCGGCAAGGCGCTGGCCGAGTCTTTCTCGCCACAGGTTCAGGTCAAAGGCCATGGCGTCCTCCTTTTCTGAGCCTGCCGCAGGTTCGATAACCTGCGGCGGGGTTTATTCTCTGACCTGGCCGTGATCGCCGGTGATGATGGAGCCGCCGACGTCGCCCTCGGTGATGACGGCCCGCTCGCCGGCGGCCCTGGCCCCCGGCCCCACCGCCACGACGGAATCCTGGGCCTGCACCTGGGCCGTCGTTCCGCTCGCCGCGGCGTGCTCTTGAGCGGCCTGCTGGTACTGCTCGAACAAGGCCGTGAGCCGGGCGGCAAAGTCGGGATCGGCCTGGACCTCGGCTTCCAGGGCCTTTTCCAGCGGCTTGTGATAGGTTTCCGGGTCTTGCGGGAACTCGGCGGCGGTTTCGGGCCGCTTTTGGCCCACCCGCTCCAGCACGGCCTGGAACAGCTCTCTGGCCGTCTCCAGCGCCTTGGGCCCGATCTCCTTGCCCAACTCGACGCCTTTGTCCAGGGCGTATTTGCCCAGGATGATGACGATAGGGGTGATGATGGGATCCATTTGTTTTCCTCCTCGTACAATATGTTCGTAGTCAGGCACGTAACGGAGTGGAGTGCCATAAGACGCCACTCTGCTCTGCGGCGTGGCTCACTACGAACCTCCTCGTACAAACGGCAATCCGTACTTTTGTGCAAACTCGTCGACCCACTCATGCCGCCCTGACGCTTCGATGGCAGCATCTTCAGGCGCAGCCCCGGCGCCTGCCGGTCGTTGCCAATCCCTCAAGCCTGGAATGGCCCTGGTTACATCCGCCGGAGCGCTGCTTTCAACTCGGCCTGAAAGGCGCGGTGACGCGGAAAACGGTCGCCTATCTCGTTCACAAAGGCATTCGCAGACTTGGTCTCCCCCCGCGACCGCAGGACTTGCGCGCAGGCCGCTGTCAGGATGGCTGCCTTGTCGTAGCTCTTCCGGTGCTGGTTGCTCACGATGGCATTGACGCGCCGCTGCGCCACTTCCAGACACCACGACAGGAACGCCTGTTGCTTGTCGACGGGCACGGCTGCTTGGCGCCAGGTCTCTGTGTACGCTCTCTCCAGGCGTTGTTGCACAGAGGCTTCTCTGCCGTATCCCAGGCTGTTCAGCAGTCCCCATTGCCAGACCTGGGCCACGTTCGTCGGCAACGTGCCCGGCGTCTCTCCAGACAACAGCGCCAGGAAGGCCGCCACCACCAGCCCCTGCGCGCTGCTGCGGCTGCTCCAGCCTAGCACTTGTTGGTCGGCAACGAGTTGCTGCGCAGCTTGGAGATCTCTGGCCAGCAGGTAGGCGTGGGCCAGGACCGATGCGTCGATCCAGGCCGGGCTCTCGATGGCGTCCCCACCCGGCCAGAGAGCTGCCTGAGGGTCAGGTGGATGGGCGAGAGAGGTCTTGACGTGCCGGGCAGCCTGGTGCATCAGCGCCTTGTGTTCCTCGCCGGTGGTTGCCACGTCCCACAGGTCGAGCAGGCGGGGCAGAGTCGGCTTGGCGAGGAACGCCTCCCACCGACCGGCGCGTTCGGCTTGTGTGTCGGCCAATCGCGCCGCCGCAGCGCACAGATGGTCGGCGATGGCCGCCCGGATGGGCAGCCCTGCGGCGAGCGTTTGCAGGGCTTCTTGAGCAGCAACCAGGACCTCCCGGTGCTTGCCCTCTTGTTCCAGCGCAGTGAACCAGTCCAGATAGGCGCGGGGGCGGGCCCGACCCTCGGCCCAGGCCAGCGCTTCCAGCCCCTGGGTGCCCTGGGAGAGGCGCACCGCCTCGCGCAGCCAGGCGTCGGCATCGGCGCCGCTCTGGGCTCGCAAAAAGGCGATCCACTCTGCCAGAAACTGCTCCCGGTCGGGCAGCGGCCGGGGGGAGATGTGGATCAGGTCATCCAGCATCGGGCGCGACCGCATCAGTTCCGACCGCACCAGCCGCATCTGCGCAAAGAGCGTCTGCGGACGGTGAGCGGCGGGCTCGGTCTCATAGATGGCGCGCAGGTAGCGGGCGCCCGCTTCGTCGGCATCGATGCCGGTCAGGTCGGAGGTGTGCACGCCGCGCCCATAGTCGTCTTCGGTGCCCAACACCTCGAACAGCTTTTCGTAGGCCGTCCGGGCCAGGGATAGGTGACCATAGTCAAAGGCAGCTTCGACCTGGTCGAATAGCCCGGTCAGAGGCGCCACGAATTCCTCGTACGGCCCCAGGTTGTCTTCCTCGTCACAGTATTCACCCCACTCGTACCGCTCTTCCCAGGCATCGGCGTTCGCCATGGCGGCCTCGAGCTCAGCCGCCAAGTCATCAATGTCGGTCAGCAGGTCTTCTTGCTGGATGGCTTGCCGGGCGACGAGGGTCGATTGCTCGCTGCGTTCGAGTTTCTCCAGGAATGCCTGTCGCTCCCGCGGCGACGTCTTCCAGGCCATGGCCCGCAAGATGGTGCGCAACTCGTCGGCCGAGCAGTCGTTCAGCCGTCGTTCCACGGCCTCCCAAAAGGCTTTCAGTGACATCTTTTTTGCTTGTGACATGCGCTTACTCCGTCTGTGTAGGTACGTGACCGTCACCGCCCACCCGTTCGCCCTTGCAGACACCGATGAATTGTCCCTGCCTCGCAGCCACCGGGCCTTCAAGACCCCAGGCCCGCCTGCCGAAGGACCTGCCGCGAGCGATAGACCTGTTGGGCATAGTCGGACACCGAGCGGCTCAGTTCCACCTCGTTGTCCACGTCGAGCAGCTCGCGTGTCGCGTCGTTCCAGCGCAGCGCCGGATGTCCGGTTTGCTCGACGATCCACGGGGTGCGTTCCGGATCGCCCAAGATCTGCCGTCGGCAGTTGTTGAACGCCGCGCGGATGATGTTCACCTTTTCCTGGGGCAGATAGCTGGGATCGGCCTGGATCAGCGTCCGCGCCTCGCCCAATAGCTTACTGCACGCCTGCCAACGCTCTTTGCGCGTCTCGCCATCTACAGAGGGGTCGTTCTCCACATCCTCGGCGATGCTCTCTGCCTCGATCAGTTTGGCGTACCATGGCTGTCCTACCCCCAGGTCGCGGGTGCGCGCCGCCAGGCGAAGGACCTGGAACAATGCGTACGACCACTGCGTCACCGGCTCGTCGTCGGCCAGCAGGTCGCCATCTTGCACACTCAGGCGCGGCAGCGACGCCACGCCCAGCACCGGGTCGCGGGTCAGGAAGCGGCCTGTCGTCGGGTCGTACCACCGGGCGTGGTAGTCGTACAGACCTATTGTAGCATCGTTGCGCTGGCCTGTAAAGTGGAAGTCGGTGGGGAGTTCGCCGGCCGTGTAGCGCGTCTCACCGTAGGGGTAGTAGCCCTGCCGCGAGTGCACCGCACCGGCGGCCGTCGTCGCCAGGCTGGTGCTGCCCAGGCCTGCCCTGAGTCCCTCGACAAGCTCGGGACAGGCTCTGACGAAGGGTGGTCGCTCGGCAAATAGTATACCACACCCCCCTGGCGCAGGGCAATTCTTTGGCCGTTGAAGTGGTAGTACTTGGTGACCTGCACCACGGAAGTGGTGGCCTCGGCAGACCAGCTGCCCACGTTGCCCATGCTTCGACAGGCTCAACTCTGTTGAGCCGCTCAGCACAGGCAGCGTCCCTGCCCCGGACGCGGCCTGTCCCGAGCCTGCGAGGGAAAGCTGTAGGCGTGGCCGGGTTGGCCCACGTACTCGTAGCTGGTGGCCTGGGTATCCGTGAGCAGACGGGTCCAGTCGCAGGGTTGCCGCCGAGCGGGGCCTGGGCGGTGATGGCGGTGTTGGCGGGATGGCATCCCGCCGTACGGTGAGGGGCGCAAAGACCCGACAGGTCTGGGGAAGGGGCTGGAAGGCGTGCGCCGGCCGTGGCCGAGCAAGCGACCCTGACGTGCAAGGTGCCTGCCGGGGTTTAGCCGCCAGCGTGACGGTGGGCGCATGGGCATCAGGGAGGACTTGGGCGATCTCGGTCAGGTCGGCGCTGGGGCTGATGACCTCCGTCATTTACGACCTGCCGCTCAGCGTAGCTGCGTGTCAGACGCGAACTCTGCGCTCGGTTTGGGTCCTGGCTAATCTGATGAGTAGCCGCAGCGCTTCGTTCACGGCTTCGTCGGTGGGGAAGGCCTCTGCCACGTCGGGAGCCAGCAACACCAAGTTGGTGCCCCCCTCATAGCGCGGTGCGTATTTGCCCCTGACGCCACCCTGCAACTGAGACAGGTCATATTCGGCTCGCAGCTCGTCATCAACTTCTGTTTCAGGTGTACTCTTCATAGGACTCTCTCTCGCGGCGCGTTGCTTGTCGCGCGCTGATGATGCGTATGCGGTCGCCCCGGTCGGCATGTGCGACGATGAGCAATCTCCCAAGACGTGACGTGCCGATAGTGAGGTATCTGCTTTCCTCAAGCGAATGATCTGGATCGAAGAACGTCAGAGATAACGGATCGCCAAACACCGTAGCGGCTTCGTTGAACGAGACGTGGTGCTTGCTGATATTCCTTGCTGCCTTGTCCGGGTCCCATTCAAACTCCAGGGGCATGGTGAACGTCACCCTCGTAACAGTTGGTGTGTCATTGTGGTAGGGCTATCTCGGCCATAGTATACTACAGACGCCAAACGGGTGCAACGGGCCACTGTGCCCCAGGCCGTGGCCGAGCAGGCGACCTTGACCTACAAGGTGCCTGCGGGGGTTTAGCCGCCGGCATGGAGCGGTGGGTGAGACCCGCGTCTGCCCAAGTTTAACGCCCGCCGGGCGCGGTCGTCGGCGGGGCAGGGACTTGCCACTTTCTGATAGCCAGCAAACTTGCGGTCAACCCTATGAGCAGTCCTCCAATCATTGCTCCATAAACCGGTTCATGATAAGCTCCGAAGAACCAACCCACTCCTTGCCACACCCACAGGCTGCCGTCTTCGAGAAACACATAGTTGTACTGAAAAATCACTTCAACGCCATGCTCAACCTCATAAGAAAGGATGACCTTCCCGGGCACAGGCGGCACAGGCGGATCGATGAGGTCTGCGCCGACCATACGGCGGATCCTGGCAAGCTCTTCTGAGTCAGGGTTTTCTTTGCTGCATGGTTGGGGATCCTCTATCAGTAAGAACGGAGGATAACGACAGGCATAGGTACCACCCTCTTGTGCCCGAACGTATACTACACCCTCAAATTCCGCAAGTACTGCGACAGGCTTTTCCGGCAGATAACCAATTCTCTTCCAGTCGCCGGTAGGCAGCCGGTCGCCAATCCAAGCACTACTGCCAATGCCCAGAACACCTCCGCTGAGGAAGCCCACTATGCCCATCAGGCCGATCAACATGATACGGGCACAACCGGAGGGCTCGATGAACCGGCTGAAAAGGTAGGCCACCCCGGTCATGATCAGGCCGTACACCGCTCCGAGCAACACATCACAGACAAGGATCAGTAGCCAATCGTACTTGAGGTAAGAACGAAAGGATAGACCAGCTACCAGACCAAAAGGGATCGCTGTAACCAGAAAGAACGCTTTGACTCTATGAAAAGAATGGCTTTTCATCCTTCGCTCCTCCTCATGACCCTCTGGTTCGTCCGGTTTCATCTGGGCCCGTAGAAGCTTTTTGGCACAACGCTTATTACCACTGGCGGGAAGGCCCAACCAACCAGACTGGACGAGGCGTACCCTCCCAATGACCCCGCCAGATCTGCGACCCGGAGCGCAAAGTATTGCTTGTGCTTTCCAAGGAGGCGGGTACTATTCGGGTCGGCATAGGCCATCTTGACTGTCTCTGCCCATCGGTCCATCGCCGGGGTAAACGAGCCACCCCGGAATGAGCCTATACCATAGTCGGTGGGGCCAGGTTCTTTCCCAACGTACGATTCCATGGACAGCCCATGAACCTGATCCCACACATGCGCCAGTTCGTGAGCCATAGTGCCACCAGGGTCCTGGCCGAAAGCAGCGTCATAAAACTTGAGGGTGCGCTTGCTGAAGGGGTAATCCAATCTGGCGGGTGCATTTCCTGCATAATGGCTTCCAGCTTCCCGCCTGAGGTATAGTTCTCCCTCGGACATCGCTCTCACCATGTCAAAGCCATTCACCCCCCAGGTGATGCTCTGCAACCACCTGGCAACAGCTTCGATGCCTGCAGCAACCCAAGAGACATTGCTCCAGCTCCAGCCAGGGCCGGCAGGGTCGGCCTGGAGGTGCGCCCCAATCGCGTACAGCACCAGGCGCGCGGAATACGTCGTCCCCCACGGATCACGAATGGACAAGAAATCAACCACCTGCTGACTGAATTGGTAGTCCCACCAGTCTTGATCGGTGGGGTCCCAACCATGCTCGTCTCTGAATGCGTCTTCCCATTCGTCTCTGCCCTGATGCCCGCTGGGGTCGGTGTATTTGAGCGGATTCCCCAGGACGTAGCTGTACCGGTTGAACGATTGCGGCGCCGCCGGGTCCGGCACCAGTGTATCGGCGCTGAGGAAGCGGCCCAGGGCGGGGGCGTAGAAGCGGGCGTGGTAGTCGTACAGACCTATTGTACTCTCGTTGCGCTGGCCTGTAAAGTGGAAGTCGGTGGGGAGTTCGCCGGCCGTGTAGCGCGCCTCACCGTAGGGATAGTAGCCCTGCCGCGAGTGCACCGCACCGCCGGCCGTCGTCGCCAGGCTGGTGGAGCCGAGATGGTCGGTGTGGAGATAGCCTGTCCTGGACTGCCTGGCGGCAGCCAGGCCAGTCCAGGGTATACCACGCTTCCTTGCCGCATGGCAATTCTTTGCCCGTTGAAGTGGTAGTACTTCGTCACCTGCACCACGGAAGTGGTGGCCTCCGCCCAGGCCCCGACGTTGCCCATGCTTCGACAGGCTCAACTCTGTTGAGCCGCTCAGCACAGGCAGCGTCTCTGCCCCGGACGCGGCCTGTCCCGAGCCTGCGAGGGAAAGCTGTAGGCGTGGCCGGGTTGGCCCACGTACTCGTAGCTGGTGGCCTGGGTATCGGTGAGCAGGCGCTGCCATTCGCCGCCCTGCCCTGAGCCCTGAGCTTGTCGAAGGGTCGCAGGGTCTACACGCACCTGCACGTCGTAGCCCGCCACGCCGGAGAGGGCATCGCTGGCCGTCCAGGTGATGGGGATGGTGGGCGTCGTCATGCGCTCCGTGGTAGTGATAGCCACATGAGTTGAGAACCGCACTCGAGGCTCGTCACGCTATTCGTCGTTGCCTCCTGTAGCAATGGTTGCCCGCCGATCTGCTGCCTCTAGCACGCTGCGGAAATCCCCCATCGTCAGCCATCGCTCGTCAAACACGTTTCCTTGCACGATGATGACGACCCGTCCGTACCGGGCAACGGCTCTGCAGGCATAGTGGTGCATCCGGTTGACATATCCCTCCAGACAGGCTGCTTTCATTTCATCGGCGTGGTGGGGAAACACTAATTCCTCAATCTCTACCCATTCTGTCACTCCTGGCGGAAAGTATTTGTCCCTTTGCTGCCGATAGCCCTCACTGGCGGCATTCTGCCCCCCGTATACCAGCACCTTCTCACTCACATTGACCCAGGTCAAGTCCTTTGCCGAAATGTGATGAAACCAAAAGAACCTGCCGTCACCACCCGGCACGTACTCAATTTGAATGCTTCCGTTCCTGCGGTACCAGCCGGATGGCATGTCTTCCACCTGAAGCATCGTATTGAAGAGTATTTCCTCGTCAGATCCCGAGGTAGATGGGAACCATCGCATCATCGTCGGGCTATTGTCACTCATCAGGTACAGCGCGAGGACAAACCCCAACAGCCCAAGGAGTAGGCTCAGAAGCGACTTGCGTCCTTTCCCCATCACTCTGGTACCTCCCGCCAATTCCAGCCGTAATGCCTGCCCATAATGGACAGATACGTCCGTTGAGTCTCCAGTCCGCTGACCCACCGATGCCGGTTAGAATTCCAATAGCCTCGATTGATGTTCATATCTACCACTCGCCCTCCTGGCGCGTATTTTTCCCCAATCTTGTTCGCGCCTACCTTACTGTAGTAATCCCACGAGGTCAGGAGTCGAATAGTGCTGTCGCGTTGCCACTCTACGCCGACTGCATATCCGGCTCCAGCGTCGTGTTGCCAGCCAACCATTATTTCGCCGGGTTTCAATATCAAGTCAGCGCCAAGTACTTCTCCCTGCACAAAAGGTGCTCCACCCTCCCATGTGCTATACTCAACTCCTAGCGACAAACCTCCTACCACAGGCGCCGCCGGTCCGTACGCTACCGGGAAAGACCATTCTTCATACTCCCCTATTTTTCGATCACTGAGCAGTCCATCATAAATCTTTACGTTTTTGAACTCGGCTCCCACTTTACCGACTCCAAATTTAAGATCAGCACTACAAACCAGCAACTCCTGACGTCGGTGCAGATAGCCTGGTATCTCGTAGGTCAACAGCACTCCAGCATCTGCCGGCAGGTTAGCGGCACTGATATAGGTATCGCTGGCTGAATGATAGCCCGCCGTGGTGAGAGGTTGCACAGCCGGTGAAGCCACCGTCCACGACATATCGATTTGATTGTTGTAGGGACCAAGAGTGCCGGTATAACAGAGGACCCCACAGTTCTCCGGAGGTTCGATTTGGTGACCATTGGGGTCTATGAATTTCACAGGATTATTGGCGGCGTATGAATAGCGATTCAGCACCTGAGGATTTGGTGGATCAGGCACTACCGTGTCCGCACTCACAAATCGGCCCAGCAAGGGCGAGTACATCCTTGCCTTGAAGTCCATCAACCCCAGACCCATCTCTTCCCGTTGACCAGTGAAGGTCAAGTCGGTGGGCAACGTGCCTTCGCTGTAGCGGGGAGAGCCGTAGGGATAGTAGCCCTGCCGCGAGTGCACCGCACCGCCGGCCGTCGTCGCCAGGCTGGTGGAGCCGAGATGGTCGCTGTGGAGATAGTATACCACGCTTCCTTGCCGCATGGCAATTCTTTGGCCGTTGAAGTGGTAGTACGTGGTGACCTGCGCCACAGCGGTGGTGGCCTCGACCCAGTCGCCGGGGTTGCCCACGTTGTCCGTGGCCCGCACCCGAAAGCTGTAGGCGTGGCCGGGTTGGCCCTCGTACCCGGCTTGCGTCTGGGTCGTGTTCGTCAGCCAGCCGCTCCAGCCGCCGCCGTCCACACGCACCTGCACGTCGTAGCCCGCCACGCCGGAGAGGGTATCGCTGGCCGTCCAGGTGATGGGGATGGTGGGCGTCGTCACGCGGCGGGGGGCGGAAATCTGCGCCTCTGGCTCGGTCGTGTCGATGTGCACGGGATAAGAGGGGCTGTCACCGCGATAGCCCGACGTGTCCGAGATGCTGAATTTCACCCAGTTCAACGTGTCCGAGTCCTGGTTGAAGGGCACAGCCGCGGCGGTGATGGTCTGCGGGTCGGTCGTATAGTTCTGGCCGGAACAGGTGCAGGGCACGGTGTTCCAGCTTGACCAGCCGTCAGTGGTGTATTCGCACACCGCCGAGCCCACATCCAGGCCGGGGGCCTCGTCGCGCACCTGCACGCTGAGCGTGGGCGTCTGATCGGCGATCCAGCCGGTGGGGTTCAGGTCGCTCCAGCCGCCGGGGGCATCGGTGTTCACCTTGACGATGTGGGTGAAAGTATTCGAGCGCCCGGCCCTGTCCTCGACGCTGAACCGCACCACGTTGTCCGTTTCGGAGTCCTGGTTAAAGGGCACCGCCGGCGCTTCGATCGTTTCAACGCTTGTGCTGCCATCGTCAAAGGTGGCCGTGAGGTTGGGGCAGGTCGTCCAGGAGCTTCCGCCGTTGGTCGAATACTGGCACGTGGCCGTGCCCGCGGCCAGACCGGCGAGTTTGGCGTCGTTGACCGCGCCCTCGGCCTCTTTGCGCGCCTCGAGCAGCAGGCGCAGATTCTCGGCCCGTTGTTCCAGCGCCGGCAGCACCTTGCCGCCGTGGGCGGCATAGATGCCCAGCAGCGTGGCGGTGAAGCGCAGTGCGTCGGATGAGGTCCGCTGGCACAATCGCTCGATGGCCTCGTCCGGGCCGCGCAGGCCGACGTCGGCCGCCAGGCGGGCGAACTCGACCGCCAGCTCGCCATAGCCCTGCGCCGCCAGCAGCTTCGCCGTGCGGCCCAGGGCCACCTTCAGGTCGGGGAAGGTGCTCAGGGCCGAGGCCAGCGTCGTCAGGCCCTCCGGCAGCGCATCGCCGACGGCCTTGTCTAGAGCCTGTTATGCACATTGCACCATGAAAGTGACGAACCGATGAGCCATCAGCATGGCAAAGGCCACAAAATGCAGTCCGGCCAACGTCTCCGCCAGGCGTTCGTAGTCCCGTGCCAGCCGAC
>JBMOMT010000071.1:0-5795 GCA_049324835.1 Chloroflexota bacterium | reverse complement strand
CGCTAAACCGCGGCAACACCGCCAGCGGGCGGGTGGTGTTCGAGTTCAAGGGCGCCGACGACCTCATCTTCGACCACCTCGCCGTCACCGGCGGGCAGTATGGCTTCTACGCCGATACCGTGGATTCAAACAACCTGGCCATGAGCCACCTGGAGGTGTACGGCAACACCGCCGGCGGTATCTATCTGAGTAGCGGCAACGACCAGGTCACCCTGCGCGACAGCCTGGTGCGCAATAACGGTGGTGACGGCGCGCAACTGCGGGGCAACGATTCTCAGGTTCACGACAGCCGCTTCATCGGCAATACCAGTACCGGTCTCACCGTCTACGGCCTGCGTGGCCACATTCATGACAACGAGGTATGGGGTAATGGCAGCTGGGGCATCGTGGGCTACGCTGGCAGCACTGCGGAATCGAACTGGGTGGTGACGGAGCGCAACCGGGTGTTCGACAACGCCTACGGGATCTACGGCTCGACGGGTTCGCTGATCCGGGACAACGAATCCTGGGGCCAGAGCATCGGCATCCAGGTGGAATACGGCGGGGTAGCGGAAGGCAATGAAGCCTGGGCCAACACGATTGGCATCCGCTCGGAGGTCAACGCCATTGCCCGCGACAACCGGGTGTGGGGCAACAGCACCGGGATGGACGGCTACAACGGCGAATTTGACGGCAACCGGGTATACGGCAACGGCATTGGCATCAGCGACGGTGGCTACGGCCGGGTCCACAACAACCTGGTCTACGACAACACCAGCATTGGCATCCAGGTCACCTACAGCCACACGGTGGGCAACGACGGGGTCATCAACAATACTGTGCACCAGGTGGGTGGCAAGGGTATCGACATCACCTCCAGTAACGTCACCCTGCGCAACAACATTCTCTGGCAGGATGGCGGCACCGCCATCACGGTGAGCAACAGCCACCAGGGCGGCTTCAACAGCGACTACAACCTGTTCCACCTCACGGGTGGGGCGCAACTGGCCTGGTGGGAAGACCGCACCTTTGCCGACCGCGCCGACTGGACCTTTGAAACTGGCTTCGATGCGCACAGCCTCAGCGGCGACCCGCAATTCGTCGACATCGACGGTGGTGACAACGTCAACGGCTGGAACGGGGGACTCACCGGCTTTGGCCAGGCCATCGACGACGAAGGGGCGGGGCACGCCTTCAGCGGCGCCTGGACGGAGAACGCCAGCAAAGGCTTTGCCGGCGACTTCTGGAGCGCGCCGGCTGGCAGCGGCCAGGCCAAGAGCACCTGGACCTTCAGTGGCCTGGAAGCTGGCGTCTACCGCATTGCCGCCACCTGGCCCTATGAAGGCCCCTCGGCGAGCAATGCCCGGTTCAGCGTCTACGACGGCAACGGCACCCCGCTGGCCTACCGGGGCGGCATCAGCCAGAACTACGTCACGCTGTCCAACGACGCCAGCAGCATCAGCGCCGACGGCGCCTTCTGGCAAGTCATTGGCTACGCCCGGCTGGAAGGCGACAGCCTGGTGGTCGAACTCACCGACTACGCCAACGGCAAGGTGCTGGCCGACGCGGTGCGCATTGACCGGCTCACTGGCGACTTTGGCGCCGACGACGACTACCGGCTGCAGGCTGGCTCCCCTGGCGTGGACCGGGGCAGTCTCAACGACTACTGGCTGGAAGAGCCACAGCCCAACGGCGGCCGCATCGACCTGGGTGCCTACGGCAACACGGCCCTGGCCACCGGCAGCGCCGACCCCATGATCCAGGTGACGAGCATGAACGGCCTGGAAAAACTCGAAGTCGGGCAGGACTACGAAATCTACTGGCGCTCGGCCGGGCTGACCGAATACGACAGTGTTGCCCTGATCAATGTCGGCAGCGGCGGTCAGGTGGAAAACTGGCTGGGCAACGCCTACCAGACGCTGGGTACCTACAACAGCAATGTCGGCGCCAACCAGGCCATTGACCGCAGTGGCGCCACCAACCCGGCCCCCGAGGCGGTGTACCGCAGCTACGCCTACAACACCTCCGAAGTGAACACCAAGCTTGCCTGGGATCTACCGCTGGACGATGGCGACTACCGGGTGCGGCTGCACTTCTCGGAACCGAACTACGGCGTCGGCACGCGCCGCTTCGACATCCAGCTCAACGGCACCCAAGTGGCCGACGACTACGACATCCGAGCGGCGGCCGGCGCGCTGCACAAGGCGGTGGTGGCCGAATATGACGTCAGCCTCGCGGGTGGGGCGGGGCTGTTGATCGAACTGATCAACCAGACGGTCAACTACCCGGCGCTCCTCAGCGGCATCGAAATCCTCAAGGCCAACGCCCAGGGCGTGGCCGCGCCGACGGCCGACCTGGAAGTGTCGCTGGACAACGGCGCGAGCTGGACGCCGATTGCCTCTGGCCTGGCCATGGACCGCTACGGACGGGGCAGCTACACCTGGACGCCGACGCAGGAGACGGCGGGCAACACGGCGCTGATCCGTGCCATCGGGCACGCCGGGGTGGAAGTGAGCGACGTCTCCGACGAAGGCTTCCTGATTGCCAACGGTGGGGCGCACTACTACGTCAACCTGGCCAATGACGCCGACTTCAGCGACAACGAAACCACGACGGCGGCGGGCGACAACGAGGCCAGCGGCAAGACCGCGGACGCGCCGATGGCCAGCCTGGCGGCGCTGTTGCGTGCTTATGACCTGGACGCGGGCGACATCATTCATGTGGACACCGGCAGCTACAGCCTGGCGACCAACATTGTGCTGGAGGCGCAGGACAGCGGCGTCACCATTGAAGGGGCGAAGACGGTGGGCCATGTCACCACGCTAAACCGCGGCAACACCGCCAGCGGGCGGGTGGTGTTCGAGTTCAAGGGCGCCGACGACCTCATCTTCGACCACCTCGCCGTCACCGGCGGGCAGTATGGCTTCTACGCCGATACCGTGGATTCGGATCGCATCACCGTGCAGGATTCCAGCCTCTACGGCAACGCTCAGGATGGCTTGTATTTCGAGGGTGGCAACGATGACCTGCGTGTCCTCGATAGCCGTGTCTACGGCAACGGCAATCAGGGTCTGGAAACCCTCGGCGCCCGTGCCCTGATCCAGGGCAACGAGATCTACGGCAACGGCAGCTATGGCCTCTATACCCGTTTTGGTGGTAGCGCGGCCGACCGTATCGTCATCCGTGGCAACGTGGTGCATGACAACGCCAACCATGGCATCTACAACAGCGGCGCGGCCTGGATCGTCGACAACGACATCTATGGACACACCAATACCAGTGATTATGGCGTGGTGGCTTATGACGCCGATGCCCTCGTCGAGGGCAACGATATCCACGGCAACTACCACGGTATCGTCGCGGACTATGGCGCCCTGGTGACTGGCAATGAGATCTATGGCAACAGCCAATACGGTGTCTACGTGGGCGGTTCCTCGGGGGTGGGCGCCAGCATCGATGGCAACCGCATCTACGGAAACTCCCTGGGCATCGTCGACAGCGGTTACGGCCATGTGGTCAACAACGTGCTCTACACCAACACCAACGTCGGTTTGTCCATCGCCTGGCGCCACCAGAGCACCGACTTGTTCAGCAACAACACCATCTACCAGCCGGTAGGCGACGCCATCCGGGTGACCAGCAATGCAGAGGACGCACGCCTGTTCAACAACATCCTCTGGGTGGCGGCGGGCTATGGCATCAACGTCAATCCGGGCGGGGTGAGCGGGCTCCTGTCCGACCACAACCTGATCCACACTGCCGGCGGTGCGGCGCGCGCTGGTTTGTGGAGTAGTGTCGAGCGCATCTCGCTTGCCGACTGGCAGGTCGCCAGCAGCAAGGATGCCCATTCCGTGGCCGGCAATCCGCTGTTCCTGGATATCGACGGCGCCGACAACGTGCTCGGTGCCGCGCCCTCGGTGGAGGGCAGCGGCCACGACGACAACTTTGGCCTCAAGGCGCATTCGCCGGCCATAGACGCGGCCAATGCCTACCAGGGGACGCGCTATGACATCGAGGGACGCGACCGTCATGACGATCCCAGCAGCGTCGACAGCGGTGATGGCTGGCCGCTCTATGTGGCGGGGAACACGGGGAACAACCAGTTCGTGGCCGCTGGCACGGCGAAGCCCTACCAGACCTCACAGGGTTTCTTCACCCAGGCGCTGGGATTCAACTTCAACTTCTACGGCAGCACCTACACCTCGGTGGTGGTTTCCAGCGAGGGCTACCTGCAATTCGCCGGGCCGGATACGCAGGTCTACCAGGCCAACAGCCTGGAGATCTTCCAGCGCAACGCCATCATCGCTCCGTTCTGGGACAACCTGACCACCTCGGGCACAGGCCGCAATATCTACGTCGACTCCACCACGGCCAACCAGATCACCATCCGCTGGTCCGCCGCCTTGCAAAGCGATACCAGCAAGGCCGCCAACTTCGCGGTGACCCTGTTCGCCGACGGCAGCGTCCGTTTCGACTACGGCGCCGGCAACACCGGCTTTGCGCCCCGGGTGGGCGTGTCCGCGGGCAACGGCTATAGCTTCGTGCTGGGCACGGGCTACGACGGCGCCGGTAATCTGGCAAGCGCCAATTCCCTGCTCTGGCAGGCTACACCGGGGCTCGATTACTACGACATCGGCGCCTACGAGTTCCAGGGCGATTCCAACGACATCGCGCCGCCCACGGTCACCGGCATTCCACAACTGCCCCCTGACGGCGGCACTACCGCCCTGGCCTTCAGCAGCGTGCAGGTGAGTTTCAGCGAATCCCTGGACGGCATTTCCGCGCGCAGCCCGGCCAACTACGAGCTGCTCTATGCCGGCGCCGACGGCGTTCTGGATACCCTGGACGACGTGGAGATCGGCCTCACGCCAGCCTATTCTTTCCCGGAGACCGACCTCACCCTGCAATTCGCCGGCGGCGCGCTGGCCGATGGCCTCTATCGGCTGCGCCTGTCCGGCACCCTGGCCATCTACGACACCGCCGGCAACCCCCTGGATGGCGACTATAGCGGCGCTGCCGGCGGCGACTATCTGCATGTGTTCAGCATCGACCGCTCCGCCAACACCCTCCCCGAGGCCGACGCCCAGGTCGCGGACTTGAACGAGGACGGCAGCGTGCTCATCACCCTCACCGGCGATGACGCCGATGGCGACCTCCTCGCCTTCGGCCTCTTCAGCAATCCCGCCCATGGCACTTTGTCCGGTTTTGACCCCGTCACCCGCCAGGTCACCTATACCCCACACGCCAACTACTGGGGCCCGGACAGCTTCCAGTTCCAGGTGGACGACGGCAAGCTGGGCACGGCTACCGCCACGGTCAGCCTGAACGTCCTGCCGGCCAACGATGCGCCCGAGGCCCCCGGCCAGACGGTCAACCTCAGCGAGGACACCCAGGCCAATATCGTCTTGCCCGCCAGTGATCTGGAGACACTCAGGGCCGGCCTGACTTTCAGCCTGGTGGACGCGCCCTTGCATGGCAGCCTGGTCCAGGGGGCGAACGGTGTGTGGACCTATATTCCCGACCCGGATTATTCCGGTACCGACAGCTTCACTTACACCGTCACTGACCGGGGCGGCAATGATGCCGACCCGTCCACGGCCCTGACCTCGAGCCTGGGCCTGATCGATCTGGTGATCAATCCGGACAACGATACCCCCACCCTCGACGCCATTCTCGACCAAATGGCAGTGGAAGGACAGTTGCTGAATCTCGCCCTGATCGGCCATGACCCCGAGGGCCAGGCCCTGACCTACAGCCTGCTGAGCGGCCCGGCCGGCGCCGTGGTGGACTCGCTGAGTGGTCTCTTCACCTGGACC
>JBMOMT010000070.1:0-45587 GCA_049324835.1 Chloroflexota bacterium | reverse complement strand
ACCGATGACGCCGGCGCGGTGGTGGGCCGCGCTTTCTACCCCTCGATTTTCCTCGGGGCAGGCGACGCCTGCGGCGGCATCATCTCCAACACCATCCCCCTGACGCTCACCGACCGCCTCTTTCAGATGCATGCAGGTTTCGAGCTGGCTGGCCATGAGGGTCTCCTCACGCTAGACACAAAACAAAAACTCCCGCCACTTCCGGCGGGAGTCTTTTCGGGCGGGCTGCTCCCGCCAGCCAGGTACCCTCGGTGCGATTCGAACGCACGGCCTTCTCCTCCGCAGGGAGACGCTCTTATTCCGCTGAGCTACGAGGGCAAATTCAAGGCGGGGAGAGAGGGATTTGAACCCTCGAAGGAGCTATTAACCCCTTACCCACTTAGCAGGCGGGCGCACTCGACCGTACTATGCGATCTCCCCAGAAAACATCAGGCGGAGGGAGAGGGATTCGAACCCCCGGTGACCTTGCGGCCACAACGATTTTCAAGACCGTCGCCATCGTCCACTCGGCCATCCCTCCGAAGGTGCAACGGCTGTCTCCCCACCCAATGCGACCCCAAGTATAGCACCGAGGTATTGGATTGTCAAACGCGATTTTTCCCTTCACTGGCGCGTGCGGCGCTTGTGTGGTAAACTATACTCATCTCAGTCATGTCAAAGGAGAATCAGATGCCCATCGCCAAGACCGATCAACGTGCACTCGACGCCCTGCAAAAGGCCAAATCTCGCCAGGAAGCGCTGGCCGCCTACCTGGATTTTTATACCGAATTGATGCAGGCACAGTTCGAATTCAAAACCAACCTGTCCGGTGAGCCGCACAGCGCTCCCCCCGCCGTGCATCGGCAGCGTCTGGCCGATGGTCTGGCCCAGCTTACCTTCGAGCAACTGGGCGTGACGGCTGAACCCCTGGCCTCGCTGGCCGTTCACCTGTGGGATGTCATGGTTAGTTATAACCCAGAGTGGGCCGCCGAACGAGAGGCTTGGGCCCCCGACGAGTTGTTGGCGCTGGTCAGACAAGAATTCGAGACACAATCGCCCTTCCATGCCCCGCCAGCCACCGACCGCAAACCCGCCGACGTGTTGATCCGCCTGGCGCTGGCGCCCTACCTGCAACGCGCCGCCGAAGCCCTGTTGCCCCTGCTCGATCTGAAGGATTGGCGGCGCGGTTACTGCCCCATCTGTGGCGGGCAGCCTCACTTTGCTGCGCTGCGCGGCGAGGGCGAGCGCTGGTTGTTATGCTCCCGCTGCAACGCCGAGTGGCCCTCGGCCCGCCTGGAATGCCCTTTTTGTAGCAATACCGATCCCAGCCGACTGGCCTATTACCCCGGTCAAGATGGCGTCTATCGCCTGTATGTCTGCCATGCCTGTCGACGCTACCTCAAAACCATCGACCTGCGCCTGGCGCAGGACCGTATCTTGAGTGTTGAACCTATCCTGACCATCGACATGGACCTGGCTGCCCGCCAGGAAGGATTTCACTAAAGCTCAAAAGTCAACGAACAAAGGAGAGCTGGCCCATGGGCAAGGTAAAAGCCGGTGGCATCATTCAAAATTCAAAACTCGCCCTCGTTGGCGTGATGGCCGTGCCCGATAAACCAGGCGTGGCCGGCGCCATCCTCAATACGCTGGCCCAGACCGGCATCAACGTCCAATTCATCGCCCAACTGCTGGATCTGGAAGGCAACGCCCACGTGGTCTTTTGCGTCGACCGTGACGTTCGGGTCACCTCATTGGCCGTCCTGGACGAAGTCAAGGAGCAGATCGGCGCCCGCGAGATCACCCTTCGGGGCGAAGTGGCCATCGTCTCTATTTTTGGGCCAGACTTTCGCGAGCGACCGGGCATCGCCGGGGCCATGTTCAACGCATTGGCCGCCGTGGATGTCAACATCCTCTCTATCAGCACTTCCATCTCGACTGTGTCGTGCGTCATCGATCACGCCGACGTAACCCTGGCGATAGAGGCGCTCCAGGAAGCCTTCGACCTGCCCTGACCGGATCGTGTTCGGCCCGGCCCTACGCAGGAGGGAAACGTGAACCCACCCTACAAATTGCTGATCGTGGAAGACGATCCGGAAACCCTGGCCATGCTGCAGCAATTCTTTAGCCTGCACGGCTTTAAAGTGACCGCCGTGCAGTGGGCCAAAGACGCCCTCCGGCAATGCCGTGAAAATCCGCCCGACCTGATCCTGCTCGACGTGAACCTGCCCGACGTGAATGGTTACGAGGTTTTCGCCCGCCTGCGGCGATTGTCTCCCACCAAACACACACCCGTCATCTTTTTGACCGAACAGCAAGGGCGCGACGACCGGCTCACCGGCCTGGAACTGGGCGCGGTGGACTATATCACCAAACCATTCGATACCGAAGAGCTGCTGCTGCGCGTGCGTAACACGCTGCGCCAGACGGCACAACAGCTCCCAGTAGCCATCACCGTCCTGCAGGCAGATGCAACCGTCAAGGCGCATCTGCGCCCGCTGCTGGCCGATGGTGAACGGGCTGCTGTGTGCCTGCGTCTGGAGAACCTCGATTCACTGAGCCGGGTGGGGGGAGCGACAACGCTCAACCAGATCCTGAGAGCCCTGGCAACCGCCCTCCACCAGGCAGCCGCCGAACGAGGAGGAGCCGATAGTTCGGTGATTCACCTCTCGGAGGCCGAGCTGGCCTTGCTCACCTCCCCAGCGCAGGCCACCGATCTCCAGGCCGAGGTCACAGCCCAGCTACGGCGCGCCCTCGATCCTCTGCTGGCAACACCTGAGGGTGAGGCCGTCGAGCCGGCTCTTTCCCTGGCCATCGGCCTGATCACCACCGCCGACCTGGACTGAACACCTCTCGACCCTCACACACATGGCTATGGCGCTAACTCGCTCCCGGCATCTGCATCATTTTGGCGGTCACACCGGCGCCCCGTGGCTGCACATCGGCCACGCCAATGGCTTTCCGCCCGCCGTTTATGCCCCCCTGGCAGAAAACCTCGCGCCAACCTATCATGTCATCGGCCTGGGAGCGCGTCCGCTCTGGCCAGATCCACCGCCGCCGCAATCTCAGACCTGGCATCACCTGGCCGCCGATCTGATCGCCGACCTGGAGGCCCTGGGGACAGAGGGTATCATCGGTGTGGGACATTCGCTGGGCGGGGTGACGACGCTGCTGGCCGCCGTGCAGCGACCAAACCTGTTCCGCAGTCTGGTGCTTCTAGATCCGGTGCTGCTGCCGCCGCGCTGGCTGGTTTTTATGCGCTGGATGCAACGCCTGCGGCTGCCCTGGCAGCCGCCGCTGGTCGAGGGCGCGCTGCGCCGCCGCCGCTCCTGGCCCAATCGTGATGCGGCGTATGCCTACTTTGCAGAAAAGCCGCTGTTTGCCCAGTGGCACATCGACGCCCTAAAGGCCTACGTGCAGCACGGCACACGGTCCAGGCCCGATGGACACGTGGAGCTGATCTACCCGCCGGAATGGGAGGCGCACATCTTTGGCAGCGTGCCAACCGACGTATGGCGTTTTTTGCCGCGCCTGGATACGGCGCTGCCGCTGTTGTTTGTCCGAGGCGAGCGATCGGATACTTTTCGGCCAGAGGCCCAGACCCACACGGCGCGTTTGTTGCCCCAGGCCAAATTTGCCATCGTGCCGGGCGCCGGGCACATGTTCCCCCTGGAGCGCCCGGCAGAAACGGCGGCCCTGATCCGCGCCTTTGTCCCGTGGTGACTGCTCACCCTGCCGCAGGCTCTTGTAGGGCCGTATCCCTGCTGTCGCAATTTGTCGATTCGCCAGCGTCCAGTTGGCCAGATTGTGGGACGGGATGAACGATTTTGGCCTGCGAGAGGGTAGGCTGAGCAGTTACGTCACGTGGCACAAAAAAGCCACAGACCGGCATCGATCTGTGGCTGTGGAACGCGCTGCGTCAGGCGTGTTTCCAGCAAGTCTGAAAGGGATAATTGCGGTAGAGAAAACCGCCGATCTCACCCCACAGCTTCCGCTCGCTCTCCAGGTCTGGGGGCAGCTCCAGGTGTAGCGCCTGGAGCACTTGCCAGCGATAGAGATCAAAAGCCGTTTTGAGCAGCTCACCGTAGGCCAGCGCGCCCTGGGCGGCGTTGAGATAGGCCACGCGGGCTATGCCGATGCCGGCCAGAAAGGTGATGGGCGCAGCCACCCATTTATAGATCGCCAGCGATGCATCGGGCACGGCCATCAGCACCCCGCCCCAGACGACGCCGAAAACGAGCGCCAGCGTGGTCAGCACCAACATCAGGCTCAGATTCGTCTTGGCCTCACTCAACCGCCCGGCGAACTCGTCTGGCAGCAACTCCCGGAGGCGCGGCCAGACCACCGCTGCGTCCAGGTTGTAGCGTAGAAAAGAATAGGTCTCGGCGGCGCGCAGGTGATTGCCCAGCCGGGTGGGCATGACCCACTCCAGCCGGGCCGGGTAAGCCACCGACCATTCCTGGTAGAGCTCCAGCCGCTGCTGCCCCACCTGACGGATGAGATCGTCGAGGAAGGCATAGGGTTCTCGGAAAATACGATCCACCTTGCTGCCCGGGCCGATGACCATTTTGTGCTGCGCCAGCTCGTCTTCCGAGAGGGCCAAAAGACGCGCCTGGATGGAGGCCAGCTTGGCCGCCATTTCTTGCCACCTGTCATCGGCCAGGTAATCCTCAGCATGCCAATCTCGCACCCGGTCGTAAAGCGCGGTGGCATCGTCGACCAGCGCCGACACGTCCACGCGCTCGCCGTAGGGCAAGGGCGGCACGTCGCGGTTGAGCAGTTTCTCCAGGGCCTGCTGGCGTGTTTTGAGGGCCTGAGTCTCGGCTCCCAGTTTCTCGTCCTGGCTGCGGAACGCCCGCCACGCTTTTTTGTTGCGCCCGCGCATAGGCTCCAGGATGGCCGCCAGCATACGCCAGCGACCCTCGTAGAGTTTACTCAACTCTGGCATAAAGATGTGCAGCACGTAGGCCATAAAGAGCGTCCAGATGACAAAGGCCGCGGTCAAAAAGCCCTGCACCTGGCCATCTTGTTTGCCCCACCAATCGAGGGCCTGGTTCAGCCCCACGGTCAGCACGGTCAGGGCCAGGTTGAGCATCCAGAAAAAGAGGCTGGGGAAAAAAACAGAAATAAGAAACGATTTGCCAAAGTAGCCACTGATCCCTTCCAGAACGGTGCTAAACATCGCCGGCTCCTTCCACGCTCAGACGCTACTGCACTTGTTGGGTCAGACCATGCGCCGCCATGATGCCACACAGGGGCGGCTTGTCCACCAGATCGAGGGTGATCTCGAAAGCGCAGCGGGGGTGTCGACGGCAGCGAAACACGGCGCTGGCCACCGTCACCGGCTGGCCTGTCCGCACCATCTTTCCCTCCTCCAGCCAGGTGGGCACGATGTTGGCGCGGTAATAGTCATCGAGGATTTCATAGGGCAGAACACCCACGACCTCGGCCCCGCGCATGACCACCAGCCCTTCGGGCTGAGGCTGCAACGTGGACAGCGCGCCAAAAAAGACCATAACCTGAGCGATGCCCACGTTTTCCTGCACCAAAAGCGCCTCTGGCAGCCGGGGGGCCATCTGCTCCACAGTGGGCCACTCGAGGCTGCGCGGCATCTTGCGGCGCAGCTGACCGGCAGTGACCGCCCGCACCGGCACGTCTTCGGCGTCCAAAACCACCACGAACCGGTCTGGGGCAGTGGAGAGTTGAGGGAAAATGTCTTGCATGCTGTCTTCAAGATGCACGATCATCAAATCTGCGGTCATCAGCTCTTGGACTTTTTGCTCGCTCATACGTGCCTCCCCTCATCACACGAACCGAGTGGCTACAAGATACGCCCATTATATGACTCTCCTGAAAAAAGGTCATTTGAACCGCCAAGACGCCAGGCTTTGAGAAAATTCAAGATGCCGAATGGTACTTGGCGTTCTTGGCGTCCTTTGCGCCTTTGCGGTGAAAGAGTTTTTTCAGTGGACTCATTATATCAGCTTTCAGCTCAACTTTCAAGGCCCGCAACTCGTTGACAGCCCTCCAAAAATATGATACCATGTAACTGATCGTGGGGTGAGTATCGGGTTCAACACGCACACACCGGCAAAGGAGGCAGCCATGCACAAAGTGGGTTGGCACCTGGGCAACGCCCGTCCGATGGACAACAGCGATTGGGACATCTTGCGGGCCGTGCCGCCAGCCAGCGTCACGGTCGTCAGTGGTGAGGCCATTGGCGGCGATCAAATTCGGGAAATCCTCAAGATATCGCCCCAGTGTCACATTTTTTTACGGCCCTACTTTCCCCCCAGCGACAAAGAACAGGATTTTCTCAACTACCTGAACGGTGTCAAAGGCCTCATCGCGCCCGAAAACTGGGAAATGATCCCGGCAGGGCAACGGCACCTCCAGATTTTCAACGAGCAAAACATGCCCCACACCGCCCCCATCGACCATCCCACGGATCAATGGGAGGGCTTTGGCCCTTCTTTGGAGGCCATGGAGCGTTTTAACCGTTGGTTCTGCCTCGCCTACGACCAGCTCAAGGCCGTCAACCCCACCTGGAAGATCGGCTTTTCGCCGCTGACGCCCGGCAACCGCGACGCCTACTTTCGCACCGATCCACAAAACGTGCCCTATTACATGCACGGCCCAGAGGCGGCCAAAGACGATCCCAGCGCGGAAGAGATCCGAGCGGCCATCAAGAGCGGTCCGTGTTACCAGGCGCTCAAAAAAGCCGACGAATACCTGGCCCACATCTATGTGATCAACGACGCGGAACACCAGATGACCGAGATTTGGGCGGGTTTACGCTTTGTGCAGTACGCCAGGTTCTTTCCCAAGCCGATGAACATCTGGATCACCGAGCTGGGCATCGGCGGGCACGAGTCGAACTGGACGCGCTGGTTCCAGCTTTTGGACAACTATCCGGAGGTCAGAGGCACGGGCATCTGGCGGCTGGGCTACGAGGTGCGCTCCGCCGGTGAAGCGTTGGTCAAAGAGCTCAAAAACTATGTCAGCCTGTTGCCGCCTGCTCCCACGGCCAGCTTTGAGGTTTCTGCCACCAGCGGCCCCGCGCCGTTCACCGTGCAATTCAGCGACAAGACCGCCGGCAGTGTCAGGCAGTGGCGCTGGGCATTCGGCGATGGTGGGCTCAGCAGCCAGCAGCACCCGGCCTATACCTACAAAAAACCGGGCAGTTATACCGTCACCCTCAAAGCCTATGGTCCCGGTGGAGAGAGTATCAAAAAGATGGCGTCGCTCGTCACGGCAGTGTCTGCCGTGCCGCCGCCGGTGGCGGCCTTTGCGGCCCAGCCCACCAGCGGGCAGGCGCCGTTGACGGTGCATCTGACGGATCAATCTACCGGCGAGGTGACGGCCTGGCAGTGGGATTTTGGCGATGGTCACACCGAAAGTGGCCGCAACCCCAGCCACACGTATGGCGCGCCGGGCGATTACACCGTCGCCCTGACCGTCAGCGGCCCTGGCGGTTCGAACGTAAAGAGGCTCAACAACCTGATCACCGTCAGCGCCGCGCCGATCAAGCCGGTCGCGGGGTTTGTCGTCAGCCCTTCGCGTGGGCCGGCCCCGCTGACAGTACAATTCACGGATCAATCGACGGGGCAGATCAGCCTGTGGCAGTGGGACCTGGGTGATGGTCACACCAGCAACCTGCAACATCCGCAGCACACCTACGAGGTGATGGGCCATTACGCCGTGTCACTCACCGTCAGTGGGCCGGCCGGCTCTGCCAGTGAAACCAAGCCCGGGCTGGTGACGGTCGACCGGCGCATCAGCGTCGATGTCGGCCCCGGCGACGACGAAGTCCATTTCGACACTGCCGAGGAAGCCATACGCAACAAAGCCTGGAATACCATGGCCATCGCTTACAATCCACAGGCAGGATTTCCCAGATATGCCCGGCAGCACGGTCTGGGCGCGCCGCTCACCGGTGAAACCGACGTAGCCTTTGGCGGCGCCGCCTTTCGGCTGCAGGGGTTCGTGGGCGGCATCGTATTTTGCGAGGTGGGCAAATGGGATCGGGTTGGCCACATCGAGTGGTGACCCCTCTTTGAGGCGAATTAAACGATGGGGCGGTGAAATTTGCCCCCGCTTTTTGCTTGTGTTATAATCGATGCGCCTGGCCCCTGTAGCTCAGCAGGACAGAGCAGGAACCTCCTAAGTTCAAGGTCGCGCGTTCAAATCGCGCCAGGGGCACTGTCGAATCGAGAGCTATTCAGCAAAAACTCCCGTCACCTGTAGGCGGGAGTTTTTCTTTTCCGGCTCGGCCAATCGTCAATCGGCGCGTGTTTTGGCCGCTTCGCGCCGGGCCTTGAGAAACTCGAAAACGGCCGGCAGCAACGAGATGGTAATGATCGCCAGGATGACCAGCGTAAAGTTCTCTTTGACCACCTCCAGATTACCGAAAAAGTAACCGCCCAGAGTGAACAAAAACACCCACAGCAAACCACCCACAACGTTATAGGTGATAAAACGCCCGTAGGTCATACGGCCTATGCCGGCCACAAAAGGGGCAAAGGTGCGGATGATGGGCATAAAACGGGCCAACACGATGGTCTTTCCGCCGTGCTTTTCGTAAAACTCGTGGGTGCGATCCAGGTGCTCCCTCTTGATAAAACGGACGTTCTCGTGAAAGACCTTTGGCCCAACATAATGGCCGATCCAGTAATTGGCAGTGTCTCCCAGGACCGCCGCCAGGCTCAAAAGCAACAACAGAGTGGCCACGTTCAAGGAACCCAGCGCCGCAAACGCGCCGGCGGCAAAGAGAAGAGAATCGCCCGGCAAAAAAGGCGTCACGACGAACCCTGTCTCCATAAAAATCACCAGGAAAAGCAGCAGATAGGTCCAAACGCCAAAGTCTTCGATGATCACACTCAGGTATTTATCCAGGTGCAGGAACAGATCTACCACACTCATCAACCCATCCATCAAAAACCTCCATTTCTCGCCCTCGCCAGTTGATGTCTCGCAGTGGCCTCGACCTGACAGACGAGATACTTTCCAGGCGTAAACAATGGGCGGGATTATAACATCCTTGCAGGAATATGGCAAATGATTTGAGTCTGGCCAAAAATCGTGAGAGGTGTCTGACCCTCCCGCAGGTTGAGGAAAAATCGTGCCTCCAGAGAGGGTTTTCATGGGCCAAAGCTCAGGGGAAGCGTATCCATCGAACCTGCGGGAGGGTTTCCCACAGATTTTAGCCACACTCAAATGATTGCCAGGAAGAGGGAACTGTGTTACAATGAACCCGGATTCAAGTGCAACGATGGCCCTGTTCTGAGCCCGTGGTTTCGGTATGGAAAAAGAAAACCCCCTCACAGCCACGACCTGCGGAGGTGAACGCCATGTTTGACCCTAATGCCCTATCGAACCTGGCCGCCGAGCGCGACCGTTGGTTAACTACCAGCCTGCAAAAGACGCTCGAACGCTTTCCAGAGCGCCAGGGCTCGTTCGTCACCACCTCCAGCGAACCGGTGGACCGGCTTTACACACCGCTGGACCTGCCGGCTTTCGACTATATGCGCGACCTGGGCTTTCCCGGCGAATACCCCTACACCCGCGGCGTGCACCCCACCATGCACCGTGGTCGGCTTTGGACGATGCGTATGTTTGCCGGCTTTGGCACCGCCCAGGAAACCAACGCGCGCTACAAATATCTGCTGGAACACGGCGAAACCGGCCTGAGCGTGGCCTTTGACATGCCCACCCTCATGGGCTACGACACCGACGCCCCGCAGGCGGCGGGCGAGTTTGGCAAATGCGGCGTGGCCATCAGCTCCCTGGCCGACATGGAAGTCCTGCTCGATGGCCTGCCGGTAGACCAGATCACCACCAGCATGACCATCAACTCCCCGGCGGCCGTCATCTGGGCCATGTACATCGCCGCCGCCGAAAAGCGCGGCATCCCGATGCGTATCTTGGGCGGCACCATTCAAAACGACATTCTCAAAGAGTACATCGCCCAAAAAGAATACATCTTTGCGCCAGAACCGTCGATGCGGCTGGTGGTGGATACCTTTGAGTTTGGCGCTCAACACCTGCCCAAATGGAACACCATCAGCATCAGCGGCTATCACATCCGCGAGGCCGGCGCCACGGCGGTGCAAGAACTGGCCTTCACCCTGGCCAATGGCCTGGAATACGTGCGCTGGGGCATCGAACGCGGCCTGGATGTGGACGAGTTTGCGCCGCGACTGAGCTTTTTTTTCAACTCCCACAACGACTTTTTCGAAGAGATCGCCAAGTTCCGCGCCGCGCGACGCATCTGGGCGCGCGAGATGCGCGAAACTTTTGGCGCCCAAGACCCGCGCAGTTGGTGGCTGCGCTTCCACACCCAGACGGCCGGCTGCTCGCTGACCGCCCAACAGCCAGAGAACAACATCGTCCGCACGGCAGTGCAGGCCCTGGCGGCGGTGCTGGGCGGCACGCAGAGCCTGCACACCAACTCGATGGACGAGGCCCTGGCCTTGCCCAGTGAAAAAGCGGCGCACATTGCCCTGCGCACGCAGCAGATCATCGCCCACGAAAGCGGCGTCACCCACACCATCGATCCACTGGCGGGCAGCTATTTCGTCGAGGCGCTGACCAACCGTATGGAGGCCCAGGTCTACGAATATTTCCGCAAGATCGAAGCCCTGGGCGGCGTCATCCCGGCCATCGAAGCCGGCTTTTTCCAGCGTGAGATCGCCGAGGCCGCTTTCCGCTACCAGCGTGAGATCGACACCCAACGGCGCACAATCGTCGGCGTCAACGACTACCAGAGCCAGGAGCCGCTGACCATCCCCCTGCTACAGATGGACCCCGAAGGTGAACGCCGCCAGCTCGAACGGCTCAACCGCGTCCGCCGCGAGCGCGATAACCAGGCCGTGGAGGAGCGGCTGACCGCCCTGGAAAACGCCGCCCGGCGTGAGGATGCCAACCTGATGCCACCCATCCTCGATGCCGTGCGCGCCTACGCCACCCTGGGCGAGATCATGAACGTGCTGCGAACGGTGTTCGGCGAGTACCGCGAACCGGCAATCCTGTAAGCCCCCTCCTGGCTGCGCCATAACCAACAGAAACCCGTTCCCAACGAGACCCCTGAAAGCCGACCGGCTTTCAGGGTCTCTTTTTGTTAACGGTCTGGTCTGATCGGAGGCCAATTGGATCTACACAAACTGGCGGCAATGTGCTAAAATAGGTATGCCAGCTTGCCAATTGGACTGACCATCCACGAAAGGTGTACGGTGAGGATACCCCTGGACCGGGAAAGCGCAGAACCTGTCTACCAACAGATTCGGCGCTTTTTGAAGGAACAAATACGATCCGGCGCTCTGCCGCCAGAGACGCGCCTGCCCGCCAGCCGGGAGATGGCCGCCAGCCTGGGCGTGAGCCGCGTGACAGCCATCAACGCCTACGCCGAGCTGGAGGCCGAAGGCCTGGTCTACAGCCGCCCCGGCAGCGGCACGTTTGTCACGGCGCTGACATCCGAGCCGCCAGAGACGCCAGGCGATCATCCAGCCGGCGACGACTGGCCCATGTGGCAACAAGAACTGGTCAATCGGGCGCGCCTGTCCCCCTCATTGATGGCACATCGGGCCGGCGCCGCCACCGCGCGGGTGGATCTGATCTCTTTTGAAGAAGGACTGGGCGCTACCGACTTGTTCCCGGTAGACGATCTACGCCGGGTGTTAAAAACCGTGCTGGAGCGTGATGGCTCGACGGCGCTGGATTACGGCGACGGCGCGGGTTATGCGCCGCTGCGAACCACCATCGCCCAGATATTGAGCAGCCAGGGCATTCCGGCCCAGCCAGACCAGGTGCTGATCACCTCCGGCTCACACCAGGCGCTGGCGATGGTGGGCTGGCTGTTGCTGCGCCCCGGCGACGTGGTGCTGGTGGAAAGCCCCACCTACGCCGGCGCCATCGAGCTGTTTCACGCCATGAATGCACGCTTGCGGGGCATCCCCGTCGACGATCAGGGCATGCAAGTGGATCTGGTGGAAGACGCTCTGCGCACCGCCCATCCACGACTGATCTACACCATCCCCACTTTTCACAACCCCACCGGCGTCTGTCTGAGCGGCGCCCGACGGCAGCGACTGGTGGCGTTGGCCAACCGCTACGACGTGCCCATCCTGGAAGACGACTTTGCCGGTGATCTACGTTACGAGGGTCGGGCTCAACCGGCTCTGCGCACTCTGGACAGTGGTGGTTACGTGATCTATGTCAGCACCTTTTCCAAAGTGCTGATGCCCGCCCTGCGGGTGGGGTTTCTGGTGGCCTCTGGGCCGGTTTTTGAGCAATTGTTGGCCTACAAGCGCTTCAGCGATCTGGCCACATCCAGCCTGATGCAACGGGCGCTGGAGGCTTATATCACCGTGGGCCGTTACCAGGCCCATCTGCGGCGCGCCTGCCGGGAATATGGCCGCCGCCGCGATACCATGTTGGCGGCGCTGGCCCGGCACGCCCCCGCCAGGACACGCTGGCTCAGCCCGCAGGGCGGGCTGTTCCTGTGGTTACAGCTTCCAGAGGGCCTCTCCACAGATGCCCTCTACACCACAGCCCTGGAGGAGGGGGTCAGTTTTGCCCCCGGTTCGCTCTTTTTTCCAGGACATCGCCAGCAGCCTTATCTGCGGTTGAACTTTGTGTCGCAACCACCGGACGCCATCGACGAGGGTATCCGGCGTTTGAGCCGGGCCATCGAGCGTCAGTTGGCCCAACAACAACAAAAAAGTGACGAACCTGAACGCCGGGGGCCGGTGCTGATCTGATCTCGACAAACCGAGATACAACTTTGATGGTAACTGCTCACCCTCCCGCAGGTTGAGCAAGAATCATGCCTCCAGAGAGGGTTTTCATGGGCCAAAGTTCAGGGCATGCGTATCCATCGAACCTGCGGGAGGGTAGGTTGAGCAGTTACCTTTGATGATTCGTCGCAACTGAAAGAATTGAGAGGGAGAGTTATGGAGAAAAAATCATCGTTGAACGCTGCAACCATCGCCATCATGGCCGTCATGACCGCCCTGATCGCCGTGCTGACCTTTGCCGTACAGATCCCCATCCCGGCCACCGGCGGCTACATCCACCTGGGCGACGTGGGCGTCTATTTTGCCTCTTTTGCCTTTGGGCCGGTGGTGGGGCTGGTGGGCGGCGGCGTGGGCTGTGCCCTGGCCGATATCTTGAGCGGCTTTGCCAGTTTTGCGCCGCTGACGCTGCTGGCCCACGGATTGCAGGGTCTCATCGCCGGTTACTTGGGCAAAGGCAAGGGTTTGATCCACATGCTCATCGGCTGGGGCATGGGCTCGCTGGCGCTCATCGCGACCTATTTTTTGGGCGAGTGGTTCTTTTACGGCCTGGGTTACGGCGGCGCGCTGGCCGAGATCGGCCCCAACTTTGTCCAGGAGGTCGTCGGCGGCCTGATCGGCATCCCGCTGGTGCTGGCCATCCGGCGCGCCTACCCGCCCATCGACCGCATCGGACTGGGGCGCAAATGGGAAGAGGCCTAGCCTGCCTTGTCTGACATCATCCTGCGTGATCTACGTTTCGCCTATCCGGCCCTTCGACCAGGCAGCGAAGCGGTGCGTGTGCTCAACGGTATCGACCTCCAGGTCGAGCGCGGCGAATTTCTGACCGTCATGGGGCCCACCGGCGCCGGCAAGACCACGCTTTGCCTGGCGCTCAACGGCCTGGTGCCCCATTCCACCGGCGGCCGTTTCGGCGGCGAGGTCATCGTGGCCGGGTTGAACACCCGCGAGCATCCCGTGGCGCGCCTGGCCTCGCGGGTGGGTCTGGTCTTTCAGGACGCCGAGAGCCAGCTCTTCAACATGACCGTCGAAGACGAGGTGGCCTTTGGGCCGGAGGGGCAGGGCCTGCCGCGGGCCGAGATAGGCGAGCGGGTGGCGTGGGCGCTGGCCGCCGTGGGGATGTCGGCGCACCGGGAACGCTCGCCGTTTCACCTTTCGGGCGGGCAAAAGCAGCGCGTGGCCATCGCCGCCATGCTGGCCATGCTGCCCCAGATCCTGGTGCTGGATGAACCCACCGCCGGCCTGGATCCCCTGGGCAAGGCAGAGGTTTTCGAGGTCATCCGCCAGCTTCAGCGCCAGCGACAGATGACCATCCTGCTGGTGGAGCAGGAAGCCGAAAAGGTGGCCGAGTTTTCGGATCGTGTGGCGGTGCTGCACGAGGGACGCATCGCGCTCATCGGCTCACCGGACGAGATCTTTGCCCAGGTGAATCGACTGCGCGACGTGGGTGTGGCGGTGCCCCAGGTGAGTGAGCTGGCAACCCTGTTCAACGGCCACGGACGCCGGCATTTCACCTTTACCACCCTCGACGACGCCTGGCACGCGCTGGCCTTTCCAGGTCGCCCACCGATCACACCGCCGGAGAAAATGGACATCCCCCCGATGCAGCGGATAGAACAGGCCAACACGGCGCTGTGCGTGCAGGTGCAGGAGCTGTGGCATCATTACGGTGGTCAAAACGATGCCCTGCGCGGCGTCGATCTGGAAATCCACGCCGGAGAATGGACGGCCCTCGTTGGCCAGAACGGCTCCGGCAAGACCACGCTGGCCAAACATCTCAACGGCCTGCTCAAACCGAGTCGTGGCAGCGTGCGCATCTACGGCCAGGACACAACCCGGGCCAGCGTGGGACAACTGGCCCGGCAGGTGGGTTACGTCTTTCAAAACCCGGATCACCAGATCTTTAGCCCAACGGTGCGAGACGAGATCGCTTTTGGCCCCAGGAACCTGGGCCTGCCGCCAGATGAGGTGGCGCAGCGGGTGGCCGAGACGCTGGCCCGCTTTCGACTGGAGGCCCATGCCGAGACGCCGCCGGCGCTGCTGGGTTACGGCCTGCGGCGACAGGTGGGTGTGGCGGCCGTCTATGCCATGCGCCCGCGCCTCTTTATCCTCGACGAGCCGACGGCCGGTTTGGACGGGCGAGGCGTCGAAGAGTTGATGACGCTGCTGGCTGAAATGAACGCCGCCGGCCACACCATCCTGCTGATCACCCACGACATGCGCATCGTTGCCCGCTATGCTCGCCGGGTCATCGTGCTGCACCAGGGGCAGGTGCTGCTCGATGGCTCGCCGCAGAGTGTGTTCCAGCAGACCGAACGGCTGGCTGTCGCGCACCTCGAGCCGCCTCAGATGGCCCAACTGGCCCGCCGTTTCATCCCCTGGGGCATGCCGCAGGGCATCCTCACGGTAGAACCGTTTTACCGCGCCTACCAGGTTTGCCTGGCCACGGTGGAGGGGGGGGCATGAGCTGGGGGTTCGATCTCTATGTGGCAAAAAAATCGTGGCTGCACCGCCTCGATCCACGGGTCAAGCTGGTATTTGTGGCGCTGAGCACGGCGGCGCTGCTCACCTTCAGGAATGTGTGGATCATGCTGGCGGCGCTGATCGCGCTGCACGGGCTGCTGCTTTCAGCCAGGGTGCCGCGCCAGCGACTGGCCTGGGTGTGGCGGGCCATGCTGCCGCTCAACATCTTGATCCCTCTGCTGTGGGTGATCTTTTACCCGGAGGGTGAACCGGTGCTGCGGCTCTGGTTCGTGCGACTCACGCCGTTGAGCGCGGTGCGGGGTATCTCGCTGGCCCTGCGATTGGATGCCATTGCCTTTGCCTGGTTTTCCTGGCTGTTCACCACCGATCAGGCCACGCTGGTGCAGAGCCTGGTCAGGTTGGGCCTGCCCTACAACTGGGGATTGGTTTTGGCTCTCAGTCTACGTTACATCCCCACGTTTTACGGCCTGTTTGGTGTGGTATCGGACGCGCAGCAATCGCGCGGCCTGGACCTGAGCAAAGGACCGTGGTTAAGCCGGCTGCGCGCCCACCTGCCCATCCTGATCGCCATGATCATCAGCGCGCTGCGCACCGCAGAAAAACTGGGCATGGCGTTGGAGGCGCGGGCGCTGGGGGCGCCCGGCGTGCGGCGCACATCGTTGCGCGAGATCACCTTCCGGCCTGTGGATTATCTGATTCTGGGCGGGGGAATGGTGGGCTTTGTCGGCCTGATCTGGCTGCGCTGGTATTATGGCCTGGGCGCGCACCCGCTGCGGCTGCTCTGAGTCACAGAACCAGCTCCAGCCCTTCGTAGGCCAGGACGATCTCTAGCGCCACCGGCTGCGGGTCCTGATCCCGGTAGACCTGGGCCGTCTGCAGCAGATCGGCGAGGGCCTGATCGTTGTAGGTAGGCTCGTGGTGGAACAGGATCAACCGCCTGGCGCCCGCCTGAGCGGCCAGGTCGATGCCCACAAAGGCGGTGCTGTGCCCCCAGCCATCCTTTTCGAACAGCGCGTCTCGCACCGAATATTGGGCGTCAAAGATGAGCGCGTCGGCGCGCGAAAAGAAATCTACGTAGCGCTGCAAACTCTCCTGCCCCAGATCGCGGTATTCGGCGTCGGTGGCGTACACCACCACCGACCGGCCATCGCCGATGCGGCAGCTATGAGAGGTATCGGGGTGGTGCTGGGTGATGATGTCGATCTCACAATCGCCCAGCCGCAGGCGCTGACCTGGCTGCAACAGGTTGAATTCGAACGTCGCGCCCATTCGTTCCAGAGGGACGGGGTAATGGGGACTGGACTGTTGGAGCACGAGTTGGCGGTCGAAGCCGGGGTGAGCGCTGTGGATGGTGATGCGGTTGCCCCGCACGTAGGCCGGCGAGAAATAGGGCAGCCCCTGGATGTGATCCCAGTGCAGATGCGAGAGCAACAGGTGCACCTGGCCCTCCCCCCGACCGCAAGGGCCTGCCATCATCGCCTCGCCCAGCGGCCGCAGCCCAGAACCGGCATCCAGGATGATCTGCTGCGCCGGAGTGCAAACCTCCACACAGGGGGTATTACCACCCACCGTGCCGCGTGTGATCAGCGGCAACTGGTCCACGTAGGCCTGCACGGCCTCTTTGGCGCCCAGATCGACGCCTTGCGCGCCCTGTAACGCCTGCACCAGTTTTTCCGAGATCTCGGCAGCGGTGAGTGGCGTCGGTAGTGAGCCTCGCACGCCCCAGAATCGCACTTTCATGTGAGTCCCTCGACAAATCTTCTGTACCGTCTAGTTTACGGCCTGCCGGTCGTTTTGTCAAGCGCGGCGCCCCGGGCCACCAGGCGCGACGCACTTGCCCTCTGCCCTCCTTTGTGTTAAACTTGAGCAGTGCACGATCCGCCGTGCAGCATCGACAAGCAGCCAGCATCCCACAAGGCCCATCATCTGGAGGAGTGACCCCATGCCCCTGGTCTACCTCAGCATCGCCTGGCTGATCGGTATCGCCCTCGCTGGTGTTCTTCAGGGCGATGAAAGAGCTCTCGTTTTGCTGGCGTCGGTCTCCCTCCTGCCTCTCGCCGCCTATCTCTTATGGATTGAAGAACGTCGTCTTCGAATACCAGCCGTCTGCGGACTGTTTCTCCTTCTGGGCATGGGCCGCTACTGGCTGGCCGTTCCCCACTTTGATGACAGCGATGTGGCATCTTACAACGGCCAGGGCTGGGCCACGCTGGAGGGGGTGGTGGTGGGCGAGCCGGACGTGCGCGGCAGCTACACCAACCTGCGCCTGCGCGTCGAAACGCTCCAACTGGACAGCGTCTCCCACACGGTGAAGGGGCTGGCGCTGGCGCGTGTGTCGCGCTACCCCGAATATCGCTACGGCGACCGGCTGGAGGTATCTGGCCTGCTGGAAGAGCCGCCCGAATTCGAGGATTTCTCGTACAAAGATTACCTGGCCCGCCAGGGCATCCACTCGCTGGTGCGGCGGGCGCAGGTGTCGCTGCTGAACCGTGACGAAGGCAGCCCTTTCTGGCGGGCCATTTTCGCCGTTAAATCCCGCACCCAGGCCACCATCGGCCGCATTTTGCCCGAGCCGCAGGCCTCGTTGCTCAGCGGCATCCTGCTGGGCGTCGAAGGCGGCATCCCCGCCGACGTGATGGCCGATTTTTCTGCCACCGGCAGCACGCACGTGATTGCCATTTCCGGCTTCAATTTTGCCATCGTCGCCGGCATGCTCAGCGCGTTGGGCACGCGGCTGCTGGGCAAGGCGCACTCGTTTTATTTTGCCCTGGGCGGCATCGTGCTTTACATGCTGCTGGTGGGGCCTTCGGGGGCGGTGGTGCGGGCAGCGCTGATGGGCGCGCTTTACGCCTGGGGCGTTCACCTGGGCCGCCAGTCCCACGCCCTCAACTCGACACTGGCGGCGGCGTTGGGATTGACCGCCTGGAACCCACACTGGCTGTGGGACATGGGCTTTCAGCTTTCCTTTGCCGCCACCCTGGGCCTGGTGCTGTTCACCGATCCACTCCAACGCCGCTTTGAAAGCCTGCTGACCCGCCTGCTGCCATCGGTGTGGGTCAGGCCGGTGGCTGCGTTTTTGAACGACGCGCTGATCGTCACCACGGCGGCCCAGATCACCACCCTGCCCATCATTCTGTACAACTTTGGGCAGCTCTCGCTGGTGACGTTACTCACCAACCTGCTGATCCTGCCCGCCCAGCCGGCGGTGATGCTGTGGGGCGGCCTGGCGACGGTCGCCGGGTCGATCTGGCTGCCGCTGGGGCAGGTGCTGGGTTGGGTAGCCTGGCTCTTTTTGGCCTATACCACCAGGATGGTCGAACTGACTGCTGCCGTGCCACACGCAGCCGTGAACCTGGGGCCGGTGAGCGCCGCTGCCGTGTGGGCCTATTACGGCTTGCTCAGCGCGGGGGTGTGGATTATCAAGCAGGACGTACAGAAGCGCAAGGCATACGCGGCTCGAATCGATCAATATTCACCTTCCAATGCCTTGCTCGGCGGATTGACCGTCGTCCTGGTATTGGTCTGGGCTGTGGTCTTTAGCCAACCCGACGGTAAACTGCACCTGATTTTCCTGGACGTGGGCCAGGGCGACGCGATTTTTATCCAGACGCCGCGGGGGCAGCAGGCGCTCATCGACGGCGGCCCGGAGCCCAGCGTGCTGCTGGCCCGCCTGGGTGAGCAGATGCCCTTTTGGGATCGCAGCCTGGACCTGGTGGTGCTCACCCATCCGGATGCGGATCACCTGACCGGGCTGGTGGAAGTGCTGGCGCGCTACCACGTGGATGAGGTGATCGAATCGGGTTACGCCTCCGGCTCACCCACCTACCTTCGCTGGCGCGAGCTGCTGGACGAAAAAGCGATCCCCATCCTGGAGGGCCATACCGGCGACCAGATCACCCTGGACGGCAGCGTGGCGATGACGGTGCTCCACCCCGGCGTCGAGCTGGTCTCTGGCACCGACGCCGATGCCAACAACAACTCGGTCGTCATCCGCCTGGTCATGGGCAACTTTTCCGCGCTGCTGCCGGGCGACATCGAGGCGGTGGTGGAGCAGGAGCTGGTGCGCTCGGGGCAACCCCTGGCGAGCACGGTGCTCAAAGCGCCGCATCACGGTTCCGACACCTCCTCGTCGGCGGCGTTTCTAGAGGCGGTGCGGCCTCAACTGGTCGTCATCTCGGTGGGTAAGGACAACCACTTTGGCCACCCCTCGCCGGAGGCGCTGGAGCGGCTGGCCCTGTTCTCCACCGTTCGCACCGACGAGCAGGGCACGGTGGAAATCATCAGCGACGGCCAGCAGTTTTGGCCCGCATGCCATCCCTGAATCAAGCCGTTTCAACGCATCAAAAGCCATTTTCTCCTATCACAACGAATTGTATTCTGTGACACAATCTCTGCCAAAAATTAACGCAGAATTTACACAATTATCAGGTATTTTCTGGTATAATCTCAGGGAAGCGTTTGGATCGGTGGGGGCGACGACTCAGGAGGTGAGCTTGGCAGGGGAAAAGGTGCTGGTCGTCGATGACAGACCAGAGAACCGAGATTTTGTCGTCAATTATGTGCTCAAACCCAACGGCTACCAATATCTGACGGCCAAAGACGGCGAACAGGGGCTACGCCTGGCCCTGCAACAATCGCCGGATCTGATCCTGCTGGACATGCAGATGCCCAAGATGGATGGCGTCCAGGTTTTGGAGGCGCTGCATCAAAAAGGCCGCGACATCCCGGTCATCCTCATGACTTTTCACGGTTCGGAAGAACTGGCCGTGAAGGTCTTTCGTATGGGGGTGAAAGACTATGTCATCAAGCCTTTCCAGGTGAGTGAGTTGATCAGCGCCATGGAGCGGGCACTGGCCGAAGTGCGCCTGCGCCGCGAGCGTGACGCCCTCACCCAACAGTTGATGTTGGTCAACCGGCAATTGGAGCGCCGCGTCAACGCCCTCAACACCCTGTACAGCATCGGCAAGTCGGTGACGGCGGTGCTGAACCTGGAGCAATTGTTGAATCGACTGGTGGAAGCGGCCGTTTATATCTCTGGCGCGGAGGAAGGTTTCCTGCTGCTGGTGGATCGGGAAAGCAACGAACTGTACGTGCGCGCCGCTCTGGGACTGGAGGAAAAAACGGCCCGCAACCTGCGCCTGAGGGTTCAAGACTCGCTGGCCGGGCAGGTGGTGCGCACCGGCGAGCCGATACTCATCGGCGGCCAGGGGGTCAAGATCGAAACCGCCTACCTGGTCAAGGCGCTGTTGAACGTGCCCATCAAAGCCAGCGGACAGGTCATCGGCGTGCTGGGGGTGGATAATCGCGTCTCAGAAGAGGCGTTTGGGCGCCACGAGCTGGATATGGTCTCGGCGCTGGCAGGGTATGCCGGCATCGCCATCGAGAACGCCAGTCTGTTTGGCACGGTGGAAGGAGAGCGTCGAAAACTGGAGACCGTCCTGGCCAACATCGAAGACGCCGTGGTTCTGGTTCAAGACGACGCCGCCGATACGGTGATCCTGGCCAATCGAACGATGTGCACCGCCTTCGAGGTGAGCGGCGAGGTCACAGGGCAGCCCCTGGCGCAGGTGGTCGATCACGCGGCGCTTCTGGATCTCTTTCGCCGGGCGAGGGCCAGAGCCAGGTCGGCCCACGCCGAGATCTCGTTGCCCGATGGCCGCACGCTCAACGCCCACGTGACCCCCATCCCAGGGGTGGGTCAGGTGGCGGTGATGCAAGACATCACCCACCTCAAAGAGCTGGATCACATGAAATCGGAATTCGTGTCCACCGTGTCTCACGATCTCCGTTCGCCGCTGACTTCGATCAAGGGTTTTGCCGATCTGTTGCCGGTGGTGGGATCACTCAACGCGCAGCAGCAAGACTTTTTACAAAAGATCCAACGCGGCGTCGAGACGATCACCGAGCTGATCTCGGATTTGTTGGACCTGGGCCGCATCGAGGCCGGCGTGAACCTGGAGATGATGCCCTGCGAGCTGGCGCCCATCGTGGAAAAAGTGATGCAGGATCATCTCAACCACGCCCACCTCAAAACACAGACCCTGCAATGGGAGATCGTTGCCCCCCTGCCTCCTATCATGGGTAGCCCTTTACGTTTGGGGCAGGCCGTTTCCAACCTGATCAACAATGCCATCAAGTACACACCCAAAGGCGGGCAGATTTCGGTCTCGGTGACTGAGGACGATGGTCAGGTGGTGGTGACGGTGCAAGATTCGGGCATCGGCATTCCGCCCGCCGACCTGCCCTACATTTTCGACAAGTTTTACCGGGTGCAGACCAAAGAGACCCAGGATATTTCCGGCAGCGGGCTTGGCCTCTCGATCGTCAAATCGATCATCGAGAAGCATCAGGGCCGCATCTGGGTGCACAGCCAGGCGGGCGCCGGCAGCACCTTTTCGTTCGTGCTGCCGGCCATACAAAATTGACCGCCGGTGATCTGAGACGCTGTCTTGGGCTCTGGCGCCGATCCACCAGACCATGCCACAAGAAATAGGTCATTCGATGCCACAACGCGACGCCAATTCAGACACAGAGGACATGGCCCAATTGCCATCGGGGATGGTAAAAACCTTCCAGGCGACCTTATCCCAGATCGCCGCCTCACGGGATCTGCAAGAGATTCTGAACACCATCACCGCCAATGCCCGGCGGCTGGTCGGTGCGGAGGTGGCACAGGTCAACCTTCACAACCCGGAAACGGGTCAGGCCTGGGTCGGCGCCCGAGACGATGGTCGGGCCGCCCGGCCCAGCGACCCCCCCACCCCACCCCGCCCCGACGGCACAACGATGCAGGTTGTCCGGCAGGGCAAACCGATCGTCGTCGAGGACGTATTGCGCCACCCGCTGTTCGCCGATTACGAACCGGCCCGCCAGTGGGGGCTACGAACCTGGGCCGGTTTTCCCATCAAACGCCAGGACGTCGTGATCGGCGTGTTGATGGTCGCTTTTGTCGAGCCTCATCACCTCGATACGCAGGCGCAAACCGCTCTGGAGCTGCTGGCCAGCCAGGCTGCCGTGGCGTTGGAGAACGCCCGTCTCTTTGCCGCCGAGCAGGAGCGGCGGCAGATGGCCGATGCCCTGGCCGAGGTCTCGCGCATTTTGGGCGCCACACTCGACCTGTCCGATATCCTCAACCTGACGTTGGACCAACTGGCCAAGGTCATTCGTTACGACAGTTGCTCCATCATTCTGGCAGAAAACGACAGCCTGCGAATCGTGGCCGGACGCGGTTTTCCCGATAACGAAAAGATCGTGGGGCGCCAGGTGGAGCTGAGATCAGGCTCAATGGCCAGCAGGGCGATGGCAGAAAAGGAACCTTTTGTGATCCCCGACATCCGTCAGGAAACCCATTGGCGGCCCAACACCGAATATGCCCGCTCGATCATGAGCTGGATCGGTGTGCCGCTGATGGCCAAAGGGCAGGTCTTGGGACTCTTGACGGTGGACAGCCTGACGCCCAACAGTTATGGCGCTGCCGACGCGCACACCGTGGCCGCCTTTGCCAACCAGGCCGCCATCGCCATCCAGAATGCCCAACTTTTCGAAGCCGAACAAGAGCGCCGTCGCATCGCCGAGGCGCTCAGCCAGACGGCGTCCATCCTGACCTCGACGTTGAACATCGAGCAGGTCCTGGCGCTGGTGCTGGAAAGCCTGAGAATAGTGATCGATTACGACAGCAGCTCGATCTTTTTGCGCCAGGGCAAACAACTGGTGATGGCTGCCAACCAGGGCTTTTCCGAGTCGGTGCAGGTGGAAAACTTTGCCTTCGCCATCCAGGACAGCGCGCTGCGGCCCATCTTGATCGAAGAGGGCCAGCCCATGATCATCCCGGACGTCCGCCAGGCGGCAGACTTTAGACACGCTGCCGGACACGACACCATTCGGAGCTGGATCGGGGCGCCGCTTTGGGCCAGAGGGCGGCTGGTGGGGCTGTTGACGGTGGATCACGCGCAGCCGGGCATGTACAGCGAAAGAGATGCCCAAAAAGTCATGGCGTTTGCCAATCAGGCCGCCATCGTCATCGAAAACGCCCGACTCCACGCCGCCGTCCAGGTGCACGCCGAAGAGCTGGAGTGGCGCGTACAAGAGCGCACGGCAGAGCTACAGCGAGAAAAGGAAAAGACCGAAACCATTCTCAACAGCGTGGCCGATGGAGTGGTGGTGGCCGGGCTGGATGGGCGCGTCCTGCTGGCCAACCCGGTGGCGGAACGCTGGTTGATGTTCGAGGTCAACGGCCGCAGTGTGCCCAACTACCCACTGCGACAGTTCATCGCGCGGCTGGTGCAAAACTCTCAAGTAGAGCGGGTTCACCTCACCGAGTTCCCGCTCGGTCCCAGCCAGGTGACGTTGGAAGCCCGCGCCGCCCGCCTGTTCGAAGACGAGCGGGCGTTGGGTATCGTGGTCGTGCTGCGCGACGTGACGCGCCAACAAGAGCTGGAGCGGCTCAAATCGCAGTTCATCGCCAGTGTCTCACACGAGCTGCGCACGCCGCTGGCCAACGTCAAGCTTTACCTGTCCTTGCTCCAGCGAGGCAAAGAGGAAAAACGGGCGCGTTACCTGGCGGTGGCCACTCAGGAGGCCAATCGCCTGGAGGAGCTGATCCAGGACCTGCTGGACTTTTCCAACCTCCAGGACCCCTTGAACAAAGCCGTGCACCAACCCCTCCGCCTGGCCGAGATCGCCCAGCAAACGACAGCCTCCTGGCGCACCAGGGCCGCCGATAGGGGCATCACCATCACCGAGAGGATTTCTCCCCACGCCCCCACCGTACGCGGCGATGCGATCCAGCTGGCCCGCGTTCTGACCCATCTGCTGGAAAATGCGATCAACTATACCCTGAACGGCGGCCACATCACGCTGGAGGTACGGTCACTGGCTGTGAGAAACGGCTTTTGCGTAGACGTGGCCGGCTTTGACGCCGCCGAGACCCAGGGGCTGCATCTGCCAGATGTGCCCGACGGTGATTGGGCCGGGGTGGTGATACGCGATACGGGCATCGGCATTTTACCCCAGGACCTGCCCCACATCTTTGAACGGTTTTTCCGAGGCAGCCAGGCGCGTACCATGAGCCTGCCAGGCACCGGCTTGGGCCTCTCGCAGGCCAAGAGCATCGTCACCCAGCACAGCGGTTACATCACCGCCAGCAGCGCGGTAGACCAGGGCAGTCTGTTTGTGATCTTGCTGCCGGCCCATTCAGTCGAGTCTCAGGAGGCATCGGATGCAGAGCGACATTCTCACCGTGAGTGAATTGGCCGAATACCTCAAACTGAGCCGGGCCAAGGTCTATCAGATGGCCCAACGGGGTGAACTGCCCGGCACCAAACTGGGCACCCACTGGCGTTTTCGTAAAGACCTGATCGATCTGTGGCTCGAAGAGCAAATGAGCCTCAACCGGCAGCCGATCCAGGCCCACCTGCCGGATTAACCCATCGACCGGTGTCGCCTGTCAGGGCTGCGCGGGGCCTCACGGTAAAAAAAGATGAAACCAGCGCGTTCCTCAACCCAACTGGAAGGACTGATCCATCTGATGGCGGCGATGAACTCCGCGTTGGACCTGGAAACGGTGCTCCAGACCGCACTCCAGATTGCCCAAGACCTCACCGGCGCCCGAGCCTGCCGCCTCTACCTGCCCAACAAACAGGAAAACGAGCTGGTGCTACAGGCCAGCCGGGGCAGCACCGCCGACCAGGATCGGCGCTCGAATTCGTTACCGGTGACAGGCAGCCTGGCCGGCCAGGCTTTCTCGACCGGCCAGTTGGTGATCCTGGACGAACGGAGTGCTACCCACGCCGCTGAGATCATGGCCTGCGCGCCGCTGCCCGCCAAGCCCCACTGCTGCGGCGTGATGACGTTGAGTTTTCCGCCGGGGCATCGCTTCGACGACGACGACAAGGCCCTGCTCACAGCCATCGGCCATCAGGTGGGCATCACCGTGCAGAACGCCCGCACGATGGAGGAAGCGCATCGCCGCGCCCGGCAGCAACACGCCCTGTTGACCATCTTGCCCGATATCAGCAGCCATCTGCACCTGGAAACGCTGTTGCAACGCATCACCGAACAGGCGGTAAAGGTCATCCCCGACGCCCAACGGGGCAGCATGTTGATGCTCAGAGACGGCGCCTTTCACTTTATGGGCGCGGTGGGTTACGATCTGGAAAAACTCTCAAAAGTCTCACTGCTGCCGGAACAACTGGCGCCGGGCGATCATCCACGCTACCAGGTGGTCTGCATTCGTGATATCAACCGCTGGTCGATGGCCCGCCTGCAACCTGAAACCTTCCAGAACCTGCGGGCCAGCGCCGGCCATCACAACATCAAGGTGACCCTGTCGGCGCCCATCGTCGTCGGCGACCAGGTGTTTGGTTATCTGAGCCTGGACAATTTTGATTCCTACGACGCTTTTGACCCCCTCTCTCGAGAAATGGTCGAACTGTTCGCCGCGCAGGCGGCGGTGGCCATCACCAACGCCGGCCTGCACGGGGCGTTGGAGCAAAAGGTGGAGCAACGCACTCGAGAGGTGCGCCGGCAACAAGACCGCACCCGGGCCATCCTGCAAAGCGTGGCCGATGGCGTCATCGTCACCGATCGCCAGGCAAAGATCGTCCTCACCAACCCGGTGGCCGAAAGCTGGCTCTATTACGGTCAGGGTGATGGGCGCATCACCAACCAACCCCTGCTCTCGTTCGTGCAACGCCAGGCCGGGCAAACGACCGCTACCGGCCCTCAGATCATCGAGTTTCCGAACTGGGAGCAGCCATTGGATACCCCCTGCTGGCAGGCCACAGCCTGTGCCTTCCAGGATTGTCCGGCCCACGGCCGGCAAGACACGCCGTGCTGGCACATTGCTGGCGCCCATTGCCTCTTGATCAACGCCTCAATCGAAAAGAACGGCCATCAACGAGAGCTGACATGCCCCATACGCGACAAGTTGAGCATGGTATCGCTGGAGGCTCAGGCCTCCTGGTGGCAGGATGGCGACACGGTGTTGGGCAAAGCGCTGGTGCTGCGTGATGTCTCGCGCCAGCGCCAGTTGGAGCGCATACAGCGTCAATTCGTGGCCACCGTTTCTCACGAACTGCGCACCCCGCTGACCAACATCAAGCTCTACCACAACCTGTTGAAGCGCGGCCCGGCAGAAAAACGGGAGCAGTTCATGGCCGTCATGGGCCGCGAGATCAATCGCCTGGAACAGTTGATCCAGGAGATTCTGGACCTCTCGCGGTTGGAAAAGCTCGACAAACCGCCTCACCAGGAAGCAGTGGACCTCAACGCCCTCTTGCAAGAACTGGTCGAGGCCCAGACGCCCCAGGCTGAAAACAAACGTCTGACGCTGCACCTGGAAACCACACTTCAGGCGCTAGAGATCCTGGCCAACCGTAACCAGATACTACAGGTGATCACCAATCTGTTGACCAACGCCATCAACTATACGCCGGCCGGCGGCCACATCTGGTTGAGCAGCGGCATCTGGCAGTGGCAAGGCGCCGGGTGGCTCATCCAGGGAAACATTGCCCGCCCGGAAGACACGGTATCCCCTCCTGCAAGCGGCGGTGGCTGGGCCGTGGTAAACGTCCAGGATAGCGGTCCGGGCATCCCCTACGAAGACCAACCGCGCATCTTTGATCGTTTTTATCGCGGCGTGCAGGCCAACCAGGGCGTACCGGGCACCGGTCTGGGGCTGGCCATCGTGCGGGAAATTTTGGAACTACACGACGGCCACATCTTGTTAGAGAGCACACCTGGAGTGGGCAGTCGATTCACCGTGCTGCTGCCGCTGCCCGCGCAGGAGCAGCCCATCCGCGTGCTGGTGGCAGACGACGAAGAACAGATCGGGCAGCTCATCCAGCGCTACCTGGACCGAGAAGGTATCGAGACCCGCTGGGTGGGCAATGGCCAGGCAGCCCTCGACGCCATCGCCGCCAAGCCGCCGGATTTGTTGATCCTGGACCTGGCCATGCCGGTCATGGATGGGTATCGTGTGATGGAGTTGTTGCAAGCCCAGGCCAGCCCATCGTCGCCGCCGGTGCTGGTGCTCAGCAGTTGGACGGAAGACAAGTTCCAACGCGCCAAACAACTGGGGGCGACAGATTTTTTGAACAAACCTTTCTCTGGCGCAGTGCTGGTAGACGTGGTCAAACGCCTGACCACTCAAGCCAGGTCAGACAGGCGCAAGAGCGCCAGTCGCAGCCAAAGGGCAAATTGAGGAGCTGAATACCATGAAAGAGAAAACGATCCTGGTGGTAGAAGATAACCCGACCATGGCCGAGGGCATCTCTGACGTACTGGAAATGGAGGGCTATCGCGTCGTCGAGGCCCGCAATGGCCTGGAGGGCCTCCAACGCCTCAAGGAAGGTGGTGTGGATCTCATCCTGGCCGACATCATGATGCCGCTCATGGATGGTTATGACTTTCACACCCAGGTGCGCGAAAACGCGGAATGGGCCGCCATCCCCTTTATCTTTTTGACGGCCAAGGGTCAAAAAGAAGACGTCCGGCACGGCAAACAACTGGGCGCCGACGATTATCTGGTCAAACCTTTTGACCCCACCGACCTGACCATCGCCGTCGAATCCAAGCTGCGGCGCGCCAGCGAGATGAAACAGGCCGCCGAACGCGGTCTGGACACGCTGAAACACAACATCCTCAACGCCCTGTCGCACGAGTTCCGCACGCCGCTCACCTACATCCAGGGTTACGCCGATCTGCTGCTCGACGGCGATCCAGCCAACGAACCCGAGATATTCAAAGATTTTTTGGAGCGCATCCGCGCCGGCAGCCAGCGCATCCACCGCCTGGTGGAAGATTTTATCTTTTTGGTCTCTTTGGAATCGGGCGAGATCACCAGCGCCATCGAACAGGGGGGCATGACCACGGATCTGCTGCCCAGCCTGCGCGCCGAGGTGATGTCGTTTCAGCAGCGGATGCAGGAAAAGGACATCAGCCTGCACACCGAATGGTCGGCTAACCTGCCGCCCGTGTTCACTTATCCGCCGCTGGTGTGTAATGCGATGGGCCGCCTGATAGACAACGCCATCAAGTTCTGCCCTGCCCAGGGAGGCGAGATCTGGATCAGCGCTGGCGCTGTGGGCGGCCAGGTGCGCATCACCGTTCGAGATAATGGCATGGGCATTCCAGAGGAGGAACAAAGCCGCATTTTCGACCGCTTTTATCAGGTGAATCGCGAGTTGTACGAACAACAGGGCGTAGGGTTGGGCCTGTCCATCGCCCAGGCCATCATCGATCTGCACGGCGGTCAGATCGAGGTGCAGAGCACCCCTGCCAGCGGCAGCGCCTTCACCATCGCGCTACCGGTGGCGGGGTAGAGTCAGGATAGGACACATGCTATCGGACGGCATCGCCAAGTCCAGAATACTCCTGGTTGAGGACGACGAGAGCCTGAGCCAGGCGTTATCGCATTTGCTGACCAGGCAAGGCTGGCGCGTCGGCTGCACGTCGAGCGGTGAAGCAGCGCTCGAAGCGCTGGCACGAGAGCCGTTCGACCTGGTGCTGCTCGACGTGATGCTGCCGGGCATGGATGGTTTCGCCGTGACACGAGCCATCCGGAGCCGCGAGCGGCCAGGCGAGCACCTGCCTATCCTGATCATGACCGTCAAAAACAGCACCGGGGATCGCATCGCCGGCCTGGAAGCCGGCGCCGACGATTATATCAGCAAACCCTTTGAAAACGACGAACTGCTGGCCCGCATCCGCGCCCACCTGCGCAGCCACCGGTCTCAAGACCACCTGCGCCTCGAAAGCCGGCACTGGATGGCCGTTTTCGAGAGCATCGGCGATGGCGCATTTGTCATCGATCCGGCCGGGCGCGTCGTCAGAGTCAATTCTGGCTTTTGTTCGCTGACCGGCCATTCTGCCCAGGCAGCGCTGGGCAAAAGACTTTCAGCCCTGGGCCTGATCGCCGCCGAGGTGGAAGCGCAGTGGCTGGCCCAGCTCGCAGCGCCAGACCCACAGACAGACATCGCTCCGGCCAACATCTGGTCGACCGCTGCCGACGGGCGAGCGCTGCGGGTGCAGGCCAGCCTGTCGCCGCTGCTGATTGCCAGCCCCAACACCCCGGCAGTGACGATGGGACTGGGCATCTGGCGCGATGTCACCCAGGCGCATCAAATAGACCAGACGCTACGCCAGCAGAACCGTTATCTCACCGCCCTGAACGCCGTCATTGGCGCCACCAGCGGCACCTTGAACCTGGACGACGTGCTGGCCAACGCTCTGGATACACTGCTGAACGTCATCGGCCTCGAAAGAGGCCTGATCCATCTGTGGGATGAAACGAGCCAGACGCTGAATTTGGCCGCCTATCGCGGCGCACCGCAAGAGCACCTGCAACACCTGATTAGAACAACTCTCGGCGAGAGCCTCATCGGCCAGGCGGCTCAAAGCGGCCAGCCGATCGTGCTTTCACACCAGGCCGCTCAGAACAGCCGGGCAGCCGCAACCATCACCCATACCTCTGGACTGGAAGCGCTGGCCATTCTGCCCATCCACGCCCGCGAGCGGCTGTTGGGCACGCTGAGCATCGGCAGCCTGAAGCCATACGTCTTTTCCGAGATCGATCTGAACCTGCTCTCGTCTGTGACCCATCACCTGGGCATGGTCATCGAGAATGCCCGGTTATACCAGCAAACCGACGCCAGCCTGCACCAGCGTGTGGCCGAGCTGACCGCCCTCAACGAGATCGGGCGCACCGTCAGCTCGATCCTGGAACTGAACCAGTTGTTGCACGTGACCATGGCACACATCAAAGACATCACCCAGGTCGAGGCCGGCTCGCTCATTTTGGTAGACGAAGCCACCGCAGAGATGGTGTTTCGGGTGGTGCTTCAAGAGCGCGAGGCCGAGCGGCTGGTGGGCCTGCGGCTGCCGTTGGGCACCGGCGTGGTGGGGCACTGCATCGAGCACAACGAGCCGATCCTGGTGCCCGACGTCCGCCAGGACGAGCGTTTTTTCTCCGGCGTGGACACCCTGAGTGGCCTGGCCACCCACTCGCTGCTGTGTGTGCCGCTGGAGCATCGCGGCAAAGTCTTGGGCGCCATCGAGCTGCTCAACAAGGCCAGCGGCCCTTTTACGATCCACGACGCAGAATTCCTCACCTCCATGGCCGCCTTTGTATCCACCGCCATCGACAATGCCCAGCTCTACGCCGCGCTGCGTAACCATGCCTTTGTGCTGGAAAAGGAGGTGACCAACCGCACCAACGAGCTGCGTGCCATTTTGAACAGCGTCGCCGATGGACTGATCGTGACCGATAGCCACGACCGGGTGATCATGGTCAACCCGGCGGCCCGACAGTGGCTCAACATCATGGAAGACTCGGACCTCCAGGAAGAAAAAGCCGACATCCAGTGGCGGGCCATTCAGGGATTGGCCCGCGTCTCCGATGGTGAACGCACCGTCGAGATCGACATCCCCGTTCGGCAGCGCAAGAACCACCAGGCCTGCTTCGATTGGTTCGACTGCATCGCCGATTGCCCCGCCCGCCGGTCGCCAACCGAAGAGCTGGCCTGCTGGTTGGTGCCCGATACACTGTGCCCGCAGTCGCATTCTGGCGGCTTCAAGGGCGACATGGCCGACTATTGCCTGGTCTGCGAGTTTTACCAGCGCCAGGAAAAGGTCACACTCCAGGCTCACTCGGCCCAGATCCACGATCAGGACGGCCAGGCCATCGGCGAAGTCACCGTGCTGCGAGACATCACCCGCCTCAAAGAGCTGGACCGGCTGAAATCTCAGTTTGTGTCCAACGTATCTCACGAGCTCAAAACACCGCTGGGCAATCTCAAGCTCTACCTGCCGCTGTTGGAAAAAGGCAAACCGGAAAAGCGCGAGCGTTACCTGCGCATCTTGCACCAAGAGGTCGATCTGCTGGAGGGCCTGATCACCGATCTGTTGGATCTCTCCCGCATAGAGACGGGTCGGATTCAACTCGACAAAAAAGCCCTGGACGTGGGGGCGGTGATCCAGCGTGTGCTGACCAGCCTGCAGCTCAGGGCGGAGAAAAAACAGATCACCCTTGTCCATCACGTGCCCTCTGATCTACCCAAAGCCCTGGCCGATGACAGCCAGATCCAGCGGGTGATCACCAACCTGGTGACCAACGCCATCAATTACACCCCCAACGGTGGCCAGGTGACTGTCAACGCCGGCGCGTGGAGTCAGGTCGAGGGGAATTGGCAGGTTTCCGGCTGTGTGCCAGACCCGCAGCAACTGTCAAAAGAGCCGTCCGCCGGCAACTGGCTGGTGACGTGCGTCAGCGACACAGGCAGGGGCATCTCGGAAGCGGACCTGCCCCGCCTCTTTGAGCGTTTTTTCCGCGGCCAGGCAGCCCGCTCCGAAGTGCCGGGCACGGGGCTGGGATTGTCCATCGTCAAAGAGATCATGGATCTGCACGGCGGCCACATCCTGATCGACAGCCGGGTGGGGCAGGGCTCCACCTTTACCGTGTTGCTGCCGCTGGAGGAAACGCCGGATCGCCCCGTGGTTCTCATCGCCGAAGACGAGCAGGACATCCACCTGGCCCTCAAAGGATTCCTGGAATGGGCCGGGCTGGCGGTGGATCACGCTTACGATGGGCAACAAGCCCTGGAACGTATCACCGCCCACAGGCCCGATCTGTTGCTGCTGGATCTGAACATGCCCCGCCTGGACGGTTACCAGGTCATCGAAGCGCTGCGCAGCGACGAGGCCACTGCCGATCTGCCCATCCTGGTGCTGACCAGTTGGACGCACGACCGGGCCCAAAAGGCCCTGGAGCTGGGGGCCAACGAATTCCTGACCAAACCCTTTTCGGGAGACGTGCTGGTGGATGTCATTCGGCGGATGCTGGGCTTGTGAGCAGCAGGGTTGACAGTTCCGATGATGTCAGGTACAATGGCTTTCAGGAAACACCTGAAACTCGTCGTCAAACAACGAATTCACTCAACCATCCTCAGAGGCGCGCTGAGGAAATTTGACGCTGAAACATTCAGGAGAGTACGATGTTAGCATCCATTCTCATCGTCGAAGACGATGTAGCCCTGCGTGAAGGTGTGCGCGAAATCCTCGAAGCGGCCAACTACCAGGTTAGCGAAGCCTCGGACGGCCAGGAAGCCCTGGACATGCTGGACAGTGTCAAGCCAGATCTGATCGTATCGGACATCATGATGCCCCAAATGGATGGTTATAGCTTTTATCGGCACGTGCGCCAGGACGATCGCTGGCTCCAGGTGCCTTTTATCTTTTTGACCGCCCGCGGCGAAAAGACCGATATCCTGCTCGGCAAATCGATGGGTGTGGACGATTATCTGACCAAACCGTTCGACCCGGAAGAGCTGCTGGTGGCCGTCGAGTCTAAACTGAACCGCATGAAACAACTGGCCGAGACGACCAGAACACAGCTCGAAAACCTGTCCAGCCAACTCGAGACGCTATCGGAGCAACTGGCCCTGTCCAACCGTTTTGCCACCATCGGCGAACTGGTGGCCGAGATCGTTCACGAGATCAAGAACCCCCTGACGGCCATCACCGCCTACGCCCAATTCGTCCAGCGACGCATGGCCCGCAAAGAACCAGAGACGGCTCAAGACATGGAGCGCATCGTGCGTCAGGCCAAACGCATCGCCAAAATGGCCGAAGATATTCTGGGCTACACCCGTAAAGAACCCCTGGAAATCCAGGCCACCGACGTCCATCACCTGATCGAAGAAGTGGTGGCCTTTATCTCTTTCCGGCTGACCAAGTCCGGCATCGAGGTCGAGACCCATTTTGATGCCGCCGTCCCCACCATGCTGATCGACCCAGACCAGATGGAACAGGTCTTTTTGAACATCATCATCAACGCCATCCATGCCATGAAACAGGGCGGCACCCTCACCATCACCACCGATCACCTCACAGAAGACAACGTGGCCCTGGTGCGCATCTCTTTCACCGACACCGGGGTGGGCATTCCAGAAGAGAACAAACCGCGTCTCTTTGAGCCCTACTTTACCACCCGCCCGCCGGGCCAGGGCACCGGCCTGGGATTGCACGTCTGCCAGAACATCGTGCACAAACACAACGGCCGCATAGAGGTCGAGAGCCAAGTTGGCCAGGGCGCCACCTTTCACATCTTGTTGCCGGTGGCCGAACGAAAACCAACCGGGCCGGTTGCCACACCCTGAGCCCGATCGCCCCACACACCACGAGGCCCCCTTGCGGGGGCCTCGTTTTTTTCTGCTGCCATGCCAGCATCATCTGGGCCGCACGCGCAGCCGGAATCCCTCCCGATCCACCACCTCTACCGCGCTGCCCGCCCGGACGAACGCCTCGCCCTCGGCCACTGCCTGCCAGTATTCCCCCTGCACAAACACCCGACCCTCCGGAGACAGATCGGTGCGGGCGGCGCCGATGGCTCCGATGAGCGCCTCGCCGCCGGTGGTCACCTGCCAGCTCTGAGCGCGGATGGCCTGAGCCACGATGAAAGCGAAAAAGCCGCCGGTGAGCACCGCCCCGCTGACGATGGCCCCCCACGGCACGTCGAACGCCGAGGATTGGAACAACAACACCGCCCCCAAGATGAACGAAGCGATGCCGCCCGCCGTGAGCACACCGTGGGTCGGCGCTTTGATGTCCAGCACGAACAGAACAAAAGCCAGAGCGATAAAAGCCAGCCCGGTGTAATCGACCGACAGCACTCCCAGCGCATACAGCCCCAACCCCAGGCAGACGATACCCACGATACCGGCCACGTAGCCGCCCGGCGCAGAAAACTCGTAGATCAGGGCATTGATCCCTACCGTCATCAAGATCACGGCGATGGTGGGGTTGGCCAGGGTATGCAAAAACTGCTCCAGGGGAGTCAGCGGCAATTCCTGGCGCGGCAGACCGGCCGGATGCAACACCCGCTCTTCACCCATCACCGTGACCGTAAAACCCTCCAACTGAGCCAGCAGATCGTCCAGATCGGCGGCGATGAAATCGATCACCCCCAGCGCCAGCGCCTCCTCCGCCGATGCCGCCCTGGCCTCTTCGATGGCCTGCTCGGCCCAGGTCACGGCGGCCTCACCACGCCGCCGGGCCAGGCCCCGCACCTGCGCCTTGAGGATTTCCTTTTCCTTCTGCGCCACGGTCTCTGCCAGGTCTTCGCCCTGGCTGCCCACCGGGCTGGCCGCGCCGATGCTCGTCTCCGGCGCCATGGCGGCCACGTGACCCGCCAGGGTGATCACCGTGCCCGCCGATGCCGCCATCGCCCCTGACGGCGCGACGTAAACCACCACCGGCACGCTCGAAGAGCGAATCGCCTTGACCGTCTCCTCCATCAGCGTCACCGAGCCGCCAGGCGTATCCAGCACCACCACCACGACCTGTGCGCCCACCTCTTGCGCGCGCGCCACACCCCGGTCGATATAACTCAGCATGACTGGCGTCACCGGCCCTTCGATCTCTAACACCAGCACGGCCTCTCCCTGCGCCGCCACACCGGTTGCGTTCAAGATCAGAGCCAACAACACCAGCCCGGCATAAATGGTCCATCTGCGCCTTGCCTTTTTCATGAGACCCACCTCGCTTGCAGCGCCCCTGGATCAAGTCTGTCATCCATAGCGCGGCCTCCTGCCACAACCAAACTTTTCTCACCGCCAAGACGCCAGGAGCACAAAGGCTCCGACCTTCAAGTTCTTGGCGGTCTTGGCGGTTCAAAACCTTCGCGGGCGTGATAGTTTTTTCAAGGTAATACTATAACCCCACCGGACATCATTATAGTTGAAAAGTCCGGCAGCAGCAACTTGAACAATATACTTATTGGGTGTATACTTGGCCAGACACCCCCGCTGAAAAAGTGTCACATTTTCGGATCATGGCGAATGAGTGAACTCACGAGCGGTTACCTGTTGGTGACGGGTGCGGCCACGTTGTGGGCCATGCTCGTCATCTTTTACCATCACCTGGTCGGCCTCTATGGCATCGAGCCGCTGCAAGTGGCCTTTTTGCGCGCCGCGCTCAGCGCCCTGATCCTGGGTGTGGCACTGGCCATCCGTCAACCGGCCATGCTGCGTGTCCATCGCCGCGATCTGCCGCTCTTTGTGGCCTTTGGGTTACTAGGGGTGGCCGCTTTTTTCATCGTTTACGTCTATGCCATCCGCCTCACCGGCGGAGCCACCGCCGCGGTGCTGATGTACACCGCCCCGGCGTGGGTGACGGTCATCGCCTGGCGGGCCTTCGACGAACCCCTGAGCCGCACCAAACTGGTGGCGCTGGGGCTGTCGTTCGTCGGTTGCGCGCTGGTGGCCCGGGCTTACGATCTGGCGCAACTCAGGCTGGATCTCGTCGGCATCGCCTGCGGGCTGGCCTCCGGCCTGGCTTATGGCCTGTACACACTTTTTAACAAACGAGCCGTGCAGCGTTACTCACCCTGGACGGCCATGTTTTACGCGTTGGCCTTTGGTGGATTGTTCCTGGCTCCCTGGCAATCGCCGGCCCGTCTGTGGGCGGCACTGAGCCAACCCGCAGCCGTGCTGTGGTTGCTGGCCCTGGCCCTGGGCCCCACCCTGGGCGCCTATCTGCTGCTGGGCAAAAGCCTGGAACGCCTGCCGGCCAGTGTGGTGAGCATCCTGGCCACCTCGGAACCGGTCATCGCTGCCGTGGTGGCCTGGGTCTTTTTACAACAGGCTCTCGAGCCGATACAGATCGTCGGCGGCTGCGCCGTTCTGATCGCCGTGCGACTGCTCCAACGATCCACACGACCCACCACTCATAATCACTCAAGGAGGTAACACATGAACATCCTGGTCACAGGCGGGGCTGGTTACATCGGCAGCATCGTGGTTGAAGAATTGATTCACCAGGGCGACAAGGTGATCGTGTTCGACAACCTCTATTTTGGCCATCGGGAGGCCGTGCACCCTGAGGCGGTCTTTGTCCAGGGCGACCTGGCCGACCGGGCCGCCGTCAAAGCCCTGTTCGACGGCCACGACATCGAAGCGGTGATGCACTTTGCCTCCCACACCCTGGTGGGCGAGAGCATGGAAAAGCCGTTTCTGTACCTGGGCCAAAATGTCACCAACGGTCTCAATTTGCTCCAGGAAGCCGTGGAGCATGGGGTGCGCCGCTTCATCCTCTCTTCCACGGCCAATCTGTTCGACGACCCGGCGCGTATGCCCATCGACGAGACCGAGCGCATCGTGCCCGGCAGCCCTTACGGCGAATCGAAGAACATCCTGGAGCGTATGCTCTTCTGGCTGGATCGCACCCAGAGCTTTCGTTACGCCGCGCTGCGCTACTTTAACGCCGCCGGCGCCTCGCCCGGCGGCGCACGGGGTGAAGATCACACCCCAGAGACGCACCTCATCCCCATCGTGCTCCAGGTGGCGCTGGGCCAGCGGCAGCAAGTGACCATCTTTGGCGACGATTATCCCACCCGCGACGGCACCTGCGTGCGCGATTACATCCACGTCACCGACCTGGCCCAGGCCCACATCCTGGCCCTGAAGGCGCTGGACAAGGGCAGCCGCACCTACAACCTGGGCAACGGTCAGGGCTTTACCGTCAGAGAGGTCATCGAGACCGCCCGCCAGATCACCGGCCACCCCATCCCGGCCGTCGTCGGCCCGCGCCGGCCCGGCGATCCGGCCACACTCATCGCCAGTTCAGACAAGATCAGACGCGAACTGGGCTGGCAGCCCCGATTCCCGGAATTACACACCATCGTCGAAACCGCCTGGAAGTGGCACAGCTCACATCCTCGCGGCTACCGCACCACCCCATGATGCAGCAGTGCGCCAGACATCGTGGGGACGCTACACAGCCAGCATCACTGCATTACGAGGAGGTATTCAACAATGAAGTCAAAAACAAAAAACTACATCCTGCTGACCATTCTGCTGCTCTTTTCACTGCTGATCGTCTCGTGCGATTCAAAGGGCGACGGCAAAAGTGAAGACGAAACCACACAGCCAGCCGCTACCGTAGAGGCCACCAAAGCCTCCGGCGCATCGGGCGAGCCTTCTGGCGCAGGAGGCATCTTTGCCAACCCTCAGGAATCGCTGGACAGCTATCGCATGCGCACCGAGATGACGCTGGTGGAAGGCGAGGGCATGCTGGGCGAGAAAATGATCACCGAGATCGAGTGGGTGCGCGATCCGGAGGCCGAACACTTGACCATGTTCGATGAATCAGATCAAGTGATGATGGAAACCATCACCATCGGCGATGACACCTGGACCAGCATGGACGGCGAAACCTGGATACACTCTGTCGCCACACCCGAAGAAGCCGCCATGCCGGGCAATTTTCAGGCCAGTCTGGAAGACCTCATGCAGGACATGGAAGGCGGCATGAAAAAAGACGGCACAGAAAAGGTCAACGACGTTGACTGCATCCGCTACACCGTCGATGCCGATTTCGCGCTGGCCATCCCTGCGCCTGAGGACGCACCCGCGGAGTCGCTACAGTTCATGCCCACCGAGATGGCAGGCCACATCGAGGGCAGCATGTGGGTAGCCGACGAGCGTAACCTGCCAGAGGTCATCGTCCGCTCGGACACGAGACAAGAGATCACTCTCAAGTATGCCTCGCGCGAAGAAACCATGGTCTACGACGAATTGCGCGATATGTACGATATCAACGAGCCCATCAGCATCGAACCGCCGGATGGCCAGGTGCAAGAGATGCCCACCATGCCCACCATGCCGGCCGACCTGCCTACCCCACCCGCTGCCGACGATCAACCCCAGCCACCGGCCGGTGAACCTGTCGGGAGTATTACGTACGCCGAGTTGAACGAGCTGGACAGCTACCATCTCGAATGGACGGTGACCGTCAAGACCGGCGATGGCGAGGCGGCGAGCGGCTACACCGTCGATTGGACCCGCGATCCTTTGGCCACCCACCTGAGCATGAGTATGGGCGCGGGCATGCCCCCTATGGAGTACATCTGGGCCAACGACACGGTATGGGTCAAAGTGCCCGGCGGGGATTGGATGCTGGGCAGCAAAGAGGACATGGACAATGCCATCAACCAGGTGGGCGACGTCCTCAGGCCTGAGGACGACATGGTGCTGGTGGGTGAAGAGACGGTGAACGGCGTGCATTGCCAGCATTACGCCAAACAAACAACCACCATGGGCTCTGTGCGCCAGGACATCTGGGTGGCCGATCAGGACGGCCTGCCCCCTGTCGTCATCCGTGGGATCAACCAGACCGAAGTCAGCGGCATCACCACGACGATCGATGTCAACGTCACCGCCATCAATGAGCCTGTCACCATCGAGCCGCCTCAATAGAACGTCACAGCAATCAGCGAGGCAATCGGGAGCGCCATCACCACAACCTGGGTTTAGGAGCACGGGCCGACAGGTCTACATCGACGAGCGACGCACGCGACAAAAAAGGTCATTGCTTTGGCAATGACCTTTTTTCTGCATAGGCCCAAAAGTTGGGAGAGCCGAGGGGGCCCCAACCCTCGGCTCTCCGCGAAAAGGAGGAGAAAAAGAAGCTGAGTATATCATACAACATCGTCGTGTATTTTACTTGACGCAAAAACTACGATTACCCTACGATTCTTCTCCACCCACGAACACCTGCGCCGATGATGCCTGCCAACGGGCAAGTAATTCCGGCAGCTCGGCCAGCGCATAGATGCGGCCATCCGGCAACACACTATCGGCGGCAAAGGTGTTGGTAACAATGTGCACGCCTCGCATGCCCACACCCTGCGCCCCAGCGATATCGTGCGGCAAAAAATCGCCCACAAAGACCGCCTCGTGAGGGGCCACCCCCAGTGCCGCCAGCGACCGCTGGAAAACCTGGGCGTGGGGCTTCCACACTCCCACATCGGCGGAAAAGAGGGTGTGATGAAAACAGCCGTCCAAACCGTGGCGCGCCAGGTCGGCCAGATGATAACAACCCGGCCACATGGTATTGGAGATCAAACCGATCTTGAGGCCACGCTGCCTCAGCTTGTGCAACGTCTCGGCTGCGCCCGGCAGCGGCTGTACCTGCGCACTGAGCGGCTGCACATAACACCACACGGCCCTGTCCACTTGCTCGAAAGAGAGCGCCAGGCCATACCCGGCGCAGACATCACACAACAAGTCGGCCAGACGCAGGTTGCCGCCGTTCTCGGTGACCTGTCGCCATCGCGTTTGCACCTGCTCCACGGTGTGAGCCACAAACCGCTCACGCGACGGCAACACCAGGCGCTGTCCGGCCAGGTAATCGTAAGCAGCCCCGGCCCCCACCGACTCGAACTGCACCCAATCGGCGCCCGACAGTTTGTATTCCAGCAGCGTGCCACCCAGATCAAAAATCACGGCGCGAATCATATTTTCCTCCAAGTCGGCCCCCCTGGTCGAATCAGATCTTTACACAGCGATTGTAGCACATCTCCAGGGTTCACGCCAGTGATTGTCGAGAGCGGGCCTTTGTCTTGCCAAAAGCGCCGGCAGACGGTATAATGGGCTCCAGCCGCCTTTGCCGGACAGGCGGGAAGGCATTCACTCGATGGGAGGGGGGTATGGCCAGGCAGATCCTGGTAGACTCGGAAAAATTCCTGGGTGAGCCGTATCTGGAAGGCACAACGGTGCCGCTATCGGCTATCATACAGTGGGTCGAGGCCGGCCTGGGACCGGAGGAGATCGTGGCCGTGTACCCCGACCTCAGCGTGGAAGACGTCAAAGCCGCTCTGGCTCATCACGATCAGCAAAAATAGAGGCCGCGACCTCAGCATTAACCCGCGAACCTCTTTGAGCCTGGCCACGCTGTTTCTAAACAGACGTGGCCGTTTTCTTGCTCCCTCGCCTGTTGTGCGTTATAATGTCGATCAAGGAGCTCCAATGCGCGTGGTCATGATCGGGCCGTTCGGCCTGCGCCCCAAAGGAACCATGAGCGTGCGTGCGCTGCCGCTGGCCAAAGCACTGGCAGAGCGTGGCCACCAGGTGACGCTGCTGCTGCCGCCGTGGGGTAATCCGGAGCACAGCGGCCAGATCTGGGTCGAAGATGGTGTGACAGTGGAGAACGTTGCGTTGCCGCCCCGCGCGCCGCTGTTGTGGCATCTGAGCCTCAGCTGGCGATTGGTGCGCCGGGCGGTGGCGTTGCGGCCTGACGTGATCCACAGCTTTAAACCCAAAGCCTACGCCGGGCTGGCCGCCTGGCTCCTGTGGCAGCTCAAAAAGCTGGGCCTGATCCGCGCCCGCCTGGTGGTAGACGCCGATGATTGGGAAGGCTTTGGAGGATGGAACGATCTGGAAGCCTACACCCCGCTGCAGAAGCATTTTTTCGCCTGGCAGGAGCGTTGGGGCCTGCGTCATCACGACGCCCTGACCGTTGCCAGCCAAACGTTGGAAAGCATCGTCTGGAGCCTGGGCGTGCCATCAGAGCAGGTGTGGTATGTGCCGAACGGAGTGTGCACATCACAAATTGCCCAGCGCCAATCGTGCGCAGAGCAAAGGGAGGGCCAAACCACCCTGTTGTACACCCGCTTCTTCGAGTTCGATCTCGAACGCCTGGTTCGGATTTTCCACCGAATACACCTCGCGCGGCCCCAGGCGCGTTTTTTGGTGATGGGCAAAGGGCTGTTCGACGAGGAGACACGCTTTTTGGAATTGTGCCGCCAGGCAGGGCTATCCGAGGCGCTGGAATACGTCGGCTGGGTCGAGACGGCGGCCCTGCCCGGCTATTTCGCCCGCGCCGACGTGGCCGTGTATCCCTTTGACGATACGCTGGTCAACCGCGCCAAATGCGCCGTCAAGCTGCTGGAGCTGATGGCCGCCGGCCTGCCGCTGGTGGCCGAGGCGGTGGGACAGAACAGCGTGACCATCGAGCACGGCGTCTCTGGCCTGCTGATGCCGCCAGGCGACGAGGCCGCGTTTGCCGCCGCCGTCATCGGCCTGCTAGACGATGCCGCACTGCGCCATCGGTTAGGCGGCGGCGCACAACGCCGCATCCAACAGGGCTTTACCTGGGAGCGACTGGCTCCGCGCGTGGAGCAGGCCTACCGCGGCGAGCAGGAGAAAACCCTTGCCCTCCCTCATTGACGCTGCACTGGGGCAGTTTCGCCATCGATCGTTGCTCACCCACTGGCTGCCGCTCCTGGTCTGGATGGGCCTCATCTACTGGTTCTCCGATCAGCCCCAACCCTTTACCATGGCCCAATCCTGGCAGCAAGAAGCCGTCGGCGTGATCGGTCATGTCATCGGCTACGCTACCCTGGCCCTCCTCTGGTGTCGGGCGCTGGCGCGCCAGCACACACGGCGACGTTATACACTGGCCGTGGCCTTTTTTCTGACCATGCTCTATGCCCTCAGCGACGAGTATCATCAGACCTTTGTACCGGGGCGCAGTGGCAACCTGCCCGATCTGCTCATCGACGCCGCCGGCGCCGGCCTGGGTTTGCGACTGGCACACTCTTGGGTGAGGCGTTTTGCCCCTCCAAAAAGGTCTTGACAAAAATACCTTAGTATGTTATACTTCCCTGTGAATACCCAATTTTATAAGGTATTGAACATAGAAAGGAGTCAGCGATGTCCAGAAAAACGCTGATGAGCCTGATCGGGCTCGTAAGCCTGGTGGTTCTGACAGCCGGCGGTTGCGCTCAAAAACCCACCGCCGAAGAAATTGTCGCCCAGATGCAAAAAGTGGTTGCCAGCACCAACGACGCACATGCCATCGTGGAGGCTACAGCCAACGTGCAGGGTGAATCGGTGCGGGTGGTGGCTGAGGTGTGGCAACAACAGCCCAACAAGGGGCGCGTCGAGGTGTTGGAAACGGATCGTCCCGAGTTCGAGGGGCTGGTGAGCGTCAGCGACGGCCAGACGGTCTGGTTTTACACCCCGGCCAACAACAGCGTGACCATCGCCGCCGTTGGCGAGGAAGCCATGGACCTGCAAGTGTTCATCGAGGACATGGACGGTGTGATCCGGCAGGTGCTGGATCAGAGTGCGGTCGAGTTGTTGGGCGAGGAAAAGATCGCCGGCGTCGAGACCCACAAGCTGAGTTTGCAACCCAAAGAAGGTGAAGAAAACCGCTGGCCTGTGACCGGCACGGCCACACTGTGGGTCGATCAGGAGCGGTGGGTCGTGCTCAAGGCCCACGTCGTTGCGCCCAACATCGGCGAAGGCACGCTGGAGGTCACGTCGTTCGAGTTGAACCCTGGCCTGGATGAAGCCATCTTTGCCTTCGAGGCGCCGGCTGGCGTCGAGGTGGTCCAGGTGGATGCGGAGCAGCCACAACATCTCACACTGGATGAGGCTCAGGCCCAGGCCGATTTCGACCTGCTGCTGCCAACCTATCCCTCCGAAGGGGCGACACTGGTCGACGTGCTGGCCGTCAAGGGAGCTTTCCTGCTGGTCTACGATTGGAACGGGGTCAGTTTTACAGTGGCCCAGTCGTCAAAACGGTTGCCTCCCGGCCCCCTGGGCGTGTCAGAAGAGGTGGCCGTGCGCGGCGTGCAGGCCGAGCTCGTCATCGACCAGGTCACAAGCAGCGGTTTTTTGAGCTGGCAAGAAGCCGGGCGTTACTTTTACGTCCTGGGTCGGGTCGAAAAAGAGGAACTGGTCACGATTGCGGAATCGCTCGAATAGACTCGCTGCAAGGAGGAGAGATGTCTTCTGTCCAACAGCAGATGCGCAAGGGCACGACCACGGTCATGATCTTGAAACTGTTGGCGGATGCTGGTGAACCGTTACACGGTTATCAGATCATCCAGGACCTGGAACAGCGCAGCGACGGTTATTTCGAATTCAAAGAAGGGCTGGTTTATCCCAGGCTGCACCAGATGGAGCGTGAGGGGTTGCTGCGCAGCCAGTGGGAAGGCAAACCCGGCACGCGCCGCCGCAAGCTCTACAGCCTGACCGAGACCGGTCAGCGGCGTTTAAAAGAGGAGCTGGCTCAGTGGCGTGTCTTTAGCACCACCATGGATCAGATGTTGGGGACGGTTCCCAGGCCCACCTCATGAACGACATCGAAGAGCTGCTAGACCAGATCCGGCTCGAACTGGAACTGGATAAAGAGACCGAACAAGACGTGCTGGACGAGCTGCGGGATCATCTACAAGAGATCGTCGCCGCCGCGATGGCGGCCGGCGCCAGTCGCCAGGAGGCGCTGGCTCAGGCAGCGACTCGTTTTGGGTTGGGCCAGGAGGTGGGGCGGGCGCTGCAGGCGGCCCACGCCGGTTGGGCCACCGCCGACGCCGTCATCGCTGCCGGGCTGCCGGTGCTGCTGGCGCTGGCCCTGCGCTGGCTCGTCTTTGCCCCCGACGGCACGACCATCGGCTGGCAACAGGTGCTGGTGCGGCCTGCCTTCTGGGCGGTGGCGATGGCGGCGCTGCTGGTGCCGCTGCTCAAGCTCGAGCGCTGGCGTTATGCTCTGATCTCGTGGGGACTTTTTTGGACCATGACGATCGTTTTTGTCCTGGCATCAGCCATCCGTTGGTGAAAAGAAACTGCTCACCCTCCCGCAGGCTAAAATCCAAATTGCGGCAGGCGCGGCATGCCGCGCCCCTACAAAGGCCTGCGGGAGGGTAGGCTGAGCAGTTGCGGGGAAAAAACAAAAAAGGAGACACAACATGAACGATCTGTCCATCGTCGAAACCATTCTACGCAACCGGCGAAGGTTCTTCATCGAGATCCGAGAGGGCATCGGCCTGAGCGAAAAGACCCGCGCCATGCTCCTCTCCAGCGTGATCTTTTTTATGCTCTACGGCGCGGTGATGGGCTCGACCCACAGCCTGTGGCAGGCGTTGAGCTCGGCGGTCAAGCTGCCGGTGCTCTTTTTGGCCACACTGGTGATCTGCTCGCCCACGCTCTACTTTTTCAACGTGCTGTTTGGCTCCAACCAGAGCCTGACGCAAAACTTTGCGCTCATTCTCACCGCCATCACGGTCACGTCGGTGCTGCTGCTCAGTTTTTCTCCCATCGTGCTCTTTTTTCTGCTGACCACCAGCCATTACCAGTTTTTCAAATTGCTCAACGTGGGCGTCTTTGCCGTCTGCGGCGGCATCGGCGTGGTGTTCCTCAACCAGGGCATGCGCGTCGTTTCGGCGGGAAGTCAGGAAGGCGAGCGGGCGCGCGGCTGCGTGATGCAATTCTGGGTGGTGGTCTATGCCTTCGTAGGCAGCCAGATGGCCTGGACGTTGCGTCCATTCATCGGCGCGCCCAGCATGCCCTTTGAGCTGTTTCGGCAGTTGGGCGGCAACTTTTACGCCAATATCTTTGCCAGCATCGGTGAGATATTGGGCTTTTTCACCGTGTTGTGAGGGAGGTGACAAATGACCGAACGAAAACCTCAAACGCCCTCCCCTGAGGACTCTTGGCTCGATCTGTTGCTCGATGCGCTGCTGGCCCGCCAGCAGGCTCGCGGCGGATCAGGCTCACCTTCACCGGAACCGATCCCTGCGCCGGCGGCAGCCACACCGCAGCCAGAACCGCCTGCTGCCGAGATTCAGACCGTCGAGGCCGGGCCTGAAACCGCCAAGCCGGAGGAACCCCAAGAAACCCTGCCGCCGCCGGCGCCGATGCCCGCCGGCCAGATGGGCCGCACACTGTTGCGGCTGGCGGTGGGCCTGCTGGTTTTCATCGTGCTGGTGAACGTGCCCATCAACCGCCACGGTGTCAGCCTGGCGCGCGTGATGCCAGACAGCGCCGCCCTCATCATCCGCGATGGCCTGCTGCTGAAAGCCGAAAACAGCCCCGAGATCTATGTCCTGCAAGACGAAAAGCTGCGCTGGATCAGCAGCATGGAGGCTTTTGAACGCCTTCACTATCGCTGGAGCAACGTGCACATCGTCGAAGCGAGTTTTTTGGCCAGGTTCGAAAAAGGCCAGCCGGTGCATGTGCTGCTCAAGTGCGACGGCAGCCCGCACATCTATCGTATCGAACGGGAGCAAAAACGTTGGATACGCGATATCCCCACCTTTGAAGCCGAGGGCCACGTTTGGGAAGACGTACAATTTGTCTCCTGCCAGCACCTGCGCGGCATTCCCGATGGCCCGCCCATCCCGGAAGATGCCGGGCCGCCGCCACAGCCATGAGCCAACCGGCCATTCGTCTCGTCAACCTGCACCGCCGTTACAAAATGGACGGCGCCCACGTGGATGCCCTGCGCGGCGTGAGTCTGACCGTGGCGCAGGGCGAGTTCGTGGCCCTGGTGGGCCCCTCCGGCTCGGGCAAATCCACTGTGCTCAACCTGGTCGGCGGCCTGGACAGGCCCACCGAGGGCGATATCTGGGTGGATGGCGTGCACCTGACCGCCGAGGACGAGCGCGGCCTGACCGCCCATCGCCGCCGCCGGGTGGGTTTTGTCTTCCAGAGCTTTAACCTGCTGCCGCGACTGACAGCGCTGGAGAACGTGGCGCTGCCGCTCATGTTCGGC
>JBMOMT010000069.1:0-46083 GCA_049324835.1 Chloroflexota bacterium | reverse complement strand
GGCGTGCCGGAACATGAGCGGCAGGGCCGCGCCCGGTCATTGTTGGAGCAGGTGGGGCTGAGCGGGCGGCTGAATCACCGGCCCACGCAGCTCAGCGGCGGCGAACAGCAGCGAGTGGCCATCGCCCGGGCGCTGGTGAACGAACCGGCCCTGCTGCTGGCCGACGAACCCACCGGCAACCTGGACACAGCCACCGGCGGCGAGATCATGGCCTTGCTCCAGGCGCTCAACACCCAGCGTAGCCTGACGTTGCTGACCGTGACGCACGATCCCAAAGTGGCCGCCTTTGCTCATCGTATCGTCCGACTGCGCGATGGACAGATCGAGAAAAAAGCTGCATGAACCACCGTGACCGGTTGACCCGCCGAGATGTGCTCAAGACCGCCTTGAACAACCTGGGCCGACACAAGGTTCGCACCGCCCTCAGCGCGGTGGGGGTGACGGTGGGCATCGTCACCATCGTGACCATGGTCTCGCTGGGCATCGGCGTGCGCCGGGAAATGCTGGGCAGCTTTGACACACTGGGTCTGGAGACGCTGCGCGTCTTTCCGGTGACCGAGGAGCGCAGCGCCTTCGATGCTTTTGGCGAGCCGCCGCGCAAGGTGCTCATCAGCGATGCGCTGATCCAGGAATTGCGCGCCCGCGACGACGTGCTGCAGGTGGAGGCCGGCCTGCAACTGCCTTATGCCATGAACATCGGCCTGGAGCTAGACGGCCAAATGGTGTTCGTGCGGGCCTGGTCGCGCGCTAACGGGCCATCGGAGCCGTTCGTGCCTCAGGTCGAATTCATCTACGGCCAGGAGCCGCCCAGCGAAGCCGATGGTATCATCACCGTCAATACCTACACCCTGGAGAAGCTGGGCCTCTCTGCGACCGAGTACCAGGGGCTGATCGGGCGGGAGGCGGCCATCGTATTGCGCGCGCCGCGCGGCGATAGTTTCCGGCTGCCGGTGCAAATCGCCGGTGTATTCGACACCTATTATGGGGCCGACGATTACGCCGCAGTGACACTGGGCCTGCCGGCCCGCCTGGAGATGCTGCGTTGGTGGTATAACAATCCCGATTACCTGGCCAGCCGCGGCTACGATTCGTTGACCATCCGCGCCGCCTCGCTCAACGACGCCACCCACATCCTGGACCTGCTGCAAGCGCGCGATTTTCGGGTGCAATCGGTCAAGATGATGCTGGACATGGTCAACAGGGCCACCATCGTCATGGAGACGATGTTGGGCGCGGTGGGTGGACTGGCGCTGTTTGTAGCCAGCATCGGCATTGCCAACACCATGGTCATGGCCGTGTACGAGCGCACCCGCGAGATCGGCATCCTCAAGGCGGTGGGCGCTTCGCCCGGCGACATCCGCGCGCTGTTCGTGGTGGAATCGGCTCTCATCGGGTTGTTGGGCGGCGTGGTGGGCATCGTATTGGGCTGGCTGCTGGGCCAGGGGCTGGATCGTCTCATTCGGGCCATCATGGAATGGCAAGACATCCAGGTGCAGGCCACGTTTTTCATCGTCACCTGGGGGTTGGTGCTGGCAGCCCTGGGTTTTGCGGCGTTGGTGGGCCTGCTGGCTGGCCTCTACCCTGCCGCCCGCGCCGCCCGCCTGGACCCTCTCGACGCGCTGCGCCACGAATGACGTGCGAGGATCGATTCTTTTTACCCCGGACTTGCTCTTTCTCCCAGGCTGTTGTACAATAGACATATCATCCGTCACAGCCAGACTTTGCCCCCCTTGACGGATAGACCGATTCCTTTATCGAGCCTGTTGGCGCTTTTTGACCTCTCTTTTCGGTAACGAACCACGTCTTGATCAACTGATCCACACACAAGTCATCGCGCGAGGAGGCGGCCATGAGCCTGAACCTTTCCTTGTTAGTGGAAGCAAGTGCCAGGACGTACCCCGATCGCAGGGCCATCATTTTCAACGAACTCGAATACTCTTATGCCCAGCTCAACGTCATGGCAAACAAGTTCGCCAACGTGTTACACAGCCTGGGCGTGAAACGAGGCGACAAAGTAGCCCTCATGATGCCCAACATGCCGGCTTTTACCATCGCCTATTACGGCATCCTCAAATTGGGCGCAACGGTGGTGCCCCTCAACGTGCTGTTCAAAGCGCCAGAGGTGGCCTATCACCTGGAAGATTCCGACTCGGTGGCGATGGTGGTCTACGAAGGTTTTTTGGAAGAAGCCGCCAAAGGCTTCGACGAGGCGCACGAGACCTGCCACAATCTGATCGTTTTCGCGCCCCAGAGCAACGTGCCGGGCGGCGCGCTGGATTTCCAGGCGCTGCTGCGCGAGGCTCCATCGACTTTTGACACTGCCCAGACCATGCCCGACGATACTGCTGTCATTCTCTACACCTCTGGCACCACCGGCCGCCCCAAGGGTGCGGAATTGACCCACTTTAACATGTTTTACAACGCCGCCTTTGCGGCCGATCGGCTCATGAGCGCCACACCCGACGACGTGGTGATGGTGGCGCTGCCGCTGTTTCACTCTTTTGGCCAGACCTGTTGCCAGAACCTGACGCTCTACGCCGGGGCCACGATGACCATGCTGCCCCGCTTTACGCCGGAGGCGGCGCTGAGTCTCTTTCAACGCGATCGGGTGACGGTTTTTGCCGGCGTGCCCACCATGTACTGGTATCTGCTCAATTTTCCGGAAGCAGATCGTTTCAACCTGGCCCAGATCGCCGCCGACCTGCGGCTCTGCGTCTCTGGCGCAGCGGCGCTGCCGGTGGAGTTGATGAAAGGCTTTGAAGAAAAATACGACGTCACCATCCTGGAGGGTTATGGCCTGTCGGAAACCTCGCCGGTGGCCAGTTTCAACGTCCGAGAGCGGCCCCGCAAGCCGGGCTCCATCGGTCTGCCCATCTGGGGAGTGGAAATAAAGATCTTGGACGACGACGACAACGAGCTGCCCCCCGGCCCCCAGAACGTCGGCGAGATCGTCATCCGCGGCCACAACGTGATGAAGGGCTACTACAAACGCCCGGAGGCCACCGCCGAGGCCATGCGTGGCGATTGGTTTCACACCGGTGACCTGGCCTACATGGACGAGGACGGTTACTTTTTCATCGTCGACCGTAAAAAAGACATGATCATCCGCGGCGGGCTGAACGTCTATCCCCGCGAAGTCGAAGAAGTGCTCCAGGCGCACCCGGCGGTCTCACTGTGCGCCGTCGTCGGCGTGGCCGACGTTGCCCTGGGTGAGGAGGTCAAGGCCTTCGTCGTCGCCCACCCCAACTATGCCGACCGTCTGGCGAGCGAGACAGAACAGCTCAAACTGGCCAAAGAGATCGTGGCCTATTGTAAGGAGCGCATGGCGGCCTACAAATATCCCCGTCAGGTAGAGTTCCGAGACACGCTGCCCATGACAGCCACCGGCAAGGTGCTCAAGACAGAACTGCGCAACGGATAGCTGTTATCAATAGGCCGGCAGGCACAGCGCCCGACCGGCCCAACGTTCTCGGTTAGAGAGGCATATCACAAGGAGGCGAAACATGTACGAGGACAAGCCCTGGCTCAAGTTCTACGAGCCCCACGTGCCAGAGCACATCGATTATCCCAAAACGGTCATGCCGGCTGCCCTGGAGGAGACGGCCGGCAAGCATCCGGAGCGCCCGGCGCTCGTGTTTCGAAGCAACACCATCCCCTTCCGCGACTACAACCAGGCGGTGGATCGTTTCGCCGCGGCATTGCAGGCTTTTGGTATCAAAAAAGGCGATCGTGTCGCCATCCATCTGCCCAACTGCCCCCAGTTCCCCATCGCCTATTACGCCGTGCTGCGCATTGGCGCCATCGTGGTGCCCTGCAACCCTCTCTACACCGCTCGCGAAATGCGCCATCAACTGCGCGACTCTGGAGCCGAGGTCATGGTCACCCTCAGCGCCATGTACCCCCTCATCAAGCAAATTCGCTCCGAGACCAACCTGCGCCACGTCATCGTGGCCAAAATCAAAACCTATTTTCCACCCATCGTCAAGTTGCTGTTCACCCTGCTCATGGAAAAAAAGATGGGCCACAAGGTCGATATCTCGGGCGACGCCAACACCCATTGGTTCAGCGACGTGCTGGCCAACGCAGCAGCCAAACCACAGCCGGTAGAGGTGACCTGGGATGATACCGCCGTGCTGATGTACACCGGCGGCACCACCGGCGTTTCCAAAGGCGCTCAACTGACCCACAAGAACATCCTGGTCAACGCTGTTCAGTGCCAGGTGTGGGTCAATGCTCAAGAGGGGCAGGACGTGATCTTGACCACACTGCCGCTTTACCACAGCTATGCCATGACCACCTGCATGAACCTGGGAACCCTCATTGGCGCGGCGATGCTCCTGGTTCCCGATCCACGCAAGTTGGATGACGTGCTTGAAAACATCACCAAACACAAACCCTCCATGTATCCCGGCGTGCCGGCCATGTACGTCGCCATCAACAATTACCCCGAACTGCAAAAATACGACGTCAGCTCTATCAGAGCCTGTCTGAGCGGCGCAGCAGGCCTGCCGGTGGAAGTACAGCAGCGCTTTCAGGAGCTCACCGGCGCCCGCCTGGTGGAAGGGTATGGCCTGAGCGAGGCGTCGCCGGTGACCCACGCCAACCCCATCTTTGGTGAAAACCGCATTGGCACCATCGGCCTGCCCTGGCCCGATACCGAGGTCAAGATCGTCGATACGGCCACCGGCGAGCAGGAAGTGGCCGTGGGTGAACAAGGCGAGTTGTGCATCCGTGGCCCCCAGGTGATGAAGGGCTACTGGAACATGCCCACCGAAACGGCCAACACCCTGCGGCCCGGCCCAGAGGGAGGCAATCCGTGGCTCCACACCGGCGACGTGGCGGTGATGGACGAGGATGGTTATTTCCGCATCGTAGACCGCAAGAAAGACATGATTCTGGGTGCGGGCGGTTACAACATTTACCCCCGCGAGATCGAAGACGCGCTCTACGAGAACCCCAAGGTGCTGGAAGCCGCCGCCATCGGCGTGCCGATGGAGGGCAAAGGCGAGCGGGTAAAGGTTTTCGTGGTGCTCAAACCCGGCCAGACAGCCACAGAGGAGGAGATCCTCCAGTATTGCCGCGACAACCTGGCGCCCTACAAAGTGCCCAAGTTTGTCGAATTTCTGGATACACTGCCCAAGAGCACCGTGGGCAAGATCTTGAGGCGCGAATTACGCGATCAGGAACTGCAAAAATAGGACGGTCGGAAACCACCTCGTCTGGGCAGGACGGAAAAAAAAAGCCACCGGGGTTCCCCCTGGTGGCTTTTTCACAACCACCCCTCTGCATCCTCGCCCAGTTGAAAAGCCACACCCTGGATAAAGCCGCGCGCCCGCTCTGTTTTGGGATGCCGGCTCAGATAGTCCCAAAACGCCTGGCTGTGATCTGGATGCTTACGATGAGCCAGCTCGTGAGCAATCACGTAATCGATCACCCAATCGGGCCAGCCCCTGATACGACTGCTGATGCGGATGTCGCCATCGGTGGGGCCGTGGTTGGTACAACTGCCCAGCCGGCGCTGCATGTTGTTCACCCAACGGATGGAATGCCAGCCGATCTCACCATCAAAATAGCGACGGTTGATCTCGCTGGCGCGCGCCTCCAGGTCAGCGTCGGCGCGGGCGCGAACCTGGGCCCGCCTGCATTTGACCTTTTCCACGATCTCGGCTACGTGTTGCTCCAGCTCGCGTTTGGTGATGCGCTCTGGCGCGCGAATGCGCACTTGATGGCCGTGCCATTCCCAACGGATCGTCTTTTTCAGGCGGCCATCGCGCACCACCTCCACATCTATCGAGTTGTCAGCGACCGGCAAAGGCAACTGTTCGTCCATTGCACCTGGTGTTCCCTATGGTCGAAAAAAAAAAGAGGCCGCCCCAAGACGGCCTCACCACAGCCCTGAATGGCCATGCTACAGCCACACCACAAAAGAAGTCTGAGTGCTGGCCTCCACACCGCCATAACGCACCGTCACGTCGACGATCACCTTTTCGCCCACGGCAATCTGATCCATGTCAAACACCAGCCAGGTCAGACCCAGATCGTTGGTATCAGCCAGCACCACTGTCTGATCCCTTTGCGGAAAGCGGAGCACCGCCTCGACGCTTGCCCCCGGCAAGGGGTTGACATCCTGATCGTAAACGAACACGTAAAGTGTCTGGGGCTGGTTTTGGCCGGCAAAGGGATGGCTCACCGAAGCCATGATCTCCAGCGCCTGCACGTCCGGCAGATCGATGCGCTGGCTGCCGCCGCCGGTAGGATCGAGCACTTCTGGCGGCGGGGGATATTTGGCCAAATAGATCTCACCCAGGCGGCCCGGTTGCACCCTCAAGCTGGGCGGATTGTCGGGATGCCAGTCGAGCCGGGCGCGCTGAAAATACTGCACGATGCGGCCCTCCTCCACCATCATCTCGGTGATGGGAAAGCCAAAAAGGTCGGCCCCACCGCGCGACTCGTAGTAACGCAAAAAAGCAGCCGCCACGCTGTGTCCGCTGGCAGAAAAATAACGGCTCTCCGCATGAGCCGCCGTCTCATCCAGCGGTGGCTCTGGAACGATGAGAGATTCGCTCAGCTCACCCATCAGCACCCGCCGTCCGGCCGGGTTCTCCGGGTGCAATTCCAGCCTGGCCCGTTGAAAATACTGCACCAGCCGGCCATCTTGCTGGAACTCGGTGGTGATGGGATACCCCAGGATCTCCAGGCCGCCGTGGCTCTCGAAAAATTCCAGGAACTCGGCCCGCACCACAAAGCCGGTGATGAAACTCCGACCGTCATCGGAAACCTGGCCGGTGGCATTGCCGACCCAAACCAGCACGAGTATGAGGTTAATGAGGGCAGCGGCCCAAGCCACAGCTTTTTTCATCAGGCAGCATTCCGGTCTTTTGAACGTGGTTATATGGAGATTATACTACATAACCACAGTTCAGGCAATAGCCGGCCATAGTACTACAGTCCTGATCCGGTTACGGGCCGTCACGCCACCAGGTTAGCCCATTACCGACGATCAGGCCAATGGCGCCGGCCAACACCCAGTCCCACTGCCCCAAGAGGGCAAAAGTGAGCAAGGCCAGGATAATCAACAGGTTCATCCAAAAGTGCAAGCGTGTTTTCATATTTTCGGCACGCTGATGCAGTCTCGAGATGCGACACACTCGCACTGCGCGCTGCAACTCTTATGTGGGATGTCAATCGCCAGGGCTTTGCACCTGAAGGCGGGCGACGAGCTCGGCGTCGATGATGCGGCCCTGTTGCCAGGCCCGCAGGTCATCGATCTGCGCCAGCACCGTCACCTGAGGGCGGGGCGGGTCCCAACGACTGTCCAGCACCCATACCTGCACCTGGTCATAAAGATCGCAACCGGCCTCTTGTAACGCCAGCGCCAGCTCGAAGGCAGCCCACATCTCTTGAGCGGCATCGGCAAAACGATTCACCGCCGGCAATCGGCTGTAAAGGGCCAAATCGAGACGGCCATTGGCAGCCACGTGCACCGAGCCGGCCAGACCGAGGGCATAGAGCCGGTCGCCGGCCTCTCGCTGGCAGACGAGGCTCTGCTCCGAGGGAGGAATGGGTGTGGGCCAGGGAGTGGGAGAGGGCAAAGGGGTGGGCCTTTCTGTGGGCAGGGCAGCCAGAGTGGCGGCCAGTTCGGCAAAAGTCAAAGGCCGGTTGCTCAGAACGAGAACAACCAGCAAGGCACAGACCGCCAGATTGCCCAGCAACAGCCCCAGTAAAGTAAAAAGCTGCTTGCGCGTCATGCGGCGGCTCAGATGGCCATCTTGCCGGTGAGCAGCAGGCACAGACAGCCAAAGAGGGTGACGTTGACAAAGATCAACAGCGACAACAACAAACGGGTTTTGGCATCCAGATTGTTCAACAGGTTTTGCATGGCTCCTCCTCTGGGCTTTTGTCTCGTGCCAGGGGTTACATTTTTCGCCGGCCCTCCAGGGCACGGGTGAGGGTGATGGCATCGGCGTATTCCAGATCGCCGCCCACCGGCAGGCCGCGGGCCAGACGTGTGACCGGCACCTTTAGCGGCTCGATCTGCCGCTCCAGGTACATGGCGGTGGCCTCGCCCTCCAGACTGGGATTGGTGGCCAGGATCACCTCTTGAACAGGCCGATTTTGTAGACGCTGGATCAACTCTTGCATCCGAAGATCGTCCGGCCCGATCCCATCGACCGGCGAGATAGCCCCGTGCAGCACGTGATACAGCCCGCGATAAGCCCCCGTCTTTTCGATGGCCAGCACATCCAGCGGCTCTTCCACCACACAGATGACCTCCTGATTGCGCCGTTCATCGTGGCAAATGGCGCACGGGCTGCTCTGGGTGATGTTGAAACAAATCTCGCAATAGGTGAGGCTGGAGTGCAGGTTGGCCAACGATTCAGATAACTCTTGGGCCAGTTCCTCACCGGAACGCAGCAGGTAAAACGTGAGGCGAGAGGCTGTTTTGGGTCCTATTCCCGGCAGCCGCGAGAAAGCTTCTACCAGACGGGTGATCGGTTCGGGCGTCGTTTGCATGCCACAACCTTTTTCACGGCAAGACCTATGCAGAGAAAAGCCCGGGCAGCCCCATACCCAGGCCGCCGGTCAGCCCGCCCAGACGGTCGGCCGATAGTTTTTGAGACGCTTCGATGGCCTCATTCACGGCAACGATGATCAGGTCCTGCAACATCTCGACATCATCAGGGTCTACCACGTCTGGAGCGATGGTGATAGATTGGATGCGCTGATGGCCGGTGATGACCACCTCGATGGCTCCCCCCCCGGCCGTGATGGAGAGTGTCTCTTCCCCCAGAGCCTCCTGGGTTCTGACCATCTCTTCTTGCAGCTTTTGTAATTGCTGTAACATGCCGCCGCCCATTCCCCCGGCCTGGGGCGGGCGTTGACTGAAACCTTTGCTACGTTTTGCCATTTCATACCTCCACGTTTAGGTGTTGTCGCGGATGTCCACCACCTGAGCGCCCAGCTCTTCGATGGCTGCCAGGATCACCGGGTCTTGGGTCACATCCGGTGGCTGCGGCCCCGGAGCAGGCGGCAGTTGGGCCTGACCCCTGTCTTTCTTTGATTCAGCCGCTGCCGGCGCAGGATGCGTAATCAACGCACACTCGATACGACAGGCCTGGCCCGTCACCTGCCCAACTGCCTCTTCGATCCGCCGCCGGTTCTCGTCTTCAGAGATCTTGGCCTTGTGAAAAGTGCGTTTGGCATCAAAACCGATGACCACCGTCCTGCCCTCCACACGTTCCGGCCAGCCATCTCGTAGCAACGCCTCCAGGGCAAAGAGGTTCTGTGAACGCAAGACCTGGAACACCTCGGCCCAGTGCAGGCGCAGCAATTCCAGCGATAATGCGCCTTCCTGCGCAGCCACCGGTGAGGGGGGGGCGTCGGGTTTGGACTCCTGAACGGGGGGCGGCACGACGTACGCCGGGGCGGCAGCGGCCACCGTTGCCGCCGTGGGTGGCAAAACCCTCGGTTTGCCGGCCGGTTGGGCGGGCGCGGGGGTGGATATCTCGTGCGAGGGGGCTGGCTGCTCGTTAGGATCGGCAGTAGCCGCTTCAATGAACGCCAGTTCCAGCGGCAACTGCGGGAAAAGGCTTCCCTTGAGCGCCTGCCCTGCCTCATTGAAGGATTTGAGCGCCCGCACCACCTGTCGCAAAGACAGCCGCGCCGCCAACTGGCGCGCGGTTGCCAGCTCTTCGTCCGACAGGTTGAGCCACTGCCCGCCATCCCCCACCAGGATCAGCATCAGACCACGCAGATATTCCACCACCTGGCGGTTGAACTGGCCCGGCGCAATGCCGCCGTCGATGGCGCGATTGATAACCTCCAGACCGCCGCCCACATCGCCGGAAACGAGGTGCTGGATCAACTCACTCACGACCTGCTGGGAGCCGGTGCCCAACACCGCCTGAACCTGATCCAGTGTCAGCACTTTGTCGCCGCAGGCCATGAGCTGATCCAGCAGGCTTTCAGCGTCGCGGATACTGCCGGCGCCGTGCCGGGCGATGGCTCGCAGGGCCTCTGCCTCGAACGCCTGGCCTTCCCAACCGGCCAGGTCGGCCAGTCGGGCAAAAATTTCCTCCACCGTGAACCGCCGAAAGTCAAAACGCTGGCAGCGAGAGAGGATCGTCTCTGGGATCTTGTGCGGCTCGGTGGTGGCCAGAACAAAAATGACGTGAGGCGGCGGCTCTTCCAACGTCTTGAGCAACGCATTAAAGGCCGGCTCGGTGAGCATGTGAACTTCGTCGATGACATAGACCTTGTAACGCGCCTCGTTGGGCCGAAAACCCACTCGCTCGCGCAGCTCACGGATCTCGTCGATGCCGCGATTGGAGGCGGCATCGATCTCGATGAGATCCAGCAGCCGTCCCTCGTTGAGGGCCCGACAGGTGACGCAGTCGTTGCAGGGCCGGTTTGCCGGCGATTCGGCCAGGCAATTGACCGCTTTGGCCAAAAGACGGGCGGTCGTGGTCTTGCCGGTGCCGCGCGGCCCGGCGAACAAATAGGCGTGACCGATGCGCCCGCTGCGCAAAGCGTTGCGCAAGGTGCGTGTCACGTGCTCCTGACCCACCACCGCATCGAAGGTTTGGGGCCGCCATTTACGATAGAGCGCCTGGGCCGACATGCCTTCCTCCGATCTCGTTCCAAAGGACAGCCCTAGTTTATCACCGATGGGTCTTTTATGCAAGCCAAAACGAGGGTTGCCTCTGCATTCCAGATCGAAGCCAAAAGTGTGATCAATTCTGAAACCCCCTTGATTTTGTACACATAATCGTGTAAAATATAGGGCAGGGATGCGACCACAATGAAGCACGCACAATTAAGGAGGGGCCGCCATGGAGGTCATCAAAGTTTCGGCAAGGTCTCGTTCTACAGCGGTGGCGGGGGCTATTGCGGGGGTAGTGCGAGAGGGTAAAAAGGCGGAGGCGCAAGCGATCGGCGCAGGCGCGGTCAATCAGGCGATCAAGGCAGTGGCAATTGCCAGAGGGTATCTGGCACTGGATGGCATCGACGTGGTATGTGTCCCGGCGTTCACCGAGGTCGAGATCGACGGTCAGGAGCGAACAGCCATCAAGCTAACCGTCGAGCCACGATGATCGTCCCTTAGGCCCTCGACGAGGGGCCTGAACAATCGAATGGCAGATGCTGTATCCCCGGCAGGTTTACCTGTCCGGGGAATCCTTTTTAAGGGCCAGCACTGCCGCTTCTGCCCATCAACACACCCAGTCGCACTTTGACGAGCACGTAGAGGGTGTCGTCGCCCTGGGCATCGGCCAGTTGCGCCGCCGTTTCCAGAGCCGTCACCGCTTCAGGAACGCGCCCCTGGGCCTCGTAAACGCCTCCCAAGAGCAGGTACGCCAGAGGAAAGTCCGGCGCCAGGCTCAATGCCTGCGCTGCATCCAACTGCGCCGCATCCGTCTGGCCCATCTGCAAATAGATCATGCCTCGGTTGGTGAAAAATCCGGCGGGGCTGTCCACCAGCTCACGGGCCTGGTCGTAGGACGATGCCGCCATCACGTCTTGGCCCAGCATCTGGTGCAGCACACCCAGCCACAGATGCACTTCGGGGTCGTCAGGGGTGAGATCGCGTAACGCCTGGTATTCGCTCAGGGCGGCCTCCAGATCACCCCGTTCGATCGCGCCCTCGGCGCGCTGGGAAATGCGAATGACTTCCATGGTGGCCGGATCGGGGGCCAGGAAACGTTGATAGGCCACCCAGGCCACCACCAGAACCAGCACAACCACGCCCCCCACCGTCAGAGCCCGCCGCAGCGATTGCCGCCGCTGCTGCTGCACCTGGCGATCCAGATACCACCACCAGCGATCCGGCGTGGGCTGTTCGGCGGCGCGCAGCTGAGCCAACCCACCCACAGATTCCGCCTGGCGCACCAGCGCGCCGGCGCGGGAGTCCAGTTGCCGCGTCAGGGTTTCCCAACGTGAACGCTCGGCGCGTAGATCGACGCCTTTGGCCTCCAGCCCCTGAAACAATTGCCAGATTTGATCCAGCAGGCGCAGCAGTCCCGCGACTTGCTCACCGGCGGCTGTGAGGCTCACCACCTTCAATTCACCCTGCCGGAGCAGATCTCGTAACTCGTCGGCTGGGGTGAGTTTTTCTTGGGGCAGATCGTGCGCAGGCACGGCTTTTATCCTACTACCCAGGTGACATAGTAATAAACCACCACTGCCGAAAAGAGCAGCGTGTCGATGCGATCCAGCATGCCGCCGTGGCCGGGGATCAGATTGCCCGAATCTTTGACCCCCACCTGGCGTTTGATCATCGAGATGGCAAAATCGCCAAAGGGGGTGAGAATCGGCACCAGCCCACCGATGACCGCGCCGTGCACCAGTGGCAGACCCGCCAACCAGGCCACCAGCACCGTGCCCAGAACACCGGCCACCAGACCGGCAACAGCGCCTTCCCAGCTTTTCTTGGGGCTGATGCGCGGCCAAAGCTTGTGACGCCCAATAGCCCGACCGACGAAATACGCGCCGCTGTCCGAGAGCCAGACCGAGAGAAAAGCCACAATCGTCCATGGCAGGCCATCGGGCCGGGCGCGCAACATCACAAAATGGCCCAGAAACCAGCCCAAATACAACCCGCCTGCGATGGTCAGCGCCCAACTGACGGCGGGCGCGGGATCATTTTTCTGAAACAGGTGCCACACAAAGGCCAGCATCACCACCAGGGCCACGGCCGGCCGGGCGATGCCCCACGAGGGATCGTAGGCATCGAGCAGCAACAGCGGCAGCAGCAGCAGGCCGATGACGGCCTGTGGATGGTAATCGCCGCGGCGCATCAACTGGTAAAATTCGATGCCGGCCAGTATCCCCGCTATCAGGAGAACCAGCAGAAACCACCATCCTCCGGCAAATACCACCCCGCCGACGATGGGGATCAGAACGATGGCACTCAAAACGCGATGGCTGAGCATAGACGTTTCCCCCTTGAGAACGACGAGCCGCTACGATGCGTTCTCCAGCCCACCAAAACGCCGATCTCGACGGACATAACTCCACAACGCCTCGTAAAGCTCTTCCTTGCCAAAATCAGGCCAATAGGTGGGCGTGATGTAATACTCGGCATAGGCTCCCTGCCAGATCATAAAATTGCTGGTGCGAAACTCACCGCTGGTACGAACAATCAGATCCGGGTCGGGCAGGCCAGAGGTATAGAGGTAATGGCTGATCAAGTCTTCGGTCACCTGGTCAGCAGGCACACCATCCTCGATGATACGCCGCACCGCACAGACGATCTCGTAGCGACCGCCATAGTCAAAAGCCACGTTGAGGGTGATGCGGCTGTTGTTTTGGGTGAGCTCGATGGCCTGCCGCACCCGCTCCTGTAACCGCCTGGGCAATCGATCCAACCGTCCGATGTGCTGGAGTTTAACCCCCTGCTGGTGCAGCTCGTCCAGTTGGCGATCGATGGTCTCACCCAACAGACGGATCAGCCCTTGCACCTCAGAGGGTGGGCGGCGCCAGTTTTCGGTGGAAAAGGCCCAGATGGTGAGCATGGGCACGCCAAACTCCACACAGCCTTCCAACACCGGCTGGATGTTCTCCGTGCCGGCACGGTGACCTGCCAACCGGGACAGCCCCCGCGCTTTGGCCCACCGACCGTTGCCATCCATGATGATGCCCAAATGCCTGGGCACTTTGGGCAAAGGTAACCACTGTTTATCTGTCATATGCACCCGATCCTTTCCACATCAGCCCCTTTCTGGCATTCCCCCGGCCAGGATCGATTCGACCAGAACGGTGAGGCAGAAAAAGGACAGAACATCGCCCCAACCCCCGACGACGTTCTGTCCTTCAGCAACAGAGCTTTTGGGCCAACCTCACGCTGGATATGATCGAGGCGTGGCTGATCGCCCTTCACACGAACCTGGCCTGACATCCATCTGAATACTAGATCTCCAGGATCTCTTGCTCTTTGTACCGACCCAGTTCGTCCATCCGGGTCGAAAAGTTATCGACGATCTCTTGGATTTGATCTCGCCCCTTGTGAAGCTCGTCCTCTGTGATCAGCTTTTCCTTCTCGAAGCTACGCAGATCGTCGATGGCTTCGCGCCGAATGTTGCGCAGGGCCACCTTGCCGTCTTCGACGCGCCTCTGGACAATTTTGACCAGTTCACGGCGTCGCTCCTCACTCAAGCGAGGGATCGACAGGCGAATCAACTTGCCGTCGTTCTGAGGCGTGAGGCCCAGTTCCGATTTCAAGATGGCTTTTTCGATAGCCGAAAGCGCCGAGGCATCCCATGGACGAATGGTCAGCAGACGCGGTTCCGGCGCCGAGATGGAAGCAATCTGGTTGAGAGGCGTCAGGGAGCCATAATACTCCACCGGCAGCCGCTCCACCAGGGCCGGCGACGCCCTGCCGGTACGAATGGTCACCAGATCGTTGCGCAAGGCCTCCACGGCGGCGTTCATGCGCCCATCGAGCTCCTGCAGCAGGTCTTTGAGCATGCTCTCTCCCCCATTTCAACGATTCAGATGCCGCCTGTCGTCCCCCAAACACTCAGCGTGATATCATCGTCCCCACCGGCTCGCCCACGATGACTTTTTGGATGCTGTTGGGCGACCAGAGATCGACCACCACGATGGGCAGATCGTTGTCCATACAAAGTGAGATGGCCGTAGAATCCATCACCCCCACCCGCAAATTGAGCGCTTCGATGTAGGTCAGGCGGTCGAAACGCCTGGCGCCGGGGTTGATCTTGGGGTCCGAATCGTAAATAGCATCCACCTTGGTGGCCTTGATCAACACATCGGCGTTGATCTCCATGGCCCGCAGGGCAGCCGCGGTATCGGTGGTAAAGTAGGGGTTGCCCGTGCCGGCCCCAAGGATAACGACCCGCCCCTTTTCCAGGTGACGGATGGCCCGCAGCCGGATGTAAGGCTCGGCCATGGCCCGCATCTCGATGGCCGTCTGCACCCGGGTGACGACGCCACTTCTCTCCAGTGCATCCTGGAGGGCCAGCGAGTTCATCACCGTGGCCAGCATACCCATGTGATCCGCCGTGGCCCGTTCCATGCCATGAGCCAGACCATCTTTGCCGCGCCATACGTTGCCCGCGCCCAACACGATGGCTATCTCGATCTCAAAAGAGCGCAGTTGTTTGATGGTGGCGGCCAGGTTCTGGGCCTGGTGAGGATCGATGCCGTAACCTTCCGAGCCGGCAAGCGCCTCACCACCCAACTTGAGCAGGATACGTCGATACTTGACTTCTTGCAAAGCACTTACCCCCAGATTCGCCACAGATTCAACGCGCCGGGAGAACGTCCCGTCTATTGGCCTATCTCGTAACGCACAAAGCGGCTGAGGACGATGTTTTCACCGAGTCGGGCAATGGCATCGTTGAGCAGATCCTGAACAGACATGCCCTCGTCCCTGATAAAGGACTGCTCCAAAAGACAGGTCTCCTGGAAGAATTTTTCCAGCTTGCCCTCGACGATACGATCCTGAATGTGCTCCGGCTTTTTCTCATCGACCATCTGGGCGCGATAGATCTGCTTCTCTGCGTCGATGACCTGTTCTGGCACATCCTGACGCGAGAGGTACTCGGGCCGAGATGCGGCCACCTGCATGGCCAGATCGTGGGCCAACATCTGAAATTCGTCCGTTCGCGCCACAAAGTCTGTCTCGCAGTTCAGTTCAACCATGGCTGCGATACGGTTTCCCTGGTGCACATAGACCCCGATGACGCCATCGCTGGCCGCGCGGCTGGCCTTTTTAGCAACCTTGGCCAGACCCTTTTCTCGCAAAAACTCGGCCGCCCTGTCGAAATCGCCGTCGTGAGCTTCTAGAGCTTTTTTGCAATCCAGAATACCTGCGCCAGTGGCCTGGCGCAACTCTTTTACCATATCAGATGTAATAGTCAACGCCTTTTCTCCTCAAGTGACACAACCGAGCTATTCCTCGTCGTCATAATCATCGTCGTAGTCGACTTCATCTTCATCGTCGACCATGGCCGCGATCTTGGCCAGGGTGGATTCGCCCAGATACCGCGCGTCCTCATCCTCGACCAGATCTTCTTCGGCTTCACCCGCTTCTACCGCCTTGCGCATCGAAATGCCTTCTACTGCTGCATCGGCTATCTTGCCAATGATGAGTCGATTGGCGCGGATGGCATCATCGTTGGCCGGGATAATCAGATCGATGGGGTCTGGATCACAATTGGTGTCCACCATGGCAATGACGGGCACGTTGAGTTTGTTTGCCTCACTGACGGCAATGTACTCGCGGCGAACATCGGTGATAAAGATCAGGTTGGGCATCGTTTTCATGTCCTTGATGCCACCCAGCCGCTCGTGCAGCTTTTCGATTTCCCGGTTAAGCCTGAGGGCTTCTTTTTTGGTCAGCAAGGCAAACTCGCCCTGATCTCGACGCTCTTCCAGGCGTTTCAAGTGTTCGATGCGCTGCCGGATGGTGCGCCAGTTGGTGAGTGTGCCGCCCAGCCAACGTCTATTGACGTAGGGCATGCCACAACGCTGCGCGTGTTCGGCAATGGCGTCCTGGGCCTGGCGTTTGGTGCCCACGAACAGGATGCTGCCGCCATCGGCCACGGTGTCTCGCACCAGATTGTAGGCCTTTTCCAGCGCGACGGTGGTCTGCTGGAGATCAATGATGTGAATGCCGTTGCGCTCCGTAAAGATATAGGGCTTCATTTTGGGATTCCACCGGCGCCTCCGGTGCCCAAAATGAACGCCCGTCTCCAGGAGCGCTTTCATCGTTACAACTGCCATTTTACTTCCTTTCCCGTTTTGTGTCTTCCGCCTCCCTCACATCGACCGGGGAACCGGGCAGGCGCATCAGCGATAGCCCGGCACGGCCCCGGCGATCGGGAGACGTGCTTGATAGTGTGAACGACTCGACCGCCAAGTATATCACAGAGTGGCCGATCAGGCAAATAAATGTCGCCATCCGATCCGGGAGACGCAGAAAGGCGTCGATCTACTCGGCTGACCGGCTTTTGCCGTCGGCGTTGTGACGGATATCGTCGAGGCTGGCAAACAGACGTTCGTCGTAACGCCCGCTGGCGTTCCAATAGGTCCAGCCCCAGGCGCCCACGGCCTCGGCAGCAAACCGTTGTCTGGCCTGACGCACCAGATCGTACGTCACGCCGCCCAGGGAATAGGCCTGAAGCCAGGGGCGGATGAGCGTCGAGGTCAGTTCCATGCCTCGGAGCAGACTCTGCGACACCACCTGGTAGGGGTGCAACGAAGGGTTGTCCAGGCCCAGGTTGCCGGGGATAAACGTGGAAGGATACACCATGGGACACAGATAATCTACGTGAGGGGCAATGTCGATCACCCGTTGGCCAATGCCCATGCCACTCTGCGGCTCCACCACCAGCGTCAGCCCAAAGACATCTGCCGAGAGAAACACATCGTATGCTTCCAACGCCTGTTGCATGCGGGCCACAAAAGTGCGAATGGCTGTGGCCTTGTTGTCCGGCGAATCCTCTTGCTCGTAGACGATCTGGTTCAGATCACCATCCGATGGAAAGCGCACATAGTCCAGTTGTATCTCGTCGAAACCCAACAACGCCACCTCACGAGCGATGCCGATGTTGTATTCCCAAACCTCTTCGCGGTAAGGATTGGCCCAGCCCAGCTTTTCTCGATCCAGCCATACCGTGCCATCGGCCTGTTTGACCGCCAGGTCTGGCCTGCCGTGAGACAGAGGGTTGTCTTTGAACACAACCAGCCGCGCAACGGTGTAAATGCCCCTCTGGTGACAGAGATCCAAGAACTCGTGGATGTCCATCACCCCCCGCGCCGAGACACCCAATTCCACTGCTGTGTCCAGTTCGCTGGCGTAGGCCAGGTAGCCCCGATCACCTTTCACATCGACCACCACAGCGTTCAGCCCAGTGGTCGATACCATATCCAGGATCGCCAGGGTGCGCTCGCGGGCATAGAGCAGCCCAAAAGGAATGTAAACGCCGCGCACCTGAAAAGGTTCCAGGCCGATCTGCCAGCACAGGGCGGTGTCCTGGCCTGTATCAGGGCAGTTCACCGGCACAGCCGAGAGCGGCGGCGCATCGATGCGCACCTGGGTCAGACGATAACCGGGCAGGCGCACGGTCATCGTCATCGGGCTGTAGGCGGCCAGGTAAAAGAGGCCATCGTCGCCGGTGCGCAGCAGCGTCTGTCCATCGCGCCGCAAAGCCGCACCGGCCAGGGGCCGGCCTGTCACGGCATCGATCACCATGCCGCGAATACTTGCTGGCACCAGAGATACCGTCATCTCGGAGCTCTGACCATCGTACCGCGCCGTTGTAGCGGCATAACCAGGGTGATCCACGGCCACGGCCATGCCCGGCATGGCCGGAGCCAGCGCCGCCTGTCCCAGGGCGTCGGTCGTTCTGGTCAGAGAAGCGGCAACGGTTGCCCCGGCCAGCGGCCAACCGGCGTAGGCATCTCGCACCGTCACCGTCAACGGGCGGGGTTGGAGCAGCACCTGAAGGTGTTGGACCGTTGCCGTGGTCTCATCTATCGCCGCGCAGGGCGCTACACGCAGGGCCAGGTGGCCGTCGGCCGAGGCTTCCAGCCACTCGTCACTCCGGCAGGCGGGCAGCTCGAATGTGCCAGGCGATACCGCCGCCAGTGGCCGACCTTCGCGCCAGACTTCCAGGCCAGTGAGCGCCACGTCGTCCAACGCCGAGCGCACCAACACCCTCACCCGCCGATCCTGGAGCGACACATCGACGGGCAAAGCCTCGTAGATCAATTCACGCGGCCAATAGCCCTCACACGTCAGGTGGATCGAATCTCCCTGGCGCAGACGGTGTAATCGAAATCGTCCGTCTGCCTGGGTAACCCATTGCTGATCACCCGCACTGACCGTGACGCCCGCCAGGGGCTGGCCTGTCTCGGCCCAGCGAACCAGGCCCTCGACCCCATCCGGTTGGAGATGAATGTCCAGTGGATGGCCATCGTAGGTCACCTCGGCAGGCCAGAAGCCGTAACGGTTCACGGCGACAGGATCGCCCCTCTCCAGACGGTGCAAAACGAAACGTCCGGCAACATCGGTGCGCACCTGCTGCCCGGAGGCAAAAACCATTACGCCCGGCACAGGCTGGCCGCTGTCCTGCCGGCGCACCTGACCGGTGACCTCGTCTGGCAGCAGATCGACGATCAACATCTGACCATCGAGCAGATTTGTCTGCCACGAGATCGCGCCCTGCCAGGGCCGGTAGCCATCACGCTCGACGAGCAGCGACGCATCGCCGATCACGTTTTCCAGCCGAAACTGGCCGGCGTCACCTGTTATCGACTGCTGCGCATCGATTGTGGCCGTTGCGCCCGCCAGGGGCAGGCCGGTCCTGGCATCACGCACCTGGCCGGTCAGTTGTGTGGGTAAAAGGGAGACTCGCAAGAGGCTGTGGAGTGTCCAGAGATGAGGTGACTGCCACACCGCACGAGCAGGCAGAAAACCCGGTGCGGAGACATTCACAGACAGGCGGCGATTGACGCCGAGAAACACCGCTCCCGTGGGTGTAGACTGTCGTCGGGCGGGGGTTGTATTTTCGACGGCGGCGTGGGGCAGCAAATAGCCCGTGCGGGCATCGTAAACCCTCACCTCCACCGACTGCCGGGCCATAAAAAGCAGAGACAGCAGCAGAAACCCCAGCAGCGTGAAAAAGCTCAGCGAGGGCAACAGGTCATGGCGCTTGGTCGACATCGATGCAACTCCTCCAGGAGTATCGGCCTCCACGACCTACAGCTCCTCCTCCCCTCAAAAGCCCTCGGCGCGCCAGCTCGCTCGATCCCAAACCAGCGCGCCGGCCATAGTATACCACAAGCCCAGTCGAAGGACAATTCAATCGCCATAACATAGCTTAATAATTTAGCCTGCCAATTCTTTAAGGTTTTGTTTTTGCCCCCTAGATACAGAACCCTGCAAGAGGCTCTGCCCCAATGAGTAGCGTGGATGGGTGCTGCAAGCCCGCTTTTGGCGTGTTTTTCGACCCAGGCTCTTGTCAAACAGACTGACATTTGGTAAAATGTTGATCAGGCTGAAGAGATGGCCAAGGGGGTTGATTACAAAAAAGGTCTATTGGCTCAGACTTGTCTCCCCTGAAAGAAACGGCTACCGGCGCACCAGAGCCGGTATGGCTCTCCTCAGATTTGTGCAGTTTCTTTGCCCTAAGCCCATCTTCCCCTCAGCCGAATGCACCGTGTTGTTGTGTCCACAAATTTCGATCAGAATCGGTTGAACCGCCAGCCAAGTTGATAGCGCCATTCCAAAGCACCGGCAGGTAGATTCGTGTTACCTGGAGACCTGTATACTGTGCACTCTACCGAAACAGCGCGAGGCCATCTGGAGCAAAGCCATGAAAAAAGCGCAGGCAGAGCAAATCTGGCAAACGGCATTGGGTGAATTACAAATGCAGGTCACCCGGGCCACGTTTGAAACCTGGGTAAAAGACACGCGGGTGTTATCTTATGAAGACGGCGAGTTTACCATCGGCGTGCACAGCGCCTTTGCCAAAGACTGGCTGGAAAATCGATTGCAGGCTCTGATCAAACGTACACTGACCAAATGCATGGGCCGTTCGGTGGGCGTGTCTTTTGTGGTTTGGTCGCCGGTGGAAGAAGCCGCCGACCCTGGCCCTTTGTGGAAGCGTTCTGCCACACGCGACGAACCTCACCAGCGGTTGTTGCCGCATTACACCTTTGATCAGTTTGTGGTTGGGCCGGCCAATCAACTGGCCTACGCCGCCTCACGCGCTGTGGCCGAAAACCCGGCTACAGCCTACAACCCCCTTTTCCTCTACGGTGGGGTGGGCTTGGGCAAAACACATTTGCTGCACGCCATCGGCAACTTTGGGCTGCGTCAGGGCCTCAAGGTGCGTTACGTGCCCTCGGAAGATTTCACCAACGATCTGATCAATGCCATTCGCACCCAGACCACGGTAGAGTTCCGTGAGCGCTACCGTTCGTTGGATGTGCTACTCATCGACGATATCCAATTTATCGCCGGCAAAGAGAGCACTCAGGAAGAGTTTTTCCACACCTTCAACACCCTCCACGCCGCCGGCCGTCAGGTCGTCATGACCAGCGACCGGGCGCCCAAGGCCATTCTGACGTTAGAAGACCGGCTGAGATCACGTTTTGAGGGTGGTCTCATTGCCGATATTCAGCCCCCCCCGCTGGAAACACGCATTGCCATCCTGCGCTTCAAGGCCGAAAATCAACCCCTGCCCGTGCCAGACGACGTGCTGGACTGGATCGCCCAACGGGTGCAGAGTAACGTCAGAGAGCTCGAGGGCGCACTCAACCGCATGGTGGCCCACGCGGTGCTGATCAAGATGCCTCTCACCCGGGCGGTAGCCGAGGCCAGTCTGAACGATTACATGCCTCGCAAAAGCGATCTTGTCCCCCAGGCAGTTCTGGATACCGTCTGCGATTTTTACGGCGTGGATACGCAGGACCTGATTGGCCGAAGCCGCAGCAAAGATGTCTCTCACCCCCGGCAGGTGTGTATGTACCTGGCGCGAGAGGAAACCCAGGCCTCGCTGCCTCAGATCGGCGAGCTGCTGGGTAGCCGCGACCACACCACTGTTCTGCATGGTTATGAGAGAATCGCCGCCCTGATAGAAGAAGACCCCAAACTACGCAGCGAGATCATGACCCTCCGCGAGCGACTTTACGGCAACGGCAAGCACTGATGAAGCCTCTTTTGTCTTGGTCAAAAGTTACGCGGTTGGGGGGCACGGCAATGCCGCGCCCCTGCTGCCGCAATTTGCCGATTCGCCAGCGTCCAGTTGGCTAGATCATCGGACAGGATGAACGATTTTAGCCTGCGTGTGAGGGTAGGCTGAGCAGTTACGATTTCCCAGTAAAATGTGGATAACTTGAGGATAACTGTGGATAATTGCCCCGAATTGGGGATAACTCACCGCCGGAGGCGAGTGGGAATTCGCGCAAACAGGGCAGCACAGACTCAAAGCCCCAAGATGTTGTATGGACCCGGACTGCGCCGTTTGAAAACACTATCCACAAACCATTGGAAAACCTCAAACCTTGCCAGCAATACCCCTGGTAGAAAGCAACTCGAGAAACGCCCACCGGTTGGGGGAATAACTCCAATCGATGCAATTATCCCCGTTTCCACAAGCCCTACTGCTGCTAACTACTATATAAAACATGATCCGGCATCCTTCCATTCGAGTCTTTTGGTCAGGAATTCAAAACCGTGTTATACTGAATCAGGGATAATTGCCCGGCCTACTTTCCCGCAGGCTAAAATCGGTCATCCCATGCCACCATTTAGCCGATTGGATTCGGTAAACCTGCAAAATCCAGCAGCATAAGGAGGCATGCCATGCCCCTGCCAGAGCCTGCGGGAGAGTGAGCAGTCACAATCAGGGAACATTCATCGTGTACGATTCTGAAAGGAGCAAACCGTGATAAGAAATGTGATTTCTACCGACAAAGCCCCTGCTGCGGTGGGGCCTTACTCACAGGGAATCCGAACGACCGGTTTGGTGTTCACTGCCGGTCAGTTGGGCATGGATCCTGCCACGGGTAAGCTGGTTGATGGCGGTGTGGAAGCCCAGACCCGCCAGGCGCTGACCAACCTATCGGCGGTGCTGGAGGCGGCTGGCACCTCACTGGCTCACGTGCTCAAGGTGACGGTCTTTTTGCAGGACATGGGCGATTTTAAGGCCATGAATGGCGTCTATGCCCAGTTTTTCGGCAGCGCCCCGCCGGCTCGCTCGGCAGTAGAGGTGGCGGCGCTGCCCATCGGCGGGTTGGTCGAGATTGAGGCCGTGGCCGCCGTTTCGTAGGATCGGCGGGCGGAACAGCAAAAGCTGCTGAGGGACACGTGCTCTCAGCAGCTTTTTTCAATTTGGCTGGCTGTGGCTCAGATTTTGGCCTGCGCCAGGCGACCTTTGAGATAAACGATCGTCTCCACCGGTGAGGGATCGACGCGGTTCAACAGCGCCAGGTAATAACTGACGTAATCGCCAAAATGGATGGTGGAGAGCATCTGAGCCAGAGGGCTTTCGCCGCGCGCCTGAACCTGCACGCAGGCCACCCCTTTTTGCGTCAATATCTCGGCGGTGACATCAAAGCGCACCTTGACGCGTGGATGATCCAACGACGATCGTAGCATCAGCACAACGATCTGCGCCGCCAGATGATCGGGCCAGTCGTAGCCGACGACGGCATTGTGATTCAGTTCTGGCATCTGTTCGAAAACGGCCCACTGCTTGGCGTTTTCGTTAAACTGTCCCTTCCAACGGCGAGCCACCTGGCCCAGATACCCACCGCCATAGACCACCGGCAGTTGTCCCTGCAACCGGACGGCCAGTTGTTTGGCGGCGTTTTGCTCCAGGGGCGCCGTCTCGCAGATTTCAGTTTGCCATCGTTGCATGACCGCGATGGCCTCCTGGACGTCGCTGGTTTTGTCGCCCACCAGTTCCAGACGCACCAACAGTCCCAGCAGCGGGATGATCGAATATCCCAGGGCGGCTCGCGGCTGCGCGGGGTAATGGTAGGTGTATAGCGGCAGGTTGTATGCCTGGGCCTGGGTGGCGATCTGACCACCGGTGGTAAAGGCCACCAGACGGGCGCCTGCCTGCTGGGCCAGAGCAAAGGTGGTCAACGTTTCTTCGGTGTTGCCAGAGTAGCTGGAGACGATGACCAGTGTCTCTGGGCCTACGAACGCAGGCAGGGTGTAATCGCGGTTGACGATGATGGGCGCCGGGCATTCGGCAGCCACCAACGTCCGCACCAGATCACCGCCGATGGCTGAACCGCCTATGCCCAGCACGACGATGTTTCGAATGGGGCGATCGTTGGCCGGCAGGGTCAGGCGTTGGACGCGCTCCCAGGCGTCGAGACATTGTTGCGGCAGCTCGGCGACACGGCAGCGCATGTCGTCAGGATCGATTTCCCGATAGTACGATGGGGTGTCCAGTGGATTCATGTTTCCTCTCAACCTTTCTGTCGCCATAGCCAGGCAGGGTTTGAACGGTGAGTGTTTCGATCAGACGAGCCAGTCCGGCAGTTCTGCCGTCGAGTCGAGGATCAGGTCTGCGCCGGATTGTGTCAGCTCTTCTTTTTCGCCAAAGCCGCACAGCACCCCAATGGCTCTTGCCCCTGCTTTTTTGGCCGCCTCGATATCGACTTTGGTATCGCCGACCATGAGACATCGCGCCGGCGGTAGACCCATCATCTCGGCGGCGTATTGCACCGGCTGGGGGTGTGGTTTGATGCGTGGGGTGCTTTCGCGGGTGACGATGACCTCGAACAGGTCCATCAATTGGAATTGCACCAAAAAGGCTTCGGCGTCTTGTTGGTTGCGTGTGGTGACGATGCCCAGGCGATAGTGGCTGTCCAGTGTGTGCAGGGCCTCTACGGCCCCGGCGACGATTTTAAAATTGGCTGTCGTCCGCTGCCCTCTGAGCTGGCTCAGCCGGTCGCCCAATGCCATCACCTCGTCGTCCAGGCCCACCATGTCCAGTGCGGCGAGCAGAGTGTTCACCGGGCCTTCGGCTCGCATCAGGATGCGCCGCGCTGCTGTGTCTGGGTCGCGGTTGGGCAGCAATCGAGAAACGCCCTGCAAACGGCGGGCCAGAGCCTCGGCCTGTTGATCGTCGAGATCGATGAGCGTGCCATCCAGATCGAATAACACGGCCTCGATCTCGCGGGCCGGCCACCAGCGGGGGCCGACCTGAGCAGTGGAGGCGGCGACGATCGCCTCTGGCGGCGGTAATGGTTCGGGATAGGGTTCGATATCCAGCAACTTGCAATGCACATAACGGCCCAATACACGCAGCGTGCCCAGGGTGGGTGTGGCCAGAAACATGCCCAACACACCGCCCAACGCGGTGCCGGCGACGATGCCCACGATGACCACCAGCGGATGCAGATGTACCCGCCGGCCCAGAATGCGGGGCAGGATGTAGTTGGTGTCGATGAAAAAGATGGCCGTATAGAGGGTTCCGAGCAACAGGGCGAACCAAAAGTTGGGCATGTTGTGATAGCTGGGCCCCTGGATCAGGGCAAAGAGCATACCAATGGCGCCCGAGATCGAGTGACCGGCTTTGGGGATCATCTCGAACAGGGCGGCGATGGCCGCCAGCACGAGGGCATCCTTGGCCCCAGCCAGGGCCATCACCACGCCGACGATGGTGCCGATGACCAGACATTGGATGACTTGGGCCCGAAAAAAATCGTGCCAGATCTGGTTGACCTGGTGACGCAGTTTGCGGAACTCTTCCAGATGATCGGGTGGGATGAGTCGATCCATGGCCCGCACGATGGCGTCGATGTCTTTGAGCAGGTAGAACGACACCACCAGCACCACCAGCAGCCATACAAAGGCTTCGGCCACGTCAAAGATAAACCCCACAGTCTGAGCGGCCACGGGAGAAACGAGATCTGCTGCCGATTTTAGCAGCTCATTGTAGAGGGTCAGCAGGTCGATCTCGTAGTTCAAGATGACCAGTGGCCGGGCCAGGTAGGTGGTGATGCTATCGGTGATCTGTTGCAGGTCGAGGTCGATCTTTTCGGCCTGTTGGATGGTCACCGGCACCAGGATGGCCGGCGCCAGGGCCAGCAAAATGATAACGATGGCAAAGACGATGAGCGCCGAGCCGGTCCGGGGCAGATGCAGGCGCACTTCGAAAAACTCGACAAACGGGTTGAGAATGTAACTCAGCACAAAGGCCACCAGGAGCGGGGGAATGATCTTGCCAAAGTGGACGAGGATGTAAGCCAGGGCCAAGACAACTCCAACAAAAACTATCCGCTTGGTGGTGGGGCTCCAGCGGGGCGACACGAAGCAGTCTCCTGTTCTGTGGGTGGGAGCGGTTCTTAATCCAGTATGCCCAGGGCTTCCATTGGCCAGTACGAGAGCCAGGCGCGCCCCACGATATTGGCAATGGGAACGGTGTCAAAGGCGCGCGAGTCGTTGCTAAAGCTACGGTTGTCACCCAGCACAAACACGTGCAACGGTGGCACCGTCACCGGGCCATATCGACCTCGTGTATCCTGGGTGAGATACGGTTCGTTCAGTGGAACACCGTCGATAAAGACCTGCCCATCGTGTATCTCGACCGTCTCGCCGGGCAGGCCGATCACACGCTTGATCAGCATCTCTTCGCTCTGTTCGGGCAAAGCAAACACCACGATATCACCCCGGCGTGGTCCGTGCAGGTGATAGGTGATCTTTTCCACCACCAGCCGCTGGTCTGTGTGCAGATTGGGTTCCATGCTCTGCCCGTGCACCCGGGTGGGTTGGGCCAAAAAGAGGTTGATCAGGATGGCAATGGCGATAGCCGGCAGGATGGTTTCCAGGGCCTCGCGCAGCCATCGGATAGCTGCACGGGCCAGCGATGGCTGTTGGGGCGGGTTGTTTTCGGGTGGTGGAACCTCGGTTTGTGCTGCGATGAATGTCTCGTCCATGATCTTTCGACTTTTATCGCCACGAGGGCAGCACGCCCTCGTGGCGATGTGTGGAGTGGGTTAGCGTCTGGGCCTGTCGCCGTGGGGCCGATTGCCGCGCCGTTCGTCGCGCCGGCCGCCGCTTCGATTGCTTCGCCCGGCCCGGTCTCGCTCGCGGGCTTCTTCGGCAGTCCAGCCTTCGAGCACGGCCTGGCGGGAGAGGCGCACTTTGCCGTCGTTGTCGATATCGATGACCATCACCATGATCTCGTCACCCAGCTTGACCACGTCTTCGACGCTGGGCACGCGATAATCGGCCAGTTGTGAGATGTGCACCAGACCGTCATGGCCGGGCATGAACTCGACGAAAGCGCCAAAGTCGGTGATGCGCACCACTTTGCCGGTATAGATCCGGCCAATTTCTGGTTCTTCGACCAGCGACTCGATCATCTGACGGGCGCGCTCGGCGCTGGGGCCATCGGCGGAGGCGATAAACACAGAGCCGTCGTCTTCGATGTCGATCTTGACGCCGGTTTCATCCTGGATGCCCCGGATGACCTTGCCGCCCGGCCCGATGATGGCGCCGATCTTTTCAGGATCGATCTTGATGATGGTGATGCGCGGCGCGTACGGCGAGAGATCTGGCTTGGGCTGGGCGATGGTCTGCATCATGGAATCGAGGATGTGGTAGCGTCCTTTTTGGGCCTGTGCCAAAGCCTGTTCCATGATCTCAAAGCTGATGCCTTTGATCTTGATGTCCATTTGCAGGGCAGTGATGCCCTCGTGTGTGCCGGCCACCTTAAAATCCATGTCGCCCAGAAAATCTTCCAGGCCCTGGATGTCGGACAGGATCTGATAGCGCTCGCCTTCTTTCACCAGGCCCATGGCGATGCCCGCCACTGGGCGTTCGATGGGCACGCCGGCGTCCATCAGCGCCAGGGTGCTGCCGCACACGCTGGCCATCGACGTGGAGCCGTTGGATGCGAGCACTTCTGAGACCAGGCGAATGGTGTAGGGGAACTGGTCTTCTTTGGGCAGCACTGGCACCAACGCTCGTTCTGCCAGCGCCCCGTGCCCGATCTCGCGGCGGCTGGCCCCGCGCAGCGGGCCGGTCTCGCCGGTGGAGTAGGGTGGAAAGTTATAGTGATGCATGTAGCGCTTGACCTCATCGGGCGAAAGGTCGTCCAGCGCCTGGGCATCGCGGGGTGTGCCCAACGTGGCGATGGTCAGCACCTGCGTTTCACCGCGGGTAAAGAGGCCCGAACCGTGTGCCCGTGGCGAAAGCCCCACCTCCGAAGAGAGTGGCCGGATGGTCGCCGTATCGCGACCATCGGGGCGGCGTCCGTCTGCGATGATAGCCTGGCGCACCATGGTGCGCATCAGGTTGTAGAAAGCCTGGCGCAGATCGTTGGCGGCGTACTGCTCGCCCAGTTCGGCCAGCATCTCTTCGCGGATGTCGTCGATGGCGCCGGCGCGCTCTTGCTTGATGACGGTGGTGGCCAGCACGCGACGCAGTTTGTCGGCCACACGGCTGGTTACGATCTCGTCCAGGCCTTCGGGAACGGTGAAGGCCGGGTAATCACGCTTGGGTTTACCAACGGCATCACGCATTTCGTTCTGTGTGGCGATCATGACCTGTATGGCTTCGTGACCGCGCCGGATGGCTTCGACCATGAGCTCTTCGGAGACTTGTTGTGCGCCGGCTTCGACCATCAACACGGCATCGGCCGTGCCCGCCAGGCGCAGGTCCAGCACACTCTGCTCCATTTGAGGGATGGTGGGGTTAAAGACGAACTGGCCATCGATGTAACCGACGCGTACGGCGCCCACCGGCCCGGCAAAGGGCACGTCGGAGATGGTCAGCGCCGCCGATGCGCCCAATATACACAACACGTCGGGGTCGTGAACCTGATCCACCGACAGGGCTGTGACGATGACCTGCACATCGTTGTGCATGTCTTTTGGGAAAAGCGGGCGGATGGGGCGGTCGGTGAGACGGGCGGTGAGGATGGCCTTTTCGTGCGGGCGACCTTCCCGGCGGAACCAACTGCCGGGGATGCGCCCGGCGGCGTAGAGCCGCTCTTCGTAATCCACCGTGAGCGGAAAGAAATCGATTCCTTCACGCGGGTTTTGAGACATGGTGGCTGTGGCCAGCAGTAGCGTGTCGCCGCATCGCACGGTGACGGCCCCGCCAGCTTGCATGGCCAGCTTGCCTGTCTCAATGACGATCTGGTGTTCACCGATCGTCGTCAAAAACTGTATTGTCGTACTCAATTTGTACCTCCAGTTTGTGGGGTCTGGAGATTAGGGACTGGGGGATAAACCCTAGCGCCTAAGGCTCATCCCCCAATACCCAAGCTCCAGTCCCGGTCTTTTGTTCTGGCTCTGACAGAATGGTCTGGCAGAGCTCCCAAAGATCAAACATCAGACGAGTAGAAGGGGATCGCCCACATCTACTCGTCTGATGTCTTTCATCACACGACTAACCGCGTAGTCCCAACCGTTCAACGATGGCGCGATAGCGGTTGGTGTCTTTGCTCTTCAGGTAACCCAATTGTCGTCTTCGCTGACCTACCAGTTTGAGCAGGCCGCGACGCGAGTGTTCATCGTGTTTGTGGGTACGCAAGTGGTCGGTCAGTTGTTCAATACGCGTGGTCAGCAGGGCAATCTGCACTTCTGGCGAACCGGTATCTTCGGCATGAAGATGGTATTCCTGGATCAATCGATCCTTTTCTGCCTTGGTGAGTGGCACGTTTTCCTCCTTGACGAACTGAGCGCGGGCAGAAGGGTCAGATACCTTTTGCCCACAATAGCGAGTGTAATTATAGCACATTTTGGATGAAGGAGCAAACTGGTTGTCAAATGATGAAAAAGTTGGTATAATAGTTCCATCTATTGGGCCGAGTGGGGCGAGGAGAAAAAGAATTGGCAGCCATTCTGGTTGTAGATGATGACGTGGATGTCGCAGATACAATAAGACGCAGTCTGCTCAACAAGGGGCATATTGTACAGGTGGTTTATAATGGTGTCGAAGCCCTTGAAGCGGTGCGGCAAAAAAAGCCAGACCTGGTTATTTTGGACGTGGTGATGCCTCACATGGATGGTATGGAAGTTTGTCGCCGGCTTCGACGTGACGTGCAGACGGCGCAGATTCCTATCATTTTTCTAACGGCTATGGGGCGGCTCACCGACAAGCTGGAGGGATACGAAGCTGGCGCCGATGATTATCTGACCAAACCTTTCGACATTCAAGAGATGGAAGTCAGGGTGCGGGCGGTGTTGCGGCGGAGCTTGCCAACGATACAGGCTGAGCCAGATATTCTGGCTATTGGTGGTTTGAGGCTGAACCGCCGCACATACGAGGTTCGAACCGATTCCATGGCCTCGCTCCTCACGCCCATCGAGTTTGAACTGCTGCATTATTTGATGTCTCACCCTGATGAGGTTTTCTCCAGCGAGCGCCTGCTCCAAGAGGTGTGGGAGTATCCTCCGGGCACTGGCGATCCAGCTCTGGTGAGAATGCATATCAAGAATATCAGAGACAAGATCGAACAGAACCCTCGCCGCCCTTTATACGTGTGTACGGTGAGCCGCCACGGTTACAGAATTTCTACCGATTGATCCCTGCCTCTTGACCCCCAAGTTTTTGGATTGATAATGTGCCCCTTCAGTGACCTGATGGAGGGGACGCTTTACGGCAAATTTACGTCGAATTTACATTTTCTTTACACACGCAAGTCCTGTTCTATGTTATACTGTTCTTGACTCACCCCCTTAAAAAGGGCATCGTCCAGGTCAATGTAGTATTTAACCATTGTTCGTCTTAGCCGAACCCAAGGGCCCTGCCACTCCTTGGCGTCGCACTCATGTGGACGATGCCCTTGCCCTTTTTGAGGCAAGCCCGGGATAAAATCCCGGGCTTTTTGTTTTATGCTGTTGCATGATCTCTTGAGAAGATCTGGCCCTGGCGTTCCGAGTTTTCGTTCAGAGAATCCCCGACTCTGTGTCTTTGCACCTCAAACCAAGCTGACTCTGTGTTCGGCTAAAATCCAGAAACGTTCTGAGGAGTGGTGTGGTGATATGGCTCTGCTCATATATTACAAACAGCTCACGCCCAAGATCGAGTCCATTGATGGTGACTGTGGGCAGCTGTTCTATCGCGGGTGTACGGCTGATTGCTCTCTGTGAAACAAAGCCGATGCCTAATCGGTCTTGTATGGCTTGCACCACGGCCTGTGTGCTGCCCAGTGTGAGGGCCACATTCTGCAATGGCAGTTCCAGTCCTTGTGCAGCCAACGCTTGCAGCACGGTTTGTCGCGTGCCAGACCCCTCCTCGCGCATGATGAGCGGCTGGACGACTACTTGCTCCCAGGTCACCGACTCTTGATCGAGAAAAGGATGATCGGCATAAACCGCCAGCACAACTGTGTCGCTGGCCAATCGCTCTAGCGTGAGCCCAGGTCGCCTGAGTGGAGCGCCGATAAAGCCAATGTCACACTCGCCATTTATCACCCGGTTCACCACGTCTTTTGTGTCACTGACAGTAACCAGGGCTTCCACTGCTGGATATTGTGCCCGGAATTCAGCAACCAATCGGGGCACCAGGTATTCACCGGGCACGGTGCTGGCTGCTAGATAGAGTCGACCCTCTACCGAATTTCGCAGACGCTCAAGCTCATCCAAAAGGGTGTCGTAGGTCGTCACCGTAGTGCGTGCAAAGGCCAGAACGGCTTTTCCGCACACGGTGAGTTCCGCAATGCCACGCCGGTCGCGCTCGATCAATCTGGTGTTCAGAGCTTCTTCCAGCCGCTGTAGCTGCTGGGTTGCAGCCGGCTGACTGATGCCTAATGCCCGTGCTGCCGCCGAAAAACCGCCCTGGTCGATCACGGTGACAAAGGTTCGCAGATAAGAGAGGTTCATTTGACAATCCATTTCTGCAGGGTATAATACAATCGGTTTATATCCGCGGGAAAGATAAAGATATCTTATTACAGATAATTATATCCAGATTGTGCCTCCGCGCAAGTGAGGCCGCAATTGAGCAGGATCATTTCCGATGACTGAACGCGATTTTACCCGTCTGACGACGCTTGCCTCGTGCGCGGGTTGAGCGGGCAAGCTGGCCCCTGGGGCCCTGGCGCAGGTTCTGCGCCCGCTGCTCGACCAGGCCGTGCATGACGACCCGGATTCTCGGGTTCTGGTGGGCCTGGAACAACCCGACGATGCCGTGGTCTACCGTTTGGACAACGGTTTATATCTCGTTCTCACCGCCGACTTTTTCGGGCCGGTGGTTGATGATGCCTACACTTATGGCGCTATCGCTGCTGCCAACGCCATCAGTGACGTGTATGCCATGGGTGGAACTCCCTTCTTGGCGCTCAACCTGGCTGCGCTGCCCGCCGATATGCCATCGGCGATCGCCAGTGCCATTCTCAAAGGCGGGGGCGACAAAGCCCGTGAGGCGGGTGTGGTAGTCGCCGGGGGACATACCATGGAAGACAAAGAGCCCAAATACGGTCTGGTGGTGTTGGGTACGGTTTCTCCGGAACGGATGCTGATCAAAGGTGGGGCACGGCCTGGTGAGCAACTGGTGCTGACGAAACCCTTGGGTTCTGGCATTGTGACCACTTGCATAAAAGCGGGTTTGGTGTCGCCAACGGTTGTCGATGAAGTCACTCGCTGGATGTTGCGCCTCAATCGTGATGCTGTTGCAGCCGTGCAAATCACCGGTGCTCGTGGCGCAACTGACATCACCGGTTTTGGTTTTCTGGGCCATGCTGTAGAAATGGCTCGCGAGGCAGGGGTGCGTTTTCGTGTCCGATTTGATCGGTTGCCCATCCTGGAGGCGGCTCGTGCGCTGGCCGAGGATTGGCTGTTTCCCGGTGGTGCGATCAGTAACGAGCAGTATTTCCGGCAGTGGGTGGACTTGGGGTCTGCTCTGCCTGAAGAGATGCAGATGTTGTTATTTGACCCCCAAACTAATGGGGGCATCCTGGCGGCCATTCCTGCACGAGATATGGATGCGTTTCGAGATGGCTGTGACGCGCTTCAACAGCCTTTTTGGGAGATCGGTGAAGTTGGTGAAGGGGCGGTCGGGGTGGAAGTGATGTAAAATTCGTCTCCAGGCTGGGAAACGACTCATAATGTGCGCCAGACGACGACCGCAGCTCTAAACGCTGCGGTCGTCGTCTGTGGGCCCGACGGGAAAATCACACCGCGTCAGAGGGTAGCGGCCAACGAAAATCGTAGATGCCTTGCACGATCGGCCATGCCTGTGAGCAGTTCTGGCAGGTCAGGGCTTCGTGGGTTTGGATCAACTCCTCGCTGCGGCAAGCCGGACAACAAAAGATGGTCCCTGGTGGCGGAGAGGGTGTGTTGTCATGAAGGCGAGCGTGAAGGAAAACGCTGGGTGTGAGTTTGAGGGATGCCAGCGGTCTTTGTAGCAAGCTATCGAGAGTGGCAAGCCAATGTGGAGCCAAGTTCCGTTTTAGCGCTGGCAGACGAAACGACGACACTGCTCGCTCTTGCAAGATCTCAAAACCTTCGTGGCGCAGATGCTGGCAGATGTATGCCGGGTGAAAATCAAAGTTGAGCGGCACAAATTCGAGCGGTTGGTGGTCAAAGGGATTCCAATCCTGGCGGCGTGTGAGGTATCGCAAGATGGCCTTGATATGGCGTTTGTTGGCATACTCTAGCACCAGGCTTCCCATGGGCTGCAGAACGTGGGCAATTTCGGCCAGAACCGATGCGACATCCTGGGCGTGGTGGAGCACGCGCACCATCACCACGGTATCGATGAGGTCGCCTGCAAAGGGAAGGTGATAAAAGTTTGCGGCAACATAACGATAACGCCCGGTATGGCCAAACTGCTTCTGAGCTTCTCGGAGCAAAGAAGTGGAATAATCGAGCAGGAAAACCGTATCGTAGGCAGTGTACAGGTTGCTCAGTCTGCCAAAGCCGGCGCCGATATCCAGCAGGTATTTGCCAGATGATGGTATCAGATGTTTGAGGGCAATACGCTCGGCCAGATCCTCGTACTCGCGCCCCTGGTTCTCCCAGAAATCGGTGCGATACGTCGAGCCTTCATAGTCACAGATGGGTGTTGTTCTTGGAGAGGGTCTGTCAGTGCTCAAAGGGGACACTCCTTGAATCGTCTTGGCAGTCATTATAGCAGATCGTTGGCAGACAGACAAGATCGGTTAAAACCTTCACGATGACTTTTGGTTTCACGTGAAACACCAGAGTTGGGTTCTTGCCAAAGACCTCGATCTGTCGTACAATAGAGTCACTTCTTTTCATCAGATTTTGCCATTCAGCCAAGAAAGGGGTGTATACTATGGTCAAAAAGACACTGGGCTACGTCGAACTGGAATGGACCTGCCCGGCTTGCGGCGCCCACAACCCAGGCACACAGCAGACATGTCAGAGTTGTGGTGCCAAGATGCCGGAGGATGTCAAGTTCGAGGCCCCTGTAAAACAGGTGTTGGATTCCAGTGCGGAGACCATTGCGCGTGTTGCTGTTGGCCCTGACATTCATTGCCCCTATTGTGGCGCTCGCAATCCGGGAAATGCGGAGACGTGTTCTCAGTGTGGCGGCGATCTGGTTGAGGGTTTCAAGCGCGCCAAAGGCCAGACGGTGGGTGCGTTCCAGACCGGTCCGGTGCCTGATGTGACCTGCCCCCACTGCGGTGCAAACAATCCGGCATCGGCCACCAAGTGCACCTCGTGTGGGGGCAATCTGGCGCGACCTGCGCCCAAAGCCGTGGTAGCGCAACCACAGAAAAAAAGCGTGCCGCTGCTTGGCGGGGGACTGGCCCTGGTGTTCCTGTGTGTGATTGCGTTGTTGTTCTTTTTGTTCCGAGGTTCAGCCGAGTCTGTGGCTACGGTTCGAGGTGTCGAATGGGTGTATACCATCCACCTCGAAGAATTGGGCCCTGTCACGCGCGAAGCGTGGCGCGGTGAAGTGCCATCGGGTGCCCAGGTGGGAAATTGTAAACCGCAAGAGCATCATGTTCAGGATGAACCTGCAGCCAATGCTACGGAAGTTTGCGGCACGCCTTATCTGGTCGATACGGGCACAGGTCATGCGCAGGCGGTGCAGGACTGTGAGTACCATGTGTACCAGGATTGGTGCGAGTACACCGTGACCGATTGGAAACCCGCCGGCGAAAAGACCGCCACCGGTCGTGATTTGAACCCTCTCTGGCCTGCGATCAGTTTGAACGCCAAGCAACGTGCGGCAGAGCGCATAGAGGTATATGAGGTCATTTTGGATGCTGATGGCAAGGATTATACCTACCGTCCTGGCAGCCTGGATCAGTTCAGGCAATTCCAGATCGGCAGCAAATGGATTGTGGAGACCAACGCGCTGGGCGGAGTGACCTCTGTAACCCCCTCGGATTGACCGGCAGGCTGAGAGAGTGGGCGTATGGAACAGGTGCGCTTGTTCGCCGAGACGATCGTAAAGAACGTGGAGCAGGTGGTGATTGGCGAGCGTCTCCTGCTGCGCCTGTCGGCTGGCTGCCCCTCGATCAGTGATAAAAAACCAGGTATGGTGCGAGTGATTCAAGCCATGTGAGGACACCAGACCTGGCGTTGGGAGTCAATTCGTATCGTTCGAGATTCATAGGAGGCTGTGCATGGACTGGAATGAGAGTTATCGCAAGATGTATTGGGAGATACACCAGCAGGGTGAAGTGCTGGCCGGACGTATCGATGATCTGGCAGAGCAGGTGGCCAGGATTGTCGCCCACCTGAATGCCGCCGACTTGACAGCTGTCCAGCAGGTGGGTTGTGGCGATTCCCATTTTGTCGGTTGGGCCACCAGGCTGGCCTTTCAGCAACTGGCCGGCATCTCGTTGACGCCGGCCGAGGCTTACGAGTTTGCGGCCTACGATGTGCACAGCCAGCCCAATACCGCGCTCACGGTAGGCGTATCGGTGTCTGGCAAAGTGGGCAATACCATCACGGCAGTCGAGGTGGCGCGTGAGAAGGGTTTGCCTACGCTGGCCATCACCAATACGGCCGGCAGCGCCATCACACAGGCGGCCCAAGAGTCCATCGTCGTAGACGTGCATTCACCGGGGAACGTGCCCGTGCCCGGCGCATTGACTTATCTGGGCAGCCTCACGGTGCTCTATTTGCTGGCCATCGAGTTGGGTGTGGCGCGCAAGCGGCTGAGTGAAAAACAGGCCGGCGAGTACCGTCAAACACTCAAACAGACCCATCTCTCTCTCAAAGAGATCGCTCTGGCAGACTTTTCGATCATCGAGCGTTACGCCCGGCGGTATTTAAAGAACTCACCCATCGTCTATTTTGTGGGAGGGGGGCCGAGTTATGGCTCTGCCCTCTTTGGCCGCGCCAAACTGCTGGAGGCTGCCCCTGTGCCGTGCCTGGCTCAAGAAGTGGAAGAATGGGCACACCTGGAATACTTTTTGACCGGCTGTGATACACAGATCCTCTTCCTGTCACCTGCCGGCCCCAGTCGCCAGCGAATCGTGGATATGATGCAAACAGCCAGGCGGGTGCAGGCTCACATCGTGGCTGTCGCCGATCCGACCGATGAACAACTGGCCCAGTTGGCCGACGAGGTCTGGCCGGTGCCATCCCAGGAAGAGATTTTTTCGCCCATTGCTTATTCGGTTCCAATGGATATCCTGGCCTACACAGTGATGGTCGATCAGGCCAGTGCTCCTTTCCGTCTCGACAGCAGCGGCAATTCGGGGGTCATTTATCGCCAGAACAAGTGAGAATATTAGCAAAACGTCATATTTGCATATTAGCAGACGTCAAGTGTGGCTCTGAAAGGCGGTGACTTGTGAAGCGAGTGTTGAGCTTTGCGCTGGGGTTGTTTTTCGGCGCCATGACCGGTGTCGTGGTGGTTCTGTTGATCACGCCTCAATCGGGCAGCGAATTGCAGCAGTCGATCCTGCAGCGGTGGCGAGAGGTCTTGAACGAGGCGCGTCAGGCGGGCGCGTCACGTCGGGCCGAGATAGCGACACAATTCCCGGTGACACAGCCAACTCGGGAATAGGGTCTGGTTGCCACTGGAACCAATAAACGAGGCCGCGAGGTATTACCTCGCGGCCTCGTCTGCGCTGCATGTGAGGCGCGGTCTGGCCCGTGGTGCTAACGGCGGGCCGCTATGGCCAACTGTTCGAACAGATCGTTGACCACGGCCACCTCCCCGGTAAAAACGTCGGCGCGATCGTGATAGGCCTGCACCAGCAGTTGTAGACTGTGATCGAGATCTTCTTCCGGCATTTTCACCTCGCGGGCAACAGCCAGCCCACCCAGGATCAGCGGTAGGTACACAAATTCTGGCAACAGTCGATCCTGGCCGTGGCAAACTGATCTGACCAGCAGATCCATTACGCCTTGCTGTTCCACATTACTCCACAATTCTCGCCCCATCGTCCGATCCAACAACCCAAAACTCACCGCCGTGCTCAGTCGCAACAGGTGCTCGTACCCCACCTGTGTCACCACCCAGAGCGCGTCGCCGGTGGGCAGATCGTTGCGCATGGCTGCCATCCACATCGGCACCAGCAAGGCGTCGTACCAATCGCCATGGCTGAGAAAGGTCCAGGCCGTATAGGTGAGAATACGCGCCAAAAAGATAGCCTCGCCCATACGCAGCGGCAGGCCGGCATCCTCGAACAGCTTTTGGCTTTCGTGCCACAGTGCTGCAAACAGCGCATCGGGGGCCAGTTTGGGTTTGATGTGGATCCGCCGATCCGACACCTCACGCTGCGCTGCCTGCTGCACCGACAACTCGTCCATGGTCCACAGTGTTTCAAAACTGGGCGACAGATCTACCTTCACATCTGATGGCGGCCCGACCACTTGAACTTTCAGTGTCTGGTGCAGGGCTGGCCGGGCCACGTACCCCACGCCGATGACCGGCGCGATGCCCAAACCCACCGGATCACGGATCAGAGATTTGCCCAGCCGGCCCGGATTCGACGACGCTCGGATGGCCTGTCCTTGCCCCTGTGGTGTGGCCTTGAAAGTGATCTTGAGGTCGTACTCTTTTTCCGGTGTATCGGCTGCGCAGGTGATGGGCACGCGCAGCACGCCGACCTCGCCGGGGGCAATGTGGATGCCCATCTCCGGTTGGGCCATTTTGAAACTGAGCGATTGCCCTCCCAGGCGACTGGTGCGGCTGGGAAACTCGACCTGCAACGACGCTTCTACTGGCACATCCAGAGCTGATTGTGTCAGGAAAAGGAGGTCCGTTTGTCCTCCTGGGGCCAAAGAAGCCGGTTCTACGGTGCAGATGTAATGCAGGCCGCCAGCATCGAACCTCTGTCGGGCATCCAGGTAATCGCCCATGATGTCGGGAAACTCGATGGACATCATCCCCTCCGCATGAGAAAAGGTCTGTCCCGCTCAGGGCGTTGACGACGCCGTGGGGGTGGGTGTGGCAGTTTCCGATGGTGCAGCCGCCGACGTGACCGTGTCGGTGGGGGTGGCGGTGAGCGTGGGCGTCTCGCCACTTTCTGGCGTGGCCGTTGGGGTGAGGGTGGGTGTGTGGTCGATCACCTCGGTGGGTGTCGGGGTGGCCGTCGGTAGCGGTGTGAGTGTGGGCCGTTGGGTGCCGGTGGGCGTGGGCAACGGTGAGACTTCGCTGGTATCCGTCGGCGTCGGTGTGATCGTTTCGCTCGGTGTGGCGGTGGCGGTCGTCGTCGCCGTGGCCGTGATGGTGGCTGTTGGCGTGGCGGTGGCTGTGGCCGTGCCGGTTGGCGTGGCGCTTGCCTGTGGGGTGGGGCTGGGCGCTATCCACGGCAACCACAGCTTTTGCCCGGCATAGATGGTGTTGCCGATGAGGCAGTTGGCGCGTTTGATCGCTTCTGGTGACGTGCCGTGTCGCTGGGCCAGTGAATACAGGGTATCGCCTCGCTGGACGACGTATGGCTGCCAGCCGGCGGGCGGCCCACAGTAGGTGGGCGTCGGCGGGATGGGGGTGGGAGTGGCGTCGGCGGGGGGCACCCAGATCGGCTGATTGGGCAAGAGCGTCTGGCTGGTGAGGCAGTTGACCTGCATCAGGTAATAGACCCCGATGCCGTGGCGCAGCGCAATGCTCTGCAGCGTATCACCTGGCTGAACCACATACCTCACCCAGTTGGCCGGGTAGACACAGGCGGTGGTTGGCGTGGGTGTGGGCAGGGGAGGGGGTGTGGCGCTGGGTGTGTGGGATGGCGGCGCGGTGGGCGAAGGCGCCGGGCTGATCGCTGCGATGGACACAGCCGTGTGTGTCGGCGTGGTGGTTGGCATGGGCATCTGATCCAGGTGGGTCAGCCTGACGGCCACGAATAGGGTGGCAGCTACGGTCGCCACGATCAGCGTTGCCACCAACGTACGGCGGAGGGCGCCAAAAGACTCGCCTTGAGAGTGGTTGTCGTTGACCATAATGGCATCCCCTAGTCCCCCCCGGACGATGGTGATGTTTTTCGGCCTGAAGGGGCAGCTCGTCGGGGCGGCGCGACGGGTAACGAAAAGGCAAAGGTGCTGCCCTGGCCCATTTCACTTTCCACCCAAATCTGGCCGTGATGGGCCTCGATCAGAGCCTTGACGATGGAAAGTCCCACCCCGGTCTCACCCAGGCCGGCGATCAGGGCCTGCTCGGCGCGGTAAAAGCGGTCAAAAACACGCGGTTGATCTTCTGGCGCAATACCGCCGCCAGAGTCGGTCAGTGAAACGATCAATCGGCTCTTTTCCGGTGATTGATTCTCGGTTTGAAAAACGGCGCTGATGCCGATCTCGCCACCCACCGGCGAGGCTTTGCAGGCATTGCTGAGCAGATTACTCACGATCTGCTGAAAGGCGTTGGGATCGACCTCGATGGTGTCCATATCCAGCGCAAGATTCATTTTGAGCCTGAGGTCTTTTTCTTCGAGCTGGGCCTGGGCGCCGTTGATGGCTTCCTGAATGGCATTGCTCACCTCGATAGGCTCCGGCTCGATGTGAAGCTGTCCGCTGTCGATGGCCGTCACGCCGATCAGATCGTTGAGCATAGCGCCCATGCGCTCGATGTTGGCTTTGATGCGCTGTAAAAACTTGCGTTGCATCTCGCCCACGATGCCCACCGATTCACCCAGCAGTAGATCGGTATAGCCGGTGATGGAGGTCATGGGCGTGCGTAACTCCTGGGCCAGTGCGCCGATAAACTCGTCGCGTGCGCGCTGCGGCTCGGTCGATGCGGTGGGAGCATTCAACAGAGCCACGGCCGCCACAAACTCTTGCTCCTGGCCGCGCAAAAGGCTCAGCCTGACCTTCACCGGTCGGCCCGCTACGTAAACGGCAAAGGCCGTCTCGGCGCCTTCCCTGGTCGATCCTGATTGCCCGCCCAACAATTGATGGATGCCCTCTTGCCAGTGAGTGTCGTCGCACACCTGACCCAGGGGTTTGCCCATCATCTCCTCAACCGCCTGTCCCAGGAGCCGGGCCGCTGCAGAGTTGACCTGCTGCACCCGACCGGTCTGATCGGCCATCAGCAGGCCAACCTCGAGGGCATCGAGCACCATGCTGCCGGGCGAGACCAGGTCTTGCTGCCGCTGCCTGACGATCATTCGTGAGATCTGGGAACTGGCTTCGGCCAGTTGAGCCTCCAGCGCTGCACGAGTGCTCGCTGCCTGGGCAGTCTGCGATTCCAGCCGATTTTGCAGCGACTGCGCTTCCTGCCCAAGCTGGGCCAGATCGGCAGTGAGCTGGCTGTTCTCTTGCTCGACCGTCTGGAGCTGCTCGGCCAGGCTCTCGATGTTCTGTTGCTTACGCCGGATGAAATCGGTGGCCTCCTCCAATCGACGCGCAAAGTGGGCTGTGTCTTCCTGGCTGTGTTGAAGCTGCGTTTCCAACTGGCTCTGGATGCGGCGGTGTTTGGTGCTGGCCTCCTCGAACCGCGCCTGGAGCGTTTCGAGCTGACCGCCGAGCGCTTGGTAACGCCGCGCATTCTCGATGGCGATGGCCACCTGACGCCCCAGAGCCTGGCACAGCTTTTGTTGACTGGCGGAAAACAGTTGCTGCGAGTGCGGGTTGCCCAGCAACAGCGCGCCGATAACCGAGCTATTGTACAGCAGCGGCTGGATCAGCAACGGCCCCGTTTTCATGCTGCCCAGCAGGACGTAAATCTCTTTGACCTGGGCGTGCTCGCTAGAGACATCGATGGTCACGGCCTTTTTGCGTTTGATAGCATGCTCGATCGCCGGGTGATCCGACAGGGCAAAGCGGACGGTGTTGGCCGTGCCTTCTGCTTTGGCGCTGTACACCGCCGCCAGTTCGGCCTGCCCACGCGGCACGTCCAGCGGCAACACCAGGCCGCACAATTCGACCTTGAGCAGGCGCACCACCTCACGCACGGCCCGATCCAACACGTCGGCCATGTTTAACGAGGCGATGGTTCGCTGGCCGCTTTCCAGCAAATAGAGCAGCCCTGTGATCTGGCTGATGGAATCCTGCCGGACTTCTTCGAGTTCGTGGGTGCGTTCGCTCAGGTCTGTGATCGCCAGACGGTAGACCGACACTGCCAGCAGTGGAAAGGCCAACACCTGCGCCAGACGTACCCATCCCGCCTGGTGGATTTGAAGATCGGGCGAAGCGAGTTGCATCACCTGGCCAAGAGCCAACAAAGCCAGCGTCACGATCTGCAGCCCCCAGCCCCGTTCTCGACGCCACAGCAGGCCCAACAGGCCGGCCGCCAGCAACAAGAGCTGCATCAGGCTCCATGCTGTCTGCTGGCCGCTGCTGTTGTACATCAGAGTGGGGTTGTTGGTCAGAGCGACCTGCCAGGCAGAGAGCAACAGCGCAAAAATGACGGCGATAGCCAACAGGCCGAAACCCGGCAGGAACCACGAGAGGTCACGGTAACGGCCCCACGGTATCAGCGCCCACACCAGCAGCAAGACTACGGCGCTGTCGAGTGCCCGTTCCAGAGGGGGAATCAGCCGCGCGACAGTGGATGCATCAGCGATGCCCCACAGCGCCACGGCGATCAGGATCAGCCGGGCCAACAGCATGCCTGCGGCCGCCGCCACGAACAGGCCCGAGATGGCCGCCGGCTGGCCCGCCCGTCGACGGCGCCATGCTCCCAGGCTCAGACCCAGGATCGCTTCCAGCGCAAAGAGGAGCAGCAGATGGTAAACCAGACCACCGGGTGGTGCCAGGAGGAGTTGGATCGTTTCGTGAACGACAGGCATGGTCTTTCACCAATGGTAATGATTACAGGGCAACGGTCTTGCTTTTTCGGCTTCAGGAGGATGTGAGATGGCCTCCCATCCGAATCGGCTCAGCATGGTGGCCCGATGGTGTTGCCCCCGAGTTCTACTGTTTGCCGATGATAACATTATACCATCATTAAAAAGTTGATGCAATAGCTGCCGCCAACCTCATCCTGGCCGGTGGGTTGTAATTGGGCTACAGTTTGGCAATCAACCTCTCTGGCTCAGCGGTCCGATTGGTAAATCTGGCGATACAGCGTGTGGTGCTGGTAGATCAACTGAACATAGTGCAGTGTCTGGGAGAAATCGATCGTCTCGACAAAAAGATCTGGATCGCCGCCATTTCCTTCCAGCCAGCGGGCCGGAGCGGCCATGCCGGCGTTGTAAGACGCCAGTGCGGCAAACACATTGCCCTGATAGGTGTCCAGGGCCTGGGCCAGGAACCAGGCGCCAAAGTGGATGTTGAGGTAAGGTCGGGTGAGATGGGCAGCCACGAAATCCTGCCAGCGCAGGCGCAGGGCGATCCACTCGCCGGTGGAGGGAATGATCTGCATCAACCCTATGGCCTGGGCATAAGAGGCAACATCCGGCGAGAACAGGCTTTCCTGCCGCATCAGGGCAAAGAGAAGCAGTGGGTCCAGGTTGGATTCGGCCGCCTCGGCCAGCACCAGATCGGCGTAATAGATGGGATAGATCAGGCGCAGCAAAAAGTGGGGCGCGTCGTGAATGGTTTTGGCCGGTGAAAGGTGCACCACGCGCAGCGCACACCGGATAGAGACATCATAGATCTCTAAATCGCGGGCTGCCAGGGCCAGCCCATAAATTGCCAGTGGATCGTCCCAGCGGGCCAGGCGCAGGGCTTCCAGCTCGGCGACAGCTTTCTGGCGCAGGCCAATCGACAGAAAGGCCACCGCACGCCGGTAACGAGGATCCGATGCCAGGCTATCCGTTAGCCCGTCGAGAGTATCGATCTCGGCGGCGGGATCGGCCCATTTCAGCAGCCAGGCCTCGGCCGCGGCCCGCGCGCTGGCCTGGTCGGTGGTCAGCAGCAGGTTGGGCGGGCTGCTGGGCCAGGCCACGGCCTCTTTCGGGGTGACATCGTTTTGCGCCAGGGCCTGGGCCCGGTGAGCCGCCCGGAGGGAGTAATAATCGGGCAGGAATGCGCGGCTGGTGGCAGCCGTGGTTAACCATTCGTCGCGTTGAGGGTCGTCGCCCAGCGCGGCGTGGGCCTTGCTCAGCCAATAGCGGGCGGCAGATAACCACTCGGAGGAGGCATAATCAGCCACCAGGGTTTGCCAGTCGTCTGCAGCGGCCCGATAGTCGGCCAGGCGATAGTGGCACAGTCCGGCGTCAAAAAGCGCCTCGGCAGCTCGCTCGCTGGCCGAATAGTCCGCATGCAGGCGGCGGTAGACGGCAGCCGCCCCGGCCCAGTTGGCCGCATCCTGGTGTATTTGGGCTGCCCGCCACAGGGCTTCGGGGGCCAGATCGTTCTCAGGGTGGGCTTGCACAAAGGCTTCCAGCGTCTCCAATGCCATGTCGGCCTGGTCCTGGGCTGCCAGAGAGCGGGCCTTTTCCAGCCAGGCATCGGCCGCCACCGGGCTATCGGGGTAGGCGGCGATGACGGTATCGTATTCGTCGATGGCCAGGGCATAATTGCCCGACAGGTGGTAGGCCCGGCCCACATAGTAACGGGCCTCGTCGCGCCGTTCGACGGCCTCGGAATCGAGATAGCGGTAAAAGGCCTGGGTCGCTGCCCCATAGACGCCGGCGTAAAAATCGACCAGGCCGCGCTGGAACTCGTCGACCGCGACGCCGGCGTTGACCAGCTCCACCAGCGAGAGGTAGGCGTGGTGCGTCCTGGGATAACGCTCGACCGCCTCGCGCCAGGCGTCGTGGGCGGCCTCGGTGTTGCCGGACGCGAGCCAGGCCTGTCCCAACAGGTAGAGCATCTGGGCGCGGTAGCTGGCCGATTCGGCGGCTTCCAGGATTTTTTGATATTGGGCGATGGCTTGATCCATGTCCGCGGCGCGGATATGGATCTCGGCCACTCGTTCTCGCAGGGCAAAGGCCTGATCCAGGTAAGGCGCGCTTTCCAACGCAGCGCGGTAGCTCTCCAGGGCCTGTTCGTCGTCGCCAAGCTGCACGTAAGCGTCGCCGATGCGCGTCTGGACGTGGCTGGCGATGGCGTCTAGCCCGGCCAGGTACAGTTGATAATTCTCGATGGCCGCCTGCCACGCGCCCTGTGCGGCCAGCGCCTCGGCCAGTTGAAAATGGGCTTCGGGGCGACGCGCATCGTCGGGGTAGGCTGCCAGAAAGGCCTGGAAGGCGGCTGCGGCTGCGGCAGGGTCATCGTTGAGGGTCTGGCACTGTCCCAGCCGGTAGCGCGCCTCGGCGGCTGTCTCGGCGGTGACGTTCGGGTCATCGATCAGGGCCTGGTATTGATCGATGGCCGCCGGGTAATTGCCCTGCGCCTGCAGAGCGATGCCGAGCCTCAGGCGTGTGTCGGGCGGAGGGGTGGCGGTGGGGCTGGGCGAAGCGGTCGGCGTGGCAGTGGCGGTCGATGTTTCGGTGGCGGTCGGCAGGGCTGTGGCGGTGGCGGTGGGGCTGGTGGACGGTGATGGCGTGGCGGTCGGGGGGAGGGGTGTCGGCGTCGGGAACGGTTCGGCCACGACCGAGGTGTGGGCCGGTGTGGCCGACGGCGTATCAGGTGGGCCGTCGGTGCAGGCCGAGGCCAGCCAGCCGATCAGGGCCAGGCACAGAAAGAACCACTGCCAGAACGATCTGGGGTGATTGACGAACTCGGGCTGTCTTGTTTCAGGCGGTCGCGGTGTCATAAAAAGGATTATACCATCATTTGACCCTGGGAGGCAATTGTAGCCTCCTCGTAACTGCTCACTCTCCCGCAGGCTCTTGCAGGGGCATGCCATGCCTCCTTGTGCGGCCACCGTTTGCAGATTCACCCAGTCAGCCAGATTCTGGCATGGGATGAATGGTTTTAGCCTGCGGGAGGGTAGGCTGAGCAGTTGCGCCTCCTCAGTGAGGCTGAAGCACCAGCAGGGCGACGTGGGCCGCTTTGACGGCCTGGCGCGACCAGGCGGCAGGGTGAGGGCTGACGTCGATCCAGGGGCGCACCTGATCGGCATAGTGGCGATGGAACGGCTGGCCCGATTGGCCGCTGTTGATCTGAAAGAGTGAAGCGTCCAGGTTGCCCAGCTCGACGATCTGGCGACAAGATGGGCCGGCGATCACGTCGAATGGGGCGGCGAAGCGCCAGCTTGTGGCGTCGACGGTGAGAGGCGAGCCGCCCAGAGGGTATGGCCCACGATTGACCAGCCTCGCCAAAACGGGCAGGTCACTCTGGCCCAGTGGCTGGTGGATCAGGATGAGACGGTGCAGATCGCCCCAGCGCCAGTTGGTGTGTAGATCGCCGTGATGGCGGCCCAGTTCGTCCATCGCTTCTGCCAGGGCGCGGCGCAGCACATCGTCTCGTATTTCCCGCTGCGGGGTGGTGAGGTCGTCGAACCAGGGATTTTCGGCGTCAGCCAGGAGACTAACCACGACTTGATGAACGTCGAGGGTGTTCAGGTAGTCGTGGAAAAGCGTTGCGCCCAGCTCGTCCAGCAGGATCGCTTCGATCAGGTGTTGGTAGAAAACCTGCCACACCGCCCCCGCGCCGCTGTGGGGCGCGAGCTGGCCGTCCCAGTTGCGGAGCAGGTCGCGGTAAACGCGCTCTTGCAGCCAGCCTTGCGGCTCCAACGCCAGCAGGTAGGGCATCAGGTTTGCGGCGGAGGGTGTGTACACGTCGGCCTCGATGGCCCGGAAACTGTCGGGTGTGTGCTGATCGCTGGCGAGCAGCAGGTCCTCGATGCGGCGGGCGCGGTGGGCTGCGGGTGAACCATCCCAGACAGGCTGGGCATCGCCTGTGATCGGCTGATCGGCGACGACGAGGTAACCCGATGGTGGGTTCAGGGTGTGAGGCAGTTGCTCAAACGGCCACTCTCCATGCCATTCAAAGGCGCCTGTCCAACCGGGAAGCGGCACTCTGCCCTGGTTCTGGGTCCGCCGCGGCACGCGTCCGGCCAGTTGATAACCGATGTTGCCCTCGGTATCGGCATAGACGAAATGTTGCGGCGCGGCCGTCCAGTGGCTCAGGGCGGCGCGAAAGGAGGGCCAGTCGCTGGCCTGATCGAGTTGGAGAACAGCCGCCAGCATAGACGGGCTCTCTGAGCCGTTCCAGTGCAGAGCGATGGGCATGTCCAGCCCATCGACGATACCGTCCAGCAGGGGGCCGTGGCGAGTGCGACGCACCTCCAGCGTCACCGGTTCAGCAAAGCCTTAGAAGTTACGCAGTTGAAAGTGGCAGGGTGTACTCAGGATGAGCCAGATAGGCACGAATGGCATCTCGAATAATCCGCATCTTGGCTTCAAACCAGGAGGTTCCTGTGCTCAGGCGATAGGCTTC
>JBMOMT010000068.1:0-46111 GCA_049324835.1 Chloroflexota bacterium | reverse complement strand
CAAAGGCAGCACGCCGTTCTGGCGTCGGGTCAGTCAGGCACAGAGCTTGTGGGCACTGGCCTGCTTCATCAGTGTAGGTTTGACACAGGGACAGACCCTGCGTTCATTGATGGCCCCGCTCTTGGCTGCGGTTTGCGACTGACACAACTCTTGCTGAAACCCTGGCGGTTCCTTCTAGCCCGGCCACTCAAAGTGGCTGGGACGGGAGCGTGCGTCTCGCTCCCAAAACTGAGCCTTGAATATCTGTTATTGTTAATGTCCTTTGCCCTCACGGGCTACTGCAAAAGTCGAGTCAGTAGATCCAGATTCTTGAGGGCTACAAGACCTGACAGGTTTTTCATAGTGGCATAACCAGCCAAATCATCTTGATTATCAACTGCATTGGCCCAAAAAAGTGTCTCTAAAAACCTGTCAGGTCTAAACATTGGATCTACTGAGATTATACCACGTTGGTCGGATGGGATCAACCACTCTTTTTGACCCACTGTTCGCGCAAATCGGTAATGTCGTCGAAAACCAGATCGGGCCGGAGCTCTGATCCGGCCAGCATGGTTCGGTCTGTCACGCCAGAGAGCGCCAGCAGCGCCAGCACCCCCGTGCGCCGGGCGGCCAGGATGTCGGTTTCCAGGCGGTCGCCCAGGGCGGCGGTGTTTTCGGGCGTCGCGCCCAGGCGGGCCATCGCCTGGTGGAACATCGTCGGCTCTGGTTTGCCGATGACTGTGGGGCAAACGTCCGTCGCGGCCTGGATGGCGGCCAGGATGGAACCCGCGCCGGGAGCCAGGCCCTCCGGCGTGGGCAGCGTGGTATCGGTGTTGGTGCCGATGAACTGCGCGCCACGGCGGATGAGCAGCGTGGCCGTTTTGAGTTTGTCGTAAGTCAGGTGAGTGTCCAGCCCGGCAACGACAAACTCGGCGCGGCGGTCATCGAGGACAAAGCCGGCTTCCTGGAGTGCGGCGGTCAGGCCGTCCTGGCCCACGGCATAGATCGGCGTGCCGGGCGGCGCGATCTGGCGTAAATAAGCTGCCGTCGCCTGCGACGAGGTGATCAGGTCGTCGGCTGCGACGTGGACGCCCATACGGGCCATTTTCTCCACGTACTGTTGTGGTGTGCGGCTCGAGTTGTTGGTGGCCAGCACAAAGCGCAGCCCCCGCTGCCGCAAAAAGTCAAAGAACTCGACCAGACCGGGCATAGGATCGTTTTCGTGGTAGAGCACGCCATCCATGTCAATGAGCAGGTGACGGATGCGGGTCAGTCTGTGCATGGGGGTCTCCTGTGGTCAAAGGTTAAAAGATCGTCTGGGGTGTCCATGTCGGCCAGGAGGGTCGCATCGGCTATGGGGATGGCGACGACCTCCCCGGCGTGGCGGGCGATGAGGGCGCGGCCTCCCCGGTCGCCGTGGACGGCGCGCAACTCGCCGAACAGGGCGCGGGCAAAGAGGGCCGGTGCGCCGCGGCGCTCCGCCGCCGCAGGCACGACGATGGCCGCGCGGGTGCGTCGGAAGCGGGCGACGAGCGCGGCGACGACCCTCGGTGTCAGACGGGGCTGGTCGGCCAGCAGGAACAGCGCGGCCTGTGCCTCAGGACTGATGGCATCCAACCCGGCGCGCACAGAACTGCTCAGGCCGTCGGCCCAGGCAGGGTTGACGACGATACGCACCGGCAGGCCGTCCAGCGCGGGTGTGATCTGCTCTGCCGCGTGGCCCAGCACGACGATCACCTCCTCCAACCCGGCGGCCAGCGTGGTCTGGACGACGTGACGCAACATGGGCTGGTTCTGTGGCCCCCAGGGAAGCAGTTGTTTGGGCCGGCCCATACGCGTCGAGGCTCCGGCGGCCAGCACCACCGCCGCGACCGGCGACGGTCGCGTGGCGTAGCGCACCGCCTCGTCGGCCCGCAGGTCGGCGACGAGGACACGCTCGATGCCGGCTTGGGCGGCGAGATGGTCGGCGGTTTCGCGGGCGGCAGCGGGCAGCGGCGCATCCTGCCACCAGGTGAGGAGCGGCGTGATGCGGGCCGTCTCTGGCGCACCTTTCAGGCCGCCCTCGGGGTGGGCCAGCAGACGGGCCACCCTCTCTGGCGTCAGCGGTGTGGCCGGCGGCGCGCCCAGGAGTTGGGCGGCCAACCCGGCGCGGTGGACGTGTTCGTCGCTCAGCGGGTGGCCCAGCACGGCCAGATCGGCCATGGGGGCCAGCAGCGTCGTGGCGGCAGGCAAGACCGGCTCATAGTTGGCCGGGGCTTTGAGCAGGCGGTGGCGCGCGCCATCGGCCTCGACCAGAAAGGTCACGTCGGGCCGTTCGGCGTTCAGCGTGTCTATCCATTCGGGTGGGGGGCCGGCCAGCTTGTTGGGCCGGGCGGGGTAGGGGGCGCGGGCGGCAAAGTCGGCGTCGGCTTCCTCCAGGCGGCGGCAGGCCAGGAAGGGTTTGGCGCATGGCGGATCGGCCAGGACGGCCCGCGCCTCGTCCAGCGTCTCGGCCAGGATGAGACATTCGCCAGGACGCGGCATCGGCTCCAGGATTTTGGTGGTGGTGGTGAACACGGCGTGGTGGCCGGCCTGGGCCAGTTCGTCCATCAGACGCAGTGCCGCCGAGGTTTTGCCCCCCGCGCCGACCAAAGAGATCACATCGCCGGGAAAAAGGGCCAGGACATTCAGGAGGGTCATGCACTCACCCCCAACATCGTCAGGGCGCGGGTGGGGCAGCGGGTGGCGCACAGGCCACAACCCCAGCACAGATCGGGATTCAGCCGCACTTTGTAGCCCGGCGTTTTGGGCTGGCCGACCATCTCTAACGCGCCGTAGACGCACGAGGTGGGGCAGAGCGCGCAGCCGATGCAGGCCGCCACGTCCAGTTCCGGCGGGACGTGGCTGGTGCGGAAGGGCCGCTCGCGTATTTTGCGCAGCGTGAGGCCCTGGATGTCGCGCACGGAGGCGTAGCCGTGATCGTCGAGCCATTGGTCGATCTGGCGGGCGATGCGACCGTGCATCTGTGGCCCGCGCAGGATGGCGGCGGTGCAGATCTGCACCGCCGACGCGCCGGCCATAAAAAACTCGATGGCGTCCTCGCCGCGGGCGATGCCGCCCACGCCCAAGATGGGCAGGTCGACGGTGCGGGCGATGTCGTAGACGCAGCGCAGGGCGATGGCCTTGATGGCCTGGCCGGAGAGCCAGCCGTAGCCTTCGCGGCTGCCCATGAGCGGCAGGCCGGTTTCGATATCGATGCCGAAGCAGGGGCCATACGAGTTGACGGCGACGATGGCATCGGCGCCGGCGGCCTGGGCGGCCTGGGCGGCGCGCTGCACGTCGCGGAAGGGGCTGAATTTGACGAACACCGGCACGTCGGCAGCAGTTTTGGCGGCGCGGATGGCGTCGATCATCGGTTGGGGGTCGTCGCCGATATAGTGGGTGGAGAGTTCCAGGGCGTCGGCAAAGGGGCGCACGCGCGGGGCCAGCGCGGCGATCTGCTCGGCGGTGTAGCCCAGGCTGATGATGAGCGGCACGCCGGCCTGCCGGGCAATCGTATATTCGTGCTCGATGTATTGCTCCGGCGGGTATTCGGCCCACAGTTCGGTGTTGAGCATGGCCCCTTTGCCGTACTCGGCCATGCAGGGCTGGGGCACCTGGGCGGCAGTGGTGGAGATGGTTTTGCTCACCAGGCCGCCCGCGCCGCCCTGCACGCAGCGCAGCATGGCCGCGCCATCCCACACGGTGGGGCCGGCGGCGGGCAGCACGGGGTTGGCGAATTTTAAACCGCAAATTTCGACAGTGAGATTGGCCATGGGGGAGTCCTTTCTGAAGCGAGAAATGTCAGGCGTCAGGCGTCAAACGTCAAACGTCAAGCGGTGGCGGCAGGGCTGGTAGAGGCGCGCGCCTTTGGGCACCGGAACCGCCTGTGCGGTCAGGCTTGCCCGACGCGGCGTCTCGGAGACCGGTTGTGGGTTGGCCAGGTATGCCTGGGTGACGCGGCGGCCATGGGCGATCATCTCGGCGGTGTGGCTCAGGTCCCACATGTGAGTGTCTTCAAAGCCACCGATGGTGATGTGGTGTAACGTCACCTGTGGGCTGGCGGCGGCCTGTTGGAGATCGTCCAGCAGGTGTTGGTACATCATGGCTGAAATGGTATAACTCACGATGTCGAGGACGTTGCGCGCTCTGGGCCGGGCCTGGCCGCTATAGCCTACGTCGATAGCATAGACCGTTTTGGCCCCCTTTTCGATGGCGATCTCGATGGGCACGTTGGCCACGGCGCCGCCATCCACCAGTTGGTGTTGCGCCGTTTCAACGGGCTCAAAGATCACCGGATGGGCGGCGCTGGCCAGCACGGCCTCGGCCAAGTCGGCGGAGGGGTCTTCGCCATACAGGTAAAGGGCGCCGGTGTTGAGGCTGGCGGCCGTCACGTAGAGCCGGATATGCTGTGGCAGGTCGCCAAAGGTAGAGACGCCGGGCGGCAACTGGTTGTGCACCAATCGACGCAACGCACGGCTGGAAAAGAGGCTATCGCGGCCCAGCAGCAGCCGCAGGGCCATGACCAGCGGTCCGCCGCGAAAAACGTCTTGACGGCGCAGGCTGAGCCAGCGCGCCGCCAGTTGGTCGGCGCCGGCGGGGGTGGGATCGAGGGCCAGAAAAGCGGCGTTCATGGCGCCGGCTGAACTGCCCACCAGAACATTGGGCTGAATGCCGTGGGTGAACAAGGCCTGCAGCGCGCCGGCCTCGATAGCGCCCCGGTTGCCCCCGCCGCTGAACACAAAAGCGATCATGGCTGTACCTCCTCGTATAATATGTTCGTAGTCAGGCACGTAATGGAGTGGAGTGCCGTAGGACGCCACTCTGCTCTGCTGTGTGGCTCACTACGAACCTCCTTCTGTTATGCCAGCGGCAACCACACGCGAAATGTGGCGCCCTTTTTCGGCTCGGTTTCGACCGTTATCTCGCCGTCGTGGCGCTCGACGATCTCTTTGACGATGGCCAGCCCCAGGCCGCTGCCGGGGATGTTGGAGCTGCCCGCGTCCTGGCCGCGGTAGAATCGATCAAAGATGTGGGGCAGGTCTTGAGCGCTGATGCCCTGGCCGGTGTCTGTGACCTGAAGACAGGCTCGCTCCCTCACCTCATCCAGGGAGGTGTACAGCGTGATCTGACCGGCGGGTGTGTAGTTGATGGCGTTGTCCAACAGGTTGGTGATGACGCGGCCCAGTTGGCTGCGGTCGGCATGCACCGGGGGCAGGTGTGGATAAGGCTCGAAGGTCAATTTCAGGCCGGCGGCCTCGGCGCGTGAGGCATGGGTGTCGACGATCCTGGCGGTCAGGTCGTTCATGTCTATGGCGGTAAAGGCCGGTTCCGCGACGCCGCTGTCCAACTGGGAGAGGTCCAGGATGGTTTGAATGAGGTTACTCAGACGGTTGGTCTGTTCGTTGAGGATGGCCATGAACCGTTCTCTTTTTTCCGGCGTGGCCCTGTCCAACAGGTAGAGGTAGAGTTTGATGTTGGCCACCGGCGTGCGCAGCTCGTGCGAGACATCGGTGACGAACTTGGATTTCATCAGATCCAGTTCTTTGAGTCGTTCGTAGGCCTCGGAGAGTTCCCGGGTGCGCTTGGCAACGCGCGCGGCCATTTCCACGGCGTAGCGCTGCACCTCGTCGTACAGCCGGGCGTTCTCCAGAGCGATGGCAGCGGCGCTGGCCAGCGGCTCCAGACGCCGGGCGTCCTCCAGGGAGAATTGGCCGGGGGTGTCGCTATCGAGGCGGAGCAGGCCCAAGACACGATCCCGCAGGCAGATAGGTACGGTGAGGTGAGATCGCACCCAGGCCGTCTCGTCGAATTGAATCCAGTCTGGCTGCTGGCGCGTATCGGCCACCACGCGGGGTTCGCGGCTGGCGATGACCTGGGCGTCCAGGGGCAATCGATCCAGAGACTGAACCAGTTGGGGAAAATAACGTTCCGACTGCTGGTCTTGATAGCCGTGCCAGCGGGCCGAGTGCAGGGTCTCGCCTTCCAGGAGTACGATGTGGGCCGTGCGGTAGGGCACGATGCGCTGCGCCTGTTGGAGGACCTGGTCCAGAATAGCCGCGGGATCGATCTGGGAGGTGAGGGCCAGCGAGACTTTTCGCAGGGTCTCGGCCAGCAATCGCTGCTCACGTTCGGCCTGCAACAGCCGCTCTCGTTCCGCCTCGGCCCGTTTGCGGGCGGTGATGTCCTCGATGGTGCAGTCAAAATAGGCGGCCTGATCCGAGTCGTCGCCATAGATCACCTGGGCCGTGATCGAGCCCCAGATGGGTGTGCCGTCCTTTTTTTGGAGCCGCAGCTCGACGCCGGTGACGCTGCCCTGGGCCAACAGCCGGTTTGAGAACGCCTGCCGTTCTTCGGGGTCGAGGTAAAAATCGGCCACGGTGTATTGTTGGAGCTCCTCCATCGACTGGAGGCCAAACATGTTCAGGAAAGCCGGGTTGGCCATGAGGAACCGGCCCTCTGGCCCTGGTGTGTTGCGGTAGACGCCGATGGGGAGGTTGTGCATCAGCGTGCGGTGGTGTTCTTCGCTTTGCTGTAACGTCTGTAACGCCTGCTTGTGCTCGGTGATGTCGGAAATAAAGTTCAGGGTGGCCGGTCTGCCGGCCCAGTGGATCAGAATGGCGTTGCTCTGCAGCCACCTGGTGCGACCCTCCCGGTCGATGATACGAAGCTGATAGACCTGGGGGGTTTGTTCGCCGCTCAGGCATCGCTGATAGTGGCCCAAGGCTGTCGCCAGATCGTCGGGGTGGATCCACTCGGTGAAAGCGATACGAAGCAATTCTGCCATCGAGTACCCCGAGATGTCTGCGGCTTTGGGATTGACAAACTTGAGCATGCCGTCCTGGGCGACGACGATGGCCTCGTTGGCGTTTTGGATCAAGAGCCGGTACTGTTCTTCCGAGGCGCGTAGCGCTTCTTCCACCTGTTTACGTTTGATGGCCGTGGCGGCGCAATGAGCAAAAGCCTGCAACAGCGGCGTGGAAAGCAGCGCTTGTCCTCTGGGCAGCACGATCACCGCCGAGCCTATCAACGCATCGCCGTCGAGGAGGGCCACTCCCACAAAGCAGCCGATGCCCAACGCCTTTTGGATGGCGGCGGCGATCGGTTGAGGCACAGCGCCAAATGTCGTCTCTGACAGGTCTTGCGCCACTTTGACGATGATGGTCCGCATCTCGTCCAGTGTTTCAGGACTGAGCGGCATACGCAGGCCAACGATGTTGCGCCCCAACAGGCGGTTCACCTTACTCAAAAGGCCTGGCCTGGTGATGACGTGCCGCACGACCAGTTCCCCGCTTTCGGCCTCGTAGCTGGAATAACTGGTGGCGAGCGCTCCGGTGAGATCGTGGAAGGTCTGGGTGATGAATGCATCGAGGTCTGCGTCTGGCGGTGGGTTGCCCAATTGCATGGCCAGTTGGGCGATGGCCGCCAGATCGGCGGCAGGCTCTGGGGCGTGGCTCTCGGATTCCAGTTTGGCCACGCGCTGGCGCAGCTCGGCGATTTCCTCGACGAGCCGACGCCTGGTCTTTTTTGTATCCTCCATGCGTCACCACTTGTTTCCGGGCATATCTGCAACCACTTGGGAGTGGGCGTTACTCCAGTCCTGTTTTGAGCCGCCAGGTACGGTTCTCGATATCGGCGATGAGCTGTGGGTCGCCGGTGAGGGCGACCGGCTCGTCCAGGTCGTGGAGCTGGCGGACGATCGTTTCCAGGGCCAGAGTCGCCTGGTGCAGGGAGAGACATTCCTGGCGGATGCCGGCCTGATCGACGGTGATAAAGATGCTACCCGATGGGTCTCGAGACACGCGCACCTGTACAGCCATATCGTTTCCTGGGGGCAACATCGGTGAGACGTGAGGCGGGTCGTTGTGCACCTGCATTATATCATAGATCGGGCCAGTTGTCAGTAGCCTGGAATGTTGGTATAATGACCCTGACACCCTGATTGGCTGACAAATCGTAACTGCTCAGCCTACCCTCCCGCAGGTTCGATGGATACGCATCCCCTGAACTTTGGCCCATGGAAACCCTCTCTGGAGGCATGATTCTTGCTCAACCTGCGGGAGGGTGAGCAGTTACGACAAATCTTGCTGGACGCAGATTTCGCAGATAAACGCAGATGAAAAAAGTGTATAGCATCTGCGGCAATCGGTGTTAATCTGCGTTCTGTACCCGGCGCTGAACAACGGCTTGGGCCTTTTGTCGGTCATTCAGCACTCACACCTGTGGCGCGAGGAGAGGACGATGAGGGCAGACGTGATCCTGATCAACGGCACCGTGGTGACCATGAATGCCAGAGGCGATGTGTTTTCACCGGGCGTGCTGGCCGTGCGGGGCGATAACATCGTGGCTGTGGGACCGGCGTCGGCTGCCGACGGCATAGAGGCTGCCACCGAGATCGATTGCGCCGGCCAGATCGTCATGCCGGGCTTGATCAATGGCCACACCCACGTGCCCATGAGCCTGCTGCGCGGCCTGGCCGATGACCTGCGGCTGGATGTATGGCTGCACGGTTACATGTTGCCGGTGGAAAAAGCCTTTGTCAACGAGACCTTTTGCCACTGGGGCACCTTGCTGTCCTGCGCCGAGATGATCCGTTCTGGCGTCACCTGTTTCGCCGACATGTACTATCACGAAGATGCTGTGGCCGAGGGGGCGGCGGAAGCCGGTCTGCGGGCCATCTGCGCCGAGACGATCATGAAGTGGCCCACGCCGGACGCCAACAGCTACGACGAGGGGCTGGAGTACTGTCGTCGCTTTATCGCCAGTTGGAAGGGCCATCCACTCGTCGTGCCGGCCGTCGGGCCGCACGCGCCTTATACCTGCACACCCGAGATCCTGCGCGAGACGGCCCGTCTGGCCAGGGAAGAAGACGTGCCGCTGCTGATCCACATCGCCGAAACGGCGGGGGAGGTGGAGGCCAGCCTGCAGGCGCACGGCCAGTCCTCGGCGTTTTACGTGGATCGGTTTGGCGTGCTGGATCACTGGGCGGTGGTGGCGCACGGTGTGCATCTCGGCGAAGAAGAGATGCAACTTTTGGTGCACAAGGGCGCTGGCCTGATCCACAACCCATCCAGCAATCTGAAACTGGCCAGCGGTTTTGCGCCGCTGCAGCGCATGAAAGCGCTGGGCCTGACCGTGGGGCTGGGCACCGATGGCCCCGCCAGCAACAACAACCAGGATATGTTCGAAGAGATGCACCTGGCGGCGCTGCTGGCCAAGGGGTTTAGCGGCGATCCAACGGCCCTGCCGGCCCGGCAGGCGTTGGCCATGGCCACCATCGACGGCGCGCGCGCGCTGCGCCTGGCTCACCTGGTTGGGTCGCTGGAAAGCGGCAAGCGGGCCGATCTGATCGTGGTGGACATGGCCGACCTGCACACCTCGCCCAGGTTCGACATCAGCGAAGGCAATGTCTATTCGCGGCTGGTGTACGCCGCCCGCAGCGCCGACGTGCGCCACGTGATGGTCAACGGGCGCTGGCTCATGCGGGATCGCGCCCTGTTGACGGTCAACGAAGGTGAGATCCTGGCCGAGGTGCAGCGGCTGGCCGATCGGGTGAGCGGTTTCCTGGTGCAGCGTGAAAAGAGCCTGTTGGATAAACTGGTGGCGTTGGGTGAGCTGGAGCAGCGTGAGATTTTTGAGGTACAGGTCAAGGCGCAGGTGCGAGACGAGGAACAGATCGTGGCGGCGCTGAACCATCCAGACGTGATCATGGTCAAAGAGTCGGTGCGTAACCAGTACGATACTTATTTGCTCTTCGACGACGAATCGGCGGGGCGTTTGCGCTACCGCGAAGATTACGTGTTGCGAGAGAGTGAGGTGATCGAGTCGCTCTATACACTCACGGCGGTTGGGCCGACCAAAGAGCGCGAGTATGCCAACTCGGCGGTGCTCTCGCGTTTTGCCTATACCTCTCGCGCCGACCGGTCGTTGCGCTTTTACATCGAGTATTTCCAGCCGCAGCGTCTCATCGAGCTGGAGAAACACCGCCGCCGTTTTCGCATCAAATACCACGGCCTGGATATGGCCATCAACCTGGATCGATTGACCAAACCGATGCGGGAGGGTTCTTTTCTGGAGATCAAGAGTCGCACCTGGTCGCGGCGTGACGCCGAGCGCAAGGCAGAGTGTATCGGCGAGCTGCTGGCGCTTTTGGGTGTATCGTCCGATGACATTGTGGGACGTGAATATGCCGATTTTTGAGGCGCGAGCGGGGAAAAAGTGCGACGCACCTGAAAGGTGCGTCGCACTTTTTTTTTTAGACGCGGGTCACGTATGCGCCGCTGCGGGTGTCGACGCGAATGGTATCACTCTCTTCGACAAAGAGGGGTACGGTGACCTTGAGGCCGGTTTCGACCGTGACCTGCTTGGTGGCGCCGGTGGCCGTATCGCCGGCGATGGCGATGGGCGCATCGACCACTTTGAGGTCGACGGCGGTGGGCAGGATGACGTCGATGGGTTCACCCTCGTAGAAAGAGAGGGTCAGCGTCAGGTTCTCGGTCAGATAATCTATGGCATCACCCAGAATGCTGGCGGGTAGGGCCGGCTGCTCGTAGGTTTCGGTGTTCATAAAGTGGTAGAACTCGCCGTCGGTATAGAGGTATTGCACTTCTACCTTGTCGATGCGGATGTCCTGGACACGGTCGCCGGAGATAAAGTTCTTGTCGGTGATGACGCCGGTGCGCAGGTTGCGGATTCGGGTGCGAATGGTGGCCTTGCCGCGGCCCGGCTTGTGATGCTGGTAATCCAGCACTTTAAAGATTTCACCGTCCAATGTAAAGGTAGTGCCTTTGCGCAGATCGTTGACGTCGATCATGGTTCTCTCCTGCCAGATTGGCTTCCGTTCAGGTTTCGGTTTTGCAGGGGCGGATTATAGCGCGTTCATCCGCGCCTGTCAAATGTGGGCTCTGTTTCCAGGCTAGCCGTGTCGACCCAGCGGGCCGCCGTGCGGGGCAGGTCGGAGAGCGGCGCGCGTATCACCTGGCAGGGTGGGAGCGAGTTGAGGAATTTGATGCCGTAACGTTTGGTGAGCACACGCTTGTCCAGCATGAGCACCAGGCCGCGGTCGGTGGTGCTGCGGATGAGCCGCCCGAAGCCTTGCCGGAAGCGCAGGATGGTCTCCGGCACGGAATAGTCGGTAAAAGGATCGTCGAACGTCTCGGCCCGCGCGGCAAAGATTGGGTCGGTGGGCACAGAAAAGGGCAGCCGGGTGATGACCAGGCAGCTCAAGGCCGGCCCCAGAACGTCGATGCCTTCCCAAAAGCTGCGCGTGCCCAGCAACACCGAGCGTTCGGTGGTGCGAAAATCTTCGAGCAACTGGGCGCGCGAGGTGCCACTGCCCTGGGAAAAGAGCGAGATGTCGGCATTGGCCAGCGGGCGGGCGATGGCCTGTTGTGTGGCCCGCAACTGATGATAAGAAGTGAACAGCACCAACGTGCGTCCCTGCACCGCCCGGATGAGTGGAATCAGCGCCTGCTCCACCGTTTTTTGATAGTGAGGCTCGTTGGGTTCCGGGATGTCGGTGGGCAGATAGAGCAACGCCTGCTGTTGATAATCAAACGGTGAGCCTACGGCCAGCTCGTCGGCGTCCTCGGCGCCCAATCGCTCTTTGAGGAAACGAAAGTGGCCGTCGGTGCGCAGCGTGGCCGAGGTGAGGATGACCGATTCTTTGGCAAAAAAGAGGTGTTCCTGCACCAGTTTGCCCACGTGTAGCGGCGCGGCGTGCAGCGAAACGTCCTGGTTTTTGGCCCGCATCTCGGCCCAATAGATCGTATCGGCAGCAGGATCAAAGAGCATGGCGTGGAGCTGCTCGTGCTGCTCGTGCAGCCCATGCAGCAGGCCGCGCAGGTCCTGGATCAGGTCTTCAGCGTCCTGGATGTCGTAATGCTCCAGTTCGGCGAGCCCGCCGGCCAGTTTTTCCAGACCCCGGTCCAGATCGTACAGGCTGCGGCACAGATTATCACCCAGCGTTTCGATGTTGGCCCACTCGGGCTGGGTGCGCAGCGCCTCGGTGAGGCGCAGTCGTTGATCGTAGGCCTGATTGCCGGAGGTGTGATGGTTCAGAAACAGAGCCAGTTCGTTGTAGAAATCGTACAGGTGTCGGGTGGCGTTTTCTATCTTTTGGCGCAGTTCCTGAACCAGCTTTTCTACTCTGGCATAGATCTCTTTGGGCGCCGGCCGTCGGATCGTTTTGAGCAAGAGTTCCAGGTAGCCGGCATAGTTACCGCCGCCCAGGTCTTGCGAGACATCGTTCAGCAGCCGTTCCAGTGAACGATGGTCGGTGGTAAAGCTGAGCTGGTTGGTGGTGGCGGCTTCGAGGTGATGGGCCTCGTCGACGATCAGGTAGCGATAGGGCGGCAACACCCGGCTTTGCGCCGCCACGTCCGATAACAACAAGGCGTGGTTGACGATGACCAGATGGGCGGCTTCGGCCTTTTGGCGGGCGCGGTAGTAAAAACAACGTCCGTCCTCGCGGTAACGGCAGCGATCCAACGAGCACGTTTCGGCCTCGGCGGAGACGTGATGCCACAACGATTGCTCGGCGTAGGTGGGCAGGAAAAGCTCGGAGCGGTCGCCGGTGGTGGTGCTGGGCAGCCAGACCAGCACTTTGGCCAGCAGGCGTATTTCATCTGCGTTGAGCTGCCGGTTGCGTCCAAAGATGTCGAACCGCCGCTGGCAAAGATAGTTGCTGCGGCCCTTGAGCAGTGTGGCGCGGAACGGCAGATCGAGGATCTTTTGCAGGGTAGGGATGTCTTTGTCGTAAATCTGTTCCTGGAGGTTGATGGTGTTGGTCGAAATGACCACCCGTTCGCCGTTTTGCAGGGCAAAATAGATGGCCGGCAACAGATAGGCCAGCGATTTACCGGTGCCGGTGCCGGCCTCCACCAACAGGTGGCGGCTCTCACTGATGGCGCTGGCGATGGCTTCCATCACCTCTACCTGCTGAGGCCGGTGCTCGTAGCCCGGAAATGCCCGCGCCAGCAGGCCGTCTTGCGCCAGCAGGGCCGTGAGCGCCGCCACGTCCAGTGGCTCCGGCCTGTCGTTGGGTTCGAGGGGAGGAGTCTGTTCCTGCCCTTCGAAGAACAAGCCCACCGAGCCTCGACCGTCCAGAGCGCCTTTGGCCATCAGTTGTTGCCCGATGCTGCCGGCAAAGGCGTAGCGGGCGCGGCCACGCTCCAGGTCTTGGAACACGTGCTGTAGCGGCCACTGACCCTGGACAGCGGCGCGGCTGATCGCCTGGATGGTTTGGGTATCCAGCTTGTTGGCCTGCTCCAACAGTTTGAGGAACAGGACCATCGTCGCCTTGGCATCGTCCAGGGCGCGATGGCGTGTCTCGAAGCGGATGCCGAGCGCTTCGGCCAGGCGCCCCAGGCTGTAACGGGCCGCGTGGGGCATGAGGATGCTGGCCAGCTCAAAGGTGTCGATGGGCAGATTGTGATGCAGCAAACCGTGCCGCTGCAGGAAACCCAGGTCAAAACCAACGTTGTGGCCCACCAGCGGTAATTGACCGACGAAACGGCCCAGTTGCCCGGTCAGGCTGTGGAGGGGCGGGGCGGGGCGCACGTCGATGTTGCTGATGCCGGTGAGTTGTTCGATGGCCACGGGAATGGGCCGTCCTGGGTTGACCAGCGTCGACCAGGTATCCAGGATCTCGTCTTCCCGAAACTTGACCACGCCGATCTCGATGATGGCATCGTGGTCGGGGTCTAAGCCGGTGGTCTCCAGGTCTAACGCGACATAGATACGGCTGATGCTCAACGGTTGCTCCGGTCTAGGCCGCAAGGGCGGGAAAAGATGGCTCGTGCCGAGCATTATAACATAGAATCATCGGATAGGGAAGGTAGACGAAAAGCGCAAGACGTGTTATACTGTGAGCCTATGAGGGTGAATGGAGCCTCACCAGATCGCAAGTGTGACGGAGGAAAAAACTCATGCCTGACATCCAGGCCGCCGTACAACGGGTCAGAGAGAACATCAACCGGGTCATCGTCGGAAAAGGCCCGGCCATCGAATTGGTGCTGGTGGCCCTGTTGTGCGAAGGTCACGTGCTCATCGAAGACGTGCCCGGTATCGGCAAAACCACACTGGCCAAAGCCACAGCCCGTTCGCTGGGCTGCACGTTTCGACGCATCCAGTTCACGCCAGACCTGTTGCCTTCCGATGTGACCGGTATCTATTATTTCAACCAGAAAGCCCAAGAGTTCCAGTTTCGGCCCGGCCCGGTGATGGCCCAGGTGGTGCTGGCCGACGAGATCAACCGCGCCACGCCACGCACGCAGAGCGCCATGCTGGAAGCGATGCAGGAGCGGCAGGTGACGGTAGACGTGGAGACGATGGTCCTGCCCCGGCCTTTTGTGGTGCTGGCCACCCAGAACCCCATCGAGTTGGAGGGTACTTTTCCGCTGCCGGAGGCCCAGGTGGATCGTTTTTTGCTCAAGATTCAGATCGGCTATCCGACCGAGCAAGAAGAAAACGATATTCTGCTGCGCTACGAACAGGCTGACCCTCTGGAGACCTTGGAGCCGGTCACCTCACCGGCCGAGTTACTGGATATGCAGCAGGCAGTGCGACGGGTGACGGTGGAAGACAGCGTGCGGCAATACATCGTGCGGGTGGTGCGGGCCACGCGCCAGCACCAGCACGTGGCGCTGGGCGTCAGCCCGCGTGGCTCGTTGGCCCTCTACCACACCGCCCAGGCCCTGGCTGCCATCCGCGGCCGCGGCTATGTCATTCCGGACGACGTCAAAGAGCTGGCTCCGCCGGTGCTGACGCATCGTATTCTCCTCAGCCCTCAGACGCGCCTCCGAGGTCGCACGCCGGAAGAGATCGTGAGCGAGATCGTGGACGAGGTCGCTGTGCCGGTGGATCGGCTGTGAGCGCGGCGGAAAGGTGACGGCATGGGCATCCCCATGTTCAACGAGAGCTGGGTGGCGCTCTCGATCTTGTTGATCTTTTTGGGTTGGCTGTTGGGGCAGCCCGGTCTGGTGACGGTGGCCTCGCTGCTGCTGACGGTGGCCGGTGTCTCCTGGTTGTGGGACAAATACGCGCTGCACGGTATCGAGTACGAGCGCTCCTTCAGCGAACGTCGCGTGTTCGTGGGCGAAGAGGTGTCGCTGACCATCCGGGTGACCAACCGCAAGCTGCTGCCTCTGAGCTGGCTCCGGGTGGACGATCAGGTGCCGGCCGACCTGCCGCTGCTGGATGGGCGGGTGTCGCCCTCTTTTCAGCCGGAGCTGGGTTATCTGAGCAATCTGTTTGCCCTGCGCTGGTACGAACGGGTGGGGCGAACTTATCGCCTCAGGCCGCACCGACGCGGCTTTTACACCTTTGGCCCGGTGCGGCTGCAGAGCGGCGACTTTTTCGGGCTGTTCACGCGTCGCGAGACGTTACAAAAGCGGAACTGGCTCATCGTTTACCCCCAGGTGCGACCACTCGCCGAACTCGGTCTGCCGCCCAAAGATCCCTTTGGTGATGTCAAGGCCCCGCAGCACATCTTTGAAGATCCCATCCGCACCGTGGGGGTGCGCGAATACCAGCCGGGCGACAGTTTTCGTCGCATTCATTGGAAGGCCAGCGCGCGCCTGCAAAGGTACCAGTCGCGCATTTTCGAGCCTACCACCTCACATCAACTGGCCATTTTTCTCAACGTGGCCACTTTTCCCAAAGCCTGGCAGGGCATTGTGCCAGATGTGCTGGAAGAGGCCATCAGTGTGGCGGCTTCTATTGCCAGCTTTGGCGCCGCACACAAGTATCAGGTGGGGCTGCTGGCCAACGGCTCTATGCCCAACTCGGATCAGGCGCTCAAGGTGCTGCCCGGTCGTAACCCTCGCCAGTTGGCCCGTATCCTGGAGGCGCTGGCTGCGGTGACCGGTTTTGCCACCACCGATATCGAGCGTATGCTCATTGCCGAAAGCCCCCATCTCTCGTGGGGCGCCACGCTGCTGATCGTCACGGCCACTTTTTACGATGAGCTGTTGGCGACACTGCTCCGCCTGCGCGATGCCGGGCGGCGTCTGGTGTTGATCTCGCTGGATGCGCGTTGCCCGGACCTGAGCGATCAGGGCATTCGCACTTTTATCGTTTCGCAGCAGGTTGTCGGCCGTTTTGCGCCGCCAGATCGTAAACCTCCGGCCGATGCGGTGTCGGTGGAGCCGGTGATGCAGGAGGCCCAGCTTTCGCCGTGGGCCAGGCCCGCTGCCGGCGCGGAGGGGCCATGAAGCCGTATCGTGTTCTGCTGCTGATCGCTGTCTCGGCGGTGGAATTGAGCTGGCTCTATCCCTGGCTGGCGCTGTTGGGTCGAGCGGCCACCGGCTACGATGTGCTGAAACCGGCCGTGGGCGTGGGTCTGTTTTTCCTGGCGCTGACCGTGGCCGAGTTGTTCAGCCATTGGCGCATCGTGGATCGTTACCAGCAGATGACTATCGGCGTGTTGATCCTGCTCTCGGCGTTGCTGCTGATCCGTGGCCAGGTCTACCCCGGCGCGTCGGCGGGGAGCCTGGGCTGGTTGGGCCGTTCCCTGGGCAACCTGTTCCGCTTCGAGCCGCTCATGAGCCGCGATCTGTATCTCTTGTTGGCGACGTTCGTCCTGTGGTGGCGCGGCGTTCGCACCGGCGCACGCTCGTTGATGGTCGACGAGGTGGGCTTTCAGTTTCGCCTGGGAGTGCTGCTGGTGATAGGGCTGTTCGTGGCGCAGGCCTTCAGTGGTCGCCAGGACGCCGTCGGCTGGCTGGTGCTGCTCTTTATGAGCGGTCTGGTGGCAGTGGCTCTGGCTCGTATCAAAGATGGTTTGCCGGCGGCTCAGGAAGCCCGACCTCTGGGACCATCGTGGCTGCTTTTCCTGCTGGTGGGCGCCGGCGGGACGTTATCGTTGGGCCTGTTGTTGAGCTGGTTGCTCACCACCGAGACGGCTCTCTCGCGCTGGCTGCAACCGGCGGTGAATGCCCTGAAACTGTCTTTGCTGTACGTGGTTTTTGCCTTGAGCTATTTGTTTGTCATGGCGCTCAATGCGCTTTTTCAGGCCATCGTGCGCTTCCTGCCGATGAGTGAGGGGTTTGAGCTGGAAACTCTCACCCTCAGCCCGCCCGCGCCTTTTGGTGATCTGGCCCCTGCGGAGGGGCTGGCTGAACCGCCAGCATGGCTGGATCTGGTGGGCAAGGGGCTGCTGGCGCTGGTGATCGTCGCCGTTTTCCTGGTTCTCTTGCTGACCATCCGCCGCTGGCGGTTGGGTCTGGAGCCCACCACCGATGTCTGGCGGGAGTCGGTCTGGTCGTCGAGGGAGGTGGGGGCGGGGTTGTGGCGCGGCCTGCGCCGTAACCTGCGCCGCCTGACGCATCTGTTCTCAGGTCGAGAAAGACGGCGGGCCTTTTCCATCGCCACCATCCGCCGCATCTATGCCAGCCTCATGGAGCTGGCCGACCGGCGCGGCGCACCCCGCCTGCCGGCCCAAACTCCTTTTGAGTATCTATCGACTTTGGGCCAGGTCTTTCCCGGTTGGGATGCCGAACTGCGGCTGCTCACCCGGGCTTACGTCGATGCCCATTATGGATTGGCGCCCGATACAGAGGCTGAGCTGCAAACCTGGCGCGACGTCTGGCAGCGCATCCGGGCCTGGGCAGAGGCACACCCGGTGGAAAACCAGGCCGATGGCTGAATTAGTTTTGACATTGAAAGCGACTTGTGGTATCATTTAGACGTCAATATGTAGACCTGGGGGGCGGAAAGGAGAAGACCTGGCGATGACGAAATCGCGGACAGAACGCATGGTAGATCGCTTGCGAGAGATGCAGGTCAGCACGCCAGATATTGAGGCGTCGGCTGTGGTCAGTGTAGATGGTTTGATCATGGCTTCCTCGCTGCCCGCCAGTGTAGAAGAAGATCGGGTCTCGGCCATGTCGGCGGCCATGCTTTCGCTGGGGGAGCGCATCGCCAGCGAGTTGGGTCGCGGGGCTCTGGATCAGGTCTACATCCGGGGTGATAACGGTTATGTGATTCTGACCGCCGTGGGAGAGGAGGCCGTTCTGACGGCCCTGGCGCGTAAGGAGGCCAAGCTGGGCCTGGTGTTCCTGGATATGCGCCGCGCGGCAGAAGATCTGACCCAGATGGTGTGAGCCCATCAGCTCAGGGTGGTATGGCGCTGTTGCCCTCGGCAGGGCAAACTGAAAGGATCCGTTCGATGGGGAGAGAGTCTCAGTCACTCTCTCCCCATCTCTGTTTATCGAAGCGGCCTCAAAATGGCTGTGGGAGGGGCTGAATGCCCAAGTACATCTTTGTGACCGGGGGGGTGGTCAGTTCGGTGGGCAAGGGCGTGACCTGCGCCTCTATGGGGCGGCTGCTCAAGGCGCGCGGCGTGTCGGTTTCGATCCAGAAACTGGATCCCTACATCAACGTCGATCCCGGCACGATGTCGCCTTATCAGCACGGCGAGGTGTTTGTCACCGACGACGGCGCGGAAACCGATCTGGACCTGGGCCATTACGAACGTTTCATCGACGAGAACCTCTCTCAGGCCAGCAATGTGACCACCGGTCAGGTTTACGCCGAGGTCATTGCCAAAGAGCGCCGGGGCGATTACCTGGGCGGCACCATCCAGGTGATCCCCCACATCACCAACGAGATCAAGCGGCGCATCGGTCTGGTGGCGCGCAAAAGCGGCGCGGAGGTGATCATTGTTGAGGTGGGCGGCACGGTGGGCGACATCGAGGGCCTGCCGTTCCTGGAGGCCATCCGGCAGATGCGTAAAGACGTGGGCTCTGACAACGTGCTTTACGTTCATCTCACGCTGTTGCCTTACATCGCCCCCACCGGCGAGCTCAAAACCAAACCCACCCAACACAGCGTGCGTGAGCTGCGCGGCATCGGCATCCAGCCAGATGTCATCGTGGCCCGCTCGGATCAGCCGGTGGGTGAAGGCGTGCGCAACAAGATCGCCCTGTTTTGTGATGTCGAGCCTGAGGCGGTCATCCCACTGGTGACGCGGGCCAACATCTATGAGGTGGTGCAGGCGTTGGAAGAGGCCGGTCTGGGGCAGTTGTTAACCGAGTGGTTGGGTTTGGGCCATCTTGAGCCAGACCTGAGTGAGTGGTGGGCTTTGCTGGAGGGTTTTCGCCGCCCCAAAGCGACGTTGCCGGTGGCCATCGTGGGCAAATACGTCGAGTTGGAGGATGCCTACATCAGCGTGCGTGAGGCGCTCAAACACGCCGGTCTGGCGCACGACTGTGACATCGACATCGTCTGGATCAGCTCGGAAGACCTGGAGCGCGGACGCGCGTTGGATCGTCTGGCGGCGGTGGGCGGCATCGTGGTGCCGGGCGGCTTTGGCTACCGCGGCATCGAGGGCAAGATCGTCGCCGCGCGTTATGCTCGCCAGAATGGGGTGCCTTATTTGGGTTTGTGCCTGGGCATGCAGGTGATGACCATCGAGCTGGCGCGGCACGTGCTGAACAGCGACGAGCCCAACTCTACTGAATTCGACATCGCCACGCGTTACCCGGTGATCGATCTGCTGCCCGATCAGCGGGACATCAGCGATATGGGTGGCACCATGCGGCTGGGACTGTGTCCCTGCAACCTGGCGCCGGGCACGCGGGCCGCTCAGGCCTACGGCACTGCTCAGGTACAGGAGCGGCACCGGCATCGTTTCGAGGTGAACAACGCCTTTCGAGATGTGTTGGCCCGCGGCGGCATGGTTTTCAGTGGCCTCTCGCCGGATGGCCGGTTGGTCGAGATCGCCGAGATGGCAGATCATCCCTGGATGGTGGGCAGTCAGTTCCACCCAGAGTTCAAATCGCGGCCCAACCGGCCCCATCCCCTCTTTTTGGGTTTCGTGGAGGCTGCCCGGCGGTTCGCCCGTTCGCGGGGGATGTGTGTGCCTGCAGAGGGAGAGGAGGCGGCGCAATGACAGGCCAACAGCGTACGATGAGTGTGATCGTCATCCACGGCGTGGGCGATCAGCCCTATGCTTATCATGACCCATTGGCGGAGCGGGTCAAAGCCGAATTCCAGGTCTTGTCCGGTATGTCGATCCAACAAGTCGACGAGGCCATCCGGTTTCGTCCTGTGGATTGGTCGGACATTGGGCGGCAGGAGCAGGAGAGCCTGTTGAAACGTTTTTATCCCACGCCCAGCCGTCGCCAGACGTTGACCGACCTTTATCCCTTGCGGCAGATGCTGGTGACCGGTTTTGACGACGCTTTGTTGTATCTCTCGTCTCACTGGCACGATAGGATCAAGAACCTGTTGCGCCAGGCTATCGTGGCCGAGGGGCAATGGCTGCGAGAGCGTTATCCTGAAGGGCCGCTTTTCGTGAACATCGTGGCCCATAGCCTGGGTTGTATCATCACTTACGATGTGTGTTACGATTTTTACGTCGAGGTGCAGCATTACCTGCACGTGGCGCAGACGCAGCCCGACGCGCTGCCGCCGGTGCTGGCGCTGGATCTGGAGCTCTCGAACCTGTTCACCATGGGATCGCCGCTGGCCATCTGGTCGCTGACCCACGATCCGGCGCAGACCTGGTATCGCGATCGGCCGGTGGCCGTGCGGCAGGGTGGGGCCTGGCTCAATTTCTACAGCCGTTGGGATCCGCTGGCTTTTCCGCTGGCGCCCATTTACCCGGCATTGATCCAGGAAGGGGTGCTCCAGGACGTGGCGGTGTGGAGCGGGGCCAACGCCCATTCTGGCTATTGGAGTTGCCGCCCGGTGGCGCAGCGCATCGCCGAACGGCTGTGGATCGATTTTCGAACCTTTGCCGGCAAGAGCTGATTCATCGCAGCAACGCATCACGGGAGAAGTGATATGGAGAATGTGGCTCGATTTCTTCAGAGCATCGTCACCCACGATTATTTTCGCAGGGCGATTCTGATCGTCATCACCTGGGCGTTGGCCTGGGTGCTGGTGCGTTACCTTTCCAGGTGGATAGAGGCCTTTGACAGACGCTTCGCAGGGGTAGAGATCAACACGCGTGAGCTCGGCACGCTGGATCGCCTGCTCGATTATCTGGTCATCAGCGTCGCCAGCGTGATCACCGTCTACATCATGGGTTGGACCGACGCGCTCTATAGTTTACTCACCGCCGCCGGTGTGATCGGCATCATCGTGGGTTTCGCCGTCAAGGATGTGGCAGCCAACTTTATCTCTGGCATTTTCATTCTCGTCGATCAGTCCTTCGTGGTGGGTGATGCCATCGACGTGGGTGTTTATAGCGGCACCGTGCACGAGATCTCGTTACGCTCCACCACCATCACCACCTGGGATGGCACGGTGGTGACCATTCCCAACAGCACCATGGCCACCGACCCGGTGATCAACTATTCCATCAATCCCACGCGGCGTATCGACGTCACCTTTTCCATCGCCTACGAAGAGGACATCGAAAACGCCCTGCAGGCCGTGCGCTCGGTCATCGAGGCCGAACAGCGCCGGGCTCCAGATGTGGCCATCACGGTTTACGTCTCGGACGTGCGCGAGTATGCCATCGACATCCGGGCTCTCTTTCACGCGCCGAACGCCGTCTGGTTCGACGTGCTCACCGAATTCCGACCCAAAGTGCTGGCCGAGTTTCGTAAACGCGACGTCGAGCTGGCGGTGCCGGTGAATCGCACCGTTTACCTGGGTAAATTGCCCCAATTGTTGGAAAAGGGCAATCTGGGAGATTGAGCGGCTCGAGGCCTCAAAAAAAGAGACGGGCCCTGTGTGCAGGCAGCCCGTCTCTTTTGATCCCGGCCAGCGTGCGCGTTTTGCCCGGCTTTATTGGCCAGACAGCGCCCGTTCCAGCATCTCGGCCGCTATTGGCGCCGCCGATTGCCCTCCGCTTCCGCCGTGCTCCACGATGACTGCCACCGCATACCGTGGCCCATCGCCTGCTCCGGCGGGCGCAAAACCCACGAACCAGCCATGGGGCGCCACCTCCTCACCCGCTTCGGCAGTGCCCACCTTGCCGGCCACGGTCACCTCTGGCAGGGCGGCCAGATGGGCAGGGCCGTGCGTCACCGCCAGCACCATGGCCTGGCGCACCAGTTGGGCCGTCTGCGGTTGGATCACCGGACGCGGTGGAACGGTGGAACCGGATCGTAGACCGGGCCAGGGCATGGCCCCGTCGTTGGCGATGGTGGCTGCAATGAGGGCCATCTGAAGCGGCGAGACGAGCACTCCGCCCTGCCCCATGCCGGTCAGGGCCAGCAGTTCATCACTCCACGGTTCATCCCCTTTTAGCTGGCCTGCCTGAGCGGGTATCTCTATCCCCGGCGCCAGGCCGATGCCGAACCAATCGGCGTAACGGGCCAGCCTTTCGCCCCCCAGCCGCAGGCTCAGTTCGGCAAAGGCCACGTTGCAGCCATAGGCCGCCGCCTGGAGCAGACTCAGGTCTATCAGGCCGGGATGGTTGGCGCAGCGCACCGTCGCCTCGCCGAATTGCTGGCGACCAACTCGATCGGTGAACACCTCATCGGCTGTGGTCAGCCGTTCCTCCAGCGCGGCGGCCATCACCACCAGGTTAAAGGTGGCTCCAGGGGGATAGAGTCCCTGGGTGGCGCGGTTAAAAAGAGGATTGCCGGCCGCTTCACGCAGGCTGTCCCAATCTTCGTCGAGGGTGTTGGTATCGAAGGTGGGGCGGCTCACCAGGGCCAGCACCTGGCCGTTCTGAGTGTCGAGCAGGACCACCGCGCCGCTCGCTTTGCCCAACGCTTCGCTGGCAGCCCGTTGTAGATCGGCATCCAGTGCCAGTTGCACCTGTTCACCGACCTGCGGCAGATGGAGCAGGTCGTCGCGCCAGGCCTGCCAGGCGGTGCGGCCTGCCACGCCGCGCAATTCGTCGTCAAAGGCGGCCTCGGCGCCGCCGACGCCGTGACGCAGGCTGTAATAACCCACCGCGTGAGCCAGCCAGTCGCCGGCGTAGCGCCTCTCCAGGATGCCATCGTCGTTACGCTCCGACCAAACCAGTGGCGCGCCGTGGCGGTCGACGATTGGGCCGCGCTGTATCTGCTGCTCGGCCACGACCCGTCGTGGGTTGTCTGTGCGGGCCAACAATTCTGGACGGCGGGCAATGCCCCAGTAGCCCAGCCAGAAGGCGATCAGCGCAAAAAAGATCAAGATCAGGTTCAGCGTGCGTCGCATGTTGGCGTGCATTCAGTTCTCCGTGGCGTACAACAGCCCCACCAATGCAAAACTGGTGAGCATCGAGCTGCCGCCATAACTGACGAAGGGCAGGGTCACGCCGGTGAGGGGCACCAGTTTGAGGCTGCCGGCCATGATGGTCAGGGCTTGCAGGCCCAGCAGCATGGCCAGCCCAAAGGCCAGCAATTGACGGAAGGGAGTGCGAGCCTGGAGTGCGATGCGCCCGGCGCGGGCCACCAAAAGAGCAAAAAGCGCCACCACACCCAGCGCGCCGATCAGGCCCAGTTCTTCGCCGATGGCCGAAAAAACAAAATCCGAATGCACCACCGGGATAAAGGTCGGCGCGCCCTGGCCTATTCCCTGGCCCAGCAGGCCGCCGGCGGCAAAGGCCAGCAGCGATTGTACGATCTGGAAGGCGCGCCCGCTGGCTTCCGCCCACGGGTTCAGCCAGATGTCCACCCGCAGCCGGACGTGATCGAACAGCCGATAGCCGAGAGCAGCGCCGCCGCAAAAGAGCATCAGCCCCAGCAACACGTAACCCATCTGGCCGATGGTGGCATAGAGCATGGCCAGAAACACGGCAAAAAACAGCCACGCCGCCCCCAGATCACGCTGCCAGATGAGCAGCAACAACGAAAAGCCCCACATCAGCAGCACCGGCCCCAGGTAGGGCAGGGGAGGCAGACGCAGGCGACCGATCTGGTACACGGTGCCGGTGAGCAGGGGCCGCTTTTCGGCGAAATAACTGGCCAGGAAAACCACCATCAGCAGTTTGAGCAGTTCCGAGGGCTGAAAATAGAGTCCCGCCAGCCCGATCCAAAGTTTTGAGCCGGTGCCGGCCGGGTTGACGCCAAAAACCAGCGTCAACGCCAGCAAGCCCAGCCCGGCAAAGAGCCAGGTGTAACGATAGCGCCGCAGCAGCCGCAGTCCCTCGCCCGCTGCCCCGCCCGGCGACCTGCCCAGGCCCAGCGCCACCATCAGCATGGCTCCCAGCCCCAGCAGACTCCAGAGCAGTTGGCGCAGCGCAAAGGCGGGCGCCAGACGCGCCACCAGGATCAGGCCCAGCCCGGTCAGCAAGCCGGTGATCGGCAGCAGCAGCGGGTCGTGGGCCGGGCGGAAGCGGCGCAGGGCCAGCCAGGCCGCGGCCAACGCCGCTGCCCAGATCAGGGCCGGCCAGATGGCTTCCAGGCCGATGCGTCCCGTCTTGACCCACGCCAGTGTGATCGCGCTGGTCAGGCAAAAGGCGGCCGCCAGCGCCAGCAGCAACGGCTCCAGGTGGCGCGGCGGGTGGGTGGCGCGTTGGCCGGCGCGCAAGGCCCGCGGCCCGGAAAGGTATACCGTTGGTTGTTCCGTGTTTTGGCTCACTCTAGAAATACTTTTGGATCAGCAGGCTGTATCTCTGTTTCACGTCGTCGGTGATGGCCTGCGGCTGAGTGAGGATGGCCGTCGCCAGCGCCGAACCGCAGGCGCAGGGCCGTTCATCGGTCAGGTGGGCGGCCAGGTGTGCGATGGCCCGTTTGGCCAGGCTGGCATTGGCCTGCAGGTTGGCGATGAGCATCTCGATGTTGACCGCCTCCTCGGTCTGGTGCCAGACGTCGTAATCGGTGACGTGGGCCATGGCGGCGTAACACATCTCGGCCTCGCGGGCAAGCTGGGCCTCCGGCATGGCCGTCATGCCGATGATGTCGCAGCCCCAGCCGCGGAAAATGTGCGATTCGGCCCGGCTGCTAAAGCGCGGCCCTTCGATGGTGATAAAGGTGCCGCCGCGGTGAACTGTGCCGCCGGAGGCGGCCACCGCCTGATAGAGTGTTTCGCTCAGATGAGGGCAGTAAGGCTCTTCGAAGCCAATGTGCACCACCAGCCCATCGCCGAAAAAAGTGTACGGGCCGCGGGCGCGGGTCAAGTCCACGATCTGATCTGGGATGACCACGTGGCGCGGCGCGATCGGCTCGCGCAGTGAGCCGCAGGCGGTGGCAGAGACGATGCGCTCCACGCCCAGGCTCTTGAGCGCCCAGATGTTGGCCCGCGAGTTGACCTCGGTGGGTGTGAGGCGATGTCCCCGCCCGTGGCGGGGCAGAAAAGCCACCCGCCTTCCGGCGAGTGTGCCGATGGTGACCGCGTCGGATGGATCACCAAAGGGGGTGCTGATGTGGCGCTGCTCTACGTCGGTTAGCGTTTCCATATCGTACACGCCGCTGCCGCCGATGACGGCCAGCGTGATGGGTTCCGCGAGGGTCATACGTTCCTCCTGTAAAGGGTGTCGGGTCGAAAAAAAAGCAGGCTGGAAGCCTGGTTCACAGTTGCACGCGCAGGCGGACACCACCCACGCCGACGAGATCACCTTCGATGACGGCGACTGGCCGGTTCGGTTCCAGGCGCGTTTCGTTGAGCCGTGTGCCGTTGCGGCTGCCCAGGTCCTCCAACCACCAACGGCCCTGGCGCTGGCTCAGGCGGAGGTGTTCGGTGGAGGCAAAACTATCGGCCAGCACGATGGTGTTGGTCAATCCACGGCCCAGCGTGGTCACCGGCGCCAGCGGCAGCCGGTCGCCGGGCAGCAGATCTGTCTCGCCCGGCTCGACGACCACCAGCGCGGCGCGGTCACGGGTTTGAAGCTCGGCCTGATCCTGAGTGGCGCCTAGATCGCGCCACACGATCCAAAAGGCGACCGCCAAAAAGGCATAGAGTATCAGGCTGAGCAGGATTCGTAGGGCAAAAATCAGAGTTTCTTGAGACATGGTGTAAAGCGTGAAGCGTGAGACGTGATCATTGGGCTTGAAAGTGTATCTCGACTCCGGCAATTGAGATGACGTCGCCGGGGTGGAGGATCGCCTGGCTGACGGATTGGCCGTTGACGGTGGTGCCGTTGGCGCTGTCCAGGTCGATGATCCACCACTGGCCCTGCCGCTGGCGCAGTTGGGCGTGGTGGCGGGAAACGCGCGGGTGCTCGATGACCACGTCGTTGTCCAGGTTGCGGCCCAGGGTGACGGCCCGAGAGGCGAGGGGGAAACGTCGCTGGTCCAGATGCAGGTAACAGGCAGCCGCTGCGGGTGTAGGGGAGAGGGATTGCGCCTCTCCGGTGTTGATTTCACGTGTGGGCGAGGCGACATCGGCCTTGGGCGATGCGACCAGGTGGGCCAACACGCGCACCTGGTGAGGTGCGACATCGGCAGAGGCGGTCAGGCTGACTCTGGGGCGTCGCATCAGGGTCATACCGCTCTGTTGGGCCAGGGCGATCAACTGGCCGGACAGCTCTTTTTCGAGCTCGGCGTGGGCTGGCCGTTCACCCAGGCGGGCCAGATCGGTGGGGTGAAGCTGGATCTGATAATCGTCTGGCGCCAGCCACACACCGTCTGGCCCGGCGATTTTGTGGTCTTCCAGGGCGCGGCTGAGCTGCTCCGTCAGTTCGGCGCGGTGAATACGGCTGCCAAAGAGCCGGGTGAAGCCGCCTTCGAGCAGACGTTCGGCCAGGGCCTCGAATCGCGTCAGGGGGTGGAACGGTTTTGCCGCCATGCAGAGATTATAGCCCATCCTGGATGAAAGGTCAATCGGCTGCAATTTGATGGGTGCAGTTCAGCCTGGGGGTGAGTTTTCATCCTCCCGCAGGTTTTTGGTGCACAAAAGTCGTTTCCTCCCATTCCGCGACTCCACTTGGGTGCAACTGGCCCCGACTGAACCTGCGGGAGGATAGACTGCCCCAAAAGTGAAATACATTCCAATTTGATCTGCACCGGCTTTTATGGGATAATAACGCTGCTGTGCCAGCACCCAAAGGAAGCGGCCGATGTCTGAAGAAGAACTGAACGTCCTCAGCGAGCGCGAGATCGAGATCCTGCGTCTGGTGGCGGAAGGGCTATCGAACAAAGAGATCGCGCGTGAATTGTTTATCAGCGCCAATACTGTCAAGGTGCACCTGCGCAACGTTTTTGCCAAGCTGGAGGTGAGCTCTCGCACCGAGGCCACCATGGTGGCTGTGCGTCAGGGCTGGGTGGCAGTGGCGGGTATGGCAGAAGAGATCGTTCTGGAGCCACAGCCCGATCAGGCCGTGACAGAGGCCGATGGCCCGCTCGTGGAAGTGGTTTTGCCCATCGCTGGCTGGCAGCGGGCCTTTCTGCTGGCCGTGTTGATGGTGGCTCTCGCGGCGTTGGCCTGGACCTGGCCCCGGCCGGCGTCGGTGGAAGAGAGCTTGCCGGACCCGCTGGCGGAAAACCCGGGGCCGGTGACCCTGGCGGAGCTGCGCAGTTTGCCATCGCGCTGGCGTGAGGAGGTGCCGCTCTCGATTGCCCGCGGGCGGCTGGCAGTGGCGGCGACCAGCGGGCGCGTCTTTGCCATCGGTGGTGAGATGCCGGGCGGCAACGTGACCGGCGTGGTAGAGGCGTACGATCCTGGGCAGCGGGTGTGGTCGCTGCGGGCCAGCAAACCATCGCCGGTGGCCAACGTGAGCGCGGTGGCGCTCGATGGGCGGATATGGGTGCCGGGTGGGCTGGCCTTCGATGGACAAGTGACGACGGCGGTAGAGGTATATGACGCGGCATCGGATACGTGGTCTCAGGCTGCTCCTCTGCCGGCGCCGAGGGCGGCCTATGCCCTGGCAGCGCACGGTGGCCGGCTCTATCTTTTCGGCGGCACGGATGGTAACCAGGACGTGGCGACGGTTTTCGTCTACGATCCGGGCGTCGATGGCTGGAGTGTGGCGGCTGATATGCCGGCGGCGCGCGCCTTTGCCGCGGCGAGCGCGCTCGGTGATGCCATCTATGTGGTGGGCGGTTATGCCGGCGGGCACGAGCTGACGACTTGTGAGGTCTACCACCCGGCTGAGGCAAGTTGGGCGCTTTGTGCGCCCATGTTGGAGGGCCGTGGGGGTTTCGGCCTGGTGGCTGTCGGGCGTAATCTCTTTGCCATCGGCGGCGGCTGGGAGAGTTACCTGGCTTACAACCAGCAGTACGACCCGCTCAAGGACATCTGGCTGCGTTTCGAGACGCCTGTCTCCGGGCAGTGGCGCAACGTGGGCGTGGCCGAACTCAACGGCTCGTTGTACGTGGTGGGCGGCTGGAGTGAACAATTCCTCAACATCAATCTGGCCTATCAGGCCACCTATAACGTTTTTCTGCCCCTTTCGCCCTCATCGGCCGGCGGAGACGATGGCGAGCCGTAGCGTCGTCACAGCCCCGGTCCGGCCAGTATGGCCAGTTTTTTGGACGTTTCCAGCCAACTGATTTTGGAAAGCCCCATTTTTTCCCGCAACTGATCCGGCTCCATACCGGCCTTGTAATCACGCACGGCGCTCGTCCAACGCAGCATTTCGAAGGACAGGGCAGCCAGTCCGGCCTGCTGGGCCACGTCGTCCAGCACGTATTCCAGGTTACGGGCGGTACACTCGAACAATCGCTCTTGTGGCCGGTACTGAGCCTGATATTGCTGCAGGATAGATACCCAGTCGGCGGGCAGCTTGAGTTTACGCTCTTTGTGGCGGTAGCGTGGATGGTCGTACCGGATGAAAACGGCGGCGTTCTCCGGTTTGGACGTGTCGATGTGACGCAGCTCGATGGCCATACACTCGCCTTTTTTGATGCCGGTTTGCAGCAACAGGCTCACCAACAGGTGAGGCCGGGCGTCTGGTTTTTCGCCGCTCATCAGATGGCGGGTGGTTTGTAACAATTGCTGCACCTGATCGTCGAACAGAATGTCGGGCAGGGGGGCGCTGACGCTCTGCTGGATGACCGGCGCTGCCGGGTCGGTGGGCAGTATCTCGTTTTCAGCCAGCCAGCCGAAAAAAACTTTGAGAGTGGTCACGCGGCGGGCGTAGGTTTTGGGGCTGCACGGTTTGCCGCGTTTGTGGAGCATCCAGGCCAAAAAGTCGTTGAGTGTCTTGGTGCCGATCTGGTCGATGGCTGTTGCCAGGCCGGCGTAGCGGGCCAGAAGGCGCAGATCACTCAAAAAGGCCTTGATGGTATTGTCGGAAAAGCCCTGGCGGATCATGTGATTCTGGAATGGCTCCAGGGCAGCGGCCAGGGAGGTGTGTGGGGTGAGGGGCGCCATTTGGGTCAGTGGTGGGCCGAATTCGCCCGCCTCGCCGCGGCCTGCCCGGCCCTGGGGAAAAAGCTCCAGTTGTTCGCCGCTCATTGTCTGCCTCCGGGTATGGTGGTACGGAACGCACAGATGTTTCATTCGTATAGTCAGTCTTGGGTGATTTTATCACACCAGGCTGATCCTGTCAAAAAGAGCGATGCCCCCTGCACGGGACATCGCTCCTGGAGAGAGGTAACTGCCTACCCTCCCGCAGGTCTCGGCGCAATCTCCAGTCCAGAGTGCGCCTCGATGACCTGTTTGGCTGTTGGCGGCCACTTCCGAACCTGCGGGAGGGTACAGCGCAGGTAATTACGGAGAGAGGCAGAAAGCTGGCTATGTTGAGGTCAGAGGCGCGTTCGAAAATCCTCCACGGTGTGGCGTAACCCTTCCTCCAACGGCACCACCGGCTCCCAACCGAGCACCTCACGCGCTTTGCTGATGTCGGGCTGGCGGGTCATGGGATCGTCCTGAGTGCGTTCGTCCTTGGGGGTGATAAAGACGATCTCGGACTGGCTATCGGTGACCTGGAGCACTTTTTGGGCAAACTCGAGGATAGACATCTCGTGCGGGTTGCCCAGGTTGACCGGCCCGGTCTCGGAGGAGTGCAGCAGCCGCACAAAGCCCTCCACCATGTCAGAGACGTAACAAAAACTGCGGGTGCGGCTGCCCTCGTCGTAGACGGTGAGGGGCTCGCCCCGCAAGGCCTGCCGGACAAAGTTGGGCACCACCCGGCCATCGTCGAGGCGCATGCGAGGGCCGTAGGTGTTGAAAATGCGCACGATGCGCGTATCCACACCGTGATAACGGTGGTAGGCCATGGTCATGGCCTCGGCAAAACGTTTCGATTCGTCGTAGACGCCGCGCGGCCCCACCGGGTTGACGTGGCCCCAATAGCTCTCCGGCTGAGGATGCACCTGCGGGTCGCCATAGACCTCGGAGGTAGAGGCCAGCAGAAAGCGGGCTTTTTTGTCCAGGGCCAGCCCCAGGGCGTTGTGTGTGCCCAGCGCGCCCACTTTGAGCGTCTGGATAGGCTTGTTCAAATAGTCCACCGGACTGGGCAACGATGCCAGGTGCAACACGGCGTCCAGCGGGCCGTGGACATAGATGTAATGCGTCACGTCGTGTTTGATAAAGTGAAAGCGTTCGTGGCCTGCCAGATGAGCGATGTTGCGGATACTGCCGGTGCTGAGGTTGTCCATGGCAATGACGTGGTGATCGTTGGCCAGGAAACGATCACACAGATGTGAGCCGATAAAGCCCGCGCCGCCGGTGATCAAGATGCGCATGAGAGTCTCCTTTCTGCGAACGGTCATCTAGCGTTTTATTCGGGCGAGGGATAGCCTGCCAGAACGCGCCTCGCCTGTTCGATATCGCGCCCGATCTGGGCGATGAGTCTGTCGATGCTGTCGAAGCGTTGCTCGTCTCGCAGGCGCTCGACAAACTCGACGACCAGGTCTACGCCATAGAGGTCTTCATCCAAGTCGAGGATGTGGGTCTCGACGGTGCGCTCTCCGTTGTCAAAGCTGGGTCGCACGCCCACGTTGGCCACGCCGGGGTGGCGTTCCTGACCCAACACGGCGTACACGGCGTAAACGCCGTTGGCCGGCACTGCCCGTTCTGGGCGCACGGCCAGGTTAGCCGTGGGGATGCCCAGTTGACGTCCCCGACGAGCGCCAACGATCACCTCCCCGCTCAGGCTGGGGTAGCGGCCCAACAACGCCGCCGCCTGGCGTACCTGGCCAGCGGCCAGGTGCTGGCGGATGCGTGTGCTCGAGATGGCAGCGCCCTCACGCGTCAGCAACTCGACGGCGGTGACGCTGAAGCCCATTTCTCCACCTATGGCCTGCAGCACCGGCGCCGTGCCTTGCCGGTTTTTTCCCAGGGCAAAGTCAGGACCGACCCACAGCTCCCGCAGGCGGAGCTTTTGTTTCAGAACGGCCAGAAAATCGCGGGCAGGGGTTTGGGCCAGATGGTGGTCGAAGGGCACGATGGCCATCACGTCCAGGCCCAGCCTTTTTAACAGGGCGGTTTTTTCGCCGGGGGTGGTGAGGTAGGGCGGCGCTTTTTGCGGCGCCAGGACCGCCACCGGGTGGGGATAAAAGGTGATCACTCCGGCGAGCAGACGATTCTGACGCGCCCGGCGCAGCACCTGACCGATCAGGTGTTGGTGCCCGCGATGCACACCATCGAAAGAGCCGATGGTCAGCACCGTATCACGATCCAGGTTGGCCTGTTCCAGGTTGTCAATCAGTTGCATATATGGCCTGCATCTGTGCGCCTGTCACGATGGGCGCAGGTCAAAAACGGCATGGGGTTGCCACAGCCCGGTGCGGGCGTGGTACTGTACGATGGCTATCAGGACACCATCCGGGCCGTAAACGCGTCGCTGCTCGACCGCTGTGGCTGCCGGGCCGTGGATCTGTTGGCCCTGGCGCAGACGTTTCTCGGTTTCGGCATCGACCCTCAGGCAAGGTAGATCGGCCAGCGCGGCGTCGATCGGGTGGAGCATGTTTTCCAGGCCGGTGTCTGGCTGTCGCAGGCGACCGAGTGCATCATCCAGCTCGATGGCGTCTTGTACGGCAAAGTGGCCGCTTTGGGTGCGCACCAGCTCGCTGAGGTGCCCACCACACCCCAGCCGTGCGCCCAGATCGCGGGCCAGGGCGCGGACGTAGGTGCCGGGGCCGCACCGGATGTCGATGACGAGATGCGGCGGCTGCCATTCGAGTAGATCGATGGTATGGATGGTCACCTGGCGCGGGGGAAGCTCGACCGCCACGCCCTGCCGGGCCAGCTTGTATAGCGGGGCGCCGTTTTTTTTGATGGCCGCGTACTGCGGCGGCACCTGTTCGATCTGGCCGACAAAGTCGGCCAGCGCCTGCCGGATGTGGCTGGGTTCGAGGTGGTCTGGCAAGGGGGTTTGAGCGACGATCTGGCCCTCGGCGTCGTCGGTGTTGGTGGTCTGGCCCAAACGGATGCGGGCGTGGTAGACTTTGATCGAGTCCATGAGGTATTGGGAAACGCGGGTGGCCTGGTCCAGGCAGACGAGCAGCACGCCGGTTGCCAGCGGATCCAACGTGCCGGCGTGACCCACACGGCGCACGCGGGCAGCGCGACGGATGGCATCGACCACGTCGTGTGAGCTCGGGCCTTTGGGCTTGTTGATGTTCAGGATACCGGTCAGTTCGGGGCGTGGGGGATATCTTTTGTGGCTCACTGTTCAACGATCCGCTTGCTCTCGCCAGGCAGCCTGGAGGGCCGGCAGCACCACCCGGATGGCTTCCTCCAGGGAGGTTTGGAGGGTGCAGCCGGCAGCCTGAGGATGACCGCCGCCGCCCAGCGCCAGCGCCACCTGGGCCACGTTCCAGCCGCTGTGGGCGCGTATGCCCACATCGATCTCGCCGTTTTGCCGCTCGGTGAACACCACGGCGATGTCGGCCTCGTTGACGTCGCCCAAAAAGCTAACCAGGCCGGCGTCGCCATCACGCTCAGACTGGCTCTGGGTTTGCATCTCGCGGCTGATCACGCTCCAGATGATGCGTCCGTCCTGTTGAAAGTTGTCCAGGGCCAACTTCCAGAGGCGCACAGCCGACAGGGGGCGACGGCTGAAGACCAGATGGTTGATGCGCGCCAGGTCGGCGCCGGCTTCCATGAGGTGGATGGCAGCGTTCATGACGCGCGGCGAGACGTTGGAGGTTCGAAAGCCGCGCGTATCGGTGACGATGCCGGTGAGCAGGCAGGTGGCGATGTCGGTATCCAGCGTGAGGGCCATGGTCTGGATCAGCTCCAGGATCATCTCGGCGGTTGCCACGGCCTGGTCATCGATCCAGTTGAGAGTGCCAAAGTTCAGGTTGGTGGTGTGATGATCGATGTTGAGCAGGGGCAGGGCAGGCTGCTGCTCCACGAGTTTTCGGTAAGGCGCGCCCATACGACGGGTGTCGCTGCAATCGAGGCTCACCACCAGATCGTACTCGCCGTTGGGCTGAAGGTGGATCTGATCCGCGCCGGGCAGGAAATCGTAGGTGGGCGGCGGCGGGTCTTCACAGACCATGTGCGGTTGTTTGCCCTTTCGTTGCAGGGCCAGGCCCAGGCCCAGCAGCGAACCCAGCGCGTCGCCATCGGGAGAATAGTGGCAAATGAGCAACGGTCGTTCCGCCTGTTGAAGTTGCCAGGCGATCTGTTGTTTGTGACTCATGGGCGTTACCTCAACAGGGTTCCGGGTTGCCAGCCAGAACAGTGGGCCTGGCAACCGCACATCCAACAGATGGGATGTGACGTCCGGAACAGTCGCCGGTCCTTCAGACCGGCTCCGGTTCCGAGCCTGTGTCCTGCTGTTGAATCTGGTCCAGCAGCCGATCGATGTGCGCGCCATATTGGGCCGATTCGTCCAGTCGAAAGACCAATTCCGGTGTGTGGCGCACCTGCAAGAGTTGGGCCAGTTCCCGGCGCAAGAAACCGGCTGCCCCTTCCAGGCCCTGCAATATGGCCTGTCTTGTTTCTGGATCTTCATCCAGCAGGCTCACGTACACCCGCGCGATGCGTAGATCGGCGGTCAGATCGACCTCGGTGACGATCACCGATGACAGGCGGGGGTCTCGGACCCGTCGCCGCAGCAAGGTGCTCAGTTCCTGGCGGAGCAGTTCGTTGAACCGTTTTACCCGACGGCGTGCCATCTAGTTCACCCGCTGTTTTTGGTAAAACTCCAGGACATCTCCCTCGGCAAAGTCTCTGAACCCTTCCAACGAGAGACCACATTCAAAGCCCGCTCGCACTTCTCGGACGTCTTCGGTGAAACGTTTGAGAGACGATATCCGGCCATTAAAAACCGTCTTGTCACCGCGATGCACCTTGACCAGCGAGTTGCGGGCCACGACGCCGTCGGTGATATAGAGCCCGGCTACCTGCCCGATGCGAGAGATAGCAAAGACGGCGCGAACTTCGGCGTGGCCGGTGAGCACGTCCTGGTACTCGGGTTCCAACAAGCCCTTGAGGGCCTTGTCCATGTCTTCGATCAGCTTGTAGATGATGTTGTACTGGCGAATATCCACCCGCCCGGCGTCGGCAGCCCGCCGGGCGGCGGTATCGACTTCGACGTTAAAGCCGAGGATGATGGCTTCTGAAGCCACCGCCAGCATGATATCCGACTCGGTGATGTTGCCGGTGTCCTGGCGCAGGATTTTGATCTTGAGGTCCTGGTTGCCCAGTTTGGTCAACGAATCGACGATAGGCTCGAGAGAGCCCTGGACGTCGGCTTTGAGAATGACGTTGAGTTCTTTGATCTCACCTTTTTGGAAGCGGGCGTAGAGCTCTTCCAGGCTCAGGCGCGGTGTGGGTTGTGCTTCGCGCTCGGCTCGCTCTGCTGCCCGTTTTTCGACGATGGCGCGAGCGGTGCGTTCGTCTTCCATCACCTGGAACGTGTCGCCTGCCACCGGCACGCTGGACAGCCCCATGACCACCACCGGAAATGAGGGCGGCGCCTGTTGAATCCTTTGGCCCTTTTCATCGTGCATGGCCCGCACGCGGCCACAGGTCTCGCCCACCAGGAGGATGTCGCCGCTGTTGAGTGTGCCATTCTGCACCAGCAGCGTCGTCAGCACCCCCCGGCTGCGGTCCATCTGAGCTTCGATGACGGTGCCCACAGCCGACCGGTTGGGGTTGGCTTTGAGTTCTTCGACCTCGGCCACGAGCAAGATGTTTTCCAGCAACTCTTCGACGTTGAGCTGCTGTTTGGCCGAAACCTCGACACAGATCACGTCGCCGCCCCAGTCGTCTACCAACAGGCCCACATCGGCGAGCTGCTGTTTGACCCGCTCCGGGTTGGCCGAGGGCAGGTCGATCTTGTTCAGGGCCACGATGATGGGCACCTGGGCGGCTCGCACGTGATCGATGGCCTCTCGGGTTTGAGGCATCACGCCGTCGTCGGCGGCAATGACCAGCACGGCAATGTCGGTGACCATTGCGCCGCGGGCGCGCATGGCGGTAAAGGCCTCGTGGCCGGGGGTATCGAGAAAGGTGATTTTTTTGGCATCCACAGTGACCTGGTAAGCGCCCACGTGTTGGGTGATGCCGCCGGCCTCCCCTTCCTGGACGTTGGTGTGTCGGATGGCATCCAGCAATTTGGTCTTGCCGTGATCCACGTGGCCCAACACCGTCACCACCGGCGGGCGAGGTACGAGGTTCTCGGGGTCTTCGGCTTCGTAGATGCGCTGCCGCAGGGTCCGAGGGGCTTCGTCTTTGGCCTCTGGCACAAAGGGCGTTTCTAGCTTGACATCGAAGCCCATCTCGGCGCCCACGATGGCGGCTGTTTCAAAGTCGATCGGCTGGTTGATGTTGGCCATGATGCCCAGGTTCATCAACTGCTTGATCACGTCGATGGGACTGATCTCCATCGTTTCGGCCAGGTCTCTTATGGTAATGACTTCCGGGATCTCGACCGTTCTTTGACTCATCACCTTTTCCCCCTGTTCCCCAAACATTCGGGGTGAACCCCCCGCGAGTAATTGTCGTGCTGTGGTGTCACCGGCTATTCATCGGTCAGAGTTTGCGCAAAGGCTTCGAGTGCGTCCAGGTTCTGTTCTGTCAGAGGCATCTCTAAGCGCAGGGCGCGCTCCAGGAAATGTTTTTGCAGGGCCATCTGCCAGCAGGAGCGTTGGCGGTGCAGATACGCTCCCCGCCCTGGGCGCTTGCCCGTCTCGTCTACCTCGACGCTTCCTTCCGGCGTGCGCACCAGACGAACGAGCTGTCGTTTGCCGCCCACTTCCCGGCAGCCAATGCAGGTTCGCTGCGGGATGTGTTTGCGGCGGGTCATTCGGGGTCCTCCCAATCTCGGCGATGCCTGCCCGGCTTGCGTTTGCGGCGGGCTACTATCCGATCCAATTGTTCGTCGTAGACCAGGCGCTGTTGTTTGTGTTTTTTCTTTTTGCGCGATTGTTCTTTGATCTCTTCTTCGTCCTCTTCTTCGTCCTCTTCTTCCTGGCCTTCGACCCAGGTGATGGTAAAAGGACGCTCGGTGGTCTCTTTTGATTCCTGGTCTTCTTCAGGCGTCTCCAGAACAGATGGCTCTTCTTCGATCTCGATAACTTTTTCTGCTTCAACAGTCTGCGCCTCTGGCTCCACAACCGGCGTCTCGGCTTCGATCAATGCCTCTTGTGGCGTTTCGGACACAGCCAATTCCATCTCTTCCTGGACTTCGCTGGCTGCTTCTGCCACGTCTACCGGCTCTTGTTCGGCCATCACTTTGAGGCCAGGGGCCTCTTGTTCGGCCGGCAGAGGGGTAACGATTGTTTCGGCCGGCTGGGGCCAGAGTTTGGCGGCTTTCAGGCTGTCGACGATCTCTTGGACAGATTTTGGACCCACGCCACTGAGCGCCAGCAAGTTTTCCTCCCCGCTCTGAAGCAAGGTGAGCAACTGCTGGATGCTGAGAATGTCGTTATCTTGGAGCGAATTGACGACGCGAGCGCTCAGTTCCAGGTCTTCGAGGGCCACCGGGCCGGTCAATTCGTCCAGGTCTGTCAGGTCTTTGCCCATCAGAATGGCCTCGGCCATAGCCAGCAGGTCTTTGGAGGCCATCGCCTCGCGACGCTGGCGCTCCTGTTTACGGCGCACGAGATCGTCGGCGGCTTCGGAAACGCTCTTGATGTCGATGCGCCAGTTGGTGAGTTTGGCCGCCAGGCGGGCGTTCTGGCCCTCTTTACCGATGGCCAACGATAACTGGTCGTCTGGCACGATGACGGTAGCCGTTTTGCCCGAACCGGAAATATCGTCCAACAATACCTGAGAAACTCTGGCCGGGCTCAGCGCATTGGCAATAAAAACCGCCATGTCGGCATTCCAGCCCACCACATCGACCTTTTCACCGCCCAGTTCGTTGACAATGTTCTGAATGCGGATACCGCGCATGCCCACACAAGAGCCTACCGGGTCTACCCCCTCCTGGGTGGCGGCCACGGCCACTTTGGAGCGAGAGCCTGCCTCACGGGCGATGGCTTTGATCTCGACGATGCCGTTAAAGATCTCTGGCACTTCCAGCTCCAGCAGGCGACGCAGCATGTTGCGGTGCGAGCGAGAAACGATGATCTGTGGCCCACGATTCGAACGGCGCACCTCCAGCACGTAGGCGCGTAATCGCTGGTTGACGCGATACCGTTCTCTAGGGATCTGCTGGTTGGGCGGCAGCGATGCCTCGGTACGGCCCAGGTTGAGGGTGACGCCCTGTGGCGATACACTCTGCACTGTGCCGTGGATCAACTCCCCCTCGCGGTCGGCGTAGCTATCGAACAGAGCATCACGTTCTGCCTCACGGATGCGCTGCAAGATAACCTGCTTGGCCGTTTGGGCAGCAATGCGGCCAAAGTCATGGGGCGTGCTATCGATGAGGATCGTCTCGCCCAATTCTACTTCGGGGTCTTGCGTTCGGGCTTCTGACAGCGTGATCTGGAAACGTTCGTCTTCGACTTCTGAGACGATCAGCTTTTCCTTGTAGATACGGGACTGACCGCTTTCCAGATCGATCCGTGCGACGATGTTGGGTTGCGACCCGAACTTGCGCTTGTAGGCCGAGACCAGAGCCACCTCGATGGTTTCCAGCACGACCTCTTGCGGCAAATTTCGTTCGCTGCAGACCTGATTCAGCGCAATGATGAACTGGTTTTTCAACTTGCGTCTCCTGAGAGCTAGTGGTGCATGCGCGGCGAAAATTCCCCTGACAACAAGAAAAGTGGGGGGGCCCACTTTTCGACAAAAACTTCTATAGCCGAGCGGTGCATATTATAACACGAATGAGTCAAATGTGCAAATTCTGCCGCCAGAGCGTAAATTGGGATACGCCAGTGGGGATGGTGGTTGAACAACTTGCGTGAGTGTAACGAGTGTGATATAATCTGTCCTGTCAGCGGGTGTGGCGCAGTGGTAGCGCATCTGCTTCCCAAGCAGGTTGTCGTGGGTTCGAATCCCACCACCCGCTCTCAGGCCGGTTGAGGCGGCAGACCCGCTGGCTGTTAAAAGCTCCCGTCCATATGGACGGGAGCTTTTTTATGTAACAAGGTAGAGGGAACGGCTCAGCCGAAGCATTATCCTTGAGCTGTGCCCAAGTGGGAAGAGAGGTCTTTCAGGGGTAGGTTTTTGGGGCGCAGCCACATCCTGGTCGGCGGCGAATCGGGCAGCGGCAAGTCCACCTGGCTCAACACGATGCTCGTGGCGCTGTTGATGGCTCACACGCCCCAGGAGTTGCAGGTGGCGATCGTGGATCCCAAGCAGGTCGAGTTCCAGGCCTACGCCGGCATCCCGCACCTGTTCGCCCCCATCGCCACCGAGGTGGACGAGGCGGCGGCGCTCACCGCCCGCCTGCTGGCCGAGCTCGACTGCCGCCGGGCGCTGTTCGCCGGCGTCCTGGCCCGCGACCTGGCGGCCTACAACCGGGTTGCAGATGAGCCACTACCCCTGCTTCTGCTGATCGTGGACGAAGTGACCGACATCGCCCTCCAGGCCGGGCTGCGCAGCGCCTTTTACACCGACCTCATCCGCCTGGTGAGCAAAGGCCGCGCCTTTGGCCTGGTCGTCGTGCTGGCGACGCAGAACTCCAAGGCCGAGGTGCTCAACACACTCATCCGGGGCAACCTGAGCACGCGGATTGCCTTCCGCGTGACCACCGCCGAGCACGCCCGCACCAGCGGCGTGGACGGCACGCGGTGGCGCATCGATGGGGGCGACTGGAACGCACTGGGCAGCAGCTCTCCCTGGTCCTTCGACGTGAACAATCCTGCCGACGGCTCGCACACCGTCGGCATCTATGCCGCCGACGTGGCCGGCAACAGCACCCAAAGCACACCGCTCACCCGCAACTTTAACGTGGACAACACCCCGCCGGGCGGCAGCGTCACCATCAACAACGGCGCGGCCTGGACGGACAGCCGCAGTGTGACGTTGCACCTCTCCGCCAGCGACCCCTCGCCCGGCTCTGGCGTGACACAGATGTGCTTCAGAAACGATGGGGAAAGCTGGTCGGGCTGGGAGCCCTACGCCACGACCCGCAGCGGCTGGCAACTGCGCGACGCCGAGGGCGAGCGCACGGTGTACGTCAAGTACCGCGACGCCGCCGGCAACGAGAGCAACGAGTCCTCCGACACCATCGTGCTCGACCAGGCGCCGCCGGGAGACTGGGACGGCTTTAGCCCGCTCGGCTGGACGAACAACCTCACGCCCACCGTCAGCATCGAGGTGCGCGACCTGGGCGTCGGCCTGGCGGTGAGCACGGCCCAGCACCGCTTCTCGACCGACGGCGGGGTCAACTGGAGCGGCTGGCTGGCGGCGTCCTGCACCGGCAGCGATGGCACCACGTTCACTCAAACCATCACCGCCACCGTGCCTTTCGGCCAGGACTCAGGCATGCTGAGCCGGGTGCAGTTCCGCATCGAGGACCAGATGGGCCGTCTGGGGACGAGCGGCGCCTACACGGTGCAGATCAACTCCTCTGCCCCCGGCGGGTGGAGCAACTTTAGCCCGGTGGGTTGGGTGGCCGACCACACACCCACCGTCAGCGTCCAGGTGCGCGATGCGGCCCCCGGCCTGGATGTGGGCTCGGCGGTGTGCGAGTACTCGACCGATGACAGGCAAAGCTGGAACACGGTGTCTTGCACCTGCACCGGTTCCACCAGCACGACGCTGACCCAGACCATCACCGCCGCCGCTGTGCCGTTCAGCCAGGACTCGGGCACGTTGAACTGGGTGAGATTCAGCATCTCGGACACGTCAGGCTATCGCGGCGACAGCGACGCTTATCCCGTCTACATCGACACCACCGGCCCCGAGGCCCAGATTTCCGCCCCCCGCCGTATGACGACGCCCACCATCCCCATCACCTGGACGGCCAGCGATGGCGCCGGCTCCGGCGTGGCGGGCTACGACGTGCAGGTGCGTGTAGACCCTTCGACCCTTCGACAAGCTCAGGGCTCAGGGCAGGGCGGCGAATGGCAGCGCCTGCTCACCGATACCCAGGCCACCAGCTACGAGTACGCCGGCGAGTACGGCCACAGCTACACCTTCCGCGTGCAAGCCACCGATAACGTGGGCAACCCCGGCGACTGGGTCGAGGCCACCACCGCTGTGGTGCAGGTCACCAAGTACTACCACTTCAACGGCCAAAGAATTGCCATGCGGCAAGGAAGCGTGGTATACTATCTCCACGGGGATCATCTCGGCTCCACCAGCCTGGCGACGACGGCCGCCGGTGCGGTGCACTCGCGACAAGGGTATTACCCCTACGGTGAGACGCGCTACACGGCCGGCGAACTCCCCACCGACTTCCACTTTACAGGCCAGCGCAACGATGCTACAATAGGTCTGTACGACTACCACGCCCGCTTCTACGCCCCCGCCCTGGGCCGCTTCCTCTCCGCCGATACCATCATCCCCAACCCGGCGGCGCCACAATCGTTCAACAGGTACAGCTATGTCCTGGGGAATCCGCTCAAATACACCGACCCCAGCGGGCATTACGTCACTGAGCTTCCCGGTGGACATCGGCCAAATCCGCCCATTTGGCAGGCGATGCGGGACTTTCTGAACCACCCATACATCAAGCCCCTTTGGACCAATCCTCAAATCGGAGTGCCTGTGGTCTATGGCATCTATCGAGAAGTAAGAGGCGATGCTACAGAGGCGTTGAGTCTCACAGTTGACTGGTATTTCGAACGGGGAGATGAAATCCGGATACTCGGCGACGAAAGCGAGATCACTCAGCATCTGATTCGAGATGAGGGTGTTCAGGAAGCTCGAGCAGCATTCAAGGAGGGTGGAGGCAAAGACATGGTGGGCATCGACAAAGATGCCTACGAGCACAAGTTCGATAGTGAGTTCTTCATAGAAACACCCAAGGCAGTGTTCAACGACGACTGGTCTGGGTCGTTCCTTGGCGGCTATTACGTTGAGTTCAGGAATCAGGAAGGGTATGATGGTCCGGGACGTCTAGTGGAGGTCAGGGTGATTAACGACACGGGGTGGCAGTCAGGAACCCGCATTCCGTTTACTAGCCACTCAACCCGTGAAAACGAGCCGCGCTTTTCCCCAGGCCCTGGCGGCACGCTGTGGCAATACTACACCTGGATGGAGGTGATCTATGTTGATGAGACGAACTAGCATTAGCATAGTGCTTTCGCTGGCAACAGTCATTCTGCTAGGCGCTCTGATGTCAGCGTGTCTTGGGATCACTTTCCATGGGCCGTGCAAGGTTCCGAAGCGTATCAGTGAGCAAGATTTGCTCGGCCAATGGCGGATATCGTATTCTTCTGAGCCCTATGGCGTATCAGACCCCATTGAGGGCTCACTCGTCGTGACTGGTACCACTCCCTATCTCGTAGCGCCGGATGCCACGCCAATGCCTCTGTCGAAGTGTGAGCCAATGGTAGGTCTGGGCGGACATATAGATGAAATCGCTGCCTGGCAATGGTGTTCACAGCTGCGGCGAGAGGATTACTTGATGGAGGGGGAGGAAACAATACTGTTGCATGGGGATGGGACATATCAGCAGGTGTTCATGTCTGAGACGTACTCATACACGAGCCCCCTCTATCAATGGGAGCTGATCACTGATGCTCCAGATGGGCCCAAGCTGCGCATGGAAGGGATGAAGTACTTTGCCGAAGGCATTGCCCAAGCGAATAGCACCATCCAGATGATACTCAAACCGCAGACTGTCGACCTGCTTCGGATCCAGGAATACCAGGAGTCTACCGAACCAAGGCCCGAAGGAATAGGAAGTGGAGTGCTCTACCCAGACTTTGGGTACATCTATCTGTACCCTCGGGTATGCAAGGGGGAGCTGTCCTTGGTGCAGATGGGTTGGCGGGTTGGCGACCCCGACAATCTAACCATCAGCAACCCGGTATTCCAGCGTGACTGAATACAGATCACTCGTCGCATAGGATACTACAACGCATCGAGCTTGCCATCTCGGCTGCAAGAAAGCCATCACGCCCGCCCCAGACCTGGTGCCAAGGCGGGCTGTGCGCGTGCACGGAGACCTCGACACGGCCAACATCGGTCTGTTCTACCTGCATCCCGACCACCCTTCGTCAGGCCTAATCCTCAGGCCAGGGACTGAGGGACTCAGGGCAGGTCTGGGCAGTACCATCTTGATGAGCAATGTAGCAGTCGTTCTGCCCTTACGGCGAGGCTCACTGAGAGCAGCCTGCCGGTTCGGAGGGAAATCATGAGAAGTAAACTCATCTTGCTCGGCTGGATCATCGGTATCCTGTTCCCCTTTGGCTGGCTCGCCCGGTATTCCGATGTCTATCGCCGGGCGTTCGACACCGTCTTTGGCCCGCTGTGGGTTCACATCGTGATGCACGCCATGCTCTACGCCGTGCTGGTCTATCTCCTGGCCGGGCTTTTGTTGAGAGCCGGTTCTCCAACGATCCGCCGCCATCCTCTCAGCCTGGCGCTCGTGCTGGTTCTGGTCATTGCCCTGGGGCAAGAAAGCTTTCAGTTGTTCTACCTGGGTCGGCTGCCCGGCGCCGATGAGTGGCTGGACATCGGCGTTGATTTGGCCGGGGGCTTGCTGGGGCTTGTGGCCTTCCGGCTGCGGGGCAGAAGGATAGCCCGGCAGCCGGTCGCCCACCGTTAGCGCTCACCCCGGCCATCGCCGTCGTCGCACCGTGGAGGGTATCTTGACAGGATCGCTCCGTCTGTGTTACAATCGCCGCTAGAATACCACACCAGCAATGAGACCGGAGGAATTCAATGCCCCCTATACCCACAGAGCGCATCGAAATCAACCCTGACGTCATGCTGGGCAAGCCGGTGATTCGTGGCACACGCATTCCCGTCGAAATCATCCTTCGCAAGCTCGGCGAGGGAGCCACGGAAACCGACTTGTTGGATGCCTACCCGCGCCTGACACAGGCAGACATCCGGGCCGCCCTGGCTTACGCCGCCGACGCCTTGGCTCACGAAACCATCGTCTTGCAGGCCGCCTGATGGATGGCCCTACTCTGCGTTTTCTGGCCGACGAAAGCTGCGATTTTGCCGTCGTGCGCACTTTGCGCGCCGAGGGGCACGATGTTGTGGCTGTGAGCGAGGTCACGCAGCGTTCTGACGACCGCGAGTTGATCGAACAGGCCAGGCGAGAAGAGCGGATTCTGCTGACAGAGGACAAAGACTTTGGCTGGTTGGTCTATGTGAGCCACGCCGACTCGGCCGGCGTCATTCTGATCCGCTTCCCTGGCAATGCCCGCCAGGCTCTGGTTCAGGGTATCAGACGAGTGGTGCAAGACCAGGGCAGGCATCTCCTCAACGCCTTTGTCGTCGTGCAGCCTGGACACATTCGTATCAGTCGCAAGCCTGCTTCGACTGACGGCGAAAACGTCTGATAGACAAGCCGCTGCGGTGGTGCTTCTTTCCACTTTTTGGATAGACACAATCCGTTTCAGCCACGCTCTCGAGGAGCGTGACGATGGGCATAACATCGCTCCCCTTCCAGATGGCTCAGCATACCCTGACCTATCTGCCAGGACAGGCTATCTCCACGGCGACCACCCTTCGTCAGAGCCTGTCCCGAGCTTGTCGAGGGACTCAGGGCAGGCCTGGGCAGCACCAGCCTGGCGACGACGGCCGCCGGTGCGGTGCACTCGCGGCAGGGCTACTACCCCTACGGTGAGACGCGCTACACGGCCGGCGAACTCCCCACCGACTAAGGCAATTGTGGACAGTGCGGCACAGTAGCCGAGCACAAAGCCTGCCGCAAACGGTTCTTCCAGGTTGCCAACAGCACCGGCGACAACGTTGACGGCCTGTTCCGCCGCAAGCAGCGCATTGCGGATATCTTGAGGATAATACACCTCCAGTCCCATCTGAACCTCCACCATATCACTCCCCTGACTGACCTCCCGTACTGCCCAGGATGAGAGCCCCAAACCAGGCCATGGCGGCGATGAGTGCTACAACAGCCAGGACAGCCATACTCAGCATCGCGATGACAAATCCTCCCAAGGCAAGATTCACGTAGGCCATAAGGCGAGCATCCCACGGCGCACCGCTTGGGTTGTGCAGCATCCGCGTCTTCCAGCTTGCGTAGACGTTGGTTGCCAGAAGGTAGGCACCACTCACCAGCAAGTAAAACGTGCCTTTCTCATCCAGCCCAAGGTTGTTCACGCCGATCGCTGGCCACAACCCCAGCCCGGACACAACGGCCAACCCGCCCAAGAGAGCGCTGACCAATAACAGGAATTGCCCGTTGAGCGCCGAACGACCGGCGGAGACTCTTGGGGCAATCGTCGGGGGAACCCGCGGGGCAACCCCTATGGTCGGAGTGGCAACCGCGGCATCAAAATGTCGGCGACCACGCCGCAAGCCAGCTTCGTTAATCGGTATTGGTCTGGCCATGCTCCACCACCTCCTTTCCCTGCTGGAGAACTGGCACAGTATCGGACAAATTTTCACTCCCTACACAGGCCAATGGTTCCAAATCACCTAGTGCCAGGTTACCTCCTTCACCGCAAGCAATGCACAGCCTCTGGCGTTCCGCCGCAGCGGGAGTCAGTCGTGAGTGGAGTAGATCGAAGTAGAGCAATGGTGCCGCTGCCCGGAAGCCGGTCCAGAGGTTGACGAATTCAGCCACAGCCAGAGATGCCAAGATGTTGTTCAGAAAGAGCACCGCTGGCGTTGGTAGATCGGCATTCTGGATATAGCCCCGGGCTATCCGACGTTGCCGTGCCAGAGATGACATCAGGTCTTGCGCCGCCTGCAGGCGGTCAATCCCATCTATGCAAGCCAGGCAAAAGCTGCCAGGCATTATCAATCGTATCTGACCACCAGCAGCCTCAAAATGGTCATCAGGGGTAACTCGCAAACCGGCCCCGGTATCCAGGTAGGGGATCAGATATTGCACAGCCAATTGATTCAAGATCAACCGGCTGCCGTGACTATCGGTGCAACCGAACAGCAGATCTACTCCTTTCAGTACTGCCAGAGCCTCAGGGGCACTCACCGACATAGATAACGCCTGCACTCGGGCTGTCGGATTTATTCGCCGCACCAGCCGTTTGGCAACGTGCACCTTGAATCTGCCGCGGCGTGCATCGCTTCGCGTGGCACCTACCAGCCGGTTAAGATTGGTTAATTCAACCGTGTCGGGATCCACAAGCACCAAATGCCGCACGCCCAAATGGGCCAACATTTGCACCACAGCAGCACCAGTACCGCCACAGCCCACTACTCCTACATGCACAGCTTGAAGCCGTTTCTGCCCAGCCTCTCCAAAAGCGAGTACCTGACGAGCCAGCCAGGGTGCGGGGTTGCCAGATTCTGTATCCAAACGCGAGCTGGAATTCGGAATCAGATCGGTGATCGGGGTGTCCAACAATCGTACCCGATCAATCGCAACAACACGCCGGCGTCGTTGATCCCACAGGTGGGCATCCTGGTCACTCTGGCCGATCACCATTGTGGCGTGATAGACTTGCGGGATCCGCTGGGCCACATAGCGGAACTTTTTCTCCTCGTTAGCCAGATCGGTGGCTGAGAACGCCACGTTTCGCTGTGCGAAAGGGTGACTATGAACCTCAATCAGACTGAGACCCTCTTCGAAACAATGCCGCAAGATTGCCTGGGAAAAGTCTGGCTTCACAACCAAGTGAGTGTGCGTCTGCCGTTCAAGTGCTTCAGCGGGGACCCGCACAGCTTCTCGCACCAACAACCGGAGCCAATCCGGTCCTCGTGCCACACCGGCAAGAAGAAAGGCCAATTGCTCCTGACCTCCCTGATCCAGCAGATAGGCTCGCAGTGAAGGCCAGGTGTTCGCTGGAAAGATGATTTCTCGTCTCACAGCTCGACTTTTGCAGTAGCCCGTGAGGGCAAAGGACGTTAACAATAACAGATATTCAAGGCTCAGTTTTGGGAGCGAGACGCACGCTCCCGTCCCAGCCACTTTGAGTGGCCGGGCTAGAAGGAACCG
>JBMOMT010000067.1:0-6504 GCA_049324835.1 Chloroflexota bacterium | reverse complement strand
AACTGCTCACCCTCCCGCAGGCTCTTGTAGGGGCACGGCATGCCTCCTTGTGCCGCCACAGTTTGCAGATTTACCGGGTCCAGTCAGCCAGATTTTGGCATGGGATGAACGATTTTAGCCTGCGGGAGGGTAGGCTGAGCAGTAACGAAAGAAACCGGGGTGGAATCCCAAACAAGTTTGGGATTCCACCAAAAGCCCTCCCTGGCAAGGAGAGCACGAAAGGAGCCATGAAAACCTACAAAAACCTCTATTCCCAGGTATGTGCCTGGGACAATCTCTACCAGGCCTACCGCCAGGCGCGCAAAGGCAAAAGGGGACGGCAAGCAGTGGCCGCTTTCGAATGGGACCTGGAAGGCAACCTGGTGCGCCTGCAAGACGAGCTGATAGCCCACACTTACCAACCCGGTTCTTACGACAGTTTCTACGTTCACGAACCCAAGCGCCGCCTCATCTCGGCCGCTCCTTTTCGCGACCGGGTGGCGCACCACGCCCTGTGTCAGGTCATCGAGCCGCTTTTCGAGCGCCGTTTCATCCACGACAGCTATGCCAACCGCAAGGGCAAAGGCACCCATCGGGCGTTGGATCGCTGCCAGGAATTCGCCCGCCGTTATCGCTACGTGCTGCCGTGCGATGTGCGCCAGTTCTTTCCGAGCATCGATCATGCCATTCTGCAAAATACCCTGCGCCGCGTCATCGCCGATGCCAACGTGCTGTGGCTCATGGATCGTATCCTGGAGAGCGGTGTGGGCGTCCTCTCGGAAGCCTATGACATGCACTGGTTCCCCGGCGACGACCCCTCGACAGGCCCTCCGTCCCGCTCAGGGCGGGGCTCAGGGCAGGGCCTTTTCGCTGCCCTTCGCCCACGGGGGCTGCCTATCGGCAACCTGACCTCACAATTCTGGGCCAACGTTTACCTCAACAGCCTCGACCACCTGGTCAAGCGCGAACTGAAATGCCCGGCCTACCTGCGCTATGTGGACGATTTCCTCCTTTTCGCCGACGACAAAAGCCGGCTCAACACATGGCGAGCCGCGGTCGTGGAACACACAGCCCGCTTGCGCCTGACCTTGCACGAACACCGCGCTCAACCCCGCCCGGTGACAGAAGGCATTCCCTTTTTGGGATTTACCGTCTTTCCAACCCACCGCCGCCTCAAACGGCGCAAGGGGGTGTTCTTTCAAAGGCGGTTCAAGCGTTTATTGACCGCCTATCGCCGGGGAGACATTGAACTGGAGCGGCTACACGCCTCGGTACAAGGCTGGGTGAGCCACGTGCAACACGGCGATACCTGGGGACTACGCCGGGCGCTGTTCGCTGCCCATCCCATTCCTGCAGGTGCATTGCACCTGCAAGAGGCGCAACGTTGAAAGAATCACCCATCTTTGCCCGCACTCACGATTTCATTCTGTGGCTCCTGCCCCACACGATGAACTTTCCGCGTAGCCAACGCTTCACGCTCACCAAACGCCTGCAAGATGCAGCATTGGACTTTCAAGAACGGATCATCGAAGCCGCTCTGAGCCACGGTGCACGACAGGCCGATATCCTGGCTGCCGCAGACATCACCCTGGCCAAAGTTCGTTTTTATCTGCGCCTGGCTCATGAACTCGGCTGGCTCAAACCAGGCCAGTACGCCCATGCAAGCCGTATGGTCACCGAAATTGGCAAGTTGATGGGCGGCTGGCGAAATCCCAAAGCGTCAGCAAAAACGGCAGGTTGACCGCCGTCGATGCAGGGACAGGCCAGGTCACCGCGTGGTGCGCGGCGGGTCGTGGAACAACAATCGAAACAATGCCCGCTGCGCCAACCGTAACAGGAACAATCCCAACAACTGGAACAACAACCTGGGGTTGCGGGTGGCGGTGTCCCACGTGTTTCCTTGCCCGCCAGAAATTCCGCCCGGCTCACTATGCCGCGCGCGGACGAGGCTTTGAAACATGGCGCGGCCTGCTCCTGGCCGTCTGTATACGCTCGGACGGGCAAATACAAAAGCGCCCCGCTCCCTGTGGTAGGCCAACTCGAACGGCTCGACGCCTGGAGCGGGGCGCAGCATGCCGCGCTCCCACACACCCCAAGGGTCTGTAAAAGAATAACTTCCGCCACTGTCATTCTGAGCGCCTGTAAGGGCGCGAAGAATCCCGTTTGAGTAGAACGAGACCCTTCGCTTCGCTCAGGGTGACACGGGAATTTATATTTTTACGGATCCCAAGTGTCTGTTTCAGGGCCATGCAAGAATCTTCCGCGCCTAGTCAACACCCTGCAAGCCACACCATCACAGACCCTCTTGACAAAAGATCAGGTTTCGAGTATAATATTAACCAGGTATATATTAACCAGGTATGTAGCCATTCCATTCTGAAACCGGCTTGAAAGAAACCCATGAGTATCAAACACGCCTTGCTGGGCCTGCTGGCTCAAGCCCCCATGCACGGCTACGATCTCAAGAGCGCCTTCGAGGAACAGGTCGGCACATTGTGGGACCTGAACATCGGCCAGGTGTACAACACCCTGCGCTTGTTGGAGCGCGACGATCTGGTGGCGTTTCAGGGTCAGGAGCAGGAGGGGCGCGGTCCGGCGCGCAAGATATATGCCATCACCGAAGCCGGCCGGCAAGAGTTCGCCCGCTGGTTAACCGAGCCGGTGCGCCAGCCGCGCCGCCTCAAGGACGAGTTTTACGTCAAGCTGGTGTTCGCCCGGCTGAGCAAAAGTGACGTGCAGGCGCTCATCTGGAATCAATACCAGGCCTACTTGCAGGTGTTACACCAGATCAACGACCTGCGCGCCGGGGTGGACGCACAGTCTGATCCCTACACTGCCCTGCTGCTGGAGGGCGGCGCGCTGCATCTGGAGGCGGATCTCAAGTGGCTGGATCGCTGTGAAGAACTGTTGGGGGGGGAATGAACCCATGAAAATCTCGGTCAAACGATTTCTGCAATGGGGCCTGCTGCGGCCGAGTCTACGCAACCTGGGGCGGCGCAAGGCGCGCACCGCCCTGACACTGTTGGGCATCGCCCTGGGCGTGGCGGTGATGGTCGCCGTGGGGGTGGTGCGTGAAAGCGCCGTTCGCTCGCTGGCCAACATGTTCGACCAGGCAGCGGGCCGGGCGGATCTCAGCATCACCGATGCAATGGCCGGCATCGTGAGCGGCGGCGGGTTCGACGCCTCCATCCTGGAACAGATGCAGGCCGCCGAGGGGGTGGAAGCTGTCGCGCCACTGGTGCAGGTCATCACCCTGCCCACGGCGCAACTGAGCGACTGGAAGTATTCGTTCGCTTTAGGAAACTTTACCGGGGCGGTGTTCTACGGCCTGGACCCCGCCGCCAGCCGCGACATGGGCCACTACCGTCTGGCAGCCGGAGAGGACCTGAACGCCTCCGGCGAGGACATCATCCTGCTGACCGAACGGTATGCCGATGAACTGGGTCTGGAGCCGGGCGACACCCTGGAGCTGGTAGCGCCCACCAGCCAGGTCCGCTTCAGGGTGATCGGGCTGCTGGCCGCCGAGGGGTTGGGACGGCTCAACCGCGGCCAGGTGGGGGTGACGACGCTGGCTGCGGCGCAACGCCACTTTCAGCGACCCGACCGGCTGGATCAGATCGACGTAGTCGCCGCGCCGGGCATGGATACCGATATCCTGAAGGCGAACCTGGAAACGGTGTTGGGTGATGGCTTTCGTATCTTTCACCCGGCCAGCAAGGGCGCGCTGGTGGATCAGATGCTGCAAACGGTCGTGACGGCGATGGGCTTCATCGGGGTTCTCTCGCTGTTGGTGGGTGGCTTTCTCATCTACAACACCTTTGCCATGACCGTGGCCGAGCGCAGCCGCGAGGTGGGTTTGCTGCGGGCGTTGGGCACGAGTCGCGGTCAGGTCGTTGGACAACTGCTGGCCGAGGCCGCCACGCTCGGATCGATGGGCGCCGGCCTGGGAGTTCTGCTCGGCCTGGGCATGGCCTCTGGCATGCGTGAGATGGCCAGCGCCACGGTGAGCAACGAGCTGACCGGGCTGGTCGTGCTGCCCCAGCACATCGTCTCGGGGTTGGTGCTGGGCGTGGTGGTGGCATTGGCGGCGGGCTTGGCCCCGGCCTTGCAGGCGGCCCGGCTGCCGGTGGTCGAGACGATCCAGCAGCGGCGGCATGGAGATGGGCACGTCTCCAGACGGCAGGTGACCGTTGGGCTGCTGCTGACGGTGCCCGGCCTCTTGCTGATGATCGCCTACATCGTCCAGCCTGCCATCGTCCGGTTCGAGCTGACCTACCTGCTGCTGGTGTGCCTGATGGTCGGCGTGGCGCTGCTGCTGCCGGCGATCATCCCACCCCTGGAGCGGTTGGCCGGCGCCGCCCTGGGCCTGTTGGGCATGGAAGGTCGGCTGGGCGGGCGCAACCTGGCCCGCAGCCCGGGCCGGGCGGCGCTCACCGCCGGCGCGCTGACGCTGGGCCTGGCCTCGGTGATCGTCATTTGGGCGGTCGCCGACAGCGGCAAACACCTGGGGCTGGAATACACCGAAAAAACGCTTTCCGCCGATCTGTGGGTCTACAGCCCGCAGCCCATGCCGTACAGCCTGGGCGCCGAGCTCGAAACGCTGCCGGAGGTCGAGATCGTCGGCGGGGGCAGGCCGTTGCCGGCGCGCCTCATCCCGCCCGATCCAAATGCGCCCGAAGTGGCCATCGTTTATACCGCCTTTGACCTGCGGCGGGCGGACAAGTTCGAGCTACTGTTTGCAGCGGACGGCGGCAACCAGACGGATGCCGTGGCGCGACTGGCGGAAGGCGGGGCGGTGCTCATCGCCAGCCCGCTGCGGGAATGGTACGGCCTCGATGTGGGCGATACGATCCGGCTGCGAACGCTACAAGGCCCGGTGGATTTCCAGGTTGCCGGGGTGACGCTGGACATGTCGGCCAGCGGCTACACCGTGCAGAGCACCTGGGAGGATACGCGGCGCTACTTTGGCACCGACGAACCGACCATCTATGCCGTGCACGTGACGCCGGGCCACGATCCGGCGACCGTCGGCCAACAAATCCTGGAGCGCTGGGGCGACACCTACAACCTACGTTTCGAGACGCTCGGCGACTTTCGCGCCCGCGTGGCCCAGGAAGCGGAGCAGATGACGGCCCTGTACAACACGATGGTGCTGGTGGGGGTGGCCGTCGCTGCCCTGGGCGTGGCCAACACGCTGTTGATGAATGTGTTGGAGCGGCGGCGCGAGATCGGCATGTTGCGCTCGCTGGGCATGACCCAGGGCCAGGTGCTGCGCCTCATCCTGGCCGAGGCGGCAGCGCTGGGCGTCTTGGGCGGTGTGATAGGCATGGGGTTGGGCGTGTGGCTCTCGTATTTCGCCGTGACCGGCAGCGCCTCGGTGAGCGGTTACGAATTCCCCTACATCTTGCCTGTCGAGGCAATCGTAACCTGCGCGGTCATCGCCCTGGCTGTACCGCTCCTGGCCGGACTGTGGCCGGCCTGGCGCGGCGCAAGGGTCAACGTGGTGGAGGCAATGAGGAGTGAGTGAGGGGGTCAAAATGGCAATCCTGCAAGCACGAGACTTGAACAAACACTATCGCATGGGTGCGACGACCGTCACCGCCCTGGCAGACGTGGACCTGATCGTGGAGGCCGGTGAGTTCCTGGCAGTGATGGGGCCTTCGGGCAGCGGCAAGAGCACGCTGCTGCACCTGCTGGGCGGCCTGGACCGCCCCACTTCCGGCGAGGTGACGTTGGACGATCAGAGGCTTTCAGCCCTGTCGGATAAACAGGCGACGCTGCTGCGACGCCGCAAGATCGGTTTTGTGTTCCAGTTTTTCAACCTGCTGCCCACCCTATCGGCCGAGGAGAACCTGACGCTGCCACTGCTCATCGACGGCCAATCGTTGCGTGGGCATCAGGCCCGCGTGGATGAGCTGCTGGCGCTGGTGGGCTTGACCGAACGGCGCGCCCACCGGCCGGATCAACTTTCCGGCGGTGAGCAGCAACGAGTGGCCATCGCGCGAGCGCTGGTGACTGAACCGGCCATCGTCCTGGCCGACGAGCCGACGGGCAACCTGGATTCGCGTGTCGGAGAAGAAGTGCTGCGCCTGCTGCGCCAGGCGTGCGACGAACGAAGCCAAACCATCATTCTGGTCACTCACGACGCCAAAGCAGCCAGTTATGCCGATCGTATCCTCTTCCTAAAGGATGGTAAAGTGGTGGGGGAAACGCGCCTAACTGCCAACAGCGATGCCAGCGCCATCTTGCATCGGCTGGCGGAACTGGAGATCTGACGGCCCAGCACACGGCGACCAACGCGTCCTTTTTTTCTGACAACAGCACGAGGTCCTGGCTTCGTGCTGTTTTTTGTTCTTGACAAGGCCGCCTGTTGCAGGTACAATTCGTTGGCCCGTTGTAACTGCTCACCCTCCCGCAGGCTCTTGTAGGGGCACGGCATGCCTCCTTGTGCCGCCACAGTTTGCAGATTTACCGGGTCCAGTCAGCCAGATTTTGGCATGGGATGAACGATTTTAGCCTGCGGGA
>JBMOMT010000066.1:0-47422 GCA_049324835.1 Chloroflexota bacterium | reverse complement strand
AAACAAGCGGTGCGACGCACAACAAGTGCGTCGCACCTTACTGTGCCAGATACCACACCGAGCGTTTTCCACTGGAGCGATACATGCACATCGACCTGCACACCCACACAGCCATCGGTTCAGACTGCTCCGAGATCCAACCCACAGCGATGGTCACAGCCGCCATCGAAGCCGGGCTGGATGCCATCTGCATCACGGATCACGTGTTCCATGGCCTCACTCTGCGCCACGATCCCCACCGCGTCTTTGCCGGTTTCCGCGCCACCCATCAGGCAGCAGCGGCAAGCGGGGTGTTGGTCTTGCCCGGCATCGAGTTCAGTTTCAACGAGGGTGATTTTCTGGTTTTTGGCCTGGACGAGACCGTGCTGCCTGAGCTGGGTGAGAGTTATTCGCTGCAAACCTGCCTGGCGTTGGCCCATCGAGAAAATGGCGTGGTGGTGCAGGCCCATCCTTTTCGTTACGGCGGCCAACCGACGCGCCTGGTGGACGCCATCGAAACCCTCAACGGCGGCAACAGCGACGAGCACAATCGCCTGGCCGCGGTCTGGAGCCAGGCCAACGGCATGGTGGCCCTGGCCGGCAGCGACGCTCACGAAGCGTGGCAGGTGGGCCGCTGTTACACCGTCTTTGACGGCCCTTGCGCCAGCGTGACCGACCTGTGCCAGGCCATCCGCCAGCGCCGCGTGCGGCGGCTGGTGCATCGCCACAGACAATAGAATCTGCCGGGTAACTGCTCACCGCAGAGACACAGAACGCTGAGGCGGTTCTGAGCCACGCAGAGAACGGCCCTTCCCTGGCAACAACGACAAAGAACTCGGCGTCCTCGGCGTTTCAGCGGTAAAAAAGACGTGCTGAGCAATTACCCTGCCGGAATGTTGACAAATCGGAGTGGCAAAGGTATAATTCACCTCGCCTGAATTCTCGAGGAACCGATCATCGCGAGAGGAGGACGATTCCATGTACAAGGGCGCAGGGGGTATGCTCTCGTGGATAGGGCGCCGGTTGGCCGGTTTGGGAGTGGTGGTTTTTCTGCTCTTCCACATTGCGGACACGGCGCTTTTGCTTTGGGGGCCAGACGCCTACAACACTGTCGTCAAGATCTATCAATCGCCGTTGTTCCGCCTGGGTGAGGTGGGCCTGGTGGGGGCGGTGATCTATCACGGCCTCAGTGGTCTGCACATCGTCGTGTTGGATCTGTGGGATGCCGCGCACCGCTACCAGAAACAGCTCATGCTCGCCGAGTATGTGCTGTTTGTTTTGCTCTTTGCGCCGGCGGCATACGTCATGCTGGCGGCCTGGCTGCTGCATTAACGTTGCAGGAGGAACATCATGACCACCCGAGAGTTGATGCGAATCCGACCGTCTACCAACCTGGAGCTCTACGCCTGGCTGTTCATGCGCGTCTCCGGCGTGCTGATGGCCTTTATGGTGGTGGGCCACGTCGTCATCATGCACATCATCAACCACGTCGAAGACATCACCTATACCTTTGCCGCTGCGCGGCTGGCCAACCCGTTCTGGCGCATCTACGATCTCATCCTGCTGGGTCTGGCCCTGATCCATGGCCTCAACGGCGTGCGCACCGTGCTCGATGATTACGTCCACAGCCGGGGCTGGCGCGTGGTAGCCATGACGCTGCTCTGGACGCTGGGCGCGCTGTTTCTGATCGTCGGCGCATTGGTGCTCTTTACCTTCCAGCCCGTCTGAATCTAGCCTATCATCCGAGGAGTGCATCATGTACCACAACTACGATGCCGTGATCGTGGGGGCCGGCGGCGCAGGCCTGATGGCCGCGCTACAGCTCTCCACCAGGGCCAGCACAGCCGTGCTGAGCAAACTCTACCCCACCCGATCTCACACCGGCGCGGCGCAGGGTGGCATTGGCGCGGCGCTGGGCAACCTGGAGCAAGACCTGTGGGAATGGCACATGTTCGACACCGTCAAAGGCGGCGATTATCTGGTGGATCAGGATGCCGCCGAGATCATGGCCAAAGAAGCCATCGAAGTGGTCTATGACCTGGAGCACTGGGGGCTGCCTTTCGACCGCACCCCAGACGGCAAGATCGCCCAGCGGCCCTTTGGCGGCCACACCCACCACTTTGGCAAAGGGCCGGTGCGCCGCTCGTGTTACGCCGCCGACCGCACCGGCCACATGATTTTGCAGACCCTCTACCAGCAGTGCATCAAAAACCGCGTCAACTTTTTCGACGAGTTCCACGTGGTCGATCTGCTGGTGGAGGATGGCGCCTGCCGCGGCGTGGTGGCCTACGAGATGGGCACCGGCGAGCTGCACACCTTCCGCGCCAAGACCGTGCTGCTGGCCACCGGCGGCTTTGGCCGCATGTTTAAAATCACCTCCAATGCCCACGCCCTCACCGGCGATGGTCCGGCCATCGCCTTGCGGCGCGGCGTGCCCATGGAGGACATGGAGTTCTTTCAATTCCACCCCACCGGCATCTACAAGATGGGCATTCTGATCACCGAGGCCGTGCGCGGCGAGGGCGGCATTCTGCTGAACGGCCAGGGCGAGCGTTTCATGGAGCGCTACTCGCCTACCCTGCTGGATCTGGCCCCCCGCGACATCGTCTCCCGCGCCATCTACCTGGAGGTGCAGGCCGGCCGAGGCATCGGCGGAAAGGACTATGTGCATCTCGACGCCAGCCATCTGGGCCGCGAGGTGGTGGCGCACAAGCTGCCCGACATCCAGGACTTTTGCCGCACCTACCTGGGCATCGATCCCGCCATCGACCCTATGCCGGTGCAGCCCACGGCCCACTATGGCATGGGCGGCATCCCCACCGACGCCGATGGCCGGGTGCTGCTGGACGAGAACAACACTCCCGTGCCCGGTCTCTATGCCGCTGGCGAATGCGCCTGTGTGTCGGTGCACGGCGCCAACCGGCTGGGCACCAACTCGCTGGTCGACATCGTCGTGTTTGGCCGCCGGGCAGGCGTTCACATGGCGCAGCACATTGCCAGCAGTGACTTTTTGCCCCTGCCGGCCGACGCCGATGGCCCTATCCGCGCCGAGATCCAGCATCTCTTGAACCACACCGGCACCGAGTCGGTGGCCGATATTCGCCACGAGTTGCAGCAAGTGATGATGGACAAGGTGGGGGTTTTCCGCGAAGAAAAGCTGATGCACGAGGCCGTGGACAAGGTACGAGAATTGAAGCAACGCTACCGGCGCGTGGCCCTTCAGGACAAAGGTAAGGTGTTCAACACCGAACTTTTGGCGGCCCTGGAGCTGGGTTACCTGCTCGATCTGGCCGAGGTGACCGCCGCCAGCGCGCTGGCCCGCCGGGAGAGCCGCGGCGCCCACTCGCGGGAAGACTATCCTGAACGCGACGACGCCAACTGGCTGGTGCACACCCTGGCCTACCAGACGGCCAACGGCGTGGAACTGAAATACAAACCGGTGAGCATCACACGCTTTGAGCCCAAGCCGCGGACGTATTAGAGGAGCGAGCCATGGAACGAGTCACGGTGCGCATCAAACGCTTCAACCCGGAGAAAGACGAGAGAGCCTACTGGGCCGAATATACCGTGGAGGCCGAGTCGACTGACCGGGTACTGGACCTGCTGGAAGCCATCAAAAACTACCAGGACGGCACACTGGCCTTCCGCCGCTCCTGCGCCCACGGCGTGTGCGGCTCCGATGCCATGCTCATCAACAGCGTCAACCGGCTGGCGTGCAAAGTACTGGTCAAGGACATCGGCAACCGGGTGAGGGTGGAACCGCTGCGTGGACTGCCGGTCATCAAAGACCTGATCGTCGACATGGAGCCTTTTTTCGAGAAATACCGCGCCGTGAGGCCCTATCTCATCAACGATCAGGCGCCGCCGCCCACCGAATGGATTCAGAGTATTGAGGACCGTGCCCTGTTCGACGACACCACCAAGTGTATCCTCTGCGCCGCCTGCACCACCTCCTGCGGCGCGTACTGGGCCAACAACGCCTACATCGGCCCGGCGGCGCTGGTGCAGGCTCACCGTTTCATTTTCGATAGCCGCGACCAGGGTGCTGCCGAGCGGCTGGAAGTGATCAACGCCCGCGAGGGGGTGTGGCGCTGCCGCACCATGTTCAACTGCGTGGAGGCCTGCCCGCGCGATATCAACATCACCCAGGCCATCGGGCAGATCAAAAAGGCGCTGCTGTATAACCGCCTATGAAGCAGGCTGGAATGCTGAAAAGTTTAAAGGTTGGCAAGTTGACGAGCCCGGTCAACCTTCCAACCTTTTTGCATTTTACCCTCTAACCACCCGACCTGAATTTCTCCACAATGGCCTCCGCCATCTCTCGGGTGCCCACGGCAGATGGATCGTCGCGGGAGGGCTTGAGGTCATAGGTCACATGCCTGCCCTCGCCGATGACAGCCTCCACGGCCCGCTCTACCCGCCTGGCCGCTTCCACCTCGCCCAGATGGCGCAGCATCAACGCCCCACTCAGGATGGTCGCCGTGGGGTTGACCTTGTTCTGGCCGGCGTACTTGGGCGCGGAACCGTGCACCGGCTCAAACACCGCCGCCTCGGCGCCAATGTTGGCTCCCGGCGCCACCCCCAAACCACCCACCAGCCCCGAAGCCAGATCCGAGACAATGTCGCCATAGAGGTTGGGGCAAACCAACACGTCGTATTCCTCCGGCCGCTGCACGAGCTGCATGCACATGTTGTCCACGATGCGGTCATTGAACTCGATGTCCGGATAAGCAGCCGCCACCTGCCCGGCCACACGCAAAAACAGCCCGTCGGTCAGCTTCATGATGTTGGCCTTGTGCACCGCCGTCACCTTGCGCCGACCGTTCTTGCGGGCATACTCGAAAGCAAAACGCACGATGCGCTCCGTGCCGCCCCGGGTGATGATCTTGATCGACTCGGCGGCCTCATCGGGGATGACATCGTGCTCCACCCCGGCATACAGATCCTCCGTGTTCTCGCGCACAACAACCAGGTCCACATTCTCAAAACGCGAGCGCACGCCCGGCATGGTGCGCGCCGGACGTAGATTGGCGTACAGGTCCAACACCTTGCGGATGGCCACGTTCACACTGCGAAAACCGCTGCCGATAGGCGTGGTGATCGGCCCTTTGATGGCCACCTTGTTGCGGCGGATGCTTTCCAGCACCTGCTCCGGCAGCGGCGTGCCATACTTGTCCATCACGTCGGCCCCGGCCTCCTGCACCTCCCACTCTACGGCAACTCCAGTCGCCTCCACCACGCGCCGCATGGCGTCGGTCAGCTCCGGTCCGGTGCCATCACCGGGAATGAGGGTAATACGATAAGTCATGTTACCTCCCAGGTTTTATTGCGCGGTGCGTATCGCGTGAGCACGCGGACAACGGAACACGCGATACGCGCCACGACTCGGCTTGTTCTCGGTTGCCCGTTCGTTGTGACATTGTGCAATTATACCACCGCCGTGGCCGACCGTCAAAATAATCGGACTTTGCTGGCCCGATTTAACCGGCTTTGGTTGCCAAAGGCCGCATTGTGTGCTATGATCATCCCGCCGACCTGAAATCTGAACACAATAGACAAGGGGGATACCCATGAACCGATCCCGAGACCTTTTTGGCGCCCAAACCGCCATCAACACCGGCCACGGCCCGGTGACCACCTTCAGCCTGCAAAAACTCGAAAGAGAAGGCATCGCCGCGGTATCGCGCCTGCCATACTCTATCAAGGTGCTGCTGGAAGCGCTGCTGCGCCGCTGCGACGGCCAGCTCATCACCCCGGAAGACGTGGCCGCGCTGGCCCGCTGGCCCACCGGCGCATCTGCGCAGGAAATTGCCTTTATGCCCGCCCGCGTGCTCTTGCAAGATTTCACCGGCGTGCCGGCGGTGGTCGATCTGGCTGCCCTGCGCTCGGCCATGGCCCGGCTGGGCGGCGATCCGGCGCGCATCAACCCGCTGGTGCCGGTCGATCTGGTTGTCGACCATTCGGTGCAAATCGATACCTTTGGCTCGGCCTACGCCCTCTTTTACAACGCCGAGCGTGAGTTCGAGCGCAACCGCGAGCGTTACGAATTCCTGCGCTGGGGGCAGCAGGCCTTTGACAATTTCAGCGTCGTGCCGCCTTCTACCGGCATCGTCCACCAGGTGAACCTGGAATACCTGGCCCAGGTGGTGCGCACGCAGCGGGTGAACGGCCAGACCATCGCCCTGCCCGACAGCCTGGTAGGCACCGACAGCCACACCACCATGATCAATGGCCTGGGTGTGCTGGGCTGGGGTGTGGGCGGCATCGAGGCCGAAGCGGTGATGCTGGGCCAGCCCTACTTCATGCTGGCCCCGCAGGTCATCGGCTTCAGGCTCAGCGGCGCGCTGCCCGAAGGCGCCACCGCCACCGATCTGGTGCTGACCGCCACCCAGATGCTGCGCCAAAAGGGGGTGGTGGGCAAGTTTGTGGAGTATTTTGGCCCTGGTGTGAGCCGCCTCAGCCTGGCCGACCGGGCCACGCTGGCCAATATGGCGCCCGAATACGGCGCGACGATGGGCTTTTTCCCGGTGGACGAAGAGACGCTGCGCTACCTGCGGGCCACCGGCCGCGACGAGGCCCTGGTAGAGCTGGTGGAGCGCTACACCAAAGAGCAGGGCCTTTTCCTCAGCCGCAGCGCCCCCGACCCGATCTATAGCGATACCCTGGAACTGGACATGTCCACCGTCGAGCCCAGCCTGGCCGGGCCCAAACGCCCCCAGGATCGCGTGGCCCTGGGCGAGATGAAAACGGTCTTTCAGGCCGCCCTGCAGGCCCCCACGGCCCAGCGTGGCTTTGCCCTGACCGAGACGGCTCTGGGCCGCACCGCCATCGTGCAGCAGGACGGCACGGCAGTAACGCTGACCCACGGCGCGGTGGTCATCGCCGCCATCACCAGTTGCACCAACACCAGCAACCCTTCGGTGATGATCGGCGCCGGGCTGCTGGCCAAAAAGGCCGTGGAGCGGGGTCTCGCGGTCAAACCTCACGTCAAGACCAGCCTGGCCCCTGGCTCACGCGTGGTCGAGGATTACCTGAAGGCTGCCGGGTTGCTGCCCTACCTGGAAGCGTTGCGTTTTCACATCGTCGGTTTTGGCTGCACCACCTGCATCGGCAACAGCGGCCCCCTGCCGCAAGCGGTGGCCGAGGCTGTGCGGGAGAACGATCTGGTGGTGGCGGCGGTGCTCAGCGGCAACCGCAACTTTGAGGGGCGCATCAACCCCCTCACCCAGGCCAATTATCTGGCCTCGCCGCCGCTGGTGGTGGCCTACGCCCTGGCCGGGCGGGTAGACATCGATCTGACCCGCGAGCCGCTGGGCCACGATCCCAACGGGCAGCCGGTGTATCTGCGCGACATCTGGCCCACGCAACAAGAGATTCAGGCCGAGATCACGCGCGCCCTGGATGCGGAAATGTTCCGCCGCCAGTATGCCACAGCGACCACCGGCAACGAAACCTGGAACGCCATCGCCGTGCCGGAAGGTGATCTCTATGCCTGGGATGCCGCCTCGACCTACATCCAGGAGCCGCCCTTTTTCCAGGATATGGCCCTGGAGCCGTCGCCGCTGGCCGATATCTCGGGCGCGCGGGTGCTGGCCCTGCTGGGCGATTCCGTGACGACGGATCACATCTCGCCGGCCGGGGCCATTCCGGCCGATTCCCCCGCCGGGCAGTATCTCGTCGAGCGGGGCGTGGCGCAGCGCGATTTCAACTCCTTTGGCTCGCGGCGGGGTAATCATCAGGTGATGATGCGCGGCACGTTCGGCAACATCCGCCTCAAGAACCTGTTGCTGCCCGGCACCGAGGGCGGTCTCACCCGGCACCTGCCCTTCGACTGCGCTCAGGATGAACCTTCGGGCGAGCAAATGAGCATCTACGATGCCGCCATGCGTTACCGGGCCGAGGGCACGCCGCTGATCATCATCGCCGGCAAGGAATACGGCGCCGGCTCCAGCCGCGATTGGGCGGCCAAAGGCGCGCTGCTGCTGGGCGTGCGGGCCGTGCTGGCGGCAAGTTACGAGCGTATCCACCGCAGCAACCTGATCGGCATGGGCGTGCTGCCGCTCCAGTTCCGGCCAGGCGAGAGCGTCGCCTCGCTGGGGCTGAGCGGCCACGAGGTGTTCGATATCGAGGGCGTCACCGAGCTATCGCCGGGCAAAGTGGTCACGGTGCGCGCCCGGACCGAGAATGGTGAGGAGACGGTCTTTGAGGCTATCGCCCGCATCGACAGCCCGGTGGAGGTGGAGTATTATCGCCACGGCGGCATCTTGCACATGGTGCTGCGGCACATGCTGCGAGGCGAGTGAACAACCCGGCCAGTCACGAGTGGGCACAGCGGAATCCGGCCTCTGGGCTGGCCAGAGTAGGGTTGGCGTTGAAACGACTGGCGCAGCGAACCTCTTTTGGCCTGGCGCTCCAGGAACCGCCGCGCAGTCCACGCACTGCGCCAGACGCCGGGCCGAAAGGGTTCTGTGACATGGATGAATGGCTATAGTACTGGGCGTCGTACCAGTCGAACACCCACTCCAGAACATTGCCGGCCATGTCGGCGCAGCCGTAGGGGCTATCACCCGCCGGGCTGTAGCTTCCCACCGGCGAAGTGCCTCGTTTGCCGCTCGGCCCGGCGTTGCATGTACCATCCTGCCATTTGTTGCCCCAGGGATAGTGCCGCCCGTCGATGCCGCGGGCGGCCTTTTCCCACTCGGCCTCAGTGGGCAGACGATAGTCCTTACCCGTGACTTCTGACAGCCAGCGGCAAAAAGCCACCGCGTCCCACCAGGTGACGTTGACCACCGGATGATTCTCCATCCCCTGCAGTGGCCAGTGTTCCGGCGGGCGACGCCCGGTAGCCCGCACAAAAACGCCGTACTGGGCATTGGTCACCGGGTATCGACCGATCCAGTATTCCGACAGCTCGATCTCACGCTGGGGTTTTTCGGCGTCTGGGGATTCCTGGGCTCGCTCTGGGCTACCGCGCAAGAATCCACCCGCCGGAACGCAGACCATCTCTGGCTCCAGCGAAAAACACACCTCCAACGACACCGGCAGTTCGACCCGGCCAGCATTAGAGTCCAGGCTCACCATCTGCCGCAGGTGGCCAACTTGCAGCCTGGCCGTCGACAGCCGGACGAGCTGCATCTCGCCGGCACAGCAGCGCACCGTTGAAGGCTCGGCCACCAGCCAGTCGGCCTGAAGCGTGACAGCAACGTCCAACACACCCGGACCGACGTTGCTCACGGCCAGCTCCGCTGCCCTGGTCTGGTCAGCCTGCGCCAGATCGATCACGCCCAGATCGATCTGTGTCGGTTCCACCCCGAGTTGTGGCGGCAAAATCTCGGCCCGGATGCCCAGGACGGCATAGCCGCCATCGCTCTCCACCACCACCGCCAGCGCGTTGGTCACGTCGCCCGGCGGCAGTGTCTCGGCGGCCATCTCGACGGTGATCTGGAGACTGTGGCCGGCCAGCAACCTGAAACCATCGGGTATGGCCACCAGCCACGGCACACGCGAGCGGATCCGGCCAGTGAGAAAACCCCGACCACTGTTGCGTAAAGTGAACGTCGCCTGGGCCACCTCACCCTGACCCACCGCACCGAAATCCAGCAGCGAACGATCCAGTTGCAACAACGCCGGCAGGATATCCACCCGCACCGGGATGTGCTGGTCGCCACTGATGCTGCACACCTGCAGGCCATGCAACGCCTCGACCCGTCCGGCAGACAGGTTGCTCAGGTTGGGTATGAGCGTCACGGCCTGGCTTTGGCCCGCTGCACAGCCAAACCAGACCGGCTCCGCTTTGAGCCACGGCGACTGGCAGACCACCGTGCCAAAGAGATAACCCCGCCCCTTGTTGTTGATGGTCAGCACCTGCGGTTCTCCGGTTTCACCCAGACCCACTTCGGGCAGATCGATCATCCTGGGGGTGATGCTCATCACCGGCAGAGTCGCACCCAGAAACTCCAGGTATTCTTCCAAACCAGCGTTACGGGCCAGGTGATCGCCAGAACCGATCCGTTGCACGATGGCTTCGGCGCGGACGGCCAGCAACTCGAGCTCGTCGGCCGGGCCGTGTTGGTGTTCGCTCCGCAGGCGGCTCACCCCCTCGCGCAACCACTCGCTGATGTAGCCACGGACAAAATGCTCCACCGCGCGCTCCCAGTCGGCGTCGCAAGCCGCCACCAGATCGGCCGGGCTGGTTACCACGTGCCCCGGCGACAGGGTATAAGGGGTGAGCCGCACCGTACTGCTCAGAGCTACCACCGGCAGGGTGGGCGTGGCCACACCCGCGGTCAACACATCGGCCGATAACGCCATCTCGGCGGTATCATCAAAAGCAAAGGACACCACCTCCGGCAACACCCGGCCCACAGGAACCCGCTCCAGTTGCTCGATCAGTTCGGCCACCGTCTGGTAACGCGCCTTGAGCCGTTTGGCCATGGCCTGGAAAATGAGCTGATCCACCTCCTCTGGCAACGAGGGGTTGACACGGCTGGGAATGGGAACAGGGTCGTTGATGTGTTTAAAGACCACCGCCACCGGTTTTTCGGCCTCATAGGGCAGGCGCCCGGTGACCATCTGGAAAAACATCACGCCCAGGGAATAGATGTCGCTGCGGGCATCACCGGGCTCGCCCAGGCCCTGCTCCGGCGAGATATAAGAGGGGGTGCCGATCATGGCGCCGCTGGCCGTGTATTGCGGATGGCTCAGCATCTTGGCGATGCCAAAATCGGTCAGGATGACCTGGCCGTCGGGGCCGATCATGACGTTGGAGGGCTTGACATCGCGGTGCACCATCTCGTGGCTGTGAGCGTATGCCAGCGCCAGGGCCACCTGGCGGGCAATACGGATGGCCTCTGCCAGAGGCATGATCTCGTCTCTGCTGGTGAGGGTGTGCAGACGAGCCTCCAGTGTAGGGCCGTCGATGAACTCCATGACCATGTAATAGTTACCCTCAGGCGTCACGTCAAAATCGAACACCTGGACGATGTTCGGGTGGCGCAGTTGGGCAACGGCCTTGGCCTCGCGCTGAAAGCGGGCCAAAAAGCCCTCGTCCTGAGCCAGAAACGGGTGCATCACCTTGACGGCCACATACCGATCCAACCCCTGCTGGTGGGCTTTGTACACCTCGGCCATGCCTCCCCAGGCGATCAGTTCCACCACGCGGTATTTTCCGATGGTCTTGCCGACGAACGATCCGGCCATATGACTCTCAGCCTCCCATTCCTGGCAGACATTCCAACCCGGCTTGCTCTCGCACGGCCCCGATCAGCCAAATAAAGGCGATACACATCTGCGTCCGCTCGTCCAGTTGGGCGATCAGTTCCGCCGGGTGCTGCTCGCGGTAGACTCCCTGGCTGCCCTCGACCCGCCAGCCATTTTCGGCCAGCAACCGAACGGCTTCCCACGGCATCACGGTATTCATCACGGCATCACCCGAAAAACGACGATAGGCCCGCTCGCGCACGCGCGAAGCCGCACCCAGCACCCCCAGACTGATACGACCACCGGGGCGGGTGATCCGCGCCAGCTCCCGAACGGTCGACACCGGATCGGCCACCCATTCGATGAGGGTGAGAGCCAGCACGGCGTCGAAACTGCCGCCGGCAAAGGGCAAAGAAGCCACGTCGGCCACGTGATAAACTCCACCCAGACCGGCGATCTTGCGCCGGGTCAAAGCCACCATACGCGGTGACTGATCGACCGCCGTCAACCGATAGCCCTGACGGAGCAGCCAGAGAGTATAGTGACCGCTACCACAACCGGCATCCAGCACCCAGCGTGGCGGCGGCCCCAGTTGGGCCGTGGTTATGGCCATGATGTCTGAATTGTGCGCCCAGCGACGAGGATTCTCGTCCCAACCTTCGGCCCAGTCATCCCATTGCCGCCGGGAACGCTGGCTGAAATGCGGGTCTGTCATCCGCCTCCAGAGGGTCTCGGTGAGAGGTTGAACACAGGGCATTATACCCTACGGTAGAGAATTGATCAACTCTGCAAACCTGCGACTCGTTGCCGCGTTTGACAAAGCCGGGAAGCCGAGTATAATTAGCCTTCGCTGGAAAGTCGGCTCTGGGGGCGTTGCCCAGAGTGCCGGAAATTGGCTTGAGGAGGTACAGGAGTGTATGCCGTAATTGAAACGGGCGGCAAGCAATATCGGGTTCAGAAAGACCAGTTCATCGACGTGGAAAAGTTGTCCAAGCAGGTCGGGGAACAGGTAGAGATGGATCGTGTGTTGCTGGTAGCGGACCGGGGAAAAGTAAAAGTGGGCCAGCCCGTTATAGAGGGCGCCAAAGTGATAGCGGTTGTGACGGAGCAAGATAAGCAGCGCAAGGTGATCATCTGGAAATATCACCCACGCAAACGCTATCGTCTCAAAAAGGGCCATCGACAGCCCTTTACCCGCCTCCGCATCGAAAGAATCGTCGTCTAGGCAGCGCTCCAGAGGAGGTTTGAGCAATGGCACACAAAAAAGGTGGTGGCTCCAGCCGCAACGGTCGAGATAGCAAGTCGAAGCGGTTGGGAGTCAAAAAATACGGCGGCGAAAGGGTGCGTGCAGGCAACATCATCGTCCGGCAACGGGGCACTCGCATCCAGCCCGGCGCAAACGTGGGCCTGGGACGAGATTTCACCATTTTCGCCACAAGTGATGGGTATGTCCAGTTCGAGACGGTGCGCAACGGCCGGAAGCGGGTCAACGTCGTGCCGGTGGAAGTGTAGGTGATCGACCATGAAGCCAGATATTCATCCTAAATACTATCCCGAGGCGGCATTCACCTGTAGCTGCGGCAACACCTGGGTGGGTGGATCGACCAAGGCCAAGGTGCACACCGACATTTGCTCGGCGTGTCACCCGTTCTACACCGGCGAACAACGCATCGTGGACACCGAAGGCCAGGTGGAACGCTTTTTGCGGCGATTGGAGCGCGCCGAGGTCGTCAAAAGCCCTGGAACAGGCGAAACCAAAGAACCTGCCGGGACCAAGAAAGCCTAACCCGTCTCGCAAAAGCGAGCAGAGGCTGTTTCCGTGCGCGTAATCCAGTAGGGACATATGGCGCCATCTGTCCCTACTTTGGGTTTTAGCCTTATCCACGAGGCAGACTGTCGAGTTCTCAGAGGGGAAAAATGGAACAGCGGCAAAGTGGTGGCTGGATCGAGATCGTCTGCGGCAGCATGTTCAGCGGCAAGACCGAGGAATTGATCCGGTTGGTGCGGCGGGCCGAAATTGCCCGTCAAAAAGTACAGGTGTTCAAGCCTACCCTGGACGATCGTTACACTGTGGAAAAAGTGGCCTCTCACAACGGCTTACACTGGGAGGCGATCCCCGTCGGATCGGCCCAAGAGATACTGGGCCTCATCGAGCCAGACACGACCGTGGTAGCGGTGGACGAGGCTCAATTCTTCGACTGGACCATCGCCCAGGTGTGTAACCAACTGGCCGACGCAGGCATACGGGTCATTGTCGCCGGGCTGGATATGGATTTTCGCGGCGAACCTTTCGGCCCCATACCGCTGCTCATGGCCCAGGCAGAACGGGTCACCAAGCTCCAGGCCATCTGCGTGGTCTGCGGCGCGCCGGCAAGCCGCACGCAACGCCTGATCAACGGCCAGCCGGCTTCCTTCAACGACCCGGTCATCATGGTCGGCGCCAGCGAGGTCTACGAAGCGCGCTGCCGTCACTGCCACCAGGTGCCGCACCACGCGGCGACCCCGGCCCCATAAGGAGAATCAACATGATCGGCGTTCATCCAGACATCGAGCGTATACTCATCACCGAAACCGAGATCCAATCCAAGGTCAGCCGCCTGGCCGAACAGATCTCGGAAGATTATGCCGCCAACGGCCAGTTGGTGGTGGTGGGTATTCTCAAAGGCTCGTTCATCTTTTTGGCCGACCTCACCCGCCGCCTTTCGGTGCCGCACCGCGTCGATTTTTTGGCTCTGTCCAGTTATGGCCAGACCACTACCACGACCGGCGCAGTGCGCATCATCATGGACTTGAGGGTGAACATCGAAGGGCGACACGTGCTGATCGTCGAGGACATTATCGACAGCGGCTACACGTTGCATTACCTGCTAGAGCTGCTGCGCACGCGCAACCCGGCCTCACTGCGCTCCTGCGTGCTGCTCAGCAAACCAGACCGCCGCAAGGTAGATGTGACGGTCGATTACCTGGGTTTCGAGATCCCTGATGTGTGGGTGGTGGGGTATGGCCTGGATTTCGCCGAATTACACCGCACGCTGCCCTACATCGGCGCACTCAGGCCGGAGGTTTACCAGTGAACCTGGAATCGAACGTCGCTCGCATCCTGATCGACCGCCAGCGCCTTCAGGCTCGCGTGGCCGAGTTGGCCGCCCAGATCTCGCACGATTACGCCGACGTGGACGATCTGCTGTTGGTCTGCGTGCTCAAGGGAGCCATCATGTTCCTCTCGGACCTCTCGCGCGCGCTCACCATCCCCCACGCCATCGACTTTATGGCCGTATCCAGCTACGGAGCCAGCACCGAAAGCTCTGGTGTGGTGCGCATCCTGATGGATCTGGAAACCAACATCCTCAAACGGCACGTGCTGATCGTCGAAGACATCATCGACAGCGGCCGCACCCTCGATTACATCACCCGCAACCTGAGCACCCGCGGCCCGGCCAGCCTGCGCATCTGCTCGCTGCTGGACAAAAAGGAACGCCGCGTCATCCCGATCCCGGTGGATTACGTGGGCTTTGAAATCCCCGACGAGTTTGTCATCGGTTACGGCCTGGACTTTGTCGAGTTTTACCGCAACCTGCCCTTCATCGGCGTGCTCAAACCTGAATTCTATCGACACACCGACTGACCCCCGAGGTCGAACATGGAAAACAGCCCCTTACCAGCCGGCAAATTGCCCCATCAGCAACTGGCCCAGCTTCTAAGGCAACACGCGCCGGACGATCCCACCATCCTCGTGGGGCCACGCCTGGGCGAGGACGCCACCGTCATCGACCTGGGCGCCTGTCTGCTGGTGGCCAAAACCGATCCCATCACCTTTGCCAGTGACGAGATCGGCTGGTACGCCGTCCACGTCAATGCCAACGATATCGCCTGCATGGGCGGCAGGCCACGCTGGTTCCTGGCTACCCTGCTGCTGCCAGAGAAACGCACCGACATGGCATTGGTGGCGCGCATTTTTGAACAGATCGACCAGGCCTGCGCCGCCCTGGGCGTCTCGCTGGCGGGCGGACACACCGAGATCACCCACGGCCTGGAGCGGCCTATCGTGGTGGGGCTCATGCTGGGCGCAATAGACCACGAGCAACTGGTGACCACAGAGGGCGCACAGGTGGGCGATACACTGCTGCTCACCAAAGGCATCGCCGTGGAGGCCACGGCCATCATCGCCCGCGAAAAAGCTGCCGAGCTGGCAGCGCATTTCGAGCCGTCATTCCTGGCCCGCTGCCGCGACTTTTTGCACCGGCCGGGCATCAGCGTGGTGCGCGATGCGCAGATCGCTACCGCTGCCGGGCGCGTGCACGCCATGCACGACCCCACAGAGGGAGGCGTGATCACCGGCCTGTGGGAGCTGGCCTGGGCCGCCGACGTGGGGCTGGAAGTGATCGCCGATGCCCTGCCGGTGCTGCCAGAGACAGCCCAACTCTGCCGTGTTTTTGATCTCGACCCGCTGGGCATCATCGCCTCCGGCGCGCTGCTCCTGGCCGTCCACCCCGACGACGCCGATGCCATCCGGCTGGCGCTGGCGGCTCAGGGCATCCCAACCTTTGAGATCGGCCGGGTGGTAGACCGATCGGCGGGCGTGAAGCTACTCACGGCCGGCGGCCCGCAGCCATTACCCCACTTTTCACGCGACGAGATCGCCAGACTGTTCTGAGATCGGCGGCCATCTTGTTTGCCCGTTTTTGAGAATCGAATATAATGACCGCATATTCGGCGCGATGCGAGCGCTTTGAGGGGCGCGCGACGCGCTCCTGATGGCCCATGCGCCCGAGTTTTCCGGTGCGATGGGTTTTTTTGTATTTTTGGGGCGTAGCCATTCCCATTCCGCGGTGTTCTGTTATCGAGCGACCACACACGTCGCACCTTCGAGGGGGTAAAAGGGCATGAAGATCGTATTGGATGCCATGGGCGGCGACCACGCGCCCGGCGTGGTGATCGATGGGGCGGTGATGGCCGCCCGCGAGTACGGCATCGAGATCCTGCTGGTGGGTCGGGAGGAGGCCATCCAGACTGAGCTGGCCCGCCACAACACGGAGGGGCTCAAATTACCCATTATCCACGCCGACGAGGTGGTGGAAATGGAAGAACACACCGACGCGGTCAAGCGCAAACCCAACTCTTCGATGGTGGTAGGCATAAAGCTGGTACGCGACGGCCAGGCCGACGCTTTTGTCTCGGCGGGCAACTCGGGGGCGGTGATGGCTGCGGCCATCCTGCGCGGCATCGGCGTGGGCCGCATCCGGGGCATCCGCCGTCCGGCGCTGGGCAGCTATTATCCGGCAGCCATGACGCCGGTCTTTATGCTGGACATTGGCGCCCAAACCGAGTGCAAAACCGAGTATCTGCTGCAATTTGCCCAGATGGGCGCCATCTATGCCGAGCGCGTGATGGGCATCCCCAACCCGCGCGTGGGCATCGTCTCCAACGGCGAAGAAGCCGACAAGGGCACCATGCTGGTGCGCGACACCTACCCCCTTTTGGCGGCCAGCGACCTCAACTTTGTGGGCAATGTCGAAGGTAAAGACGTCACCAAAGGCCTGGCCGACGTGGTCGTGACCGACGGTTTCACCGGCAACGTCATGGTCAAGCTGACCGAAGGTCTGGTGAGTTTCATCGCCCGATATTTCAAAGCCCAGTTGACAGCCGGTGGGCTGAACAAACTGGCCTTGCTGCTCATGCTGCCAGGACTGATCTTGATCCTGCCCGGCCTTTTACTGCTGCTGCCCACCCTGAAACGCATCGCCAAACGCATGGACTATGCCGAATATGGCGGCGCGCCGCTGCTGGGCGTAGACGGCGTGGTGGTCATCGCCCATGGGCGTTCGAACGCCAAGGCCATCAAAAATGCTGTGCGCCAGGCCAGGCAGGCCGTGGAAAGCAACATGATTGCGGCCATCAAAGAGGGATTGGCCTCCGGCAAATGGGATCAAGAAGCGTAACATTCAAAGGAGAAAACATGCCGAAACAACGTAGCGCTCAAGAGCGCGTGGTCATCACCGGTGCGGGGGCCATCTGCCCGGTGGGATTGACCGTGGCGGAAACGTGGGAAGCGCTGGTCGCCGGTCGTTCAGGCATCGGCCCCATCACCCATTGGGATGCCAGTGAATGGCCGGTGCGTATCGCCGGCGAGATCAAAGGCTTCGACCCTACCCGGTTCATCGACCGCCGGGAAGCGCGGCGGCTGGCCCGCTGCACCCAAATCGCCACCGCCGCCGCTCACGAGGCGCTGGCTCAAAGCGGTCTGCCCCAACCTTTTGACAACCCGGAGCGAGTGGGGGTGCTCATCGGCACCACGCTGGGCGGCTTTGAGCGAGCCGTGGAGGCCATCGAGGGCTTTTGGAAGACGGGTCTCTCGCGGGTGAGCCCCTTTGCCATCACTGCTTCCATCCCCAACATGCCCACCCATCACGTGGGTTATACCTTCCGGGCATTGGGTTATTGCACCACCATCTCCACTGCCTGCGCCACCGGCACACAGTCCATCGGCGAGGCGGTGGAGGTGATCCGTCGCGGCGCTGCCGACGTGATGATCGCCGGTGGGGTAGAAGCGGTGATCAATTACGTGCCCTTTGCCGGCTTTATCGCCGTGCGGGCCCTCTCTACCTGCAACGACGAGCCGGAGCGCGCCAGCAAACCTTTCGATGCCCAACGCGATGGTTTTGTCATCAGTGAGGGGGCAGGGCTTTTTGTGCTGGAGCGGCTCAGCCACGCCAGGGCGCGTGGCGCGACCATCCTGGGTGAGGTATTGGGCTATGCCGCCTCCGGCGATGCGTTTCACGAGATCGCACCCGACCCGGAGGGCATCGGGCCTTCCAGAGCCATTCGTTGGGCCCTGGAAAACGCCGGCGTGAGTATCGACGACATCGACCATATCAACGCCCACGCCGCGGGCACACCCGCCGGCGACGCCGCCGAGACCAAAGCCATCAAACACGTGTTCGGGCAGCGGGCCTACCAGTTACCGGTGAGCGCCAACAAGTCGATGATCGGCCACTGTTTTGCCGGCGCCGGGGCAGTGGAACTGGTAACCACACTGATGACGCTGCGCCAGGGCATCATCCCACCCACCATCAATTACCAGACGCCCGACCCTGAATGTGACCTGGATTACGTGCCCAACCAGGCCCGCCGGGCCGACGTGCGCATCGCCCTCAAGAACTCGTTTGGCATGGGTGGTCAGAACGCCTGTCTGGTGTTGGCCCGCTACGAGGAGTAAGGCATGAAGGCCATCACCAACGAAAAGCGTATCGCCCGCAACGCCAAAATCGGCACCTGGTCGAGTTTGGGCGGCATGGCTGTGCTGGGAGTGGGGCTGTACATCTCGATCAAGCTGCCGCAGTATCTGGTTCTGTCGCTGATCTGCCTGCTGGGGGGCATCGTGCTGTCTAACGTGGGGCTGTACAACGCCAATCGTTGGGTCAAGCGCCCCCGCCCCGACGAGGTGTTGAGCAAAACCCTCAAAGGTTTTGACAAACGTTATTACCTGTACAATTATGCCCTGCCGGTGGATCACCTGCTGGTGGGGCCGCCGGGGTTGGTGATCATCGTGGCGCGCAATCACGATGGCCGCATCTCTTGCACCAACGGCCGTTGGCGACAGAAATTTTCGCTGCTGCGGGCGCTGGGTTTCCTGGGCGAGGGGGTGGGCGATCCGGCGCGAGACGCCGCCAGAGACACCGCCAAAATGCAGAAACTGCTGGCCCAAAAACTGCCCGAACTGGCCCAGATACCCATCGAGGCCGTTGTGGTCTTTACGCACGAAAAGGCCGAGCTGAACGTGCAAGACCCACCCCTGCCGGTGCTGGACCCCAAAGGCCTGAAAGATTATCTGCGCCGGGCTGCCAAAGAAACGTTATCGGGCAACCACATCCGCCAGTTGATCCAGTTCTTTGACGAGGAGTAACTGACCACCCTCCCGCAGGCTAAAATCGTGCATCCTATGCCACCATTGGCCGAGTGGACTCGGTAAATCTGCAAACTGTGGCAGCATGAGGAGGCACGGCATGCCGCGCCCCTACAAGAGCCTGTGGGAGGGTAGGTTGAGCAGTTACGACGAGAGGTGATGACCCGAATGTAACTCGGTCGGGCGAGGAGGGGATCGTGGGTTTGCTGGAAGGCAAAAAGGGACTCGTCTTGGGCGTGGCCAACAAAAACTCGATCGCCTGGGGCATCGCCCAGGCATTGGCCGCCGCCGGCGCCGATCTGGGTTTCAGTTACGCCATCGACAAGCTGGAGCGACGGGTGCGCCCGCTGGCCGAAAGCCTGGGGGCAAATTTTATCGAGCCATGCAACGTCAACAACGACAGCGAGATCCAGACACTGTTTGCCAGGGCGCAGGCGCATTTTGGCGCACTGGACATCCTGGTGCACTCGATCGCTTTTGCCGAGATGGAAGACCTCTCGCGCGATTACATCGAGACGAGTCGCCAGGGTTTTTTGACGGCCCTGGAAACCAGCGTCTACTCGCTGGTGGTTTTGGCCCGGGCCGCCGCGGCCATGATGCGTCCCGGCGGCAGTATCATGGCCATGACCTATTACGGCAGCGAAAAGGTGGTGCCCGGCTACAACGTCATGGGTGTGGCCAAGGCGGCGTTGGAGGCCTCGGTGCGTTACCTGGCCTCCGAACTGGGGCCACGCGGGATACGGGTCAACGCCATCTCGGCCGGGCCGATCAAAACCCTCTCGACGGCCATGATCCCCGGCTTTCGCAAGATGTTGACATTCTACGAGCAGGCCACCCCGCTGCGCCAGCCGGTGACTCTGGAGGACGTGGGGCAGATGGCCGTTTTTCTGGCCTCCGATATGTCACGCAACACCACCGGCCAGGCCCTCTTTGTGGACGGCGGTTACAACATCATGGGGCTGATGGGCGGTTCTATCGACCTGGCTACCTGAACAGCCAAAAGAAGCGGGCCTCACGCCTGTCGAGGCGGGTCAGACCGGCGTCCAGCGCCATCTGAACCGCCTGGCTGTATTCCTGGCGAGTGATGGGCCGGTCGAGAGGGGGGAGATCGGCAGCCTTGTAACAGGCGCGATACTGCTGCATGACGTTCAGATAGGTGTTGCGGCTGATCTCGTGCGCCAAAAAGTGCACGATCTCCCGTGTGCCGGCCAGTCCTTCAGGCAACACCAGGTGACGCACCAAAAGCCCTCGCAGAGCCACTCCATCCTCACCGATCATCAGATCGCCTACCTGGCGGTGCATCTCTCGGACGGCTGCCTGGTTGACGGCAGGATAATCCCTGACTTGAGAGTATTTGCGGGCCACGGCCTCGTCGGCGTACTTGATGTCGGGCATGTAAATGTCTACGATGCCATCCAGCAGCCTGAGCGTTTCCAGGCTATCGTAGCCGCCGGTGTTGTAGACCAGTGGCAGGCATAGTCCGGCCCCGGCGGCGAGGAGCAGCCCGGCCAGGACCTGCGGCACCACGTGCGAGGGTGAAACAAGGTTGATGTTGTGACACCCCATCGCCTGCAGGCGCAGCATCATGCCCGCCAGCTCCTCCGGCTCCACCTCACGGCCGTGACCCAATTGTGATATCTCGAAATTCTGACAGTACTGGCAGCGCAGGTTGCACCACGAGAAAAAGATGGTGCCAGAGCCCCCTCGACCGACCAGCGGCGATTCTTCACCAAAATGAGGGGCAAAGCTGGATACCACCGCCCGCTCGCCCGTGCGACACAACGCCCCCTGGATACTCTGCCGGCGATTGACACCGCACCGGTTGGCGCAAATATCACAGCGTTCCAGGCGGCGACAAGCCTCCGCGACCCGCTTCTCCAGCTCTCCGCTGCGCCAGAGCGCCAGGAAAGCTGGCTCGAATTGATGTGCCATGGTCTCGATCCTGTCCCGATGAGTGATCCTGCCCGCAGAGCCATTATAACATCGACAGACGATTCGGCAAAGTTTGAAGTTGCCCGTGAACTGTGGTACAATAAAGCCATGTGGACGATCATTGGACACGAATGGGCCGTGGCACTGCTGCGCCGCAGCCTGGCCGAGGACCGGGTGGGCCATGCCTACCTGATCACCGGCCCGCCGCAGACCGGCAAAACGACGTTGGCGCGAACCTTTGCCCAGGCGCTGAACTGCACCCACACAGCGGCCGACGAGCGGCCCTGCAGCGTTTGCCGCGCCTGCCGCCTGGTGAGCAACGACAGCCACCCCGACGTGCGGATCATCAGACCTGATGGCGCTTACCTCAAGATCGATCAGGTGCGTGCCCTGCAGCACCAGGTAGCCCTCTCACCATTGGAGGGTCGCTGGAAGGTCTACATCCTGCGCCAGATGGAATGTGCCACCACCGAAGCAGCCAACGCGCTGCTCAAAACGCTGGAGGAACCACCCTCTCACACCATTCTATTGCTCACTGCCAGCGAGCCGGAAGCCCTGCTGCCCACCATCGTCTCGCGCTGCCAGCCCATCCCCCTGCGGCCGCTGGGCCGTCAGGCGGTGGAACGCGCTCTGGTGGCACGGCAGCAGGTGGTCCCGGAGCAAGCCGCCCTGTTGGCCAGTCTCTCCGGTGGCAGGTTGGGCTGGGCCATAGAGACCGCCCGCAATCCGGCGCGACTGGCCCGCCGGGCGCAACAACTGGATGAATTGCAGGCCCTGCTGGCCCAAGGGCGCGCCGAGCGATTCATCCACGCCGACAAGTTAAGCCAAGATCCAACAGCGCTTCGAGAGACGTTTAATCTGTGGCTCACCTGGTGGCGTGATCTGTTGCTGCTGAGCCACGGCAGTACGGTGGCGCTGACCCACCAGGATCGCAGCGACCAGTTGCGCCAACAGGCCAATCGGTGGTCGCCCCAAGAGATCAGGCAGGCCGTCGAAGCGACACGCCAGGCCATTTTGGCCCTCGATAGCCACGTCAACCCGCGCCTGGTCGCCGAAGCGTTGATGCTCAGACTGCCCAGGCTGGCATGAGACCTACCTGGACGTAAGGAAAACCACACCATGCCCAACGTAACCGGAGTGCGATTTCGTCGAGTGGGCAAAGTGTATCACTTTGCCACCAATGAATGGACAGATCTGAAATGCGGCGACTGGGTCATTGTCGAGACGGCGCGCGGCACCGAAGCCGGCTGGGTGGTGACGCCGCCGCAAGACATCGCCGATGCCCAAGTCAACGCCCCCCTCAAGACCATCCTGCGCCGGGCGACGGCCTGGGACATGACCCAAATGCAGACCTTTTTCCAGCAAGAGGAAACCGCCCTGGCCCAATGCCGCGCCATGGTGGCCGAGTGTGGCCTGCCCATGAAAGTCATCAAGGCAGAATACAGCTTTGATGGCAGTCACATCACCTTTTATTTTGCTTCGGAAAAGCGGGTGGATTTTCGGCAACTGGTGCGCGATCTGGCCAACACCTTCAAGGCCCGCATTGAATTACGCCAGATCGGCGTCCGAGACGAGGTCAAGCTGATCGGCGGCTTGGGAAGCTGCGGCCGGGAAGCATGCTGTGTGAGCCACCTCACCGAATTCACCCCCATCTCGATCAAGATGGCCAAACAACAGAACCTGCCCCTCAGCCCGATGGAGATTTCCGGCTCTTGCGGACGGCTGCTGTGCTGCCTGAGCTACGAAAACGATCATTACCTTCAGACCAAAAACAGGCTCCCCCGACAGGGTAATAAAGTTCGAACCGAGTTTGGCCCTGGTCAGGTGCAAGAGGTCAACGTGATCAAAGAAACGCTCATCGTCGAGTTGGAAACCGGCGCCACGGTGGAGGTATCGGCGACTGACATCAGTCACCCACTCCAGGCGGCCCCCAAAAGCAGCCGACGGCGTAAATAGAATGGACGCTCAGGCGCGGCGCGCCTGCCATCCAGAGCAGCCGGTTTAAAATCTGTGCTCAGACGTCACTGAAATTGTGCCAGCCTATACGTCGCACCTTTTGCTTGACCCAAGACGGGAACCTTTGCCCGTCTTTTTTCGTCTTAATGACAACCATAGACCTTCCTCCCCCTTTGCGGCGGGGTCCTTTGGCGAAGACGCTGAGGGACCCCGCTGTCGTTTTCGTTCCACCGGACACATGCCACAATGACTTGAACCTGGCCCAGACCTGTGATAAAATGGGGGTCGGCAACACAGACAACCGGGAGCAGAGCGGAGACAAAACCATGAATCGAACAGATGCATCCTCGCCCGAAGAAAAAGTGGGTGAGTTGCTCACCCAACAGGGCCTCACACTCGCCCTGGCCGAGTCCTGCACAGGCGGCCTGCTCGGCCATCGCATCACCAACGTGCCGGGCAGCTCGGCCTACTTTATCGGCGGCGTGGTGGCCTATGCCTACGAGGCCAAGGAGCGTATACTGGGCGTGCGCCACGAGACCCTCTACGATCACGGCGCGGTGAGCGAAGAAACGGCCCGCGAGATGGCGCACGGCGTGCGACGGCTGCTGCTGGCCGATGTGGGAATTTCTGTGACAGGCATTGCCGGCCCCGGAGGTGGCCTGCCGCAAAAGCCGGTGGGCCTGGTTTTCATCGCACTCTCGGCCCGCGACACAGAACGCTGCGAGCGATACGTCTGGCCTCACGATCGGCAGGGCAACAAAGCCGCCTCAGCCGATGCCGCTCTGACCATGCTGCTACAGTACCTGGAAAGTTGGTCAAAATGAGATTCGTGGATCAACCGGTCACGGTGGAGCTGCATCTGAACCCAGACGGCAGGCCAACGCCGCGAGCTCTGACGTGGGCAGGACAGCGTGTGGCCATCACCGATCTGGGCCGGCAGTGGGAAGAAAAAAAAGATGGCGGCATCGCGCGCCACTATCTGATCGCAACTGCCGGGGGCAACCGGTTTGAGCTGGTTCACCACGTCGACGCGGGGTGCTGGCGAGTGATTCGTACCTGGGAGTGCGATCTCGCCACCTGAACAAAAGGAGGCCAACGATGCACGAAGCCATGCTGTACCAAAAGCTGGACGACGGCGCCGTGCGCTGCGATCTGTGCGCCCATCGCTGCAAGATTCGCCCCGGCCAAACAGGTATCTGCGCCGTGCGAGAGAACCGCGACGGCACGCTGTACACCCTGGTCTACGGCCAGTCCATCTCGGCGGCAGTCGATCCTATCGAAAAAAAGCCATTGTACCACTTTTACCCAGGCGCAACGGCTTTGTCTATCGCCACGGTGGGCTGCAACTTTTCCTGCCAGTTCTGCCAGAACGCCGATATCTCGCAGCTTTCGAAGGAGGGCGGCAAAGGCTGGCAGCGCCAGGCCCGTAACCTTTCACCGGAAACCATCGTGACACTGGCGACAAGCTACGGCTGCGCCACCATCGCCTATACCTACACCGAACCGACCATCTTTTTCGAGTATGCCAGCGATACCGCCCGATTGGCCTCGCAGCAAGGCATCAAAAACATCTTGGTGACCAACGGCTACATGACGCCCGAGATGCTAGAGGCCATCGGCAGCGACCTGCACGCCGCCAACGTCGATCTCAAAGCTTTCACCGACCGCTTTTACAGGCAGGTCTGCGGCGGGCGATTGCAACCCGTTCTGGATAACATCGCCACCATGCACGCCATGGGAGTGTGGATCGAAGTGACCACGCTGCTCATCCCCGGCGAGAACGACGCTGAAGCCGAGCTGCGCGATCTGGCCGCCTGGCTGGCCGCGCTCGATCCGGACATCCCCTGGCATATCTCACGCTTTCACCCCGACTACAAAATGCGCGATCACCCGCCCACGCCGGTAAGCAGCATCCATCACGCCGTCGAGATCGGCTACCAGGCCGGGTTGCGCTACGTCTATGCCGGCAACGTCCCCGGCGACCCCTACGATCACACCCGCTGCCCGGCCTGTGGCGCTGTGGCCATCGAGCGATTCGGCTACCGCATCCGCAACAAACTGGTGAACGGCAACCACTGCCCCGCTTGTGGCGAGGCGCTGGCCGTTGTCGGTACATGAGCTTCTTACGGAAACAACGCCTCAGCCTGCAACACCCTCAGATCGGCCTCGACCATCATCGCGATCAGCTCCTCAAAAGAAACCTCCGGCTCCCAGCCCAGCGACTGCCGCGCTTTTGAGGCATCCCCCACCAGCAGGTCCACCTCGGCCGGCCGCACAAACCGTGGATCGACGATCACGTGCTCCTCCCAGTTGAGGCCCACGTGCTCAAAGGCCACCCGGCACAATTCACGCACGCTGTACGTCTGGCCGGTGCCGATCACGTAATCGTCGGCGGTGTCTTGCTGGAGCATGAGCCACATGGCGCGCACGTAATCGCCGGCGTAGCCCCAGTCACGGCGGGCATCGAGGTTGCCCAGGCGCAGTTTTTTGGCCAGCCCCAGCTTGATGCGCGCCACGCCGTGGCTCACTTTGCGCGGCAGGAACTCCAGACCGCGGCGGGGCGACTCGTGGTTGAACAGAATGCCGGAGCAGGCGAACAACCCGTAACTCTCGCGGTAGTTGACCGTGATCCAATGGGCGTACACTTTGGCCACGCCGTAGGGCGAGCGCGGGTAAAAGGGCGTCGTCTCTTTTTGGGGCACCTCGCGCACCTTGCCAAACATCTCACTCGTCGAGGCCTGATAAAAGCGGATGCCCGGATCGACCATGCGGACGGCATCCAGCAGGCGGGTCACACCCAGGGCGGTGACCTCGCCGGTGAACACCGGCTGCCCCCACGAGGTGGGCACGAAGGACTGCGCCGCCAGGTTGTAGACCTCCTGAGGCCGGTGCTCGTTCAGGATGGTATACAGCGACATCTGGTCCAGCAGATCGCCGGGCACGAGTGTGATCTTGTTTTGGATGTGGCGGATGCGCTCAAAGTTCACCGTGCTCGACCGGCGCACCATGCCGATCACCTCGTAGCCCTGGTCCAGTAAAAACTCGGCCAGGTAAGAGCCATCCTGACCGGTGATGCCGGTGATGAGTGCCTTGGGCATAGGAACCTCCTGTGTGAAACGTGATGCGTATGGCGTAAAGCGTGAACAGAACACGCCCTGCACGTGAGTTTATTCATCGCCTTCAAGCCTGACCAGACGCGCGGCGATCTCGGGCGCTTGAAACAGCAGGATGTTACGTTGGGCGAAACGGCGCAGCAGCTCGCGCCCCAACGCGCTCAGGCGGTAATAGCGTCGCGGCGGGCCGACGTCTGAATCTCGCCACTCACTCTCCACAAACCCCACCCGCTCGAAGCGGCGCAGAGCGCGGTAGAGGCTGCGCTCGTCGGCGGCCATCGCGCCCTGGCTCACCGCGGCCAGCGACTGGCCCATTTCAAAGGCGTACATGGGCCGCTCGTGGAGCAGCAGCAGCACCCAAAAAGTCAGCAGGCCCTTTTTGTAGACGCCTTCCCATTGTTCCAGCAGGGCCGTCAACTCGTGTTCGTTCATGCTTTCTCCGAGAGATGCGATGGATGTATACTACCTATGGTTATATACTACCATTGTAGCACGGTCGGACGAGTTTGTCAAGAGGGAGACTCTTACCATTCAGCCGATCGGGCCTCGGAGGTTTCCCAAGTTCTCGACCCTACGGCATGGGGACTATCGAGAGGAGCCAGCCTGCCAAAGGTCCGGATTCCTCGACTTGTTGAGGGTATTTGGGGCGCGTTAATCAAGCAACCGTGTGCGGCTGTCGTATCAAGCGGGCAAGCCCAACGCAGGTTGGAGACCTCCGCCAGGCTTGAGGTCTGAGGTCATTTCGTGATAGTATAAAACTGGCTCCAGCGGCGACCGCGCTCCGCGCGGATTTCACCGGGGCGCTCCTCTTCAACGGGCGCCTCGACTGAGCCCGGCGAAGTCTCAGGACAGGGCTTCGCTCCCTTCGGCTGCGCTCCCTTCGACTGCGCTCCCTTCGGCTTCGCTCAGGGCAGGCGCGCAGAACTCAGAAACCAGAATCCAGCAGTTCAGAAATCAGAACAAACGGGGGACGCCACACGAAACCCGATGCCGCTGGACGAGTTGAGCGGGTAGTACCCGTCGCGGGCAGCGCAGCGTGCGTAGCTCCGATCGCTGCCCCACGAGCCGCCACGCAACACCCGGAGGGCACTGCCTTCCACGTCCTCACGCCCATCATCGGGGTCGTAAGGATAATCCACCCAGCGGCTGCGGCACCACTCCCACACGTTGCCGGCCATGTCGGCCAGGCCGTAAAAACTATCACCCGCCGGGGAGTATCGCCCGACCGGCGTCGTCTGGCCAGGGCCTTCTTCCCCGGTATTGCACCGCTTCGCATCCCATTCGTCGCTCCAGGGGTAGCGCCGCTTGCGCCCGGCAAGCGGGTCCCAGCTTGCCGCTTTTTCCCACTCGGCCTCGCTGGGCAGCGTCCCGCCGGCCCAGCCGGCGAAGGCCAGCGCCTCGTACCAGGAGACGCCGACGACGGGCAGGTGCGGCCCGTTCCACTTTTCGTTGCCCCAAAAGCGCGGCTGCGTCCAGCCCTGCTTCTCTTTCACCCGCCAGCCGGCCTCAGTCCAAAATTCCCGGCGGCGGTAGCCGCCATCCTGGATGAAGCGGGCGAACTGGGCGTTGGTGGTCGGCGTGCGGGCCAGGTAATAGTCCGGCAGATCAAGAGGGTGCTGGGGGTGTTCGTCGCCGCTCCCTTCCCCTTTGGGGCTGCCCATGAGGAACTCACCGGCGGGGATGAGGATCAGCTCGATGCCGGCTTTTTCCAGGGTGAGCACCCTGGGCAACTCTTTCGGCTTCGGCGGGGGTGGCGGGGTGACAACCTGAACCGGGGAGGCAGGCACAACACCAGCCCCCACGGGCGGCGCGGCGGTCAGGTCAAAGATTTGCCCATTCGGGGCGTGGGTGTAGAGCACCGGCGTGCCCCACTCGACGCTGTTGGGCGCCGCCAGGTCTATGGCTTTGCGCGCCTCGGCCAGGGCGGCGTCAACGGGCAGGTTATCGGCCAGGCTCTCGTAAAAGGTGCGGGAGAACTCGACCGCCGCGTCGTCGGTGATCTCGAACTGCATGGCCACCACCGCCGGGAGGCCGGCGTGCACCAGCGTGGCGGCGGCGCTGGCAAAGGGGTCGTTGCCCTCCAAATACGCGCTCTCGCAGGCGTTGAGCACGGCCAGGCGCAGCGAGAGGTGATCGGCCAGCAGGCGGGCCAGCTTGCCGGCCGGCAGCCGGTCGGCGCGGTGTTGCTCGTTCTCCAGGATCAGCTCGCCTTCCTCGCGCAGCCGGTCGAACTCGCCGTGGCCGACGAAATGCAGGATGTGGTAGGGGCTGCGTCCCGGAGCCGGGCGGAGGACGCGCTGCAGCTCGCGCCAGGTGGGCGGCGAGAGCCAGTGGATGTCCACGCAGCCGGTGCTGACCAACGATCTCAGCGCCGTTTCGATCCGCTCGCGCTCGCGGTCGGCGTCCAGAGGCAGTGTATCGGTCGGGTTGGCGATGACAGCCAACAGGCGCAGCGGCAGCGGCACGGCCAGCGGTCCGGCGGGACGGGGCAGCTCCAGGTAGCGGACGACCGGCGTGTGGCGCGAGAGGACCAGGTAAGCATCGCGGCGGCAGTCGTAGAGGTACTCCCAGGGCAGGGCAATCAGTTCCGGCGGGTCAATGCGCAGCCGGAGGCGCAACCCCTGGCCTTCGCTTTCGGCCTTGAGGCGGCTCACGTCAAAACAAGAACGCACCTCGCCGCAGATGAGCGCGTCGAACAGCTTGCCGCCAAAATCCTGCACGGCCTGCTGTCCGGCGCTCAACACCTTGCGCCGCCGGCCACCGGAGCGCAGGAGGGCGTTCTGCAATTGCAGCAGGGCGTTCTTCAGTTGCAGGCTGTCGAAGGGCAGGCGAAAGGTCTCGCGCGCCTGGCCGGCCGGCGAGTCGAGGCGCAGCGGATAGTCACGGCCAGCGCCGCGTTCGATGGTCAGGTCAAAGTCGAGGTAGGCCAGGGGGGGCGTCATCGCGTCCTCCATCGCGTGGGGGCCGGTGGCGAAACGTCTACGCGGCTATTATACCACACTGGCGGGAGGAGAGCAAAGAAGGGCATGGCGTTTTATTGGCCCTGTGTTATAATAGCCTCCGCCGGACTATTGTCCGGCGGGAACCGTTCAGAGCGGGCTGCTCAGAACAGGCTACAGCCTCCGAGCAGGCCACGGCGTTCGAGCGGGCCACAGCCCGCTGACAGGAGGTAGAACCTTGACCACCCGTTGGCGACCAGATTTTGACCCAGACCACCTCTACTTTATCACCACAACTGCTGCCGATCACGCTCACATCTTCCGGCGGGATGTCATCAAGCGCATCCTGGTGGACAGTCTGTACTACATTAGCCTGATGAACAGGGTCATCCTTTACGCCTTTGTCATCATGCCCAATCACATCCACGTTATCATCCAATGCCCAGCCGACTTTCCACCCAAGGGCTGGACGCGGGCTTTCAAAGCAGGGACAGCGCGGCTAATTGTCCGTCAGTATCAGGTTGAAGGCAACTCGAAAGCTCTCCATACTCTCAGGGCAATGGTCACGCGACCAACAAAGCAGCAATTCAAAGTGTGGGAAGATAGTTATTGGGCCGAGAACATCTTTACCCCGGCCTTTTTGGACCAAAAGCTGTCCTATATTCACAACAATCCTGTACAATCCCATTGGCAGTTGGCCGAGATGCCGGAAGGTTATCCGTGGTCGAGTGCCAGGTATTATCTCCAAGACGAACCGGCATTGATTCCACTGGAAGATGGCCGCGCTTTGTTGGTTTGATGGAAAACCTGCCGGACTGTTGTCCGGCAGGAACGTGGGGACTGTTGTCCGGCGGAACCATGGGTTGTTGTCCGGCGGAACCATGGGTTGTTTCCGGCGGGAACACGGAGTTTGGAGTGAGCCACAGCGTTTGAGCGGGCCACAGCGTTCGAGTGGGCCACAGCGTTCGAGCGGGCTACGGCGTTCGAGCGGGCCACAGCGTTCGAGCGGGCCACGGCGTTCGAGCGGGCCACAGCGTTCGAGCGGGCCACAGCGTTCGAGCGGGCCACAGCCCGCTCTTCTACCGCCGAAAGACCAACTCGCCATCGCGGGCGTCCACCCGGATCGCATCCCCGTCGCGGAACTCACCCTGCAGCAGCTTGAGGGCCAGCGGGTCTTGCACCCGCCGTTGGATGATACGCTTGAGCGGGCGCGCGCCGTAGACCGGGTCGAAGCCCTCTTCGGCCAGCAATCGTTTGGCCGCCTCGCTCAGCTCCAGCGTGATGTGCCGCCCGGCGAGCAGCGCCCGCAGCCGTTCCAGTTGGATATCCACGATCTGGGCCAGGTGTTGGCGCGTCAGACTGTGAAAGATGACCACCTCATCCACACGGTTCAGGAATTCGGGCCGGAAATGCTGGTTGAGCGCGCGTATCACCTGCTCGCGCACGGCGGCGTCGTTGCCGGCCAGATCGCGGATATACTGCGAGCCGACGTTGCTGGTCATGATGACGACCGTGTTTTTGAAATCCACCGTCCGGCCGTGGCCGTCGGTCAGGCGGCCATCGTCCAGCAGTTGCAGCAGCGCGTTGAACACCTCCTGGTGGGCTTTTTCGATCTCGTCGAACAGCACCACGCTGTAAGGCCGCCGCCGCACGGCCTCGGTGAGCTGGCCGCCCTCCTCGTAACCCACGTAACCCGGCGGCGCGCCGATGAGCCGCGAGACGGTGTGCTTTTCCTGGTACTCGCCCATGTCGATGCGCACCATGGCCTGCTCGTCGTCAAAGAGAAACTCGGCCAGCGCGCGGGCCAGTTCCGTCTTGCCGACGCCCGTCGGCCCCAAAAAGAAAAAACTGCCGATGGGCCGATTGGGATCCTGGAGGCCGGAGCGCGCCCGGCGCACGGCGTTGGCCACGGCGGCGATGGCCTCATCCTGACCCACCACCCGGCGGTGCAGCCGCTCTTCCATCCTGAGCAGCTTTTCGACCTCACCCTCCATCAGCCTGGAGACGGGGATGCCGGTCCAGCGGGCGACGATCTCGGCCACGTCCTGGGCATCCACCTCCTCTTTGAGCAGCCGCCCGCCCTCCCCTGCTTCCAGCCGGGCTTCCTGTTCGGCCAGCCGGCGTTCCAATTCGACGAGGGTGCCGTATTGCAGCTCGGAGGCGCGCTGGTAATCGTAGGCGCGTTGCGCCTGTTCGATCTCGTGGCGCACCTGTTCGATGCGCTCTTTGGTGTCGCGTAATTCCTGGATGGCCGTCTTTTCCTGCTGCCAGCGGGCGGCCAGGGCCGCGCTCTGTTCTTTCAGGTCGGCCAGGTCTTTTTCCAGGCTCTCGAGCCGCTCCTTGCTGGCCTTGTCTTTTTCTTTCTTGAGCGCTTCACGCTCGATCTCTAACTGCATCATCCGCCGGTCCACCTCGTCCAGTCCGGCAGGTTTGGAGTCGATCTCCATCTTGAGCCGCGAGGCGGCCTCGTCGATCAGATCGATGGCCTTGTCGGGCAGGAAGCGGTCGGCGATGTAGCGCTGGCTCAACGTGGCGGCGGCGATGACGGCGCTGTCCTGGATACGCACGCCGTGGTGCACCTCGTAGCGTTCCTTGAGGCCGCGCAGAATGCTGATCGTCTCCTCCATCGTCGGCTCGTCCACGTACACCGGCTGGAAACGTCGCTCCAGCGCAGCATCTTTTTCGACGTGTTGGCGGTACTCATCGAGCGTGGTCGCGCCCACACAGTGCAACTCGCCGCGGGCGAGCATGGGCTTGAGCATGTTACTGGCGTCCATCGCGCCTTCGGCCGCGCCGGCGCCGACGACGGTGTGCAGCTCGTCGATGAACAGGATCACCCGTCCATCGGCTTCGGTGACCTCTTTGAGCACCGCCTTGAGCCGGTCTTCGAACTCGCCGCGATATTTGGCCCCGGCGATGAGCGCGCCCAGGTCCAGGGCTACGATGCGTTTGTCTTTGAGGCCCTCCGGCACGTCGCCGCGCACGATGCGCTGGGCCAGCCCTTCGGCGATGGCCGTTTTGCCCGTGCCCGGCTCGCCGATGAGCACCGGGTTGTTTTTGGTGCGCCGGGAGAGGATCTGCATCACGCGGCGGATCTCTTCGTCGCGCCCGATGACGGGATCGAGTTTGCCCTGACGGGCCAGTTGGGTCAGATCGCGGCCATACTTTTGCAAGGCCTGGTACTTGTCTTCGGGGTTGGGGTCGGTGACGCGCTGCGCGCCGCGGATGGTCGTCAGCGCCTGCAGGATGGCGTCGCGTATCACGCCCAGGCGCAGCAGCATCGCCCCGGCGTCGCCGGCTCGCCGGTCGGCCAGGGCGAGCAGCAGGTGCTCGGTGGAGACGTATTCGTCGCGCATGGCGTCGGCCTCTTTTTCGGCCTGGCGCAGCACGTCCTGCAACGTCCGCGAGAGGCCCACCTGCACCGTTGCGCCGTAGGCTCGTGCCCGTCCGGTCAGGGTCTGTTCCAGGCCATCACGCAGCGCAGCCGGGCTGACGCCGACGCGCTGAACGATCTGGGGCACAACGCCGTCCTCTTGCGTCAGCAGCGCCAGCAGCAGGTGTTCCGGCTCGATCTGGGCGTGGTTATACTCCCCGGCCAGTGTCTGGGCCTGGACCAGGGCTTCTTGCGCTTTCTGAGTCAACTTGGTCAAATTCATCCCTATACCTCACGTTTGACATTTCACTCCCACCCCCTATTTTCCCTCACCTGTGTTAGAATGGCATTGGAGGAGCGTTAGCGTTTCGTTAGAAAAAGCAAGACGCGGCCAATTGGCCGCGTCTCTGGCAGGTGCCATTGCACCGCTGTTAATAACGCAGGATACCGCCGATGCTGCCAACCTGCACCAGATCGGGGTTTTCACGCACGATCTCGACCTCCACACCCTGTTGCAAAGCCCGGTGCACGGCGTTGTCCACCATATCAGGAATAGCCTCCAGGTTTCCGCCGCACAGAGCACAGCTTGTGTCGTTACGAAGGGTCAAATAGCGACAGTTCTGGCAACGAAAGCCCGATTCTTCATAACCTGCCGCAACGATCAGATCACCCACCCGGCCCTCCTGGAGAGCCGCCAGGGTATCGGCCAGGCCAACCGTGCTGCCAGAGCCTCGCCTCCAACCGGCGATGAGCTGCCTCACCAATTCAGCCTCACGTTCCCTGGCTGCCTCTTCGATGACCTCCATGCTGCGGGCCTGAACCTCCCCTTCAGAGGCATCGATGCTGATGGAAAAGGTGCCGATCACCTTGGCCTGTACCGACCGGGGCAACAACTCTTGGAACTGGGCCAGATTCTTTTCCGTGCCCCCCAAAACCAGACGGGTGATGCCACTGCCCTCAAAAAAGCCCACCGCCGATTCGGCGGCGTCCTTCAGGTTACGCTGCGCCACGCCCTCTTCACGCCGTCCGGCCGGGGTCTTGCCGCCCCGTCGGCCGGCGGCAGAGCCGGCGCCGTGCTTGAGCCGTTTGACCTCCTCCCCCAGAATGCCCGTCGCCTCCTCCAATTCACCCAGGTTGAATTTAAAAAAACGTGCCCCTTCACGGTCCACCAGGATCACGCCATAACGTCCGTAAGCATCAAGAACGTCAGTCAGTGGTTTGATGTAGGGCCGGTCGTAGACGTAGACACTGTTGTCTACCGGCACCGCCATCGGCAAAACCCGCCAAAACCCCTCTTCGTGGCAGGAAAACAGAGCAATACCTTTGGCCTGCCAGTCGAATTCAAAATCGAAATAACGCTCCACCGCCGAAATGTCGGCGACAGCGGCCTTGTCGGTTACTTCTCGCAACATGCCGCGCAACCTGAGTTTGTACTCGTCGGCCCTTTGTTGTGTTGGATCTACGTTGAGGTACAGACTGAGCACCGGCCCGGCGGCGCTCCGATAGTCCATCAGTTCTTGCAGATCCTGTTCACTGAACATTTCGACCTCCTATCATCTATGGGCAGCGATTGTGATGGCCCACGCGGTCAGGCGCAGACCGATTCGCGAACGCACGCCGTTAATCTTCCGGGCGGTCCCCCAGCGCCAAGGTCACAGACATCTCGGCCCTATCGCGCCAAATAGTCAACACCACCTGATCGCCAGGGCGCTTTTTTGTCTCCAGATAGATGGTCAACTGATCGGCAGATTCCAGAGGCTGACCGTCGATGGCGGTTACGATATCGCCGCCGGCCAGAATGACGCTGCGCCCCACCTGCACCCGCCGCCCAGCGCCTTGCAGGCCGGCCAGGTGAGCCGGACTATCGCGATAGATGCGGGCAATGAGTAGCCCTTTGTCCACCGGCAGATCCAACGCCTGGGCCAGCGTCGGCGTCACACGATAGGCCTGGCCTTCGAAACCGATCCAGGGATGTGGATAACGGCCATTGGCGATGAGCTCCGGCACCACCCGCCTGACCGTGTCTACCGGCACGGCAAAACCAATGCCCACCGAGCCGCCGCTGGGCGAGGTGATGGCTGTGTTGACACCGATGACCTGCCCCAGCGAGTTGAGCAGCGGCCCACCCGAATTGCCGGGATTGATGGCGGCATCGGTCTGGATGGCCTCGGCCAACGGACGGTCGTCACCCCGCTCGATGACCCGTCCGAGAGAGCTGATCACGCCGGTGGTGAGGGTACGATCCAGTCCAAAGGGATTGCCGATGGCGATGGCGCGCTCGCCCACGCGTAGATCGGCCGAGGAGCCCAACTCTACCGGGTGCAGCTTTTCAGGGGAAACGTCGATCTTGATGACCGCCAGATCGTTGTACGGGTCTGCGCCCACCAGTTCCGCGGGGATCATGGCCCCATCGGCCAGAGTCACCTCCAACTCTTCGGCGCCCTCGACGACGTGATAGTTGGTGATGATGTGACCGAGCTGGTCGTAAACGAAACCAGAGCCGGTGCCTTCCTGGGGCACTATTTCGTGGAAAAAACTATAGACGTAAGCGCGACTGGTGATATGCACCACTGCCGGGCTCACCCGGTCGTAAACGTTGACGACGAGCTGTTCTTCGATGTCTATCAACTGCTCGGCGCTCAGCGTCGGCAGACGTTCCAATGGACCGGGCGTAGCGGTGACGATGACCACCACCGGCGTGGGTGTCGGCGGCAGCGGGCTGGCTGTAGGAGCCACAACCGGCGAGAGCGAGCAGGCCAGCGCCAACAACCCCAGCAGGCCCGGCAAGCTGCACCAGCGTGTGTATCGTATCAACTTTTTCAAGCTACCTCACTAATCGTCGCTTCTGGGTCGTTCGGCCAGTTTTACCGGAACCTCGATCTCTTGGCCATCGCGCAGAATGTGCAGCACCACTGTCTGGCCCACCTCAGTCGTCTGGAGATAGGCGATGATGGCATCGAAATCCCGCACCGGTCGATCGTCGATGCCCACGATGATGTCGCCGCCGGCCAGCAGAGGGATCTGTTCCACGTGACCGGGCACGGTCACCATTTCTTCGTGGTCGCCGCCACGCACGCCAGCTGCCAGCGACGGCCCATCGGGATCGACATCGCTGACCAGCACGCCCTGCTCCACCGGCAGGTTCAGCCCTTCGACCAGCCAATACTCGATGGTGCGGCCGCGGATGCCCAGCCAGGGATGGGGGTAATAGCCCCGGCTGATGAGTGAAGGCACCACTCGCCGCACGGTATTCACCGGCACCGCCAGCCCCACTCCAGACGATTGCTGCACCGTGCTGCGGATCAACGTATTGACGCCGATGACCTGGCCCAGCGAGTTGAGCAGCGGGCCGCCCGAATTGCCGGGGTTGATGGCTGCATCGGTCTGAATCAGCTCGGCGTTGGAAAACTGGGTGTTGGGCGAACGAACCACCCGCCCCATCGCGCTGACGATGCCCACCGTCATGCTCTGGGCAAAATCGCCGAACGGGTTGCCGATGGCGATGGCCCGCTGGCCCACCCGCACCTGCGACGAGTCGCCCAGATCGACCGGACGGAGCCGTTCCGCGGGCACGTCCATCAGTTTCAAAACGGCCAGGTCGCTGTCCTGATCCGAGCCAACCACCTCTGCATCGGCCTGGGCATTGTCCGAAAAGATCACCCACAACCGTTGAGCGCCATCGACCACGTGAAAGTTGGTCACCACGTGACCCTGCCCATCATAGATGAACCCTGAGCCAGACGAGTTCTCCATGCTGTTGGCGCGCTCGACGATGATGCTGACCACCGATGGCCCCACCCGCTCGTAAAGAGCGATCAGCAATCGCTCCTCACCATCCCAGTAACCGGCCTCTTCCTCGAATGCAGGCAGCGGCGGCAAGGTGGGCGTGGGAGGCACAACCACGACGGCCGTAGGCGTCGGCTCGGATTTGACCATCCAACCGGGCAGCGAACAGACACAACCCAACACCGCCAACATGGCCAGCATCACCACCAATAAACGCACACTTGGGCCAAGACGAGAGTAGTTTGCCATACGTCCCTCTCTATGGATTCCTCAGTTTTGCCAGTTCCTCGAACAATGCCCGTTCTTTTTTGCTGAGTCCTTTGGGCACCTGAATTCGGACGCGGGCGTACAGATCGCCTCGCCCGGACGGTTCGCGCAGGTGAGGCATGCCCTTGGCCTTCAGGCGAAAGCTGCGCCCGCCTTGCGTGCCGGCCGGAATCTTGAGCCGCACCTGGCCGTCGAGCGTGGGCACCTGCACCTCGCCCCCCAGCACGGCGGTGTACACATCCAACGGCACCTCGCAATACAGATCGTCACCCTGACGTTCGAAAACCGGATGGTCGGTCACACTCACCTTGAGATACAGATCACCCGATGGCCCCTTGCCAGCGCCCGCTCCTCCCTTGCCGGCCACCCGCACCCTGGAGCCGCTCCTGACACCCGCCGGAATTTTCACCGTGATGGTTTCGCCATCGGCGCGCAACACGCGCTGTGTGCCTGCGGCCGCTTCTTCCAGCGTCACTTCGATGGGCTGTTCATAGTCGCGCCCCCTTTGCCGCGCCCAGGACTGGCCCGAAGCGCGCTGGCCCGCCGCGCCGCCAAAGATACGTTCGAAAAAGTCGGAAAAACCACTGTCGCCAAAAAGACCGCCCAGATCGCCAAATTCGACGTGCGTCCCCCCCCCACCAGCAGCCTGCTGCTGAGCGAACCACTGGCTCCAGTCGAAACCACGCGGGTCGCCGCCCTGCTGCTGCCAACGAAAATAGCTACTGCCTAGTTGATCGTACTTTTGCCGCTTTTCCGAATCCGAGAGCACTTTGTGAGCTTCGTTGATCTCCTTGAACCGCTCCTCGGCCTGTTTGTCGCCGGGGTTGACGTCAGGATGATACTGACGAGCCAGCTTGCGGTAGGCTTGTTTGATCTCCCGCTCACTGGCTCGTTTGTCCACGCCGAGTATTTTGTAATAGTCCTTGTATTCCATCCATCCATACCTCTAGACAACCCTGATACACCACCGTCCAACCTGATCTCATTATAGCACCATCAACAACCTGTGTCAAGATTGTTATGCCAAGTTATTGCCATAATCTGTCGGCTTGACACCCTGGCTGGCGTGAATTATAATCTAACCCTACCGTGAGCCATTCTCAGCCCGGGCTGCCTGCCCTCGTGGCAGTCTGGAGGAGGCAAAGTATGAAAAGACGATTCATTCGCTGGGAACCACCCACCGACATCGTATCGCTCCGCGAGGCGATGGATCGGCTGGTGGAAGAAAGTTTCATCCGCACGCCGCAGCGCATCGTAGCGCCTATCTTGAGACCAGAACTGTCCCTGGACCTGTACGAAACCGATCAGGCCATCATCGTCAGGGCCGCCCTTCCCGGCGTCAAATCAGAAGACCTGGACATCAGCATCACCGGCCAGACTCTGACCATCAAAGGTGAAACCAAACCAGACCCAGAGATCAAAAAAGAGCAATACCTCCGCCAGGAGATGCGTTACGGCGAGTTTTCCCGTTCGGTGACGTTGCCCCGCAGCCTGGAGCCAGACCAGGCCCAGGCCGGTTTTGAGGACGGCATCCTCACGCTGACCATCCCCAAAGCCGAGGATGTGCGGCCCAAGATCATCCGCGTCAGAACAGAATAATCAAGACCTCCGAGGCGAGTTGGCCTCGGAGGTCTCTACTCCAAAGTGGGATTACTGTCCGGCGCCCGGCAGTTTGGTGACGTCCAGGAAGGGCACCAGCCCCTCGGCGGGCAGAATGCCCCAGCTAATGTTGCCGTTGGGATCGGCCAGGCCCTGCACGAATTCGAACTGGATGATCTGGGGGTATTCGGCCAGCACCTCACCCTTTAACCGGATGGCCTCGGCTTCGGCTGCGGCCACGATCTTTTTGCGCTCGGCCTCGGCTTTGGCGCGCTCGATGGTGGCGTTGGCCTCACCTTTGGCCAGCTCGACCGCCGCCTCAGCCTGGTACTTGGCCTGATCGCGCTTGTATTGTTCGGCGATGATCTTTTCCGCCTCGATCTGCTTCTGCTCCACGGCCTGGATGTACGCTTCTTCAAAGGTGATCTTGCGCAGGCCAAAGTCGTCCAGAACCACCCCATCTTTGACCAGCAAGGGCTCCAACTCTGCCCTGAACTGCTCCTGCACTCGCAGGATGTCACCGGCGTACAGATCGCCGGCCGTGTACTGCTTGGGGATGTTGCGGGCCAGGATGCGAGAGTGAAACTTGACCACTTTGGAGACCACTGCCGCTTCATCGCCCAGGGTGTTGGCGATCTCGACCACCTGTGTGGGATCAATGTGAAAGCGCACCGAGAATTTGAGCGAGATCTGCTGTCCATCGGATGTGGTCGTGTCGGTGGGGATGTCCGGATAGTCCACCGGTGAGCTGCCCTCCGCGGCCGTCTCGTAGACGATCTCCTGCGTGCGATAGTGAATGACGCCATCCACAAAAGGTATACGCCAGTTGAGACCGGGCTGCAATATCCGGCCCGTCACCGCGCCAAAGCGGGTGATGAGCGCCACCGTGCCGTAATCCACCGGCGTGTAGGCCAGCGAACCCACCACCAACAGCGCGATAACTACCACACCAATAGCAGCTGCCGAGCAGCCAAGACGTGATTGTTTGTCCATAGGTCTTTTTCCTCCTGTTTCAAAAAGCTGTTCGATATATTGATTTAATCCCTTGTTATCAGGCATCTGATCCACGTTTCTGCGTTTAGCCATCCTTCACCGCACCTCCCACATGCAATACGACACAACGCAGCACGAGTTGCATCATTTGAGCCCACCGTTGGCTATCAGATCTTCCGCGCCATCCAGAACGTAACCCGCTCCCACGCCAGCCGCAGCAGTGATGAGTCCGGCGGCGAAAAAGACGGCCTGAACGCCGATGAGATCACCGAACAGGCCGGCCAATCCCGCAGAGGCGCTCGTCGCCGCGCCGATGACCATCGTCACCGCGCTCTCCACCCGGCCCCGCTTCTCGTCTGGCACCAATGCCTGGGTGAGCGTCGCCAGAGCCGCCCTGGCCGAGACTATGCTCAGGCCGATGACGATCATCGAAACCACCACCAGCGCATAACTGGGTGCAGCCGCAAAGGCAATGATAGACACCCCCAGCGCCACCATACAGATGGCCACCACCCAGTTGGTTTTGACGCGCGAGAAAAAACTGGTGAGCAACGCGCCGCCTACGACCACCCCCAGTCCTTCGACCGCATATAAAAAACCAAACCCCTTGGCATCCACGCCCAGCTCTGCGCTCAGGTGCATCACACCCAATACAAAGATGGCCGCAAAACCAAAAGTAGCCTGCCCGGTGATGACCATCAGGTTGGTGAGGAAGGGGTTGCGTCTGATAAAAGACAACCCTTCTCGCAATTGCATCCAGATCTCACTCGCCTGGTTCCGACGGCCGATGACCGGGCCGCGCGGGATGTGCATGGTCAAGATGGCCACCGCCGAGACAAAAAAGGTCAGCCCATCGAAAACAAAGGCAAAGTGCACCCCGAGCCAATCGACCACGAAACCGGCTGCCGAAGCGCCCAGAATCATGGCGATCACCTGGCTGATCTGGATCAGCGCATTGGCTGCCAGCAATAGCCGCTCCGGCACGATGTTGGGAATGACCGCATTCCGGGCGGGGGCAAAAAACACCCCTGCCGACGAAACGACAAACGTCACCAGGTAAAGAAGGTAAAAATCAGATGCATCCTGAACCAGCACCAGCGCCAGAACCGCCAATCCACGCAGGATGTCAGTTACAATCATCACCGTTTTGCGGTTCCAACGGTCGGCAAAGACCCCTCCCCATAGCCCCAACAACAGTTGAGGCCCGGTGATGCACAGCCCCACGATGCCCACCGGCACCGCCGAATCGGTGAGCCGGTTGATCAACACCAGGCCAGAAATGATGATAAACTGATCGCCCACCTGAGAGATCAGTTGGCCGATCCACAACGCCAGAAAACTGGGATAACCCAGAGCATCTAAAACCGCCCGGCTTCCGCCAAGCGAGAATGCCCCACCATTCTGATCCGAAGCCATGAACGTCTGTCCCCCAAGACCTTTAGCCTAGAGGTTTTTGATAGATGCGATAGGTCTTGTAGACCTCGCCACCCAGAAACTGGATGGCGCGGTTCATGGGGGTATTGGTCTCCAGGATCCAGGACATCTCGGCGTTTTTGTAACCCTTGGGTAAGGCCGCCATGGCCGTTTCGTAATAGAGTAACGCGTCCACGCCTTTGCCGCGATATGGCTCCATCACTCCCAGGATCAACACGCGGATGCCATCGATGCAAGAGCGGATCTTGTAGTGCCAGAAGAATTTGAGCAGCGTCCAGGGTTCCCAGGTCTTGGGGTGCGGACGGGCACGCCACAAGGCCTGATTGACATCGGGCAGGGTAATAGAGACGCCCACCACCTCGCCATCCCTTTCCACGATGAACACCAGATCGGGGTCCATGATCTGTTTCAGACTATCGGCCAGATGCTGGATCTCGTGCTCGGTCATGGCCACCGCGCCCCAATTCTTCTCCCAGGCGGCATTGTACACTTTTTTAAAGCGCTCTACCTCGGCAGGCCAATCTTTGAGGCTGATGGCACGTACAGCATAAGCATAACGCTTACGCGCCGCTTCGACCACCCTCACCAGCTTTTCGGGCAATTTATCGACCTTTTCACCGCCGAAAATGGCCGTATCCAGGTGATAGGCCCACAGGTCCATCACCTTGGAAAAGCCATAACGCTCGATGAATCCGGCATAATAAGGCGGGTTGTAGGGCATCATGACCACCGGCAGACTGTCGAAACCATCCACCAGCAGACCGTACTCGTCGTTGACGGTGGGATTGGCCGGGCCGCGCAAGGCTGTCATTCCCTTGGAGCGCACCCAATCGCCGGCGGCATCGAACAACGCCTGGGCAGCTTCATAGTCTTGTAGCACCTCAAAGAAACCAAAAAAGCCCATCTTTTCTTCGTGGATTCGATTGTGATTGGCATTGACCAGAGCAGTGATGCGCCCTACCACGCGGCCATCACGATAGGCCAGGAAATTCTGGAATTGGGAGTGCTCCCACAACGGGTTCCTGGCAGGGTCAAACATGTCTCGCATCATCGAGACCAACGGCGGAACCCAGTTGGCATCGCCCCGGTAAACCTCCCAGGCAAAAGAAATGAATACCATCAGATCTTGTTTTGTTTCGACCGGCCTGACTTGCAGCATCGACATCGCACCCCCATCCTTTTCTAATCAGCGGCGACCAACGTTGGCAAACCTGTGCCACTTGCCTATTATACACCAAGACACCCTAAACGTGAAACCGACCGGAAACGACCAGATCGTACACCTCGCGAGCCCGCCAGCCGGCAGCCTCTGCCACCTGCCGGGCAGCGACCCTGAGACTGGTCCCGGCGGCCAGCAGGCGCCCCACTTCCACCTCTACCCGCTCTTGCGACCACCGACCCGCCTCACCGCCTGCGCCACCGATCACCAGCAGCCAGTCGGTAGTGTATGTAGCCTCAGCGTAATACGCCCGCGCCTCGCCGACCGTGCCACGCCACGTGTCCCGACCCGCCTGCCCCACCGGCGATACCGCCAGAGAGCGATCGCCCAACGCGACAGATAAATCGTCCAACGCAGCGCCAAGATGACCATCCGCCACCAGAGCCAGCATGGTCCACGGTTCAGCAGCCACAGAGGCCAGCAGCCGACGCCGCTCCTCGCTTCTGGTGGGCAAATAGTGCAGAAACAGGAAAGCATGGGTCGGCAGGCCAGAGACCACCAGCGCCGCCACCACCATCGACGGCCCAGGCACCGAGACCACCGCGTGCCCCCGCGCCCCGGCCTGGCGCACCAGCTCGGCCGAGAACAGATCGACGCCCTCGGCAGCTACCAGCAGCGCCACATCACCCCTGTCGAGTGTTTCCAGCGCCGCCGGAATCGCCGTTGCGTCGCCAGCGATCAGTGGCGTCTCGATGTCCAATCGTTCCAGGAATGCCGTCGCAGCTGCGATGTGCCCCGCCGCCACCAGGCTCACCTGTCGCAGCAGCCGCAGCGCGCGTTGTGTCACGTCCTGGTGAAACGCCAGCGATTGGTTCACCACGTATAGTATGCCCATGGCCCTCCTTCCAACAGACCAGTATACCCCACCGTCGCCCAGAATGTCAAACCTGTGACGCCCGTCATAGTCAGCCGCGCCAAAACGGGGTACACTGGAAATAGATGGGTTGATCGATGGAAAGGAGGAATCTATCATGTTACCCGCCATGATTCTGGCACACCTGCTGGGAGATTTTGTCTTCCAAAACGACCGGCTGGCCCATTGGAAAAGTCACAGCCTGACCGGGATTCTGGTCCACAGCGGCATCGTCACGCTCGGTCTGTGGCTCTGCTCGCTGCCCTTCACCTGCGACTGGTGGCCCTACGCCCTGGGCATCGGCGCCAGCCACGCCCTCATCGACCTGGCGCGCGTCAAGGTTGGCCCCACCACACCGACGGTCAACCTGGCGCTGTTCCTGGCCGATCAAGCCACCCACGGCCTGACCATCGTGATCGGTCTGGCCTGGGCGGGCTGGCTGGCGCCTCGCCCGGCCGGTACGCCGTTTGGCATCTGGTTGCAAAGCCATCACCGGCTGACCATACTCATCGGTTACGTGTTGTTGAGCATGCCCACCTGGGTCTCGGTGCACTTTGTGGTGCGTGGCATGGGCGCCGAGAGCAGTAGCCTGCCGGGCCGTCCTGGCGAAAAATATGCCGGCATGTTGGAGCGTGGCCTCATCGCCACCTTTGTGCTGCTGGGACAATACCTTCTCATCCCGCTGGTGGTTGCGCCCAGGCTGGCTCTCGACGGGCGTAATGGCCGCGTGGAGGCCGAACAACTCGGTTACGTGAGCGAGCTGCTCATCAGCGTGGCGCTGGCCGTGGCGGTGGGCCTGTTGATGAAAACACCAGCGTGATGGGTGCAACAAGGGCAAAGGGGGTAAAAATGGCATCTACGAGGCAAGGACTCTGGAATCTTGTCGAAACAGGAGGGCTGGTGTACAATAGAGCCAGCCACCCCGCCGACAAAGGAGCGCACGCCGTGTCCACAGAGGTTCGTCTGGATTTTTTGCGCACCGTTCCCATGCTGAGCGGCATGGACGACGACGAAATCCAACGCCTGGCCGCCGACCTGAAACGGCGCAGTGTCGCCGCGGGTGAGGCCATCTTTTTCCAGGACGATCCCGGCCACGCCGTATACATCATCGCCTCCGGCCGGGTGCGCATCTATGTCCACGGCGAAGATGGCCGGGAAATGTCGGTGGCCATCTATCAACCAGGCGATCTCTTTGGCGAGATGGCGCTTCTAGATCGACAACCTCGCTCGGCCACAGCGGAAGCTATGGAGCACTCGGTGTTGTTAACCATGAGCGCCCAGGACTTTTTCAGTCACCTGCGGCAAAGCCATCAACTGACGCTCAACCTGATGATGGCCCTCAGCCATCGCCTGCGTGAGACCACCCAGAGTATGGAGTCGCTGACCACGCTCGACGTCAACCGGCGGCTGATCCGCAAACTGCTGCAACTGGCCGGCCAGCAGGGTTTGGTGAAAAAAGATGGCATCCACCTGCGAGGCCGGCTGACGCAACAATCGCTGGCCAGCCTCATCGGGGCCAGCCGCGAGAGCGTCAACCGGGCGCTGCGGGCGCTGGCTCGCGCCGGGCTCATCGCCGTGCAACACGGGCGCATCACCATCCTCGAACCGCAAGAGTTGGAACGGCTGGCCGAAAGCGGCGATTGAGCCACGCACTGGAGGAGAAACCATGAAACAACAAGCCGACCTGCTCATCCACAGCGCGGCCCAACTGCTCACCCTGGCCTCGCCCGGCGGCCCCCAACGTGGGGCGGAACTGGGCCGCCTGGGGATCATCGAAGACGGGGCGGTTGCCGTGTGTGATGGCCAGGTGCTGCTCACCGGTTCAACCGCCAGCGTCCGCGCCCAGGTGGAAGCAACACACGAGATCGATGCGGGCGGGCAGGTGGTCATGCCGGGCTTTGTAGACCCCCACAGCCACGCGGTGTTCGCCGGGGCGCGGGCCGACGAGTTCGAGCAGCGCATCGCCGGCGCCAGCTACATGGACATCATGGCCGCCGGCGGGGGCATCATGAGCACCGTGCGGGCCACCCGCCAGGCGACAGTCGATGAACTCGTGGCTCAGAGCCGTCCGCGGTTAGATGCGCTGCTGGCCCACGGCAGCACCACCGTCGAAGTCAAAACCGGCTATGGCCTCACCGTGGCCGACGAGCTCAAGATGCTGGAGGCCATTCATCGCCTGAACGCCGAACATCCGCTAGACCTGGCGCCCACCTTTTTGGGCGCTCACGCCGTGCCGACCGAGTATCAGGGCCGCGCCGACGCCTTTGTCGACCTGGTGGTGGACGAGATGCTGCCCGCCTTTGCGCCTCATGTCCCCGGCTCACCCCCGCTCTTTTGCGATGTGTTCTGTGAGGAGGGGGCCTTTTCGCTGGCCCAATCGCGGCGCATCCTGGAGCGGGCTGCCAGGCTGGGTTTTGGCCTCAAGATCCACGCCGACGAGTTCAGGCCGCTGGGGGGCACGGCGCTGGCCGTAGAGTTGGGCGCGATTTCCGCCGATCACCTGGTGTGCACGCCGCAGAACGAGATCCTGGCACTGGGCCGCTCGTCGACCATCGCCGTGGCGTTGCCGGGCACCCCTTTTGGACTGGGCCACCGCGATTACACGCCAGCCAGGGCCATCGTCGAGGCGGGCGGCGCGCTGGCTCTGGCCACCGATCTGAACCCGGGCACCTGCTATTGTGAATCGATGCAGTTGATGATCGCGCTGGCCTGCCGCAACATGCGGCTCACCCCGGCTGAAGCCATCGCCGCCGCGACGATCAACGCCGCCCACGCGCTGGGCCTGGGGAGCAGAGTGGGCAGCCTGGAGCCGGGCAAACAGGCCGACATGATCGTCCTCGATGCGCCCAACTACCGGCATCTGGGATATCGTTTCGGCAGCAATTTGGTCCAAAAGGTGATCAAGCGTGGACAGATCGTGGTGGGGTAAATCGGGCGCAGACTGATAGATACCCACCAACCTGCAGGAGGGTGAGCAGTTAAAAGATGTGTCGGTCACTCTGTTTCCGGATCGTCTGCCCGATCGTGCAAATCCAGCATGGTCATGTTTTCCATAACCGTGACGGTGCGATATGTGGCGTCGCCCAGCTTGCTGACAATGTCTCGGATGCGCACCGCCATACGCTCGATGGTCTCCAGGTCGGCCAGCACGTCTGCCGGTAGTTCGGGATGCTGATGGCTGATCCACTGCGCCAGGCCCATCACACTGGTGAGGGGGTTATTGATCTCGTGGCGCATGGTCAGTCCCACCTGACCGATGACTGCCAGCCGCTCGGCCTCGATGAGTTTCTGCTGGGTTTCCAACAACTCGTTGTTGCGCGCCTCCAGCTCTTCGGCCAGCACCACCTGCTCCTCAAAGAGCCGGGCATTCTCGATGACGATGGCCGCCTGGTTGGCAAAACCCATCACCTTGTGTGCGTCTTGAGCCGTGTAAACGTTGGGCTGTGCATGATCCACAGTCAGCAGACCCACCAGTTTACCCCTGGCCCACAGCGGTGCGCCGATCCAGCTCCGAATGTATTCCGTACCCTCTGCCCGGCGGAACAACGGCGACTCTCGGACATCCGGGATGATCATGGGGCGACCTTCTTGGGTCACCATAGACTCCAGAGCGCTGTCTGTGATCTCGAAGGAAAAACCCTCGATTGCGGCCTCGTCCGGAAAACCACGCCCGGCAGTCAACTCCAGCCAATCGCCCTGGCGCAAGAAAATGGCGCTGCTATGGTAAGGCACGATGCTCTTGAGGTTATCCAGCACCAATTCCAGCACACGATCCATGGCCAGCGTCGAAGTCAGAATGGCCGCCGTCTCGGAAAGTACGGTTGCCATGCGTAACCGCTCCTGCTCGATAGCCAGCAGGCGTGAACGGCCAATGGCAATGGCGGCATAGTTGGCCACCGTCTGAACCAATTCGACATCCGCCGGGGTAAAGACACGCGGCGCGGTCACCGCATCGAGCCCCACCGTGCCAATGATCTGGTTCTCGTAGATGAGAGGCGCCACCAACAACGATCGTGTGCCGCGGCGTTGCACCATCTGGCGCACGGCGACCAGACGCGGGTCGGTCGCCACGTCGCTCACCACCACCGGCCTGGCGCTGCGTAGTATCTGCTGAGCGATGGGGTTATCCCGCACCGGATGCCGGTCGCCGATGGCCGAAACGCCGCCTGGCGGCAGATGCTCGGCCACCACCTCGGCATACTCTCTGTCCGCATCCATCAGAGCCAGCGCCACCAGATCTACCCGCAACGCCCTGGCCAATTCATCCACCAGGGTTCGTAAGATTTCGTCCAGATCGACCGCCGAGCTGATCAAAAAAGAGATGCGGTTGATCAACTCTAACTGGGCGGCGCGTTCCGTGGCCTCTTTTTCCTGCCGCCGGCGGACCGCCGCCAGAGCAACCACACGCACGACGCTCCAAACCAGGAGAACAGAAAACAACAGAGCGATGGCTGCGGTCATCAGATCGGCGTTGCCAGGAGGAAAAGCCTCGACCCGCCGGCGTTGCAGAAACACCAGCAGAGCCAGCAGCCGCTGCAGCAACGCCAACACGATGGCCAGGATGCCCACCGCCCAAGGACCGCGCCACGTCAGCCGATGAACATGCGCCACCCGGACGGCAAACAGACCACCAACCAGATAGACAGCAGCGGATGCAGCGATGAAAAACAGGATCGTAACGTTCATAAAAGGCCTCATCGGTGGGTGATGCCGCTCCCCACCCGTCAGCCTCCAGAGGCAGTAGCGCGCGGTGTGGGCGTGCGCGTGGGGGTGGCGGTGGGCGTGCGTGTGGCGGTAGCGGTGGGCGTCGGCGTGGCGGTGGACGTGGGCGTGGGTGTGGGAGTTGGAGTGGCGGTAGGTGTGACGGTGGGGGTGGG
>JBMOMT010000065.1:0-48335 GCA_049324835.1 Chloroflexota bacterium | reverse complement strand
GCGCGCCTGACTGGCCGTTGGTCACAAAAGTGCCGGCCGACCTGGAAGGCGACCGGATCACACCCATCCTGAGCGGCTGGCTGAAAGAAGAACGGAAACAGGGGAACGAGGAGGTGGGTCGAGTCGTCGAACTGCAAAATACGCCCGTTCCGCTGCAGGTTGACCTGCGCAAATGGCCCGGCGTCGCCGTCGAGCAGGTGGCCGATCTGCAGGCCTTGCCGGACGAAAGCGTCTCCCTGCTGTGGACGCCCTTTGCCGTACAGCGGGCGAAGGATCGCCTCTCGCTCGTCGCCCAGGCCCGGCGAGTCCTGCGGCCGGGTGGGACGTGGGCCTTTATGGACGTGCTACCGGCGGTGATGCCGGGACACTGGTTGTATCGTTTCTTTCCCCAGGTCTGGTCAAACGAGGAGGCGGGCACCTGGGACACGTCGCAGTTGTACAACCAGCTCGTCCAGGCCGGGTTTCAGGTCAAACTGGCGCGGCACAACTACCACCAGCCCATCACATCTGGCACGGCCTGCGAGGTCGCGCAGCAACGAGAGACGATCCCGCAACTGGCGACGTTGTTCGACGAGGCGTACGAGAGCGGGTTAGCCGCGCTGCAAGAGCAGGTGGAGCGTCAGGGAAAAGACAGCGTGGTGGGATCCGAGTTCTGTTTGATCGAGGTACTGGCAGTGCGTGGATGAGATTGTTTGGTGAAAAGGCAGTTTGGGTATTGACAGCTTACGAGATTTGTAGTACAATAGTCCTAAGGATGGAAACAGGTGGAAGTTTAGCCTGCTAACTGAACACGCACCTTAACACGTTGATACGTGTGGAGAAACAAAAAGAGCCACCCCCTCGGACCTAGCGAGTACGCAGGGATGGCTCTCATCCAAGTCTCCGCACCAGAAGCTACCAGCTTCTGTGTGTCGCGCAGAGTTACTTGAGGCGGGAGCGACGGGATTTGAACCCGCGATCTCCGGCTTGACAGGCCGGCATGTTAACCGCTACACCACGCCCCCATTCGAACGGGCGATAATATATCACACATCGCCGTTTAAGTCAAATCTCCCCGCCATTTGTTTTCAGTGCAGCATGCCCTTTTGCCCACGCGGCGCCGGCTTTTGCTCGCTGAGCGCGCCCGTCACCCACGATGGGGCCGGAGCGTTGTAGGCCACCGTCATGTCGTCGGCCACCAGATCGTGGATGTGACCCTCCAGCGGGCCCAGCAGGTAACGCACCACCTGCCCGGCATCGCGACCATCACTCTTGGCCGCTACACAGTGCTGATTGAACCCCCAATAATCGCCCGCCCACAGCAGGTCCAGCCCCTCTTGAATGGTCTTGCGGGCCAGCTCCTTGCCGCCCGCCCCCCAGGCCAGCGCCGTCTCCGGCGGCTCGCCGTAGGCCCGCCCGTGGTGGAAAGGGTCCGCCGTCGAGACCACCACCGCGTCGCGGGTGATGACCTGCAGTTCTTCGATGCCCGGCAGAATGTGAGGCCGCCCGCCGGCCAGATATGGATAACGCACGATCAGCTCGGGCGCCACGATGCCCCGCCGCTCCACCTCGTGCTCCCACAAGAACAGAAAATTGAGCAGCGAGAACTCGCGCCGCCAATCCTGCCGACCCGCCAGGCCCGGTCCCTGGATGCCCCAGGCCGCCTCTTGGGTCACGTCGGCGCCGGCGGCCACCCGCACGCGGGCGTCCTGAAGTTCGTCGGTCAGGGCGTGCAGCACCCCCACCACCAGCACCCGGTCGGCGCCGCTATCCAGGCAGGCATGCACCGCCGCGGCGATCTGGTGGCCGCAAACCTCGATGCCGGCGTGAGGAAAGATGATCGACCCACCCGCCCGCAGCGTGGGCGCCAGATCCCATTTTCGCCCGGCGTCGAGCAGCCGGCGCGCGCCAGCCTGACCCAATCGCTGCAATTCCTGGGTGATCTGTGTTTTGAAATCGGGAATATCGTTACGTTTCATGACCTGTCCTCCTCGGTCTCGTTTTTTACGATAATGGTTGAGGCCACACGCCCGGCCCGCTTTTTTTTGCCTATTTGCCGCCGTCGATAGACAGCACCTGGCCCGTGATCCAGCCGGCGTAATCGGAGGCCAAAAAGAGCACCCCGTGGGCGATATCCTCCGGCGCACCCAGCCGCTTGAGAGCGATACGCTCCAGCAGCGCCTTTTGACCCTCCTGCCCGTAGGATTGCCACTGCCGCTCGCTGGCCGGGTTGGAGCGCACGAAACCCGGCGCGATGTTGTTCACCGTGATGCCCCACGGCCCCAACTCGTGAGCCAGCTGCCGCGTCAGACCGATCTGGGCCGCCTTGGCCGAGGCATAGGCCTGGATGCCCGTCAGGCTCACGCCCAGCCCCGCGCCGCTGCTGATGTTGACGATGCGCCCCCAACGCGCCGCCTTCATGCCCGGCGCCACGGCCTGCGAAAAAGTAAACGCGCCGCTCACGTTCACGTCAAAGATGCGCTGCCAATCGGACGCAGAGACCTCTTCCAGCGGACGGCCCACCTGGCCCAGCACGCCGCCGGCATTGTTGACCAGCACGTCCACCCGGCCCGAGGGCGCCGCCGCCCCGGCCACGAAAGCAAAAACCGCCTCCCTCTCGGTGACGTCCACCGCGCGCACCTGGCAACGCCCCCCGGAGGCCAGACACAGCTCCCGCGTTTCGGCCAGCTCGTCCGCCAGCACGTCGCAGGCCCACACGTCGGCGCCCCGCCCGGCAAAGCCCAGGGCGATGGCCCGTCCAAAGCCGTGGGCCGCGCCGGTGACGATGACCGTTTTGCCATCGAATCGAATGTTCATCGCGCCTGTCTCTTGTCTCTGCTACAACCGACCCAGCAGCTCGCGGGCGATGACCAGCCGCTGAATCTCGCTGGTACCCTCGCCGATGGTGCACAGCCGCTGATCGCGATAGATACGCTCCACCTCGTAATCGCGGGTGTAGCCGTAGCCGCCGTGGATCTGGATGGCCTTGAAGGCCGCCCGCTCGGCCACCTCCGAGGCGAACAGCTTGGCCATGGCCGACTCTTTGGTGGTCTTGAGGCCCCGATCCCGCATCCAGGCAGCGCGGTAGATCAGCAGCCGGGCGGCGTCGATCTCGGTGGCCATGTCGGCCAGCATCCACTGGATGGCCTGGTTGCTGCCGATGGGCCGCCCGAACTGGTGGCGCTCCCGGGCATAGGGCACCGCCCGGTCCAGAGCGGCCTGGGCCAGCCCCAGCGCCATCGCCCCGATGCTGATGCGGCCACCGTCGAGGGTAGCCAGAAACTGTTTAAAGCCTCCACCCTCGTCGCCCAGCAGGTTTTCCGCGGGGATGCGGCAGTCCTCAAAAATCAACTCCGACGTGACCGAACCTTTGAGCCCCATCTTGTCTTCATCGCGGCCAGGCCGGAAACCGGGTGTGCCCTTTTCCACGATAAAGCTGGAAATGCCCCGCGACCCACCGGCCTGGGGATCGGTGCGGGCGGTGAACACGACCACATCGGCCGCCGAGCCGTTGGTGCAAAAGGTCTTGCGCCCGTTGACCACCCAGGCGTCGCCGTCGCGCACGGCGCGCGTCTGGGTGCCGCCGGCGTCGGAGCCGGCCCCTGGCTCGGTGAGACCAAAGCCGCCCACCTTTGCGCCGCTGGCCAGTGGGGATAGATATTTCTTTTTCTGCGCTTCATTGCCAAAATAATAGAGCGGCCCGCAGGCCAGCGAGGTCTGGGCAGCCATGGTGATGCCGGTGGAGCCGCAGGCGCGCGAGATCTCTTCCACAGCGATGGCGTAACTCACCATGTCGCCGCCGGAGCCGCCATACTTTTCCGGGTAAGGGATGCCAAACAGACCCAGACCGGCCATCTGGCGAAAGTTTTGCCAGGGAAACCCGCCTGCCCGCTCCACCTCGGCGGCGCGCGGCGCGATCTCGTTCTGTGCAAATTCGCGCACCATGTTGCGAAAAAGACGCTGCTCTTCGGTCAGCTCAAAGTCCATTTGCCGTTCCTCCTCGTATAATATGTTCGTGGTCAGGCACGTAACGGCGTGGAGTGCCGTAAGACGCCACTCCGCTCCGCCGCGTGGCTCACTACGAACCTCCTTCCGATGGGCACCTGACCCGGCCAAGCCGGAACCAAAAGGATTTTTTCACCGCCAAGGACGCAAAGGAAGAGGCAAAAAACTTGCGACCCTGGCGTCTCGGTGGTGAATTTTCTCGCCAAACGTGCAAGAATCTTGTTGAAAAGGCACTAAAAAACCCAAAGGCCTGGAAGACCTTTGGGGGGTGATGGCTAAAGCATCTCCACACTCAGCGCCACCGCCTCGCCGCCGCCCAGGCACAGCGTGGCCAGACCGGTCTTGAGGCCGCGATCTCGGAGCGCGTACAGCAGCGTCACCAGCACCCGCGCCCCACTGCAACCGATGGGATGCCCCAGCGCGATAGCGCCGCCGTTGACGTTGACCTTCTCCCAATCCCAGCCGTCCTCTGCCAGCGCTTTGCCGTCGGCCAGCGTCTGGGCGGCAAAAGCCTCGTTGATCTCGATCAGGTCGTAATCGGCCAGTGTCGTTCCGCTCTTTTTCAGCAGACGACGCACCGCGTGCACCGGCGCGATGAACACCCAGCCCGGCTCCACAGACGCCTGGGCGTAGCCGGTGATGCGGGCCAGCGGTTTCAGACCCAGGGCCTCGGCCTGGTGTGCACTCGTCACCACCACTGCCGCCGCGCCGTCGGTGATGCCCGGCGCGTTGCCCGCCGTGACGAGACCATCTTTTTGAAAGGCTGGCCGCAGGCAAGCCAGCTTTTCCAGGCTGGTGTCGCGCCGCGGGTTCTCGTCGGTGTCAAAGGCGAGCGTATCACCCTTACGCTGGGGCACGATCAGCGGCGCGATCTCGGCCTTGAACCGTCCGGCGTCGATGGCCGCAACCGCTTTGCGGTGGCTTTCCAGGGCGTAGGCGTCCAACTCTTGCCGCGTCAGGCCGTACTCGCGAGCGATAAACTCGGCGGCGTTACCCATGTGACGATCGTCGAAGGCGCACCACAGGCCGTCGTGCACCACCGCGTCCAACATCTGACCGTGGCCCAGCCGGTAGCCGGTGCGGGCCTGGGGCAGCAGGTAGGGGGCCAGGCTCATGTTCTCCATACCGCCGGCGACGATGGTCTCGGCGTCGCCGGCCCGGATCATGGCCGCGGCCAACATGACCGTTTTCAGGCCAGAGCCGCACACCTTGTTGAGCGTGACCGCGCCCACCTGGGGCGGCACCCCGGCGTGAATGGCCGCCTGGCGCGCCGGCGCCTGACCCTGCCCGGCGGGCACGACACAACCCATCAACACTTCATCCACCGAGGCCGGATCGACCCCGGCCCGCCTCACCGCCTCTCGAATGACGATCGCGCCCAGTTGGGGCGCGGGCGTGCCACCGAGCGCGCCTTGAAAACCGCCGATGGCCGTGCGGGCAGCGCCGACAATGACCACCTCGTGCATGTTTCCTTCTCCCTCTCCATCGATTCCCTCACCGACAGCGCTGTCGATGTTGAGCTGGTTATCTGCCAAACGTTTGGTTTATTTTAACACGAAACAACCGTACGGGCAAGGTAAACCACCCGCTACAGGCGAGGGCTGCCTTTCAGGCCGCTGCCGGTCAGCGGCACGACGATGGCATCCTCCGGCGCAGCCAGAGCAAACACCGCCTCCAGAGCTGCCACGGCGGTGGCGCTGGTCGGCTCGATGTACAATCCCTGGCGGGCCAATCTATCCTGAGCGGCCAGGATGGCCGTGTCTTCCACGGCCACACAGACGCCGCCCGTCTGGCGCACCGCCTGCAACAATCGCCGCCCGCGGACGGGCTGGGCAATCGAAAGCCCCTCCGCCACCGTCTGCGCTGCCGGTTCGACGCCGGGCACCGTTTCCAGTCCGGCCTCGAAGGCCTTCACCAGCGGCGCCAGCCTGGCCGCCTGCACCGCCACCAACCGCGGCAGTCGATCCACCCAGCCGGCCGCTTTGAGCCGCCGGAAACCCAGCCAGACACCTAGCAGGTGTAATCCCTGACCCACCGGCACCACCAACCAGTCGGGTGCGCGGCGACCCATCTGCTCCCACAACTCCCAGGCCATCGATTGCTGGCCCAGCAGAAAGCCGGGGTGGTAGGCATGCGAAGCCAGCGACACACCACGTTCGGCGGCCTCAAAGGCCGCCAGCTTGGCATTGTTGCGCGGCCCGGCGATGGGGTGCACCCGCGCGCCATAGACGGCGATCTGGGCCTGCTTGGCGGGTGAGGCGTAGGCCGGCACAAAAATATCGGCCTGCATGCCGGCCCGCGCGGCATAAGCGGCCACCGAGGCGCCGGCATTGCCGGAGGAATCGTCGGCCACGTGGGTCACGCCCTGGTGGGCCAGCACGTTGATCATCATCGCGGTGCCGCGATCTTTGAAAGAGGCCGTGGGGGCAAAATATTCCAGCTTGAACCCCACCTGGCGGCCGCTGAAATCCAGCGACAGCAGCGGCGTCCAGCCGGCGCCCAGCCGCACCTGGGGCGTTTCAAAATCGGCGCCGTACAGCCGCCGGTAGCGCCAGACGGAACAGTCGGCGGCGTCGATCAGCGTTGGGTCGAAATCGGCCCGCTCCACCGGCTCCCACGCGCCGCCACAATCGCAGCGCCAGCGTTGCGGCGTGAGTGTTTGCTGCGCTCCACAATCGGGACAGAAAACGCGCATCGTTTGTTCACCTCAGGTGTATTGATAAAAGCCCTCGCCGCTCTTGCGGCCCAGTCGTCCGGCCTGCACCATCTTGCGCAGCAGGATCGGCGCACGATAGCGCGGGTCTTTGTAATTCTCAAAAAGAGCATCCAGCACGTCCAGCACCACATCCAGCCCCACCAGATCGGCCAGCGTCAGCGGGCCCATGGGCAGGTTGTAGCCCAGGGACATGGCTTTGTCCAGGTCTTCTTTTTCAGCCAGGCCCTCCTGATAGGCAAAGATGGCCTCCGAGATGAGCATCAACCCGACGCGGGTGGTGACAAAGCCGGGCCGGTCCTGGACAACGACGGCCTCTTTGCCGATGTGTTTGACAAATTGTATGACCGTGTCCACCGTTTCCTGGCGTGTGTCCAGGCCAACCACAACCTCGACGAGTTTCATCACCGGGGCCGGGTTAAAAAAGTGGGTGCCGATGACGCGACCGCGGTCGCTCACCGCATTGGCCAGCTCGGTGATGGGCAGTGAGCTGGTGTTGCTGCCCAGGATGGCATGGGATGGAGCCAGCTTTTCGATCTGCCGAAAGACTTCTTGCTTGAGGTCCATCTTTTCCGGCACGGCCTCGAGGATCAGATCGGCGCCGTTGAGCGCTGCAGCCAGCGTGCCGGTATAGAGCACACGGCCCCAGTAACTATCGGCATCCCGAAAAGTCAGTTGCTCTTTGCTCACAGCCCGATCCAGTAGCTTGCGGTGATAATTCCGGGCTTTGTCGAGCATTTCAGGCAAGGGATCGTACAGGCTGGTCGGGTAGCCAGCCGAGGCGGTGACGTAACCAATACCCCCGCCCATGGTGCCGACCCCTACAATGGCGATCTTGTGCATGACAGCCTCCTTTCAACGAGGTGATAGGAAACAGGCGTGTGGCCAACGGTTGAGGTAAATGAAAGGCAAGGCAAGTATAGCACCGATACCCGCCTCGAGCAAATACCTTGACGCAAGGCTCCGAGTGTGTTACAATGCTTCACCACAAAAATGGCGGCGCGATAGTCCTTAACCGCCGGATCGGGGGGAGTCATGTGGATCGTTTTTCGGCGTGATCGGATTATCTGGCTGCTGGTCATGCTGATCGGTCTCAGTTCAAACAGTTGCACACCCACTCCCACGCTCATCATCGCCACCCTCTCACCCGAGATCCATGCCTGGATCGAGCCTCAGGAACTGAAACGCGGCGACATTGCTCAGATCAAGACGTGCGTCGAGATCGGCTTTGGCGGCCAAACCGACTCGGAAAAGCTGACCGTGGCGGCCAGTGTGCAGCCCGATAACGGCCTGAAATTTGTTCGGGGACCGGTCAAACTCGAGATCGAAAGACGCAAAGGGGTGTGGGCCAGGCGCTCTTTGAGCATGTGGCCAGGGGAAAAACGGCGGACCGAATTCTGGATAGCGGTCGATCCCAACATCGAGATCGGTCTGTACAAAATCAAAATCCAGGTCACGCGCAACGCCGACAGTTCTGCAATCAGCAACATAGAGCTGATCTTGACGGTCACCGAGTGACGCAGCACGACCACACAAAACCAGGCCCCTGCGCTGGCAGCGCAGGGGCCTGGTTTCTGTTGCGCCAGCCCTATCCGTTTCGCCGCAGATACTCACGAATCATCAGCGCGGCCGTGGCCCCTTCACCTGCGGCTGCGGCTGCCTGTTTGGTGCTATCGGCGCGCACGTCACCGGCGGCAAAGACACCACTCATGGTCGTCTCCAGATGTTTTTCGGTGAGCACAAAACCCCAGCGATCGCGTTTGATCTCGGCCGGCAAAAAGTCACTGTTGGGCGAAAGGCCAACAAAAACAAAAACGCCCGCCGGGTGTAATACTTTGACCTCCCCAGATGCGCGGTCCATCAGCCTGACGCCTGCCAGTTCATTGTCCTCCACGACAAACTCTTGGACAGCGTGGTGAGTTAGAACCTCGACGTCGTCTCTCTGCACCACCTTTTCCTGCAAGACGGCGCTGGCGTTCAACTGTGGCAAAAACTCGACAATGGTGACCCGGCGGGCAAAGCGGGTGAGAAAGAGCCCCTCCTGCAAACCACTGTTGCCACCGCCCACCACCATCACCTCTTTGCCGCGGTAGAACGGCCCGTCGCAGGTGGCGCAAAAGTGAATCCGCATGCCCAACAGCGCCTCCTCGCCGGGCACGTTGAGTCGGCGATACCGTGAGCCGGTGGCGATCAGCAACGCCCGCGCCCGGTAGACACTACCGTCGGCGGTGAGTACCTCGCGATACAGGCCCGCGGTGCGGATGTCGGTCACTTCTTGAGCCTGCAGGATCTCGACGCCAAAACGCAACGCCTGATTGGTGAGCCGTTGGGCCAGCTCGGCCCCCGGCACACCCTGATCAAAGCCGGGATAATTCTCCAGCGTCTGCGTCAGCCCGATCTGCCCGCCGGGCGCGCTCCTTTCGATCACCAGCGTATCGAGTCCCTCACGCGCCATATAAAGCGCCGCCGTGAGGCCCGCCGGCCCCCCACCCACCACGACGACGTCGTAAAAGGTGCGCGCCGCCCGGGTGCGCAGACCCAGCTTGGCCGCCAGCTCGGCATTGGAAGGCTCAACCAGGATATCACCATCGGGAAAGACGATGGTGGGCACGCTGCGCGCGCCCCTGTTCACCCGTTCCACGTAGGCCATCGCATCTGGATCGTGTTCGATGTTGACAAAGGTGTACTGGATGCGTTGATCGCCCAGAAACTGCTTGGACCGTTTACAATCGCGGCACCAGGTGGTGCCGTACATGATGATCGTACCAGATGCCTCACTCATAACGTTCTCCTCAACACCAAAAGTTTCGCGCCCAATGATACCGTCAAAGGCCGAATTTGTCCAATGCCAGCATCGCCGCTTGCCCCACGTTTCGCCGCCGACGGCCAAAAGACGATCACAGGCCCCTGTAGCGTCGAGCAACAACACGGCAGGTGTGTTATGATCCAAACAATCCGGGGGAGCGCCCCGAGGCGCACCGTAAAAAATCTAGACCTACAGGCACCGTCCCTCCCCCGATGGGCCCATGCTCCCGTCAGTCGCCTGGTAGCTCCCCCACCACCTTTCCTTTCGTCACTTTTCGATTGCCCAATAAAACCTGGCCTCAAAAGCCACACAACCCATCCACACAGGTTCTCCAGATGATCCTATCCGCACGCACGGCGCTGATCGTAAGGTTCTTTCTCTCCATAGGCTTGTTGATCCTGCTGATCCTCTTTAGCCTCAGCCAGGCAGCCTCCTGACCAAAACGCTCCGACTCGCTCAGAGTTTTTCCCAAAAAGATTAAAATTACTGTACTCTGTAAGATGTCACTTGACATCCCCTCATAGTTGTGTTATCATGCTGGCAGACCACCGTCTCATCGACGAGATCCGGAGTGATGTGCCATGGCGACGCGCCTGTTATACCTCAGCACCCCTCAGTTTGGCATTCCTGCACTGCGACGACTGACCCAAGACTCTCGTTTCGAGCTCGTCGGCGTGGTGACGCAACCCGACAAACCGGCCGGCCGGGGATTAAAACTCGCGCCCCCGCCGATCAAAACAGCCGCCCTGAAACTGGGCCTAAAAGTCCTCCAGCCGCCCAGTCTACGCACGCCAGAGGCCCAGGCCGCCATCCGCGCCCTGCAGCCCGATCTCATCGCCGTGGCCGCCTACGGCCAGTGGATCCCCGCCGAGGTTTACGATCTGCCGCCCTTGCGCTCCATCAACCTGCACCCTTCGTTGCTGCCGCGCCATCGCGGCGCGGCGCCGGTGATCAGCGCCCTCCTGGCCGGCGATGCCGAGGTGGGGCTCTCGGTGCTCTTTGTGGAAGACGAAATGGACGCCGGCGATCTGCTGGCCCAGATGCGCGTGCCGCTGGCGGAAGGTGATACCACCGCCTGCCTGATGGCCCGCCTGGCCGAGATCGGCGCGCCCTTTTTTGCCGATGCCCTGGCCGCCTGGGCAGCCGGAGCGATCGGCCCTCAACCTCAGGACCACAGTCAGTCTACGTGGATCGATCGCCTGGAGAAAAAAGCGGGCCGCATCGACTGGCGGCTGCCGGCGGCAGAGATCGCCCGTCACTGTCGCGCCTTCCAGCCGTGGCCGGGCAGTTATACCTTTTTCGACGGGCGACGGTTGCTCATCCACCGCGCGCTGGCCCTGCCGCTGCTGGACGCCACCCTTGCCGCTGCCGAACCGGGCACAGTGATACGCTTCGGCCGTCAGGTGGGTGTCATCACCGGCGACGGCGTGCTGCAATTCAAGGTGATACAACTGGAGGGCCGTCGCGCCCTGCCGATCGACGACTTTTGCCCAGGCCAGCGGCATTTCATCGGCGCCCGCTTGGGCTGAGCCTCTGTCGCCCGATCAGAAAAGGACTTGAGACATGATCGGAGAGCGAATCCGCGCCCGCCGTCAAGACCTCGGCCTGAGCCTGCGCGATCTGGCCCAACAGGTGGACCTCACGGCCAGTTTTCTCAGCCAGATCGAGCGCCAAGTCGCCGAGCCGTCGATCAAATCGCTGCGCAAAATCGCAAACGCGCTTCAGGTGCCGCTGTTCTATTTTCTTGCCGAAAACGGCGAAACCAACCCCGTGGTTCGCAAAAACGAACGCAAGCGCCTGCAACTTCCCCGCTCCAAAGTGATCTGCGAGCTTTTGACGCCCGACCTGAACCACAAAATGGAAATGTTTATGGTGAGCGTCGATCCCTGCCAGGACAACATCGCCCATCCCCTGTCCCAACCCACCGAAGAATGCATCCTGGTCATAGAAGGCCGGCTGTGCGTTAAACTCGGCGGCGCCGAATACGAGCTGGAGGCCGGTGACAGCATCTATTTTGAGGGCCCAAACCTGCAAAGCATCTCGGCCAAAGGCGATAAAAAAACGGTATTCGTATCGGCCATGACGCCGGCCGTCTTTTAAAACCACGCCAGAAAGGAAAGAGATGAAACGATCCCCGTTTTTTCCAGAAATAGCCGCCCACAACCCCGAGTGGGTCAACATACAGGGCTGGCAGGTGCCCAACGCTTTCACTTCGCCCCAAGAGGAGCACATGGCCGTCCGCGAGCGGGTGGGCCTGCTCGATTGGTCCACCACCGGCGAGTTCGAAATCCAGGGCCCCGATGCCCTGGCCGTGGTGCAAAAGCTCATCGTCAACGACGCCGCCCAGATGCCGGTGGGCCGCGTGCTCTATACCTCCATCCTCAACGATGACGGCGGCATGGCCTCCGACATCACCGTCTACCGGCTGGGGCCGCAGCATTACCTGCTCATGACCGCCTGGGGCAGCAACGCCGCCGACGAGCGGCCCGAATACGATCTGCTGCTGGCCCACAGCCAGGGCAAAAACGCCTGCGTGTTCGACGCCTCACCCGGCAGCGGCCTGCTGGCCCTGCAAGGACCCCAATCTCGCGCGCTGTTGGGCGAGCTGACCCACGCCGATCTGGACGGCCTGAAATACATGTGGGCCATGCCCGCCCGCGTGGCCGGCGTGCGCGCCCTGATCTCCCGCACCGGTTACACCGGCGAAATCGGCTACGAGGTGCTCATCCCCGTCGAACACGCCCACGATTTCTGGAGCGCCGTGACCGAGGCTGGTGAGAAATACGGCCTGGCCCTGGTGGGCATGGTGGCCGCCTTTAGCCTGCGCCTGGAAAAAGGCTACATCATGCGTCATGATTTTGCCGGCGGCCGCACGCCCTACGAGGTGGGCCTGGGTTGGACGGTCAAGCCCGACAAGGGTGATTTCATCGGCCGCCAGGCGCTGCTGCGCCGCAAAGCGGCCGGCTTTCAGGACAAACTGGTGGCCCTGGCCATCCACGATGGCTACGTGCCGCCCGGCGGCGACGCCATCCTCCACGATGGCGAACCGGTCGGCGCCACCACCAGCGCCGCCTTTGGCCACACCGTGGGCCACGCCATCACCCTGGGCTACCTGCCCGTGTCGCTGGCCGGGGTCGGCACCCCGGTGACGGTCCAAGATCGAGATGGGGGAACGCACCCGGCCGTGGTGAGCCGGCGCTCACCCTACGATCCGGAAGGCAAACGGCTGCGGGCCTGAGCGTTAAATAAAAATACACATTGTCAAGTATCACTTGTCAAAAAGGGCGGGTTGGATTATAATACCCGCTGCCCGGCGCCGACGATGACGCCGGGAGGGCAGCGGCAGCCGGACTGTGGCTGCCCCGTTCTGGCAAAGACGCACCCTCAGGTGGGAGGACACCTGAACATGACCATCCTCATTCGAAATGCCGCTTACGTTGTGCGCGCCGCCGACCGCATCGAGCGCGACGGCGACGTGCTCATCGAGGGCAGCCGCATCGCGGCTGTGGGCCGCTTTGAGCCGCAGCCCGGCTGGCAGGTGCTCGATGCCACCGGCTGCGCCGTCATCCCCGGCCTGATCAACGCCCACACCCACCTGTACCAGAATTTCCTCAAGGGCCTCAACGACGGCGTCCCGCTGGTCGAGTGGATCGCCCACGTGCTGTACCCCGCCGCCGACGTGATTCACCAGGATCACTGGCAGGCCGGCGACGAGCGGCTGGGCTATGCCTGGTCGCTGGCCGGCGCGCTGGAGATGATCCAGGGAGGCACCACCTGCTGCATCGACATGGACATGACGCTGGACGCCGTGTTCCAGGCCTGGATCGACATCGGCTTTCGCGGCATGGGGGCGGTGACGCTGAGCGACCAGTGGATCCCGGAGCGGCTCCGCCGCGCGCCGGAGGTGAGCCGCCGCGAGGCGCTGGGTTACGTGGCGCGCTGGCACGGCGTGCCCGCCGAAAGCCCCCGCGTGCAGATGGCTCTGGCCCCTTCCACGCCCTATCTGGCCAGCGCCGATCTTTTGAGCTGGACGCGCCAGCAGCGCGACCGGCTGGGCATCGCGGTGCAGATTCACGTGGCCGAAACCCGCTACGAGATCGAGCGCATCACCCGGCAGACGGGCGCCACCCCGCTGCGTTATCTGGATCGGCTGGGGCTGGTGGACGACCGCCTCACCGCCGTGCACTGCGTCCACCTGGACGAGGGCGATCTGGATCTGCTCCAGGCCCGCGGCGTCATCCCGGTGTACAATCCCAAGAGCAACATGAAACTGGGCAGCGGCATCGCGCCGGTGGCCGAGATGCTGCGGCGGGGCATGCCGGTGGCGCTGGCCAACGACGGCAGCGCCTCCAACGACCTGCTGGACATGTGGGAAGAGATGCGCTGCGCGGCGTTGCTGCAAAAAGTGGCCGCTGAAGACCCGTCGGTGATTTCCGCCGCCGACGTGTTTCGTATGGCCACCGAGAACGGCGCCCGGGCCTGCCGCATCGACGCCGGCGCCATCGACCCCGGCCGCCTGGCCGATCTGGCCATCGTCGATCTGCGCAAGCCCCATCTGGCGCCGGTTCACGACGTCATCAACAGCCTGGTTTACTGCGCCAAAGCCGCCGACGTCGAGACGACCCTCATCGACGGGCGGGTGGTGATGCAGAACCGCCGGCTGCTCACCCTGGATGAAAACGAGATTCTGCGCCTGGCCCAGGAATGGGGCGCGAATCTGCGCCAGCGCAGCCGGCAAAGCGAACTCTATCCCAAAGAAGGAGTGGTTTGAATGACTGATCTTACCGCCCAATTGATCCAGGTCTGCGCGCCAGAGCGCGTATCCGATAAACTGCCCGACCGCATCTGCTACACCCGCGACGCCGGGCCGAGCCCCGGCGGCGTGCCGGGCGTCGTGGTGCGGCCCACCACGCCGGATGAGGTGGCCGGGATTCTACGGGTGGCCAACGCCCACCGCACCCCCGTGTTCATCTGGAGCCGCTCCACCACCTTTATCGGTCTGGGCATCCAAAAGGGCTGCATCCTGATGGCCCTGGACCTGATGGATAAAATCATCGAGATGGATTTCAAAAACAAGGTGATCGCCGTGGAGCCGGGCGCGGTGTGGCATTCGGTGGACGTGGAGCTGAAAAAATACGGCTGGGAGCTGGCCGTGCCCGGTCCCGGCGGCATGTTCTCCTGTTCCATCGGCGGCTCGGTGGCCTACAACGCCGTGCCCCACGCCCTGGCCGAATACGGCATGACGGGCCATCACGTGGTCGGCCTGGAAGTGGTGCTGCCCGATGGCGCCATCGTCAACACCGGCAGCGGCGCCAACGAAAAAGCCGGTCACCTGCATTTCGAGCGTTACGCCAACGGCCCGGATCTGACCGGCCTGTTCATCGGCTCCTACGGCGTGTTTGGCGTCATCACCAGGGTCTATTATCGCATCCGGCGTGTGCCGGCCGCCGAAGCGTTTGCCTTCTATGGCTTTGACACTTTTGAGCAGGCCGTGGACGCGGCCCAGGCCATCCAGCGGCAGGACGCCGCCACCCACATGGTGGGCCTGTTCGGCGGCCCCAAACCGGCCGGTTACGAGGCCCACGATGCCTTTCTGCACATCATCGTGCGTGATTCTCGCCCGGCGACCCAGGAGCGGCTGCGGGTGGCCGAGGCGGTGTGCGAGTCTTTTGGCGGCCACCCGCTGGATAACAACGCCACCCGTCTCTATTGGGTGGGTCACATGTACTCCTGGTTGCGCAACACACCCCCGGCCCACTATTACGGCAACCGGCCGTTCATGTGCCCCGAAGTGGCTGGCTTTATGCCCACGGAAAAGGTCAAAGACGCCATCGCCTACCTGCGCCACGACGCCATAACGCACGCCAAAGAGTTTGCCCGCTACGACATTCGTATCAAGTGTTACGACGTCTATTTTTCCAACAATGCGGCGTTTATCTGGATCGATACCCTCTATCCGGAGCTGGACGACGAGGCCTGGCAGTACGGGCTGGCCCTGCGCTCGCGCTACACCGACGAACTCTGCCGCCGCTACATGTCGCCGGGCGGCATCTTGCAGGCCATCGCGCCGGAGGTCATGACCAAGCTGGGGGCCGGGTTCGAGCTTTTGAAATTCCTCAAACGCTCTCTGGACCCGAATTTCATCCTCAATCCGGGCGTCATGTATCTGGAGCCGGAGGTCAGCCATGCCTGAGACGGAAGGGAAAAAACTGGAAATGGGCCAACGTCACATCGATGCGATCAAGAATTTCGTTTACCAGTGCAACCGCTGCGGCCAGTGCCTGGATTTTTCCACCGTGGGCCAGGCTCACAAATGCCCGGCTTTCGAGGGCGGGCTGTTTGAATCCTACGCGGCGCGGGGCAAGTACAACATTGCCCGCGCCCTGGTCGATGGTATCATCGAATACGATATGGACCTCGCCGAGCGGGTCTTTGCCTGCACCGAGTGCCGCGCCTGCGCCGAGGACTGTTTCAAATACCTGGACACCACCAGTATGTTCACCGCCCTCAAAGCCGATCTGGCCGCGCTGGGGCTCATCCCACCCAAATTCAAAGCGGGCCTGGAAGGCGAAAAGGGGCTGGACGCGGTGCACAATGTCTACCAGGCCCCCCACGGTGAAGGGCTGGCCTGGTTCAAAGAGCGGGGCCGGGTGGACGTGCCCGCCAGGACGGCCTTTTTCGTGGGCTGCACCTCGGCCTATGTGCGGCAGAACATGGCCGTCGATACGGTTGGCGCGTTGGAGCGGTTGGGAGTGGCATACACCGTGCTCAGTGACGAGTGGTGCTGCGGCCATCCCTACATGGCCGCCGGCGAGCTGGGCAAAGCGCGAGATTCGCTGGCGCACACCATCGCCCAATACGTCGATCTGGGCGTGGAGCGGGTGGTGTTCAACTGCCCCGGCTGCCTCAAAACCTTCAAGCACGACGCGCCCGAACTCTTGGGCCAAAAGCTGCCCTTCGAGCCGATGCACATCCTGGAGCTGGTGGCTGCTCTGGCCGAGGAGGGCGGGGTCAGGTTCAAGCCGGTGTCGCCCAAGATCACCATCACCTATCACGATTCCTGTACCCTGGGCCGCTGGCTGGGTATCTATGAGGCGCCGCGGGTGCTGCTGAGCCACATTCCCGGCGTGGCCCTCACCGAGATGCCGCGCAACCGGGGCAACGCCTATTGCTGCGGCGCGGGCGGGCTGATCCGCTACGATTTTGCCGACATTTCCAACTGCGCCGGTACGGAGCGTTTTCAGGAGGCCGAGGCCACCGGCGCCGACGTGTTGATGACCTCCTGCCCGGCCTGCCTGATGCAGTTCCAGCAGACGCGCAGCCAACTCAAGAGCCGCATGAAAATCATGGACATCACCCAGATCATCTGGGAGCAACTGGCGCTGCCGGGCGAGTAGACGCTCACCGCCATGGTCGGGTCGCCGGGTTAACACTCGGACGATCAGATTCCTGCACATTTGGCAAGAAAATTCACCGCAGAGTCGCAGAGGACGCGGAGGAAAACAGAAAAAACTCTGCGATCTCGGCGTCTCTGCAGTGAGAGAAAACCTTCTCGGTTCCAGCTTGTCCGGGTTAGAGGATACATGAAGATACTGGGCATCAAAGGCAGTCCGCGCAAGCGGGCCAATTCCACGGCACTGCTGGAGCAGCTTTTCTCCGGCGCAGAGGCCCAGGGGGCCGAAACGAGCCTCATCACCCCCTGGGAGCTGGACATCGCGCCCTGCCTGGCCTGCGACGGCTGCTTTCGAGACGGGCGCTGCACCGTTCGAGACGACTTTCAGGGGGTGTACGATCAGATTCTGGCCAGCGATGCCCTGGTGCTGGCGACGCCGGTTTACTTTGGCGCGGTCAGCGCCCAGGTCAAGGCCCTCATCGACCGCTGCGAAAGTTTTTGGGCGCAACGTTACGAGCGGGACGCGCCGCTGCCGCCCGGGCCGGGCGGTTCGCCCCGCCAGGGAGTGCTCATCGCCACGGCGGGGCAGGATCGGGAGATCATGTTCGTCGGCCCGCACATCACCTTTGACTTTTTGATGCGCTCGCTGGGCGGCGAAATCTATGCCGAGCTTTTTTACGGCGGCCTCGACGAGCGCGGCGCGGTGCGGGACGACGACGCGGCCATGAAACGGGCCTTTGAAACGGGGCGGCGGCTGGCCCTGAGGCTGGAGGCGAAAGGAGGTGAGACGAGGTAAATTGTTGGACAACGTCGCTTTTTGGTCTGGTCAGAACGAACGAGCATCCAAAGGAGGATAAGACATGAAACGCTATCATGTTCTGGCTCTGGTGAGCGTGGCGGCGATGCTGGCCAGCATGTTGGCCGGGTGCACCACGCCGACCCCCAAAGTGATCGAAAAAGTCGTCACCCAGGTGGTCAAGGAGACAGTCAAAGAGACCGTCATCGTCGAGGGCACGCCGCAGGTGGTCGAAAAAGAGATCACCAAGGTCGTCGAGGTGGAAAAAGAAGTCGAGGTCGTGATCACGGCCACGCCGGAGCCCAAGGGCGGCGAGATCACCTACGGCCTGACGCTGGTCGTCTCGGGCATCGACCCTCACGCCGGCTCGTCGTCCGAGCTAGGCATCTTTTTGACCAGCGTCTACGATCCCCTGGTGTGGCAAGACACAGAGGGCAACTTTTACCCCGGTCTGGCCAAAGATTGGGAGATCTCGGACGATGGCACCGTCTATACCTTTTACCTGCGCGACGACGTCACCTTTCACGATGGCGAGCCATTCAACGCCGAGGCCGTCAAGGTCAACTTTGATCGCATCGTCAACCCCGATATGAACTCGCGCAAGGCCGTCTATATGATGGGCGCCTACGACCATACCGAGGTCGTCGACGATTACACCGTCAAGGTGCACTTTACCGAGCCCTACGCGCCCTTCCTGGACTCGGTCAGCCAGGTTTACCTGGCCATGGCCTCGCCCAAGGCGCTGGAAGAGTGGGGCTTTGAGCTGTATGCCGAGCATCAGGTGGGCACCGGCCCGTTCATGATCCAGGAATACGTGGCCAAAGATCACGTCGTCCTGGTCAAAAACCCCGATTACAACTGGGCGCCCGAGTTCATGATGCACCAGGGCCCGGCCTACCTGGACAAGATCACTTTCCGCTTTTACCCCGATGCCGCCACCCGCGTGCCGGCGCTGGAATCTGGCGAGGCCCAGATCATGGGCGAGATCCCGCCCATCGAGGCCAACCGCCTGATGAGCGACTCCCGCTTTGCCATCTATCCCACCGACATCCCCGGCCAGTCGCTGCAGATGTTCATCAACGCCTCCAAAGCGCCCACGGACGATCTGCGGGTGCGCCAGGCGCTGATCTATGGCTGCGACCGCGAGGCCATCGTCAACGGCATTTTCCGCGGCTTTTCGCCGGTGGCCCACGGGCCGCTGGGCCGCACCACCCCCTTTTACTATGACGGCGTCGAGGGCATGTATCCCTACGACCTTGAAATGGCCAGGAGCCTGCTCGACGAGGCCGGCTGGGTCGATTCCGACGGCGACGGCATCCGCGACAAGGATGGCCAGCCGTTGACGCTGAACACCGTCCTCATGGGCTGGGGCTCCATGCCCGAAGTGGGCACGGCCATGCAGGGCCTCTACCGCCAGCTGGGCGTGAATCTCGAGATTACGATTCCCTCCTACCCGGCCGCGCTGGAAGCTGCCCGCAACAACGAGCATCACCTGATCCCCATGGCCATCAGCAGCAGCGATCCGGACATCCTCAGCAGCTACTTTCACTCGCGCAACATCGAGGGCGGCTTTTCCTGGTCCAAGTACTCAGACGCCGAGATGGACGAGTGGATAGACGAAGGGGCGCGCAGCAGCGATCCGGAAAAACGCGCCGGACTGTACGCCAACGCTCAGATGCGTATCATGGAAGAAGCGCTGATCATCCCCATTCGTGATTACGTGAACCTGAACGGCGCTCACGCCAGCGTCAAGGGCCTGCGCTACAGCCTGCAAGGCTGGTTCCCCTGGCTCTATGACGTGTACGTGGAAAACTAGCTCTAACTGGCAAGCGTAGCGCTGGCAGCAGGCGGAATTTCTCTGCCTGCTGCCAGCCCGTCATCTTGCGCCAATCGGAGGCATCCGATGACCCGTTACATTCAGCGTCGTCTGCTGATCATGCTCCCTGTGCTGTGGGGCGTGGCCACACTGGTCTTTTTCTTCATGTACATGCTGCCCGGCGATCCGGCGTCGGTCATTCTGGCCCAGTCGGGCGGCAAAGCCAAAGCCATCGCCGAGTTGCGGCAGCAACTGGGCCTGGACGATCCCTTGCCTTTGCAGTACATGCGTTTCCTCACCAACGCGCTGCGGGGCGATTTCGGTGAATCGATCTTTTTGCACCGCCCGGTATCCGAGGTTCTCGGCGAAAACCTGCCATCCTCGATAGAGCTGGCCGTCGCCGGGGTGGCCGTGGCCCTGACCATCGGCTTCCTGCTGGGCATCCTGGCGGCGCTGAACCACAACTCGGCTCTCGACCGCGCCAGCATGTTGATCGCCATCGCCGGCGTCTCGATGCCCAATTTCTGGCTGGCGCTGCTGTTCATGTATGCCATCAGCGGCATCAGCATGCGTTACGGCGTCACGCTGCTGCCCATCACCGGCCAGGGTGATCTCAAACATCTCGTTCTGCCCGCCCTGGTGCTCGGTTTTTCGGCTTCGGGATCGCTGGCCCGGCTGGTGCGCTCCAGCATGCTGGAGGTGATGCGCCAGGAATACATCACCACCGCGCGGGCCAAAGGCCTGGGGCAATGGGCCGTCGTCCTGCGGCACGCCTTGCGCAACGCCCTCATTCCGGTGGTGACCATGTTGGGCCTGCAATTCGGCGCGCTGCTGGGCGGCACGGTTATCATCGAAACCGTCTTTTCCCGGCGCGGGCTGGGCCGCACCATCGTCGATGCCATCGTCTGGAAAGACCTGCCCATCGTGCAGGGGGCGGTGCTGCTGACAGCGGCCACCTATATGCTGGTCAACCTGATCGTCGATATTTCGTATGCGGTGATCGATCCTCGCATCCGCTACAGTTGATCCCTTGGACGATTGGCGAGGTGTAGATTGGCCAAAGAAACCCGACTTTTCGCAAAACCCGCAGCCACATCCGAGGCGCAGCGTATGCAGGCCGAAAGCCCCTGGCGCATTGCCCTGCGCATGTTGCTGAAAAACAGAATCGCCATGATGGGCCTGCTCATCCTGCTCATCCTGGCGCTGATGGCCCTGTTTGCCGCCCAGATCGCGCCCTACGACCCCGACGAGGTGGACATTTTGCAGCAGCTCCAGGGACCCAGCCCGGCCCATGTCCTGGGCACCGATCTGTATGGCCGCGACATTCTCTCGCGCATCTTTTGGGGCGGCCGCGTGACCCTGGTGGTGGGCCTCATCTCGGTGGGCATCGCCGCTTCCTTTGGTGTCGTGCTGGGGCTGGTCTCGGGCTATTACGGCGGCGGCGTCGATTCGCTCATCATGCGTTTTATCGATATCCTGCTCTCGTTTCCACGCATCCTGCTGGCCCTGACCATCGTCGGCATGTTGGGCCCGGGGCTGTTCAACGTGATGCTGGCCGTGGGTATCGCCAGCATCACCGGTTATGCCCGGCTGGTGCGCGGCACGGTGCTCAGCGCCAAAGAGCAAACTTATGTCGAGGCGGCCAGGGTGGTAGGCTGCCAGACGCGCAAAATCCTGTTCCGCCACCTGCTGCCCAACGTCATCGGCCCGGTGATCGTGCTGGCCACGCTGGATGTGGCCTCGGCCATCCTGGCGGCTTCCTCCCTCAGTTTTCTGGGGCTGGGCGTGCAGCCGCCCACCGCCGAGTGGGGCTATATGCTCAACGAGGGCCGCAATTACCTGCGCACCGCGCCATGGATCACCTTTTTCCCCGGCATGGCCATCATGATCTCGGTGCTCTCGATCAACATGCTGGGCGATGGCCTGCGCGACGCCCTGGATCCCAAACTCAAGATTTGAACCCATGCCCATCGATTGCTCTACGCTCGAAAAAGCCAAAACCCTGGCCCCTCAACTGATCGACATTCGCCGCCGCATCCACCGCCAGCCGGAATTCGGTTTTGAAGAAGTCGAAACCGCCAGGCTGGTGTGCCGCGTCCTGGATCGCCTGGGGGTGCGCTGCCGCGCCGGCGTGGCCCGCACCGGCGTGGTGGCCGAGATCGGCCAGGGCCGGCCGGTGATCGCCCTGCGCGCCGACATGGACGCCCTGCCCATCACCGAACACACCGGACTGCCCTTTGCCTCCGAGGCGCCGGGCATGATGCACGCCTGCGGCCACGACGCCCACACCGCCGCCCTGTTGGGCGCGGCCATGCTGCTCCAGGAAATGCCCTTGCCCGTGGGCACCGTGCGGCTGCTCTTCCAGCCGGCCGAGGAAACCGCCGACGACGAAGGCAAAAGCGGCGCCGACCGTATGGTCGAGGACGGCGTCATGGACGGTGTGGATGCGGTGGTGGCCCAGCACAACGTGGTCGATCACCCACCCGGCACGGTGCTCGTCTCCGAGGGGCCGGTGCTGGCCGCCACCGATTCGTTCCAGGTGATCATCTATGGCCGGGCCAGCCACGGCGCTTACCCCCACCGTGGCGTCGATGCCATCGTGCTGGCGGCCCAGGTGGTCAACGCCATCCAGAGCATCGTCGCCCGCCAGATCGATCCCATGCAAGCCGGCGTGGTGACCGTCGGCACCATTTTTGGCGGGCGCAAAGCCAACATCATTGCCGATCGTGTGGAGCTGAGCGGCACGCTGCGCAGTTTCGATGCCAGCGTGCGCCAGGCATTACTGCAGGGGGTAGAGCACGCCTGCCAGTTGACCCGCTGGCAGGGCGGCGATTACGAGCTCTGCCTGCGCCGCGGCCACCCGGCCACAGTGAACAACCCGGCCCTCACCCAACTGGTGCGCCAGGTAGCAAACGGACTCGGGCTGGCCGCCGGCGAGGAGAAACCGTCGCCGGTTTCGGAGGATTTCAGCCTCTTTTCCAGCATGGCGCCGGGCGTCTATTTTCTGGTTGGCGCCGCGCTGGACGACGGCCAGCCCATGCGCCAGGCCCACAACGCCCGCTTTGATCTCGACGAGCGTTACCTGCCCATCGCCGCCGCCATGCTCGCCGAAACCGCCCGGCAATTTCTCTTGCGGGCCGCAATCCCGAGGGAGCAGCCATGATCGCCTGGATCGACCTCGGCGCCGGCACGGTGCGTCACCGGCCACTCGATTCCGAGCTGCAACGCCTGTTCATCGGCGGTCGCGGCCTGGGAGGTTGCCTGCTCTCGCAGCACCTGGCCGATCCGACAGAACCACTGGCCGCCGAAAACCCACTCATCTTTGCCATCGGCCCGCTGACCGGCACCTCCTGGCCGGCGGGAGCGCGTTACCATGTCACCTTTCACTCGCCGCTGACGGGTATCTATGGCTACGCCAATGCCGGCGGCTTTTTGGGCCCGGCGCTGCGACACGCCGGCTACGAAGGGCTGGTCATCACCAGCCGCGCCGCGCGCCCCGTTTACCTGGAGATCGAGCCGGCAGGCGTTACCATCCGCTCTGCCGAGGATCTGTGGGGGCGCGGCACACACGCCACCCACGACGCCCTGTCGACCAATGGAGCGCGCGTGGCCTGCATCGGTCCGGCGGGAGAAAACGGGGTACGTTTTGCGGCCATCATCAACGATCGTAGCCGGGCCGCGGCCCGCTGCGGCGGCGGCGCAGTGATGGGCAGCAAAAACCTCAAGGCCATCGTCGTGCGCGGCGGTAAAAAGCCGACCCTCTCGCCTGCCTTTCGAGATCGGGTGCAACGCGCCGCCCAGGCCGTGCGCCAACACCCGGCCACAACAGCGCTGCGCGATTGGGGCACCGTGGGCCTGGTGAGTGTCAAGAACCTCACCGGCGATCTACCAGCCTACAACCATCAGGCCGGCCAGGTGCCGTTTGCCCACCGCATCGACGCTCAGGCCATCGCCCGCTACACGCGGCGCAACCACGGCTGCTACGCCTGTCCGGTGCGCTGCGGCCGGGTGACCACCGTCGAAAGCGGGCCGTATGCCGGTGAGCTGGAAGGGCCAGAGTACGAAACGCTGGACGCCCTCGGCCCCCTGTGTGGCATCGACGACCCGGAAGTGATCTTGCAGGCCAACCGCCTGTGTGACGATCTCGGCCTGGATACCATCTCGACCGGCGTGGCCATCGCTTTTGCCCTGGAATGCCGGCAACACGGCCTGCTCCACTCGTCCGATCTCTCGCTGGCGTGGGGCGATCCGGCCACGCTGCTGGGGCTCATTACCCGCATCGCACGGCGGCAAGATGTGGGTCACCTGTTGGCCGAAGGCGTGCGCCGCGCCGCGCAAACCATCGGCGCAGAGGCGTCGCGCTACGCCATGCACGTCAAAGGGCTGGAACTGCCGCGCCAGGAGCCACGGGTGGCCAAGGGCTTTGGCCTGGGACACGCCACCGCCAACCGGGGCGCGGATCACCTCTACGCCCTGCCCACGATCGACCTGGCCGGAGCGGTCGAGGCCGCCGCCCGCTTTTTCCCACCAGAGATGGTGGAACCGCTGCTGGAGCCGGACAACGAAACCTACAAGCCGGATCTGGTCGTTTTCAGCGAACATTATTGCGCCCTGTCCGATGCGCTGGGCGCCTGCAAATTCACCACCGCCGAAACCTACGCCCTCTACCCCGATGACCTGGCCGCCGCTTTGAGTGCGCTGTGGGGTCGAGCGATCGACGACCAGGAGCTCTTGACGGCCGGCGAGCGCATCGTCAACCTGGAGCGGCTCTACAACGTCCGGCTGGGCCTTTCCCGCGCCGACGACCGCCTGCCGGCCCGCTTTACCACCGAACCGTTGCCGGTACACGCCTTTGTGCGCGACGATGCCTCCGGCGAGGTGTTCAGCCTGTCAGAGCCGGTGCACCTGAGCCGGATTCGAGATTTCGAGGCCATGTTGGATCGTTACTACCGCCTGCGGGGGTGGGACGCCGATGGCCGTCCCGCGCCGGAAACGCTGCGGAGATTGGAGTTGGACCGATGGAACTGGTCGTTCGGAACGGACGTGTGATCGCACCCGGCGGGGTTTTTGTCGCCGACGTGGGCCTCGCCGGGGAACGCATCGTCGCCCTGGGTCAGGAGCTGCACGCCGCCGTCGAGATCGACGCCGCGGGCTGTTACGTGCTGCCGGGGGGCGTCGACCCGCACGTTCACCTGCAAATGCCCTCAGGCCCATACGTCAGCGCCGACGATTTTGCCAGCGGCACACGGGCGGCGGCCTGCGGCGGCACCACCAGCGTCATCGACTTTGTCGAACCCGGCGCTGGTGAAACGTTTCTGGCCGCCCTGGAGCGCCGCCGCACCGAGGCCGATGGTCACGCCGCCGTGGATTACAGCCTGCACATGACCATCCCCGCCTGGCACGCCGCCCACCCGGAATCGCTGGCCGGGTTGCCGCAAGTGGTCGCAGCGGGGGTATCGAGTTTTAAACTCTACACGGCCTACGCCGGCCTTTACCTGAACGACGTGCAGCTCTACACCGCCCTCGAGGCCGTGGCCGGCGTGGACGGCCTGCCCATCGTGCACGCCGAAAACGGCCCGCTGTGTGATCATCTACGCGCCCAGGCCGTGGCCGCCGGGCAGATCGAGCCGCGTTATCACGCCCTCACCCGCCCGCCGCGCCAGGAGGCCGAGGCCGTCAGCCGTATCATCGACCTGGCCGCGCTGGCCGAGAGCCGCCTGTACGTGGTACACGTCTCCTGCGCCGAAGCCGTGGCCCGTCTGGCCTCGGCCCGCATGCAGGGCGCAGCGGTCTTGGGTGAGACCTGCCCGCAATACCTCACCCTCACCGCCGATGCCCTGGCAGGCCCCCACGGCGAGCGGTTCATCTGCGCGCCGCCGTTGCGCAGCCACGCCGATCAGAACGCGCTGTGGGCCGCGCTCGCCGGCGGCGTGCTCGACACCCTGGCCACCGATCACTGCCCCTTTACCGCCGCCGAAAAAGCCGAGAACAACACCTTTACCCAGATTCCCGGCGGGCTGCCGTCCATCGAAGCGCGGTTGAGCCTGGCCTACACGCGCGGCGTGCGGGCCGGTTACCTCTCGCTGGAGCGTTGGGTGGAGGTGTGTTGCACCGCCCCGGCGCGCCTCTTTGGCCTGCGGCGCAAAGGCCGCATCGCCCCCGGCTACGATGCCGATCTGGTGATTTTCGACCCGCAAAAAGAGGTGATCCTCAACAAAAACGTGCTGCACGAGCGCGTCGACTGGACGCCCTACGAAGGGATCAAACTGTGGGGCTGGCCGCGTCACGTGTTCAGCCGCGGCCAGACGATCGTGCGCGACGGTGAATTCGTCGGCCGGCCAGGACACGGGCAGTTCATCTGCCGACAGCCGGGAGAGCATACATGAGCCATTTTTCGTATGCCCGCGCCCACAGCCTGCCACACGCCATCACCCTGCTCAACGAGCCCGGCCTGCGCAGCCGCGTCCTGGCAGGCGGCACCGACCTGGTCAACCAGTTTCGCAGCGGGGCCGTCGCTTGCGACCGGGTGGTGGATGTGGCTCACGTGCCAGAGCTGCGAACCATCGACATCGGAGAGCAGATCGTCATCGGCGCGGCGGCGACCCACGCCGAAATCGCCGAAAACGCCGGCCTGCAACAACACGCGCCGTTTCTGGCTCACGCCTGCCGCCAGATCGGCAGCCCGCAGATCCGCAACGTGGCCACGATTGGCGGCAACGTGATCAACGCCGCCGCCTGCGCCGATACGCTGCCGGTGCTGGTTTGCCTCGACGCCGAGGCCATCCTGGTCACAGCGACCGGCGAGAGGCGGCTGCCCGTCGCCGAGTTGGTCACGGGCGTGTCGCGCACTGCCCTGCCCGCCGGGGCGCTGGTGCGGGCCTTTGTCTTTGCCCCCCCGCCGCCCAACAGCCGCACCGCTTTCCAACGCATCGGCCGCCGCCGCGCCATGTCCATCGCCCGTCTCTCGCTGGCGGCGATGGCTGCGCGGGACGCGACCGGCAAGATCGGCTTCGTCCGCCTGGCCGCCGGCGCGGCTCTGGCCCGATGCCGGCGGGCGGTCGAGATCGAAGCGTTGTTACTCGGTCGGCAACCAGAGGCCGGCTTGTTCAGCCAGGCGGGACAACGGATGGCCCAACTGCTGCGAGAGGAATCGGGCGGGCGCTGGTCGGCGGCCTACAAAGAGCGGGTCATCGCCACGCTCACCGAGCGGGCGCTAAAAGAGGTGCTGGCGCCATGAAGATCGTTTTTACACTCAACGGCAAGCCAATAGAAATGGAAGCGCCTGCCGACGTGACGCTGCTGCGGCTGTTGCGTGATTATTTAGGCCTGACCGGCCCCAAACCGGGCTGCGAGATCGGCGAGTGCGGCGCCTGTTCGGTGATCCTCGATGGCCGGGTGGTCAATGCCTGCCAGTTGTTAGCGCCACAGGCCATCGGCCGCCAGGTGATCACCATCGAAGGCATCCACGCCCCGGATGGCGGGCCCAACGATCTGCAGCGCGCGTTTCTCGAGTTCGGCGCGGTGCAGTGTGGCTATTGCACGCCGGGCATGGTGGTGGCAGCCGAGGCGTTCCTGATGCGCCACCCGCATCCCACGCGCGCCGAGATCCGGGAAGCCATTTCTGGCAACCTGTGCCGTTGCACCGGCTACCAGCAGATCGTCGACGCCATCCAGGCCACGGCGGCGCGGCGGCAGGCAGCAAAAAGTGAGGCCAGCCGATGAGCCAACTGCAATACGTGGGCCGACCCGCCGAGGCGGTGGACGGTCTGGACAAGATCATGGGCCGGGCCAGATTCGTGGGCGATTATCACCTGCCCGGCATGTTACACGCCAGGGTGTTACGCAGCCCGCTGCCGCACGCCCGCATCGTGCGCCTGAACGTCGCCCCGGCCCTGGAGGTGCCGGGTGTCGTGGCGGCCATCACCTGCGACGATTTTGTGGATCACGGCAACTGGGGCTGGCCGATCAAAGACCAGTACATGCTGGCCTATCAAAAAGTGACCTACGTGGGCAACGCTATCGCCGCTGTGGCTGCCGAAACCGAGGCCGCCGCGACCGCCGGGCTGGCGGCCATCGAGCTGGAGCTGGAGGCGCTGCCCGGCGTGTTCGATCCTCAGGAGGCGTTGGAGCCGGGCGCGCCGCAGATCCCACTCATCTCGCCTGCGGGACAGGGCAACCTGTGCGAGACGACCATCGTGCGCAACGGCCAGCCGGCGCCCATCCTCGAAGGCTGCCCGGTGATCTATGACGAGACCTTTGCCGTCGGCCACCAGGAGCACGCCTATCTGGAGCCAGAGGCCGCGCTGGCCATTCCCCACACCGATGGCAGCATCACGGTTTACTACAACGGCCAGAGCCCGTTCATCAACCGCGATTGGCTCTCGCTGACCCTGGGCCTGCCGCCTGAAAAGGTGCGCGTCATCCAACCGGTCGTCGGCGGCTCGTTCGGCGGCAAAGACGACATCGGCTATCAGAGCTCCGGGCAGGCGGCCGCGCTGGCGCTCAAGACAGGCCGAGCGGTGCGGTTGGTGCTGACGCGCGAAGAGTCGATGGTGGCCTCTTATAAACGCGAGGCGATGAAAATTCACTTCACCCTGGGCGTCGATAACGAGGGCCACCTGCAGGCCGCCCGGGTAGAGATGCTGGCCGACAGCGGCGGTTATGCCTCGATGACCCCGCTGGCCATGCTGCGCGCCGCGCTGCACGCGGCGGGGGCCTATCGTTATCGGGCCGTCCACGTGGATGTGCGCACGGTTTACACCAACAACGGCTTTAGCGGCGCCTTTCGTGGCTTTGGCAACACCGACGCCGCTGCCGCCATCGAGCAGGCCATCGACGAGCTGGCCCACCGCCTGGGCCGCGATCCCATCGACTTTCGGCTGCAAAACTGCCTCCGCCAGGGTGATCGGGCCATGTCGGGCAATACTGTGGAGCACGCGGTAGGGCTGGCCGATTGTCTCCGCTGGGTGCGCCAGCGCTCCGGCTGGGATCACAAGCGGGCGGCCTACGCCGGCCAGAACGGCGAGGTTCGGCGCGGCATCGGCGTGGCCTGTTACATGCACGGCTGTAGCCTGGGCGGCGAGGGAGCCGATTACGCCACGTCGACGCTCGAAATCGGGCGCGACTATTGCATCACCCTCACCTCCGGCCTGACCGATTTCGGCCAGGGCAGCCGCACCGTGTTCACGCTGGTGGCCGCCGAGACGCTGGGCGTGGAGCCGGTACGAATCCACATGCTGCGCCCCGACACCGACACGGCCATCGAGTCTGGTCCAACGGTGGCCTCCCGCGCCACCATGCTGGGCGGCAACGCCACGCGCGTGGCCTCGGAAAAACTGGATCGACTGCTGCGCTACGCCGCTGCGGCTGCCCTGGGCTGCACCCCGGCCCGGGTGACGCGCCACGGCGAGTTGTACATCGGCCCCCACGAGGAAAGCCTCTCTTTCGAGCAGGTGGTGGATCGGGCGCGCGCCATGGGCCTGACGCTCTCGGTTCAGGGCAAGTGGCGTATGCCGCACATCGAGTGGGATTTCGATACCGGCGCCGGTGTGCCCTATGTCTGCTACACCTTTGGCGCGCAGGTGGCCGAAGTCGAGGTGGATACCCTCACCGGTCAAACGACGGTGCTCAAAATCTGGGCCGCTCACGATGGCGGCAAGATCGTTTTTCCGCAGGGCGCTATGGGCCAGATGTACGGCGGCATCACGCAGGGGCTGGGCTACGGCCTGCTGGAGCAGATGAATTTCCGGCGCGGCTACCCACAGGCGCTCAATTTCGACACCTATCTCATTCCCACCGCCCTCGACACGCCGGAAATCGAAGCGACCTACATCGAGACCCACTTCCCGGAAGGCCCATACGGCGCCAAGAACCTGGCCGAGCCGGTGCTGGTGGCCACGGCGCCGGCCATCGCCAATGCCATCTATCACGCCACCGGCGTCCGCCACCGCACGCTGCCCCTCACCCTGGAGCGTGTGCTGCTGGGCCACGATCTGCACCCGACCCACGGCGAACAGGCGTGTCGTCGCGCGTTGGGCTTTTGGGGCGCGATGACAGGATCAGAGGAGTAACATGTCCGTCACCGTCATTCTGGGCCAGATGCTCTGGGCCGATACCAGCCAACCGCCCCGGCCCGGCTGGGGCGTGGCCATCGAGGGGGAGCGCGTGATCGCTGCCGCCTCGCAGGCCGATCTACGCGCCCGCTTTCCGCAGGCCGCCGTGCTCGACGCCAGCGATTGTATCATCACGCCGGCCTTTGTCAACGCCCACCATCACATGTACGGCGTGCTCTCGCACGGCATCCCCCTGGAAAAGGCGCCGGCCGGTTTCTGGCCCTTTCTGCAGGATTTCTGGTGGCCGCTCATCGAAGACGCCCTCAGCCACGATCTCATCGCCGCCGCCGTCGATTGGGCCTGCCTGGAAATGATCCACTCCGGCGTGACCACCTTTTACGATTGCCTGGAAGCGCCCCACGCCCTGCCCGGCGCGCTGCACGTCGAAGCCGAGATCGTGCGCCGCTGGGGCCTGCGCGGCGTGCTCTCGTTTGAAGCCACCGAACGCGTGAGCCCGCAGAACGCTGCCCTCGGCCAACACGAAAACGCCGCATTCATCGACGCCTGCCGGGCGCAGGGGGGGCTCGTCTCTGGCACGATGTGTTTTCACACCAGCTTTACCTGCTCCGCCGATTTTATCCGCCAGACCTTTGCCCTGGCCGCCGGGCGCGAAACGGGGGTGCACATGCACCTCTCCGAAGGCGCCTACGAGCCGGAATATTGCCTGAGCCGCTTTGGCCTGCGCCCGGTCGCCTACTATGATCGACTGGGCGTGTTGAGCGAGCGGGTGCTGGCCTCGCAGTGTGTGCAGGTGGATGCCGCTGAAATCGCGCTGCTGGCCCGGCGCGGCGTGCACGTCGCCCACCAACCCATCTCCAACTGCGAGGTGGGCGGCGGCTTTAGCCCCGTGCCCGAGATGCTGGCGGCGGGGGTCAACGTGGCTCTGGGCACCGATGGTTACATCAACAACTTTTTCGAGGTCATGCGCGCCGCCGCGCTGATGCCCAAAGCCCGCCTGTTGGATCCCACCACCATGCCGGCCCGCACGGTCTGGACCATGGCCACCCAGAACGGGGCCCGGGCGCTGGGCTTCCACGGCCTGGGCACGCTGGCCGCCGGCCATCCCGCCGACCTGCTGCTCATCTCCGCCGACCTGCCCTCGCCGCTGGCCGCGCACAACCTGGCGGATCAACTGCTGCTGTGGCGCAATCCCACCGACCTGCGGGGCGTGATGTGCGCCGGCAAATGGCTGCTGCGCGATGGCCGCGTGCCCGGCGCCGACGAGCCGGCCATTCGGGCGCGCGTTGTCGAGGCTGCGGCGCGCCTGTGGCGCCAGGCCTCAGTGGGGGCGAATCATGGCTGATCTGAGCACAAGCCTGTGCGGCATCGTTTTGAAAAACCCCTTTGTGCTGGCCTCCGGCCCGCTCACCTGGAGCGCGGCGGGCATTCAGGCCGCCTTTGCCGCCGGTGCGGCGGCGGCTGTGACCAAGACCATCCGCCCGGAGGCCACGGTCAACCCGGCGCCTCACATCGCCTCGCCGGGGCGGGGCGGTAGCCTGCTCAACACCGAGGGCTGGTCGGATTTTACGGCGCGGGAATGGCTGGAGCGTGAACTGCCCCGGCTGCGAGAACGCGCCGGTGTGCTCATTGCCAGCCTGGGCCACACCGCCGCCGAGGTGGAACAGCTCGCCGCGCCGCTGGCCGCCAAAGCCGATCTACTGGAGCTGGTATCGTATCGCGCCGGGGACGCCGCGCCGATGGTGCGGACTGCCCGGCGCGCCGTTTCCATCCCGCTGCTCATCAAGGTTAGCGCCAACTGGCCGGATCTGCTGGCGGTGGTGGAGGACTGCCTTCGGGCCGGAGCCGACGGGGTCACGGCCATCGATTCCATTGGCCCGGCGCTGCGGGTGGACGTGGAGAGCGGCCGGCCAGTGTTGGGCGCGTATGCCTGGCTCTCCGGCGAGGCCATCCGGCCCATCGCCTTACGCGCCGTGGCCGATATCTGCCTGCGCCACGATGTGCCGGTGGTGGGCACCGGCGGCGTGAGCCGCGCCGAGGATACGGTGGAAATGATCATGGCCGGCGCGACGGCCGTCGGCGCGCACACCGCGCCGCTGCTGCACGGGCTGGGTTGGTTCACCAAAACCGCCGCCCGGCTGGAGCGATGGCTCGACGAGCGCGGGCACGCCCGGCTGGCCGATCTACGCGGCCAGGCGTTACCCCATCTACAAACCCCGGCCGGCCACGAACCTGCCGCGCCGGCCCGGCCCGCGCCGCTCGTCTTTGCCTTTGACGCCGGAACCTGCAACCGCTGCGGCCGCTGCGCCACCGTCTGCGCTTACGGCGCGCGCCAGATCACCTCCGATGGTGCAATGCAACTCGACGCGGTCGAATGTCGATCTTGCGGATTGTGTATCACCGTCTGCCCCACGGGAGCGCTGACGGCCCGCACAGACTGATCGTCTCCCACCACAGCGCGCGCCGGTTTCTCTCGTGGGGAACCTGGGGAACGGGAATCACGTCTTTTAGGCAGATAAAACCAACCTGTCCCGCATCCCACGGAGGTCTGCCATGAAAACGAGAGCCCTGTTCGCGCTGAGCGTCCTTTTGACCCTGCTGCTGCCCGCGCTGCCCGTCCTCGCCGACGGCATCGTCATCCCCGATCCGCCGCCCGATATTCCCATCACCGACGTGCCCTTTTTGACCATCAAATACCACCGCGTCAGCGTCGAGATCGACGGGCCTGTGGCCACCACCCACGTGGATCAGGTGTTCGTCAACGACGCGCCCTACGAGGTCGAAGGCACCTACATCTTTCCCCTGCCTAAAGAGGCCGCCATCTCCGAGTTTGCCCTGTGGGTCGATGGCGAAAAGGTGGAGGGCCGGGTGCTGGAAAAAGACGAGGCCCGGGCCATCTACGAGGACATCGTCCGCCAGCGGCGCGACCCGGCCCTGCTGGAATACATCGGCCGCGACGCCTTCCAGGCCCGCGTCTACCCCATCCCACCCGGCGGCGAGCGGCGGGTCGAGCTGGAATACAGCCAGGTGCTCACCGCCGAAGGCGGTCTGATCCAGTATGTCTACCCCCTCAACACCGAAAAGTTCTCCGCCCGGCCCATCGAAGAGGTGACCATCCACGTCGAGATTCACTCCGACCAGCCGCTCAAGGCGATCTATTCCTCCAGTCACGACGTGGCCGTCGACCGCCGGGGCGATTTCGACGCCGCCGTGGGTTACGAGGCCTACGATGTCAAACCCGACAAGGATTTCGTCCTCTACACCACCGTGTCCGACGAGGACTTTGGCCTGAACCTGATCAGCTACAAACAGCCCGGCGAGGACGGCTTTTTCCTGCTGCTGGCCGCGCCCAAGGTCGAGGTGGAAGAAACCGAGATCGTGGCCAAAGACGTGCTGTTTGTGCTGGATACCTCCGGCTCGATGGCAGGCGAAAAGATCGTCCAGGCCAAAAAGGCCCTCAGGTTCGTGGTGGAGAGCCTGCACGATGAGGATCGTTTCAACGTGGTGGCTTTTAGCACCGGCGTGCGCAGTTATGCCAGCCGGCCGGTGCCCACGTCGATACGGAACGACGTGTTGCATTTCGTGGATTCACTCGCCGCCAGCGGCGGCACCGACATCAACCGCGCCCTGCTGGAGGCCCTGGATTCCGCCGACGCCGAGCGACCCACGGTGGTCATCTTTCTCACCGACGGCCTGGCCACCGAGGGCGTCGTCGAGACCGACCGCATCCTGAGCCACGTGGCCGACGCTGCCGGGCCCAACGTGCGCCTCTTTGCCTTTGGCGTGGGCGACGACGTCAACACCTTTTTGCTGGATCGGCTGGCCCAGGATCACCGCGGCGCCAGCGCCTACGTCCGCCCCGGCATGGACATCGAAGAAGAGGTCTCGGCCTTTTACGCCAAAATCAGCACCCCCCTGCTCTCCGATATCACCCTCGATTTCGGGGCCATTCACGTCGAGGACACCTACCCCTATCCCCTGCCGGATCTGTTTGCCGGTTCCCAACTGGTGCTGGTGGGCCGCTATCGCGAGGGCGGCCCGGCGGAGATCACGCTGACGGGCGTGGTCAACGATGCGCCGCGGACCTTTACCTACGACGACGTGAGCTTTCGGGAACGCGGCGGCGACGATTTCATCCCGCGCCTGTGGGCGCAGCGTAAAATCGGCTACCTGCTGGGCCAGATCCGGCTGCACGGCGAGAGCGACAAAGTCATCCAAGAGATCGTCGAGCTGAGCGTGCGCTATGGCATCATCACCCCCTACACCTCGTTCCTGGTGGATGAAACGGCCGACGTCTTGACCGAGGAAGGTCGCCAGGCGGTGGTGGAAAAAGAGGTCGAGAGGATGGCCACCGCTTCCCCGGCCCCGGCCTACGGCGCCGACGCCGTGGAGCGGGCCGCCAAAGAGAGCACCATGCGCGACGCCAACGTGGCCGGCGAAACCGGCACGGCCCAGGTGTGCACCGTGGGGGCCAAAACCTTTGTCTGGCGCGACGGCGTCTGGGTGGACACGTCCTTCGACGCCGACCGCATGAGCCCGGTCCAGGTGGGCCTGTACAGCGACGACTATTTCGAGCTGCTGGCTGCCCGGCCCGAGTGGGGCCGCTACTTTGCCCTGGGCAGCCGCGTCATCGTGGTGCTGGAGGGCGCCGCCTACGAGGTGGTGGAAGGCGAAGGTGAGCCGATCGAGATGCCCACCGATCCGGCCGCCGCCGACACACCGTCGCCGGCCGGGCCGGGCAGCAGCCCCACCGCCACGCCGACGCCCATGGTCGCCCGCGACGAGGTGGCGCCGGCCAGGACACCCTCGTTGTTCTGTGGCAGCCTTTTGGGCGCGGCTCTTTTGCCTCTGGCTGGCTGGCTGCTGCTGCGCCACCGCTAACGAACAGGTGCGACGCACCTGAGAGGTGCGTCGCACCTGTTGACAGTCACCTGGTTATAACTCGTCACCGGCCCGGTGGTGAAAGAGATCACGCTTCTCCATGGCCCGCTTGAGGCCAGGGGCCAGCGCAGCGCCATCGCGGTACTGGGCCGGCCACATGCTCTTCAAGTGGAAAAAAGCCACCCGGTCGCCGTCGCTCAACACGTGATCCAGGTCTGGCTGAAGCTCCGGCATGGCGGAGAGATCGCCGTTGATGAAGGTGATGCCCCGCTCCTCGGTGGGCAGCCCCAGATGATCCAACAACTCTTGGACGGTGCTGCCCGCGGGCAGGATCACCTGCGGATTGGCAAAACTCTTGCGGGCCGCCTCGCCGCCGTAGCGAGCCAGCGGGCCGTAAAGCCACACGTCGAGACAGATCGTCTCCATGGACCTTTATCCTCCTCCAACGGGCGGAAAGAGACCCACCTGATCGTCTTCTGAGAGGCGGTAATCGGCCTCCTGCGCCCGGCCGTTGACAAACATGACCTTCACCTCCTGCCGCGGCAGGTCCAGATGGGCCACCAGATCGTCGAGCGTGCTGCCCTCCGGCAGTTCGACCGTCAGGGGCACGCCGGAGCGGATGTCCGGATAACGCGCCCGGATCGTATCGGGCAGGCTGCGGATCAGCGTGGCAAAGAGTTTTACATAGACTTTCATCACTTACCTCTGAAACCCTCGAGGTGACCGGCACTTTAGGCCGGCTCAGACCCCGCTTGGGCGGGCGTAGAAACTCCGGCATCTGCGCGCCAGAGAGCCCATTCCAAAGTGCCGGTCACCTTTAGAGATCTCGCTCTCACGGGCAGCGCACGATGTCCTGCGCCCACAGACAATCGGCGCAGGAGGGGTTCCAGCCCCAACAGCCCTCGTTGCGCTCCCGCAGGTCGCACGTTTCGCGCAGGTCACAATCGGGGCACGAGGGAAAGTGAAAATCGCGCACCTCGTTGCGAAAGCGGCAATACTCCTCTGAGGTCCAGACCTCCAGGAGCGATTGTTGGGTCACATTGCCCAGGTTGTAGCGGCTCACCTGCTTTTGACGTCCGTCCACGGCAAAATAGCTGTAGGTGTGCGCCAGGGCGTAACAGGGCGCTAACCCACCGTCCCAACCCACCACGGCAGCGCGGTCGTTGACGAATCGGCAGCGCTGTTCTGCGCCCCAGTGCATGCGCGGCAACTCGAGCGTGCCCCAGGTGACCCAGGCGTCCAGTCGCACTGGCCAGCCGCCGGCATCGAAGGGCGGACGCGGCTCGTAGCCGTAGAGGATCTCGGGGCGCATCTCGTCGGTGTAGGCCAGCACGTTGCTCACCAGCACCCGCGCCGCCCCCAGCCGTGAGGCCAGGCTGGTGAGGTGGGGCAGTTCGGACACGTTGCTGCGCAGGGCAACGAACTCGATGCCCAGAGCTGGCGTCAGCGAGGCCAGCGCGCGTTTGGCCTCGTTCAAGGCGCGGATGTTGTCCAGCACCTGCGAGATCAACGCGCCGCGCACGCCGGCATACGTCTCTGGCGTGACGCCATCCAGCGATACCACCAGCCGGTCCACACCCAGCCGCACCAGCTCACGCGCCATAGAGGCATCGAGCAGCAGACCGTTGGTGCCGATGGTCACTGCCAGGCCGCGTTCGCGCACCCGGCGCACCATCTCTAAAAAATGCGGGTGCGTCAACGGTTCACCCAGCCCGCTAAAGACCACCCTTTGCAGCTCTGGCAACGCTTCTGTTTGCTCCACGAGCTGCTGAAAGGTGTCCATGTCCATGTGGGCCTTGGGGTCTTGCCACACGTTGCGGATGCAGGTGCGGCAATTGAGGTTACAGACGGTCGTCGGCTCGACGTAGAGCTTGCGCAGGTCGGGCAGGCGCGGCAGCAGGATGAACGCCCCTTCGCGTCGATCCAGCCACCATGACACATCCGGCGGCAGGCGGCGCTGGCGCAGGAAACCGTCCGGCAGTTTGAGCGAGCCATCGGCCTGGGTGGTGACGTGCATGGGCTGACCTTTTCAAAGGCAGGGGCGCGTCTGAGACGCGCCCCTGCCGACGTGATAGATGGATCGGGGTTACATCTGGCCGTAAACGGCGTCCAGCGCCGCGTCGGGCACATCCCAAACCACATTGTGCGGCGGGAGTTTTTCGTACTTCATGAATTCCGGCACGCGGTCGTGCAGCGGGCCAAAGCCGGCAGCCTCGTTGAAAGCTCGCTCTTTGCGCAGGATGTCGGCGCCCAGCTTGGCCACGTCGTCGGCGGTATAGTTGGTGCCCAGTACGCCGTTCACCTCGTCGACCATGCCCTGGAAGCCGCTGGCGATATCCAGGATGGCAAAGGCGATGAACAGGCAGTGGCCGGAAGAATCGATGAATGCGGTGGCCGCCTGAAAGGCGCGGCTCAGATCGGCTTTGCCTTCAGGACTGAGCGGATCGGACTTGCCGCTGACGCCCAGAATCTCCGGGGCGATGGTGTAACCGGCGGTGTGGTCGGCGCCCATGGTGGTGGTGGCGTAGGTGATGCCGATGCCCTTGACGGCGCGGGGCTCATAAGCCGGCATGGATTGGCCTTTGACGGTGGGGCTGCGCACCACACCAAAAAGCCTGGCGGTTGCCTCGGTGCCGGCGCCCAGGATGCGGCCCAGCGGCGTGCCTTTGCCCATCTCGTGCATCAGCTCGATGGCCTTTTTGCCGTCGCCGAACGCCGCCAGCCCGGCCTCCATGGCTACGGCGAGGGTGGTGCCGGCCTCGATGGTGTCCAGGCCATAGGCGTTGCACAGCCGCACCAGCTCGGCGCCTTCGTCCAGGTTATCGACGCCGCAGTTGGCGCCCAAGGACCAGATCGACTCGTATTCGATGCAAGAAACGTGCTCGCTGCCATCGGGCTTGTGCCAGGTGTTGGAGCACTGGATGATGCAGCCGGGGCTGCAGGCGTGGTTGTACAGCTCTTTGCCGGTGCGCTCCTTGTTGCCCTCAAAGATGGCCTCGCCGGCGATGCTCGCTGCGCCCTCGAAACGGCCGCTGGAAAAGTTGCGCGTGGGCAGGCCGCCGGCCTCGTTCATGATGTTGATCAGGATAGCGGTGCCATAGCTATTGAGGCCACCCTTGGGTTTGGTGATGTCGTGCGTGCGCAGGGCGTCGGTCATCTTTTTGCGACCTTCGTCAAAAAGGGCTTTGTCGGCCACCTCGACGCCAGGCGCGCCGGCGCGGTCGATGACGATGAATTTGAGCCCTTTGCTGCCCAACACCGAGCCAAGCCCGCCGCGCCCCGAATAGCGGCTGGGCCGACCGGCCATGTCGTCGAAAACGATGCCCGAATTGCCATAGAGGAATTCACCCGCCACGCCGATGCCAGCCACGTTGACCTTGCCAAAACGCTCGAACACCTTGGGAAAGACCTGGTACAGGTCCTGACCCACGTATTCATCGGCCGGCATAAACTCGACCCTGGGCTTACCACCATCCCAGGTGATGTGGGCCAGCCAGAACTTGCCTTTTTCCTTGGGCTGACCTTCGACGACGATGGCCTTGACCTGCATGGCGGCCAAGGCGGGCGGGAATCCCGAACCGGCGTTCGATTCTTTGATGGTGCCGGTGAGGGGCGATTTGCCGCCAACAGAGATACGCGCCGAGGTGGGGGCGGCGGTGCCGGTGACGATGCCCGGCGCAAAAACGAGTTTGTTGTTGGGTCCAAGGGGATGACAGGTGGGCGGCACTTCATCACAAACGAGGGTCGACGTCAAGCCACGACCGCCCAGGTTCTTGTAGGCCTCAGGCACGGCCTCGAGTTTGTAGCTGCGATCCGTCATGTTGATACGCATGATCCACATAATACACACCTCCTTGTGAATGATAAGAGCAGACCCCCATCTGCTCACGTTTTTGCTACCGGACACTTTTTTCAACTCTGCCGAATTCTGTCATTCTGAGCGACCAAAGGGAGCGAAGAATCTCGCTTCTGCCCAGGCGATCTCTGAAGTTAAGTGAGATTCTTCGTCGCTCTGCTCCTCAGAATGACGCGCTATGCAAAAGTGTCCGGTAGTGAACTCACGTTTAAAAAACAAAGGCAATGCAACCCCTTTCGGGGTCACATTGCCTCCTTTGCAAACACGGCAGGCGCAAGGATTACTCCCGGCACCCTAACGCCCATCTCTCCCATGGGGAACAGATGGGTCGGAGGAATTGTGCACCTTTTCCTCGTCACATCGGCAGTCATTACTCATCGTTCGCTTATTTTCGGGGTACTTTCCGAAATTGCCTTGCTACTACATCTTGTGGTCTCAAGCAGCCAGATACTATATGTAGACTTGCGTCTTTGGGCATCATCGTGCCGTCCAGCCGTTGGAGTGGCTCACAGCCGCTTTTGAAGCAAATTTGGGCAGTAAGTTGACGATAACTGGCTTCTGGGAGCTCAAATCTTGGATTTGCCTCTCAAAATGAGCGAACGATCAGTCATTATACCATATCCAGATCAAAAGTCAACTATCCCGACGCCCCCGGGCGCATTTTAGTGCACTGTCAAGGCTCATTTGATGGGTAAGCCAGCAAATGGGTACCCCACCTCCTTCAACCCACCTTGGCCGGATAACCGGTGATCTCGCGGATTTCCTCGTACAGCGGTTTCAGCCGGCGGTACATTTGCCGGTAAACGCGGCGATAGAGACCGTCGTAGATGTCGCGCGTCTGAGGGTCTGGCTCGAACGTCCGGCCCAGACGGGTCATCTCACCCACGGCGGTGGTGAAATCCGGGTGCAGCCGCAGACCGACGGCAGCGTCGATGGCCGCGCCCAGGCCAGAGGTCTCGTAGAGGTGCGGGCGCGAGGTGGGCAGGCCAAACACATCGGCGGTGAGCTGCATGGCGGCGTCACTCTGCGAGCCGCCGCCGGACACTCGCAGCTCGGTGACCGGCGCACCACTGCGCCTGACGGTGCGCTCCAACCCCTCGCGCAGGGCATAGGCCAGCCCTTCCAGGATGGCGCGGTAGAGATGCGCCCGCGTGTGCACGTCGCCAAAGCCAATGACCGCTCCCTTGGCCTCCGGGCCGGGCACTCGGATGCCCGGCGACCAATAAGGCTGCAAGACGAGCCCCATCGAGCCGGGCGGCACCTGGTTCACCAACTCGTCGAACAGCGCCTCCGGCAGGATGCCCCGCTCCTGGGCAATGTACTGCTCGCGGTGGGCAAACTCGTGCTTGAACCAGTTGACCATCCAATAACCACGGTGAACCTGTACCTCCAGGCTGTAAGCGCCGGGCACGGCAGCCGGATAGGGTGGGATGAGGGGGATCACTTCGATGTAACGCTGGTGGGTGGTGTTGATCGTGGCTGTGGTGCCGTAACTCAGGCAGCCCACGCGCGGCTCCAACGCGCCGGCGCCGATGACTTCGCAGGCTTTGTCGGCAGCGGCGGCCACCAGCGGCAGCCCCACCGGGATGCCGCTGGCCTCGCTGGCCTGGGGCGTGATCTCGCCCAAAATATCCGCCGGCGGCACCAGCTCGGGCAGCAGGCCGGGGTCCATCGGCAGGGCGCGCCACTTCCAATCCCATGCAGCAGCCCACTTGAGGCTTTTGTAATCAAAGGGCACATAACCCACCTGGCAGCCCACCGAATCGACGAATCGCCCGGTGAGTTTGTGGGTGAGATAGCCGGAAAGAAAGAGATACTTGTGGGTTTTGTGCCAGATTTCCGGCTGGTGGGTGCGGAGCCAGTTGGCCTCGGCTTCGGCCTGAAGATAGGCCACCGTCTGGCGCATATTGACCAATCGAAAGGCCAACCCCCACAGGCCGCTTACCGGCGGCAGGCCCTCGGTGCGGCGCTGATCCAGCCACACGATGGCCGGGCGCAATGGCTGGCCGGTGGCGTCGACGTTGACCATCGTGGCTCGTTGGGTGGTGAGAGCCACGCCAGCGATGGCCTGCCGGGGCAGGCTCGTCTGGGCCCACAGCCTCTGGCAGGCCAGACACAGATTATCCCAAAAGTAGGTCGGCTCCTGCTCGGCCCAACCCGGACGCGGAGAGACATAGGCTTCGATGGGCACCTGGGCCTTGTCCACCAGGTTGCCGCGCAGGTCAAACAGCAGCGCCCGCACACTCTGCGTGCCGGTGTCTATTGCCAGCAGATGATCGCCGTTGATGGATGCCATCGATTTGCCCTCCCTGGTGTTGCGCCTGAGCCAATCGCATCGAGTTCGTAACAACTCACCACAGAGAACAACCCCTCCCTGGCGACAACGATCAAGAACTCGGCGACTCGGCGGTGAAGAATAAAGACTGTTGAAATCCTTGACGGATCGTAACTGCTCAGGCTACCCTCCCGCAGGCTAAAAGTAGCAGTACAAGGCGGCGCGGCATTGCCGCGCCCCTACCAGAGCCTGCGGGAGGGTGAGCAGTTACAATCTTTTTTTCCTTTATGGCGCTTTGTGTCAGAGAAAATCAGCAAGTCTCTGCGCCCTCTGCGTCTCTGCGGTGAGACAAACTGGTCGGTGTGAGGCGAAGCTTTGTCAGGTGGTTACTCGAATTCAGTATAACGCAAATGGCCCAAAGCCGCAAGAAACCGCTGCGAGCCGAGACAAGCATTGACGCTCGGTATCAAGTGTGGTAGAATAGGGCAAGGTTAACCACTCCGAGGCGCGGTGTACCGGCACAAGAAAGGGCGCCCTTTGACATCTCGAGCCAGAGTTCCATCTCCATGCCGAACCTGATGTGCTGCCAGGGAATGCTCCCTGTTTTGTGCCCAAAAAGCAAGTCCTCGCGGTCTGACCCGGCCCGAGGCAACGACCGGGGCGGCGAGTGTGGTTATAACCCTGATATGGTGTTTCAAAAACCCGTCCGCGGTCTGGCCCTGGCGCGACGGGTTTTTGATTGGTATTTGGGAAAAGACGGACCAATGCCGTTTGCCTCTACAACATGCTTCAGAGACCTCACAGGAGACAGAGCATGAGTGACAGAGCCCGCATACTTTTGATCGATGACGACCCACATCTGCTCGACGCCGCCTCTCGTTTGTTCGGCAAGGCCGGTTATGCCGTCAGCCAGGCGCAGACGGGGGCCGAAGGCCTGCGGCTGGCAGCGGAGCAGAAACCGGATTTGATTCTGCTGGATGTGGCGCTGCCCGATATCGATGGCATCGAGGTCTGCCGACGCGTCAAAACAACGCCGCACCTGGCCGGCTGTTTCGTGATCCTGGTCGGCGATGCCAGGACGGCCTCTGACGATCCGGCCAGCGGGTTGGAAGCGGGCGCCGATGGTTTTATCGTCCGACCGGTCTCGAACCGGGAGCTCCTGGCGCGGGTGGAGGCGTTGCTGCGCATCAAACGGGCGGAGCAAGCGCTGGCCCACGAGCGGGCGGAACTGCGGGCCACGCTCTATGGCATCGGCGACGCCGTCATCACCACCGACATTCACGGCTGTGTGGCGCGCATGAACCGGGTGGCCGAGCAGCTCACCGGCTGGAGCGAGACCGAGGCCGCCGGCCGGCCGCTGGACGAGGTCTTTGGCATCGTCAACGAAGAGACACGCCTGCCGGTGGAGAATCCCGTGAGGCGCGTCCTGTGCGAGGGTGTGGTGGTTGGGCTGGCCAACCACACCCTGCTGATGGCCCGAGACGGTCGGGAGATACCCATCGCCGACAGCGGCGCGCCGATCCTCACCCCTCAGGGCGACATCAGCGGCGTGGTGCTGGTCTTTCGGGATCAGACGGCAGAGCGGGCGGCGCAGGAGTTGCTGAGGGAGAGCGAAGATCGTTTCAGATACGTCTTTGAGGCGGCCAACGTGGGCAAGTCGGTCACACTGCCGGGCGGTGAAATCAACGTCAACAAGGCATTCGCCGACATGTTGGGGTACACACGCGAAGAATTGAAAGGCAAGACGTGGCAAGAGCTCACCCCACCGGACGAGGTGGCAGCCGTTCGAAAGGTATTGGCGCCGCTTCTCGAAGGCGCCCAAGATAGCGCTCGTTTGACCAAACGGTATGTGCACAAAGACGGTTCCCACGTCTGGGCAGATGTCAGCATTGCCATGCGCCGCGACGATGAGGGCCAGCCTCTCTACTTTGTGACCACCATCGTGGACATCACCGAGCGTAAACGGGCCGAAGGGGCGCTGCAAGAGAGCGAGGAAAAGTATCGAACGTTCGTGCAGCAGTCGCTCCAGGGTGTGGTCATCGCGCAGGATAATCCGGTGCGGCTGTGTTTTGCCAGCCAGCCGATGCAGGCCATCACCGGCTTTTCACCCCAGGAATTGACCAGCTTTGGCCCCCAACAACTGGCCGGCCTGATCCACCCTGAAGATCGAGCGACTTTTTTCGGCAACTTTCGGGCGCGTCTGGCCGGCCAGGCCGTGCCGCCCCGGCGGGAATATCGGGTGCTGCACAAGAACGGGGATACGCGTTGGGTCGAGATCTATAGCACGCCGATCGAGTACGAGGGTTCTCCGGCCACACAGACCGTCTTTTTGGACATCACCGAGCGTAAACAGGCAGAGGAGGCGCTGAGAAGGAACGAACGCTTTTTGCAGAACGTGTTCGACGCCATTCAGGACGGCATCAGCGTGTTAGACACCGATCTCAACATCATCCGCACCAATCGCTGGATGGAACAGATGTACGGCCATCAAATGCCCCTGGCAGATCGCAAGTGTTACCAGGCCTACCAGCAGCGCCAGTCGCCGTGTCCCTGGTGCCCCTCGCTTGAAACCATCGAAACCGGGGAAACACGTGTCGAAATCGTCCCCTATCCATCGGCTGACGACCCCCAGGGCTGGATCGAGCTATCTGCCTTTCCACTCTCCGACGAACAAGAACGGGTGACGGGCGTCATCGAATACGTCAAGGACATCACCCAGCGAGTGCAGACCGTAGAGGCGTTGCGCGAATCGGAGGAAAAATACCGCCTGCTGGCCGAAACCACCCACGACATTATCCTGCTGCACGACATGGAGGGCCGCATCGTCTATGTCAATCAGGCCGGTCTGGACTTTGCCGGTTTCGAACAGTCGGAGGCCATTGGACGGCCCATCACGGCCTTTATCGTCGCCGAGCACCTGGCCGGCGTCGTCGAACGTCAAGAGCGGCGCGCCGCCGGCAACAGCCAACCTTATGCCTACCAGACCGAGTTTGTCAATCGGGCCGGGGAGCGTATTCCCGTCGAGGTCAGCTCGACGCCTGTGCTGCGCCAGGGGCAGGTGAACAATGTGCTGGTCGTGGCCCGCAATATCACCGAGCGTAAGCAGGCAGAGGAGGAACGGGAACGCCTGATGGCCCAGGTGCGTGGGCAGGCGCGACAGATGGAACAGGTGATCAACACCGTGCCGGCGGGCGTGCTGCTGCTCGATGCCGCGGGGCGGGTACTGCGGGCCAACCCTGTGGCAGAGTCATATCTGGCTGTCCTGGCGGACGCCCAGGCAGGTCAGCGCCTCACCCACCTGGGCGGCCGGCCGCTGGCCGAGCTGCTCACCTCGCCGCCCACCAGGGGGCTGTGGCACGAGATCCAAGCGGCCAATCGTTACTTTGAGCTCATCGCCCGGCCAATGGAAAACGGCGCCCAGGCGGAGCAGTGGGTGATGGTGATCAACGATGTCACCCGAGAGCGAGAGATCCGGGCGCAGCTCCAACAGCAGGAACAACTGGCGGCGGTGGGCCAACTGGCAGCCGGCATCGCCCACGATTTCAACAACATCATGGCTGTGATTGTGCTCTACACTCAGATGGGATTACGCACCCCAGACCTGCCCACCAAACTCCAGGAACGTTTGCAGACCATCTCCGAGCAGGCCAAACGGGCCACCGACCTGATCCAGCAGATTCTGGATTTCAGCCGCCGGGCCATGCTGGAGCGCCGTCCCATGGACCTGATGCCGTTCATGAAAGAGATGGTCAAACTGCTAGAGCGCACCATCCCGGAGCACATCAAGGTCAGGCTGAGCTATGGCTCGGACGAGTACACCGTGCACGCCGATCCCACCCGCATGCAACAGATCGTGATGAACCTGGCGGTCAACGCGCGGGACGCCATGCCAGACGGTGGAAGGTTGGACATCGGACTGGAGCGGGTGGTGGTCAGGCGCGGCCAGTCGTCACTGCCGCCCGATATGGAGGCCGGCGATTGGATCAAAGTGACGGTATCGGACAGCGGCAGGGGCATCCCGCCGGATGTTCTGCCCCACGTCTTTGAGCCATTCTTCACCACCAAAGGGCCGGGAGAGGGCACCGGGCTGGGGCTGGCGCAGGTGTACGGCATTGTGAGCCAGCACGGCGGACGCATCGACGTGGAGACGCAGGTGGGCCGGGGGACGACCTTTACCATCTACCTGCCGGCGCTCAAGGTGCGCCCGGCCGAGCCAGCCCTTTCAGACATCACCGCTCTGCCGCAGGGGCAGGGGCAGGTGTTGCTGGTGGTGGAAGACGAGGCCACACTGCGGGCGGCGTTGGTGGCCAGCCTGGAGCAATTGAACTACCAGACGCTGCAAGCGGTGAACGGCGAACAGGCGCTGGCAGTGATGGAGCAGCAGAGAGAGCAGATCGATCTGGTGTTGAGTGATGTGGTCATGCCGGGCATGGGTGGCATCGCATTGTTCCGCGCCTTGAGGCAAAGAGGGCACCAGGTACCGCTGATCCTGCTCACCGGCCACGCCATGGCCAGAGAGCTCGATGCGCTGCGCGAACAGGGATTGGCCGCCTGGTTGACCAAACCGCCCCGCCTGGAGCGTCTGGCCCAGGAGATAGACAGTGCGCTGCACAGGCCGCAGATCGATGACCCGGCCGGCTAATCTGAACAACTGCTACTCAGGGCCATCTGGGCGCACCTGCGGCGGCTTTGGCGTGGCCCATCAAAGTGTGATATAATCCGCTCCTCAAAGCAACGGGGAGGAGACGAGATGGTCAGAGACGATTTGGCCCATTTGTTATCGCATGCCCTCAAAGAGGCCCAGCGCCACGGCGACCTGGCCGGGTTCGAGGTGCCGCCCATTCCGATAGAGCGACCCAAACAGGCCGGGCGCGGCGACTTTGCCACACCGGTGTGCCTGCAACTGGCGCGTCTGGCGCGCATGGCTCCCCGCGAGATCGCCAGCAGGGTGATCCAACGGCTCGGTGCGCCCGAGTACCTGGGCTGTGCCGAGATCGCCGGCGCCGGTTACATCAACTTTACCCTGAACGAAGCCTGGCTGGCCCGTCAGGTGGAAACCATTCTGACCGCAGGGCCGGCCTTTGGCAACGTGAACGTGGGCCACGGCAAACGCGTTCAGGTCGAGTTCATCAGCGCCAATCCCACCGGCTCGCTGACCATCGGCTCTGGCCGAAACGCCGTCCTGGGTGATGGTCTGGCAAATGTCCTGGCAGCGGCGGGTTACGAGGTGCAGCGTGAATATTACGTCAACGATGCCGGGACGCAGATGGAAGTCTTTGGCGAGACGATCTTGGCCCGCTACGCCCAGGCCCTGGGCGTGGACGAACCCCTGCCGGAGGGCGGCTATCCGGCAGAAGAACTGGCCCAATGGAGCCGGGAGATTGCCACCGAGGCAGGCGACCGGTATCTGAGCCTGCCCCGCGAGCAGGCCCTGCCGCTGTTACGCGATCTGGGCCTGGAAAAAGTCCTGAACGGCATCCGCCAGGATTGCGCGCGCCTGGGCATCCATTTCGACCGGTGGTTCTCGGAGCGTTCGCTGTACGACGACGGTCACTTTGATCGTATCATGAACATTCTGCGCCAGGGCAACCATTTGTACGAAAAAGACGGCGCCATCTGGTTCAATGCCAGGGCGCTGGGTGGAGACAAAGACGAGGTGATCATCCGCTCGAACGGTCAGCCGGGCTACTTTGGCTCCGATATTGCCTACCATTATAACAAATTTGGGCGCGGTTTCGAATGGGTGATCGACGTCTGGGGAGCAGACCATCAAGGCCACGTGCCGCGCATGAAGGCCATGATGCGCGCTCTGGGATTGGACCCGGAGCGGCTGACATTGTTGATCTATCAACTGGTGACCATCTTGCGCGACGGCCAGCCGGTACGTATGGGCAAACGCCTCGGCACGGCCATCTCTCTGGTCGAGGTGCTGGACGAGATCGGCCCAGACGCCGTACGCTTTTTCCTCCTGTCCCGCTCCGCCGACAGTCAGATGGAGCTGGACCTAGAACTGGCCAAACGGCAGAGCAGCGAGAATCCGGTGTATTATGTTCAATATGCCCACGCCCGCATCGCCAGCATCTTGCGCCACGCGCAGGAGACAGGCATCCGGGTGGGTGATGGCGACGTGAGCCTGTTGCAACATCCGTCCGAGTTGGCGCTCGTCCGCAAAATGCTGCAACTGCCCGAGATAGTCGAAACGGCAGCGCTGCAGATGGCGCCGCATCACCTGACCTACTATGCTCAAGAACTGGCCGCAGCCTTTCACGCCTTTTATCGCGACTGTCGTGTGGTGTCCACCGACCCGGCCGAGACGGCCATCACCCAGGCGCGCCTCAAGCTGGTGCAGGCAGCCCAGACCGTGCTGGCTCGCGTGTTGAGTCTCATGGGCATGAGCGCGCCGGAGCAGATGTAAACGCCAGATTTGCCTCAGATGCCGCATTGTGGTATCATTGGTTCGAGTCGGGCGGTTAGCTCAGTTGGTTAGAGCGCCTCCCTTACAAGGAGGAGGTCACTGGTTCGAGTCCAGTACTGCCCATCAGGTTCCCTGCTTTGGTGACCAAAAGGGAGATCCCGATGGCAACCCATGTAGAGACACACATTCCTCTCAAGGAAGCGTCCAGGAAATATGGCGTCCCCGTAGGGCTTTCCTAAAGTCGTGGCTCTAACAGCCAATGGCGGGCAAAGCCTCAAGCGAACATGCAGCGAAGTGGTCAAAAGCGTCTGGGATGAAGCAGAAACCCAGCAGACGTAGCAAACTGATCACGCAATTGCGTAAGGCAGCCATGACTTGCGGCAAGTGCCCGACACGCACCTGCGAATGATCTTCTCCAAAGGTGACGTCACGGACCCAATGGCTGCGGTTCTCGATGCTCCATTGACCACGGGTCAGTTCCAAGAGTTGGGCCGCCCCGGCGCGTTGTGCCGACAGGCTGCTGAGTCCATAAACGGTTTCCGTGCGGACCTCACCAGTTTTGAGCACCGTCCTCTTGCGGTCAAGACGAAAGGCTTGCTCGAGGCCGGGCCAATCCAGATAGTCGTTCAAAGCCGTACTGGTCTGTAGGGTGCGGACCTCCAGGCGGCCGTGGGCCTTGTCAGTAGTTGTTACCCTATCATCAATCAAGGCCGCTTCCTGTGGTTGGGCAAAGAGGAACTCGATATCGGCGCGCATCGTGGGATGATTGTCCTTGACGAGCATCACATAGTCCCCTTGGCCATCGATAATCGTTTGGGCTACCGGTCGTTGGGTTAGGAGGGCATCCATGGTGAAAACCCGGCCCTCGATGACCAGATCGATGAGTAGGTCGGGCACGGCGCCAATCTCGTTGGTCTTGTCTTTCACCGCCAGTTGATGGAGTGTCATACCCAACCGATGGCTAAACACGCTGAGCAAATGGACATTTTCGGCGCCTTGTTTCTTGCTGCCGCGGAGCGTCTTCCCATCGATGGCTTCACCTTCCAACCCATCGGGAGCGGGCGGCTGGGCGGCCAAGTTCTCCTCACCCCACCGCTGAAGTCTGGCTTCCAACATCTCGACGGGTATTTGACTCAAGACCAAGTACAACGTCGATTTGCTCGGGCCGTATGGTTTCGTAAAGCCCAACCGTTGGAGAAACGGCCCTAGAGCCTGTTATGCACTTTTCGGTCTGAGTGTGGTATACTCAGGGCATGACACGAAAAGGCTATCCCAGTGACGTATCTGATGATGAGTGGGCCTTTATGGCGCCCTATGTGACACTGATGAG
>JBMOMT010000064.1:0-214290 GCA_049324835.1 Chloroflexota bacterium | reverse complement strand
GAACTGGAGGCCGCTTACGAAGCGCCGCGGACGGCGGCGGAGGAGACGCTGGCGGGCATTTGGGCAGCGGTGTTGGGGGTGGAGCAGGTGGGGGTGCACGACAGCTTTTTCGAGCTGGGGGGCGACTCGATTCTGAGCATCCAGGTGGTGGCGCGGGCGAATCAGGCGGGGCTGCGGCTGACGCCGCGGCAGTTGTTCGAGCGGCCGACGGTGGCGGGGCTGGCGGCGGTGGCGGGCAAGGGGCCGGCCATCCAGGCGGAGCAGGGGCTGGTGGAAGGGGAGGCGCCGCTGACGCCGATTCAGCGCTGGTTTTTGGAGTGCGAGCTGGCGGAGGCACATCACTGGAACCAGGCGATCCTGCTGGAGGTGAGGCAGCCGCTGGAGCGGGAGGTGTTGGAGGAGACGGTGAGGCAGTTGCTGGGGCATCACGACGCCTTGCGGCTGCGGTACGAGAGGGGAGAGGGGGGCTGGCGGCAGTGGAACAGCCTGCCGGAGGAGGGAGTGCCGTTCAGTTGGGTGGAATTGGCAGGCCTGGAGGCGGCGGAGCAGCGAGCGGCGATAGAGACGCACGCGGCGGCGTTGCAGGGCAGTCTGAATCTGGAGGCGGGGCCGTTGATGCGGCTGGCCTATTTCGATATGGGGGAAGGGCAGGCGGGGCGGTTGTTGGTGGTGGTGCATCACCTGGCCATCGATGGGGTGTCGTGGCGCATCTTGCTGGAGGATTTGGAGACGGTCTACGGTCACCTGGCGATGGGCCAGCCGGTGCAGTTGCCGCCCAAGACCACCTCGTTCCAGGCATGGGCGCGGCGATTGATGGCCTATGGCCAATCGAAAGTGGTGCAAGGTGAGCTGGACTACTGGTTGCGTCAGGGACGTGAGGGGGTAGCCAGGTTGCCGCTAGACGATGAGACAGGCGAGAACGAGGAAGGGTCGGCGCGGAGCGTGAGCGTTGGGCTGACGGAAGAGGAGACCGAGGCGTTGTTGAAGGAGGCGCCGGCGGCCTATCGTACCGAGATCAACGATGTGCTGCTGACGGCATTGGCGCAGACGGTGGCGCGGTGGACAGGCCGCCGCGCCGTGTTGGTAGAGCTGGAGGGCCACGGACGCGAAGACCTGTTTGACGACGTGGATGTGTCGCGCACGGTGGGCTGGTTCACGGCGGTTTATCCGGTGCGTCTGGAACTGAGGGGGCAGCGTACTCCCGGCGAGGCATTGATGACGATCAAAGAGCAATTGCGGCAGGTACCGAATCGGGGCATGGGATATGGATTGTTGCGTTATTTGAGCGGGAACGCCGACATTGCCGAAGCGCTGGAGAGGCAGTCGCAGGCCGAAATCAGCTTTAATTACCTGGGGCAGTTCGATCGGGTCTTGCCGAAGGATTCGCCTTTTGGGCCGGCGCGCGAGTCGCGCGGGCCGGATCGGAGCCCCCGAGGGAAACGGGCGCATCTGTTAGAGATCAATGGCGCTGTCGCGGGTGGCCGTTTGGGGTTCGAATGGACCTACAGCAAGAACCTTCACCGGCGGGCGACGGTGGAGCGCCTGGCCTGGGATTACATCGCATCGTTGCGAGCGCTCATCGCTCATTGTCGGTCTGCCGAGGCTGGTATGGTCACCCCCTCTGATTTTGACCTGGCGGATCTGGATCAGAGAAAACTGGACAAAGTGCTGGCGAAATTGAAAATCTAGCAGGTCATCAGAAGCAGATGGCAGGGCTGTTTTGGCCTTCGAAAGCCCTGAAGTGGATGATCACCAACTTGAACCAAAAGGCTGATTAATTTATGGATACCCGAAACGTTGAAGATATCTATCCTCTCTCTCCCATGCAGCAGGGCATGCTGTTCCACACCCTGTACGCGCCTGAAAGCAGTGTCTATTTTGAACAGTCTGGCTGGACGTTGCGGGGCGATCTGGACGTATCGGCTTTCCGGCAGGCCTGGCAACAGGTGCTCGATCACCATCCGGCATTACGCACCGCCTTTGTTTGGGAGGGGCTGGACGAGCCCTTGCAGGTGGTGCATCGCCGTCTGGCTTTGCCGTTCGAGGTGTTGGACTGGCGCGAGTTGCCACAGGCGGAGCAGCAAGTGCGTTTTGAGGCTTTCCTGCAAACCGACCGCGAGCGCGCTTTTGAATTGGCCGCTGCACCACTGATGCGCCTGACCCTCATCCGCGTCGCCGATGGCGCATATCGTTTCGTCTGGAGCCATCATCATCTGCTGTTCGATGGCTGGTCGCAACCGATCATTTTTCAGGGAGTGTTTCTGGCTTACGAGGCCTTTCGACGCGGCCAGAAATTGCTGCTGCCGCCAGAACGTCCGTACCGCGATTACATCGCCTGGCTACAACGACAGGACGCCGCTCAGATGGAGGCCTTTTGGCGGCATTACCTCGATGCCTTTGCAGCGCCAACCCCGCTGACGGTCGATGGCGACTATTCCGCGGCGGCGGATGGTGTAGATTATGCCGTTTTGCGAGCCATGTTGCCCGCCGAGACGGCTGAGGCTTTGCGGTTTTTGGGGCGGCAGCACGGCTTGACGCTCAACACACTGATGCAGGGCGTCTGGGCGTTGTTGCTCAACCGTTACAGCGGCGAGTCGGACGTGCTCTTTGGCGCTACGGTTGCTGGTCGTCCGGCAGAGTTGCCCGGCGCCGAGACGATGGTCGGTCTCTTTATCAATACCCTGCCGGTGCGGGCGCAGGTATCGCCACGAGCCACCAGCCTCGACTGGCTTCGAGATCTCCAGGCGCAACAGGCCACGCTGCGTCAGTACGAGTACGCCCCTCTTTTTGAGATTCAGGGCTGGAGCCAGGTGCCGCGCGATCTGCCCCTGTTCGAGAGCCTGTTGGTGTTCGAGAATTACCCCATGGACCAGACCGCTGGCAGGCAGCAGGCCAGTGTGGAAATAGCGCCAGACCGTTCTTTCACCCGCACCAATTATCCTCTCACGTTGGCCGTGTCACCGGGCCGCGAGATCGGGTTGGAGCTGGCTTACGAGATGCGCCGCTTTGATGCGGCCACGGTAGAGCGTATGTTGGGACACTTGCAGACATTGCTGGCGGGCATCGCTGCCGACCCGCAGCAGCCGATTGGTTCGTTGCCGTTGCTCACCGAGGCCGAGCGGCAGCGGATCGTGGTGGATTGGAACGACACCCAGGCCGACTTTCCGGACGGGGTGTGCGCTCACCGGCTATTCGAGGCGCAGGTGGCGCGGCAGCCCGAGGCCATCGCGCTGAGTTTCGAGGGGCAAGCGTTGACCTACGGCGAGTTGAACGCGCGGGCCAATCAACTGGCGCACTATATGAGCAAGCTGGGGGTGGGGCCGGAGACGATCGTGGGGCTGTGCGTGGAGCGCTCGCCAGAGATGGTGGTGGGTTTGTTGGGGGTGATGAAGGCTGGCGGAGCGTATCTGCCGTTGGATCCGGATTATCCTGAGGAGCGGCTGGCCTACATGCTGACTGATTCGCAGGCCGGGCTGTTGCTGACGCAGACGCATCTGCAAGAGCGGGTTGGCGAATGGGCCAATTTACAAAGCACACCTCACACCTCACGCCTCACGATCTGCCTGGACGCCGAGTGGCCCCTGATCGCCCAGGAGCCACAGACCAATCCGGCGGCTGGGGTCACGGCAGAAAACCTGGCCTACGTGATCTATACCTCCGGCTCGACGGGGCGGCCCAAGGGCGCGCTGTTGCATCACCGCGGGCTGTGCAACTTTGTCCATGCCTGTATCCAGCATTTTGCCATCGCACCGGGCAGTCGGGTGTTGCAGTTTGCAGCTTTTGGCTTCGATGCCTCAGTTGCCGAAATCTTTTTAGCTTTGTTGAGTGGTGCTCGCCTGCATTTGGCCAGGCGGGACACATTGGTGTCAATCCCGACGTTGGTCCAACTGCTGCGTGATCAGAGGATCACGGTTGCGATATTACCTCCCTCGCTCCTGTCCACTCTTCCGGCCGAGGGTCTTTCCGATCTGCAGACTCTGGTGTCAGCGGGAGAGGCCTGCACGCCGGAGATCGTGGAACGGTGGTCGCCGGGTCGTCGCTTTTTCAACGGTTACGGCCCCACCGAGGCCACTATTGGCCCGGCACTGGCGCGGCTGGAATCGCTGCCCGAGGGCGCCGTCCATGTGCCCATCGGGCGGCCTGTGGCCAATATGCGCATCTACCTGCTGGATGCGCACCTGCGGCCGGTGCCGGTGGGGGTGCCGGGTGAGCTGCACATCGGCGGCGTGGGCGTTGGGCGGGGCTACCTGAACCGTCCCGATCTGACCGCCGAGCGTTTCATCGCCGATCCTTTCTCTTTCCCCGCGAGCGGGGGGGGGCGGGAGGGAGTGGCGCGGCTCTATAAAACCGGCGACCTGGCGCGTTACCGGGCCGATGGTACCATCGAATTCCTGGGCCGCATGGATCATCAGGTAAAGGTGCGTGGTTTTCGCATCGAGCTGGGTGAGATCGAAGCGGTGTTGAGCGCTCATCCGGCGGTGCAGCAGGCAGCCGTCCTGGCCCGTGAGGACGATGGCGGTGGGAAGCAGTTGGCAGCCTACGTGGTGCTGCGCCAGCCTGAGCCCTCGACAGGTGAGTTGCGGGAGTATCTCAGGGCGAGCCTGCCAGATTACATGCTGCCGGCGGTTTTTGTGACGCTGGACGAGATGCCGTTGACGCCCAGCGGCAAGGTCGATCGGCGCGCCCTGCCCGCGCCGCAGAGTGTACACCTGACCCGGATGGCCTATGTCGCGCCGCGCACGCCGGTGGAGGAGGGCCTGGCCGATATTTTCGCCCAGGTGGTGAGCCTGGATCGGGTGGGCGTGCACGATAGCTTTTTCGACCTGGGCGGCCACTCGCTGCGGGCCACCCAGGTTATCTCGCGGGTGCGCGAAGTTTTTCAGATCGATCTGCCCCTGCGGGCGCTGTTCGAGTGGCCCACTGTGGCCGGGTTGGCAGTCCAGGTGGAGGCCGCGCTGCGAACCGGCTCTGGTCTGGAGGCGCCGCCCATCGAGGCCATCTCCCGCGAGGGTGATACCCCGCTCTCTTTTGCCCAGCAGCGGCTGTGGTTTCTGGATCAGTTGGAGCCGGGCAACCTGTTCTACAACATTCCCATCGCCATGCGGCTTCAGGGCAAGCTGGACGTGGCGGCGTTGGAGCGGGTCTTGAGTGAGATCGTGCGCCGCCACGAGGCGCTTCGCACCACGTTTGCCGTGATCGATGGCAGGCCCGTACAGGTGATCGCCCCTGAACCGGCAGTGTCTTTGCCGCTAAAAGACCTGACCAGCCTGCCCCAGGCGGAGCGTGAGGCCGAAACGCAACGTCTGGCGATCCTGGAGGTGCGGCAGCCCTTTGACCTGGCTCGAGGGCCGTTGCTGCGAGCGCGCCTGATCAGGCTGGGCGAACAGGAACACGTGGCGCTGCTGACCATGCACCACATCGTCTCAGATGGCTGGTCGATGGGCGTGTTGGTGGCCGAGATAGCCCAACTGTATGCCGCCTTTGCTGCCGGGCAGCCCTCGCCACTGCCAGAGCTGGCGGTGCAATACGCCGATTTCAGCCACTGGCAGCGGGCGTGGCTGCAGGGTGAGGTGTTGGAGCGCCAGCTCGTTTATTGGAAACAACGGTTGATCAACAGCCCGCCCATGCTCGAGCTACCGACCGACCGCCCCCGCCCGGCGGTGCAGACCTCGCACGGTGCGACGCTCTCTTTTGACCTGCCCGGGGAGCTGAGCCAGGCGCTGAAGGAACTGGGGCGCGAGGAAGGGGTCACGCTTTTTATGACGCTGCTGGCGGCTTTTCAGACGTTGCTCTATCGTTACACCGGCCAGCCAGACGTGGTCGTGGGCACACCCATCGCCAACCGCACGCGGCGCGAGGTAGAGGGTCTGATCGGCTTTTTCGTCAACACGCTGGTCATGCGCACCGATCTTTCCGGCGCTCCCAGCTTTCGCCAGTTGCTGGCGCGGGTGCGCGAGGTGGCTCTGGGGGCCTATGCCCACCAGGATTTGCCCTTCGAGTTGCTGGTGGAGGCGCTGCAGCCGGGCCGTGACCTGAGCCACACGCCGCTCTTTCAGGTGATGTTGGTGCTCGATACGCCGCCCGCCGGGCCGTTGACCCTGCCCGGCCTGACTCTGAACCCCATCGATACTCACAGCGGCGCGGCTACTTTTGATCTGACACTATCGGTCACGGACGGTCCGGAGGGGTTGGGTGGTTATTTTGAGTATAACACCGATCTATTCGACCGCAGCACGATCGAACGTCTGGCTGGGCACTTGAATACACTGCTGCAAGGCATCGTCGCAGAGCCGGATCGATCGGTGACGCTGCTGCCGCTGCTCACCGCCGCCGAACAGCAGCAGTCGTTGGTGGCCTGGAACGACACCCAGATCGATTTCCCCGATACTCTCTGCGCTCACCAGCTATTCGAGGCTCAGGTCGCCCGGCAGCCCGATGCCGTAGCGCTGACCTTCGAGGGGCAATCGTTGACCTATGCCGGGTTGAACGCGCGGGCCAACCAGTTGGCCCACTATCTGACCAGGATGGAGGTGAGGCAGGGAACGCTGGTGGGTATCTGTGCCGAACGCTCGCCAGAGATGATCGTCGGCATCCTGGGCATCCTCAAGGCCGGTGGGGCCTACCTGCCGTTGGATCCCACCTATCCTCAGGAACGGTTGGTATTCATGCTGGAGGATTCTGGCGCACCGGTGCTGCTCACCCAATCGCATCTGCAAGAGCGAATCGGCGAATGGGCAAATCAGCACATGACGCCTCACGCCTCGCGTCTCACGATCTGTCTGGATGCCGATTGGCCGATGGTGGCTCACGAACCGCAGACCAACCCGGAGAGCGGGGTCACCCCGGAGGATGTGGCTTACATCATCTATACCTCCGGCTCGACCGGCAAACCCAAAGGCACACTGCTGCGGCATCGAGGGTTGGTGAATCTGGCCGCCTGGCAGAAAAAGTGCTTCGACATCGAGCCGGGCAGCAAGGTGTTGCAGTTCTCGCCTTTCAGCTTTGACGCCTCGGTGTGGGAGACGTTCATGGCGCTGGCCAACGGCGCTACCCTGTGCCTGGCGCGGCAAGAGGTGCTGGCCTCCGGGCCAGACCTGGTGACGCTCCTTCGGCAGGAGGGTGTGACAAATGTCACCCTGCCGCCCTCTGTGTTGCGTGTGCTGCCGGTGGAGGATTTGCCCTCGCTGCGTACGGTCATTGCTGCCGGCGAGGCCTGCACGCCAGACCTGGTGCAGCGCTGGGCGCCGGGGCGCGACTTTTTCAACGCCTATGGTCCCACCGAGACGACGGTGTGCGCCTCGATCTATTTGTGCGACGAACGTGAATCGGCTGCGCCTCCCATTGGCCGGCCCATCGCCAACACGCGGCTCTACATCCTGGATGCTCACCTGCAACCGGTGGCGGTGGGTGTGCCGGCCGAGCTGCACGTGGGGGGGGTGAGCCTGGCCAAAGGATACCTTCACCGATTGGAGCTGACGGAAGCCAGGTTCGTCCCCGATCCCTTCAGCGACGACCCCCATGCCCGGTTGTACAAGACGGGCGACCTGGTGCGCTACCGCGCCGATGGTAACATCGAGTTCCTGGGCCGCATCGACCATCAGGTGAAGGTGCGCGGTTTTCGCATCGAGCTGGGCGAGATCGAGGCCGTGCTGAAACAACACCCCGCCGTGCAGGATGGGGCGGTCGTGGCGCGAGAAGACGTGCCCGGTGGCAGGCGATTGGTGGCCTATGCCGTGCCCGCCGACGGCGTCGAGTTGGCCACCGGCGAATTACGTAACTTTTTGCGCCAGGCGTTGCCGGAATACATGGTGCCAGCCACGTTTGTGTTCCTGGAGGCGCTGCCGCTCTCACCCAGCGGCAAAGTGGATCGTCGGGCGCTGCCTGCCCCGGAGGGTGTGCGGCCCGATCTGGAGCGCGAGTACGTGCCTCCCCGCACCGATGCAGAGCACAAGCTGGCGGGCATCTGCGCCGAATTGCTGGGCGTGGATAGAGTGGGCGTGTACGATAATTTCTTCGAGTTGGGTGGCCATTCGTTGCTGGCGACGCAGTTCATGTCGCGCGTGCGTCAAGAGTTCCAGATAGAGGTGCCGTTGCGTAGTCTGTTCGAGCGTCCCACCGTGGCCGAGCTGGCCCAGGAGATCATCGAGAGCCAGGCCATCGGCCCTGGCCTCCAGGCGCCGGCCATCGTGCCGGTCGCGCGGCATAACCGTCGGGTGAGCCGTTCGTTATTGGACAGGAATGATGGCGCCGGGCCTGCCGGTCTCTAGAACCTGTGAAGAGAGAGTTTTAGGAGCACACCATGACCCAGTCTTTTGCCCACGATTTGCTGACGCTCGTTGAGGAACCGCTGGATTTCTCTGACGACGTTTTTGTGTTTCCCGTTTCGTTTGCCCAGCAGCGTCTTTGGTTCCTGGATCAGTTCGAGCCTGGCAGCCCCTATTACAACATTCCCACCGCCGTTCGATTGAAGGGCCCGCTCGATATCGACGTGCTGGAGCAGACCATCAACGAGATCGTGCGGCGTCACGAGAGCCTGCGCACCGTTTTCAGAACCTGGGGAGGCGAACCCGTTCAGATCGTTTTTCCGGATCTGATACTCTGCGTCCCTGTGACCGATCTACGTCGATTGCCGCCGGAGAAGCGCGAAAGGGAAGCGATGCGCCTGGCGACCGAAGAGGCCATGCGACCCTTTGATCTCACCCGCGGTCCGCTGCTGCGGGTATCGCTGTTGTACCTGGACGAGAGTGATTACCTGGTGCTGCTGACCATGCATCACATCGTCTCCGATGGCTGGTCGATGGGGGTGCTCATTGGCGAGATTGCTGCCATCTATAATGCTTTTTCCAGGGGGTGGCCATCGCCGTTACCATCACTGCCCATTCAGTACGCCGACTTTGCCGAGTGGCAGCGCGGCTGGTTACAGGGCGAGGTTTTGCAGAGCCACCTGACCTTCTGGCGCGAGCAGCTTGGTGGTGGCCTGCCGGTGTTGGAGCTGCCCACCGACCGGCCTCATCCGGCGGTGCAGACCAACAAGGGTGGTGTCGTCTCACGGCTGTTGCCCAGAGGACTCGTCGAGGCGCTCAAGCTGCTGGGTCAGCAGGAACACAGCACGCTGTTCATGACGCTGCTGGCGGCCTTTCAGGCGCTGCTGCATCGTTACAGTGGTCAGGAGGACTTTGGGGTTGGATCACCCATCGCCAACCGCAATCGAGGCGAGATCGAGGGCTTGATCGGCGTGTTTATCAACACCCTGGTTTTCCGCGCCGATCTAGCCGGCGATCCCACCTTCCGCGAGCTGCTGGCGCGGGTGCGGGAGGTGAGTCTGGGCGCTTTTGCCCACCAGGACCTGCCCTTCGAGATGCTGGTCGACGAATTGCAGATCGAGCGGGATATGGCGCATACCCCGCTTTTCCAGGTGATGTTTATCTTGCAGAACGCGCCAACCGGGGCGCAAAAGTTGCCCGATCTCGAGCTGGAGCTCGTCGACGTTCACCCCGGCACCTCCACCTTTGACCTGACGCTGTCCATGTCCGAAGGGCCGGCGGGGTTGGATGCCTCGGTGGAGTACAACAGCGATCTTTTCGACCGGGAAACCATGGAACGGATGCTGGCTCACCTGGAGGTGCTGCTGGCGGGGGTGGTGGCCGATCCGGAGCGTCGGGTTTCGGAGCTGCCGTTGCTCACCGAGACGGAGCGCCATCGGTTGTTGTTCGAGTGGAACCATACGGCCGCCGAGCTTTCGTTGCCTCTGTGCTTTCATCAGCTTTTCGAGGCCCAGGTGGTCCGGACGCCCGATGCAGAAGCGGTGGTCGCGCCGGCTATCGGTGGATCACCCCGCCGCCATCTGACCTACGACCAGCTCAATCGACAGGCCAATCAACTGGCCCATTATCTGCGCGGCGTCGGTGTAGGCCCAGAGACGGTGGTGGGCGTGTGCACCGAGCGCGCGCCAGAGATGATCGTGGCTACGATGGGTGTGCTCAAGGCGGGTGGAGCCTATTTGCCGCTGGATCCACTGTATCCTCGCGAACGGCTGGCCCACATGCTGGAGGACTCGCAGGTGCCGGTGCTGCTCACCCAGTCGCATCTGCTGGATGGGCTGCCACTCCACGCGGTCCAGCCCATCTGTTTGGATACTGATTGGGAGGCCATTGCCCGGCAGAGTGATCAGAATCCGGTCAACCAGACCTTGCCGGATCATGCCGTCTATATGATCTACACCTCTGGCTCCACGGGCCAATCCAAAGGCGTCGTGATCGAGCATCGGAATCTGGTCAACGCCTTTCTGGCCTGGCAGGAGGCCTACGATCTGAGGGCGGTGCGTTCTCATTTGCAGATGGCCAATTTCGCCTTTGACGTTTTCTCCGGCGATCTGGCGCGGGCCCTCGGTTCCGGCGGCAAACTGGTGCTGTGCCCCCGCGAGTGGCTGTTGGCGCCGGAGCAGCTCTATACGCTGATGCGGCAGGAAGCGGTCGATATCGCCGAGTTTGTGCCGGCGGTTCTGCGCCAGCTCATGCAGTACCTGGCCGAAACCGGCGAGCGGTTGGATTTTGTGCGGTTGTTGATCTGCGGTTCCGATAGCTGGTATGTGGACGAGTACCGGCGCTTTCGAGAGTTCTGCGGGCCGGATACCCGTCTGATCAACTCTTTTGGCCTGACCGAGGCCACTATCGATAGTTCCTGTTTCGAGAGCAGCCTATCAGAACGGGCTGGTGAGCAGTTGGTGCCCATCGGGCGGCCCTTTGCCAACATGCGCCTCTATGTTTTGGACGAACGCTTGCAGCCGTTGCCCATTGGGGTGCCGGGTCAGCTTTACGTGGGCGGGGCCGGCGTGGCGCGGGGCTATCACCGTCGCCCAGAGATGACCGATGAAAAATTCATCACCGATCCTTTCAGCAGCGATCCCACGGCCCGCCTGTACAAAACGGGCGACCTGGCGCGTTTTTTGCGCGATGGCAACGTCGAATTTCTGGGCCGTATGGATCACCAGGTCAAGATCCGGGGGTTCCGCGTCGAACCGGGCGAGATCGAAGCGGTGTTGGGCGGCCATTTCGCCCTGCGGCAGGCTGTGGTGCAGGCGGTGGAGGTGGCTCTGGGTGATAAACGTCTGGTGGCCTATGTGGTTCCGAACCGGGAAACCGAGCCCACCCCCGGCGATCTGCGCCGGTTTTTGCAGGAGCGGCTGCCAGACTATATGGTACCTTCCACTTTTGTTTTTCTGCAAACCCTGCCGCTGACGCCCAACGGCAAGGTGGATCGGGCGGCGCTGCCGGAGCCGGACTGGTCGCGCCGCGAAGTGGAGGGCGAATACGTGCCGCCCCGCACGCCGGTGGAAGAGGTCCTGACGGGCATCTGGAGCAAGGTGTTGGGTGTGGTTCGGGCGGGCGTGCACGATAATTTCTTCGAGCTGGGTGGTCACTCGCTGCTGGCCACACAGTTGGTGTCTCGCGTTCGCGCTGCCTTTCAGATCGATCTGCCTCTGCGTAAGGTCTTTGAATCGCCCACGGTGGCGGCGCTGGCAGAGCAGATCGAAGTGGCCAGGCGCGCGGCTGCGGGAGTGCAGGCGCCGCCCATCCGGCCTGTGCCTCGCACTGAGGAAATGACGCTGTCCTTTGCGCAGCAGCGGTTGTGGTTTCTGGATCAACTGGAACCGAACAGTCCATTCTACAACATTCCAGAGGCGATGCGCTTCCGGGGACCGCTGGATGCCGACGTGCTGGCGCAGTGCCTCAACGAGGTGGTGCGGCGGCACGAGGTGCTGCGCACCACCTTTCGCACCCAGGATGGCCGGCCGGCGCAGGTCATCGCGCCAGAGATGCATCTGTCGCTGCCGCTGACGGATCTGGGCCACCTGCCAGCCGAGGAGCGAGAGGCGGAGGCGCTGCGGCTGGCGCAGGAGGAGGCGCAGAGGCCGTTCGATCTGGCCCGCGGCCCGTTGCTGCGGGCGCGTCTGCTGCGGCTGGAGCAGCAGGATCATTTCGTGCTGCTGACCATGCACCACATCGCCGGCGACGACTGGTCGACAGGGGTGTTGGTGCAAGAGATATCCATCCTTTACCAGGCTTTTTCGCAGGGGCAGTTTTCGCCATTGCCGCCGTTGTTCATCCAGTACGCCGATTTTGCCCACTGGCAGCGGGAGTGGCTGCAGGGCGAGGTGCTGGAACGACACCTGGACTATTGGACGGGGCAACTGCGCGGTCTACCGCCGCTGTTGGAGCTGCCCACCGACCGGCCCCGGCCGGCGGTTCAGAGCTACCGCGGCGATTACCGCACCTTTGCGCTGTCTCCGGAGCTGAGCCGGGCCATCAAAGAATTGGGTCGGCAGGAGGGAGCTACGCTGTTTATGACCTTGCTGGCGGCCTTTCAGACGTTGCTGTACCGCTACAGTGGCCAGGAAGACATCAGCGTGGGCACGCCGATAGCCAACCGCAACCGGGCCGAGGTGGAGGGGCTGATCGGCTTTTTCGTCAATACGCTGGTGATACGCGGCGATCTCTCCGGCGGGCCGAGTTTTCGCGAGCTGCTGGGGCGGCTGAGAGAGGCGGCGTTGGGGGCGTATGCCCATCAGGACCTGCCGTTCGAGATGGTGGTGGATGCGTTGCAGCCCGATCGTGACATGAGCCACAGCCCGCTGTTCCAGGTGATGTTTGCCCTGCAGAACGCGCCGGCGAGTGCACAACCGCTGGCCGATGTGGAAATCAGCGCGGTGGAGGCTCACAGCGGCACGGCCAAGTTCGACTTGACGTTGTTCATGGCAGAGCAGGGGGCCGGGCTGGGCGGCGCGCTGGAATACAACTCGGATCTGTTCGACGGGGAGACCATCGAGCGTTTGATCGGGCACTATCAGACTCTGCTGGCGGGCATCGTGGCCGCCCCCGAGCAGTCGATCGACAGCTTGCCGCTGCTGACGGAAGCCGAGCGGCAGCAGCTTGTCGTGACGTGGAACCAGACCGAGGCGCCGTACCCGGCGGGTCTATGCGTGCACGAATTGTTCGCGGCGCAGGCGGCGCGCACGCCAGAGGCGGCGGCGGTGGTGTACGAGGGGCAACAGATGAGCTACGGCGAGCTGGACCGGCGGTCGAACCAGGTGGCGCATTACCTTCAGCGGCTGGGAGTGGGGCCGGAGAGACTGGTGGGGGTGTGCATGGAGCGTGTGCCAGAGATGGTGGCGGCGCTGCTGGGGGTGTTGAAGGCCGGCGGGGCGTATGTACCGTTGGACCCCAGCTATCCGGCGGAGCGATTGGCCTTCATGCTGGCCGACGCCGGGGTGCAGGTGCTGCTGACGCAGGCGCATCTGAAAGAACGAATGGGCGAATCGGCGCGCCACACGGTCTGTCTGGATGCCGGCTGGGAGATGATGGCAGGTGAGGAGGATACCGCCCCGGTGAGCGACGTCAGGCCGGACAATCTGGCCTACGTGATCTATACCTCTGGTTCGACGGGCCGGCCCAAGGGGGCGATGGTGCTGCATCGGGGGGTGGTGAACTATCTCACGTGGTGCCAGCAGGCCTATCCGGTGGCGGTGGGAGGAGGGTCGCCGGTGCACTCGTCGATATCGTTCGACCTGACGGTGACGAGCCTGTTTTCGCCGTTGGTGGTGGGGCGGGCGGTGGAGTTGCTGCCGGAAGAGTTGGGGGTAGAGTTGTTGAGCACGGCGCTGCGAAAGAGTGAGGGCTATGGTCTGGTCAAGATCACGCCGGCGCATCTGGAGCTGCTGAGCCAGCAGATGAGGCCGGAGGAGGCGGCGGGGCGGACGCGGGCGTTCATCATCGGCGGGGAACAGTTGCTGGGTGAGCACATTGCCTTCTGGCAGGCCCACGCGCCGGAGACGGTCCTGGTGAACGAGTACGGGCCGACGGAGACGGTGGTGGGCTGTTGTGTGTATCAGGTTGGGCGGGGGGAGCGGGTCGAGGGGGCAGTGCCGATCGGGCGGCCGATCATCAACAGCCGGCTGTACATTCTGGACGGTCAGATGCAGCCGGCGCCGGTGGGTGTGCCGGGCGAGTTGTACATCGGCGGGGTGGGCGTGGGGCGGGGCTACCTGAACCGGCCCGAGCTGACGGCGGAGCGATTCATCGCCGACCCGTTCAGTCCTGACCCGGCGGCGCGGCTGTACAAGACGGGCGACCTGTGCCGTTACCGCCGCGATGGCCACATCGAATTCCTGGGGCGGATGGATCATCAGGTAAAGGTGAGGGGTTTTCGCATCGAGTTGGGTGAGGTCGAGGCGGCGTTGGGCGGGCACGAGGCGGTGCAAGAGGTGGTGGTGCTGGCGCGGGAGGACGAGCCGGGGCGGAAGCGGCTGGTGGCCTACGTGGTGTGGGGTGGGGCAGAGGTGAGCGTGGGCGAGTTGCGCGGTTATCTGAGCGAGCGGCTGCCGGAGTACATGGTGCCAGCGGCCTTTGTGACACTGGAAGGGCTGCCATTGACGCCCAACGGCAAGGTGGACAGGAAGGCGCTGCCGGCGCCGGACGAGACGAGGCCAGAACTGGAGGCCGCTTACGAAGCGCCGCGGACGGCGGCGGAGGAGACGCTGGCGGGCATTTGGGCAGCGGTGTTGGGGGTGGAGCAGGTGGGGGTGCACGACAGCTTTTTCGAGCTGGGGGGCGACTCGATTCTGAGCATCCAGGTGGTGGCGCGGGCGAATCAGGCGGGGCTGCGGCTGACGCCGCGGCAGTTGTTCGAGCGGCCGACGGTGGCGGGGCTGGCGGCGGTGGCGGGCAAGGGGCCGGCCATCCAGGCGGAGCAGGGGCTGGTGGAAGGGGAGGCGCCGCTGACGCCGATTCAGCGCTGGTTTTTGGAGTGCGAGCTGGCGGAGGCACATCACTGGAACCAGGCGATCCTGCTGGAGGTGAGGCAGCCGCTGGAGCGGGAGGTGTTGGAGGAGACGGTGAGGCAGTTGCTGGGGCATCACGACGCCTTGCGGCTGCGGTACGAGAGGGGAGAGGGGGGCTGGCGGCAGTGGAACAGCCTGCCGGAGGAGGGAGTGCCGTTCAGTTGGGTGGAATTGGCAGGCCTGGAGGCGGCGGAGCAGCGAGCGGCGATAGAGACGCACGCGGCGGCGTTGCAGGGCAGTCTGAATCTGGAGGCGGGGCCGTTGATGCGGCTGGCCTATTTCGATGTGGGGGAAGGGCAGGCGGGGCGGTTGTTGCTGGTGGTGCATCACCTGGCCATCGATGGGGTGTCGTGGCGCATCCTGTTGGAGGATTTGATGACCGCCTATCAGCAGCTCAGCCAGGGGGCGGCGGTGCAGTTGCCCGCCAAGACCACCTCGTTCCAGGCATGGGCGCGGCGATTGATGGCCTATGGCCAATCGGATCAGGCGCGACAGGAACTGCCTTTCTGGCTGGATGTGATCCACGATGGGGAAAGCTCGCTGCCGGTGGATTATCCGGGTGGGGAAAACACCGAGGCGTCGGCGCGCAGCGTCACCGTGTCGTTATCGGTGGAGGAGACGCAAGCTCTGCTGTACGATGTGCCGGCAACCTACCGCACCGAGATCAACGATGTGCTGCTCACCGCCCTGGCCCAGGCTGCCGGGCAATGGACGGGCCGCCGTTCTTTGCTGGTGGATGTGGAAGGACACGGCCGGGAAGATATTTTCGACGACGTGGATGTGTCGCGCACGGTGGGCTGGTTCACGGCTCTCTTTCCGGTGCGACTGGATATGGCTGATTCGTCCGAGCCTGGAGAGGCTCTGATGCGTATCAAAGAGCAGCTTTGTGCGATTCCTCGTCGAGGCATCGGTTACGGTGTGTTGCGCTACCTCGATGAAAGCCAGGCGAGCCAGCCCTTGCGGGCGGCTCCGCCGGCCGAAATCAGCTTTAATTATCTGGGGCAGATGGATCAGGGATTGCCTCAGGCTGTGCCGTTTTTGCCGGCGCAGGAATCTCGCGGTCTGGACCGTGGATTGGAAAATCGGCGCACCCATTTGCTGGAAGTGGATGGGGCTGTGAGCGGCGGTCGGTTGCATCTGGAGTGGAGCTATAGCGAAAACCTGCATCGCCGTGAGACGATTGAAAAACTGGCCGCCAGCTACAAAGAGGCCTTGTTGGGGCTGATCCGGCAGTCAGAGACTTGCGACGCGATCGGTTTTGTGCCTTCGGACTTTGTCGAGTTCGAGTGGGATCAGGAGGATCTGACGGATATCATGAGCGAAATCAGCAAAGTGATGGGCTAGACCAGATGAGTATAAAAAACGTCCAGGATTTTTATCCCCTTTCACCCATGCAGCAGGGCATGCTCTTTCATAGCCTGTATGCCCCCCAGTCTGGTGTGTACGTGGAACAGGTGAGCTGCAAGTTGCGCGGCGATCTGGATGTTTCAGCCTTCAAACGAGCCTGGCAGCAGGTGACAGAGCGGCATACCCTTTTGCGCACGGCCTTTGTTGGCGAGGGACTCAAGGAACCGGTTCAGGTGGTGCACCGGCGGGTAGACCTGCCGTGGGAGGAGCAGGACTGGCGGGCGCTCTCCGAGATCGAGCGAGAGGCCAAGTTGCAGCTTTTCCTCCAGCAGGAGCGGCAAACGGGTTTTGTGCTTTCGCACCCGCCGCTGATGCGCCTGGCGCTGTTTCGGATCGATGAACAAACGTATCGTTTCGTCTGGACGTACCACCACATTCTGCTGGATGGCTGGTCGCTGCCGGTGTTGTTACAGGAGATTTTTGCCTTTTACGAGACCCTGCGCAGCGGCAGGGAATTACATTTGGATCCGCCGCGGCCTTTTCGTGATTATATCGCCTGGTTGAGACGTCAGGACATGGCTGAGGCCGAGGTTTTTTGGCGGCAGACGCTCCAGGGTTTCACAGCCCCCACGCCGTTGACTGTGGATCGATATGCCGGGCCTGCCGGGGATTCCACAGAGGTGTACGATGAACTGGAAATCCAACTTTCGGCCCAAACACTGGATCAACTCCGGGCCGTGGCCCAACAAAACCAACTGACACTCAATACGTTGGTCCAGGGGGCCTGGGCTCTGCTCCTGAGCCGTTACAGTGGTGAGGAGGTGGTGGTTTTCGGGGCCACCGTGTCGGGTCGCCCGCCAGAGCTGGCAGGATCGGAGGCTATGGTGGGGCTCTTTATCAATACCCTGCCGGTGCGGACGCACGCGCCTGCCGGGGCCACACTGCTGGATTGGTTGCGCGCGCTGCAAGTGCAGCAGGTGGCGTTGCGCCAGTACGAGTTCTGCTCGTTGATCCAGATTCAGGACTGGAGCGAGATGCCGGCTGGTCTGCCGTTGTTCGAGAGCATTTTGGTTTTTGAGAACTATCCGGTGAGCGCTGCCTTGCAGGCAGGGGTTGGCAGCCTCACCATCGAGGACGTTCGTTCGGCGGAACAGACCAACTACCCGCTGACCGTGGTCGCCGGGGCGGATCGAGAATTACTGCTGAAAATCGTCTACGATGACCACCGTTTCGAGAGAGAGGTTGTGGGGCGCATGTTGCGCCATCTGGGTGTGTTATTGGAGGGCATGGTGGCGCACCAACATGCCAGACTGGCCGAACTGCCCTTGCTGACGGACGACGAGCGGCAGCAGGTGCTGGTGGCGTGGAACCAGACCCAGGCGGATTATGCTTACGAGATGTGCGTGCACGAGTTGTTCGAAGCGGTCGCGGCGCGAGAGCCAGAGGCGGCGGCGGTAGTTTTTGGAGATGAATCCCTGACGTACGCCGAGCTGAACCGTCGGGCCAACCGGCTGGCGCACTATTTGCAGCGGCTGGGCGTGAGGCCGGAAACCCTGGTGGGCATCTGCACCGAACGCTCTATCGAGATGATCGTGGGGATACTGGGCGTTTTAAAAGCCGGCGGCGCTTATGTTCCCCTGGACCCGGCCTATCCCACCGAGCGGCTGGCGTTTATGCTGGAGGATGCGGGTGTTTTGATATTACTGACGCAGCAGCATTTGATGGCAAAATTACCAACCGATAAGATGCAAAAGATTTGTCTTGACACTGACTGGAACACAATGGCCGGAGAAACACGGAATAATCCCAAGAGTGAGGTGACCGGCAACAATCTGGCCTACGTGATCTATACCTCAGGCTCGACAGGAAAACCCAAAGGCGTACAGATTCAACATAATGGATTGTTAAACCTTGTCCACTGGCATCAAAAGGCCTTCTCTGTGTCCCAAACCGATCGGGCGACACAAATTGCCGGGCCGGGGTTCGATGCTTCCGTGTGGGAGCTTTGGCCTTACCTGACATTGGGAGCGAGTATCCACATACCTGACGAGGGGACGCGGGCATCGCCGCTGGAACTTCAGAAATGGCTGGTGGAAAATGCGATCACGATCAGTTTCTTGCCAACGCCTCTGGCAGAAAGTATATTGGCTCTGGAGTGGCCCGACAACGTGGCGTTGCGCGTGTTGCTCACGGGTGGGGATAAACTCAATTACCATCCTCTGCCAACCATACCATTTGAATTGGTAAACAATTATGGCCCTACCGAAGATACAGTGGTCACGACTTCGGGCGTTGTTCCTGCCAAAACACGGTGCGAGACTGCGCCCGGTATTGGGCGGCCCATCGCCAACACCCGGGTGTACCTGCTCGATTCGAACCTGCAGCCGGCGCCGGTGGGTGTGCCGGCTGAGCTACACATCGGCGGTGTGGGGGTGGGCCGGGGTTATTTGAACCGGCCCGAGCTGACAGCCGGGCGGTTCATTCCCGATCCTTTCGGCGACGATCCGGGCGCGCGACTCTACAAATCTGGCGATCTGGCCCGCTACCGCGCCGATGGAGAGATCGAATTCCTGGGCCGCATGGATCATCAGGTAAAGGTGCGGGGCTTTCGCATCGAGCTGGGTGAGATCGAGGCGGTGCTGCATCAGGTTGCCTCTGTGCGCGAGGCGGCGGTGCTGGCCCGGCAGGACGCGCCGGGAGACAAGCGGCTGGTGGCCTACCTGGTTTTGGCCGAGGGCCATGCCGGGGTTGTGGACGATCTGCGCGCCCATATTCAGAAAAAACTGCCCCAGTACATGGTGCCATCGGCGTTCGTCATCCTGGAGCGGATGCCCCTCACACCCAGCGGCAAGCTAGATCGGCGCGCTCTGCCGGCCCCAGACGGCGCGCGCGTCGATGGCAAACGCGCCCTGGTGCCGCCCAGAGATGCGCTGGAATTGCAGTTGACGCTGATCTGGGAAGACATTTTGGGAACCCGACCCATCGGGGTCAAAGACAACTTTTTTGAGCTGGGTGGACATTCGTTGCTCGCCGTGCGGTTGGTGGCCCAGGTCCAGCAAAAGCTCGGCAAGACCCTGCCGCTGGTCGCCCTTTTCCGGCAGCCGACCATCGAGCACCTGGCAGCGGTGCTTCGCCAGGAAGAAGCGGATGCCGGCTCGTTGATAGTGCCCCTGCGAGCCGAGGGCTCTGCGCCGCCCCTGTTCTTTGTTCATCCTTCTGGCGGCAGCGTGCACTGGTATGTGGATTTGGCCCGCTGTCTGGATTCCGGGCGGCCCTTTTACGGCCTGCAGGCTCGTGGATTGAACGGCGATCAGGCGTTGCACACACGCATCGAAGACATGGCGGCCCATTACGTCCAGGCCGTGCGCTCTGTGCAGCCGCAGGGTCCGTATTTCATCGGGAGCTGGTCGATGGGGGTCATTGTCGCTTTCGAGATGGCCCAACAGTTGGAGGCCCAGGGCCAAAAAGTGGCCCTGCTGGCCTTGCTGGATCAGGGCCCCCATGTGCCCGGCGAGGAGCCGCAAGATCAGGCCGCCTATCTGATGGACGTGTTTGGTAAACATTTGCCTCTGTCACTGGAGCGTCTGCGGCAGATGGATGCCGATCAGCAGGTGGCGCACGTGTTTGAAACGGCCAAAGAGGCCGAATGGCTTTTGCCCGACGTCACCCTGTCACAGTTCCAGCACTTTATCCGCATCCTCAAGACGCACACCGATGCCTGGCGGCGCTACGTGCCGCAGACTTATCCGGGCCGGGTGATACTCTTTCGGGCCAGCGATGGCGCCGAGGACGCGGCTGGGGAAGCGGACATGGGTTGGGGCAGGTTTGCCGCTGGTGGGGTCGAGATACGCCAGGTTCCGGGGGATCATCTGAGTATGATGCACGAGCCGCACGTGCAGGTTCTGGCGGAGCAATTGACGGCCTGTTTGAAATCAGAGGTTTGAGGCAGGCGATCGGCGAGGGGAAGGTTAAAATTCATGACGCATCAGTCAAAAGAGATGGCAGCGCAACCCGTCAAGTTGATGAATCGTAACTTTTTTTTGCTCTGGCAGGGCCAGTTTGTCAGCACCTGGGGGTCACAGGCTTTTGCGGTGGCCATGATATTCTGGATCAAACACGTCACCGGTTCGGCAGCGTTGATGGGCCTGCTGCAGATGCTCGCCGGTTTGCCGGCGGTTGTCCTGGGGCCCATCGGCGGCGCTTTTGCCGATCGGTACTCTCGACGCCAGATCATCATTCTCAGCGATCTCGTGCGGGGCGTCGTGGTGTTGGCGCTGGCGGGGCTGGTGTTTCTGTTGCCAGAAGCGACACAGTTGACCCTGGTGGCGTTATTCGTCGTGGCCGTCCTGATCAGCTCGATCAGTGCATTTTTCGGCCCGGCCATCTCGGCTGCCATTCCAGACCTGGTGCCCAGGAGCAAAGTGGCTTCGGCCAATTCTTTGGGCCAGATGGCGCTTCAACTGTCCTTGTTCATCGGACAGGGTCTGGGGGGCACTTTTTATCGTCTGCTGGGAGCGTCGGTGCTTTTCCTCATTGATGGCAGCAGTTATCTGTTTGCTGCCGCCAGCGAGACCTTTGTCGATATTCCCCAGACCATGCCCCGGCAGGATGGTGGCTGGCGGAAGCAGCTAGGCCAATTCCGGCAGGATATCGCAGAGGGGTTGCGGTATATTTGGGGCCAGAAAGGGTTGAGAGAGCTGGTTTTCGTCTCGGCTTTTTTGGTTTTTTTCACCGCGCCGGTCATCGTCCTGCTGCCGTTTTTCGTGGAAGACACCCTGCAGGTTGCGATAGACTGGTATGGCTTTCTGCTGGCCGCGTATGGCCTGGGCACGTTGATGGGCTACCTGTTTGCCGGCGCCCTTCAATTCTCTGCCCAGACCCGGAAACGACTGATGATCCTTTTCATCGTCCTGGAATCTGCCGGTTACGGTTTGTTGGGCCTGATCGAGGTCCCTGAAATGGCATTAGTGTTGGCCCTGCTCGGAGGATTCACCGGCGGCTTTGTGACCGTCAACATCACCACCATTTTGCAGGTCGCCACCCCCGGTGAGATTCGCGGCCGGGTCTTTGGTCTTCTGGCCACGATTTCGGGCAGCCTGACGCCGGTGGCCATGGGCTTGGCGGGCGTGGTGGCCGATCTGCTGGATCAAAATATCCCGTTGATTTACGCAACATGCGGGGTCATCATGTTGCTGCTAACGCTGTGGGTGTCTGCCAGTCGCGAGTTCCGCAGTCTGCTGGCTCAACCATTGGAGGCCAGGCTATCGGAGCCTCTCGATTACCAATCTGTCCTTTTGGATTGACAACACTCGAGCTTTGATAGGGAGGACATACACCGTCATGCGTATGCTCGGAACGGAAACGAGCCTCTGGCTCTCTTGCCCCAGGCCAAAGCCTCGGGCCGGCATTCGGCTGTTCTGCTTCCCTTATTCCGGGGCCAGTGCGCAGGTTTTTTTCCCCTGGGCCGACCTGCTGCCGGAGACCATCGAGGTCTGCCCGGTGCAGCTTCCGGGACACGGCAATCGGTTGGCCGAGTTGCCCATTCTCGACATTCACTTGCTGGTGGTGGAACTCGCCGAGGGCCTGCGTTCCCATTTCGATGCGCCCTTTGCCTTCTTTGGTCACAGCATGGGCGCTCTGGTAAGTTTTGAGCTGGCCCGCTATCTGCGCCGGGAATACGATCTGAGCCCGGTGCACCTTTTTGTCTCCGGCCACGGCGCGCCGCAACTCGACGACCGCGAGCCGCCCATTCATCGGCTGCCCGACGCCGAGTTTGTGGCCAAAATTCGTAACCTCAACGGCATGCCGCAGGAGATATTGAACCATGCCGAGTTGATGGCCTTGTTGCTGCCCATCCTGCGGGCCGATTTTACCGCCTGTGAGACCTATCGATTCCGGCCCGGCAACCTGCTGGATTGTCCTCTCTGGGCGCTGGGTGGTCTGCAGGACGTGTATGCCACCCGCGAGCGCCTGGAGCCCTGGGGCGAGCTGACGACAGGGCCTTTTTCAGTGCGCATGTTCCCCGGCGATCATTTTTACCTCAACACGGCCCAGCCGCTTCTTTTGCGCACCCTCGCCCGAGCGTTGATCTGAGTTCGGAGCAACCCATGGGCGATGCCTGTTGGCAGATTCCCACCCGGATACCGGAGCTGGAAAAGCACGAGGTACACGTCTGGCGCGTTCCATTGGATGATCCGGCGGTCGACGTGACATCGCTTCACGGCGCGCTTGTCGAAGACGAACGGCAGCGGGCGGCCCGCTTTTACTTTGCAAGAGATCGGCGGCGCTTTGTCGTCGCCCGCGGGATGTTACGTTTTTTTCTGGGGCGCTACCTGGACGCAAAACCGGCGAGCCTGCGCTTTCGTTACAGCGCTCATGGTAAACCTTCGCTGGCAGCCGGGTGGGGGGGAGATACGCTTCGTTTCAATATCTCCCATGCCAACGGATTGGCCGTCCTGGCTTTTGCTCTGGGCCGTGAGGTCGGTGTGGATGTCGAGTATATCCGCCCGGATCTTGCCCGCCTGGATGTGGCCGAGATGTTCTTTTCCGCCCAGGAGGTGGCCGTGCTGCGCGCCCTACCCGCAGAGGCCCAGGCTCGGGCTTTTTTTGACTGTTGGACGCGCAAAGAGGCCTACATCAAAGCCAGAGGTGAGGGGCTATCGCTGCCACTGGATCAATTCGATGTTTCCCTGTCGCCAGGTGAGCCTGCTCGACTGTTGAGCACCCCCGGAGACCCATCGGAAGCGGCGCGCTGGTCGTTGCGCGCGTTATGGCCAGGGCCGGGTTACGCAGCAGCTCTGGCAGCGGAGGGCCCACCCTGGCAGCTCCAGTGTTGGCAATGGACGCATCGTTTGTAACAAAACAGACCTCCCTGCGTTTTATAGGTGCGAACACATGGGCAACGGATCCGGTTCCGCACATTCTGCACAGGAGGTCGAAATGTAACACCAAAACCGAGCCACCCGTTCCGAGAGCGCGCTGCTCTCGACGATCGATTTTTCCGCCGCGCGCGGCATGCCACAAAGGAGGAATTCGTATGCATACGCTTCACGTACCTCGTTTATTTTCCAGAAATCGCTCACCATGGCGGGCAGTGACGATCACCGGGCTGTTGATCGCCTTGCTGTTCTCGCCGCTTGGTTTGGGTCTGGCGCCGGTCCTGGCGGATGGGGAGAACCTGCTCTCGTCAGACCTCACTGCCTCGCAGAGCACCCTGGGCCCGGGCGAGGAGCTGACCTTCACCGTCACCCTGCGCAACACCGGCTCTGCCGATGCCATCGCCGACGTAACCGTCGTGTTGCCATCAGAGTTGGCCTACGTTGCTGGCTCTGTCACCGGCGGCGGTAGCCTGGAGGAGGGCAATGTCGTCTGGAGCGACGTGCCCGTTGCCGCCGGTGGTGAGGCGCCGCTCGCTTTCCGGGCTACACCTGCCGTGACGGTCAGCGCCAACACGACAGTCACCACTGTGGCGGCCATCATGTCTGAGCACTTGCACTTTATGCGCTTTGCTCAGGTCACGCTTGTCCCGTCGGGTGGACAGCCGCCTGCGCCTGTGCCCAACCTGTCTAGCTCGTACAAATCCGCCTCCAAGTATACGGTAGTTTCGGGCGATGCCCTCGACTATACCATCCATCTGTACAACAGCGGCACTCAAGATGCCGTGGTCGACGTGGTGGACTATTTGCCAACGCTGGTAGACTATGTTTCTTCGCCGGGGGGAACCTATGATGCGACCGACCGCAGCGTTACCTGGAGCGACGTCGATGTGCCGGCCGGCGACGAGGTGCTGCTCACCGTCGGCGTGACGGCCCAAACGGTCTCCTCACCCATCGCAACCACCAACGTGGCAACCATCACCTCTGGCGGCGATCAATTCGAGCGCCAGGCCACCGTTCTGGTGGTGCCCGATTCACCCCCCCCCATGCCGAACCTGACGGCCTACAAGTCGGCGTCAAAGACAAAAGTGGCCTCCGGTGAAACGCTCAGTTATACCATTCACCTGCACAACAGCGGCACAGACGACGCCGTGGTCGACGTGGTGGACGAGCTGCCGGAGCTCATGGAGTACGTCTCTGCCTCGAATGGCGGCCTCTACCACGCCGGCGATCACACCGTCGCCTGGGACGATGTCAGCGTGCCGGCCGGTGAAGAAGTGTTACTCACCATCAAAGTCACTGCAAAAACGGTGGATGCCTCCACCCTCACGGTCAACACAGCCACCATCACCGCTGACGGCGATACCCTGGAGCGGCACGCCATGGTCAAGGTGGTGCCCGAGACGCCGGCTGGCGACGTCTCACCGCCCGTGGTGCAGAGTTTGACCATCGGCGCCCAGGACGTGCTGACCGATCCGGATGTCACGTTGTACCTCTCGGCCAGCGACGACGAGGGCGTTGCCAAGATGTACCTGGAGGAATGGCTGCTGGTGACCTCGCCGGCGCCGCACTGGGAGAGGGTGGCGGCCAGCGGTTGGGTGGCCTATGCCACCGAGTACGCCTGGAGTCTCGAAGAAACCAGCGGCACCCACTATGTAGCTGCCTGGGTGGCCGACGCAGCCGGCAACAAGTCTGGCCTGGGCAAACCCGGCCTCGATTTTGCCAGCCTGCTGCTGCCCGGTGAGTCGTTGAGCAAGGGTGGTATAGCCTCCTATCTGGTCTACTATGACGCTGGCGTGGACGTGACCGCCACGCTGGATACCCTCAGCGGCGATGCCGACCTGTACGTCTGGTTCCCCGGCCATCACGCCCTGCCCGATGCGCACAGCAACCTGGGCGGCACGGCCACCGATCAGGTGAGTTTCACCACCGCCACCGCCGGCGCCTATCTGTTCGTGGTGCACGGCTGGGAAGCCTCTACCTTTGACCTGGACATCGTGCCGGGCGGCGGTCCGCGGGCGTCGATGTCCCTGGCTCAAAACAGTCACACCCTGGCCGATATGACAGCTTCTGACAAGACCCAACTGCAAGAGGACCCGGTGCTCACCTGGAGCGGCCTGGATCCGCTGACCGAGACGGTGGCGCCCAAGGGGCCCTACACCGTTTACTTGCCCGTCGTTTCGCGCTAAACCCGACCGCGAGGATGGACTGACACTGTCCGATGGCTCCCGCCGGGCCGGGGTATGGGTCTGGCGGGAGCCTGACAGCGCGGGTTGATGTTTCGTCATCGGCCCAAGGGATCATCTTTTTAGTGGTGGAACCGATCCTGAATGCCCATGCAAATCGCCGAGATCGAGAACAAAACCCTGTTGGAGGCCCGCCCAAAACCGTCATCGGATGCCCTGGCCGACGAGGCGATACTCATCAAAGAGGCAAAAACCGGCAACGCCGAGGCTTTTGGCAGGTTATACCTGATGCACCTCGATGCCATCTATCGCTACATCTATTTTCGGGTGGCCGACGCCAGGGACGCCGAAGATATGACCGAGCAGGTTTTTCTGAAGGCCTGGCAGGCCCTGCCCGGCTACAAGCAGCGAGGCAAACCTTTTACCAGTTGGCTCTATCGGATCGCGCACAACACGGTGGTGGATCATCATCGCCGCCGACAGGCGGCGCCGTCGTTGCCGCTGTCAGAGAACGTAGAGTGGCACACCAGTAAAGACCCATCCGCTCTGCAGCAGATCATCCGGGCCGAAGAGATGCAGACCCTGGCCTGGGCCATCTCGCAGTTGTCTGAGGAACAGCAACAGGTGATCATTTTACGATTCATCGAAGATCTGAGCCACGCCGAAGTGGCGGATATCATGGATAAAAGCGAGGGCGCGTGCCGCGTGATTCAACACCGGGCGCTGACCGCTCTGAATCAATTGCTCACCGGCGCGCGAGGGAAATAACGATGCAGCGAAACACAGTTGTGGCCGTCGAAGAAATTTTGGATAGATGTATCACCGCCGTTCGACGCGGCGAGGCGGTGGGTCAGTGCCTGGAGCTTTTTCCGGCTCACCGGGGCGAGCTGGAGCCTCTGTTGCAACTGGCGGGCAACCTTTCGGCGGCGCGCACGGTGATGGCGCCGGTCGAGTTTCGCCAGACGGCCGTCACACGCATGAACAACCTCATCGCTGCCCGGCCTCGTCCGGCGATGCCTGTCGCCCAACCCAACCCGTTGCGTGATTCATCCATCCGGCTCAAGCTGCCGCTGCGTTTCTCTGTCACCGCTCTGCTGGCCCTGGCCTTGCTGGTGGGGGGTGGGGTGGGTTATGCCTCCGCCGATGCCCTGCCGGGTGATGTGCTTTACCCTGTCAAAACGGCCATAGAGACCATCCAACTGACCGTTTCGCGCGACGCCGCCCAGGCCGCCGCTTTGCGTCTGGATTTCGCCTCGCGGCGTCTGGACGAGGCGGCTGCGATGGTGGTCGAAGGGCGGTTGGAACAGATGCCGGCACTGCTGCTCAACTATGCCGTTCACGTCGATACGGTTTCGGATCTGATCGAGCAGCCGGATCGATTGGCCCCCGCGCTCCAGACCGCACTGGCAGATCACCTGATGGCAGTGATGGCAGAGCATGAGGCCAGGCTGGCTGCTCTCACAGGCCAGGTGTCGCCGTCGGCCCTGGAGGCGGTCGATCTGGCGCTGGCCGTCTCGCGAACGGGGCGTGAGCGGGCGCGGCAGGTGCTCGGCGATCTGCCCCAACCGCCTGTCAGGCCGACTGAAACACTGCCGTCGGTCGACCGCCCTTCGCCGACAGCCACGCTCACCCAGACTGCTTCACGCACACCCACCGGCACGTCGACGCCCACTCTGAGCATGACAGCCACGCCGACTGCCAGCGCAACATCGACGGCGACGGCGTCGCCAACCGCACCGCGATTGCAACCGACGCGGGCGCCGCTGCCCACACCCACCTTTCTGCCCAAGCCGCCCAAATCGACTGTAACGCCGCTGCCCACGCCAACCTGGCTGCCGAGTCCGTGGCCCACCGCCTGGCCTGAGGGTTGGCCTACTGCCTGGCCTGAGGGTTGGCCCACCGCCTGGCCTGAGAGTTGGCCCACCGCCTGGCCTGAGGGTTGGCCCACCGCCTGGCCTGAGGGTTGGCCCACCGCCTGGCCCACAGTGTTGCCACCCGAACTGCCCGCCGCCTGGCCCACTGCCTGGCCAGAAGACGTGCCGGCGGCGTGGCCGTCTGATCTGCCCGTTGCCTGGCCGACACCGGGTTTTCCATAGGCTGTTGCAGGCAAGGTTGGTGTCTCGGCCTGCAGGGTTGCCGAAAACACGTGGAACAACTAGCAAGTCGTATGAGGAAAAACGATCTGTGTCTGAAAACGAGGGTAACAATCTGTTGATCGATCTACGTGACGTGGCAAAGACCTATCAGACCGGCGCCGGCGGGGTGACGGTTCTCAAGAACGTCTCGCTGGCCATCCGGGCCGGTGAGTTTGTCAGCATCGTAGGCCCTTCCGGATCTGGCAAGTCCACGTTGCTGAACATGATCACCGGCATCGACCGCCCGACCAACGGCGAGGTGTTCGTCGGCGGGCGAGCGGTGCACCGACTGAGCGAGAACCGGCTGGCCCGCTGGCGCGGGCGGCAGGTAGGGGTCATTTTTCAGTTCTTTCAATTGCTGCCGGCGCTCTCGATTGTCGAGAACGTGATGCTGCCCATGGATTTTTGTGGTATCTATAAACGGCGTGAGCGTCGACAGCGCGCCATGAGCCTGTTACAGCTGGTGGGCATAACCGACCAGGCGCACAAGTTGCCCAGTGCGCTCAGCGGCGGTCAGCAGCAGCGGGCCGCCATAGCCCGCGCCCTGGCCAACGATCCGCCGCTCGTCGTCGCCGACGAGCCTACCGGCAACCTGGACTCGACCACCGCCGCCGAGGTGTTTGCCCTGTTCGAGCGACTGGTGGCCCAGGGTAAGACCGTGCTCGTGATCACCCACGATCGGGCCTTGAGCCAACGGACGCAGCGCGAGATCCACCTGCTCGATGGGCGCATCCATGACGACCGCCGGAATGGAGCATCGCACCCATGAGCGTGATGTGGCGCAAAGTGTGGCGTGACCTGGCCCGCAACAAGCTGCGCACGCTGCTGGTGGTGCTGTCGACAGCGGTCGGCGTGTTTGCTTTGGGGCTGGTGTTTGGCCTGTCTGAGGTGTTGAGCGAGCGCATGACAGCCGATCACCGTTCGAGTATTCCGGCCCACATCACCTTTTGGGGTGGGCAGTATGGCGACGACGTCGTGAGTGTGGTGTCGCAGCAAGCCGGGGTTTCTGCCGCCCAACACGAGGTGCGGGCTACCTTTCGCTGGCGGCTGGAAAGTGAGAGCGAATGGCGCAACGGCGAGCTCGTGGCGCGCGCCGACTATGACACACAAAACATGGATCTGATCCGGTTAATTTCCGGTAACTGGCCGGCAGAGCGTACGCTGGCCCTGGAGCGCCAGTCGGCGCGTTACTTTGATGTGCCACTTGGGACGACGGTGGTGGTCGAGTTTGGGCGTCAGGAGCGCCGCCTGCCCGTGGAGGGTATCGTGCGCCTGCCGGGGGTGGTGCCGCCTCAGTTCGGCGGCGATGCCGCCTTTTGTACCACCCCAGACACCGTTGCCTGGCTCACCGGCCTGGATGTCTTTAACCGGCTCAACGTGCGCCTGGCTTTCTTTGATCCGCTTGCTGCCGAGGATGCCGCCGATCAGGTTTTGGATCGGCTGGAACGTATGGGGCTACCCGCCGGTGGTTACCTGATCACCGACCCGGATGTGCACCCGTTGCAGAACATGGTGGATACCATGTTCGTCATACTCACCGTGCTGGGCGCGCTGGCGTTGGGCCTGAGCGGCTTTTTGATCATCAACACCGTCAGCGCCATTGTGGCCCAGCAGGTGTGGCAGATCGGCGTGATGAAGGTTGTTGGCGCCACCTTTGGCCGGGTGATGCGCCTGTATTTGACGACCGTTTTTGTTTACGGTTTGCTGGCCGTGCTGATCGCCGTGCCGCTCGGAGTGTGGGGGGCGCACTGGGCTGCCGGATGGCTGCTGGACTTGATCAACATCGATTCTGGCGAATTGCGGGTTGTGCCAATCGCGGTAGGGGTTCAGGTTGTGGTAGGGCTGGTGGTGCCACTTTTGGCGGCCCTGGCGCCGGTGATCGGTGGGGCGCGCATCACCCCGCATCAGGCCATCAGCAGTTATGGCCTGGGAGGAGGCTTTGGCCGTGGCTGGCTCGACCGGTTGATGGGGCGGGTGCGCCGCCTGCCGCGCCCGTTGGCGCTCAGTCTACGTAATACCTTCCGCCGCAAGGCCCGGCTGGTGTTGACCTTGCTGACGCTCACCACTGGCGGGGTCATGTTCATCGTTGTTATGAGTGCGGGACAGTCTTTGGACAACACGTTGGAGGTGATGATCGGCGAGTTCAGCCTGGACGTGTGGGCCGTGCTGGATGGGCCGTATCGGGTTCAACGGCTCATCGAAGTGGCCGAAAGCCTGCCCGACGTGACGCACGCCGAGGTGTGGGATCAGGCCGGCGCCAGCCTGGTCCTGTCCGGCGGCGAAGAAAGACAGATCTCGTTGTTGGGTGTGCCGCCGGATTCGGCGCTGTTTCACCCCAACATCGTCAGCGGCCGCGGCCTGTTGCCGCAGGATGGCCGTGCCATGCTGGTCAATTCCAGGATCGCCGTCGAAGAGGGTATTGGGGTGGGGGATCAAGTTTTGTTGCGGCTGGGCGATCGTGAGTCGACCTGGACGGTGGTGGGGTTGGTGCTCAGCGTCTTTGAGAACCAGCAGGGCTGTTATGCGCCTTTTGATGCTCTGGCACAGGCGCAAGGCACGGTCAATCGTGGCACGGTGGTCATGGTGCAATCGCAGCAGCACGATGTGGCCAGTCAGCAGGCGCTCATCCGGCAGTTGCGGGAGGTTTTTCCGGCCTACGGCATTGAGCCGGCCTTTTTTCTCAGCGCCAGCGAGTTACGAGAGCAAAACCAGACACAGTTCAACCTGATCACCTCACTCATGCTGGCCATGGCCGTGCTGGCGGCAGTGGTGGGCGGCATCGGTTTGATGGGCACCATGTCGATCAATGTGGTGGAGCGAGGGCGCGAGATCGGGGTGATGCGGGCCATCGGGGCCACTTCGCCGGCAATTGCCGGCATCTTTATCGCCGAAGGTGTGTTTTTGGGTTTTCTGAGCTGGCTTTTTGCCGTGCCGTTGAGTTACCCTGGGGCGCAGGCTTTTAGTCAGATGGTGGGGCGGGCGTTGCTCGATGTGCCGCTCAATTTCCTCTATTCGAGCGATGGCCTGATCGTGTGGTTGGTTGTCGTGGTGGTCCTTTCGTTGTTGGCCAGTTTTTGGCCGGCCCTGCGCGCGACGCGGGTCAGCGTGCGCGAGGCCCTGGCTTACGAGTAAACAGACCAAACGTAATATTGAGGGAGCAGATCGATGAACGTATCCAGGTTGTCATTGGGTTTGATGGGGCTGGCTATGGTTGGGCTATTGGCGGCGTGCAATGGCACAGCGGCGGCAGAGACGCTGTCGCCAGATCAGGTGCCGGTGGTGCCGCGCAGCACCGATAGCGCCGTCGTGGCCGAGGCGGTTCTGGAACCGGCCCGCTGGAGCGAGTTGAGCTTTGAGTCGGCAGGTCAGGTGACAGAGGTGCAGGTATCGGTGGGCCAAAGGGTCTCGGCAGGCACGTTGTTGCTGCGTTTGGACACCGCCGAATTGCAGCTCTCTCTGGAAAGTGCTCGTCAGGACGTGTTGGCCCAGCAGGCGGCGCTGGATGAACTGCTTGCCGGTGAGAGCCAGGAGGTGATCGCCCGCGCCGAACGAGAGAACGCGCAGCAGATCGCTCAGGCCGGGGTAGCACTCAAGATCAAGCAGCAGGGATTGGAAAAGTCGCTGGCTCAAGACAATACAGCCAGCATTGCCATTGCCCAGGCGCGCATCGAGCAACTCCAACGGCAGCAAGATCAATCGCGCGCCCAAGACCTGGCAGCCGATGTGACTGTCGCCCAGGTGGAAGTGGCGCGGGCCCAAAAGGCGGTGGAAGACGCGCAGGCCGAGTACAACAAGGCCCTGGATCGCACCTGGGAGCCGCAAGAGGTTCGCGATGGTTATGCGCACGCATTACAACAGGCGCAATGGAACCTGCAACAGGCCCAGGCGCAGCTACAGCAGGCCCAGGCTGCCCAACAGGCCCATCTTGTTGGCTTGCAGGTTCTGGAGGCCCAGATCGACGAGGCTCAGGCCCAGTTGGTCCAGGAACTGGCCACTCAAAAGGCCTATAGCGTCACCTTGGACATCCTGACTTCCGAGATCGAGCTGGCCCAGCTCGATCTGGACCATCTGCAGGCCTGGGAGAATCCTTACCTGGATGAGCCTTCAGAGGAAGCGGTGTCTCAGGCGCGGGTGCGTGTGCGTAAGGCCGAGCTGGCCGTCTCTCAACTCGAGCTGCAGATGGCGGGCATGGCGTTGCGTGCGCCATTTGATGCTGTCGTGGTGGAGGTGAAAGCGGCAGTGGGCGACCGGGTCGATCCGGCTCAGGGGGTGATCGTTCTGGCAACGTTGGATCAACTTCAGGCGCGGACGGTCAACCTGGTAGAGTTGGACGTGGCGCGGCTGGTCGAGGGGCAACCGGCGCTGGTCAGTGTCGATGCTCTGCCGGGGCTCGAATTCCCAGGCGTGGTTGAGCGCATCGCGCTCCAGGCCGGCGAGTATCGCGGCGACGTGACCTACGCCGTCACGGTCAGGCTGGATGGTTCGGAACAGCAAGATACGCTCCGTTGGGGCATGACAGCCGTCGTCCGCATCGACACCGGCGACTGAGCCCATTCTGAGGAGAAGAGTAAATTTTTCCACCGTTGAAACCTATACCCTGCGAGGCAGCAGGCATGGTCTCTTGCGCCGCTGGGTGCTGCTGTACGGAGCATGGCGAGGGCTTTACAGATTATTCACCCAAGCTTTACCCAAGCTTTACCCATCGGCGCTCTCGTTTGTGGTAAAATAACCTATAATAACGTCAATCGCGCCAGTGGCCGGGCCGATGTTTTGTACGAGGAGGCCAGAGAAAGGACAACCCTCCATGAATTTGATGCATCGCGCCAGTTTGTCGCAACAGCAGACCGCGTCGAGCCGTGGGATCATCTGTCCGGTGTGTGAGTTGCCGGCTTTGTTCGCTGTGGATGGACGCCAGCACGACGGGCAGGAGAGTCATGGCGAGCGGTGGGTTTGTAGCAACTGCGGGATAGCCGTGGCCTTGAGTGATCCCTGGCCGATTGCGCCGGTGAGTCGCGCGCTTGCTCGCTATCGTAAAAGTGAGCTGTTGGTGGCGGCAGTTCTGGAGGACAGCCCTCAGTTCGACCTGGCCGAGATAGTTTGATTGGTTTGGCGTTCGGTTTTGAAACGACCTGCCTGTAAGGCAGGTCGTTTTTTGTTGGGCCAGCCAGGCCATCTGGCCTCACACAATGCCGTCGAACAGATCTCTTTCCGGCGGCTCGCCAGGCAGGAAATCGGGCCAGGCCCGCACAAAAGATTCAACCGACATAATCTTTCGAACCAGCCAGCGAGGCAGGGGAGCAAACAGACCGCGGGCGCCATTTTGGCTGCGGTGGCAGGCTGCTGCTGCTTCTTTGCGCGCCAGGTATGAGGCCACGTTGATGCGTGCCCCGATAGGGTAATCGACGGCGGCGATCTCGACCAGATTGATGTCACCGTTTTGGCCCATCGCCGTGGGATCAAAGCCCAACAAAGGCATCAGCCGCACCGCCCAGCGTAAGGTGCGGCGGGGAATGCTGGTGTAATAGAGCTTTTGAGGGGAATGGGGCGTCAATCCTCGTTCCAATTGCTGGCGATGGGCGGTCGGATCGCCCGCAGAGTGAAAAGCCGCTACGGCGGCGCGGTGCATGGCGATGTGGTCTGGATGTTTGTAACCGCCAATGGGGTCAAAAGTGATGATCACCTGGGGGCGCAGCTCGCGGATATAACCTGTGATGCGCGCGCTCACTTTGCCTGGTTCCGCCTGAACCAGACAATCCGGGTGGCTGTTCTCTGGGGAACCGGCCATGCCAGAGTCTCGGTAACCCAGCAGGTGCACCCCTTTCAAACCCAGAGCGCTGGCCGCGCAGCGCAATTCCGCGATGCGCCGATCGGCGGGTTCACAGTAACCGGCCATAAATTCTTTGCCCATGACTCCCACTTCGCCGTTGGTGCCGCAGATGAGATGGACATCGACGCCCTCGGCGGCGTAACGCGCCAGTGTACCGCCAGGGCCGAAGGATTCGTCGTCTGGGTGGGCCAAGATGGCCAAAAGGACACGCCTGGCGCTCAATTCCAACCTTTCTCTTGAGGGCAACGATAGATCTGAATCACGTCGCGCAGCATGGCTGCCGCTGTGGGCAGCGGCGTTTCCTCCAGGATGGTCGCCGAGATGATTCCCATGATGTCAGTGTGGTAGCAGATGGCCATCTGCGCAGGGCCGAGTCGAGCCAGCGGGTGTTCGGCGTCCAGCCAGGTGGGGCGAACGCTCAAGTGGTAGCCATTTGCCTGTCGTTCGGCAGCGGCGACGAGTTTGATGCGCTGGCCCTGTGCGCTGGCCTGGCGTAAAACATCCGCAGTGATGCCGGTGATGCCCTCCACGGTCACATCGGCCAGTGTGGCAGAGAACCCCAGCACACTGTTGGCCAGGATCACCAGTTTGTTGGCGGCGTCCCAGCCCTCCACATCCAGGCGCGGATCGGTTTCGGCGTGTCCGGCGGCCTGGGCCAGGGCGTCGTCGTAGCTCAGGCCCTCCTGAGCCATGCGGGTCAGGATATAGTTGGCGGTGAGATTGAGAAGGCCCTCCAGCCGGAGAATCTCGGCGGCGGCGAGGTCTCGCTGGCCGAGGTTCACTGCCGGCAGACCACCGGCGACGGTGGCATCGAAGCGCAGTTGCACGCCGTGTTGCTCGGCCAGGGCCAATAGATGGGAGAAGGCCAGCGCCAGCGGCGCTTTGTTAGCCGTGACCACGTGCAGGCCGCGAATCAGCGCCGCCTCGGTGCAGGCCATGCCGGGTTGACCCTCTTGCAGATCGGCGGGCGAGGCGTCCAACATCAGGCTGGCGTTCACCGTGCGCACCATCTCCAGGGCTGACATGCCCGGCCTGCCCCAGCGGGGCGTATCGGCCACGCTCTGTCCCTGGGTTTTGAGGTGCACCACCTGAGCCAGATCGAGGCCGCCGGGTCGTATGGCAGCGCCTCCAGAGTCGGCGATACCTGCCAGGGTGAACTGGAGCCCGAGACGGCGTAATGTCTCGTCTTTGGCGATCAACAACTCGACAAAGCGGCGGCCCACCTGGCCCGCACCGATCAGCAGCAGGCGGATCTGTCTGGTCGTTGGCATCAGAGTCCTCCGGCGACGTGGCGCTCGTACAGGTCCTGAAAAACCGCTGGCGCCTGCTGGTGCATGATCCTGAGCATCTCCAGGGCCAGGGCGCGAATCTCCCACTGGGCAGCAGGCTCGCAGCGCACGGTAAAAAAGTGACGCAACTCGCGATAGTTCATGCTGACGACGATACGTGTTGCGGTCGCGTTGGGCAGGATAAAACGGGCATCCTCTTTGCGCACACCGTGGGCACGCAACTGGCGATAAGTTTCGGACACGCTGCCCATAAAACGCTGCCATATCTCCAGGGCAGCGGGATTTTCTATCACAGCCGGTGGTACGACAAACTCGGGGTTCGACATATCCACGTAGCGCTGGCTTTCCTGGCTGTAACTGGCGAGGCGGTGGCGCACGAGCTGGTGGCTGCAGGCGCGCGAGATGCCGCTGATCTCAAAGGTGGCGCTGGCGTGCTCGACGATCGATTCGTGGCCTTCGCGGATGCGGTTGTGCAGGAATGGGCCCGCCTCACCATGCCGGCTGCTGCGATAACAGACCCGGCCGGCATGTTCCAGCAGTCTTTCTGAGGTTCCGCCGGCCAGCGGTTGAGTGATGGCGATCAGTTCGACTTGCATCGTTTCCTCCCATGGGGAATTTTCCTGGGCGCAAGGCTGGCCCCGGCACGCGGCGGCAGGCTCGGCCAGCCGACATCCTGGCTGGTTCGGCTTGGGGCAATGTCGATGCGGTGATGGTCTCTTTTTATGCAGTTATTGCCGATTGGTGTACGGCAGGGTAGGGGGTCTAAGGTTGAACACGTACGCCGTCGACGGCGTGGGTTCGGATGCAGATCGCCTTTGATCGGCCCTTGTTTCTTCCAGTCGTCCAAGAGCGATCTCCTGCGATATAGATTGGGGTAGGGGGATTATACCACGATCTCGGTGTGGGGCAAATGGCGGGTTGGAGTAACTGCTCACTCTCCCGCAGGCTCTTGTAGGGGCCGCGTCCCTGCTGCCACAATTTGTCGATTCGCCAGCGTCCAGTTGGCTAGATTGTGGGACGGGATGAACGATTCTAGCCTGCGGGAGGGTAGGCTGAGCAGTTACGGGTTGGAGAGGTGTGATACGTCACAACCAGAGCTGCGGTGATCGAGTTGTTACCTTTTCTAAATCATTTCTTAACATCCTGTGTAACGTAATTATGCTATGCTATAGCCAATTATCATCACAACTCTGAACCCAGTCTGTACGCGCTGCGCGACTGGTGTGTTTCAGAGAGCAGGAGCGTTTTCATGGCTGACGACTTTATCATCCGGTTTTGGGGGGTACGGGGTAGTTATCCGGTGCCGGGCTTTCTGGCAGCCAGTGTGGGCGGTAACACCTCGTGCGTGGAGGTGCGGGTCGGTGGGCACCTGATCATCCTGGACGCCGGCACAGGGATCATCAATCTGGGGCAGGCTCTGAAACAAGAGTACACGGCCAACGATGAGTTGTTGGTGGCGACGATGCTTTTCAGTCACACGCACCACGATCACACGCAGGGATTTCCCTTTTTTGAGCCGGCCTATTCACCGCGGAGTGTGCTTTATATGTTTGGCCCACGCACATTCTACGAGGATATTGAGGAGGCGTTACGACGATCGATGCTGTCGCCGGCTTTTCCTGTGGCGCTGGAGGAGCTCAGGTCGCTCAAGGTCATCAGCAACATCGAAGAGTCGGAGGCGGTGGTGTTGGAGCAGGGGCGTGAGCCCAGGCTGCGTAACCTGCACCGCGATAGCCTGGACCTGTCGGCGGATGCGGTCAAGATCACGGTCATGCGCAGTTATGCCCATCCCAAGGAGGGGGTACACATCTACCGCATCGAATGGCGGGGCAGGAGCGTGGTTTATGCCACCGATACCGAGAGTTATGCCGGCGGCGATACGCGCCTGATCCGTTTCACCGAAGGGGCAGATCTGCTCGTCCACGATGCCCAGTACACCCATCAGGAGTACGTCGGCGGTCCGATGCCGCGGCAGGGCTGGGGCCACTCGACGCCTGAAATGGCCGCCAGCATCGCTCAGATGGCCGGGGTTGGACGATTGGTGCTCTTTCATCACGACCCTACCCACAGCGACGAGACGCTGATCGAGATGGAAACCGATGCCCGGGCCGTGTTTCCTGACAGCATTCTGGCCAGGGAGAGCCTGGTGTTGACGCTCTAGTGGGCGGCGTGTGAGTGCGGGCGGCATGCGGTGCAGCATGCCGCTTTTTTGTGCCGAAATCTTGACGGTGCGGTCAATTGCGTGTATACTATCGCCGGCTTGTGTGAGCCCATGCTGGAACGTGAGGAGAATCTGAACATGAGAGAGATCACGGTTGCCGCCGTTCAAACTGACCCGCAACTGGCTGACGTGAACGAAAACTTGAAGCAGATGCAAGAGTTTGTGCGCCAGATCGCCACCGAGCAACACGTCGATTTGATACTCTTTCCCGAGCTGGTCACCACCGGCTACGAGTGTGGGGTGCGTTTCACCGAGCTGGCAGAACGGGTGCCCGGCCCTGCGGTGAACCTGCTGACCCAATGGGCCGGAGAATTTGGCGTTTATATCGCCGCCGGGCTGGCGGCCAAAGAAAAGGTGGAGAGCATTCTCTACAATGCTGCCGTTCTGGTGGGGCCAGATGGTGAGCTGCTGGGGCAGTATAACAAGGTTCACCTGCGGGGCGAGGAGCGATTGGCCTTCCGTCCGGGCTTCCGTTACACCCTCTGGGAGACAGAGTTTGGCCTGGTAGGGATGATGCTGGGCTGGGACCTGGCTTTTCCAGAGGTAGCGCGCAGCCTGGCGCTGGAAGGGGCAGAACTGATCCTGGTGGGCGCCAACTGGGAAGAGCCCAACGCCGACGAGTGGAAAACCTACCTCAAGGCCCGGGCCTACGAGAACTCGGTGTTTATCGCCGGCGCAAATCGTGTCGGCAAGGAGTACAGTTACAGATTTGCCGGCCACAGCCTGATCGGCGGCCCACGGGGGCAGGTGTTTGCCGAATTGGAAGAACCGGTGGCGGGTTATGTGGCAGCCCGCGTAGACCTGGACGAGGTGCGTCAGGTACGCGAGGAATACCAGTTCTTCCAGTGTCGCCAACCGACCAGTTATCGGGCGGTGGTCAAGAAATATTGATCGGTAAAGACCTGGACAGCGGCGTCCGGGTTGTCGATATAACAGGAGGAAACGATGTTAGACCTGACGGAGCAATTCGTCGAGTTGATCCGTCTGGCCTCGACTGACCTGAGGCCAGACATCGAAAAAGCTCTGCACGAGGCCCGCGAGCGTGAGGAGGCAGGTTCGGCGGCTCAGGGTGCGCTGGACACTATTCTGGAAAACGTGGCGCTGGCCCGTGAAAGCTCCAAACCCATTTGCCAGGATACCGGCACACCCATTTTTTATCTCTATTACCCCACCGGCTGGTCTACCCTGGCGCTCAAGAAGCAGATCCAGGCCGCGGTGGCCATCGCCACGCAGCGGGCCTACCTGCGGCCCAATGCCGTCGATTCGCTCAGCGGAAAAAACAGCGGCAACAACCTGGGCCAGGGCTTTCCCGCTCTGCACTTTGAAGAATGGGAGGAGGATTACCTCAAAGTAGACTTGATGCTCAAGGGTGGCGGGTGCGAGAACGTGGGGGCGCAATACAAATTGCCCGATAGCAAACTCAGAGCCGACCGGGACTTGAAAGGCGTGCGCAACGCTGTGCTCGATGCCGTATTCCAGGCGCAGGGTCAGGGCTGCGCGCCGGGCATCATCGGCGTCGCCGTGGGCGGCGACCGGGGCAGCGGCTACATCGAGTCCAAGGAGCAATTTTTCCGCCCACTGGATGACCAGAACCCTGTGCCTGAGCTGGCCGACCTGGAGCAAAGGCTGACCGACGAGGGCAACAAATTGGGCATTGGCCCCATGGGCTTTGGCGGCAAAACCACTTTGTTGGGTGTCAAGATCGGCACGCTGCATCGTTTGCCGGCGAGTTATTTTATCACTGCCAGCTATATGTGCTGGGCAGACCGTCGCCGGACGATGATCGTGCGTGGCGATGACGTGACTTTTGAATGAGGGGAGCAAGGACAATGGCGACCTATGACCTGAACATACCGGTCTCGGATGCCGAGATCGAAAAACTGCGCGTGGGAGATCAGGTGCGGCTCAGCGGCGTCATGGTGACGGCGCGCGACGCGGCCCACAAATACATGATCGAGAACTTGATCCGGCGCGATGGCCCGGCGCCCGAAAGCGAGCGTGAGCTGTATGCCGATCTCAAACGCTGGCTCAAAGGCAGCTTTATCTATCATTGTGGGCCGGTGGTGAGCCGCGATGCCGATGGTAAATGGCATTTTGTGGCTGCCGGCCCCACCACCAGCATCCGCGAGGAGCCTTACCAGGCCGAGGTCATCGGCCACTTTGGCCTCAAGGGCGTCATCGGCAAGGGGGGCATGGGAGCCAAGACGCTCGAGGGGTGTCAGGATTTTAAGGCGGTTTACCTGCACGCTGTGGGTGGTGCGGCCACCCTCCTTGCCGATGCCGTCAAAGAGGTGGTGACGGTGGCAAAGACCGAGTTTGGCGTGCCGGAGGCTTTTTGGGTGATCCGGGTGGAGCATTTCCCGGCAGTGGTAACCATGGACAGTCACGGCAACAGCCTCCACGCCGAGGTGGAAGCCGAGTCCAGGGCTAAATTGGAGCTGTTGCTGGGCGGCTGATCCACACATCTTTTTGGTTGGCAAAGGGCGGGACGCGATTCCCGCCCTTTCGATGTGATCTGGAGGAGGACAAGAGCGTGGAAACTGTGGATTTGCGCAGCGATACTGTGACCCTGCCCTCACCGGCCATGCGCGAGGCGATGTATCGGGCCGAATTGGGTGATGACGTTTTCGGCGAAGACCCCACCGTCAACCGGCTGGAGGCGCTGGCAGCCGAACGAGTGGGCAAAGAGGCCGGGCTACTGGTGGTGAGTGGCACGATGGGTAATCTGACGGCGCTGCTCACTCATTGTCAGCGCGGCCACGAGGCCATCATGGGCAACAAGGCCCACACTTTTCTTTTCGAGGCGGGCGGCTCGGCGGCGTTAGGCGGCATTCACCCGCACACCCTGCCCAACCAGCCCGATGGCACCCTGCGCCTGGAGGATATCGAGGCGGCCATCCGCCCGGAGAACCCGCATCACCCGCGCACACGGCTGATCTGTCTGGAGAACACTCACAACCGCTGCGGCGGTGCAGTGCTGACTGGGGCCTACACCGACGCCGTGGGTGAGCTGGCCCACCGTCATGGGTTGGCGGTGCACCTGGACGGCGCGCGGCTGTTCAACGCGGCTGTGGCTCTGGGAGTGGAGGCCTCTGAGTTGACTCGTTCGGTCGATTCGGTGCAGTTCTGCCTGTCCAAAGGCCTTTCGGCGCCGGTGGGTTCGATGTTGTGCGGCAGCAAAGCTTTTATGGCCGAGGCGCGGCGCTGGCGCAAGATGCTCGGCGGTGGCATGCGCCAGGTGGGTGTGCTGGCTGCGGCGGGCATCGAAGCGCTGCAGAACATGGTGGATCGTCTGGCCGAGGACCATACCAACGCCCGCCGCCTGGCAGAGGGCCTGGCCGGCATCCCCGGTTTTGCCGTCGATGTGGCCACGGTTCAGACCAACATCGTCATCTGGGACCTGGCGACCGACCGCACCACTCCGCAAGGGGTGGTGAGTGATCTGCGGCAGAACGGTGTCGAAATTTTGCCCATCGGCGGGCGGCAGTTCCGGGCGGTGACCCATTACGGCATCGCGGCCAGTGACATCGACCGCGCTGTGCTGGTCGCGCGGCGTGTCATGGAGCGGTGGGTGTGACACGACAGCCTCGCCGGTCCAAGCCCGTCGCTGCAGACCTGCGGCTGGATCCGCTGCTGGCATACCTGGTTTTCGCCGCAGTGGGGGTGGGGGCCTTTCGCGTGAGGCAGGATACCCGGCTGCTGCTGTTGTGGCTGGTGCTGTTGGCGGCCAGTCTGCTTTACCTGGAGCAACGATCCATCGACGTGGCCTATTCGTTGGCGAGGGTGGGTCAGGGTGTGGCGGTGGGCCTGTTGCTGAGTTTGCCCATGCTGCTGCTGGCCTTCGAAGCGCTACAGGCGACGGCGGCGCGGCTTTTTCCCCTGGGCGGTGGTGCAGCGATTTTTCAGGGGGTGGTGTGGATCGCTGCGCCGGTGGAGGAGCTGTTTTTCCGGGCCATTCTGCAGCGCGAGCACGGCTTCTGGGTGACGACCGGGCTGTATGGCCTGGCAGCGTTGGTGTTTTTCCTGCCCACCGTCGTTGGTTTCCCGGCAGTGTTGCTCAGCGTGATGGCCGGCATGGCTGTCTTGGGTCTGGTGTATGGCTATGTGGCGTTGCGTTATGGCTGGGCAGCCGGCGCGGCCTGTCATGTTACGGTGAATCTGGTGTTATTTGTCCTGCCGATGTTATGGCCCTCAGGTTGATGTTCGGAAGCGGCGCGCAAAGCCCGTGACTGACGTTGGAGACAAATTCGTCCTCTAGCCATCCGATAGTTTCAATCACGGATGGCACGAATCTGTCAAGAGCCATCCGAAAAACATTGATGGGAAGGAAAAGGTGTCATGAAAACGGCCCGTTTTGAGGTGCTCAGTCAGGACGAGGTCGAGCGCATCCACGCCGCCTCGATGCAGGTGTTGGCCGCTGTGGGTGTCAGGGTGGAGTGGAAAAAAGCCCGCGATCTCTTTCGCCAGGCCGGCGCGCAGGTGAACGACGAGGCGCAGTGGGTGCGCATTCCAGAAAAACTGGTTCGCTGGGCAGTGGAACAGGCGCCGTCTCAATTCACCCTCTACGGCTCTGATGCCGGCTTTTGTCTGGCGGTCGGCGACGATAACGTCTGTTTTGCCGGCCTGGGCACACCCACACACATCATCGATCTGGATACGGGCGAGCGTCGACCGGCTACCCTGGCCGACACGGTGCGCCACATTCAGCTCATCGACGGCTGCAAACACATCCACAACTCCCAGATGGACGTCTGGCCCGACGATATTCCCATGACCACCATCCACACCGAGGCCATTTGGACCTGGGCGCACCACAGTCGTAAACCTTTTGGCATGGGCTGTTACGGCTACCTGCCCACGCTGGACATGATGCGCCTGATGGCTATCGTTGCCGGGGGCAAAGAGGCGTTCCGCCAAAAGCCCACCTTTTTTGCCATTTGCTCGGTGGGCAGTCCCTTGCAGATGATCCAGATGCAGTTGGAGGGACTGCTCATCTGCGCCGAGTATGGCCAGCCGCTGGCCATGTCGCCTGAGGCCATCGCCGGGGCCACCGCGCCGGTGACGCTGGCCGGTTTGTTGGCCCAACAAAACGCCAACATCCTGGCCCACGTGACGCTGGCCCAGGTTTTCCGTCCGGGCACACCCGTGCTCTATGGCACGGTCTCGACTATCGCCAACATGCGCACGGGCGCCGTGGCCCTGGGCGCAGTGGAGACCGGGCTCATCACCGCCGGCGCGGCTCAGATGGCCCGCTACTATGGGCTGCCGTGCCGGAGCGTCGGCGGCGCCACCGAAGCCAAGCGCGAGGATTTGCAGGCCGGATTGGAGCGAACCGCCACGCTGTTGCCGGCCGTGCTGGCCGGTGTCAACTTTATCACCTGCGGCGGCACACTCGACGGCACCTTGCTCGAAAGCGACGCGCTGCTGATGCTCGACGACGAGCTGTGCGGCATGGCCCTGCGCCTGGCGCGCGGCATCGAGGTGGACGATGCGACGCTGCCTCTGGATCTCATCAAAAAAGTGGGCTACAGTGGCAACTATATAACCCAGAGCCACACCGCGCGCCGCTTTCGTCAGGAGCACTATATCCCCGAACTCTTGTGTCGAGAGGCGTACGATGTCTGGCGAGACGGCGGCAGCCGTTTGGCCATCGACCGCGCCCGAGACCGCGTGCGTGAGGTTCTGAGCCGTCACCAGCCCCGGCAACTCGACCCGGCCCTGGAACAGGAAATGGCCCAATTCCGCCAGATGGTCGCTGCCCGCGATCTGAACGATTTCTACCTGGGCGAGTTGGCCGAAAACCAGGATTGGGACAATCTGTAGATTGGCAAAGCAGGAGGCCAATTGTGAAAGCAGACAAGCTCTCCTTTCGGACCAAAACCCTGTTCAGCGCCGGCGATCTGAGCACCAGCATCCCGCTGGCCATCGTCATGTTCTTCCAGCTCTACTTTCTCACCGACGTGGCCGGGCTGCCGCCGGCCCTTGCCGCCTGGGCGGTGGGCATCGGCCGCATCTGGGACGCGGTGAACGATCCACTCTTTGGTCTCATCTCTGACCGCATCCAAAGCCGCTGGGGACGTCGCCGCGTGCTGCTGCTGTTCGGCGCGCTGCCGTTGGGTGTATCCTTTGCCATGATGTGGTTCGTGCCGCCCTGGGCGCCTCCGGCGCTGACCGCCTACTATGCCGTCGCCTTTATCCTGTTCGATACCATTTTCACCGCCGTCCACGTCGGCTACAACGCCCTTACGCCCGAGATGACGCCGGATTACGACGAGCGTAGCTCGCTCAACGGCTACCGCATGGTCTTTTCCATCGCTGGCACGCTGGGGGCCATCATCCTGGCCACGGTTCTGGGTTGGACCATCGCCGACGCCCGGTCGCTTTATGTTGTTGTGGGCGTGAGCCTGGGTCTGGCATCCATCCTGCCGCCCCTGGTTGTCTTTTCTGTAACCCGCGATCTGCCCACCGGGACGTTGTCCGAACCGCTGCCGGCCGTCAAGAGCCTCAAGGCAACCTTGAGCAATCGCCCTTTTGCGTTGGTGATGGGCCTCTACCTGCTCAGTTGGACGGCGGCCAGCATCCTGGCGGCGGCGCTCGTTTACTTTGCCAACTATTACCTCGGCGTGCCGGATCAGGCCAACTATTTTGTGCTCATCGCGCAGGGCGCTGCCATTCTCTTTATCCCACTCGTTGTATGGCTGGCGCGCCAGCTGGACAAACGCCGCGCTTTTATCTTGGGTTCCGCGTCCTGGATCCTCGTCCTGCTGGGTATTTTTTTCGTGCAACCCAGCCAGGTGACCCTGGCCTACGTCCTGGCCGGCCTGAGTGGCTTTGGCATCGCCACCGCCTATGTCGTGCCCTGGTCGATGGTGCCCGACATCATCGAGTACGACGAGCTAAAAACCGGCCAGCGGCGTGAAGGCTCTTATTATGCCTTTGCCTCCTTTTTCCAAAAACTGGCCACCGGCGCGGCCATCTGGGCTATGGGCCAGGCGCTGGCTTTTACCGGCTATATCACGCCCAAATCTGGCGCACCGCTGCCCGCCCAGCCTGCCCAGGCCGTACAGGCCATCCGATTCTTCATGGGGCCGGTGCCGGTTGTCCTGCTGGTATTGGCCATCCTCTTTTCCTGGCGTTACCCCATCAGCCGTGAGCGCCATCGAGCGCTGCGAGATGAGCTGGCGGCTCGTGAGACGTCAGCACGGATGCGCAAAACCGTGCCGAGAGGTGAATGATGGACAGGTACGCACTCGAAACACTTGCCCTTCACGCCGGTGAGGAACCCGATCCGCAGACGGGCGCCCTGCGACTGCCATTGCACATGGCGACCAGCTTCAAGTTGCCGGGATTTGGCCGTAAACTGTTCGACGCCCTGTTGATGACATCGGACCAGCCGCCTCATGCCTACACTCGCTGGAGCAACCCCACCCTGCGGGCGTTGGAGGTCCGCCTGGCCGGGCTGGAAGAGGCGCCGGCCGCGATGACGACGGCGACGGGTATGGCAGCCGTCTCGGCCACCCTGTTCACCTTTCTCAGCCAGGGCGATCACGTCGTTGCCAGCGAGGTGTGTTATGCCGGTTCGGTGGAACTGTTCGGGCAGCACCTGCCGCGCTTTGGCGTCGAGGTCAGCCTGGTGGACACCAGCGATACGGCGCAAGTGGAACGTGCGCTTCAGCCGAACACCCGGCTGATTTTTGTCGAGACGCCGGCCAACCCCATCCTGCGCATCGCCGATATTGCCGCGCTGGCCCAGGTGGCCCACAGCGCGGGCGCGAAACTGGTCGTCGACTCGACCTTTGCCGGGCCAACATTACAACGCCCCCTGGCGTGGGGCGCCGATTATGTGATCCACAGCCTGACCAAGTACCTCAACGGTCACGGTGACGCTCTGGGTGGCGTCGTGTTGGGCCAGAAAGAGGGCATCCGTCGCATCCGCAAAGAGATGTTGGTCCATCTGGGCGGCGCGTTGAGCCCTTTCAACGGCTGGCTCATCTTGCGTGGCCTGGCGACCTTGCCGCTGCGCATGGAACGCCACTGCCGGAACGCGCTGGAGGTCGCCCGTTTTCTGGAGGCCCACCCCCAGGTCTCACGTGTCGTCTACCCTGGTCTGGAGAGCCATCCCCATCACGAGCTGGCCCAACGCCAGATGCCCAATGGCGGCGGCGCGATGCTGACTTTTCAGTTGAAGGGCGGCCTGGGCGCGGCTATCACCCTGGCGGAAAAGATCCGGCTGTTCCAATATGCCACCTCGCTGGGCCACACCCACAGCCTGCTCTTTTACTACCCCACCGATCTCTACGTGGACGCCGTACCCTACCTTTCCGCCGGCCAAAAAGCCCGCATCCGCGAATGGATGGGCGATGGCATCATTCGGGCCAGCATCGGCCTCGAAAACGCCAGGGATCTTGTCGCCGATCTGGATCAGGCCCTGCGCGGGCGCACCTTCAAGGGATTGGTTGGGCCGCTGGCCTATCGCCTGCTGGCCTAGTGGAATGCCAGGTTCGTCCAACCTGTGGTACGATAGGATCGTCCAGGCGCTCAGCCTGTGGCCCCACGGAAAGTGAGATGTCTGCTTCCCATGCTGGATGGCCCTCGGACGGCGACACAATCGAAAGCCGTGTGGCCTGGCTTTCGTTGGATGAGGCAGATAACGACCCGGCCCGTTTTTTGGCATACCTGGCGGCGGCGCTTGGCGCCGCCGAAATCCCCGACACCGAACAACCCCCCGCTGGACTGCCGACAGAAATGGTGATGACAACCCTGCCGCGCCTGCGCGCGCGCGGCCAGTTGACCGAACTGCGCCAGAGCGACCTGTGCTTCACGACCCAAGAGGCCACCACCTTTCTCAACCAGGTTATGGGCCTCGACCTCCCGGTGGCAGAGTGGCCGCCCTGGAAACCCGCACCGAGGGCTGGATCGCCGGTTTGCAACTGGCGGCCCTGTCGCTGCAAGGGCAAGGCCCACACCCCACCAGCCGCTCAGAGTTCGTTCAGGCTTTCACCGGCAGCCATCGCTTCGTCCTCGACTATCTGGTCGAAGAAGTGCTGGCGCAGCAGTCGCCCGACCTTTAGGAATTCCTGCTCAAAACTGATCACTGGACGGTGAGTTTCTCCGGCGTCCCCCATCAACTTGGGGGATTGCTTTTTTTGCCCGAAACTGCTCAGCCTACCCTCCCGCAGGCTCTTGTAGGGGCCGTGTCTCTGCTGCCGCAATTTGTCGATTCGCCAGCGTCCAGCTGGCTGGATTGTGGGACGGGATGGACGATGACGAGCAGCTTTTTTGCATCGAAAACCAGCGGCAGGAAAAAAAAAGCCGCCCCCAAACTGAAACACGCTCTGCCCAATCCCCGGTTTGACAAATCGCCGGGCAGAGTGTACAATACATGCAATGTATTGCATATTTCGTATAGAGCATGGAAATGGCGACGTTGAACGGCCACAAGAAACAGGCGCGACTCTTCCAGTCGCTCGCGCACCCGGTGCGGCTGCGCATCCTGGACATTCTGGCGCAGCAGGAGGCGTGCGTCTGCCACCTGACGGCAATCCTGGGCCAGCGGCAGCCCTACGTTTCGCAGCAATTGGCCACGCTACGCGAGGCGGGGTTGGTTCTCGACCGGCGTGAAGGAACCCTGATCTACTATCGCCTGGCCAACGATCACGTGGCGGCCCTGCTGGAAGAGAGTAAAACACTGCTATCCGCTTTGGAAGGCCAGGCTGTAGATTTTCCACCGCTCCCGCAAGGGGCGCTGGCCAACTGCCCCTGCCCCCGCTGTCAGGCGACGTGAGGCTGTTTTTTTTTGTGCCCGAAAACATGCGACAGCACGAATATAAGATGATCTGCATGAATGGAAGGAGACGAGCATGGACATCGTATCGTCCTTGATCCGGCTGCTACAGGGCGGCCTGGGCAACCTGGCGGCCTATCTGGCGGCTCACGTTTTGCTCTGCCTGCTGCCGGCCTTTTTCATCGCCGGCGCGTTGGCGGCGCTGATCCCCAAGGAAGCCATCACCCGTTTCCTGGGCCGGACGGCGCCCAAGGTTGTCTCGTACCCGGCGGCGGCGGCGGCCGGCTCTATCCTGGCGGTGTGCTCGTGTACCATCGTGCCGCTGTTTGCCGGCATTTACAAAAAGGGCGCCGGGCTGGGACCGGCCATCACTTTTTTGTTCTTTGCTCCGGCGGCCAACATCCTGGCGCTGGCCTACACCGGCGTGGCCATCGGTATGGACCTGGCCATCGCCCGGCTGGTGCTATCGTTGACCTTTGGCATCGGCGTCGGCCTGATCATGGCCCTCATCTTTCGCCGGGAAGACGCTCGCCACGACGAGGCGACCAACGATCCCTTTGCAGCCAAAGGCAAGGTGCCCACCCAGAACTGGGTCTTTGTGTTGCTGCTGGTGGCGTTGTTGCTGTTTGGCACACTCAAGCTGCCGCTGCTGCTCAACAGCTACGCCCAGGTCACGCTGCCAACTGGCGGCGTGGAGCGTTTCCAGGGTTTTCTCGACCGGCTGGTGCCTTTTGACGCCAGCAAGGGCGAGGAGGGGGTCAGCGTCCAGGGGGTCATCCTGATCGGTCTGTTGATTCTGATCGGCCTCAGCGCCTGGTTCGGCCTGAACCGCGTGGACGAGGGCTTTAACCGCTGGACGGGGGCGACGCTGGGACTGATCGTTCTGACGCTGCTCGTGGCGGCGACCGGCATGGAGGCCACCGCCGCCGGCCTGGAGGTGCGTTTACCCGGCAAGTTCTTTGCCGTGGCCGGAGCGTTGCTGGCGCTGGGCGCCGTGGCGCGGCGCCACCTCGAGGCGCACCAGGTCCAGGAATGGCTGTGGGAATCCTGGCGCTTTGTCAAACAGATCTTTCCACTGCTGATCGTCGGCGTCTTTGGTGTGGGTATCATCCGCCAGCTCATCAAGCCGGAATGGATCCAGACGCTGGCCGGGAGAAACAACCTCCTGGGCGCGCTGGCGGGGGTGGCCTTTGGCGTGTTCATGTACTTTCCGACGCTGGTCGAGGTGCCGATCGCCAAGATGTTCCTGGGATTGGGCATGCACCCCGGGCCGCTGCTGGCCTACCTGATGGCCGACCCGGAGCTGAGTTTGCAGAGCATTCTGATGATCTCGGTGGTCATCGGCCGACTCAAGGCGTGGGTGTACGTGATCTGGGTGGCGCTGTTCAGCTCCATCGCCGGCTTGCTGTATGGCATGTGGAAGGACGGGACGAGTCTGGGGGGGATTGCGCTCTACCTGGTGGGCTTTATCACCCTGCTGGCCGTGGGCCTGGCCCTGGTAGAGCGGCGCACCCGCCGCGTCGTGGCGCCGGCGGAGGCAGGGTCGCGCTCCTGAGTTGAATCTGGCTGGCCGGATATGGCCGATCACATCTCGGAAAGAACAAGAGGAGGACGGCACAATGGACATCAAGGTGCTGGGGCCGGGTTGCCCCAACTGTCAACGGCTCGAAAAAATCGCGCGCGAGGCGTTGGTCGAAATGGGCGTCGAGGCCACGCTCAGCAAGGTGACCGACATAAAAAAGATCGTGGCCTACGATATCGTGAGCACGCCAGCGCTGGTCATCGACGAAAAGGTGGTCAGCTCGGGGCGAGTGCCGACCAAGGCCGAGGTTACGAGCATGATCGCCACCGCTCTGTCAAAAGTCGAGTAATCCAACAGGAGAGAGGAGATGAGGTTTGTTACAGATCAAGGTCTTTGGCACCACGCCGCCGTGCGCCAACTGCAAGCGGGCCGAGCGTGAGGCGCTCAAGGCGGCGGAACAGTTTCCAGGGCAGATCAAAGTGGTGCATCTCGACGCCCTGGGTTCTGAGGCTCAGCAGTACGGGCTGATGATCACGCCGGTCATTGTCGTCGGCGAGGAGGTGGTGGCCACAGGCAGGGTTCTGCCGGCGTCCCAACTCGCTCCCATCATCGAAAAGCATTTGGGAGGTTGAGCATGGTCAAGTTGGAGATCTTTACGGGTGATCCGCCCTGCCCGGGCTGCGTCGCCCTCATCGAGCTGGCAGAAAAGGTCGCGGCCAGGTATCCGGGCGAACTGGAGATGGTGGTGCTCCAGGGGCAGGAGGCCATGGCCAGGTTCGAGGCGTACAGGCTTTTCTGCGTGCCGGCCGCCGTCGTGAACGGTTCCATCCGCATCGAGGGCATGTGCCCCAGCGAAGCAACACTGAACAATGCACTGCGGGAAGGTGGACTATGTCTAAAGTAAGGATCGAAGCCTTTGTGTCGATCCCGCCCTGCTCTGGCGGCGTGGCGGTCAAGCGGCTGTTGAAAGAGATCGAGGCCGACTATGGCGACCAGGTCGAGATCGTCTATCACACCGGGCCGGGCGACCCCGAGTGGGAGGAATATGCCATCACCAACGCCCCGGCGATGGTCATCGGCGACCTGGTCAAGTTCGTGGGGCTGGCGCCGAGTAAGAACAGCCTGGTGGGCGCTCTGCGCGAGGCGGGCATGGAATAGGGCTGGCAGGTCCGGCTGCGCTCGACGAGCCCGGAAAGCCTGGAAGCGGCTTGTTGGAACGTGGATTGTCGACCAGGCTCCGGGGAACGCGCTTTTCGTCTGTTCCGGCTGTTTATCGGAATCCGGGCCGGGCTGATCTGAACCGTGTCCGGCAGCAGGGCCGGACCCTGCACGCCCAGTGGATAACGTCTACGACGAGGTTATCTGCGTCCCAACGGGCGGTTTCCACAGCAGCATCAACACAGCGGCGGCCAGAGCCAGCGCTGCGCCGAAAAAGAAAGGCGCCGACGGGGCGACCTTTTGCCACAGCAGCCCGGCGATGAGCGACGCCGGAAAATCGATCAGGCCCAGGGTGGCGTTGTAGGTGCCGTAGGCCGTGCCGCGCAGCCCGGCCGGCACCAGATCGGCCACCAGGGCCTTGGCCGTGCCGTAGGCCAGGCCATAGTACACGCCGTACAGCGCGTACAGCAGCCACATCTGCCAACCCGCGCCGGCCAGGCCAAAGCCCAGGTAGAGGGCCGCGTAGGCCAGCCAGCCGCCAACGATGACCACCCGCCGCCCCACCCGGTCGGACAGCGAGCCGGCGGGCGTGGAGACCAGGCTGTAGACCAGGTTGAAGGTGATCAACATGCCCAGGATGCCCACCACGCTCAACCCCCGCTCCTGGGCGCGCAGTACCAGAAAGGCATCCGACGAGTTACCCAGGTCGAACAGGCCGACGATGAGCATAAACACCAGGAACGGCCGGCCCAGCCCGCGGAAGGTGATGGTCGGCCGCTCACGCCTGCCGCTGACGGGCACCTCCTTCGCGCCCACGGCCAGCGAGATCACGGCCAGCGCTGCTGGAATCAGGCTGACCAGCACGACGACCTGAAAAGCACCTCGCCCCAGCTCCACCGCGGCCGACTGGGCCGCCCAGACCACACCCAGGGCGATCAGCAGGCCCACCACCGCGCCGCCTGTGTCGGCCGCGCGGTGAAAACCAAAGGCCAGCCCGCGCTGGCTCTCGTCGATGCTGTCGGCCACCAGCGCGTCGCGGGGCGCGGTGCGCACCCCCTTGCCCACCCGGTCGGCCCAGCGCACGGCGGCCACCGTCGTCCAGACGTTGGCAAAGTAGAAAAAAGGTTTGCTCAGCGCCGAGATGGCATAACCGGCCACCGCCGGCCACTTGCGCGCCCCCAAACGATCCGACAACCAGCCGGAAAAGACCTTGAGCAGGCTGGCCGTCGCCTCGGCGATGCCCTCGATCAGGCCGATGAGACCCGCGCCCACGCCCAGCACGTTGCTCAGGAACAGGGGCAGGATGTTGACCACCATCTCGCTAGAGATATCCATGAAAAAGCTGGTCAGGCTGACCGCCCAGACGTTGCGTGGCAGCGAGCGCCAGCCGGCCTTGATCTTGCGTTCGTAGCGTTCCACGTCACCCCTCCAGCACTTCGCCGACCAGCTCGGCGATCTTGAGCCGGGCTTCGGCCAGGGCGGCCCGGCCCTTGTCGGTGATGGCATAGTATTTGCGCCGCCGCCCGCCGACGGTGCGGCTCTCGTTGGCCAGGTAGCCCTGCGTGTGGAGGCGGTGCAGGGTGGGGTAGAGCGTGCCTGGACTCAGGTCGTAGCCGTGGCGGGCCAGCTCCTCGATCAACTCCAGCCCATAGACCGGCTCCTCGGCGGCGTGGTGCAGGATGTGGATCTTGATAAACCCCAAAAAGAATTCACGCAACATCATATTATTGCCTCCCGTTATCGATTGGCGATATTATACCCGAAATCGAGTGGATGTCAAATCTGGTAGAGAGCCTGCTCTTCGTCGGGTGAGTGATGATGCGACAGCGCCACGAGCAGCGCGTTGAGCCAGGCGGTCGTCGGGGGGGGCGCCGAAACGGTGATTACACCGCCTCTCTGCCAAATGCGAGCCAGTTTGATAATACCATCGTGCACCAGTCGTGTTAACGCCTCGACGGGAATGCCGTATTTCCTCGCAGCATCCTTGACTGGGATGATCTCTTGGCACAAAACGGAAACTCCCACCTTTGGAAGGTGGGAGTTCTTACTTGTCAGCGGAACCCGCCTCCAAGTGAGCCGTGCAGGATTCGAACCTGCGACCCACTGCTTAAAAGGCAGTTGCTCTGCCTGGCTGAGCTAACGGCCCACGCTTTCAAGTATAACACAGACCCTGAAGGGTGTCAAACCTCAGTCCGCAGTGAGTGCATTTCATTTGGGTTTTTATCCTCCCGCAGGTTTCGGTGCGCCCAAGTTGCCTTCCTCTGTTTGGCGACCCTGCTTGGGATGCGGCTCACCCTGACTGAACCTGCGGGAGGCTCTCTGCAGGTTAGGATCCGTAAAAATACAAATTCCCGCGTCACCCTGAGCAAAGCGAAGGGTCTCGTTCTACTCAAACGGGATTCTTCGCGCCCTTGTAGGCGCTCAGAATGACAGGGACGGAAGTTATTCTTTTACAGGTCCTTGGTGGATTTATAAGGCCTTTCCTTTGAACTGGCTGACGTACAGGTGATAAAAGAATCCCCGCCGCTCCAACAATTCCTGGTGTGTCCCCTGCTCGACGATCTCGCCGTTGTCGATGACCATGATCTGGTCGGCGTCGCGGATGGTGCTCAGGCGGTGGGCGATGACGAAACTGGTTCGCCCGGCCATCAGGCGTAACAGCGATTTCTGGATGCGGGCCTCGGTGCGGGTGTCCACGCTGCTGGTGGCCTCGTCCAGGATCAGGATGCCGGGATCGGCCAGGATGGCGCGGGCGATGGCCAAAAGCTGCCGCTGGCCCTGGCTCAGGTTGCTGGCCCGTTCCGAGAGCTGGGTCTGGTAGCCCTGAGGCAACTGGCGAATGAAATGGTCGGCGTCGGCCAGGCGGGCGGCCTGGATACACTCCTGGTCGCTGGCGTCCAGCCGCCCGTAGCGGATATTCTCCAGCACCGAGTCGGAAAACAAAAAGGTGTCCTGCAAGACCAGGCCGAGCTGGCGGCGCAGATCGGCCTTTTTGAGCTGGCGAATGTCCGCGCCGTCGATGGTGATGCGCCCGCCATCCACCTCGTAAAAGCGGGTCAGCAGGTTGATGATCGTCGTCTTGCCCGCCCCGGTCGGCCCCACCAGGGCGACCGTCTGCCCGGCGCGAGCCTCCAGGCTCATGCCCTTGATGACCGGCGTGTCGGGCCGGTAGCCGAAATTCACCGCCTCAAAGCGCACATCGCCCTGCAACGTCTCCAGCGGCGCGGCGTCGGGCGCGTCCAACACCTCGGGTTGCGTGTCGAGAATATCGAACACTCGCTCGGCGCCGGCCAGCGCCGCCTGGATCGAGTTGTACATGTTGGCCAGTTGGCGCAACGGCTGGATGAATCGCTGGCCGTAGCTGATAAACGTGGCGATGATGCCCACGCTCACCAGCCCTTGCAGCGCCAGCCAGCCGCCAAAGCCGGCCAGCACGATGACGAAAAAGTTGCCCAGCACGTTGGTGATCGGCATCAGCAACAGGGCGTAACTGTTGGCATAGACCCCTGCCCGGAAGACTTCTTTGTTTTGGCGGCGGAAGCTCTCCATGGCCGACTCGTTGCGGCGAAAGGCCTTGACCACCTTCTGGCCGCTGATCGATTCCTCCATCACGCTGTTCAGTTCACCCAGATGTTTTTGCAGCCGCCGAAAGCCTCGACGCGTGTAGCGGGCCACGAAATTGGTAAACCAGAACATGATCGGCATCACCAGCAGCGAAGCCAGCGCCAGCCACACGTTGAGCACAAACATGGCCGCCAGAATGCCGGCCATCGACAGCACACTGGCAAACAGCGAGGTGACGTTCTGCGACACGGCCTGGTTGATGGCGTCGATGTCGTTGGTCAGGCGGCTCATCAGCTCGCCGGCCGGGTTGCGGTCGAAAAAGCTGAGCGACAGGCTTTGTAGATGCTCGAACAGCTCGCGGCGCATCTCTTTGAGCGCCCGCTGCGAGACATCGGCCATGATCCAGTCGGCGGCGGCCTGAAAGAGATTGGTCAGCAGGTAGGCGACCAGCATCCACAGCGCCAGCGGCGGCAGGCCGCCCAGTTGTTTGGTGCTGATGAAACGGTCGATGGCCACGCCCATCAGATAGGGGCCGATTAAGCCCAGCAGCGTGTAAAGGATCACCAGGACGAACACCAGGCCCAAGGCCGCTTTGAAGGCGCCGAGATAGGGCAGCAGGCGGGCCAGCGTGCGTCTGGGGTTTCTGGCCTTTTCGATTTTGCCCGGATTGCCCGGTCGGCGATGGCCCAGCACCTGGCGAATGTCACTGCGGCTCTGGTCTGAGGGTTGGTAGCTCATGCCCACGCCTCCTCGTCGCCTGTCACTGCTTTGTCCAGGTGCGCGCCGTTGCCCAGTTGTGAATCGTAAATTTCCTGGTAGATGGGGCTGGACTGCATCAACTCCTGGTGGGTGCCCTGGGCGGCGATGCGTCCCCGGTCGAGGACGACGATCTTGTCGGCCTTGAGCACGGTGCTGATGCGTTGGGCCACGACAAAACTTGTCCTGGGCAGGGTCGAAGGAGTGGTCTGATCGCGCCGCAGCGCCTCCAACGCATCCTGGAGCCTGGTCTCGGTTTCCACGTCCACCGAGCTGGTGCTGTCGTCCAGGATCAGGATCTTGGGCCGGGTGAGTAACGCCCGGGCGATGGCCAGCCGTTGCTTTTGCCCGCCCGACAGGTTGACGCCGCGCTCCTCGACGTGGGTATCGTAACCGTGGGGCAGCTCCAGGATAAAGTCGTGGGCCTGGGCGGCCTGGGCGACGGCGATGATCTCCTCGTCGCTGGCCTCCGGACGGCCGTAGCGGATGTTGTCGCGTACCGACCCGGAAAAGAGGATCGTCTCCTGGGGCACCAGGCCCACCTGGGCCAGCAGCGAATCCTGCCGGACGTGGCGGATATCGCTGCCGTCGATCAGCACCCGCCCGCTGGCCACGTCGTAAAAGCGTGGGATGAGGTTGATGAGCGTCGATTTGCCGGCGCCGGTGGCGCCCAGAATGGCGACCGTCTGGCCCGGCTCGGCGGTCAGATCGATGCCCTCCAGCACTGCCTCGTTGCCGCTGCCGTTGTACTGAAAGCTGACGTTCTCAAAGACGACCCGCGGCCGGGCCGCGTCGGGCAGGGTCGGCGCGCCGGGCAGGTCCTGGACTTCAGGAATGGTGTCCAGCACCTCGTTGACGCGCCGCGCCGAGGCGATGCCGTTGGCCCAGACGTTGGCCAGGCGGGTCATCATGATCAGCGGCGTCATGGTCGTGAGCAAATAGTTGGTAAAGGCCACGATCTGCCCCACCGACAGCTCGCCGCGCACCGCCTGGGCGCCGCCGGCCCAGATGACGACGACCATGCCGATGTTGACAAAGGTCGTCAGCGCTGGCGACATGGTGGCCATAAAACGCATCACCTGCACCGAATGGTCGGTGAGGGCTTCGTTGGCCAGCTCAAAGCGAGTGCCCTCGTGCCCGGCGCGGACAAAGGCCTTGACCAGGCGCACCCCGGCGATGTTTTCCTGCAAGACGTTGTTGAGCCGGTCCAGCCGTTGTTGCACCGAGCGGAAAAAGGGCTCCATTTTGACGGTAAAGAACACCACGCCGCCCATCGTCACCAGCAGCAGGGGCAACATGGTCAACGCCAGGCTGGGGGCGGTCTTGATCATCAGGATCAGGCTGCCGATCATCATCAGCGGGGCGCGGGTGCCAATGCGTAACGAGATCTGGGTCAGGCGTTGCAGGGCGCTGGTGTCGCTGCTGAGGCGGACCATCAACTGGCCGGTTTTCTGGTGGTCGAGATTGCCGTAGGAAAAGGTCTGGATTTTTACGAACAGGACCTCGCGCAGATCGCGGGCCACACTTTCGCCCACCTGCACGGAAAAGACGTTGTTGCCCACGGCGAAAACTGTGCTCAACGCCGAGATGCCCAGCATCCACAACGAGGTCTGGAGCACGATGGCTTGGTCGTGGGCGGCGATGCCCTGGTCGATGATGCGTTGGATCAGGCGGGGGATGGCCAGATCCATGAATACGATGGCCGTCAACAGCACCAGCGACACCACGGCGCGCCGCCAATAGGGTTTCACAAACGAGGCGAGTCTGATAATATGATTCATGGGTTTTTGCACCGATCTATGCGCTTACGGTACGTTTGCAGATTTTACAAGCGGGTCAAACAATGATCTATTTCACCGCCGAGACGCAGAGGACACAGAGAATTTTCTAGTTTTTCTCGGCGCCTCGGCGGTTATTTTCAGAGAACCTGTAAAAAGTGCAAAACTATTGCTCTTCAAAGCGGCAAAAAGAAACGTCACTTGCCGCCGGTCACGTTTTGTAGATTGTCGCGCATCTGCAGGAAGAATCGCCGCACCAGGTCTCGCTCTTTGAGCGTAAAACCGGCAAAGGCTTCCTCTTCGAGCTGCCGCCACACCTGCTGTACGTCGGCCCGCACCGCCCGCCCGGCGTCAGTCAGGTAGACGCGCGACACGCGCTGGTCGCCAGGGTCGGGCCGCCGCTCGATGAAGCCGGCCTTTTCCATACGTTGTAACATCTTGGTGATGGTCGCCGGCTGGACCTGCAAGCGGCGGGCCAGCTCGGTGTGCATCAGGCCCTCTTGCTCCCACAGGGCTTGCAGCACCGAGGGCTGACCCCGATACAGGCCCAACGTCTCCAACAGGGTGTGGATGCGGGCGTGTTTCAGCCGACAAATCTGGGCAAACAGCGAATCGAGTGGCTCTGGCTCGGTCATTGTCCACACCTCCGGAAAAAGCCGGGCAAAGTTAGCCGGTTAAAAATTAGCTGGCTAAATTATATCCAGAGTCCAGGTATTGTCAAATTGGGCCAGCAGGCTGTACGAAAGTATCCTATGATGGCGTAATTTGACGGTTGTTGCGTCTGCCGGTACAATACGCCGCAGAGGCGCGCGAGTTTGTCGCCTGTTGAATCTCGATGGTTGGCCGATTGGGGAGGAGCGACCGTGTACGATTATCTCATCCACAATGTGTCTATCGTTGATGGCACAGGAGCAGAGCCTTTTGCCGGGGATGTCGCGATCAAGGGGGGGAGAATCGTGGCCCTGGGCGCGCTCGAGGGTGCCGGGCAACGGTTCATTGACGGTAGCGGCCTGGTGGCTGCGCCGGGTTTCATCGACATGCACAGCCACACCGATCTGGCGTACCTGAACAAACAGCCGCCTGAGGCCAAGATCCGCCAGGGAATCACCACCGAGTTGCTGGCCCAGGATGGGCTGGGCGTGGCGCCGGTGAGCGATGACAATGTCGAGTTGTTGTCCGAGCTGACAGCCGGGCTGTTGGGGCCACTGCCTGGCGAGTATTGGACGTGGCGTTCCTTCGAGGCCTATCTCCAGGCCCTGGAACGGCGTGGCCTGCCCAACAATGCAGCCGTATTGGCTTCTCACGGGCCGGTTCGTATCATGGCGCTGGGCATGGATGATCGGCCCGCCCGGCCAGACGAGCTGGGCCACATGCGGGCGCTGGTTCGAGAGGCTTTGGACAATGGCGCGTTTGGCCTGTCGACCGGGCTCATCTATCCGCCGTGCAGCTATGGTCCAACCGACGAGCTGGTGGCTCTGAACCAGGAGGTGGCGGCCCACGACGGTCTTTTTGTGGTACACCAGAGGGATGAGGGATACCGCATCGAACGGGCTTTTGAAGAGGTGACGCTGGTGGCCCGTCGTTCCAGAGTGCGCCTTCACGTCTCACATTTGCAGGCCTATGGTCAGGCCAATTGGCCCAAGATCGACGCGGTTCTGGAACGGGCCGATGCTTTTCTCCGGGAAGGAGGCGTGGTCACCTGGGATCGATACCCCTATCTCGCCGGCTGCACGGTGTTGTCTGCCGTTCTGCCGCCGTGGACCTTTGCCGAAGGCACGCGGGCACTGGTCGGCAACCTCATGCGGCCTGAATTCCGGGCTCGCATCCGGCAGGATTTTGCCAAAGGGCTCGAGGTGTGGAACAACCGTTCTGTCTCTGTCGGCTGGCGCAACATCGTGGTTTCGGCCGTCAACAGTGAAAAGAATCGCTGGATGGAAGGTCGAGACTGTGCTGACCTGGCGCGCACCTGTGGCAAAGATGCCATCGACCTGGTGTGTGATCTGTTGGCCGAGGAGAATCTGGCGGTCACCATGATCAGCTTTTATGGCTCGGAGCAGGTGCTGGAAAAGGTGCTGACTCACCCGCAGGCGACGGTGGGCTCCGATGGCATCTTTGGTGGACGGCCGCACCCCAGACTGTACGGCGCTTTTCCTCGTTTCCTCAAGGAATTCGTCCGCCAGAGGAGGCTGTTGAGCCTGCCCCAGGCGATCCGGCAGACCACTGCTTTTCCGGCGCAGATACTCGGTCTGACGGACAGAGGATTGCTGCGCCCAGGCTTTTGGGCCGACATGGTCTTGTTTGATCCCGATGCTATTGGCGATACGGCCACTTATGAGGAGCCGATGCAATATCCCACTGGCTTGCCCTACGTTTTCGTCAACGGCGAGCTGGCTGTCGATGGGGGTGTGTTCACCGGCAATCTGGCCGGGAAGGTGCTGCGCAAGCAGAATCGTTGAGCCTGTCGTCGGTTTCGAGCCGGGTGTGCCCGGCAGGGGATCAAAAGATGCGATCTGTTTCGTGCAAGGCCCGGGCCAGGGCCTGCACCCCCAGCGCAATGTCCTCCATATCGGTCCACTCTTCGGGGCAGTGGCTCTTGCCTGCGCTACTGGGCACAAAGATCATGCCGATGGGTGCGATGCGGGCCAGTTGGGTGGCGTCGTGCCCGGCGCCGCTGGGCAGGGTCAGCGCCGCCGGGGCTGTCTGCCGACAGGCCTCCAGGGTGATGTCGAGCAGGCGGGCGTCGGCCTGAACCGGCGGCGCGTCGGTGAGCAGGTTCATCGAGAGGCTCAGGTTACGTTCCCCGGCGATCTGCTCGGCGCGCCGTCGCAGCCCGGCCTCGACGCGCTCGATGGTTTGGGGGTCGATGCTGCGTGTTTCGGCGATCAGCTCTACCCGGCCCGGCACGACGTTGGGCATATTGGGGCTCACCATCAGATGGCCGACGGTGCCCACAGCGCCTGGCTCGGCGCGACAGATGCCCTCCACGTCGCACACGAATTGAGCCGCCCCCACCAGGGCGTCGCGGCGGAGCGACATCGGCGTGGTGCCGGCGTGATTGGCTTGGCCGGCTATCGTCAGGTGAAAGCGACGAATGCCGGCGATGCCGGTCACAGCGGCCAGGGCAATGCCTTTTTGATCCAACACCGGGCCTTGTTCGATGTGCAGCTCCAGATAGGCTGCTATACTGCCCGGTTGACGCGCCTCGCCAGCCAGATCGTCCGGGCGGCCGCCCAACTCTGCCAGAGCCTCTCGTAGCGTGTGGCCCTGGGCATCCTGCTGGCCCAACAAGCCGGCATCGAGAGCGCCAACCATGCCCCGGCTGCCCACGGTGGAAACGCCAAATTGCGTGGGCTCTTCGCCCAGAAAATCCACCACTTCCAACGGGTGGCGCAGGTCGATGCCCAATTCGTCGAGGCAGCGGACGATCTCCAGCCCACCCAACACGCCGATGATACCGTCGAATCGCCCGCCGCCCGTCACCGTGTCGGTGTGGGAGCCGATCAGGATGGGTGGCAGGGCCTGGGAGCCGGGCCGGGCTGCGATGAGGTTGCCTGCGGCGTCCAGCCCGACTCTCAAGCCGGCGGCTTGCATTTGCTGACGCAGCCAGTGGCGTGCCTGCCGATAGGGCCCGGTAAAGGGGCGGCGGGTGAAACCCGGTTGTTGTGGGTCGGTAAAAGTTGCCAGCGTCGAGAGATCGTTTGCCAGCCGCTGGACGTTCGGGATGTTACGAAACGGGTCTGATCCATCCATTTTTTACTCCTGGATGCTCGAGGGTGAAACGGCGCCAATCAGGGGGCGTCGGTGATAGGCTGGCCGGGCACAAACCGACCGCTGCCCGGCTCGGCTGTCACCCGGTCGCCATCAAAAACCACCTGGCCGCGAACGATGGTGTGGCTGATGCGGCCTTTTAAAGGCCAGCCGTCATAAGGGCTCCAACCGGCGGAGGAATGCAGGCGGCGTTCATCGAGCGTCCATTCGGCGCTTGGATCGATGACCGTCAGATCGGCATCGGCGCCGACGCGGATGCTGCCCTTGCGCGGCGCGAGGCCAAAAACCTCGGCCGGTCGCTGCGCCAGCAGGCGTGCCATATCGTGGACGGTCAGTCGACCTTTGGCGACCCCTTCGCTGAAAACGAGCGGCGCCAGCGTCTCGACGCCCGGCGCTCCGGAGGCGTTGTCAAAGATGTTGGGCCGAGATTTGTGCTCCAGGCTCCAGGGCGCATGATCCGAGGTGATCAGATCCACCTGGCCGGCAGCGCACAGCGCCCACAGTTTTTCACCCTCGCCGGCGGCTCGTAAGGGTGGGTTGATTTTGGCGCGTGCGCCCAGCCGATCCATGTCTTTCTCGGCAAGCGCCAGGTAGTGCGGGCAGGTCTCGGCGGTGACCCGTGTGCCTTGTTGACGATACCAGTTCAGCAGCTCGAACGTACGGGCCAGGCTGGCGTGATAGATGTGCAGGTGCACCCCGGTTTCGTGGGCGAATTCCAACGCCTTGAGCACCGCGCTCGACTCGGTGATGGGCGGCCGGCTGTGGCAGTGTGTTCTGGCATCGTCGCCGCTGGCCCGGTGGTTGTGGGTGGCCCATTGCACCAGCTCGTCGTTCTCGGCGTGTAACCCCACCGGCAGCCCTGTCTGGCGGATGAGCGCAAACGCCTGCAACAACTCAAAGTCTGGGATTCTGGGGAAACGATCGGGATCCGTCTCGTACAGTGACATCTTGAAACCACAGGCCCCCGCCTGGGCCATCAGTGGTATCTGATCCAGCCCGCCGGTTTTTTTGATGGTGGCCAATAAGGCGACGTCTACCAGGCTTTCTGCTTCCAGGCGGGCCTGTTTGTCCAGGAACCGTTCTAGAGAAATGACCGGGCGACCGAGATCGTAAGGCATCTCGATGATGGTGGTCACGCCGCCGGCGGCGGCGGAACGGGTGGCAGCAGTAAAACCCTCGTTGGGTGTGCTGTAGCAGTGAACGTGGGCGTCGACAAAGCCGGCAAAGACGTATCGGCCTCTGACATCGATCCTGGCGCGGTGCGGCGGCAGGGCCTGCGGGCCGGAAATGGCTGCAATGCGACCATCCAGGATACCCACCGCGCCATCCGGCAACAATCCTCCTGGCAGAACCAGATCCCCCTGGACGATCAGATCCAACACGCTCGTATGGCCTTGCAGGTGAGCCATTTGCCCCTCCAATGTTGAATGTCATCAGGTGTTACGCGGTTGAGGTGACACGCTCCATTCTATCACCACAATGCGGCGGCGTCAACCGCTCGCGCTGGTCTTTGCCCTCGCTCTAGAGTTGTGATACAATAGCGTCACATGGGCCGACCATTCTCTAATTTGGCGCAAAGGAGCAGCGTACATTATCGGTAGCCGATCGCTATTGGGGGTGCAAACTCGAGCGTTCGGCTTTTTGTCTTGTTGCGGGTAGCAGCACGAGATCGAGGAGCGAACCATGACAGAGTATCGGCAGGCGTTTTTTGGAGCAGACCTGGCTGATGTAGATGAGGCGGTGGCGCGCATGATCCATCTGGAAGAGGAGCGCCAGGCGCGACGCATCATCCTCATCCCTTCAGAGAGCATCGCGCCCGCGCCGGTGCGGGCGGCGTTGGGCAGTGTGTTCAACAACATCTATGCGGAGGGCTATCCACCTTTGCGTATGACCCGCGACGACGAGGCCCTGCTGCTCGATCTGGCCCATCAACTGGCCTATTATCGCCGCTATGCCGACCGTCGTTTTTACAAAGGGGCCGATTACGTTCATTTTGTAGAGACGCTGGCCCAGCGACGTTGCGCCGCCATCTTTGCCAACGAGCGCGTGGCCGCGCCGGATATTTTGGTGAACGTTCAGCCGCTCTCTGGAGCGGCCGCCAACCTGGCAGTGTACGATGCCCTCATGGAGCCTGGTGACACGCTGATGGGCATGGACCTGTTCCAGGGCGGTCATCTGACTCACGGCAGCGAGTTCAATATTTCCGGACGACGTTACCGCGTGGTCTCGTATGGGGTGGATCGTGGCGGACAACTGGATTACGACCAGATTCGAGCCCAGGCATTGGCCCAACGGCCCAAAATCATCGTGGCCGGTTACACCTCGTATCCCTGGGCGCCAGATTGGCCCAGCTTCCGCGACATCGCCGATGCCTGCGGGGCCTACCTGATGGCTGACATCGCCCATCCGGCAGGTTTGGTGGCGGCGGGGGCCTATCCCAGCCCCATCGGCTGGGCCGATGTGGTGACCTTTACGACGCACAAAACCATGTGCGGCCCGCGCGGCGCGGTCATCATGAGCACCGATGAGGACATTGCCAGCCGCATCGACATGGCCGTTTTCCCCGGCGCCCAGGGTGGACCCCATACCAACAAATTTGCTGCCATGGCCGTCGCTTTCGAGATCGCCCGCACGGAGGCGTTCCGGCGGATGATGCGCGGCATCATCGAAAACGCCCGGTCGCTGGCGGCCGCGCTGGAAAAGCGAGGCATGAAGCTGGCCTACGGCGGCACCGATACCCACCTGTTACTGATCGACTTGCGCGCCCTCCAGACGCCCACCGGCGAGCCGCTGCGGGCCGAGGTGGCGGTGCGGATCATGGAGCTGGCCGGGTTGGTAGCCAACAAAAACACCATCCCCGGCGATACACTCACCGCTTTGGCCAGTGGCGTGCGGTTGGGCACGCCGTGGGTCACGCAGCGCGGCATGGGGCCAGCAGAGATGGATGCCATCGCCGACGCCATCACCCGGCTGCTCAAGGCCATTCACCCGTTTCACTATCTCGGACTGGCGGGTGAGCTGCCCCGTGGCAAACTCGATCTGGAGCTGCTGGAGGTGGTCAAAAAGGACGTGGCGGAGCTGGCCGACCGCGCCGCTGCCGAGCCGGCATCGCGGGGCAGCCGTTATCCGCACTATTTTTTTCAGGGCGAAGCCGCCGCGCCGGAGGGTGGTGGTGTGCTGCTGCTGAGCGGCTGGCGGGCCAGACCCTTTTTGCAAGAAGTGGGCACGGCCGATGTGGCCTCGTTGGAGCCGGGTGAAGAGGGACGCACGCTGCTGCTGGATCGTCACGGCCGGCTGATCGATGACGTGCGCCTGCTGCGGTTGGCCGCCGACGAGCGGCAGCGCGATCGTTACCTGCTGTTGACCCATGCCGCGGCCCACGAACGGGTCAAGGCCTGGCTGCGAGGTCTTTCCGATGGTTACTTGCTCTTTGACGACGACGACGTTCATCGTAAGGTGCAAGGCCCGGTGGTGGTGACGGATCTGACGCTCGATGGCTGTGAAGACCCGGCGGTGATGCAGGCCGCGCTGGCCTTTCGCGCCGAGATGGCAGGTCGACGAGACGGTCTGGATGCCGGCAGCGACGCGCTTGCGATTTTTCAGAACGGTCACGGTGAGCTTTTTGCTCTGACCAAACCCTATTTCGTCGGTCAGGCTGCGCTGGCGTGCGTGCGGCCCAAATCGGATAAAAACGAGTTCTCCTGGAGCGAGCCGGAGGACGTCCCGCTGCGCCGGACACCCCTGTTCGAGACGCATCGGGCCCTCACGCGCAAGATCGTGCCTTTTGCCGGCTGGGAGATGCCGGTCTGGTATAGCGGCGTCGGCGAGGAACATCAGGCCGTTCGGCAGACGGCGGGTCTGTTCGATGTGGCTCACATGGGTGTGCTGGAGGTGAGCGGCCCCCACGCCGCCAGTTTTTTGGATACGGTGAGTACCAATTACATCCGCTGGCTCGACCCCGGCCAATCGCAGTATGCCTATCTGCTCGACCCCGATGGCAACGTCATCGACGACATTATGGTCTACTGCCGCGCCCGGGATCGTTTTCTGGTGGTGGTCAACGCGGCCAACGCGGAAAAAGACTGGGCCTGGCTTGTGGCGGTCAACGAAGGGCAGGTGATCCTCGACCGCGACAACCCGGCCATGACCATCGAAGGCCAGGCGGTGCTGCGTGATCTCAAAGACCCAACTTCCGGGGCCGACCGGCGCGTCGACCTGGCGCTGCAGGGCCCGGCCTCGCGGGTTATCCTGCAGGCGCTCACCGACGAGGCCGGCGTCAGGGACGCGCTGGCCCGGCTGCGGCGCACGGATCTCATCGAGGTGACGCTTTGCGGCATCGATGTGATCCTGGCGCGCACCGGTTACACCGGCGAGGACGTGGGTTATGAAATATTCGTCCACCCGGATCGGGCGGTCGAGTTTTGGAATCTGGCGCTGGACAGGGGGGCGTCGTTGGGCGTCCGGCCGTGTGGTCTGGCGGCCCGCGATAGCACCCGCATCGAGGCCGGGCTGCCGCTTTACGGTCACGAGTTGGCCGGCCCGCTGGACATCATCCCCCACGAGGCAGGTTTTGCCGGCTATGTCAAATATCACAAGCCGTTTTTCGTCGGGCGCAAGGCGGCGATGGCGCGGGCGGCCCAGAGTTGGCGGACGCTGGTGCGTTTTCAGGTGGACGAAACGGGTGTGCGGGCGCTGCGCGGCGGCGAGGCGGTGGTCAACAAGCGCGGCCATTACGTGGGACGTGTGACCAGTTGCACACTGGTCGGCGGGATGCAGGTGGGCCTGGCGCTGGTGGATCGACGCTACGCCGAGCCTGGCACCTCGCTGGCCGTTTATCCGGCTGTCGGCGGCAAAGGGCCGTCCATCAAAGCCCCGGCCGATCTGGCCGATGGCGATTCGACCGTGCTGCCGCTGTGGGTCACGGTGCTGCCCCGTTTTCCGGAAAAGCGAGGGCGCTTGCCCGTCGAAAGCAGCGATTGACCGTCGCCCCGGATGCGCGGTCGACGATTGGCCTAACCGGGTCGTTTGTGATAAAATTCTGAACGCGAACCCACACCATCAACGTGATACCGAGGTCAGCATGGTTAACCGTCAAACGGACGAGAAAGCAACGTTTGTCTGTACGTTTCACCCCAGCGGCCAGACGGCGCGCGTGCCTGCGGGCGCCAGCCTTTCGGATGCGATAGAAGCAGCCGGTCTGAGCGTCAACCTGCCCTGTGGTGGGCAGGGGCGTTGTGGCCGGTGCAAAGTGGTGATCGAAGAAGGCCGGGTGCAGCGGCGCGCTATCAGCCGCCTTTCGGGCACCGAGTTGGAGCAGGGGTATGCGCTGGCCTGCCAGAGTTACGTTCAGAGCGACGTGACGGTGTTTGTGCCGCCGCAAGAAGAGATGATCGTGCGCAAGATGCCCAGCGAAAAACAGACGGCCAGGGTCGTCGAGCTGCCGGTGACTTGCGATTGGACGGTGAGGCCCGAGTTGCAGCAATTTCACCTGAGCATCGAGCCGCCCAGTCTCATGGATCAGACCACAGACGTAGACCGGCTCAAGCGCGCACTGGCGCAACAGCATGGCATTGGCGATCTGTGGATCGATCTGCCCCTGCTGCGGCGGCTGGCTCAAACGCTGCGCGCCGCCGACTGGGACGTGACGCTGGTGCTGGAGATGAGCACCTGGGCCGGCGATGCTCAGCCGCGTCTGTTGGACATCCTGGCGGGCAATTGCGTCGATGCGCCACTCTATGCCGTGGCGGTCGACATTGGCACCACCTCCAACGTGGTTTACCTGGTCGAGATGAAGAGCGGCCAGGTGGTCGATACCGCCATCGCCTACAACGGCCAGATCGCCTGCGGCGAAGACGTCATCTCGCGCATCGTTTACACCAAACGCGAAGGTGGCTTGGAGCACCTGCAACGTCTGGTGATACAAACGCTCAACGGCCTCATCGAAGAAGTGTGCCAGCGGCAGGATATTTCACCGGCCCACATCCATCGTATGACGGTGGCCGGCAACACCACCATGATTCACCTGTTTCTGGCCCTCTGGCCGGAGCCGATCCGGCGCGAACCGTTCATTCCCACGGTCAACCATCCCTTGCCGGTGCGGGCGCGTGAGCTGGGGCTGCACATCAATCCAGAGGCCACAGTCGATTGCCTGCCGGGCATCGGCAGTTACGTGGGCGCCGATATCACTGCCGGCGTGTTGAGCTCCAAGATGTTTGCCACCGAAATGTTGACCCTGTTCATCGACGTGGGCACCAACGGCGAGATCGTGTTGGGCAACAACGACTGGCTCATCTCGTGCGCCTGCTCTGCTGGCCCCGCTTTCGAAGGCTCTGGTGTGCGCTCTGGCATGCGGGCCACCTTGGGCGCCATCGAAGAGGTGTGGGTCAACACCGATACCTACGAGCCCACCTATCGCACCATCGGCGGCGTGCCGCCGCAGGGCATTTGTGGTTCGGGCATCATCGCCTTGTTGGCCGAGATGTTTGTCACCGGCGTGATCGATAAAGGCGGCAAGCTGAATCACGATCTGGACAGTTCACGCATCCGCAAGGGTGAACACGGCTGGGAGTATGTCATCGCCTGGATGGACGAAACGCAGCACAAAAACGAGGACATTGTCATCACCGAGGTAGACATCGAGAACCTGCTGCGGGCCAAGGCAGCCATCTATGCCGGCTTTTCGGTGCTGGTGCAGAGTGTGGGGCTTCAACTGGCCGACGTGGAGCAGGTGCTGATCGGCGGCGCCTTTGGCAAATACATCGACGTGGAAAAGGCCATCCAGATTGGCCTGCTGCCCGATATGCCCTGGGACAGGTTTCATTTTTTGGGCAATACCTCGGCGCTCGGCGCCTTTACCGCGCTGCTCTGCCCGGATATGCGCCGCGAGGTGGTGGATATCGCCAGCAAGATGACCTACCTGGAGCTCTCAGCCGACAACACCTTTTACGACGAGTTCACCAAGGCGCTCTTTTTGCCCCACACCGATACGGCAGCTTTCCCCACGGTGGCCCGGATTCTGGAAGGCCGCATTTCCTGAGTGATTCGGGGCGGGGGTTTTCACCACCAGGGAAAAAACGCCAGGTCTTGGATTCCTTGGTGGTTTTGTTTTTGATTTCGGAATTGACTGGCCAATCTTTTGGGACACGGAGGCGCACGGATTTCGCGGCTAAAAAACCTGGTGACCCGTGTGGCTCTGTGAAATCCGTGTCCCATTCTTACCTCCAATCAAGTGGAGATCGAGTTCTGTCAGCCAACCGGCACCATGATCGCTGTCAATACTCTGTAGGGAGACTATCGAACGAGGAGTTCAGAGATGAAATCCAGGGGTGATTTCCTTTTTCGTGGCAGTCTGGCCGAATTGGATGCCGCTGTGGCCCGACTGATCGACTATGAGGCAGAGCGCCAGGCCCGCAAGCTGATCCTGATTCCCTCCGAGAGCACCCCACCTGCCGCCATCCGCGAGGCCCAGGGCTCGGTCTTTCAAAACATCTACGCTGAGGGTTATCCTCATCCGGCGATGCACGAACAGGATGAGACTGGAATTCTGGATTACGAGCGCCAGCTCACCGATTTTCGCCGCTATTCCGACCGTCGCTACTACAAGGGTGTGGAATATGCCAACATTGTAGAAGCGCTGGCCCAGCGACGCTGCGCCGAGGCTTTTGCCAACGAGCGGGTGCGTGTGGAGGATATTTACGCCAACGTGCAACCCCTTTCCGGCGCTCCGGCCAACAACGCCGTCTATTCTGCCTTGCTCAAGCCGGGCGATACGGTGATGGGCATGTCGCTGCTGCACGGCGGTCACCTCACCCACGGCAGTCCGGCCAACCGCACCGGTCAGGTGTACCGCTCGGTTTTTTATTCGGTAGATGCACAGACCGAGTTGCTCGATTACGACCGCATCGCCGACCTGGCCCGCCAGCACAAGCCGCGTATGATCATCGCCGGCTTTACCTCTTATCCCTGGGCCGCCGACTGGGCTCGCTTTCGCCAGATCGCCGACCAGGTGGGCGCCTATCTGCTGGCCGATATCTCGCACGTGGCGGGTCTGGTGGTGGCGGGCGTTTACCCCTCACCGGTGGGCCTGGCCCACGCGATCACCTTTACCACCCACAAGACCCTCACCGGCCCGCGTGGGGCGTGCATCCTTACCACCGATCGCCGCCTGGCGCGGCGCATCGACCGGGCGGTCTTTCCCGGCGAGCAGGGCGGCCCCCACGTCAATACCATCGCGGCCATCGCCACTACCTTTCACCTGGCTCAGACGGAGCAGTTTCGTGCCCTGCAACGGCAGATCGTGACCAATGCCGCCCGGCTGGCTCAGGCCCTGGCAGCCCACGGCTTGCGTATCCCCTATGGTGGCACCGATACCCACCTGTTGCTGGTGGATTGTAAGAGCGTTCGCGCTGCCGATGGCGCGCCGCTCATGGGTGATGTGGCCGCCCGCATCCTGGATGTGGCCGGAATCGTTTGTAACCGTAATACCATTCCCGGCGACGAAACCGCTGGCCTGGCGAGTGGCATCCGACTGGGTACGCCGTGGGTCACGCAGCGTGGCCTCAGAGAGCCAGAGATGGACCAGTTGGCCGAGGTCGTTGCCCTGGTGCTCAAGAGCTGCGTGCCGTTTACCTACGCCGGGCTTTTCGGCCCACTCCACCGGGCGCACGTTGACTTGGACGCGCTCAAAGAGGCCAAGCGTCGGGTGGCTCAACTGGCCGAGGCCGCCGATCTGGATTACACGCCGCGCCATTCTGGCTACCCGCACTACGATCTCATCGTCGACCGTGATGACTGTGGCGCAGACGGGGCAGTCACGCTCGAGATCCAGGGTCAGCATGCCCGCGAGTTCCTGCAACTGGCCACCACCAACGACGTCTACTGCCTGCGCCGGGGCGACTATCAGCCCACCCGCCTGCTGGAAAGAGATGGCCGTCTCATGGCCGAAGGTATGCTCTGCTGTGTGGAAGAGGGGCAGCGCTACCGGCTGACCGTGCCGTCTAACGTGTGCCAGCGTGTCGCGGCCTGGCTGCGCGCCCTCTCTGACGGCTATGTGTTGCTCGATCCGGATGACCCCAACGCCAAGTTACCTGGGCCGGTGATCGTACGCCACCTGGAACAGGCCGAACAGCCCGTCGAAGAGACGGCGCCAGGCCCTGTCTGCGCTCACAAACCCTACTTTATCGGCGTGGATGGTTTGAGTGAGGCCCCCAGGGGAGAGGCGCTTCCAGAGTTTGCCTGGCGCGTGGCAGAGGAGGGGGTGGTCAGGCGCACACCTCTCTACGAAACGCACCAGACCCTGAGAGCGCGTCTGGTCGAATTTGCCGGATGGGAGATGCCGGTGCGCTACAGCAGTGTCCAGGAGGAGCACGTGACCGTGCGTACGGCTGCCGGTCTTTTCGATGTGTCACACATGGGCATTTTTGACTTTTGTGGCCCCAACGCCCGCGCCTTTCTCGATCTCGTCACCACCAACGACGTGGGTCGGTTGGGAGTGGGAGAGTCGCAGTACGGTTATTTACTCTCGCCGCATGCCCGTGTGATCGACGATGTGATGATCTATCGCCTGGCAGACGAACGCTACATGATGGTGGTCAACGCTGCCAACAACGACAAAGACTGGGCCTGGCTCAACGCCGTCAATCGGGGAGCAGTGCGTATCGATCTCCAACGACCCTGGGTGCGGCTGACCTGCACCACTCAGATTCGAGACCTGCGCGCGCCAGAAAGCGGCAGCGACCGCCGGGTGGACCTGGCGTTGCAAGGGCCAGAGTCGCGCCGTATTCTGGAGGCGTTGGGCGGCGACGCCGAGACACTCTACCGCCTGCGTCATTTGCGTCGCACCGAGGTGATGCAGGGCAGGTTGGGTGATGCGGCCACGGGCTCAGACAGCCGTTTCGATCTCATCATCGCTCGCACCGGCTATACGGGCGAAGCCTGGGGTTTCGAGCTGTTCGTCCACCCGGATCAACTGGTTGCGTTGTGGGAGGCGCTGATGGTCGCCGGCCGGCCGTTTGGCCTGGCGCCGATCGGGCTGGCGGCGCGCGATAGTCTACGCATCGAGGCCGGCCTGCCGCTCTACGGTCACGAGCTGGCCGGTGTGTTGGATCTGGGACCGGGCGACGCCGGCTTTGACAGCTATGTCAAGACCTACAAGCCGTTTTTCGTGGGGCGGCGGCGTTTCATCGCCGACGAGGCGCGGCGCGGTGGGGTGGTGGCGCGCTTTCGTATGCTGGAACGGAGCGTCCGCGTGCCACAACCCGGCGATCCGGTGATCAGTCTCAAGGGGCGGGTGGTGGGCAAAATCACCAGTTGCTCTATCGATACCGAAGGTCAGTTGGTGGGTCAGGTTTACATCAAGACCGATCACGCCGAACCCGGCACGCCGCTGGCTGTGTTCCAGACCAGTCGCGCCTGGAGCAGCAAACCACGCCATACGCTCCACGTGGGCGATCAGGTTCAGCTTCACGACCGGGCCGTGATCTTGGAGCGTTTCATGAAGCGGAGGTTGCAGGGGTGAATCTGGTGGCGTTGTTGCTGGCGCTTTTGCCGGTGATCGTCATTTTTTTGCTGCTCGTGGTGCGCCGCACCGCCGCCGATACCGCCGGCTGGATCGGTTGGGGGGTGACGCTCGTGGTGGCCTGTCTCTTTTTCCAGACGCCTCTGATCGTGGCCCTGCGAGCCAGCCTGGCCGGGCTGGTGGCCTCGTTGCCCATAACGCTGGTGGTGGCAACCTCTATCCTGCAGGTGACGATCATGCTGGAGACGGGGGCGATTGCCCGGGTGGTGGCGCTCGTCAAATCGGTGGCCCCGCAAGATCGGGTGGTGCAGATCATGCTCATCAACATCGGTCTGGGCACGCTGCTGACGGCTCTGGGGGCGGTGCCGGTATCGATCTTGCCGCCGATCATGCTGGCTCTGGGTTACTCTTCTTTTGCCGCCATCGCCTTGCCGGCCATTGGCTACGATGCCCTGTGCACGTATGCCTTGCTCGGCATCCCGGCGGTGGTCTTTGCCAGTTTTGTGGGCCGGCCTGTGGAGAGCGTCGGCGTCTATTTTGCCCGTTACATGCCCGTGATCAGCACCTGTATTGCTCTGGGCATGGTGTGGATGGTGGGTCGCTGGAAGCTGGTGCGGCATGGCCTTGCGCCAACGTTGATCGCCGGACTGACCGCCGGTTGCACCGCCATTCTGATGAACGCTGTGGGTCTGGTGACGCTCACCGGCATCGCTGCCGGGCTGGCGGTGATCCTGGCGATGTTGGTTTATCTCAGGCTCAGGGGCCGCCCGCTGCTGGATCGTACCGTCTTGGGGCCAGGGGATCTCGCTGCCGAGCGGCGGCTGTCGTTGGCAGCCGCCGCTTCCCCCTGGATCGTCCTGACGATTGCCTCGCTGCTGGTCAACGCGCCATTTTTGCCGCTGTTGGATCTGACCTTTAATCGCCTGGCCATGCCGTTGACGATCGTGCCTGGTGCGCCAGAAAGGGTGCGTCTCTTTTGGCAGGCCTACTTTTGGATTCTGGTGAGCACCGTTCTGACCCTGCCTTTTTTGAAACCGACCCCGGCGCAGCTTGGGGCCTCACTGCGCAAGTGGTGGCAGCGTGCGCCCCGCCCGGTGCTGGCGGCGGCGGTCTTTTTTGCTATCGCTTTTGTCATCAATCATTCCGGCAAAAACGCCAACTGGGAATTGATCCATACCGACCGCAACATGGTCTACGTGGTGGCAGGGGTGGCGGCCTCGACCTTTGGGCGGTTCTACCCTCTGGTGGCTCCGTTCCTCGGACTGCTGGGTGGCTTTATCAGCGGCTCCGAGACGTCGTCGATTGCCATGCTCACCGCCCTTCACCTGGAGACGGCAGAGAGGATCGGGCTGGAAGGGGTGCTCATCGCGGCTGCCAGTGGCATCGGCGGCGGCCTGGCGAGCGTCATCTCACCGGCCAAACTACAAAACGCCTCGGCCAGCATCGACCGCATCGGCGAGGAAGCGCAGGTGATCCGTACCACCTTTGTCATCTCGCTGCTCATCACTGCCGTGTGCGCCGTCATGACCCTGCTGTGGGTCTGAGGCCGTCTGGAGGATAGATGGATGTTTGACCCCTCTTGGCCTCTCATCGACCTGCACCGCCACCTGGACGGTAACGTGCGTCTGGAGACCATTCTAGACCTTTCCCGGCGACACAACCTGCCGCTGCCTGCCTGGGATGTGGAAGGGTTGCGACCGCACGTTCAGGTGACAGAACCCCGCCCCGGCGTGATGGCCTTTATCGACAAGTTTCAATACCTGATCGGTGTGCTGGTGGATGCGGATGCCTGCCGCCGCGTGGCATATGAAAACGTTCAGGACGCACAGCGTGAGGGCATCGACTATATCGAGCTGCGTTTCAGCCCCTGGTTCATGGCCCAGCCCCACGGCCTGCACCCTGCCGCCGTGGTCGAGGCCGTGGTCGATGGTATCGCGGCTGGCGCGCGCGATTTTGGCGTCAGGGTGAACCTGATCGGCATTCTCAGCCGCACCTACGGCCTGCAGGCGACCGGCCAGGAGCTGGCGGCCCTGCTCAGCCAGCGGCGCCGCATCGTGGCTCTAGACCTGGCCGGCGACGAGGTGAACTGGCCGGCAACCTGGTTTGCCGATCATTTCCGCCGCGCCAGAGAGGCCGGCTGGCAGATCACGGTCCACGCCGGCGAGATGGCGGGCCCGCAGAGTGTGTGGCAGGCCATCCAGGAGTTGGGGGCGGTGCGTATTGGTCACGGCGTGCGGGCGATGCAAGATCCGTCGCTGTTGGACTATATGGCCGGGCATCAGATCGGCATCGAATCGTGCCTGACCAGCAACGTGCAGACCAGCACCGTGCCGGATTATGCCAGCCATCCATTACGACGTTTTTTGGATCGTGGCCTGTTGGCGACCATCAACACCGACGACCCCGGCATCAGCGCCATCGACCTGCGCCACGAATACGAGGTGGCCGCGCCGGCAGCGGGCCTCACGCCGGCGCTGGCGCAGCAGGCGCAGCGCAACGCGTTGCGTATTGCCTTTCTCAGCGATCAGGAGCGGCAGGAACTTTTGGATCTCGGATCGTCACAAGGAGCGGATACATGAACGAACCGGTTATCTCTTTAGAGTTGGTTCAGGCGGCGGGTTCTCACTTTGACGTGGGCCGGGCCATGGGGCAACGGTTCGCCGACAAAATCCATCTCGCCCTGGATCGGTACGACTTTTTTCAGCAACAGCTTTTGCCCTTTCACCGCACGGCCGAGGGGCAAAGAATATTCAGCCAGATGCTCGAAATCAACCGCGCCCGCTACCCGGATTACATATACGAGCTGGAAGGTCTGGCCCAGGGGGCCGGGCGCGATTTCGACGAGCTGTTTCTGGTGAACGCGCGAGGGGAATATGCGGCCTGGGTGAGCATCGAGGCCGGCCGGGGCTGCTCCGACTGCGCCGTCGTCGCCGCCGAGGCCGCCCTGATCGGCCACAACGAGGACGCCGACCCGGCGTTCCGTGGCAACATGTACCTCGTCCGGGCCCAGGTGGAGAACAAGCCCACGTTTACCGCGCTGGCTTACCCTGGCTTTCTCTGCGGCAATGCTTTTGGCATGAACGACGCCGGCATCTGTTTTTCGGTGGATCATGTGCGACCTGAGGAAATCCGCCCCGGCCTGGCCCGCCAGTTTATCGCCCGTTCGCTGCTGGAGGCGCGCTCCATCGACGACGCCATCGCGCGGGTGACGGCGCCGGGTCGGGCGTCGGGCTTTAGTTATACGGTCGGCTCGACAATCGAACGGCGGGTGGTCGTCGTGGAGGTTGCGCCGGAGACGCATCACGTCCACGAGGTGCAGGGCTGTTATTTCCACACCAATCATTACCGGCGCCTCGATGCCGTGAGACAGCAGGTTCATCCTTCCAGCCGGGCGCGCTTGGAGCGGGCCGATCAACTCTTGACGGGAAAATCGTGGCTGGATGTCGCCGGCGTGTTGGGCCTTTTGGGCGACGAGGGAGACCATCCCTATCCCATCTATCGCACAGCCACGCCGCCAGATGGCAGCGTCACCCACTGTACTACCCTGTTCGATCTGGATGCTCGTCTGATGCGGATTTATACCACTCACCCGCTGCGCCACCCTCAGGCGTTCGTTGTCTACGAGTGATGGCCCAAAATGGACGATCTGGATCGCCGCTGGCTCGAATCGTTTATCACCCAGCCTGTAAGCGCGCTGCCGTTCATCACGCCAGAACTGCCGGGCATCGGCGGCCAGATCAAGGCCACGCCGGCCCATTTTGTCGTCCAAGAGATGCCGCTGTACGAACCGGCGGGTGAGGGCGATCACGTCTATGTCTGTCTGACGCGCGAGGGCTGGACAACGCGCGACCTTCAACGGCGGTTGGCGGATTTGTTTGGCCTGCGAGAGGTGGATGTGGGTTGCGCCGGGCTGAAGGATAAACAGGCTCGGGCGACACAGGTCTTGTCGCTGCTGCTGCCCAGGGCCGATGAAGGGCAGGTAAAGCAGCGCATCCAGGACGCCCTGCCGGTCGAGATCGAGTGGGTGCGTCGCCATCGCAACAAATTGCGGGCCGGCCATCTGCTGGGCAATATCTTTCGCATAGTGATTTTGTACCCCAATCCAAATGCGCTGGCCATGGCAAAGCTCATTGCCCAAGAACTGGAGCGGCACGGTGTGCCCAACTATTACGGCGCGCAGCGTTTTGGCCTGCAGGCCGATAATGCGTTGCGAGGGCGCCAGGTGTTATTTGGCCGTGGGCCTCACGAACGGTGGGTGAAGCGATTTCTGCTCGCGGCTTACCAATCGGCGTTGTTCAATGCCTATCTGGCAGCGCGTATCCAGCAGGGCTGGTTCGAGCAGCTACTGATCGGCGATGTGGCCAAAAAACTCGATACCGGCGGCCTTTTCGACGTGCTCGACCTCAGCCTGGAGGAGCCACGCTTCGAGCGCCGGGAGATCACTTATACCGGCCCGATCTATGGCAGTCGAATGCGCCGGGCAGAGGGCCAGCCGGGCACGCTGGAGCAGGCTGTGTTGTCTGCGGCAGACCTGACGCCGGACATGCTCGGACGTGCGCGGCTGGAGGGTAGCCGTCGGGCGGCGCGTCTATTTCCCTGGCGACTGGCGCTCGATCCGCATCCGGAAGGGGTGTCGATCGAGCTGGCGCTGCCCAAAGGGGCCTATGCCACCACCGTGCTGCGAGAGTTTATCAAAGGGGCGGTGACCGTTTTGCCAGAAGAGTGACGGTATGGGGGAGGCTGGGTGATGAACGATTCTGCGACCGTTGTGCCGCTCTCTCTGGGCATGGTCCGGGTGTTTCTCCTGAGAGGTAAACAGACGGTGCTGGTGGATACCGGCCAGCCGGGCCACGCAGCGGCCATTCTCGCCGGGCTGGCGGAACAGGGCCTGTCTGGCAGCGATGTTTCCCTGCTTCTTTTGACGCACGGTCACGTCGATCACGCCGGCAGCGCCGGGGAGTTGAGGGCGTTGACCGGCGCGCCGATTGCCATGCATCGCGGCGATGTCGAGTTGTTGCGCCAGGGAGCGAACATTGCCCTGCGGCCGGTGGGTCTGGTTGGGCGGCTGGCGTCGTGGCTGTTCTGGCTGCAAAAAAGTGCCACACCCCCAGCCGTCGAGCCGGATATTCTTCTTGAAGGTGAGACAGACCTGGCTGGTTATGGTGTGGCTGCCAGGGTGATACCTACACCGGGGCACACGCCCGGCTCCATATCGGTGGCGCTGGCTGATGGTCAGGTGATGGTGGGCGATCTGCTCATGGGCAGCCTGTTATGGCGACGTCCGTCGTATCCGCTCTTTGCCGATGACATGGCCCGGCTCAGGCAGAGCATCAAAAAGGTCATGGAGCTGGCGCCAACGTGCGTCTGGCCGGCTCACGGTGGGCCTTTTGAGCCGGAGGCCATCTGGCGGCGCTTTCCGTGGAGCAGGGGAGAGGCGACGTGACCACACGGCGTGTGCTGGTCGTCGGTGGGGGGGCGGCCGGTCTCATGGCCGCCGGGCAGGCAGCGCAGATGGGCGCGGAAACACTGCTGCTGGAAAAGATGCCACGTCCAGGCCGCAAACTGGGCATCACCGGCAAGGGGCGCTGTAATCTGACCAACGTCGCTCCGCTGCCAGACTTTATCACCCATTTTGGTGAAAACGGGCGGTTTTTGTGGCAGGCGTTTTCTCGATTCTTTGCCGCCGATCTGCTGGCCTTTTTCGACAAGCTGGGCGTCAGCACCGTCACCGAGCGGGGAGGGCGCGTCTTTCCTGCCAGCGATCGGGCCACGGAGGTGGTGGAGGCGCTGTTGCGCTGGGTGCACGAGGCCGGGGTGACGGTGTACACCCGCTCGCCGGTGGAACGTCTGCTGGTTGAAGGCGGGGGCGTGATAGGGGCAGTGGTCGCCGGACGCGCTTTTCACTCCGATGCGGTGATCGTCGCCACGGGTGGGGCGTCGTATCCCGGCACGGGCTCCACCGGCGATGGTTATCGCCTGGCCGGCTCGGTGGGGCATGGCATTGCGCCTGTTCGACCGGCGTTGGTGCCGCTGGAGACAGCCGGCGACGTGGCCCCCAGGTTGCAGGGTCTGAGCCTGCGCAACGTGACTGTGCGCCTGTTGGTCGATGGAAAGTTACAGGCAGAGGCTTTTGGAGAAATGTTGTTCACCCATTTTGGGTTGTCTGGCCCGATCGTGCTCTCGTTGAGTCGACAGGCCGTTGATGCGTTGCGTCTGGGTCAACGGGTGGCGTTGAGCATCGACCTGAAGCCGGCGCTCGACGAATCCCGGCTGGATGCCCGTCTGCTGCGCGATTTCGATCTGAACGGCAAACGCCAGTTCCACACGCTGCTCAAGTCGCTGCTGCCCGGCAAACTGATCCCGGTGTGCATCGAGTTGACGGGCATTTCTCCCGATCGGGTGGGGCATCAGATTTCGGCGCAGGAACGGCGACGGCTGCGGGCCTGGCTGAAAGATTTTCGCTTCGAGGTGAGCGGTCATCGTTCCTGGAACGAGGCCATCATCACCGCTGGCGGCGTGGACACGCGCCAGGTCGATTCACGCAGTATGGCATCGCGTCTGGTGGCCGGGCTTTATTTCGCTGGCGAGGTGTTGGATGTGGATGCTGATACCGGGGGCTATAACTTGCAGGCGGCCTTTTCTACCGGTTGGCTGGCGGGCCGATCGGCGGCCGGTTTCTGACCAGAGTTCGTATCTTAAATCCTTGCACGTCTGGCAAGAAAATACACCACCAAGGCACCAGGACACAAGGCCTTTTTTTCTTGGTTAGGAGAGGGTTTTAACCTGCGAGGCCATCGGTCCAGAGAAGGGCTTTGATATGTTTGATCAACTCTTTGGGGCCGATAGGTTTGCTGAGGAATTCCAGAGCGCCGGCCGCATACCCCTCCATCTGTTCCTGGGTGCGCAAGTGCAACAGGTGGCTGGTGACGTCTGAGCCATCCAGCCGGCCCCGGCCGGTGAGCATCAATACCGCGATGTGTTCTGTTTCCGGGTCTTGCTTCAATCGCCGGCAGACTTCGTAACCGTCCATGACCGGCATCATGATATCCAGGATGATCAGGTTGGGCTTTTGTTCGCGCGCTATTCTCAGCCCGGCCGGTCCATTGAAGGCAGTGAGGACCTCGAAACCGTTCTTTTTCAGGACGTATTCCAGCGCTTTTACGGTGCGTCGGTTGTCGTCGATCACCAGAATCTGTGGCTGCGCCACTCTATGCTCCTTTCTTTTGTGGCCTTTGGCCGTCCAGGGTCTGGCGTATGGCCTGGGATAGAGCGTTGGTGTCGAGGGGTTTGGGAACGATGCGCCATTTTGCCTCGTGGTTTAGCCGTTGGAGGTCGTCGGACAGGACATAACCGGTCATGACGACGATGCGACAATCGGGCGCTATTCTGCTCAGCTCCTCCACGAGTTGCTGCCCATTCATCTCTGGCATCATCATATCGGTCAGCACCAGGTTTATTCCGGCTGTGGAACGGTAGACCTGGAGTGCCTGTTGGCCATTGGCAGCAGTCAGCACCCGGTAGCCCAACGATTCAAGCGTCTTTTGCGTCGATTGGCGCACGTTGGCCTCGTCCTCGACGACCAGGATGGTCTCGCCTGCGCCGGTTACGGCAGCGCCTTTCGGCCTGGTTGGGCGCGCCTGAGCCGGATCGTCTTGTGTCTGATATGGCGGCAAATAGAGGTAAAAGGTCGCGCCGCTCCCCACCTCTGTTTCCAGGCCGATGTAACCGCCGTGTTGGGCGATGATGCCATACACCTGGGCCAGACCGAGGCCGGTGCCCTCTCCTTTGAACTTGGTGGTGAAAAAGGGCTCAAAGATGTGGGCCCGGATATCGGGTGCGATGCCGGTACCCGTATCGGTTACGGTCAGGCAGATCCACTCTCCGGGCGGCATCTCGGTGGCCGGCGAGGTTTGACCCGGCGCCAAGGTGAAGCGGCTCAGACCGATGCGTAACTTGCCGCCGTCTGGCATGGCGTCTCGCGCATTGACGGTCAGGTTCATCAGCGCCTGTTGCAGACGGGAGGCATCGGCGTTGACCACGTGTGGGCCGTCCTGGATGAGGCACGAGACGTCGATGGAGGAGGGCAGGATGCGGCGTATCATCTGGACGAATTTTTGCACGAGTTCCGCCAGATCGACCGACCTGGTTTCCAGAGGAGCACGGCGGCTAAAATCCAGAATCTGTTGCACTATTTTGCTCGCATCCTGGGCATCGTCGAGGATGCTCTGCATGTCCTGAGCAAGTTCGGTGGGCAAGGCCGGTTCGTCCAGCAGTGTTTCGGTGTAGAGAATGATGCTCATCAGGACGTTGTTAAAGTCGTGCGCAATGCCCCCGGCCAACTGTCCCAGAGCGGCCATTCGATCTTGCTGGCGCAGGCGTTCTTCGAGCCGTTTCTGTTGGGTGAGATCGCGGATGATGCCCTGATACCCCACAATCCTGCCGTCATCGGTGTGGCGGACGCTGGCGGTGATGAGACATTCCATGGCGGCGCCATCTGGTTTACGCAGTCTGACCGGATAGTCTTTGACGAATCTTTGCCGGGTGATGGCCCTTTGAAATTTGTTTCGCTCGGCCGGATCGATGTAAAAATCTTGGGCTTTCAGGCTACGAATGGTATTCCAGGTGCAGCCAAAGAGGTCTAGCGCTGCCTGATTCAGATCCAAAAAGTCGCCGTCTTCAGAGGTGACATAGATGGCATCTCTGGATTGTTCAAACAGGTCGCGATATTTCTCTTCGCTCAGGCGCAGGGCATCCTCCGACTGTTTACGTTGCAGGGCCACCGACGCCAGGTTGATAAAAGTTTCTACCAAATCTCGATTTCTCAACCCGCCCGGCTCGGGCGACAGCAGGATGGCGCTGCCCAGGAGTCGATCGCCGCGAATGAAACCGGAGGTAAAAACGCCGCCGATGTGCAGGGCTTTTTCAATGGCCCGGCAGATGCGCTCCGGCAGGAGGCCCAGGCAAATTTCGTGCAGACCGCCGGGCACGTGCTGCAGCCGCCCGGCGGTCAGATAGCGCCGTCTGGATTCGTCTTGAAGCGGCAGCGTCATGCCGGTGGCCTCTCGGCCCAGGAGCCTGATCAGGTGGCGACCTTGTTTGTCCAGACCCACGACAGAGCGGACGTAAAGGGTTTGTGCGTCGGCGTCGAAGGAGTTGACCAGCACGATGGCGTCGTCGCTCAGACGATGCAATTGCTCGCCGATGAAGCGGTAAAGATCCTGATCGGGTGATAACTCGACCAAACCCATGCTGGCCTGGGAGAGTAGGGTCTGGGCGCGGTTGGCGGCGGCCAATTCGAGTGTGCGTTCCTCCACGCGCGCCTCTAATTTTTCGTGGGCCTGGCGCAGCGATTCTTTGGCCTGGGCCTGCTCGGTGATGTCGTGAGTGATCACGACCACATGGCTGACATTTTGGTCATCGCCGTAGTAGGGGTAATAGATGACCTCCATGCAACGCAGGGCAAGATCGGCAAATTCGAACCAGGTCTGGTAGCGCACCTGGTTGCCGGCAAAACATCGATCCAGGTGCGGTTTGATGACATCTCTGAATCTCTCTGCCCCCCATATCTGCGCCACCGTTTGGCCCAAAATCATCTGCCGCGGCATGCCGTGCGCCTGGCAGTAGGCCTCGTTGACCGCTTCATAGACATAGTTGCGGTTGATGAGGGTCATGAATTCCGCCGAGGCATTGACGATAAACTCGTAGCGTCGTCGTATCTCGTCGGACGTCTGGTGACTGTTTGGGTCACAGACCCGGTGCGGAAGGTTGCCGGAAAGGTGCATTCTGTTTTGAGGTAAAAGGTCTTCGGTCATCGTCTGTTCGAGTCTGGCAGTGTGCGCCATTTTTGCCTGCCTGGAAAAAGGCAGAGGGGACTGCCCACGGCAGTCCCCTCCAAGGCCGTATTCTTGTGTGAGAAGCGAGTTGCATCCGAGCAGTCACCCCTAGTATAACACAAATGCTACCGGAGTTGGGTAAAATTCACGTAAAATCGCCAGGGGCCAGGTCAGGTGTAGCGGGCCAACCGTTCCATGACGTCTTGGGCAAAGCGGGTGATGTGCGCCTGAACATAACTCTGGATGTTCGTTCCGGTGTTGGTGACGAGCGGGGTCAGGTCCATGGCCAAAACCATGCCGCTGACCTGATCCGCCCGGTGGGACTGCTGGTAGGTGGCATTGGCTCGCCGTCTGCCCGCGGCAGCCAGGTCGTAGCGTTTGCCGCCGCCGATCTGCGAGTCAAAGACGCCCACCAATGCGGCCTGGAGGTTTTCGTGGGCCGAACAATCCAGAATAACCTTATCGGCCTGAGCCATCCAGTCGAGACTGCGCCAGGCTTCGCAGCCTAACAGGTGCTGCGGGCGCTGCGTTTCTGGCAGGCGGCGAATGGCTTCGACGACCCTGAGAGCCACCGCCACGTGGGTGTCGTGGCGATCGGCCAGGTTGTGGGTGTAAACCACCTGCGGCTGGGTCGCTTTCAGGAGCGCAGTGATGTCGTTTGTCGGCGATGGATCGGCCGGGTCTTTGGCGGCGTCGCTGGAGTAATCGAGCAGCACCTGCGCGGTGTATTCACCCACGACGGCGGCTTTTTTCTGCTCTTTGCGCCGCACGGTTCGCATCTCGGCATTGTTATAGTCTCGATACAAGCCGGCCCGCGCCGAGCCGCTGCCATCGGTGACGACCACGCCGCAGAACCATTTATCGACCCGCTGGAAGCACTCCAGAATGCCGGGCAAGGCCATGATCTCGATGTCGTCTGGGTGGGCGGCGATGGCCAGATGCGTCGTGCGGGCCAGGGCGCGCTCGACCGGCAGATCGTCGGGCAGGAAAATCTCTGCCGTGGGGCGGGTGAGCTGCATGGATGTCTCTCCTGAAAACGTTGGCGGGGCTGTTAGCCGTCCGTTCTGTCGTTCCGGTGCCACTCGTGGCGCAGCAGGCCATAGAGGTACATGTCGAAGCGCTGACCATCGCGCTGTAATCGCTCGCGGAAAACCCCCTCGCGTGTGAAGCCCAGCTTTTCGAACAGCGCCACCGAACGGGCATTGTAACTGAAAACAGTGGCTGTCAGGCGGTGCAGGTTCAGCTCGTGGAAGGCAAAGGCCAGCGCCAGTTGTGAGGCCTCGTAGCCGTATCCTCGTCCCCAATGGGCTGGATCGCCAAAGCCAATGCCGATGCCTGCGGCATCGTGTGGCCAGTCGATGTCGTCGATTTCGATATAGCCCAGCAGTTCACCGCTGTTCACGGGGCGCACGGCAAAGGCAAAGATGTTTTTGTCGTTAGCCGACTCTTCCAGTATTTTGCTCAGCTCGGTTTCGTTTTTAGGACTGGCGGGGCGTGAGTCCCAAAAACGCAGAAATTCGGTGTCGCGATACCAGGCGACAAGGGTGGGTAGATCGTTCTTGGACAGGGCGTCGAGGCGAACCTGGTGGCCCTGCAGCAGTTTCGAGAGTGTCATGCAACAGCTCCTTTGAGAGGCGGATTGTGACCGTGTCAGAATTGACCCTGCATCGAACCGGCGTAGCCGGTCAGTTCCACGTAACCATCCCCGGAAACGGGCCGTCCGGCGTGCGCGCCGCTGATAAACACGGCCCCTTCCCAATAGGTGTACGAAACGTTCAATTCTTGATCGCTCAGATGCGGTACGACCTGGATGTCTAAATCGAGGGCGGGCAGCGAGATCGACCACCGGGCCGGGTAAACAGCGCCAGAGTGTGGGCTGCGCCACGTGTCCTCGACACGAATGGTATAGTCGCGGTGGCCCAGGTGATGGGTTGTGCCATCGGCCTGGATCAACGTGCCGGCGGAGAAGGGATCGAGACTGCCATCGGCGCGGCGGATGTGAAAGACCATCAACTCGCTGCCGTCGTCCAGTTGAAGGGCAAACCAGTCCCAGCCCACCTGATCCGGAGACAGGGCGCTGGTGCTGAACTCGTGATCCATCCAGCTCGAACCGCTGACCTCAAACACAGCGCCGTCGATCTGCACCCTGCCGGAGGAGAGCAGCCGGCTGTGGCTGTAATAGTACGAGGCGTTGCCCGGGTCTGGGCCTTTCTGGCTGTAGCCCCGGTCGCCCTGCAACACCGGCCCTTTTTCGTCGACCAGGTACAAATCCAGCGTCAGGCCATCGACGGCGGCGTAGAGCCGGTAAATGCCCGGTTCGGTTTCTTGCACCTGCCAGTCTTCCAGCCAGATGTTGAACGGCGCTGCCTGCGCCCCGGCGAGCCCGGCCGCGCCCCGCGAAAAGCGCTCGAAGGCGCCAAAGTTTTTGGCAGCGACATCGGTCAGGGCGAAATGAGCCATGTAAACCTGCGCTGTGGCCCAGCCGGAGGCGCGCGGCTTTTGCTGCTCGACCGGTATCAGGGCGCGCCGGAAGAAGGTGAGTTGATAACCCAGGTGACGCCGGTCGGTGGTTTCCAGGTTGCCGGTATAGTACCACCACTCGGTCTGGTAATCGGGGTGCGGGCCGTGATCGGCTGGGAAGCGGAGGGGCCGTGGCCCGTCGGCGCGGGCAAAGCCGGCGGCCTCGGCCGGCAGCGCGATCAGGCGGGCCTGAACCTCTCGTTCCTGGCGGGGCAACAGCAACGCCCCGCCGGCCACGATCAGGGCCAGAATTGCCAGGCCGATCAGGAATTGGGTTCTACGTTTCATAGATTTCCTTTCCGATTCACGAGCTGCCGGTGGGCCATCACTCGAATCGAATGGCGTCGGCGGCCATCATTCGGCTCATGCGCCGCGCCGGATAGAGGCCGGCCAGCAGCGCGGCGATCACGGCCACAGCCAGGGCCTGGAGGAACGGCCCGGCCTGGATCTGCATCTGCAACGTCCAGCCAAACGAGCGCCGGTTGATGATATAGATCAAGATCAGCGAGAGCGCCAGACCGGTGGGCATCGATAACAGCCCGGCAGTGGCGCCCATCAGGCCGGTTTCGGTCAGAACCAACGCCCACAGCTGGCGGGCCGTGAGACCCACGGCGCGCAGGATGCCGATCTCGCGCTGTTTTTCCAACTGCCAGGACAGCAACGCGCTCAACACACCGATGAATGCGACCACCGTAGCCAGCAGTTGCAGCGCGCCGGTGATGGCAAAAGTGCGGTCGAAAATGGTCATGGCCTCCTGGCGCAGCGCGCCGTTGGGCCGCACGAACACCTGCTGCACCGGGGCCAGCGCGTCTTGCAGGCCGCGCGTGGTGGCGTCGATGTCGGCGCCGGGAGCCAGCCGCAGACCCATCGAGGTGATGGTATCGTCGCGCCAGTAGGCTCGATACACATCCAGCGAGAGGGCCACCGTGCCCGCGCTGGAAACGTAATCGTAATAGACGCCAGCGATGGGAAACTCGCGCGGCCCCTCGTCGGTGTAGAGGGTCACCGCGCCGCCGCGCCGTGACAGGTTGGTATGATTGGCGTAAGGCTCCGAGACAACCACCGCCCCCGATTGCATGGCCTGCCAGAGCTGCTGCGGTGAGCCCTCTGCCCACAGAAAGGGCCGCCGGCCAAAGTCAGGATTGTGGGTGGCGAAAACCGATACCGGCCCTTGAGGCGATTCGACGGTCACGTTACACAGGGTATCGACGCGGGCGACACCCGGCCAACCGGTCACGATCTCCAGGATGGCCGGGTCGAGGGGGGTGGTGGTCTGGGTGGCGCTCAAACTGGGCGCCGAGATATAGATATCACTCTGCAGGGCCTGATCCAGCCAGGCTGCGACCGTGTACCGAAAGCTGTCGATCATCAAACTGACGCCGATGGTCACCGAGACGGCCACCATCAGCGCGGCCACGGCTACGGCTGTCCGGCTGAGGGTGTTGATCACGTTGCGTGGCGCCATGCGGCCCATTGCTCCCCAAAGGTGACCCAACAGCCACGCCGCGCCGCGCATGAGCAGCATCGTTGCCAGTGGGGTGAGCAAGGCAAAACCAGCGACGACCGCAAAGGTGCCGACAAAGCTCCATACCACGCTCTGGCCGGGCACGGCCAACAGCTCCGATCCGGAAAGGTTCAACACCAGGCCGCTCAGCGCGATCCAGCCAACCGCGCGGCGGGCTTTGCTCTCCAGGTTGGAGCGGGTCAGCGCGGCGCGGGCCGGTACAGAGGCTGCTTCCCAGGCGGGCACGGCGGCCGCCAGGGCGGTGGTCAGCACGCCCAACAGCGCGCCCTTGAGCAGGCTGGAGGCCGGTGTGGTCACCGCCTGCACGGTGAGCACGAAATAGAGGTCGTTGATGGTCTGGGTGACAGCGTTCACCGCGCCCTGGCCCATCGATACGCCCAGGATCAGGCCCAGGCCGGCTCCCAGCGCGCCGACGATGATGGCCTCGCTGAGAACGAGGGCAAACACCTCGCTGCGTGTGACGCCCAAACAGCGCAACGTGCCAAAGAGAGGGCGGCGTTGCACCACGGAAAAGGTCATGGTGTTGTAGATGAGAAACATGCCCACCACCAGCGCCAACAGGCTGAGGGCCAGCAGGTTGAGCCGGAAGGCGGCGGTCATTTCTTGAATGGCGCCGCTGCGAACCTCCACCGGCTGGATGCGCACTCCCAAAGGCAACACCGAGTCGATGCGCTCTCGAAGCGTGGTGTCGTCTGATGGCAGGATCAGGTCGATACGATCCAGGCGGCCCAGGCGGCCCGTCAGTTCTTGAGCGGCGGCGATATCCATCAGTATGAGGCCGTCGAGGGCGCGGCGGCTGAGGGCGTCGGTGGGCTGAAGCAGGCCGGCGATAAAGGCCGGGCGTTCGTAACCCCCCACCTGCAACTGGAGCTGCGATCCGACCGTCAGGCCATATTGGTTGGCCAGGTCGGCTGAGACAAGCAGGGCATTGGGTTGGGTGAGCAGGTCGGTCAGGCCGGTTATCGGCGCGGCGTCGTTGCCCCACAGATAGTTGCGAAAGGGCGGCTCGGCAAACGGATCGATGCCCAAAAGCTGCAATGGTCGGCCGCCGAGTTGCGCCGAGGTGATGTATTCGGTCAGCACCGGCGCGGCGGCGCGGCCGAGGCCCTGCCGGCGCAGGTCGATGTACAGATTTTCGTCCAGGCCCTGCGGCCCGCCGACGATCTGGTGTGTGGCGCGGCCGACGAGGGCGTCGGTGCTATAATCAAAGGCGCGGCTGGCGCTGGCATTGGCCAGATCGACGGCCACTGCGACGGCCACACCCAAAGCGATGCCCAGCACCATCAACACGCTTTGCCAGGGGTGGCGCAGCAGGTAGCGCCAGCCGATGTAAAAAAGTGTGCGAGATGAAGATTCGATCATTGTTTTTTTCCAACTGGCGCGCGGGACGTCTGTGTCGTGGGCCGTGTTGCGTATCACGAGTTACAGAGTTTGCCATCGCGCAGGTACAGCGTTCGGTCGGCATGGGCAGCGGCTTCGAGGCTGTGCGTGACCAGGATCAGGTTTTTGCCCGCCTGCCGGGTGAGCCGATCCAGCAGGGTCAGCACGTGTTGGCCGGTTTCCTCGTCCAGATTGCCGGTGGGTTCGTCGGCCAGCACCAGCAGTGGATCGTGCGCCAGGGCGCGGGCAATGGCCACGCGCTGCTGCTCGCCGCCGGAGAGCCGGTCGGGAAAAGCGGCCTGGCGGTCGAGTAATCCCACGGCTTCCAGTAGTGGCTGTGTGCGCTGGCGCGCTTTTCCGGTGGGCAATCCGCCCAGTTCGAGCGGCAAAATCACGTTTTCCAACACGGTCAGTGTTGGGATCAGGTTGAAGAATTGAAAGACAAAGCCGATGTGCTTGCGCCGAAACAGCGTGCGCTGGCGTTCGTTGAGGGCGGTCAGGTTTTGCCCGTCGAGCCAGACTGTGCCGCTGTCGGCGCGGTCGATGCCGCTGATGAGATTGAGCAGCGTGCTCTTGCCGCTGCCGCTCTTGCCCAGCACGGCGACAAATTCGCCAGGGGCCAGGCTCGCACTGGCGCCATTCAGCACGGGGCGGACCCGATCGCCTTCCCGAAAACTCTTGGATAGGTCTTGCAGCCGCAGAAAACCGTCCACAGACGAGCTGCAATCGGCGTCCGGCAGGCCTGGATCGTTGGGTTTTGTGTCTGGTTGTGACGTGAACACCTGTCGAGGATCTCCTTTACATCCAGCGCCGCCGTCGCATCCACAGATACATGCTCAGCGGCACGGCCAGCATGGCCGTCAGCAGCAGCACAAAAACCGGCGGACTGTTCCAGCCGTAGAGTGGGGTGCGGGGCATAAAAAAGTTCATGCCAAAGAATCCGGCCAGGAAAGAGACAGGCATGAACAGGGTGGTGATGATGGTCAGGATTCTCATCACGTCGTTCATGCGGTTGTTGATGACCGAAAGATAGGTGTCGAGCGCGCCGCTGACCAGATCACGCAGCCCTTCGTTGATGTCGTACAGGCGCACCAGGTGGTCGTACACGTCGCGAAAGTAGACGCGGCTTTGGGTCTCAACCACGGCATAGTCGTCGCGGGCCAGCCGATTGAGCACCTCGCGCTGCGGCGAGAGGGTGCGGCGCAATTCCAGCGCAGCCCGTTTGAGGGCAAAAAGCTGTTCCAACGTGTCGGGAGTGGGGGTGGAAAAGATCTGGTTTTCGACGGCGTCGATCATTTCGTCGATGGCGTCCACCACCGGCATGTAGCCGGCGACCAGGTGATCGGTCAGTTCGTAGAGCAGGTGGGCGGCGCCGCTTTTCAGGTGGCGTTCGTCGCGCGTGCAGGCTGTCCAGACCTGTTCGAGAACCGCGATGGGCTGTTCGTGGTAGGTGACCAGGTAATTCGGGCCGAGAAAGGCATCCAGCTCGCTGGTCTTGAGCTGCGGGCCGTTCCGGCGGTCGAACGTCACCGCCTGGAGCACCAGATACAGGTAGGTATCCCAGTTGTCCACTTTGGGCACGTGCGTCTCGCGCAAGGCATCGTCCACGGCCAGCGGGTGAAAGCCGAACGTGTCACACAGGACAGGCTCATAACTCTCGACGTGCGCGCCGGCCAGATCGACCCACAGTACCCCTCTCGGCTCCCGCCGGGCGGCGTCGAATTCTGGCGGTTGCAGGTCGGTGCGCAGTTGACCATCTGGCGTGTGGTACAAGGCTCGGATCATGGCACTTGCTCCTCGATGGGGTTTTCCCTGGCCTGGGCGTAGACGGCCAGCGCCCGTTCTCTCGCCCAGGCGTGCTCCACGATGGGCGCAGGATAATCCTGGCCGATGATACAATCAGCTTGGCGTTGCACGTCGCCGGGCATCTGCCACGGGGCGTGGATGAACCTGTCCGGCACGCGGGCCAGTTCTGGCAGCCAGCGGCGCACGAACGTGCCGTGGGGATCGAACTTTTGGCCCTGGAGCACCGGGTTGAAAACGCGGAAATAAGGCGCAGCGTCGGCGCCGCTGCCGGCCGTCCACTGCCAGCCGCCGTTGTTGGCCGCCGGGTCGCCATCGACCAGGTGCTGCATGAAGAAACGCTCGCCCCGGCGCCAGTCGATCAACAGGTCTTTGATCAGGAACGAGGCGACGATCATGCGCGCCCGGTTGTGCATCCAGCCGGTTTCGACCAATCCGCGCATGGCGGCGTCGATCACCGGGTAGCCGGTGCGGCCCTGTCGCCAGGCAGCGAAGGCGAGTTCATCGTTTTGCCAGGTGATGCCGCGTAGATCGGCGCGAAAGCTGCGCTGCCGCACCTCCGGCAAGTGGTGCAGGATGGACACGTAAAATTCGCGCCAGATCAGCTCGTTGAGCCAGGTTTCGGCGCTGTGGCGGGCCTGGGCCTCTGGCGCGGCGGCGATCGCGTTCGCCGCCGCCGCCACGGCCTGCCGCGCCGAGAGCATGCCGAAGCGCAGGTAGGGTGAGAGCTGCGACGTGCCATCCAGGTCTAGCCGGTTGCGCCTTTCGGCATAGTGGTAGATCGGCGGGTCGTCGCCATCCACGAACGCCTGCAGGCGGCGTTGGGCCTCGGCCTCACCGGGCGGGAAGAGTGCGGCAGAGGGTAGGTTTGGTAGTTGGTAGGTTGGTAGATCGAGCAGGTCTGGAACCGGGGGCAGGCGTTCGGGAGCAGCTACCAGGTTGGGCCTGGAGGGCAGCGGCAGGGCCTTCCAGGCGCGGCTAAAGGGCGTGTAGACGGTGTACGGCGCGCCATCGGCCTTCAAGACGGCATCGGGCGGGTGAACGGTGAGGCCACCCGTCAGGCGCAGAGGCAGTCTCTCGGCCATCTGCGCGTCGCGGTTGCGGGCGTAAGGCGAGAAATCCTCTTCGGCCAGGATGGCCTCGGCGTTGCTTTCATACATCAGCGCGGCCAGCTCGACCTGTGGATCGCCGCGCCGGACTACCAGACGGCTGCCGCGGGCGCGCAGGTCGGCGTCGAGCTGGCGCAGCCCGGCGAGCAGAAAAGCCAGCCGCTTTTCGCCGACGTAGGGCGAATCGAGCAGCGCCGGGTCGAGTATAAAGGCCGGGACGACGCGGTCGGCGCTGGCCAGGGCGGCGGCCAGGGCGGGGTTGTCGGTCAGGCGCAGGTCGCGGCGGAGCCACCACAGGGCGGTCGTCATGCGTTCTCTCGATTCAGATCGTCCAGCAGGGCGAGGATCTCGCCGTTGGGTGGGATGTCGCGCATCGAGTCGCCGTAATGGCTGTAGCGAATCTGGCCGCGCCTGTCGATGACGGTCAGAGCGGGCATCCGTCCGAACCTGAGCAGCTTGACCTGCTGGCCGTAGAGATCGGCCAGGTGATGGGTTGGATCGGGCAGGCCGATGAAAGGCAACGCTTCCTTTTGCCAGTACCCTCGAAAGGCCGCCCGATCTTCCGGGCCAACGACGAGGATGACCGCGTCGCGCTCCACGAACTGCTGAAAGTCCTGGCGCAACTGCGCCATGTGCCGGCGGCAGAAGGGTCAGGTGAAACCCCGGTTGAAGACCAGGACGACGTGTTTTTGCCCCCGAAAATCGGACAGACGCACCGTCTGGCCTGCCAAGTCGGCCAGGGCAAAGTCGGGGGCGGTTGTGTTTTCTGTTGTCTTGGTCATGTTTGCTCCCTGCTTTTTGCTGGCGTGCATCACGGCAGTCCTTCCAGAAACGCTCTCGCAGCGTCGAGAAACGATTCCGGGCATTCTTCGTGCGGCACGTGGCCGCAGTCTGGGATGACGACCAGCTCGGCGTTGGGCAACTCGCCGGCCAGCCGCACGCTCTGCCCGGTGGGCACGATGCGGTCGTCGTCGCCGGTGATGACCAGCACCGGCATCTGCAACTCGTCCAGCCGTTCTTCCAGGTTGGGTGAGTGACTGGCCAGGGTGAACTCCCACAGCGCCCGATCCCAATTTTCGACCTGCAACGGTTTTTTGTAACCCTCCCAAATCTCCGGCGTGAGCCTGGATGGGTCGTGCCACGCGCTGCGGCCAAAGTCCTCGCCCCAGTTGCGAATGGCCCGCGCAAACAGCGGCCCGATGCGCCGCATCTGCGGCGTACGCAGGATGGGCCGCAGCCAGTCCGGCGATCCACCCCCGACATAGATGGCCGGGTCGACCAGCACCAGCGCCTCCACACGCTCCGGATGGCGCAGCGCAGTCAGCGCGGCGATCGTGCCGCCGGCCGAGTTGCCCACCAGTATCGCCCTTTCTACGCCCAGTTCGTCCATCAGGCCGATGGTCAGATCGACCTGGGCCTCGGGGCTGTAAGGGCTTTCGCCCTGCCAGTCGCCGGGCATGGGACGTTCGGTGAGGCCAAAGGCGGGCCGGTCGAAGGCGATGACGGTGTGGGTCTCGGCCAACGGGGCCATCACCTCGCGCCAGCTAAAGATGCTGGCCGCAAAGCCGTGCAACAGCACCAGCGCAGACTCCCCCTGGCCGAGCGTCTTGTAGTGCACGCGCAGGCCATCTACCCCGGTGAAGCGGCTGTCAGGATCGGCCAACTGTTCCGCCGGCGCGGTGTCTTGCAGTGGGGGGATGGGGATGAGAAAGGGGCCGACGGCCACTACAAGAAGCAGCAGACCGAACAGTATTAATCCTACTCTCACAAATCGTCTCATGTGGTCCTCCTGGTGTCGGGTAGAGTGCGTCGCACCCCATTATATCACATCTGCGTGGCAGAGGGTATCGCCGCGCGAGCATGGAAAAGGGGTGGCCTGCCTCGCGGCAGGACCACCCCGTTGCAAAGGAGGAGGGGAGAGCCAGTCCTAGACCGTGATCCGGGACGGGCGCAAGCGCAGGGCCAGACCGCTCACCAGGAGCAGCGCGCCCAGGGCGACCGCCACCAGGATGTAGGCGTTGAGAGCGCTGTCGCCGCCGGTCACGGGCAGGACGGCAGGCGTTACCGCATCGACGCTGGGCACGGCCTGGAGAGCAGGCTCGCCGCCGGCCAGGCCCATGGCAAAGATGGTGTAGACGGTGCCTTCTTCCAGCTTGACGCCCGGAACGCTGAGGGCGACGGTGCTGGTGCCAGCCAGGCGGGCTTCCAGGTCGTAGGTGCCGGCGTCGACGGGCAGATAGTCGCCCACGCCCTTGAACGGCACATTGGCAAAGAGCACCGGGCCGCCGGCCACGGCGATGTCCACGGCGGGCGCGTCGGGCGAGGCATGAACAAAGCGCACGTGCGCCTTGCCCGCGGCGGGCGCGCTGTTGTTATCGACCAGCACCAGCGGCTCGATGTCGGCGAGTTTACCCACAGCGACGACGGTATAATCGGTGTTGGCTGCCAGGGTCAGGTCGGCGTCGATCACCACCGGCTCGGTGGCACCGGTCGGAACGACCTTGACGTTGAAGGTGCCGGGCGCGAGAGAGGCATAGTCGGTGATGCCCTTAAAGGGCGCGTTACTGAAGGCGATGCTGCCCTCAACCCACACGTCGACGGCGGGCGCATCGGGCGAGGCGTGCACAACCCGCACGCGGGGTTCACCGGCCGCCAGTGCTGCCGTGGCCGTGACCAGAGAAAGAACCAGAATGGTCGAAATGAGCAGTAGACGTTTCACTTGTGAACTCCTTTTTTGTAATAGTTTTAAAATCGGATTTCCAATTTCTACGACGGTATGCTACGACGTGTGGTCGGTTCTTGTTTTTGATACACTCGACTGTAAGCCTCGGTTCCCCCTTTCTAGATTCCACTCTCCCGTGCAAACTGTACAGATTATACCATATTGTCTATGATTTGTCAAGTATTTGAATTGATTTTGTTCAGAATTTTAAGATTCGAACTGGGTTTTCCACGGCAAAGCTGGGCAAAGAAAACAGCCCGGTTGATGCCGGGCTGTTGACGGACAGAGGAAAACTCTTCGAACTCGGTCTTTTGTGGTTTTTTTTCCTAACCCGGCCAGGCCGGAATCCATCAGGGAAATCTCACCACCAGGACACCAAGTTTATCGATCAATTGGGCACTGGCAGATTACGACTTTCGAAACCAGGACGCAGATTAACGCCGACAAACGCTGATGCGGTAAAGTTCTTGCACCCTGGGCAAGAACTTTACCGCCAAGGTCCTATTGTCCTTTGTGCCGCTTGCGGTAAGCCTTGAGATAACGCATGGCGTAATCGTCGCGGCCCAGGGCCAGGTCGGCAGCCAGGATGTAGGGTTGTACCCTGGCGGCGTCTACGATGGGGCAATTCAGCCCGCGGGCAATGGCCATACCCAGGAACACACCGTTGAGCGTCTCACGCTCTGGCAGGCCAAACGAGATGTTGCTGGCTCCCAGAGCCATGTTGACGCCCAGTTCTTCTTTGACCAGACGGATCGTCTCCAGGGTGATCCAGCCGGCTTGGGAATCGGCCCCCACGGTCAGTGCCAGGCAGTCGATGAGAATGTCCTCCGGGGGGATGCCGTGCTCCTGGGCGCGCGTTGTGATCTTTTTGGCCACGGCCAGTCGAAGCTCCGGCGTCGGTGGGATACCGTCGTCATCCATGCACAGGCCGATGACCGCCGTGCCATATTCGGCCACCAGAGGTAACACACGTCGCAGGCTGGCTTCCTCACCATTGACGGAATTGATCAATGGTTTGCCGTCGGGCAAGAGTGTTTTGTGAGCGGCCAGGGCCGCAGCCAGCGCCTCGCCGTTGGCCGTATCAATGGCAATGGGCGCGTCGACCGTTTCCAGTACCAGCTTGACTGCTTGTGGCAGCAGGTCGATCTCGTCTACGCCGGCTGCTCCTACATTGACGTCCAGGATGTCGGCTCCGGCTTCGATCTGCGCCAGCGCCTCCTGTCGAACGACTGTCAGATCACCTGCGACAAGCGCCGCGGCCAGTTTCTTTTTGCCGGTGGGGTTGATCCGCTCACCCAAAATAGCTGTGGGCCGATCGTCGCCGATGATGACCTTTTTTCCTCTGCCTTTGAGTATGGTCTGCATACAATACGTCTCCTCTCGCAGGTGTTCAAAATAAAGCGGGACATTCTGTGGTTACTCCTGTGTGTGGCCCAGCATCCGTATTATATCATGTCTTTTTCAAAAAGACAGTACAAAACGCGGCCAAAGTCGTTATCCCTCGGGCACCTTTTGAAAATCCAGCGCAGCCGAATTGATGCAGTAGCGCAGGCCGGTGGGTTGAGGGCCATCCTCAAAGACGTGACCCAGGTGCGCGCCGCACTGGCTACAGGTCACCTCGGTGCGCACCATGCCGTGGCTGGTATCGGTGGCCGTTTCGATGTTTGTGTTGCCAGCGGGCGCCCAAAAGCTGGGCCAGCCGGAGCCGGAATCGTACTTGGTGTGCGAGCTGAACAGCTCGGCGCCGCAGGCCACGCATCTATAGGCGCCGGTCTCCTTGTGTGTGTAATATTTGCCGGTGAAGGGCCGCTCGGTGCCCTTTTGGCGGGTGATGTGATATTGCTCCGGCGTGAGTTGTTCCCGCCACTCGCGATCGCTCTTGACGATTTTTGGCATGGTGATTCTCCTGTGTGACAGGTTGTTAGACGTGATTGCGCAGCATCAACTCCTTGGGATAGGGGTTGAGGTACACCTGTTGATGCACCCAGTCGGGCACCGGATGGCGGTTCAGGTGATGCTTTAGCAAGGTCAGAGGCACGATCAGCGGCAGCAACCCCTGCCGGTAGTCCTCGATGAGACCCAACAATTCCTGCTTGTCCTCGCTGGTGAGTTGCTCTTTGAGAAAGCCCATCAGGTGCTGGAGCACGTTGACGTGTTTGCCCCGCGTGCCCATCACGCTCAGGCCCTTCATGAGCATGGCCCCATATTCGGCTGTCAATTCGTCCCAGTCTCGTTTGCCCGCATCCGCCACCAGCCGGCCCATCTCTGTGTAGTGTTTGGGGCTGTGGGCCATGAGCGTGAGTTTGTGCGCCGCGTGGAATCTAACCAGACCACCGGGCGTTGGCTCTTTGTCCAGCATCTCTGTCCAGCGATAGCAGGCAAAGACACGCTCGATGAAATTCTCGCGCAGGGGCATGTCGTTGAGCCGGCCCTCCTCCTCCAGCGGCAGCAGGGGCAACCGCGCCGCCAGGGCCTGGGCGTAGAGGCCGCGCCCGTTGCGCTGGGGCAAGCCGCGCTCGTTGTAGACCCTCACCCGGAACAGCCCGCAGGAGGGGCTGTCTTTTTTGAGCACGTAGCCGTGCAGGTGCAAGGCGGCCAGCTCTTCCAGACGGTTTTGCGACCACTGCTGCATGGTCTGGCTATAGTCGGTGCCCGATTTTGGCCCCACCAGCCGGGGCGATTTTGGATCACCCGCCAGGCGGATGCTCTCGCGGGGGATGCTCATGCCCGTCTCTACCTCCGGGCAAACGGGCGCCCAGGTCACGTATTGGCCCAGGATGTCGGTGAGAAAGGGATCACGCTTGTGACCGCCGTCGAAGCGGACACGTTCACCCAGCAGGCAAGTGCTGATACCCAGGCGCAGGGTCGGCTCTTGCTGGCAGGCGTCGGTACCAGTATGGGGCATGGTTGTGTCTCCTTCCGTTTCCGAACCCCCAAAACGCGGCCGATCCACAGTTCAAAGCATCGTTCTTTACCGCAGAGACACAGAAAAGAAACAGCCTCTCTGCGTCTCTGCGGTGAAAGGAAAAGTAGAAGCCTACACCGGCGCCAGTGTGCCGGCAAAGATCTGCCAGGCCAGGGCCGTCTTGGCCACCAGGCTGAGCACGATGTACATCCGCTCGCCGAACAAATAGTTCTTCCACGGCCCCACCTTTTTGTATTGCAGGAACATGTTCAGCGCAAAGATGTTAAAGAAGACAAAGATGGTGGGGATGATGGCGTAGACAAAAGCCGGTGGCTCCGCTCCCGCCGAATTGACCGCCCCCAGAAAGTACAGCGCGATGACGATCCAGGGGATGATGCCCGCGATGCAGCCATAGATGAACGACGTCCAGTCGGTCTTTTTCGTCGTCTGGTTGTGCAGCTCCATCATGATGCCGAAAAAGTTCATCATGGCGTTGATGCCAAACATCACGATCAGCGTGCCCAGGTCCCAGATGCCCACCAGCATGCCGATGAGCACGATCATCAGCGACGAACTGAGAGCGTACTCGTAAAAGCGGGCCGGGTTCATGCCTTTTTTCAGGTTCTTGACGTACCAGCCGTAGCCAAAGGTGGACAGGGCAAAGTGAGCGATGGCCGAGAGCAGCAGGAACACGGCCACCGCCGGGCCAAAGGGCAGCTCGTAGGCCAGCTTGGGATCGGGCGTCAGCGAAAAGGTGTCGAGATCGAAGCGCAGATAGTTGGTGTAGATGGGATAGGTCTTGTCGTTGCTGAGCACGATCATCAGGATGCCTTGCACCAGGTGCAAAAGGCCCATGACGGCGTTGAAGCGACGCAGTCCGCGAAACGTTTTCTCCGGGGCGTCAACAACATGGCTTGGCGAATTCGATAGTTCGGACATTTTGTTTTTCTCCTTTTTTACGAGTGTGTTTGGATAGGTGTTACGATTTTGGTTTCACCCCGGCCAGGCAGGGGTGGATCGGGATGGACGATCAGTCGCCGCCAGGCGAAAGCTACCACCCAGGTCATGATCAAAGCTCCGGACAGACCCAACGCCGGGGCGCCCAGTCGGTCGATGAGGTAGCCGCCCAGAGCCGGGGCCAGCACACGCGTCAGGCTCTCCAGCGAGGCCGAAAAGCCCAGCGCGCCGCCGATCTCTTCCGGATAAACCGATTTGGTGATGGCGCTGGTGACGACGGTGTTGAGCACGCCGCCGGCCAGAGCCAACGGTGCGAGCACGATCAGCAGCAGGGGTACGTTGCCCACCAAAGCCCAGGCCAGCAGCGACGGCGCCATCAGGAGCGCCGCGCCAAAGATGAGCCGCTCGTCGTTCAGGCGGGCCGTCAGCCGGCCAATGGCGAACCCCTGCACGATCACCACCAGCAGGCCAACGTAGGTCAGCGTGTAACTCGTGGCCTGGTCGTCCAACCCCAGCCGATACTGGGTGTACAGGGCAAAGTTGGCCGTGAACACGGTGAAGGCCAGGCTGTAGAAAAAACGAATGTTGAGCAACGGACCGAACCGTGGCCGACGCAGTCCCTCGAGCATGGCCCGCGCGGTGAATGCCGTGCGGGGGTTTTGGGCCATCTCGGCCCGCCGTTGGGCGGTGAGCGACTCGGGCAGCCACAGAACCACACCCACCAGATTCAGCGCGGCCAGGACCACGGCGGCAAAGGCGGGCACGGCATAACGCGACAGGCCGATGGTCGCAAAGGTCGATGCCGCCGCCCCCCAGTTGCTCAGGATGCCGCCCATCGCCGGGCCAACGATGAATCCCAGGCCAAAAGCGGCCCCGATCAGGCCCAGCCCCTTGCCCCGACTCTTTTCGTCGGTCACGTCGGTGATGTAGGCGCGGGCCAGGGCGATGTTGCCGCCGGCCAGCCCATCGAGGATGCGGCTGGCGAACAACATGATCAGGGTGGCGCTGCCCAGGGTGATACCACCCGACGTGAGGCGGGAGAGCAGGCTGCCCAGGGGCTCGACCAGCCCCAGCAGCACAAAGCTCACCAGCGTGCCGACGATGCTAAAAATGAGCATCGTGCGCCGCCCGTAGCGATCGGAAAGCCGCCCGATGGTGGGGGAGGCGATCAGTTGGGCCAGCGCGTTGGAGGCCACCAGCAAACCGATCAGCGTGGGCGTCGCGCCCAACGTCTCGGCGTAATAGGGCAACAGCGGCAGGAACAGGCTGTAGCCCAGCAGATCGATGAACACAAAGGCGAAAATCAGCACTAACGGGTTCTTGTGCATGGATTAAATCCCCAGTTCACTGCGCAGCCGGATGTAATGCAACAGGTGTTCGCGTGTGATGACGCCCAGCAGGTGGCCGTTGTCCATCACCGGCGCCTGATTCACGTTGGCTTTGTCCATGCGCTGTAACAGCGCCAGAACGTCATCGTCGGGGTGGGCGCAAAAGAGAGACGCTGTCGGCGTCATGATCTGGCTGGCCGTGAGGGTCTCTCTTTGTTCGCTCGGCACAGCCCGGATATTGTGCAGCGTGATCAGCCCCTGCAGGTTTTCGTTGTCGGCGACAAAAAAGCAGCGTTGTCCCTGGCCCAACACCAGGTCGTTCACCAGGTGATCCAGCCGCAGGTCGCTGGACACGATCGGGCACCGCTCGGTCATGACGCTGCGCACTGTAACGCCGGCCAGCGTATCCCTCAGGACGACCTGCTGGTAGCTCGACTCGGCAGCATTGTTGAGAAACCAGCCGATGAAGGCGATCCACAGGCCGTTGAGAAAACTGCCCAGGAACATCTGTCCCACGCCGGCCAGGATGAACAGATAGGCCACGCCCCGCCCGACCCAGGAAGCCCAGCGAGTCGCCGTGCGAAAGCTGCCGCCCAGTCCCCACAGCAGGGCGCGCAACACCCGCCCGCCATCGAGTGGAAAGCCGGGGATCATGTTGAACAGGGCCAGCATCAGGTTGATACGGGCCACGTAGGCCAGCGGTGCAGCCAGCGCTGCGCTGCCATCGAGCATCCGGCCCAGCGCGCCGGAAACGCCGGCCAGCAGCAGGCTGGTGAGTGGCCCGGCAACCGCGATGCGGAACTCAGCGCCGGCCGTCGGTGGCTCGCTGCCGATCTGGGCCACACCGCCAAAGATGAACAGCGTGATGCTGTGCACCGGCACTTTTTTCCGCAGGGCCAGCACCGAGTGGCCCAGTTCGTGCAGCAACACCGAGGCAAAGAACAAAACTGCGGTCGCCGCGCCAACGATCCAATAGGTTGTCGTTGCCCAGCCGGGGTATTCTTGCGGAAAGTAACCGCCAGCCAACGACCAGGTGATCAGCGCTGCGATCAGAAACCAACTGGAATGTAACTTGATCGGGATTCCCAGGATTTTGCCCAGGGTCAACGAACCTTGCATATTCCCTCTACCTCTTTTCCGGTCAAGAAACCCGGCCATTACCTCAACGATTGAGCGTCGGCCGGGTGAGCAATGCGACGACTTTTTGTGGTCTCTGAGAAATCGGTCATTGGCTCTATTATACCATATTGTTTATGATTTGTCAAGATTTTGTCGTTGTTTTGAGCGGCAGAAGCGTAAGGTTGAGTGTTTGTGGGCCAGAGTTGGCCATGCAGCGAGTCGCGCCCAGTAAGACCATAGACCCACACACCGGGCAACTGGTTCAAACTCGTTTTTGTGGTGAATGCTCTCTAGCGCATCCATTCCAGCAGCAGGATGACCAGGTAGCCGACGGCATAGACCGACGTCAGCCCATAGAGCACTGCCTTGGGTGTGTCGCGCACCGCAAAGTTGTGCACCCGCAAAAAGACCAGCTTGACCAGGTCGCCCAGCAGCATCAGCGCTGCAAAGGCCGGCAGCAGCCAGCCTGGCCCCGGCTTGCTCGCCAGGGCGACGACCAAACCCCAATGGCCCAGATTGTTGATCACGACAAAGATCATGGCCACGATCTCACGTTCGGCCAGGCGGTCCAGGATAGCCGCCACCAGGCCCAGCGACAGGAAGGCCAGAATGATAAACTGCGCCAACCGTAACCCACCCGGCCAGGCGAACGTGCCACCCGCCAGGGTCTGCACCAGGGCGACGAGGCCCAGGGCCAGAGCCGCCAGTTTGACCACCGTCTCCAGCCAGGCCAGCGGCGGCCAGGATGCCACATGCCAATGCTTCTCCGGATGTGTCTTGTTCATACGAGACCTCCTACAGTTTCACTGGATTAGGATGCTGTTGGAGCCTCCTGAAGTTGAGAGGCTTCCTCGTGGGTCGAGCTGGTCAGCCGCAGCAGTCCAAAGCCGATGCCGCCGGCCAGCAGTGAGGCGGCCAGGATGCTCGTCTTGGCCGTGTCGAGCAGCGCGCCGCCAAAGGCCGAGCTGGCGATGAACAGCGACATGGTAAAGCCGATGCCGGCCAGCCAGCTTGCGGCGAACAACTGTCGCCAGCTCACGCCCTGGGGCAGGTCGGCGATGCCCAACCGGACGGCGAGCCACGAAAAGAGGGTGATGCCCAGCGGTTTGCCCAACACCAGCCCGCCGAGGATACCCAGCGCGATGGGATGGGTCAGCGCTTCGGCCAGGTTGCCACCCAGGCCGACGCCGGCGTTGGCCAGGGCAAAGATGGGCACGACGAGATAAGCCACCCAGGGGTTGAGGCTGCGCTCCAGGCGTTGCAGCGGCGACTGGATGCGCTCGGCGATGACCTCTAACGTTTGGGCGGCGGCTTGTTGCTGCCGGTTTTCTTCCAGGTGGGCGCCAGGATCGAGCCCTCGTAGGGCAGATGTGCACTGGGCCAAAAAAGCCGCAGCCCGCACTGGCGTCCAGGCCGGAATGGTCAAGGCCAGCAGCACGCCGGCGATGGTGGGGTGGATGCCCGATTGCAAAAAGGCCAGCCACAGCCCCACGCCCAGCAGCGCGTAGGGCAGCGGGTGGCGGACGTGGCCCCGGTTGAGCCCCACCAGGGCGGCCAGAAACACCGCGCCCACGCCCAGGGCCAGCCACGAAATCGCGCCGCTGTAAAAGAGGGCGATGACCAGCACCGCACCCAGGTCGTCGGCGATGGCCAGCGCGGTGAAAAAGACCTTGAGTGAGACCGGCACGCGGCTGCCCAGCACCGTCAGCAGGCCCAGCAGGAAGGCGATGTCGGTGGCCATGGGGATGCCCCAGCCGGCAGCTCCCTCGCCGCTCAGGTTGAATAGAGTATAGATACCCGCCGGCAGGGCCATGCCACCCACGGCTGCCGCCAGGGGCAGTGTGGCCTTGCGCAGTGATGCCAGCTCGCCGACCAGGATCTCACGTTTGATCTCCAGCCCGACCAGAAAGAAAAAGATGACCATCAGGCCGTCATTGACCCAGTGCAGCAGGCTGTGTTTGAGGGCCAGGTTGCCCAGCTCGATCTTGAGGTAGGTCTCCCACAGCGCAAAGTAGCTGTGGCCCCAGGCCGAGTTGGCCCAGATCAGGGCCAGGACCGTCGCCGCCAGCAGTAAAATGCCGCCGCTGGCCTGGAGGCGGGTGAACTGCTGGAACAGCAGCCGGACCTGCACGCCCAGCGGCTTTTCGATCTCGGCGATGAGTGAATCCAGGTCCCAGGCGCCGTCGTAGCGCACGCCGTTGAGGAAAAAGGTCGGCGTGCCGTTGGCCCCGCTGCGCACGCCGCTCAGAAAATCCTCGCGGACGCGGTCGGCATGGGTGTGTTCGTCCAGCTCACGCTCGAAACGGGCCAGGTCGAGTTCCAGTTTCCGGGCCAGGTGCACGAGTTGCTGCCGGGTCAACGGGCCGGTGTGCTCCAAGAGCCGATCGTGCATTTCCCAGAACTTGCCCTGGGCGCCGGCGGCCTCGGCGGCCTCGGCGGCGAGTTGAGCGTTGGGGTGGCTCGTGGTGAGGGGAAGGTGGCGAAAGACGTAGCGCAGCCGGTCGCCAAAGCGCGCCTGGACCTGTTCGATGATGGGCGCCACCTGACGGCAGTGCGGGCACTCGTAGTCGCCATACTCGACCAGCGTCACCGGCGCGCCGGCCGGTCCTTGAAAGTGGTCGCGCTGGCTAACCGGCGGTTTCAAAGTGGGAGAATCTGTTCCTGCCATGCTCACTTCCGTTCTCAAACCTGTCAGGTAGGCGTTCAGGTAAAGTCTTTTCTAACCACCAAGGCCAAGTCACCAAAATTCGGAGGGAAAAATCGTTCTTGAACTGGCTTTTTCTTTGTTTTCCTGGCGTCTTTGGTGAGGATTTCTGGCTCCCCTTGAGCGGTTACCCTGTCAGGTTCGCTAGTGTTCCGTTTACCCTTGCGCATATTGCTCTTTCTCTGGCATGGGTTTGGCATGCTTTTTCTGTGCCGTTTCGAAAAGCTCCTCCCGGCGGCGGCGATACTCGACGATGGGCCGGTCGCCCTGGATCATTTTCTCGCCGATGCGCAGCCCCGAAGGCTGTGGCTGGTGTGTGACCACCACCCGCCGGTCCTGGTGGGCCACCAACCGGTTGAAAGGCATAGCCGCCCAGGTCACCAGATCGCGCAGCAGGGGCAGTCTCAGAAAACGCTGGTAGAAGCGCAGGTAGAGCAGCGTGTGGGCCTCGTCCACCGGCACAAAGGCGGCCACGATGCGCACGTCTTCCGAGATGTGGTTCTGCCATAGATTGGGGTAAATGAACTCCAGCCTGAAACCGCCCGGATGGGGAATGGGCAGCTCGCTGGCCTTGCGCGGCGGCGTGCCGTCGTCGGCGCGATTGTAGACATAGACGTAGAACATGTCTTCGCCCAGCCACTCGATGGCGGGGCCATCCACCACGGTGCGGTTGCCGCGGCCGATGGTGTTGTGGTGGATGAAGGGCAGGTGCACCACGTCGAGCTGGTTCTCGATGACGCGGGAATAGTGGGCGTCCCACGGATCGTAGACTGTCTTGTAGGTGAAATCACCGTCGATGTCGTCGAAAAAGCGGGGCGGGGCCAGATCGTCGGGTGGGTTGTCGCCCCACCAGACCCAGATCAAGCCGTGGGCCTCGTGGGTGGGGTAGCCGTGGGCGCGCATGGCTTTGGGGGGTGTTCCCTGGCGGCCCAGTGCGGGGATGTACACCGCCTGGCCGGAGGTATCATACTCGAAGCCGTGAAAGGGGCACTGGATGTGACCGTCGATCACCTGGCCCTTGCTCAGCTCGACGCCGCGATGGGGGCATTTGTCGCGCAGACAGCTCACCCGGCCGGTGTCGTCGCGCCAGAAAACCAGCTTTTCGCCCATGCGCGTCACACCGACGGGCCTGTCTTTCACCTGTTTCGATTCCATGAGCACGTACCATTGATTGGGGATCATCGTTTCTCCTCTCTCAGGTGGCAGTCACTTGCAAAGTGACTGCCACCTCTCGTGACGAAACCGCTGCCGATAATGCCTATCTTCATCAGTCGTTCTCCAATTCTAGCTCGCGGAATTTTACGCCAACAGGTCTCGCAGGGCCTCCTCGGCCTGAGGGTAGCGGAAGTGAAAGCCCAGCGCCTGCAATTTACGCGACGCCGCCCGCTGGCCGTCGAGCAGCAGTGTGGCCATCTCTCCCAGGGCCAGCCGCAGGGCAAAGGCGGGCGCGGGCGCGATGGCCGGTCGGCGCATCACGCGGCCGACGAGGCGGCTGAATTGGGTGTTGGTGAGTGGATGGGGCGCGGCCAGGTTGAAGGGGCCGGCGGCGTTTTTATTTTCGATGAGAAAGCGGATGGCGGCCACCTCGTCGGCCAGGTGAATCCAGGGTAGCCACTGCCGCCCGCTGCCCAGCGGCCCACCGGCAAAGAGTTTGAAAGGGAGCAGCAGGCGCGGCAAAGCGCCGCCATCCATGCTCAACACCACGCCGGTGCGGATGATGGCCCGCCGCACGCCCAACGTTTCGACTGCTGCGGTGGAACTCTCCCACTCTTGGGCGACGCGCGCCAAAAAGTCGTCGCCGGGCGGGGTCTCTTCGGTGATTTCCTGATCCGCGGTGGGACCATAGTAGCCGATGCCGGAGGCCTGCACTACGACGCGGGGTTTGTGGGCAGCCAGTTCCACTGCCTGCACCACGGCGCGGCCAGCATCGAGACGGCTCTGGCGGATGCGGTGCTTGCGTGTTGCGGTCCAGCGGCCGGCGCCGATGCTCTCGCCCGCCAGGTTGACGATGGCGTGGGCGTCTTCGACCAGGTGACCCCAGCCATCGGCGGTGCGGGCGTCCCAAGACTCGATGATCGCGCCGGTGGGCAGGCCGGTCGTGTGCTGTGGTGTTCGGCTCAAGGTGATAACCTGGTGGCCATCCGCCACCAGAACGTTTGTCAGGGCACGACCGATCAGGCCGGTGCCGCCGGTAATGATGATGCGCACGAGTTTACCTCCTATTCAGGAGCGGGGTTGTTTTTCAGTAAACGGGCCAGCCAGGCCACAACAGGCTCGCCCCGCTCGTCCATTTGAGCCTGTGCGGCTGTGAGGTAGGCAGCGAGATAGTCTTTGAATGGTTCCGGCGCAAGTTGATAGTTGCCCAACAACCCTTTCACCCAGTCGACATCCAGGCTCAGGTAGTCCATGTTTCCCAAAGTGAGGGCAGCTTTGATGTTGAGAGCTATTTCTTTGTTGGCTATCTCCAGGTGCGCCGGTGCAACGGCGGGCAGGTGGAGTGTTTCGTTCAGATGGGCTTCGATATGTGGCTGGCGCTCCTGGAAATAGTTACGCGCCCTGAAATAGTGTTCGGGAATGGCCTCGAATTCGGGCCGGGAGAAGGCCCCGGCCATGATTTGCTCCACAGTTTGAGGCGTTTGTTCCAGGTCTCGACCCACAAAGTGGCCGGGAACGTGCTTCACAAGCTCCGGCAGCAGGTTAAAAACCAAGCCGCCAAAGGCGACCGAGACTTGTTCCCGATTGAGCAGGTGGGCCATTTCCAACAGGTTGGCGGCCGAACTGAGGGTCTGCGCGGTCAGCAATACCAGCTTGGGATTGGCCGTATCGATCGTCTTGATCATTTTTTCCAGCGGCACGTTGGCGCCCAGGTAGACCACATCCCAGCCGCGCCGCCGCAGTAACAATGTGACCAGCAGCAGCGGAAAAGAGTGTTCTTCACCGGGCGGGCAGGCGGTAAGGATGCGACCCGTACGGGTGGGTGGTGGTGTGGCCAATATCAACGTCCACAGGCGGCGCACCGCCAGGGCTGAGGCGAAATGTTCTTGTTGTACCGTTGCCTGACCCTCGTACCAGAGCTGTCCGATCTGGGCCAGTCCCTTTTGGAGCAACTCCAGGCAAACTGTTTCAGGCACGTACAGAGAAAAGGCTTGCGAGAGAGCCTGTTCGGCCTTTTGTTCGTCAAAGGCCAGGCAGGCGGCGATCCAGGCCTGACGGAGTTGGATCAGCGTATCTCCTGGGGTCACTGGCTGTTGGGTGGTTTGGCCTGGCGTGATCAGGCTCGAACTGGCGTACAGCGGGTCCTGGCCCTCGTCTTGCAGTTGATGCCACAATTCGACCGCTCGTTTGATGCTCAATCCCTCGCGCTGACGGGCGATCAGCCACTTGATAGTGGCGATGTCGCGCTCGGAGTAAAGGCGGTGTCCACCCCTGCTGCGTTGTGGCTCGGGCAGGCCGTAGCGTCTCTCCCAGGCGCGTAATGTATCCGGTTTGAGGCCGGTCTGCCGGATGACTGCTTTGAGGTTGTACGAAGGTGTGTCGTGTAAAGTTGTCATGTGTGGGTGTTCTCCTTTCACTTCATTGTGACTGCCGAGAAATCGGCGTGTGTCGTGGTCAGAACCCTCGCTGCTGGCCTGTCCAGGGTGGCTCGTCGCCGGCGCGGAACTCCTCGACGCTCGGTCCCTCGAGATGTTGCAGCCGCCAGGCGCCGTACAGATAACTCACCACCAACAGTGCGACCGTCGCCGGCCAGCCGGTGATCACATGGATCACGGCCAGTTGTTGAGCCGCCTGCTCCTGGAATAACGAGAGTTGCAGCAGCAAACGCAGGGCAAAAAAGGCAGCCCAGGCGAGGGTTACTTCATCGTAGGCGGGGCGCACCTGCGGGTGCCAATACCAGGCCAACGGCCAGCGACGTGTGAAGTGGCTCGTCCAGGCCACGAGGGGGCGCCTCAGAACGACGCTGCCCACGGCGAGAAGCACGGTCGAGCCGCCGCTGACGATGCCGGGCAGAAAAAAGCCCTCGGCCCGACCAATCCATTGAGCGATCAGGATGGCCAGCAGGACGCCGCCGACGCCGCCCAACGCGTAGGCCAGCGACTGCCGCCGGCGCAGGCGCAGACCGGCGATGAGCAGCGCAACGAGCAGCGAACCGCCCATGGCGACCTCAAAACCCGCAAGGGTGTTCAGAGCCAGAAACACCACCGGCGGTGCGACCGAATCGAGGGGGCTGCTACGCCCGCCAAACACGGTGCGAAACTCATCTGCCAGCTCGCGCAATTTGGCCGTCATGGTTCCATACTCCCGGCTCAGGCGCGGCGACCCAGCCAGAAGCGTTTCCAGTCGCCCTGGCTTGCCTGGAGGGTGATCAGCGTGTACAGGCTGGCCGTAAAAAAGCCCAGCACCATCATCAGCGCCACCCAGATGGCCGAGCGAACGAACGACTTTTCGCGGTAGACGATCCAGCCCGAAAAGAGGGCAAAACCCACATAAAGATCGACCAGCGAGACAATGCCCCACGGCATGGATAAAAGCTGCTGGCCCTCGTCGCCGAAACTGCCGACGGTAAAGCCGTAGACCAGCACGCCTGCCATGGCCAGCAGGCCCAGCGTTGCGATCCCCTTGGCGATTCTCATTTTTCACCTCCATACTGGCAAAGAAACCACGGCACACAGGCCTGGTAGGTTGTATGTACTTGACCATCCATCATCGGCAAGCTCACGTCTCATTCACTTTGCCGTTGGCCGTTTTGGCGCGGATACCCACGAAACCCACGGCTCCAGGACCGATGTGTGCGCCGATGATCGGCGTCACAGAGGAAAAGATCGGCGGCCTGCCCAGGGGAAAGAAATGCTGGGCCTCGGCGTGGAGGGTCTCAGCGCGTTCTGGGGCGTATGTGTGCACCATGGCCAGTTCTTCAAACGGCCCCAGTTCCGACAGCATTTCGAGCAGCCGCTCGATAGCTTTGCGGCGAGTACGCACGCGTTCCATGCCCATTTCGCCGCTGTGCATGGTGAGCAGCGGCTTGATGCTGAGTAATGCGCCCAGACCATATGCCAGGTGCGACACGCGCCCGCTGCGACGCAAAAACTCGAGCGTGTCGAGCGCGGCCATGGTGTGGGTGCGCCTGGATTTCTCGGCCAGCATGGCAACGATCTCGGCCATCGACTGTCCGGCGGCAGCGGCTTTGGCCGCTTCTATCACCAGCAGGCCGGTGCCGAGTGTTAACTGGCCAGGATCGAAAGTCGTGACGGGCACAGCTTTGGTGGTCTGTGCTGCTGCCTGGGCGATGTTGTAGGTGGCGCTCAGGCTGGCCGAGATGTGTAGCGACAAGACCTCAGTAGCGCCCTGGGCGGCCAGTTTTTCGTAGACCTGGCGAAAGATCTCCGGCCCAGGCGCGGAGGTCAGCGGCGGCGATTTAAGATCGGGCAGCCTTTGATAAAATTCCTGACGCGAGAGTTCCACGCCGTCGAGGTAACTCTTGCCTTCGATATTGATGTACAGGGGCACAACAGTGATGTTGTAGTCTTTTGCGGTCTGAGTGGGCAGATCGGCGGTACTATCGGTGACCACTTGGATCGTCATTTGGCCTCCCTCTCGAACGTACTGGCTGGTGTATGTTGCTTTCTATTTTACCATTTTGTCTTGGTTTTGTCAAGTATTTGTTTGGCATAACGGGCTTTTTCGTTCACCTGTCGCCGATGATCGGGTTGGGGGCAGGGATTGCGCTACTTGCTTTTTGTGGTACAATATGATCAAGTAACGATCAGTAATGCCAAAACCTGGCCTGCCAGGGAAAAGCCAGAAAGAGAGGCGAGATGCAGCAGCATAGAAGGGCGCTGCCGGGTCGTTGGCTGGGTGTGACTCAGTATCAGACCTGGCACCCACCCACCGATCTCTATGAGGCAGAGGAACAATACGTGGTGCGAGTGGAAGTGGCTGGTATGGGCGACGGCGATTTCAGGATTTCCCTGTCCGACCGTATGCTCGTCGTTGGTGGCTTTCGCCAGGATTCGTGCGCCAAGCAGGTTTGTCATCAGATCGAGGTGGCCTATGGGGAGTTCCGCTCTGAGGTGCTGCTGCCGGGCGCGGTCGACCAGGACAAGATCGAAGCGACGTATGCCGATGGTTTTCTCATGGTGGTGCTGCCCAAAAAACAGGCGCAAAGAGTGCCGGTCGTTCGTATCTGATAGGGTTCTCGTCTGAGAGTGGTGTAGAGATGATGGATAGCCTGGAAGGAAAAAAACTCGACTCCGGCGAGCAGGAGCCGGCTCTGGTTAAACCGGTGGTCACTGTGCAGACAGGCGAAGGCTCTGCTCGTGAACCACAGGCCGATCAGGACGGCGATCGGCCTGTTCCAGAGGTGCTCTCTGTTCTGCCGCTGCGTAACCTGGTGCCTTTTCCTACGGTGGCATCACCGCTGACGGTGGGTCGGCCGGCGTCTGTTCGGCTGGTGAACGACGCCCTGGCCGAGCAGCGTCTCATCGGCCTGGCAGCGCTCAGAGATACAGAGGTAGAGGAGCCCTCAGCCGACGATATCTATCGCGTGGGGGTGGTGGCCGTGGTGCACCAGTTGCGCCGTGCTCCTGATGGCACACTGTTGATCTTTGTTCAGGGCCTGCAACGTATTCGTTTCGTCGAATTTATTCAAACCGAGCCTTATTTGCGGGCCCGTGTCGAACCGCTGCCAGAGCAGGTGGACGATTCGCCAGAGATGGAGGCTCTGGTGCGAAACGCCGTGGATCTGTTCCGCAACCTGGTCGAGTTGCTGCCGCACGTTCCAGAAGATGTAGCGATGGCGGCTTTGAGCCTGGACGATCCCCGGCAACTGGTTTACCAGATCGTGGCCACTCTACGCATCTCTATCGAGGACGCTCAGGAAATCCTCGAAATGGACGACGTCAAAAACAAGCTGCGTAAGCTGATCGGCATCCTCAGCCGCGAGTTGGAGGTGGTGCAGCTCGGCCAAAAGATCAAAACCGATGCTCAGTCGGAGATGGAAAAGGTGCAGCGCGAATACTTTTTGCGTGAGCAACTCAAGGCCATCAAACGTGAGCTAGGCGAGGTGGACGAGCAGCAGGTTGAGCTGGAAGAGTATCGCGCCAAGATTGCCACGGCAAACATGCCAGAGGAGGCTGAAAAGGAGGCGCTGCGTGAGCTGAGCCGTATGGAAAAGATGCCGGCCGCGGCCGCCGAATACTCGGTCATCAAGACTTATCTGGATTGGATGACCAGCCTGCCCTGGAGCTCGAGCACCCCGGATAATCTGGGTATCGACCACGCCCGCCAGGTGTTGGACGAGGACCACTATGATCTGGAAGAGATCAAAGAACGCATCCTGGAATACCTGGCCGTGCGTAAACTCCGGTTGGAGCGTGAGGGCGAAGAGGAGGCCAGGCGTTTCCGGGGAGCGATTCTCTGTTTTGTGGGCCCGCCGGGCACGGGTAAGACCAGTCTGGGCCAGTCGATTGCGCGCGCCCTGGGGCGAAACTTTACCCGGATGGCGCTGGGTGGTATGCGCGACGAGGCCGAGGTTCGTGGTCATCGGCGCACCTACATCGGAGCGATGCCTGGCCGCATCATACAGGCCATCAAACGGGCTGGCGCCAACAATCCTGTGTTTATGCTCGACGAGATCGACAAGGTCGGCGCCGATTGGCGCGGTGATCCGTCGTCGGCGCTGCTGGAGGTGCTCGACCCGCAACAGAATTTCGAGTTTCGTGATCATTATCTGGATGTGGCGTTCGATCTTTCCAAAGTCATGTTCATCACCACCGCCAACATGCTGGATCCTGTCCCACCACCGCTGCGCGACCGCATGGAGATCATCCGTCTGGATGGTTATACCGAGGAAGAAAAGCTCAAGATTGCCCAGCAATACCTCATCCCTCGCCAGATGCACGAGGCCAGTCTGCAGGCGAGTGAACTGGTCTTTGAGGAGCAAGCCATCCGGCGCATGGCGCGCGATTATACACGCGAGGCTGGGGTGCGTAATCTGGAACGAGAGATCGGCAGCGTGTGCCGCAAGGTAGCTACCCGTGTCGCTGCCGGTGGCTCCGAGAGTATCACCGTCACGGCCGATAACGTCCCCGATTTTTTGGGCAAGCCGCGTTTTTATACCGAGAGCATCGAGCGCACCGAGGTTCCTGGCGTGGTGACCGGTCTTGTCTGGACGCCCGTGGGTGGTGATATCATCTTTATCGAGTCGACCAAGATGAAGGGCAAGGGGGGCATGCGCCTCACCGGCAAACTGGGCGAAGTGATGCGCGAGTCGGCGCAGGCAGCCATGAGTTACGTCCGGGCGCAGGCCGAAGCGTTGGGCATCGACGAGCAGGTTTTTAACAGAGCGGACGTGCACATTCACGTGCCTGCCGGGGCGGTGCCCAAAGATGGCCCCTCGGCGGGCGTGACCATCGCCACGTCGCTGGTCTCGCTGTTTACCGATCGGTGTGTGCGTCCAGAAGTGGGCATGACCGGTGAGATCACGCTGCGGGGGCAGGTGCTGCCTATCGGCGGTTTGAAGCAAAAGCTGCTGGCGGCGCATCGCAGCGGCCTCAAGACGGTCATCGTTCCCCGCCGGAACGAAAAAGACCTGGACGATATCCCGCTGGATATTCGCCAGGAGCTGAACATTGTCCTGGTGGATCGTGTCGAACAGGTTTTTGAGGCGGCTTTGATGGACCGGGCCGGTGCGGCAGAGATCGTGGCGCCCAATGGCGGCGGAGAGGAGGTGAGCGAACCGGGTTAGGCGTTTTTGTCGTTGTCGAAAGATCGGCGCGTGATTGGGATTTGTGCGCGCCGGTTATTCCGAGAGCCGCAGGCAGCGTCGCCGGTGGTGGCAGTCGCGCAGATTGGTGCGCCACGGTGTATATTTTTCTCGATTCGTTGGGCTGATGCCGGGTCGACCGTGGCCGTTGAGAGTGATACCTCGAATTGGAAAAGAGGGGCCTGTACATTTGAGACCGGTTGTGCCGGTTGGGATGGGCCAATTTTCGTAGGCTTTTTTTTTCCGGTTCGGATTGGGTGCGTGGTTGCCAATTCGTTTGAGGCGAATGAGTGCTGTGCGGCTCTCACCATTGGTGAGAGGATTATTGTGACCAAAAAGAAAAAGAAAAAGCAGATGGAGTGGCGGCGTGTAGATTTGCATGTGCATACACCGGCCTCTTCGGACTATGAGCAGGAGAGCGTTTCTTACCTCGATATTTTGTTACAGGCGGAAAGGCGCAACCTGGATGTCCTCGCCTTGACCGATCACAACACGGTGGCAGGTTATGCGGCCATGCAGGCCGAAATAGAGAACCTGGAGTTTCTGGAACGATCCAGTCGCCTGCGACCGGAAGAGGCGACGCGGCTGGCCGAGTATCGTCGTCTCCTGGACAGGATGCTGGTGCTGCCAGGATTCGAGATCACGGCCACTTTTGGTTTTCACGTCATCGGACTGTTCGATCCGGAAATCTCGGTGCGTAGATTGGAGTTGATGCTGCTCCAGTTGGGCGTGCCTAACGAGCTGCTGGACGAAGGCGCTACCGAGGTGGGCCCCACTTCCGACGTGCTCACGGTTTACCGCACCATCACCCAGGCAGGCGGCATTGTCATTGCGCCCCATGCCAACTCGTCGCATGGGGTGGCCATGCGACGCATCGGTTTTGGCGGCCAGACCCGCATCGCTTACACCCAAGACCCCAACCTGCACGCCCTCGAAGTGACCGATCTGGAAAAAAAGGGGCGTCGCACGACCGCCGCATTTTTCGACGGCTCCAAGCCCGAATATCCCCGCCGCATGCGTTGCATTCAAGGCTCCGATGCCCATCGTGTGACCTTTGACGCCAAACAAAAGAGCCGTCTGGGTGTGGGCGACCGGGCCACCGAGTTGCTGCTGCCAGAGGTGACTTTTGAAGCGCTGCACGAGCTTTTCCTGGGAGTCGATTTCACCCGCTCCCGGCCTGCCCGGCAGGCGGCCGAGAAACCCTTCGATCACGTCCAGGCGGCGCGTGAGATCGGCCCCAACATCGTGCAGTCTTTTCACGAGAGCATGACCCGCCACGGCGGTCGGCTGTACGCTGTCATTGCCGATGTCTGCGCCTTTGCCAACACCAACGGCGGCGCGGTGTATGTGGGAGCCGGGCCAAACTCCAAACAGCCGGCGGTTGGTCTGGAGCAGGCCGATCAGGCCGCACACGCCCTCAAGCTCGAGATCGAGCGCAAGATCACCCCGCCGCTCGATGTCGAGGTGGATGTGTTGGAAAGCCAGGGACACAAAGTGCTGCGCCTGGACGTGCCGCGCGGTGACGATCCACCCTACGCCGTGGACGAGAGCAAGATTTACGTGCGCCAGGAGGCAGAGACGAGCCTGGCCGTGCGCGACGAGATCGTCGAGATGGTCAGGCGCGCACCAGTCGGTGAAACGGCAGAGGGGCCTGTGCAGTCTGAGCGGTCTGAACAGTCTGAGCAGCCCGAAGAAACCGTGCCGTTGGAGGGTATCGAACCGCCCCGCACCGGTGTGGAAATCGTCGAGACGGTGGAGCGCAAGGGCACGTTTTTCCATACGGTGCGTGACCTGCGCCAGGGCAACACGGTGCAGAACGTCACCCGACGCTCGGCGCGACGACTGTGGCATTATGCCATCACCCAGACAGAAGACCAGCCCGTGGAGCCATCGCGGGTGCAGTGGCAGGGCAACATCGGCCTCTGGAAAAAGGGTTCCAGGGCCGGGCAGATGCGTTTTGATCTGGTGCAGCGTATGCCCGATGGTTCCTTGCACGTGTATTACGGCGTCACCGAAGAAGGCATCGACGGTGAGTGGAAGACCCTGTTGGGCAACGGCCCGGACGAAGAGGACTGAGCGAGCCATGTCACTACAAGTGACCCTGACACAGATCCTGACCCAACCCACCACCGAGGCTCTGTGGCGCTTCCGGGGCCAGCTGTTGACGCTGGCGGAGCATTTGCCCGAGCCTGGGCGGCAAGAGGCTTCCTGGACGTTCGAGATCGTCGCCCAGTTTTATCACTACCTGGCCGAGGTGCAAAGCAAACTGACCGCCCGCGAGTACAGTCGGTTGGCCTCGCGGCTGGATATGGGTTCTGTGGGCCTTCTGGCCGTTCAGGACCTGGTGGCAGAGCGAGATCGTCTGATGGAGAGCCTCTTTTTGGGCGGCCTGAGCGAGGGGCTGATGGTGCTGGCGACTCTGCAATACGTCAAAGCCTGGGGGGCCGAGCTTTTGCTGGCGCACAGCCGGGCGGTGTGGTGGCTTTATGAGGGTCTGTGGCGACTGTCTGCTACTTATCGCCCTGACATGCCCGCCGCCGAACGCCAGCAGTTGATCCACAACCTGCTCGCGCTGGCTCGCGCCGAGGATACCAAACCGCCGCTCAAGATGGCCTTGTTGGTGCGGCTCTTTCAAGTTTTGCTCATCGGTAGCCTGGGCTGGATGGCCTCGTTGACGCTTGAGGGAGGTGAAGAGGGGTGAGCGTGAGGGTGGGCATTCTGACCGTCAGCGATCGTGGTTATCGCGGCCGGTACGAGGACCAGAGCGGCCCTCTGATCCGAAAGATGGTGCTGGCTGCCCTGGAGGCGACGGTGGAGCTGGAGGCCATCGTGCCCGACTCGTTGCCGCTCATCCAGAGTACACTGACCGTGTGGTGCGACGAGATGGGGCTGGACCTGATCCTGACCACTGGCGGCACCGGCTTTGCCCCCCGCGATGTCACACCGGAAGCCACGCAGGCGGTGATCCAGCGCCAGACGCCGGGCCTGGTGGAAGCGATGCGGGCCGCCAGTCTCGAGATCACACCGCACGCCATGCTCTCACGGGCGGCGGCCGGCATCCGTGGGCAGACGCTCATCGTCAACTTGCCGGGCAGCCCCAAGGCCGTCTGTGAAAACCTGGAGGTCATCTTGCCGGCCCTGTCGCACGGTCTGAGACTTTTGAAAGACATGCCGGGCGAAAATCAGCGGCATGCGCCTCAAGAACAACAGGCCTGAGATTTGCCAATCTCGTACGATCGGGGTATAATGACGCCCGTGCCAAACCGGTACCGATGGTCTCGTGGTTGTTGGCGCAATGCCACCCTAGCTCAATCGGCAGAGCAAGCGCTTCGTAAGCGTTAGGTTATCGGTTCAACTCCGATGGGTGGCTCTCGGGCCCCTGTCTGTTTTCAGGACGTTGGGGCTGTTTTTTTGGCTGGCGCGCGTGACCGTCTGTTTTCGCCCACCTATCCCATGAGCGAATCAAAGCCACCTGCCGTCACAACCTCGGCGAGCCGCGATCCTGTCAGTCTGCTCTGGCGCGTGCTCGCTTCTTCCAGGATGTTCAGCCTGCTGCTGCTCTTGCTGGCAGTGGCCGTGCTGCTGACGATCCTTTTTTCTCCCCAACGCCCTTTTGCTTCCGATATCGATGCGCTGGCTCAATGGGCCAACGAGGCTCAGGCGCGTTATGGCCGCTGGTACGATCCACTCGTTGCCCTGGGCGTGTTGAGCGTGGATCGTTCCATTGGGCTGCGTTTGCTGTTGGGCCTGATGGTCTGGTCGCTGGCTGTTGGTCTGGTCGACACCTCGGCCAGGGTTTGGCGCGCCTGGCGCCGGCCGGATGTTTTGCGCCCGGAATCTTTTTTCCGGTCGGCCTTGATCGGTGACGACTGGCGGGTTTCGATGGGCCGTCAAAACGTGGTTGCGACCGTGGCCCGTGGGCTGGCGTGGCCCTTTTGTCTGTGGCGGTTGCGATTTCAGGTGCGCCCCTCCTGCCATGAGATGGGCCAGACCAGTTATTTACATCAGGATTTGTTCACCTGGCGCCGGGCGGCGTCGGTGGTTCTACGAGTGGGACTGCTGTTGATGCTGGTGGGGCTGGGGCTCGATGCCCGTCTGGGCTGGCGGCAGGAGAATCTGATGCTGCTGCCCGGACAATCGGCGGCGCTGGAGCAACTGGCAGGCTCGTTTCTGGAGCTGGAAAGCGTCCAGGACGTGGGAGGACAGCCGGTTAGCCGGTTGAGGCTGGTGGGCCCAGACGGCGCGACGCTGGCGGGAACGGCAGCGACGGGGCGTCCGTTGACGCTCCGGGGGGTGTCGATCTATCAACAGGATGTGGGGCCGCTGTTGAGGTTTTCGGCGCGTGGTGCTTTTGGTGAGGGCTCCGGCAGCCGCATCACGCTCGTCGACGCCTCCACCCATCTGGAGCCCGCCGATGAGGCCTGGCTGGTTTTCACCGAGTCGCGCGCCGAGCATTACGTCTTGATGCCCTATATTCAAAAAGCTGTGCGGCTGGTGCTTTATCGCCAGGGGGGGCGCTGGGATACGCAACGCGACGAACTGCTGCTGGAAGTCTACACCCGGAATTCAGAGGCGCCCGAGTTCAGCCAGACGCTCGTCGGCAGTGGTTCGGCGACGTTGGGCGGCGTGGTCTACGAGATCGATTGGCAGCAATATACCCTTCTGGATGTGGTGCGTTCTGTGTTTCAATGGCCGATCCGGGTGGGCATGGCCCTGGGGTTGCTGGGCCTGGTGGCGGTGCTGCTGATTCCACCCATCCGGTTGTGGGTGCAGGTGATCGAAGAGCAGGGTGGTTGCTCGATCCGGGTGGCCGGAGAGACGCCGGAAGAGCCAGATGGGGAGGCGGAATATCTGGCCGTCTGGCAACGCCGGCTCAAGGGGTTGACTGCCGATGAGTAGCCTCGTGATCTTTTGGCCAGCCTATGGGATGGTGTGGGTCGGAACTGTGTTGTGGGTTGGACATGGCCTGTGGCCGCGCCGCCGCCTCGCCCTGGCTCCGTTCGCCCGGTGGAGTGGTGGGGTGGCGATGGTTTTGCTGTTGGTGGCCCTGGGATGGCACGGCTATCAGGCCGGACGGTGGCCGCTTTTTTCACCGTTTGAACAATTGAACTTGAGCCTGTGCGCCCTGCTGCTGATGTCGTGGGGCATGGTGTCGCCGCGGCTCGATGGCCGGTTGGCGTTAGCTCTATCGGTATTGGCGTCGGCGCTGGCGGCAGGCGCGCTCCGGATGGCAGGCGCGGCGGCGCCTACCATCCGGGCGCCGGCGGCAGGGTGGTGGGCGGCCAGTGTGATCCTGAATGACCTGGGGGCTGCGGCGATGGTCGTGGCCGGTCTGGCGTGGCTGCTGGCGCAGCGCCCGGCGGATGGTTGGGCAAAACGAGCGTTGAGCGCCCGGCAGGCATTGTCCTGGGGGGTGCTGGCGGCGGCTGTTGGGCTGGCTTGCGGGGTCTGGTGGTTCCAGCGGCTGCAGGGGCGTTATTGGGGCGATAACCGTTGGGCGGTGGTGTTGATCGCCGGGTTGGTGAGTGGGGCGGTATGGCAGGCGTCTGGCATGTGGCAGGCGCGAGGCTGGCGTTCGGCGGCCATCGGCCTGCTGCTGACGGTTGCGGGCGGTTGTGTCTTGTGGGGAGTGGGCGGAGGAGTGTGGTGAGATCGATCATCATTGGTGTGGCAGGCGGCACGGGCTCGGGCAAAACCACTGTGTCACAAGAGATTTTGCGCCGGGTGGGTCAGGAGCGCATCGCTTTTATCCAACACGATTCCTACTATCGCGATCAGAGTCACCTTGTGCCGGAGAGACGGGCGCAGACCAATTACGACCATCCCGATAGCCTGGAATCGGATTTGTTGGTCGTTCATCTCAAAGAGTTGCAGGCGGGCCGGTCTGTGGCTATCCCGGTTTACGATTTTACCCATCACACCCGCACCGGCGAGCGGCGCGTCATCGATCCCAGAAGGGTGATCCTGGTGGAAGGGATACTGATTTTCATCGAGCCGGCGCTGCGTGAGATATTTGACGTCAAGATTTACGTCGATGCTGACGCCGACGTGCGTTTTATTCGCCGGCTGCGCCGCGACATCACCGAACGCGGCCGCACGGTCGAGTCGGTGATCGAACAGTACGAGCGGACGGTGCGCCCCATGCACCTGGAGTTCGTGGAACCCAGCAAACGTTACGCCGATGTCATCATCCCCGAAGGCGGCTTTAACACCGTGGCCATGGACATGGTGGTGGCGCGTCTGTTAGAGATGTTGGGCGAATAGGCGTTCGGTGCGGCCAGGCTTTCAGAAAATTACGCCATATTCACAAAAGCTTTACCCACGGCGCGTGCCGGTTGTGGTACAATACGGTTAGGGTTTGAGTGCTCGGTATGATCGAGTTGGCCGTTTGCGGCAGGGGCGATAGGCTGCATGAGGATCTGTGTGGTCAGTGGGACGTTTCATCCGGAAATCGGCGGGCCGCCCACGTATCTGTATCACCTGCTGCCCGCCCTTGTAGGGCGGGGCCACGAGATCACGGTGGTGGCCTACGGTGACGTAGAGGGTTCGTACGAGTACCCTTTTCGGGTGGTGCGGCTATCACGTCGCCCGCCTGTGCCGCTGCGCTTGTGGCATTTCACCCGCCAGGTCTGGCGGGCGGCGTTGGACTCCGATCTGATTTTCGTCAACGGTTATGGGCTGCCGCCGGCGCTGGTGAATGTGTGGCTGCGCAAGCCGATGGTCATCAAGCTGGTGGGCGATTTTGCCTGGGAGTATGCCGTCCGGCACCGTCTGATCGACCCCGATGAGACGATCGACGATTTCCAGCAGCGGTCGCACGGCCGGCGTGTGCGGTGGCTGCGGGCGTTGCAGCGCTGGTATATCAGCCGGGCCCAGGTGGTTATTGTGCCCAGTCGTTACCTGGGTGGCCTGGTTGAGGGCTGGGGAGTGTCTTCCGGTAGGCTGCGGCTGATCTACAATGCCCTGGATACATCGTTATACGAGTCGCTGCCGGGCCGCGAGGCGGCCCGACAGATGTTAGACCTGAGCGGGCGGGTGGTGCTCACCGTGGCGCGCCTGACGCCGTGGAAGGGTGTCGATGCCCTGATCGCGCTGCTGCCGCACCTGCGAGAGCAAATGCCAGACGTGGAATTGGTGGTGGTGGGTGATGGCCCTGAACGGGCCAGTCTGGAGCGGCTGGCTTTTGAAAAAGGCGTGTTGACGAGCGTACGTTTTACCGGTCAGATTTCGCAGCAGCAGGTGGGACTCTATTTGCGGGCGGCGGATCTGTTCGTGCTTTACTCCGGTTACGAAGGGCTGCCGCACGTGGTGCTGGAGGCCATGCTGGCCGGCGCGCCGGTGATCGCTTCGGCCAAGGGAGGCATCCCGGAGGTGGTGGAGGACGGCGTGACGGGGCGGTTGGTGCCGTGGGGCGACGAGGCGCGGCTGCGAGAGGCCCTGTTGGCCGCGTTGAGCCATCCGGACGAGGCAGCGGCCTGGGCGGAGCGGGCGCGGGTGCGGGTGGCGCGCGACTTTGGCTGGGCGAGACTGGTGGAGGAGACGGCGTCGCTGTTGGAGCAACTGGGTATGGATGAGGCAATCGGTGAGACGACGTAGCCCTGACGAGACTAGGAATAGGCCATTGCGTGCGCTTTTTGTCGGCGGCGCCCGGTATGACCAGCCACTGAATCCCACTCATGCCCGCAAGTTTGTCGGGCTTTCTCGACTGGCAGATGTGAGCGTGCTGGCCTTTTCTGCTGTTGGCCGTGGTCGCCGTTTCTTCCATCACGTCGATTTTGTGCTACTGCCGTTGTTGCCCCTTGCCCCTTTGCGGCATCTGATGTTGCTGACTGCTGCCTTTTTCGTGGGGCTGTCCATGTCTCTGCGAGGACGGATCGATGTGCTGGTAGCTCAAAGCCCCTACGAGGGACTGGCGGTTGCCCTGGTCCGACTGGTGGCTCGATTTTTGGGTCGGCGGGTGGTGCTGGTCACCGAGATTCATGGCGATTGGCAAGAGAGCCCGCTGCTTTATCGGAAAGTGCCTTTCCCGCGCCTGTATCAGGGGATGCTAAAGAGGATCTCTCGTTGGGTGCTGCGACACAGCGACATAGTGCGGGTCATTTCCTCCTTCACGTTGGCACAGGTTCGTCGGATCGTACCGGAAAAGCCGACGGTTCTGTTTCCCACTTTTACGGATATCGAGTTGTTTCTGGAAACCTCCGGCGATGCCGAGGAGGCGCAAGGAAAAATGGTGCTCTTTGTGGGCACGCTGGTTTATTTGAAAGGCGTGCACCGATTATTGGAGGCTATGGCCATAGTCCGAAAGCGACATCCTGAAGCCAGTCTTGTGATCGTTGGCCGGGGGGATTATCGTGAGACTCTGGAGCGCCGGGCGGCATCGCTGGGTCTGACGGCGGCTGTGACGTTTGCGGGGACCATGCCGCAGAACCGACTGCGCGCTATCATGCGGCGGTGTTCGATGCTGGTTTTGCCTTCGCTTTCGGAAGGGTTGGGACGGGTGCTTATTGAGGCCATGGCCTGCGGCAGGCCGGTGATCGGCACGCGAGTAGGCGGCATTCCAGATCTGATTCAAGAGGGTGTGAACGGTCATCTCGTGCCACCAGATGAAGCCGAGCCGTTGGCGGCCAAGATCGGCGACTTGTTGGCCCACCCCGAGATAGCAACCGAGATGGGGGGGCGAGGTCGAGCCTTTGTAGCCGAGACCTTTTCAACGGCCAAGTATATGGAAGGCTACCGGCAGGTGTTCGAGATGGCCCGTCGTCTGTTGGGTGAGGAAAGCGGTTGATGGATGGTGAGACGGGCAGAAGCATACATAGGGGTAGGGTGGTGTTGTCGGACCAGATTTCGACCGGCGAACCAGATGCGTTGAAGAGATGGGAGTTCTGGCGTGAGATATGGCGGGGCAAGGGGCCTGGGCGTACACTCATGAATTTCGAGATACGCAGGCGGGTCAGGTTGTGTGGCCGTGTAGTGGATTTGGGAAGTGGGGAGAATCCTAGCTACTGGCGTTTTCTACAAACTTCTGAAACCGAGTTATTCAAACTGGATCTGCCTGGCATCGGTCACTCTGACGTCGCAGCTTCGTTAGAGAGCCCTTTGCCGTTTCCTGCCAATACCTTTGATGTTGCTTTGCTCTTTAATGTGCTTGAGCATGTCTATGCTGCTGGACAGCTTTTGGCCGAGATATGTCGAATATTGAAGCCCGGTGGTTCGCTGTACCTGTATGTTCCGTTTTTGATCCAAGTCCATTCGGCCCCCCACGATTACCATCGATTTACCGGCGCGGCACTGGAGAAAATGTTTGCAGATGCTGGCTTTTCTGCCTGGGAGGTGGTGCCTTTGGGTAGGGCGTGCGTTTCTGTTATCGGAGCGGCCTATCCATTGCTTTTCTCGCGCGTGCTGCGTATACCGGCGTTGGCAATAGCTGTGTTAGGGGATGCCTTGCTGGCGCGCCTGGGTGAGCGGCATCCCACCTGGCCCTTTAATTGCTGGGCATCCGGGTATTTTGCGCATATCGGCAAGTAGGTGAGTGTGCGCGTGTTGATGATCACCCAAAAAGTAGACCTGGACGACGATGTGTTGGGCTTCACCCACGCCTGGGTGAAGGGGTTAGCTGAGCGAGTGATGCATCTTTACGTGTTGGCTCTCGAGGTGAGACGGCATGAATTGTGTGACAATGTCACCCTGTATTCGATGGGCAAAGAACAGGGCGCAGGGCGGCTGCGGCGGTTTGTCAATTTCAACCAGGTGGTAGCTCCATTGCTGTTGCGCCGCCAGGTGGACGTGGTGTTCGTTCACATGGTGCCTTTGTACGCCATTCTGACCGCGCTGTGGGCAAAATTGGGCCGTGTGCCGACGGTGCTGTGGTATGCGCATGGTCACGTGAGTCGTACCCTCAGGATCGCCCATCGACTCGTCGAGCGAGTTGTTTCATCCACGCCGGAAGGATTTCGTTTGCCGAGCCAGAAACTCGAATTGGTTGGACAAGGCATTGACACTGGCTGTTTCAAACCGATGGAGCGATCCGGACCCGAACGACCCTTTACGGTATTGAGCGTCGGTCGGCTCTCGCCGGTTAAGGATTACGAAACGCTTATCTTGGCGGCGGATATACTGATCCATCAGCAAGGGCATAATGACATGAGATTTGTGGTGGTGGGAGGGGCCGGCACTGCCGAACAAAAAGAATATGCCCATCACCTGCAAAAGCTCGCCAGAGAACACCGTTTGGAGGCTCATGTCGCTCTCGTGGGCAGCGTACCCCACACCAGGGTAGTGCAGTATTATCGGCAGGCCGATGTTTTTGTGAGCACCAGTCGTACAGGTAGTTTGGACAAGGCAGCTCTGGAAGCCATGGCCTGCGGATTGCCGGTTTTGGCCTGCAACGAGGCTCTGGCTGAGATGCTCAAAAGCATTACACCAAAAGTTGTCTTTGAAGCTGGCAATGCCCAGCAGTTGTCGGAGAAAGTGGCGGATCAACTGCGTCTTTCTGCGGCCAGCCGACGGAGTCAGGGGTTGGGGCTGCGGGCAGTTGTCGAGAGGAAACACGGCCTGAACGGCCTGGTCGACAGGCTGGTCAGAGTCTTTGAGGAGTTGGTTTGATGGCTGATCAGGCTTACAAAAATGTCTATCACGTGCCCTATCACTGGATGTTGAGCGACTTTTTCAAGAAAAAGTACGAGTATCCGATTGAACTGCTTCGCCAGCATCTCCGAGAATACGAGATCGTTCTGGACATCGGTTGTGGTGATGGTCGCTTGACTTCTCTATTGGCCGAAAGAATCGGATGGATAGTGGGATTGGATCATCAGTTGTTGCCGCTCCGGTTCGCCAGGTTGCTCGTTCAGCGGGAGAATCTTTGTCTGCTCCGGCAGGATCTCTTGCTGAGTCCTTTGCCCTTTGCCAACGACGCGTTTGATTGGGTGACATGCTTTGACGTCATAGAGCACATTCCTCGTGAGGCAGTGCCGGGCTTGTTGAGCGAAATAAAAAGGGTTTTGAAGCCAGGCGGAGGGCTGGCGCTGACCACACCCAATCGGGATAGTCTGCGCAACCGCATTTGGGGGCATCACCTGACGGACAAACATTGTTTTGAGCTTAACCCGAGGGAGATGACCCAGACGCTTTACGCTGCGGAACTCGAAATAATCGAATTGAGAGGCATCTATTTGCCTATCCCTATCCCAAAAGTAGAGCACTATGCCTCTGTTGTTCCCTTTCGGGCTCTTTTTCGGTGGCTGATCCCCCTGGGAGAACGGTTTGTAAGCTTGAGTGAGACGATGTTTGTGCTCGCCCGATCTCAGTGAGGGATGCAGGAGGCGACCCGGCTTCGGAACGTCGTTTGAGGAAAACGGGTATGTCGCTATGGCATCGGATTTTGCAGGGAGTGGTGGCTTTTTCGGCAAACACGGTGATCAGCAATCTGAGTGCCGTGTTGAGTGCTGCGCTGGTCTTTCGTTATCTGGGCGTGTCGGCCTATGGTCAGTTGACGTTGATCCTTTCTCTCTATGCAGGCGCCACGACTTTTCTTGATTTTGGATTGCGAGATCTGTTCACTGCCGAAATTGCGCGCGCTCGAGGCATCGACAATTGGAGCTGGGCCAAATATCTGTTGACGAGGTATCTGCGGCTCAATATTGTTACTGGCTGCATGGCACTGTTCATTTCTCTGGTCATGGGGCGCCAGGAACGCGATCCACTTTGGTTTGTGGTGGGCGTTTACCTGCTGACGACGGCCTTGAATGCGGTGATGGGCATGTTATTCCATAGTTACACACGCTACAGACGTTTGGCGGCTCAGTCCATTGTGCAAAGCCTCTCCCGCTTGCTGTTGTTGGTTACTCTACCTCTCTGGTGGCAGGGAGAGGCGTTGTTGGGTGTGGCCTGGACTTATCCACTGATGGACGGTATGGCTCTGATGGTGTCATTCTGGCTGACGCGTAGAACGTGGGCTGATTTGCGAGGCGTTTCGACAGCCATGTATTCCTTGACCTCTTTGACCGTTCTTTTTCGACAGCAGGGTGTGTACATGGCGTTGAGCGTTCCCATCAAACGAATTGCGGATCAACTGCCAGTGTGGTTTCTCAGGGTTTTGATCGGTGACGCGGCCGTGGGGCTCTTTGGAGCAGCACAGAAAGGCTTCTCGCTCATCTATGGGCTCTTTAGCAGCTTGGAAACTACCCTCTTTCCCTTGGTGTCGGAGCAGATACAAGTGGACAGGGAACGTTTGCAGATCGCCCTTCGGCAGGTGCAAAAGTATCTGTTTTGGTTGGGAGTGATCGCTGCCCTGGTGGGCGGCCTGGTTGCTCATGGGCTCATCGTGCTTGTTGCTGGCAAAGCATACCTGGCAGCAGTGCCTCTGTTCCGCCTGATGCTCTGGTTATTGGCAATTTACGCCTTTCTGCAATCCCAGAGGCCGCTTTTTTGTGCTTTGGGTCAGCAAAAATGGCTGTTTTTTTCGTATCTGCTCAATGCGGTCATCTATGTCCCGACGTTGTTCGTTGCCATTTCCACTTTGGGAATCATGGGCGTTGTTTGGGCATGGCTGGTTTACGCCGCTTTGTCTGTGGGCACCTGGATGATAATGCTACGACGGTTGGGGGCAAAGGAATTTGTCGTTCCTCTGAGTGTATTCACTTTGGACAGTTTTGATCGCCATCTCTGGCAGTTGTTTCACGCGCAGCTCTTGCGCTGGCTGGGTTGGGGTGGCGTCAAGACCACCAGGGAGTAGTCTCGTGAATCGACCTGTGCACACGATTGATGAGCCAGGCCAGGCAATGAAGCATATCATGGCCGAGATGTATCAGACCCATCACCGAAAACACAACCGTTTCGGCTTCACCTTTGGCGGCCAGGAGCGAGGGGATCGTTTTTGCGCCTGGGTGGGAACTGGCAAGCAAGTTCTAGATGTCGGTTGTCGTGACGGGACACTGACGCGCTATTACGCTGCTGACAACGAGGTGGTTGGGTTGGATATTGACCGGCAGGCCTTGGAAGTGTGTGCGCAGCAACTGGACATTGAGACGCGGTGGACCGATTTTAACCAGGGACTTCCGTTTGATGATGCTGCCTTTGATGTCGTCGTGGCTGGTGAGGTTCTGGAGCACTCTATCTCCCCGGCGTTGCTTGTGACGGAAATTGCCCGGGTGCTGAGGCCAGCGGGAATGTTCATCGGCTCGGTGCCCAATGCCTTTCGACTGAAGAACCGTTTTCGTTTTCTGTTCGGACGCGAAATCGAGCGCGACGAGACTCATCTGCACATGTTCTCTATGCAGGCGTTGAGGGCTCTACTGGAAAAACACTTTTGCCAGATACAGATTGTGCCGGTTGCCAGTCGTCTTCTCTGGCTATCTCCCCGGTTGTTCGCCAACGATCTGTTGTGGCGGTGTCGGAAGAAATGATCTGGCACAGGTATGCTTGGTCTCATCCAATCGGAGCGCAAAAGCCACATGGAATATCGAGTTGTAATTGACCGCGATTTTTTTGCCGAATGTATACACGATCTGGCTCAGCGAAACGTGGTGCTTGATTTGGGTGGTCGCCGCCGTTTCAACAAACGTCTACAACCCTTTCAAGACCTGTTCTCCCAGAGGCATTACTACTGCCTGGACATCCTGCCCTCGCCAGACCTGGACATCGTTGGCGATCTGCTTCAGTTGCCCCTGGCAACAGAGGTGGCCGATGGTGTGATCTGCCACGCTGTTCTGGAGCACGTGTTCGAGCCGCAATTGGCCGTCCGCGAAATTTACCGTGTGCTCAGGCCGGGGGGCATTGCTTTTCTTTACGTCCCGTTCCTCTATCCCTACCATGGCAGCCGCGAAGAGCCAGATTGTTATCGGTTCACGCGAGATGGCTTGATCTATCTGTTCCGAGATTTCTCCCAAATGCATCTTCAGCCGATGGATAGCTATGTGGGCGCAACTTTGAGGTTTATGGTGGGCTTTGGTTCGTTGGAAAAGATAGCCCTGGCCCTGGCTGCTCCCTTGGAGCGGCTGATAGGCTGGCTGCGCGGTCGTCCGCTTAGCAGGGAAACGCAGACCAGCGGTTACAACATCTGGCTGCAAAAGTAGCGTAGCCAGGTTGCACCTCGCTAGTCGGACTTGAATCGAAGAAAGGGATTCCGCAGATGAACAAGAGATGGATTTTTGTTGGGGTGTTGGTTATTCTTTTGGTTTGTTTTTGTTTAGTGGTGGTGGTGGGTGGGGGGCTGGCGGCATACCTTTTTCTTGAGAATAAAAGTGTTATGAGGCTGGGGATCGAGGATGATGCTTCAATCAAGTTCCCTGAAACCATAAACAATGGATTGGAAGCTTATTGGAGCTTTGATAACTGTAATGCAGAGGATCGCAGTGGACACGGCTTCCAGGGGACTCTATACGGCGATCCCGAATGTGTAGATGGTATTGTTGGCAAGGCTTTTGAATTCGATGGTACAGGTGACTGGTTCGGTCTTCAAAGTGTGCCTGCAGAGGTCTATCATCTCAAAGATTTCTCTGTTTCGCTTTGGTTTAACACAGACCAGGATGTGACGCAAACGTTGCTGCAAGGGAGTGATGGACATGCCTGGGGGCTAGAGGGCTATGGAATTGTTGTGACAAGTTTTCGTGACATTGAGGCTGGCTATAGGGTTCAAGGCCCTGATAAATGTGAAATGCATGCTTTGACCAATCTTGAGGCGGATACCTGGCATCATGTTGTATTGGTCAGAAATACGGATAAACAAGAAGGGCATCTGTTCGTGGATGGCAAGCTGGCGGGTTCTTGTCAAGACCCCGATCCTCATTCGTTTGTGAGACCTCAGTCATATCCCAGAATCGGCTATGGTTTCTACGCTCCGAACGGGTACGAAAAGTATTTTGATGGCATCATTGATGAGATACGCCTGTATCGCAGAGCCTTGACAGCAGAAGAGATAGCGATGCTATTCGAAAACCAGGACTGAAGATGGCGTTTGTGATGAAACTGGGCCAACAGCATCGAGTATGCAACTGGCTGACAGTGGTTATCCATTGCTCTCACCATAGACATTGTGGGTAAAATGATCAGGGTCTGCCACATCTTGAAAATAACCGGCGTGGCCGGCTCTGAAAACCATCTACTCTCGCTGGCCTCCGGCCTCGACCGCCGCCGCTACCGGTTCACCTTTTGCCTGCTGACCGGGCGCGAACCGGATCTCACGGATTATATCGCGGCTCTGGAGGCTGTTGGCGTCGAGGTGGCGCGTTTGCCCATCCGCGCCGACCTTGATCCGCCTTTGCTGTGGCGGCTGGCGCGTTTTCTGCGCACCGCGAAACCGGACATCGTCCACACCCATCTCATCCACGGCGATCTCTATGGCACGCTGGCGGCCCGGCTGGCCGGCGTGCCCGCCGTGGTGAGCACCAAACACAACGACAACGCCTTCCGGCGGCGCGGCTTTTACGCCTGGCTGGATCGCGCCCTGGCCCGGCAGCAGGATCGTATCATCACCATTTCTCACCACCTGAAGCGCTTCTGCGTCGAGGTGGAACGTTTGCCGGCAGAGAAAATCACGCCGATTCACTACGGCCTGGATGCAGACGCATTTCTGCGTGTCCAAAGCGGCGAGGACGTGCGCCACGAATTTGGCATTCCTTCCGGCGCGCCGCTGATCGGCGTGGTGGGGCGGCTCATCGAGCAAAAAGGGCACCGCTACCTGCTGGCAGCTCTGGCTCACGTGGTCGAGGCGCTGCCGGCGGCCCATCTGCTGATCGCGGGCGATGGGGCACTGCGCCCCGCCCTGGAGCAGCAGGTCGCCGATCTGGCGCTGGCGAAACGGGTGACGTTCACCGGCTGGCGTCGAGATGTGACCCGCATCATGGCCGCCATCGACGTCCTGGTGATGCCCTCGCTGTGGGAGGGTTTTGGCCTGGTGCTGCTGGAGGCGATGGCCGCCTCACGACCCGTCGTGGCCAGCCAGGTGAGCGCGATCCCCGAGATCGTGGCTCATGGTGAGACGGGCCTGCTGGTGCCGCCCAAAGACGCGGCGGCGCTGGCCCGCGCTCTGCTGACCCTCTTGCGCGAACCGTCGCGGGCGCAGGCGATGGGACGGCGAGGCCGGCAGCGTCTGGCGCAACAGTTTACCGTTGGCCGCATGGTGGAACAAACCCAGGCCGTCTACGAGAGTCTGTTGAACTGAGAGAAAAGAGGGTATCATGGCCGCTTATTTGGTAACAGGTGGGGCGGGCTTTATCGGCTCTCACATTGTTGAGCAATTGGTGCGGCGCGGGGAGAGCGTGCGTGTGCTGGATAACTTTTCCACCGGGCGACGGGAAAACCTGACCCCCTTTCTCGACCAGATCGAGTTGCTGGAGGGTGATCTGTGCCATGCTGAGATCTGCCGCCGCGCCGTAAAAGGCGTCGAGGTGGTGCTGCATCAGGCGGCAGTGCCCTCGGTTCAGCGCAGCGTCGACGATCCACGGCTCAGCCACGACGCCAATACCACCGGCACGTTGAATTTGCTCATCGCTGCTCGCGACGCCGGGGTGCGCCGCCTCGTCTACGCCTCCTCATCTTCGATCTATGGCGATTCGCCCACTCTGCCCAAGCACGAGGGAATGCCGCCGCAGCCCAGGTCGCCTTACGCGGCTTCCAAGATCGCCGGCGAGTATTACTGCCAGGTTTTCACCGAGGTCTATGGCCTGGAGACGGTCAGCCTGCGTTATTTCAACGTCTTTGGGCCGCGGCAGGACCCCACCTCCCAGTATGCGGCGGTGGTGCCCATTTTTATCACCGCCCTGCTGCGCGGGGAACCGGTCACCGTTCACGGCGACGGGCTGCAATCTCGCGATTTTACCTATGTCAGCAACAACGTCCAGGCCAACCTGTTGGCCGCCACTGCGCCAGAGGTAACAGGCCGGGTCTTTAACATCGCTTGCGGAAAACGGGTTACTCTGCTAGAATTGCTCGATGTGCTGGCAGAGATCGTGGCCGTAGACGTGAAACGACAGCACATCGAGCCCCGTCCCGGCGATGTGAAACACTCGCTGGCCGACGTTTCCCGCGCCCAGGCCGAGCTGGGTTACGAGGTAACAGTCGACCTGGTAGAGGGCCTGCGCCGAACAGTCGAGTGGTACCGGCAGCGACTGGCAGGGAGCCATTGATGTGATCCAGGTGGTGCGTATCATCGCCCGGCTAAACATCGGCGGACCGGCCATCCACACCGTGTTGCTCACCGCCGGTCTGGACCCGGCGCGCTTTCAGTCTCGCCTCGTCTGCGGCATCGTGGGGCCGAACGAGGGGGATATGCTGGATTTTGCCACGGCCAGAGGCGTGTCGCCGGTCATCGTGCCCGCGCTGGGCCGCGAGATTCACCTTCAGCAGGATGGGCAGGCTTTTCTCCAGCTTTTAAAACTGTTCCGGCGCGAGCGGCCCCAGGTGGTGCACACCCACACCGCCAAAGCGGGTTTGGTGGGTCGATTGGCCGCCCGGCTGGCCGGCGTGCCGGTGGTGGTGCATACCTTTCACGGCCACGTCTTTCATGGCTACTTTGGCCCGCTCAAGACCCACTTTTTTATTTTCCTGGAGCGTTTTCTGGTTCGCCTGAGCGATGGCATCGTCGCCGTCAGCGAGGGGCAACGACGAGAACTGGCTGCCTACGGCATCGCGCCGCTGGACAAGATTCGTGTGGTGCCACTGGGTTTCGATCTGACCCCTTTTCTGACGGCGACGGCGGAGGATGGTGCGGACTGGCGGCGCAGGGTGGGTCTGCCGGAGGACGCGCTGCTGGTGGGCATCGTGGGCCGTCTCACCGGCGTCAAGAACCACCGGCTGTTCCTGGAGATGGCCCGGCGCGTTGCGCTGGCCGTGCCCGATGTCTGGTTCGTCGTGGTGGGCGATGGTGAGCTGCGGGTCGATTTGGAAGCGCGCGCCGGGGAACTGGGCCTGGCGGAGCGGGTGCGGTTCACCGGCTGGGTGCGGCAGATGGCGCCCGTCTACGCCGCTCTCGATGTGGTGGTGCTGACCTCGCTCAACGAAGGCACACCGGTGACGCTCATCGAGGGCCTGGCTGCCGGGCGGCCGGTGGTCTCGACGGCGGTGGGCGGCGTGCCGGACATCGTCGCCGATGGTGAGACCGGGCTGCTGGTTCCCACCGGCGACGCCGATGCGCTGGCGGAAGCTATCGTTGGCTTGCTGCGCGACCCGGCTCGCCGGCGGGTTATGGGGCAGGCAGGGAGGGAATCGGTGCGCGGACGCTTTGCCGTCGAGCGGCTCATCGGCGATGTTGAACGATTGTACGCAGAACTGCTCTCTGCCAAAGGACTCGCGCTGTGACGATCTACCTGGACGTTTCGGCAGCGGTGCACAGCCGGGCCGGGCTGGGGCGTTACGCCGAGAGCCTGGCGCGCCACCTCATCGCCCAGGACCCTGCCGGGTACGCGCTGTTTTTCAATCGCGATGCCGGTATTCAGCCGCTGCATGGCCTGGAGGGTGTGCCCAGGCGCACGGTGCGGGCCGGCTATAAACCCTGGCGCATGGCGGTGCTGCTGGGCCAGTGGGCGCGGATCGGTTTCAACCGACTGCTGCCGGGGGCGAGTCTGTTTCACGCCACCGAGCATCTACTGATGCCGCTGCGTGGCGTGCCCGCCGTGCTGACGGTGCACGACCTCATTTTCCGGCGCTATCCGCAGTATCACAAGCGGTTGAACTACTGGTATCTCAACCTGGCGATGCCGCTCTACGTGCGCCGGGCCGATGCCATCATTACCATCTCAGAGTCATCGCGGCGGGATTTGGTGACAGCCTATGGCGTGCCGCCGGAAAAGGTGACGGTGGTGTACGAGGCGGCGGCGCCGCATTTTGTGCCGCAGCCGGCGGCAGAGATGGCCCGCGTGCGCGCCCGTTATGGCCTGCCGGAACGGTTTCTGCTCACCGTGGGCACCATCGAGCCGCGCAAGAACCTCTCGCGGCTGCTGAGCGCCTTCGAGGTGGCGGCCCGTCAGGGTGTGGTCGATGCCTGGGTGGTGGCCGGGCGACCGGGCTGGCTGTACGACGACTTTTTCGCCCGCCTGGAGGCCAGCCCCGCGCGCGACCGGGTGATGTTGCCCGGCTACGTGCCGGACGCCGATCTGCCGGCCCTCAACGCGGCGGCGACGGCGGCGGTGCTGCCCTCGCTGTACGAGGGGTTTGGACTGCCGGTGCTGGAGGCAATGGGCTGCGGCGCGCCGGTGGTCTGTTCCGATGCCGCCAGCCTGCCAGAGCTGGGCGGCGACGCGGCCCGTTATTTCGATCCTGCTGACGAGGAGGCGATGGCTACTGTGCTGGTGGCGGTGCTGGCCGATGCGGGTCTGCGCGACGCGATGCGCCAGCAGGGCCTGCGGCAGGCGGCCCGTTTCTCCTGGCAGCGGGCGGCCCAGGAGACGCGGCTGGTGTATCAGGGGCTGCTCAAAAAAAACGGAGTGTGTTGACATGCGAATTCTGGTGACCGGCGGCGCGGGTTACATCGGCTCTCATCTGGTGGATCGTTTGATGGAACAGGGCCACCAGGTCTTTGTGATCGACAATCTGTTTACCGGCAAGATCACCAACATCGCCCACCATCTGGGCCACGAACGGTTCACTTTTATCAACGAAGATATTTTGCACCGCGAGACGATGGAGTGGCTGGTGCAGCAGGTGGATCTGATCTACCATCTGGCGGCAGTGGTGGGGGTGCGGCACGTGTTGAACAACCCGCTACAGGGGATCATGACCAACGTGCGCGGTACCGAGCAGGTGATCGAGCTGGCCTATAAATACTGGCGTAAGGTGGTCATCGCCTCCAGTTCCGAGGTTTATGGCAAATCGGAGCGGACGCCGCTGGCCGAAGACGACGATAGCATCCTGGGCCCCACGGCCGTGGGCCGTTGGTCTTATGCCCTGGCCAAAGCCATCGACGAGCACCTGGCTTTTATCTATCACAGTCGGGGGTTGCCCACGGTGATCGTGCGTTACTTTAATTCCTATGGGCCGCGCCTCGACCCTCGCGGTTATGGGAGCGTCGTCGCCAAATTCATCGGCCAGGCAGAAAAGGGCGAGCCTCTGACGGTATTCGACGACGGTCGGCAGAGCCGCTGTTTCACCTTTGTCGAGGATACCGTGCGCGGCACCGTGTTGGCGGCCACCTTGCCACAGGCCGAAGGTCTGGCTTTTAACATCGGCTCCAACCGCGAAACATCGATCCTGGAACTGGCTCGAACCATCGTACAAATCGTTGGCTCTTGCTCCGAAATTCGGCACATGTCTTACCAGCAGGCTTATGGCTCTGGCTTTGAAGAGACCCGCCGCCGCGTGCCGGATACCCGCCGCGCTGCCCAGGTGTTGGGTTTTGAGGCCCAGGTTGCCCTGGAAGAGGGTCTGCGGCGGACGGTCGATTGGTTCCGGGGCAGGGCGGCCTGAGGGTTCAACCACCGAAGGGAATGGCATCCTTTATGCAGACCAAGATCAGTGTGCTGTGCGAAAAGGTGCTCGAAGCTGGCTGGTTGGTGGCCATCATCACCGTGCCGGTCTTTTTTAACCTCTATTCGGCTCGCATCTACGAGCCGGACAAACTCACCTTTGTGCGTTCGGTGGCCGTGTTGATGATCGCCGTCTGGCTGATCCGGTTGATCGAGCAGGCGGGCGCGGGCGAGGCGACCTCGGAAGGCAGCACGCCAAAAGCCACCTGGGGAGCGTTGGTTCGGGGCACACCACTGGTATTGCCCACGCTGTTGTTGGCAGGGGTTTACCTTTTTGCCACCCTGCTCTCGATTTCCGATCGTGTCAGCTTGTGGGGGTCGTACCAGCGCTTGCAGGGCACCTATACCACGCTCTCGTATATGGTGATTTTTGCCGTCATGTTACAAACCCTGCGCAGCCGCGCCCAGATCGACCGCCTGGTCACAGTGGTGATTCTGGCAGGTGTGCCGGTATCGTTTTATGGCATCCTGCAGCACTATGGCCTGGACCCTCTGCCGTGGATCGGCAACGTGCAGGCGCGTGTGGCCAGCAACATGGGCAACTCGATCTTTGTGGCGGCCTATCTGATCCTGGTGGCCCCACTCACCTGGGCGCGCGCTTTTGATGCCTTTGCTGCTCTCTTGCTCGAAGAAGAGGGCAGCGCCGCCGACGTGATACGCGGCGCGCTTTACGTCTTTGTCGCCGCGCTGCAGGTGATCACCATTTATTGGACCGGCAGCCGTGGCCCGCAGTTGGGCCTCATGGCGGGCGCGCTCTTTTTTCTGCTGGTGCTGGGGTTCGTCCGTCGGTGGCGGTGGCTGGTTTGGGGCACGGTGGGGTTGGGTCTGATAGGTGTGATCTTTTTGGTGGTGCTCAACATCCCCAACGGCCCTCTGGAGTCACTCAAGACCAATCGTTACATTGGGCGATTGGGGCAGGTTTTTGAAACAGAGAGCGGCACCGGCAAGGTGCGGGTGCTCATCTGGCAAGGAGCCATCGAGCTCATCCTGCCTCACGACCCACTGGAATTCCCCGATGGCTCCACAGACAGCTTGAATTTGGTCCGTCCTCTGGTTGGTTATGGGCCGGAGGCCATGTGGGTGGCCTACAATCGTTTTTACCCGCCGGACCTGGCTCACGTGGAAGCGCGAAATGCCTCGCCCGACCGCTCTCACAACGAGACCTTTGATGCTCTGGTCATCACCGGGCTGATCGGTTTCGTGGTCTATATGGTTTTCTTTGCCAGTGTGTTTTATTACGGCTTTAAATGGTTGGGCCTCATCCGCAGCCAGCGGGAGCGTAATCTGTTTGCCGTTTTGTGGGTGGTTGGCGGCATCGTTGGCGCGGTGGCAGCCGGGCTGGGCCGTCAAGAGTTCGTCGGTGTGGGATTGCCGCTGGGCATCATCGCTGGCGTGGGGGTTTACCTGGCGATCGTCACCACCTTTTTGCGCAGCCAGATCGAACCGCCGACCAATCGCTGGTATCAGCTCTTGATGATCGGTCTCATTTCGGCGCTCATCGCCCATTTTGTCGAGATTCACTTTGGCATCGCTATCGCTGCTACGCGCACCTATTTTTGGGCCTACGCGGCGTTGCTGGTGGTGGTGGGTTACCTGATGGAGCAGCGCGATACCGCTGAAAAGCCGGTCGGCGTGGCCCCGCTTTCTACAGAGAGCCAACGCTCCCGGCGCAAGCGACGACGCCAGCACCCCCGATCCATGGCCAAACCGAAAGGATCGTTCGAGTCCAGGGCGCCTGCCTGGCTGAGCCCGACGCTGGTTTACGCTTTGTTGGTGGGCTATTTGCTGGTGGTGTTGACCTACGACTTTGTGACGAACCAGGCCCGCGAGACGGCCGTGGGCGACATCATCTGGCATTCACTGACCACCAAGCTGGTGAACGGGCAAATGGCGCCCACCTTTGGTGTGATCGGCTTGTTCATTCTGGTCTGGTGGGTGGGTGGAGGGTTGGCCATCGCCGAGATGATCAAGGCTGGTCTGTTTCACCAACAACGCCGCGACACCTGGGCGCGGGCCTTTTTGCTGTTTTTGCCTTTCCCACCATTACTCTCGCTGATCTATGCGGCCTGGCACGTGAATACCTTGCGGCAGCCCATCTTGCGCCAGGGTGAGTTGAACGTATTACAGCAGGCGGATCTGATCGCGCTGGTGCTGGTGGTGTTTTATCTCATGGCCTTTCTGATGTTACTACTCATCGGGCTGGCGCTCTATGCCGGCCGCAACACAGCCGGGCCAGCCCGTTTGTGTCGCGGCCCGGTTTCCTGGGTTCATTTGCCCATCCTCGGCGGTGCGGCGCTGCTGATCTGGCTGACCAACGTCAACGTCATCCGCGCCGACATCATTTTTAAACAGGGCGAGGTAACGGATCGTAGTAGATTGTGGTCGGCGAGCGTCCAGGTTTATCAACATGCCATTGATGTGGCGCCCAACGAAGATTATTACTACCTCTTTGTGGGGCGCGCCTACCTGGAATGGGCGCGCGATAGCAGCCTGGAGCCAACCCAGCGTCTGGCCATTCTGGAGGAATGTCGCAAGGCTCTGGAAAAGGCCCGATCCTTGAACCCGCTCAACACCGATCACTCGGCCAATCTGGCGCGTCTGTACCACAGTTGGGCGCTGTACACCACCGATCCGGACGAGCAACTGAGCCGCATCCAACAATCGTTGGAATACTATGCCCAGGCAACGCGCCTCAGCCCCCACAACGCCCAGTTGCTCAACGAGTGGGCCTCGGTGTACATGACCGTCCAGCGCTTCGACGAGGCATTGGAAAAGCTGGAGCGATCGCTGGCGCTGGATTCACAGTTCGACATGACCTATTTTGCGCTGGGCAGCCTCTATTACAACACCGGCCAGCTTGAGCTGGCTGCCGAGATGTACGAGCAGGGTCTGGCTCAAGGCAAGATCGAGGATAGCGCCGGGCGGCGGCAGGCTCAGAGTCTGTTGGGTGTGATCTATGCCCAACTGGGCCGGCACGACCAGGCAGTGCAGACGATTCTCAAGGTGCTCGAAGAGCGGCCTAACGACTTTGACGCCCTCAAAAATCTGGCATTGGTGTATCGAGACACGAACCAGATTCAACAGGCCATCCTCTTTGCCCGGCGGGCAGCAGAAGCTCAGCCCGATTACGCCCCCATCCACCAACTGATGGGTGAGCTTTATCGCGCCGCCAGAGATTATGCCAACGCCGAGCTGTCTTACCGGCAGGCGTTGGCTCTCGATCCGCAGGACATCAATCTGATCTGGTCGTTGGCCATGGTCTATTGGGATCAGGGTCGTTATGACGAGGCCATCGCTCAACTGGAAGAAGCGCTGGCCTTAACACCGGGCAACGTCCAGATTCAGCAGGCCCTGGGCGACCTGTATGTCCGGGCAGGCGACTGGCCCAAAGCCATCCAGGCTTACGAAGCCGTGCTGGCTGTGCAGCCAGGGCAGGTGGCGGTGCGTAACGCTCTGATCCAGGTGTATGCCGAGACGGGCCAGTTGGAGGCCGCCGTGGCGCAAACGCTGGAGGTGCTGGCGCTCGTGCCCGACGATTTTGCCAGTTATGAGAATCTGGCCCGGCTATACCAGCAGATGGGGCGTATCGACGAGGCCCTGTCTGCTGCCGAAAAGGCTCTGGAGCTGGCTCCCGAAAACGAACGGCAACCCGTTTTAGACCTGATTCAGGAATTGCAACAAACACGAGGGTCGTGATGTGACAATCTACATGCTCGTTTTTCTGGCGTCTTTGTTGCTGGCCTTGTGGGCCACCCCCGTGGCGCGCTGGGCGGCCCCTCGCCTGGGCTTTATCGATCTGCCCGCTGCGCGCCGGGTGCATAGCCAACCCACTCCCCGCCTGGGTGGAGCGGCCATCTATTTGGCGGCCATTGCCGCGCTGCTGGCTTTTGGCGAACGTTTCAAGATTCATCAGGCCGTCAGCATTTTGCTGGGCGCGTCGATGGTTTCCTTCTTTGGCCTGTGGGACGACCGCCGCAGCCTGAGCCCGGCGCTCAAACTGTTGGGCCAGTTTGGGGCGGCGGCCATCTTGCTGCTCACCGATGTGCGCGTGGGCACTTTTCCCTACGAATGGCTGAACACCGCCGTCACTCTGCTGTGGGTGGTGGGCATCACCAACGCCATGAACCTGCTCGACAACATGGATGGCCTTGCCGGCGGTGTGGGGGCTGTGGCCGCCGCTTTTTTTGTGCTCCTGGCGGCCATGAACGGTCAGTACCTGGTGGGAGGGCTTTCGGCGGCGTTGCTGGGGGCCTGCATCGGTTTTTTGGTTTACAACTTGAACCCGGCCAGCATCTTTATGGGTGATGCCGGCGCGCTCTTTTTGGGTTTTATGCTGGCCGCCGTGGGCATCAAGCTGCGCTTTCCAGAGAATCTCGACATAGTCACCTGGATGGTGCCGGTGTTCATTTTGGGCGTGCCCGTCTTTGATACTTTGCTGGTTTTCGTCTCGCGTCTGCGGCGTGGCCTGAATCCACTCACCACCCCCGGCAAAGATCATACCTCCCACCGTCTGGTGGCGATGGGTTTCACCCAGCGCGAAGCGGTCATGATCTTGTATCTGGTGGGCGGGGCTTTGGGGTTACTGGCCATTTTTGTCACCCAGGCCACGGTGCTGGAAGGCTATGTCGTCGGTGGGGCGGTGGCGCTGGCAGGCGCAGCGGCTCTGATGGCTCTGGAGAGGCGATACCGGGCATCGTTGGCCGGGACATCTGAATCTGACGAGGAGAAAGGAAGGCAATCTGGTGACCGATAAACTGGGTCAAGCCGATGGAGCGCTCGAGACCAAGATCGCCGATGGCACGGCCTGCGTTTGCGTGTTGGGCCTGGGGTACGTGGGCCTGCCGCTGGCAGTGGGTTTTGCCCGGCGCGGTTTTCCGGTGGTGGGCCTGGACGTGGACGCTCACAAAATTTGGAGCCTGATCGAGGGCCGGAGCTACATTCAGGATGTCGATAGCGGGGATATTGCCGAGCTGGTGGGCAGCCACTCATTCCGACCGACGACCGATTACGAGTCGCTGCGTGAGGTGGATGCGATCTTTATTTGCGTGCCTACCCCCTTTGACGCCATGAAGGCTCCGGATCTGTCTTTTGTGCGCTCGGCGGCCGAGGGTATCGCGCCCCGGCTCAAAAGAGGCCAGTTGATCGTGTTGCAGAGCACCACCTTTCCTGGCACGACAGAAGAGGTTGTGCTGCCCATTCTGGAAACATCTGGACTCAAGGCCGGAGCGGATTTCTGGCTGGCCTTTTCGCCGGAGCGGATCGATCCCGGCAACCGGGTGTTCACCGCCGAAAACACACCCAAGGTGGTGGGGGGGCTCACGCCACATTGCGCCCGGCTGGCGGGCGACTTGTTGGGCCGGTTGACACCTGAGATCTGTGTCGTTTCGACGCCCCGCGCTGCCGAGATGACCAAACTGCTGGAGAACATCTTTCGCAGCGTCAACATCGCCCTGGTCAACGAGCTGGCCTTGTTATCGGAGCGGATGGGCATCGACTTTTGGGAGGTCATCGAGGCAGCCAAAACCAAACCTTTTGGCTTCATGCCTTTTTATCCTGGTCCGGGCGTGGGAGGACACTGCATTCCGGTGGATCCCTATTACCTGAGCTGGAAAGCCCGCGAGTACGATTTTTACACCAAGTTCATCGAGCTGGCCGCCGAGGTCAACCAGTCTATGCCCTATCACGTGGTGGCCTGCCTGCGCCAGGCTCTCAGCGGCCAGGATAAACCGCTCAAGGGTGCCAGGGTGCTCATTCTGGGGGTGGCTTTTAAGCGCGACGTGGACGACGCCCGCAACTCACCTGCCGAGCGTATCATCGAGTTGTTGCTCAATGCCGGCGCCTGCGTCGGTTACAACGATCCCTACGTGCCGCATTATCGTGTGGGGCCGGACGTATTCCACCGCCGAGAGGTCGAGCTGGCCTCGCAAACGCTCACACCCGATCTGCTCGCCGCCCAGGATGCGGTGCTCATTGTACAGGCCCATCGCTCCTACGACCCGGCCTGGATCGTGCGGCACGCCCGGCTGGTGTTGGACACGGTCAACGCTACCGGTGGGGTGATCGATGGCCGGGAAAAGATCGTGCGCATCGGCGCGCCGGCCACGGTGGTTTGATCCGATTCGAGGCAAAATGACCAAAAGGCACAAACGATCCACCAGACGACGAGATCAGAGCCGTTCTCACAGTAGCACGGGGAAAACCCGGCCCCGGCAGCCGGCCCCTGCGGGCCGTGTGATGAGCCGCTGGTGGTGGCTTGCCGTCCTGGCCGTGTTCGTTCTGGCGGCTGGGGCCATTCTCTGGTACACCGTTGGGCTGGGCAGGCCGGCTGGGCCTTCCCAGACAACCCATTCGACCGGTTCAGGCTCGTCGGCGAGTGCGACGGCCACGCAGCTCTCAGAATCAGAAAAGGAGTCTGTTTCCATGCCCCAGAACGTCAGCAGTCGCGACGGCATGTACCATGCCCCTCCGCCTCTGGAGATCGATCCGGCTAAAACCTATCTTGCCACCATCGAGACAGAAACGGGCAACATTGTCATCGAATTGTTCGCCGACAAGGCGCCCAACACGGTCAATAATTTCGTCTTTCTGGCTCGCCAGGGTTTTTACGACAACACCACCTTTCATCGCGTGATCCCTGGTTTCATGGCCCAGGCGGGTGATCCGACCGGCACCGGCCGGGGAGGGCCTGGTTACCGCTTTGCCGACGAGTTTCATCCCGATCTCAAACACGATCGGCCCGGCATTCTCTCGATGGCCAACGCCGGCGCCCATACCAACGGCAGCCAGTTTTTCATCACCTACGCCCCCACGCCGTGGCTCGACGCCTACGATGAAAAGGGCCAGCTCAAAGATTGCACCCGCGCAGATGTTTCCTGTCACGCCGTTTTTGGCCAGGTGATAGAGGGCCTGGATGTGTTGCAGGCCATCACACCGCGCGATCCTGCCAGGGCCGCCTCGCCGGGAGATCTGATCGAGACGATTCGTATTCAGGAACGCTGATGGGCAAGGGTGAGCTGTGGACGATCACGACAACGCCGAGGTATCTGCCGGGCGAGACAATGCGCCGGGCCAGTCTCTGTCGCGCCGGGAGTGGTTGACCCGTCTGCTGGCGATAGCGCTGGTGATCGTCATCACGCTGCTCATCTGGCGGCTGGCCGGCCGGCTGGAGCAGTTCAAACTGTGGGGCTATCCGGGCATTTTCGTGGTCAGTTTCATCGGTAATGCCACCGTCGTTTTACCGGCTCCCAGTCTGGCGCTTGTTTTTGCGATGGGTGGCATTCTCAACCCGTTACTCGTCGGCTTGGTGGCTGGCCCGGCAGAGGCGCTGGGTGAACTCACCGGTTATCTGGCCGGTTATGGCGGGCGGGCCATCGTCGAAAACCGCAGGTTGTACGATCTCTTGCGGCAGTGGATGGCGCGCAACGGCGCGCTGACCGTATTTGTTCTATCGGTCGTTCCCAACCCGTTCTTCGATCTGGCAGGCATTGCCGCCGGTGTGCTGCACTACCCGTTGCCGAAATTTCTGCTGTTCTGCTGGCTGGGCAAAACTCTCAAAACGATAGCCTTTGCTTTTGCCGGGGCCTATTCACTCACCTTTGTTGAACAGTTTTTCTGATCGGCCATGCGATCAAGGCGCACGTCAATTGGACGCGGAATAAGCCTTGATGATGAGGGCCACGTTTTGGCCGCCGAAACCAAAACCGTTGATCATGGCCGCGCGCACGGGCTGGCGCCGGGCCACGTTGGGCACGTAATCCAGGTCACATTCGGGATCGGGGGTTTCCAGATTGATGGTGGGCGGTATGATGCCCTCGCGGATGCTGAGCACGGCGGCCAGCGCCGAGACGGCTCCCGCCGCGCCCAGGGTGTGCCCCACCATCGATTTGGTGGCCGTCACCGGAACGTGATAGGCGTGAGGCCCAAAGACACGTTTGATGGCTTTGGTTTCTGTCACGTCGTTCAGGTCGGTGCCGGTGCCGTGGGCATAGATGCAGTCGATCTCGTCTGGCTGCATGCCTGCCCGTTCGAGGGCCAGTTGCATGGCCCGTGCAGCGCCATCGCCGGACGGATCGGGCGCGGTGATGTGGAAAGCATCGCCTGTGATGGCGCCGGCAGCAATTTCGGCATAGATGGCCGCGCCGCGCTCCAGGGCGTGCGCTTCTGTCTCGACGATCATCACCACCGCAGCCTCGCCGTAGACAAAACCATCGCGGTTTTTGTCGAAAGGCCGGCTGGCGCGTTTGGGATCGTCGTTGCGCATCGAGACGGCGCCCATGCGGCTCAACGCGGCAATGGTGAGTGGTTTGGTTCCCGATTCGGTGCCGCCGGCGAGGAGCGTTGTGGCCTCGCCCAGCCGCAGCAATCGTTGCGCCTCCAGGAAGGCATAATTGCCGCTGGCGCAGGCGGCGGTGCTGGTGACGATCGGCCCTTTGGCGCCTGTCACCATCGAGACGAGGCATGAGGCAGCGTTGGGCATGACGCTAGGAATGAACAACGGGCTGATCCGCCGGGGGCCTTTGTCCAACAGGGTGCGCACCCCATCTTCGACATCGGCGATGCCGCCGCCGCCAGAGTTGATGACCACGCCGATGTTGTGTTCGTTTGAGCTGTCGATGCTCAGCGCGGCGTCTTGCAGGGCCATCTGGCTGGCGGCGATGGCGAGTTGGGTGCTGCGAATCGTTCGTTTGACCAGCCTGGGATCCATATAGTCCTCCGGGTCAAAGCCTTTGACTTCGCAACCTACATGGACGGGAAAGTCGGTGATATCGAAGGCCGATATGATATCGGCGCCCGACACCCCTGCGATCAAGTTCTGCCAGAACGTTTCGACAGTGAGTCCAATGGGGGTGACCGCGCCCAGACCGGTAATCACGGCTTTGGTCATCGTGGCTCCTCTTTTGTTTCGCCAAGTGTGGGAATGGTTTGAACAACGACGTCTTAACCTATAACACCGATGTGTGTCCGAGGTCACACTTTTCCGGCGACTGTCAGGTAGGGGAGAGTACCTTTTCAAAAAGATTCTTGCACGTTTGGCAAGAAAATTCACAAGACGCAAAGGGCGCCAGATTTTTTGCCTGTTCCTTTGCCTGCTTGGTGTTCTTGGCGATGAAAAAATCCTTTTGGTTCCGGCCCGGCTGGGATAGGGAGGTGGTCGATGGGCATGCGTGTACAAATGGTTCAGGGTACAGCCATAGAGGTGGGCCAGAAAAAATTGGCGCCGCTGATGCGGCTCATCTCGTGGGGCAGGGGGCGGGCGGTTGTGCGCCGAAACGATTTGGGCGGCCTGGGCGCAGCCTTTGCCTGGCTCCAGCCTGTGGCGATTCTGGAGGAATCGCCGCAAGGGCAGCGGCGGATTCCGGTGCACGATGCGACCGCCCGGCAGATAGTGGTATTGCTGGGGCTGGCTGTGGCGGTGCCCTTGATGCTGAGCCTGCTGCTGCATTGGGTCGGTTGTACACCCGGCGAGGAGGTGACATAAAATGGAATTGAATCAACTGTTCGACCTGGTTCAACAGGTTCACGACAGAGCAAACGTGGCAACGGTCTTTGGGCCGCCGGAGAAGGTAGGCGAGAAAACCATCATTCCCATCGGTCGAGTGAGCTACGGTTTTGGCCTGGGCTTCGGTGAGGGCACTGGCCCGACGCCAGAACCCTCGAAAGAGGATGAAAGCCCTGTGGCTGCCGGTGGCAGGGGGGGCGGCAGCGGGGTGGGGATGATGGTGATACCCCTGGCAGTGTTGGAAGTGACACCCGAGAGCACCCGGCTGGAGCCAGTCCTCGACGAAACCAAAATCGCCAGCATGGTGATGCTGACGATCGTCTGGTGTGTCTTTTGGGTGGTCAGGGCGGCGATCAAAATCTTTGGCCGCCAGTAATCGCCCCACCGTCGAGAGCGCCACGATGGAGAGTTGGTTCGTAGAGATTCCGGGTCGAGAACGCCTGTCTTTGAGACATCTGGTGCTCGACCTCAACGGTACGATTGCCCTGGACGGTGAGCTGCTGCCCGGTGTGGCGGAGCGCGTGGCCGTGCTGCGAGATCAAATGGCCGTCTACTTGCTCACCGCCGATACACATGGCCGGGGGGCGATCACCGCCGGCCGGTTGGGCATCCACTTTCATCGGCTCACTGCCGTTGCCGAAGCGGAGCAAAAGGCCGACATGGTGCGTCAACTGGGCGCGGCACATGTGGTGGCGCTGGGCAATGGCGCCAACGATGCCCTGATGCTGGCCGAGGCAGCTCTGGGCATCGCTGTGCTTGGCCGTGAGGGCCTGTCGATGGCGGCCCTCCAGGCCGCCGACGTGGTGGCGCCAGATGTCACCGCGGCGCTGGACCTGCTTCTGAACCCCAAGCGGCTGGTCGCCACTCTGCGTCGATAAACAGACAGCGGCGAGTCGTCGACTCGTTAGAGCCGCACTCGCCGCAGGCGCAACGAGTTGCTGACTACCGTCACCGAACTGAACGCCATAGCCCCCGCCGCCAACACCGGGTGCAGCGCTCGCAGCACGGTGGGTAAACTCTCCAAGGGGTAAAGCGCACCGGCGGCAATCGGGATCAGGATGACGTTGTAAAAGAACGCCCAAAACAGGTTCTGTTTGATGGTGCGCATGGTGGCCTGGCTCAGTGCCAGAGCGCGCGGCACGCCGCGCAGGTCACTGGTCATCAGGGTGACATCGGCCGTCTCTATGGCTACGTCTGTGCCACTGCCGATAGCGATGCCCACATCGGCCTGAGCCAGCGCCGGCGCATCGTTGATGCCATCGCCCACCATGCCCACCATTTGGTTCTCTTTTTGGAGTGCTTTGATGTGCGCGGCTTTGTCGCCCGGCAGCACCTCGGCCACGATCCGATCGACTCTCACCTGAGCGCCGATGGCTTCTGCCGTGCGCTGGTTATCGCCGGTGAGCATGACCACCTTCAGGCCCAGTTGTTTCAACCCGGCAACGGCCTGGCGAGAACCCTCTTTGATCGTATCGGCTACCGCGATGACCCCCCTCGTCTGGCCGGCCACCGCCACCAATATGGCTGTTTTGGCCTCGGCTTGCAGGCGCTCTACGGTTTCTTGCAGCCCGTCGAGCGTTATGCCCCGTCCGGCCATCAGCCGTGCGGTGCCTACGACTACCTCTTGTCCGGCCACCTGGGCGAGGATACCCTGACCCGAAACTGCCTCAAAGCTTTCCAAACGGGCCAGCGCCAGTCCGCTTGCCTGCGCCTCACGGACGATGGCCCGTCCGAGTGGGTGCTCCGAGCCGCTCTCGGCGCTGGCAGCCAATCGAAGCAGCTCGTCGACCTGCCAGCCTGTCGCCGGATCAACGACGATATCTGTCACCGCCGGTCGTCCCTCGGTGATGGTGCCCGTTTTGTCCAACACCACCGTGTCCAAAAGATGCGCTCGCTCCAGGGCTGCGCTGTTTTTGAACAGCACCCCATTCTCCGCTCCCTTGCCGGTGCCCACCATGATGGCCGTCGGCGTGGCCAGGCCCAACGCGCACGGGCAGGCGATGACCAGCACCGCCACCATGCGCATCATGGCCGCCGTCAAGCCAACCGGTGTGAACAACAGCCAGATGGCAAACACCGCCAGCGCAAGCACAATGACCAGCGGCACGAACACGCCAGCCACCCGATCTGCCAGCCGTTGGATGGGCGCCTTGCTGCCCTGCGCCTCTTCCACCAGCCGAACGATCTGCGCCAGGGCGGTTTGCGCGCCGACCCTGGTGGCTTGGAATTTGAGCAGCCCTTGCTGGTTGATCGTGGCGCCGATGACCTCGTCGCCTGGCGTTTTGTCCACCGGCAGACTTTCACCGGTGAGCATCGACTCGTCCACTGCCGAGTGGCCATCGACCACGATGCCATCCACCGGGATGCGCTCGCCGGGTCGCACCATCACCAGGTCGCCCACGACCACCTGCGCCACCGGGATTTCGACCTCGTGACCATCTCCAACGCCGGGCCCGGTCGAGGGCCGGATCACCCGGGCCATTTGCGGCTGCAAATTCATCAGCCGCCTGATGGCTTCGCTGGTGCGGCCCTTGGCCCGCGCCTCCAGCAGCTTGCCGAGTTTGATGAGTGTGAGGATGAGCGCCGATGTCTCAAAGTAGACGTGGCCGGGGGCCAGCCCCAGGGTGACGGCGATGCTGTAGCCATACGCCACCGATGACCCCATCGCCACCAGCACATCCATGTTGGCGCTGCCGTGGCGCAGGCTCTTGAGGCCACCCACGTAATAGTCCCAGCCGGTGAAAAACTGCACCGGCGTTGCCAGGGCCAGAAACAGCCAGTTGACCCAGGCAGCGTGTGCCCATTGGCCCAGCAATCCGAAATCACGGCCCATGCTCAGTAAAAACAGGGGTAGCGCCAAGGTCACTCCCAGCCAAAACTGGCGCGCTTGAGCGGCCATCTCGGCCTCTCGGGCGGCGCGCTCGGTATCTGTCATGGCGCTTTCATCCGCCGCCTCGACCACGCCGTAGCCAATGTTCTCGATGGCCCTGACAATGTCGGCGCGGCTCACCAGGCCAGGCACGTATTCGACGCTGGCCCGTTCGCTGGCCAGGTTCACCGTTGCCTGGAGCACCCCCGGCACCTTGCGATTGAGCGTGCGCTCGATGGCGGCCGAACAGTTGGCGCAGGTCATGCCAACGATGGGAAGCTCCAGCCTGGCGGTGGCCACGCCATATCCCACATCGTGCACCTTTTCGATGATGGTCTCCTCGCTCAACACCGCCGGGTCAAAGATGACCGTGGCCTTTTCACTGGCATAGTTGACGTTGGCCTCGGCCACTCCCGCCAGCTTTTTGAGGTTGCGCTCGATCGTGACCGAGCAATTGGCGCAGTGCATGCCTGTGACAGGCAGCGAAATCTGTTTTAACGACACAAATTTCTCCTACGCTGCGGCAGGATAGCCGATCTCTGCCAGTAACGATTTGATGCCCTCCAGGGTTGCTGGGGGCGCAAAGACGATCTCTACATTCCTGGTGGACGGATCACCCTCGACACGGCTCACGCCGGCCAATTCCCCCACCTCCCGTTTGATGGTCATGACACAATGGCCGCAACTGATGGCCGGCACGTGAATTTTGACGGTTTCCATGTTTATCTCCTCGTGACAGGTTTCCAACCCGGTTAGACCTTTTTCTTGGAGTCTATTGTATCACCTCAGGACGTTCTTGTCAAGAGTGAACCTGTCCGATTTGTCTGATTGGCCGGCGTGGGCGCCTGTGTTATAATCGGCTTTGACGTTGGAGTCGTGTGAGGTCTGGTTTTTTGTCTGGAGGGAGGACATGGCTGTTTGGGATATCTCGCTGCTTGTGTCCGAGTTGTTGCCTGTGTGGCCTGGAGACCCGGCGATACGTATCCGCCAGGTTACGAGCCTGGACCACGGCGATGCGGCGACGGTCAGCCACCTGGATTTGGGAGCGCACACTGGCACCCACGTCGACGCGCCTGGCCATTTTGTGCCTGGCGGCGGCGGGGTGGACGCTCTTGCCCTGGAGGCGCTGATTGGCCCGGTTTGGGTGGCGTGTGTGCCGGATGTGGGGGCCATCAGTGCTGAGGTGCTCGCAGGACTGAACATTCCGCCTGGCACGCATCGACTGCTTTTGCGCACGCGCAACTCGGCGCTATGGGCGCGGGGTGTGATCGAGTTTGCGCCAGATTTCGTGGCGCTCACTGAGGATGGCGCGCGCTGGCTGGTGGCGAGTGGGGTGCGTCTCGTCGGGATGGATTATCTTTCGGTGGGGCCGTTCGACGACCCTGCGCCTGTCCACCGTGTTCTTTTGTCTGCCGGGGTGTTGATCGTGGAAGGCCTGGATTTGAGCCGGGTCGAGACAGGCGCTTATTGCCTGGTGTGCCTGCCGCTCAAGCTGCTGGCTGCCGATGGTGCGCCGGCGCGAGCGATTCTCGTTCGAGCTGAGGATGGGGGAAGCCATGAGGGGCAAAGTGGAGGTGCTGGTCTATCCAGATGTTGATGCTTTGGCGCGCGCCGCTGCCGTTCGGGTGGCGGCGGTGGCAAGTGGGGCAGTGAGGGCGCGGGGACGGTTCTGCGTGGCGCTTGCTGGCGGCTCGACGCCGCGCGCGCTGTATACGCTGCTGGCGAGCGAAACGTTTGCCCCGCGGCTCGATTGGGCGCGGGTGCACGTTTTTTGGGGGGATGAGCGTTGCGTGCCGCCCGACGACGCCGGCAGTAACTATCGTCTGGCCTGGGAAACGCTGCTGGAGCATGTGCCGCTGCCGGTGGGCAACATTCATCGCGTGCGCGGTGAGTGGCCCTGTCATAAAGCCGCGGCAGCCTATAGCGCCGAAATGCAGGCCTTTTTCGATGCGTTGTTTCCCTGTTTCGATCTGGTGCTGTTGGGTCTGGGCGAAGATGGTCACACCGCCTCGCTTTTTCCTGGCTCTGTGGCTCTGGATGAGACGGTTCGATCTGTTGTGGCGGTGACGGCCAATTATGCCGGGCGTCCGGCTCAGCGGGTGACGCTGACCTTGCCGGCCATCAATGCGGCCCGGCAGGTCCTGTTCCTGGTGGCAGGTATGGCCAAGGCGGCCATCGTGCAGGCTGTGCTGGAAAAGGCCAATGGGCCATTGCCGGCGCAACGCGTGCGGCCTGTATCGGGTGAGCTGGCCTGGCTGCTCGATGCTGCGGCTGCCAATCGGTTGAAGAAAGAGGGGTGATCTGCCGGGATGTGTGGCGGCGTCTGACCGGCCCCTCAAATGGCCGATGTCGATGGGATATTTTTGTCGTACGCCGCGCCGACTCGAGTCGAACTTTTTCTCAGCATTGGGGGTAATATTACAGAGTCGGGTGGTCTTAAAATGGCCTGGGAGGTGGCATTCTGTTCAGTGTTCAGCGGAAGAGCCTGCGCAACAAAATCATCGCCTGGTCATTTGTGCCAACGGCTATCATTCTGGTGGCCGTGGCGATGGTCAGTCTGTATGCCTACCAGGGGGTGACGGAGAACCTGGTCATCGAGCGTGACCGGGATCTCACGCGGCTTTCGGCCAGCCTCCTATCCACCGAGTTGGCGAGCTATACCGATCCGCTGGCCGACCAGTCTCTGGCCGTTTTCGACAGGGTGGTGGTTTTTAACGCCAACGGAACTATTTTGGCTGCTGAGCCAGAACAGGGCGCGGGTTGGGAAACCGATTGGTTCAGGCGCATTCCCTTTCTGCGCGAGATTGGTTCGTCGCAGCCGATTTTTTCCGATGTGGTGACGTATCGGGTCGAAGACCAAAAGGTCATCGTGGTCGTCATGCCCATCGTCGATTCGCGCGGTGAATTGCAGGGGGGAATGGCCGGTCTGTTTCGGTTAGGGCCAACAACAGACAACGCGCTCTATCGGGGTGTGGAAAAGCTGCGTCGCAGCGAGAGTAGCTGTATCTATCTGGTGGATGGTCAGGGGCACGTGATCTATCACTCTGACCCGGCCTACATTGGCGCCGATTTTTCTTCGCTGGAGGTTGTGCAACGGGTGCTGGACGGTCAGGTGTGGGCTTATCGCACGCACGATCTGGAGGGTCGCGAGATCGTGGCCAGCTTTTCGCCGGTGCCAGACACTTCCTGGGGCCTCGTCACCGAGGAGAGTTGGTCGGCGTTGATCAGCCCCAGCCAGCGATACGCCCAGTTGTTGCTCGTTTTGATTTTCCTGGGCGTGGCGGTTCCTGCGCTCATCGTGAACGGTGGGGTCAAACGTATTACCCGGCCTATCGCTGAGCTGATTGATGCCGCTCAGGAGGTGGCGGGTGGAGATTTTGACCAAAAGATCTTGGTCTCGACAGGCGACGAGCTAGAGGATCTGGCCGAGCAGTTCAATCTTATGGCCACCCAACTGCGGGGCTCTTATGCGCATCTGGAACAAAAGGTAGCCGACCGCACCAGAGAGCTGGCCACGCTCAATACCATCGCGGCGGTGGTGAGCCGCTCGCTGGATCTGGCAGAGATTCTCTGCGATGCGCTTCAGGAAACGCTGGCGGCGATGGGTCTGACCCACGGCGAGGCGTTCCGGCTGGCAGAGGGCGGCCAGATGCTGATGCTGATGGCGCACTGTGGTCTATCGGACGAGATCGTCGCTCACACGGTGCAACAGCCGTTGGCGGCAGGGGCCTCCGGGCTGGCGGCCATCCGAGGGCAGCCGGTGGCCAGAGCGGTGACTGACTACCCGGAAGGGACTTTGAAGAACCTGTTGTGGAAAGAGGGGCTGCAATTGGTCATCAGCGTTCCGCTGATGACCAAGGGAAAAACCGTTGGAGCTATCGATCTGGGGGCGCCGGATCTGCGCCCGGTGACGGAAGAAGAGCTATCGCTGCTGGCAGCCATCGGTCAGCAGGTTGGTGTGGCAGTCGAGAACGCCCGCCTCTACGAGCAGGCTCAACAACTGGCCATCATGAAGGAGCGCAACCGGCTGGCGCGCGACCTGCACGATTCGGTGACACAATCGCTCTACGGTGCAACACTCTACGCCGAGGCCGCGGCGCGGCAGTTGATGTCGGGTGAGGTAGAAAAAGCGGCTGCTCACCTGCGCGAAATCCGGGAAACGGCTCAAGAGGCGTTATGCGAGATGCGGTTGCTCATCTTTGAGCTGCGCCCGCCGATCCTCCAGGCAGATGGCCTGGTGGCAGCCCTGCAGACGCGGCTGGAGGCCGTGGAAGGGCGGGTGGGTCTGGAGACAGAACTCGACGTGGAAGGTGAGATCTCGTTGAGGCCAGAGGTGGAAGAAGGGTTGTATCGCGTGGCGGTAGAGGCGTTGAACAACACTCTGCGGCACGCCCGGGCGGGCCGGGTGAGGCTCTGGCTGGCCCAACAGGATGGCAGCGTGAGGCTCGAGATCGCCGACGATGGTGTGGGTTTCGATCTCGCTCAGGTTCGAGAGCGGGGGGGCTTTGGTCTGCAAGGCATGGAGGAGCGGGTTGTGCGATTGGGTGGTTCTTTTTCTGTGGAGAGCTTTCCGGGCAAGGGCGCGAGCATAAAGGTGGAGATATGTCAGTGAATGGGGCAATTGGTGTTCTGGTGGCCGATGATCATGCCATCGTCCGCAAGGGTATTTGTGCCTTGCTGGCAACAGAACCGGGCATCGAGGTGGTGGGCGAGGCGCACGATGGGCAAGAGGCGGTGATCGAGGCGCAGCGGTTACGGCCCGATGTGATCCTCATGGATCTGGTGATGCCGGGGGTCGATGGCCTGGAAGCCATTCGACGTATTCTGGCCTGCCAGCCAGGCGCGCGTATTCTGGTGCTGACCAGTTTTGCCGGCGACGACAAGGTTTTTCCGGCGGTCCGGGCCGGCGCGTTGGGTTATCTGCTCAAAGACTCTGGGCCGCAAGACCTGGTGCGAGCCATCCACCAGGTGTATCGTGGCGAGTCGTGGCTGCATCCCACCATTGCCCGTCGACTGCTGCAAGAGCTTGCGTCGCCCACCGAGCATATACCAGGACGCGATCCGCTGACGGAGCGTGAGCTTGAGGTGCTGCGGCTGGTGGCTCATGGGCACAGCAATCACGAGATCGCCCAACGATTGACTATCAGCGAGGCCACGGTGCGCACGCACGTCAGCAACATCCTTTCCAAGGTGGGTTTGTCCAGTCGCACCCAGGCGGCGCTGTATGCTTTGCGTCACGGCCTGGCATCACTCTACGACACGGACGCATCGCCTGTGGTATGACGCTTTGAATTGGGGCCTACGACTTTTGTTGTAGCAGCCATACCGTTTTCGTGGATCGAGATCGCCAAAAGGCGATCTTTTTTTCTTATGGCGAATCCTTGCTTTTGGCGATGACAGGGTGGATTTTCTTTGTTATACTGTTGCTGTAGAGAGGCGGCGCCGATTGGTCCGTTGCAAATGTATACCACCTCAGAGCAGGGGGATGGGCACGTTGGAGATTTTGCTGGCAAACATTTTCTCCTCCTTGCGGGACTCCCTACCCCCTGCTGTGGGGTGGTACTTTTTTTCCCCCGCCGACCGCTTTTTGCCATTCTCGACAGGCTGACCGATGACAGGCTCTATCCGAGTGTTGGTAACCGACGATCACGCTATTGTACGCAAAGGCATTCACGCTCTGCTGGCGACAGAACCGGGCATCGAGGTGGTGGGTGAGGCCGAGGATGGTCGAGATGCGGTCTCGAAGGCTCTGCGGCTGCTACCCGATGTGATCCTCATGGACCTGGTGATGCCCGGCATGGATGGCCTGGAGGCCATTCGCCAGATCGTGAGCTGTCAGCCGGGGGTGCGCATCCTGGTGCTGACCAGTTTTGCCGGCGACGACAAGGTTTTTCCGGCCATCAAGGCGGGGGCGTTGGGTTATCTGCTCAAAGATTCCACTCCTGAAGAGTTGGTGCAGGCCATCCATCAGGTTTATCAGGGCGAGTCTTCGTTACATCCCACCATTGCGCGCAAACTGTTGCGAGAGCTTGCCCAACCCGCGCTTCAATCTGCGCAGGCCAGGCCGCTGACAGAGCGCGAGGTAGAAGTGCTCAGATTGGTGGCCAGAGGCCAGAGCAATCAGGGCATCTCGGAGCACCTGGCCATCAGCGAGGCCACGGTGCGCACGCACGTCAGCAATATTCTGGCCAAGCTGCAACTTTCCAGCCGCACCCAGGCTGCGTTGTATGCCCTGCGAGAGGGTCTGATCTCACTCAACGATGCCCAAGACCTGCGGTCGACCTGATCTCGACCGGGGTTACGCTTTTTGTAGCGGGTATCTCGGCCTTTTTTCGTAGAGCGGCCCGCAATGGCGCTGAGAAGGACTGCCGCCTGGCAGTCCTTTTGTCATAGGGCAAATCCAAACTTTTTCCGATGACACTGACACTCTTCTCTGATATACTGGGAACGCCAAGTTGAGGGCATGGTTTTTCCTGCTGCTCTGTGGTGAGATTGGCATCGAACGATCGAGAGGAGGTGGTGTGGCGGAATAGGCACATGCGTGGCTCCGGCGCGGAAAAATGGATGGGGTTTCCGCACCCTGATAGTGAGATCTGACCCACACTCAATCATGCCATCTTGAGGAGGAGAACGATGAAAGTCCTGAATAGATGGGCGACGCTGTTTGCCCTATTAGTCATTGCCAGCCTGTTGCTCGCGGCCTGCGCCACCCCCACGCCAGAAGTGCTGGAAAAGGTGGTTGAAAAAATCGTGACTCAGGTGGTCAAAGAGACGGTCAAAGAGACGGTGGTCATCGAAGGCACGCCGCAGGTGGTGGAAAAAGAGGTCACCAAGGTGGTGGAAAAGGTGGTGACGCCCACGCCCACTGCTGTGCCGCAGGGTGGCTTTGTGGTCGAAGTCTCGTTTGCCGATGCCAAGATTCTGAACCCCATCCTCTCCAGCGACGACGCCTCTTCCGATGTTCACGAACTGCTGTTCGGCGCGGCTCTGCAGAACGATCCCTTTAGCGGCGCGTTGATCCCGGATTTGGTCGAGGGCTGGGATGTCTCTACGGACGGCCTGACCTACACGTTTCACGTGCACGATGGCGTCTATTGGTCCGACGGCACCCAGGTCACCGGCAAAGATTTTGCCTTTACCTACCGGGCGCTCAAGTACGGTGAGCTCGATTCACCCCGTCTCAGTAACGTCGAATACGTCGAGGAGATCAACCTGATCGACGATATGACGGTCGAGTTTGTCTTTTCCGAGGTCAACTGCACCGCTCTGCCCGATCTCGGACTCGGCTGGCTGCCGGCTCACATGTACGCCGAGGACTTCTCTGACATTCAGGAGAACGACCTGAACACCCATCCCACCGTCGTCAACGGGCCGCTCCTGTTCCAAGAGTGGGTCAAAGACGATCACATCACCCTGGTGCGTAACCCCAACTACTGGCGCGGCGCGCCCTATCTGGATGGCTGGATCTACAAGGTGGTGCCCAATGCCACCGTGGGGGTGCAGCAACTCAAGACGGGTGAGGTGGATGTCTATGACGGCATCGAGCCCAAATACCTGGTCGAGATGGAGTTGCAGGAGCACCTGAGCCTATTCAAGTATTTCGACGACGGTTACACCTTTTTGGCCTTTCAGATGGGCGATCCCAACGATCCGCAGCCACGCCTCAACGACGATGGCACGGTCAACGAAAACCACGGCCTGCATCCCATCCTGAGCGATGTGCGGGTGCGTTATGCCGTGACCTACGCCACCGACCGCAACGCCATCATCTCTCGCGTCAAGTTCGGTCAGGCTGCGCCACTGGAAGCCGATGTCTTGCCGGGTATCGAGTGGGCCTACAACGCCGATCTGGAACGTCGTGAGTACGATCTGGAAAAAGCGGCTGCGCTCCTGGAAGAGGCAGGCTGGACGGATCAGGACGGCGATGGTGTGCGCGAGTGTCACGGCTGCCTGTACACCACAGAGGGCACCCCGCTCAAGCTCAAGATCATCACCAACGCCGGCAACGAGACCCGCGAGAACATTGGGCTCATCTTGCAAGATCAGCTTGGCGAAATCGGCTTCGACATCGAGTTCGAGGCGATGGAGTGGAACGCCTTCGTGGGCACGCTGTTGGGGCAGACCTTCGACATGTGCATCGTCGGTTGGACCAACATGGGCACCGATCCGGATGACGAGAGCACCTTTGCCTCGCAAAACGATCTACCTACCGCGGCGTTCAACTTTAACTCTTATTACAACCCCCAGGTGGATGCGCTGCTCAAGCAGGCCAAAACCGTTCCCGGCTGCCGGGTAGAAGATCGTGGCCCACTTTACCGGCAAGTCCAGGAGCTCATCTATCAGGATGCGCCCTATACTTTTCTCTACGTGCCGCGTGATATCCTGGTCTACAACAGCCGCATTGGCGGTATGAATCCGGGGCCGTGGGAATTCCGCTACAACATTCACGAGTGGTATATCCGATAACGGGCTGCACGGTTCAGCGCGGTACGGGATCGGTGCCGCCGATCCCGTACCGTCGTTTTGGGACTGTGAGTTTGCAGGTGAAACGGCCATGACACGTTATGTGATTCGGCGTCTGTTGCAGGCGATTCCCACCTTTTTGGGCATCACGGTTCTGACCTTCATCATCGTCTACTCTGCGCCCGGCGATCCGGTGCTCCAGCAGACTTTTGATCCTCACATCAGCGGCGCCACACGCACCGAGTTGAACCGTCGTTTTGGGCTGGATCAACCCCTGATGACGCAGTATCTGAACTGGCTCATCGGCAACGAGTGGCAAAAAGACCCCGACCTGCTGGCGCGACAGGGCATCCTGCGGGGCGATTTTGGCAACTCGCTCATCGAAAAACGCTCGGTGTTGGAGATGATCGGCGAGCGTGTGGGTGCAACGTTGCTGCTGACCGGCGCGGCCACGTTCATCGGTTACTTGGTGGGCATCCCCATCGGCGTGCTGGCGGCTGTGCGGCAGGGAGGCGTTTTCGACAATACCTCGCGGGTGATGGCGGTATTTTTCAACGCCATACCCGGTTTCTGGCTCAGTCTGGTGGTCATCCTGCTGTTTGCCGTCAAATTCCGCGAGTGGAATTTGCCGGCCATCCCCTCTGGCGGGATGTACACCCTGGCCGCTGGTGGAAAGCAGGTGTTTGATTTGGGCGATCGTTTGGTGCACCTTTTGCCGCCAGCGCTGGTATTGGCCACCGGCCCCATCGCCACCACCTCTCGTCTGATGCGCACCCAGGTGCTCGAGGTCATTCGCCAGGATTACATTCGTACGGCGCGGGCCAAGGGGCTGTCCGAAAAAGCGGTGAATTTCACTCACGCGCTGCGTAATGCCCTCATGCCTTTGGCCACGGTGTTGGGGCCGACCCTCACCGGCCTGCTCAATGGGGCGGTCATCACCGAGACCATCTGGTCGTGGCCCGGTTTGGGACGGCTGTTTGTCAACGCCAACTTTCAGCGCGATTATCCGGTGATCATGGCCGGTTTTGTCATCGGCGCAGCGGGGGTCATAATGGGCAATTTACTTTCGGACATTTTTTACGGCTTTGTCGATCCCCGTGTGCGCCTGGAATGATCTGAAAGGGTTTCCACACCGAGGAGCCAGGAGATGTCAGAAACCATTGTGCGCCAGAAACCACAGATGCAGCCAGATGTGCGTGAGCGCGCCCGGGCCATGCAAACACAGATCGATCTGGAAAAGGAATCGCCGGGTTATTGGACCTCTGCTTTTTATGCCCTGCGCCGCGACAAATTGACTCTGGCCGCGTTCGGCGTGTTGCTGGTTTTTACGTTGTTGTGTGTGCCTCTGGCCGGGCCGATTTCCGATTGGCTGGGCATCGATCCGAACGATACCGATCCTCTGATCGCTTTCGAAAGGCCCGGTGCAGAGCACTGGCTGGGTGTGGATCAGGTGGGTCGGGATCAGTTGGCCCGCCTGCTTTACGGCGGGCGCGTTTCGTTGGGGGTTGGGTTTTTCGCCGCCCTGATCATCATGTCGTTGGGTGTGGCCGTGGGCACGGTGGCCGGTTATTACGGTCGACTGGTAGACGACGTCGTGATGTGGTTCATCAACACGCTGAATTCGATCCCCTTTATCCTGCTGTTGTTGATCGTCTCCTTGTTGTTCAAACCCAACGCTCTCACCCTGACGGTGTTCATCGGGTTGATAAGCTGGACAGAGATCAGCCGTATCGTGCGGGGGCAGATTTTTCAGGTCAAAGAGATGGACTATGTGACTGCCGCCCGAGCGTTGGGTGTGCCCACCCGAACGATGGTGCTGCGTCACGTTTTGCCCAACGTCATTCCCATCGTCATCATTTTTGCTGCGCAGGTCATCGGTGGGGTGATTCTGCTGGAATCGGCGCTCAGTTTTTTAGGGCTGGGTGTGCAGCCGCCCACCGCCACCTGGGGCAACATGCTCAACAAGGCCCAATCCTATTTCACCCTCGGCCCTCACCTGGTGATCTGGCCGGGATTGTTCATCACCGTCACCGTACTGTGCCTGTACATCATCGGCGATGGTCTGCGCGATGCGCTGGATCCCACTCTGCGCGGCGCGCGTTGAGCGGCGTGAATATCTGAGTAAAAAAAAGAGCCGGCCCGTGGCCGGCTCTTTTTCTTTGCCCCGGCGTCAAAACTGTGCTAAAATGCCCGCGTCGATAACTCGTCGGCACATCTTGACGATCCGTAACGGCTCACCCTCCCGCAGGCTTGGAAGTGGTTTCGAGTAGAAATCGGCCCAAGTATCCAAGCCGGCAAACGATTTCAGTCGGTTTTCCAGCCTGCGGGAGGGTAGGCTGAGCAGTTACGACGATCCAACAACTGTAAAGGAGAGGTCATGGCACATCAAAACCCATTTCTGAGCGTCGAACAACAGATTGTCGGAGATATTTACACCAGCCGCAACAGCCTGGACAACCTGCTCGTCCTGTGCGACGATTTTGGCTCCAGGTTCGGCGGCACCGAGGGGGAGCGCCGGGCAGCCGGGTTCTTCAAGGCCGAAATGGAGGCCTATGGTCTGAGCAACGTTCACCTCGAGCCGGTCGAATACGTTGGCTGGACGAGAGGGCCGGCCCATCTGGAGATCGTCAGCCCGATCCAGCGGGTCATTCCGTGTATCAGTTTGCCCCATTCCCCTGCCGCCGATCTGAACGGCGTCATCGTCGACATGGGTGATGGCGCGCCGTCGGATTTCGATGAGCAGGCAGACGCGATCCGGGGTAAAATCGTCATGACCAGCAGTGTGGTCGGTCCCAAGGGTTCCAAACGCTGGATTCATCGCAGCGAAAAATACGGCCGCAGCCTGATGGCCGGAGCGACGGGGTTCATTTTCGTCAACCACTATGCCGGGTTTGGCCCTGCCACCGGCAGCATCGGCCACGATGGCGCAGGGCTGATCCCCGGCATCTCGATCTGCAAAGAAGACGGCGCTTTTATCCAGCGGCTCATTGAGCGTCAGGGCCAGGTGCGGGTGCGTCTCTGCACCACCGATGCCTGTCAGCCCATGACCTCGTGGAATGTCATCGGCGATCTGCCGGGCCGCCAGGACCCCTCGCTGGTGGTGATGCTGGGCTGTCACTATGACGGGCACGATATTTCACAGGGGGCGGGTGATCCGGCCTCCGGCGCGGTGTCGGTGCTGGAGGCAGCCCGCGTTCTGGCCCGATACGCGCCCGATCTGCCCTATACCGTTCGTTTTGTGCTGTGGGGTGTAGAAGAGATCGGATTGCTTGGATCCAGGGCTCACGTGGCGGCCCACGCCGATGCACTGGCAAAGGTTCGTTTTTACTTGAACATGGACAGCGCCGGCGCTGCCACCAACAACCGGGATATCGTGCTCAACGAGTGGCCCGATCTACAGCCGCTCATCGAGCGCTGGCGCGCCGAGATGGCCCTCGATTTTGCGGTGGGGCAGTCGGTTTCGGCCTATTCGGATCATTTTCCGTTCTTCATGGCGGGCGTGCCGACCGGCGGCATCCAGTCGGCGGAGCGATCCCTGGCCGGGCGCGGTTATGGTCACACCCGGTACGATACGGTCGACAAGGTGGAGCTGGCTCATCTGCGCCAGGCCTCGGCGCTGGCTGCCCGACTGGCCCTGCGTATGGCCAGCGAGCAAAACTGGCCGGCGAGAAAACGAGATCCGGAGGATGTGCTCAAGATGCTCGATGGCCCCGAATATCGAGAGGAACAGGCTTATCGCGAGCGGCTTGAGGCTTTTTACGCCAAGGCGCGTTCCGCTGGTTAGCGGGCTGGAGGGCCGATGGTAGCGTGCAGGGTTCTTTCGAGGTTCACTGCCATTGACGGGCAGTGGTCGGCAGCCGAAAGACAAACCGCGCGCCCCGGCCCGGCGAGCTTTCGACCCACATGCGCCCGCCGTGGGCTTCTATCAGTTTGCGACTGATGGCCAGCCCCAGGCCGCTGCCACCGCTCTGCCGCGCCCGCGAACGATCGCCGCGGTAAAAGCGCTCAAAGACGTGGGGCAGGTCTTCTGGGGTGATGCCGGGGCCGTTGTCGGTTACTGCTATCTCGATCTCTTGATCCGCCGCCTGAGCGGAGATGGTCACCTGGCCGTTGTTGGCGGTGTGACGCAGGGCGTTGCTCACCAGGTTGTTCAACACCTGGCGCAGACGTTGCGCATCGCCTGTTACCGGCGGCAGATCGTCTGGCACCTGACTCGTCAGCGGAATGGCCAGAGAACTGGCCATTCCGCTGGCTGCTTCGACGGTGCTGGCGATCAGCCCTGCCACATCTACCGTTTGCAGGTCGAGAGCGAGCTGCCCGGCGTCGGCCAGGGAGAGCAGTCGCAGGTCGTCCACCAGCCGTTGCAGCAGCAAGGTCTCGTCGTAGATCGGCGCGACGTGAGCGGCATCCAGCGGGTGCACGCCGTCGATCATGGCCTCCAGGTTACCACGCACCACACTCAGCGGCGTGCGCAGTTCGTGGGCGATATCGGCCACCATGTTGCGCCGCAGAGCTTCCTGCCGCTGCAGCTCGGTGGCCATGTGGTTAAAGGTGTGGGCCAGATCGCCGATCTCGTCGTCGGATTCCACACCCACCCGCCGGCTGAGGTCGCCGCTGGCGATGGCTCTGGCCGCTGCGCGGAGATGTCTCAGGGGGGCAATGATCTGATGGGCCAGCAACAGCCCCAGTCCTATGCCCAACCCCCCGGCCAGCAGGCCGGCCCACAGCAGCGCCCGCCGCACCGAAGCCAGATATTGTTCTTCCAGCTCTCCGTATGGGGTCGGATCGCCGGAGGTGATGATCAGCGTGCCTACCGTTTCGCCCGCCACCACGATGGGGCTTCCCTGGGAGAGGGTCGTTTGGGGCAGGGATGTGCCGTTCAGTTGGCCTGCCGAGTCGGCGACGACGATACCGCCGGTGTCGGTCAGTATCAGGCGTCCGCCAAAAGTATTCCCCCATCCCTGGCCGCTTCCCCTGCTCTGGCCGCCGCGTGAGGTCTGTCCTCCCGCGGCCCACTCGTCCACCAGCGCCTCGATTCCTTGCCAACTGCCGTTGCGGGCGTAATGATCGGCAAAATCGGGCGCGGCGGCTGCGGCGCGCAGTTGGCCGCCTCGGTTCACGTACACGCTGAACTGTTCGGCGGTCACCCGGCCAGAGATGTAGGCCAATACGGCGACGCTGATCAGTGTGACAGCCACAAAGGCCAGGGTCAGCCGGATAGCCAGACCACTCATCCGGCGGCGTTTTTTTGAGGCCGTTGTCTCGTTCAACTCTGAACTCACGATGCAACCTCTGAGAATTTATAACCCACGCCGTAGACGGTTTGGATGTAGTGTGGCTGGCGAGGGTTGGGCTCGATCTTTTGGCGGATGTTTTTCACGTGGGCGTCGATGGTGCGCTCGTAGCCTTCGTAGGCGTAGCCCTGCACCCGCTCCAGCAGGTCTAGCCGGGAAAAAACGCGGCCCGGATGGCGCGCCAACACGGTCAACAGATCGAACTCGGTGGGGGTGAGTTCTACCGGATGGCCGGCCACGCTGACCGCTCGATGATCCGGGTCGATGGTCAGATCGCCGATTTCGATGCGGCTCGCGGCGTGTTCGCGTCCTTCGATGCGGCGCAGCACAGCCCGCACACGGGCCACCAGCTCGCGCGGCGAGAAGGGTTTGGTCATATAATCGTCGGCGCCGAGTTCCAGGCCGATGAGCCGGTCGGCCTCTTCGACGCGTGCAGTGAGCATGATGATGGGGGTGTCGCTTTCTTTGCGGATGACCCGCGCCACGTCCAGGCCATCCATCTGGGGCAGCATCAGGTCCAGCACCACCAGGCGCGGCTTTTCGCGGCGAAAGGCGGCCAGCGCCTCGCGCCCATCGAAGGCCAGGAGCACCGGATAACCTGCGGTTTCCAGATAGTCGCGCACCAAGCGGGCTATTTGTGGTTCGTCGTCAACTACCAGTATGGGGTGGCTCACCTTCAACCTCCGATGCCTTTGAGCAGTGCGCCCACAATGAAAGCTACTCCGGCGGCCAGGCCGCCCACCAGCAGCATTTCGAGACCGCTTCTGATGGCGTTACCCTCGGTGATCCGTACTTTGGCGGCGCCCAGTCCAAAGAGAGCTAGGCCAGAGAGGGCCACCGAGATGGGAAAGGCCACGCCAGCCGAGACATCCACCCAAAGGCCCGTCAGATAGACCAGCAGTGGCACAGACCCCGCCACGACAAAGGAGATCAGAGTCGCCAGCGCGCTCAACAGCGGTTTGCGCTCGTCTGGCAGCAGGCCCAGCTCTTCGATCATCATCGTTCTGACCCACAGCCTGGGGTCGCGGCTCAAGATTTCGACCAGGCTCTGGGCGTCCTGTTCCGAATAACCCTGGTCGCGGTAGATAGCCAGCATTTCTGCCTTTTCGCCCTCCGGCAAGTGCTCCACTTCCCACGCTTCGCGCTGCCGTTCCCGGTCGTAATACTCTTGCTCGCTCTTGGACGAGAGATAGGCGCCGGTGGCCATCGAAAAGCCATCGGCAAAGAGGTTGGCCAGCCCCAGGATCAACACCACGTTGGCCCCCAGCGCGGCGCCGGCCACGCCACTGACCACGGCAAAGGTGGTGATGATGCCATCCAGGCCGCCGTATACCACGTCGCCGATGTATTGGTGGCTGGCGCCGCCGTGTTCTTCCCTGGCGGCATAGGCAATACGTTTGGGATCGTGGGCGCGGGCGGCTGCTTCCAGATCGCGCCGCGAGAAGGCTTTTCGCGCTTCATCCAGCCGTTTGATCAAACTCATTTGTCTCTGCCTCCCCAAACGGTAAAAAGATAGGGTGTGGAATGGTGGCCTGTATGATATGTCGTACCGGGCGTAATGTCAAGTCTCAGTAGATCCAAATTCTTGAGGGCTACAAGACCTGACAGGTTTTTAGAGACACTTTTTCGGGCCAATGCAGTTGATAATCGAGGTGATTTTGCTGGTTATGTGCCACTATGAAAAACCTGTCAGGTCGTAACTACTCAGGTGCGACGCACTTTGCCATGGGACCACCTGTTGCGGCATAAAAACTGCGTCGTGAAGCCACTGAAACCACGTGAACAAGTGCGTCGCACCTTTTGGCTGAGTAGTAACCTCAAAACTTGCGTTTCAGCAGGTGATGTGTTAAACTGAGACCAATACGAATCTTGCCTGCACTGTTGTTGGTGCGGGGCGCCCGTTCTCAATTCGTTTTCCATCGGTGAAACGAGAGCCATGGCCAAGAGCTGAGCGAATGGATGGATACGGTCAAGACCTGATCATCCAGGCCAAACTGACTTTGCCCCGGTCGCGTCGTTATTTGCTGCCGCGACCGGCCCTCTCGGCGCGGTTGATGGAGGCGCAGCACTATCGTTTGACACTGGTGCAGGCCAGCACCGGTTATGGCAAAAGCACCGCTATTGCGCTGGCGTTGCAGCAAGCTCCGCTCGATCTCTTTTGGTACAGCATCAGCGAAACGGATCGAGATCCGTTGCTCTTTGTTCTGCACCTCATCTATGCCTTCCGTCTGCGTGAGCCGGCTGTGGGCGAGGCTGCTCTCAGGGTGTTGTTGGAATCTGATGCAGCCGCCCGTCCGCACCATGTGGTGGTGGAGGCTTTGTCCAACGACCTCATCTCATCGCATGGCCGCGAGGCGATGCTGGTGCTGGACGATTACCACCTGGTCGGTGCAGTTCCTCAGGTGAACGCGATTGTCGAGCATTTCCTGGAAGTCTTGCCCTCCCATCTGCATCTCGTCCTGGCCTCACGCCAACGCCCGGCCCTCAAAAACCTCACCCGCTGGCGCGTCAAAGGAGATCTGTTGGAGATCGGTCAACAGGATTTGGCTTTTTCGGCAGACGAGATCGAAGCGCTGTTCCGAACCCAGTACGGTTTGCCTTTGACCGATCAGCAAGTGACCCGGTTGACCACCGAGACCGAGGGTTGGATCATGGCCTTGCAGATGATCTGGCAAGGTCTGCAGACCGGCATCGCCGGCAGCCTGGATCAGATTCTGGAAGAGCTGCCACGCTCTTTGGAGGATTTGTTTGCCTATCTGGCTCAGGAGGTGCTGGCCCGCCAGCCCGAACACATTCAGGAATTCTTGTTGCGCACCTCGGTGTTGCGCCAGCTCGATCCGCTGGCCTGCGATCATCTGATGCAATGGGAAGGGAGCGGCGCACTGCTCAAAGAACTCGAAGAGGACGGTTTTTTTCTGGTGCGTCTGGGCGATGCCTACCGCTATCACCATCTTTTTCACGATTTTTTGCGGCAGCGGGCGTCAGCAAACCCGGAGAACGTCTGTGCGTTGCAGTGTCGGGCGGGGGCCTTTTTTCAACAACGAGGCGATGCTGAGGAGGCCATCTATCACTGGCTGGCTGCCAGAGAGTATCCAAACGCTGCCAGGCTGATGGTCCAGATCAGTGAGGCGTTGGTGCAGGGTCGTCGGCTCGATACCCTGAGCGAGTGGGTGGCGGCATTGCCGGTGTTTGTGCTGGAACAATTCCCAACGCTGATGTACCGAATGGGTGAGCTGTGTCGTTTTGCCAGTCGTTTCGACGAGGCGCTGGCCTGGTACGAGCAGGCTCGGGAGCGTTATGGCTTACGCCGCGATGTCGCCGGGGCCAGTCGGGCGCTGCGCGGCCAGGCGGGAATATATCTGGATACCGTCCGACCTCTCAAGGCCGAGAGCCTGCTTCAAGAGGCGTTGCGTCTGGTAGACGGCCAGCCGGATCGGGAAGAAAAGGCCCGGTTGTTAGACCTGATGGCCGAGAACATGACCAATCGTGGTCGATGGGAAGAAGCCGAATCGCTGCGACATCAGGCCCGCGAACTGCGCGAGGAGGGCCCCGGTGTGGCCGATCTGGACGTCCGGGTGTGGTTACGCACCGGGCGACTGCACCAGGCCCGCGCCTGTCTGGAACAGCGGACCGCCGAGGAACGTCGCCATCCGGATCGTTTTCGTGAGCCGCGCTCTCACCGTGAAACTTTGTTGGTGCTCTCGTTGGTGTATGCCTGGCAGGGACTCGCCCAGGAGTCGTTTGACTGTGCCAGGGAGGGCATCGCATTGGGCCAGAGTTTGGCTTCTCCCTTTGTAGAGGCGGTAGGTTATATGCGGCTGGGCCACGCCTGGCAGATCACGGGCCATCCGCAGGCCATGGAGCAGGCTCTGGCGTGTTATCACCAGGCCATCGAGTTGGGCGAGCGGCTGGCTGTGCCACGCACCAAGGCGGAGGCGCTGTGGGGGCTGTGTCGCTTGCACGGTTTTCGAGGCGAGTTGGTCGAAGCGGAGGCCAGCGCTCATCAGGGTATCGAGGTGGGTTTGGGAGCCGGGGATGAATGGATCGCGGCGCTCATCGGCGTGACGTTGGGCGCAAGTTATGTCATTGCCGATCGTTGCCAGGACGCCGAGCGTTGGCTGGAGCGTTCGGCGCAGGCCTACCTCGATTGCGGCGATCCTTTTGGCCAGGCGTTGGCGCGTCTGTGGCAGTGCCTGCTCTATCAGCAGCGCGATGCGCTCCGGTTTTCCCAGGCTTTGCACGGTTTGTTGGAGCGGGTGGAGACTCACAGTTATGAGTTCCTCTTTGGTCGTCTGACCTTTCTCGGCCCACCGGATCCGCCGGCCACGGTGCCGCTGTTGATCGCCGCCAGGCGCGAGCAACGTTTGGCCGCTTTGGCCGCCCGGTTGCTGGAGGGTATGGGCCTGCCCCCCGATCTGTCATGTCATCCCGGCTACACTCTGAGCGTTCACGCCTTGGGCCGCTTTGTGGTGCATCGGGGTCGAGATAGGGTGGGCGACGACGAGTGGCGCCGTGAAAAGGCGCGCCATCTGTTCCAGTTGTTGCTGGTGAACAGGGGCCGTTTTCTCCAGCGCGACGAGATCGGCGGTCACCTGTGGCCAGATGCCGATGCGACAGCCGCCGAGCAGCAGTTCAAAGTAACCCTCAACGCGCTGCAGCAAGTGCTCGAGCCTCACCGCCCGCCGCGGGCGCCAACGCTCTTTGTTCGACGTCGCGGCAGCGCCTATGGACTGGCCGCCGACGCTCCGCTGTGGATCGATGTGGCGGCTTTTGAGCATTTTGCCTCTCTCGCTCAGACCACGCGGGATCCGGCTATTGCTGTGGAGCATGGCCGCCGGGCTTTGGCGTTGTATCAGGGCGATTTTTTGCCCGAATGTCTTTACGAAGAATGGTGCCGCGACGAGCAGACCCGTCTACGCCGCCTCTACTTGAGCCTGGCCACCGAGACGGCGACGCTCCTTTTGAATCAGGGCGATCTCGACGGCACGATCGAGCTGTGCCAGCGAATCCTGGCTGCCGACAATTGCTGGGAAAGGGCTTATCAATTGCTGATGCAGGCCTATCTCGAACGAAACGATCGGGTGTTGGCGCTGCGCACCTACGAGCGTTGCGTGGCCTGCCTTCGTGAAGAGCTGGATGTGGCTCCGGATGCTACGACGCTGGCGCTGTTTAAAGAGATCCGTACCCTGATGGCCAATCGCTGAACGGCGAGTGGGCATCAGGGACGGGCGAGGAGGGGACAATTTGAAGCGGGCGGTCAGTATCAGTTTGGGCAGCAGCACGCGAGACAAACAACTGGTGCTGCATTTGGGCGGTGAGCCGATCCGTGTGGAGCGTATCGGCACAGACGGTGATATGAACGAGGCGCGTCGCCTCTTCTCCGAGTTGGATGGTCAGGTGGATGCCCTGGGTGTGGGTGGCGTGGACCTCTATTTGCGGCTGGGTGAGCGCGAGTACCCTCTGCGGGCGGCGCTCAAGCTGGTGGAGGGTGTGCATCGCACCCCGGTGGTGGATGGCCGGGGTCTCAAGCACACCTTGGAGCGGCGGGTTTTTGAGTTGATCGCATCCGAGTGGGGTGAGTCGCCTCACTTTGGCCGGGCTTTTGTGCCTGTGGCCGTGGATCGGCTGGGCCTGGCCGAAGCCGTGGCCGAGGTATCCGACGAGGTGATCCTGGGCGATCTGATGATCGCCCTCGGTTTGCCCATCCCCGTTCGTGGTCTGAACGCCTACCGCCGGCTGGCGCGGCTGCTCTTTCCTATCGTCAGCCATTTCCCCATGCGGCTGCTTTTTTACGGCAGTGGTGGTAGCGTGGCTCAGCCCAAGTACCAGCGTTACTGGCGTCAGGCAGATCTGTTCGCCGGTGATTTTCTTTTCATGCGCAAGTATCTGCCGGAAAACCTGGCCGGCAAGACCGTGATCACCAACACCACCACCGAGGAAAACATCACCCTTCTTCGGTCGAGAGGCGTGAATACCGTGATCACCACCACACCACGTTACGAAGGCCGTTCTTTTGGCACCAACATGTTGGAGGCGATCCTGACCGCCTATGCCGGCAAAGGCCGTCCGCTGACCGATGTCGAGCTGAATGGCTTTATCGATGCACTGGGCCTGCGACCGAGCCTGCTCCGGCTTGGCCTGAACTGACAGCGTCAGGGGCGGCCCATCGGGCCGCCCCTGTGATTTATACCTGTTCTGAGCGTAGCACCCATTTGACCGCATCGAAGGCGATCTGTTTGCGTAGGTTCTGATCCCGCGTGTAGGGCTCACCGGTCAGGTCTGAGAGGCGGACGACCGCCGGTTGGACGGCAGAGAAGGCATAACTGCCCAGCGAGACCCACTCGTCAGCATAAGCGTACTGATCGACCACCACTTCTGACGCGCCGCGGCGGTGGCCAACCCGGTAGTGGGCCTGGCGGGTGGTGGCATAACGCGATGGGATGTAGGCAAAAACCTCGTATAGCCCGGCCTGGGGCAGCTTGGGCCGCCACTCGGCCACGCAGTCTTCCCCTTGCTCCGCGCTCACCGTCCAGGTCCAAAAGGTGTGCCTGCCATGTCCCACCTCGGCCTCGCGCCAGAACTCGGATGGGCTGCGCACAAAGGCGGTGCCTGTTTCCTCCACGTTTACCTGTGTCGTCGGGGCAGCGGGGCGGCGCGCGCGGATGAATTCGCTGGGGTGAGCATAACTGCGCAACAGTTCCAGGCGGTCGGCCTCGGTTTTCCAGCCCCATTTGTAGGCCGGCAGGTTCTTGAGCCGGATCTCAAAGTGCAGGTGGGCCGGGAACTTGTCCTGATCACCCTTGCCGATGCGTCCCACCTGATCGCCCCGCGAGACCTCTTGCCCCTCGCCGACGGTCATCGTTTGCAGGTGGGCATATTGCGACCAGACGGTCTCACCAGCGGGCAGGTGATGCTCGATGAGCACGATGTTGCCCCAGCCGGAATAGTGGCGGGCCACGTTCACCCGACCGTGGGCGACGCTAAAAACCGGATCGCCCAGATCGGCGTCTTTGCTGCCCCGGTTCCAGTCCTCACCGGTGTGCCAGACGCCGCGCAGGTCAAAGTACTCTTGCTCTGCCAGCCCGGCAGCGATCCAGTAACCGCTGCCATTGGGTTTGCCGACGGGAAAGTCAAAACCATCTGTGATCTGCATGGCAGTCTCCTTTTCCCAGATCGGGTTTTAATCACCCGATCGTTTCACGGCGCGTAGCGGAAGGGATGGCGGGCCGCGGCCTTTTCGTGAATCATCTCGTCGACGGTTGGCCGGCTCTCGATGGCTTTGCGGATGGCGCCGCGCATGGCTTTATAGTTGTTGATCTTGATCCGGCGGCGGATGGCCGCTGCCGGGTGGACGAAAACGTTGGCGATGAGACAGATGTCGTCCAACAGGGCCGGCGGCAAAAAGCCCTGGGCGATGCTGTGCTCGATGGCCAGATTGATGCCCGCCGCAGCGTCTTCGTAGACCAGTTGACCGGCTTTGGCGCCCCGTACAGTGACGGTGGGCACCAACAACGTGCGTGGCCTTTCGTGGATCACCCTCAGCTCGTGGCCGGGGCGACCTTCGCCCAGGGCGCGCTCTATGGCGCGCCCCACCGGCCCATCCTTACGCCCCAGCAGTAAATCGATGTGGGCGATCTCGGAAAAGGGCGGTCCGGCGAAACCCTCACCCACACGCAGCGTCAGATCGCCGATGCCCGGCGGCGTGGCTGGTGTGGCCGCGTAATCGACGGTCACGCCGCCGGGAAAGGCTTTCGCTGTTTTGCCAATGTATCCCAGATTCTCCAGTTGTGTGTGCAGGTCTTCGCGGTCCTCGCGCTCGAACTCGCCGCCGGGCATGAACGGCAGGCGCGAGTCGCCCATCGGCAGGCCCATCATGCCCAGGCCTTCTTTGACCGCCTGGTTGGCGCCTTTACGCACCACCAGCCGCACCAGAATCTGGATGGCTTGCTGACGCCGCTGAGCCAGGGCCAGGTCGCCCCGCTGCACGGCCAGATAGATCTCTTGCTCCAGGTCTGGTATCAGGTTAGCCGAGGCCAGGATGGCGCCATCGGCGCCGGCGGCCAGCGCGGCGGCCAGCGTTTCGTCGTGGCCGGTGAAAATGCCGATGGTATCCTTGACCTTTTCCAGCAGCGCCATGAGAAAGGGCACGTCGCCGGAAGAATCCTTGATACCCACCACGTTGTCGAAATCGGTCGCCATACCCTCGGCCGTCCACCACCGGTAGTGCGTCCCGGCGCACTGTGGAATGTTGTACAGGATGATGGGCAGGCCGATCTGGTCGATCTCTTGATAGTGTTCATAGATTTCGTTAAAAGTGGGTTTGAGATAATAAGGCGCCACCACCAGGGCCGCGGTTGCGCCGGCGTCTTTGGCGGCCTGCGTGAGGCGCACCGTGGCCCGCGTGGAGGGGCAGCCGGTGCCGGCGATGACCGGTTTGCCAGCCGCCTCTTCGAGCGCGATCTCGACCGTACGCAGGCGCTCGGCCTCGGTCATATAGGAGAACTCGCCGGTGGTGCCAGAGGGCACCAGGCCGTCCACGTGGGGCAGCAGGTGACGGATCAGGTGGCGGTAGGCGCTTTCGTCGATCTGGTCGTCCTGGGTAAAGGGTGTCACCAGGGCGGGAAAGATCCCTTTGAACCACGTTGGTTTCTTGGACATGTTTACTCCTTTGGCTGGTCTTTCATGGCCGCCAGCTCTTCAAGTTTTTGGCGCACGGCAGCGGCCACTCTGTCCCACTCTTCGAGGTCGGTGACGTTGACGCGGTTGGTCTGTTTGACGGCAGCCAGGGGCGGGCCGCTGGGATCGGGGTTCTCTACTATCGACATGCGCCCGGAAGCCAGTCGTACGCGCCGGCTGCCCCGGCTGTCCTGGATGATGCCGATCTGCCAGGCGTGGCCGCCTTTGCGTGGCACAATGACGTAACCCGGCAGCCATTCGCTGGAAAAATCTTCGGTCATGGCTCACCTCCAGAAAAGGCCTGAGTAATGGCGTTGTTCATGGCCTGGTAGACAGCCCGGTAGAGCGCCTGTCTATCCAGTGCTCTGGGATGGACATCGGCGATGACGATCATGACCTCGTCCTCCACGGCGGAGTGAGGGATCGCACCGCTTTCCAGATTGTCGACGATGGCCCGCGCCACCGCCGATTGGGTGGGGCCATAGATCATGTTGGCCTGGCGCAGGTCTTTTTGCTCTACGGCGGGCAGGATGAGTGTGGCCGGCCGGACGGTGAGGTTGGGCTCCAGGATGGCAGCCAGGGCCTCGCGGCGGTAAAGGGGATAGGTGAGCTGGTAGGCATAGGCATCACCCAGCGGCGAGTTTTTGCCGCCGGCTATCAGATGCAATTGCACCGCCTCCACGCCCTCTCCGGCAACGCCGCTGCCCAGCCGCAGCCCGGCCCGCGTAATGGCCCCGGCGGTCAGTTCCAGATCGTCAAAACGCTCCGCCAGCGGGCGGGTGTCGGCGCGGCGGTCGCCATCGGCGGGGGCGATCTTGCCCAGTTTTTCCAGCTCCAGGCGGATCTCGGCCCGATCCTCGTGGATCAACGCGCCGCCGACGGTCTTGAGAGGGCGGCGCGGACGGCCAACCGGCACGCCGAGCAGGTTCATCGCCTGTTTGACGGCCACACCGCCGCCGTAACGGCAAAAGATGCGCGAGAGCTTTTGCACGCTGCGCTGGAGCTGACGGGCGCGGGCGAGATCGCCGGTTTGGACCGCAGTGTAGACCTCTTGCCACACCTCCGGGTAGACCTGCGCGCTGGCCAGAATCATGCCGCTGCAACCGCCGGCCAGAGCGTTGAGCACCACCTCGTCGTGGCCCACCAGGACATCGATACGGTCGCCGGCAAATTCCAACACCTCCATGGTGTAGGTCAGGTTGCCGGAAGAGTCTTTGAGACCGACAATGTTGGGCATGTCGGCCAGGTCCTGGATCACGCGGCGCGGCAATTCCCGATCCACCACCTGGGGGATGTTGTACATCAGAATTGGAATTCGAACGGCCCGGGCGATCTCGTAAAAGTGTTGGTAAATGCCCTTGTCTGAGGGGTGCAGGAAATAGGGCGTCACCACCAGACACGCCGAGGCGCCAACCTGCTGGGCATTACGCGCCAGCAAGATCGCTTCGCGGGTGGATGAAGCTCCCGTGCCGGCGATGACCGGCTTGCTGCCGGCTTCCTGGACGGCGATCTGTACCAGGCGTTGTTGTTCCTCCACATCGAGGTAGGGAAACTCGCCGGTGGTGCCGCAAGGGACGAGGCCATCCACGTGGGGCAGAACGTGGCGGATGAGGTGGCGAAAGGCCGCCTCGTCTACATCTTGGTTTTTGTCAAAGGGTGTGACCAGGGCCGGAAAAACGCCCTTGAGCCACGGGATTTTGACAGGCATAACTTGACCTCCTTTGGTTGATCGGGCCTGTTCAAGGTGGATCGGTTGGGTAAGGCTCACAAAGCGGTGCAATCTGAGCGGGTGAGGTTTTCTTTTGGGTTGGTCTGAGATAATCGCCCACGGTCACCAGTTGTAATGCGTGGGTCGGGCAGGCTGTCAGGCAGGCCATATCCGTGTAGCCCCGGCATCGCTCGCAGATTTCGGCAACCACCTCTGGCGGGTGATGGGTGAGGGTGGAAAAGAGCCGTTTCAGCCAGCCTTTCAGCTCTTCCGGTTCGGGTTGCACCATGGCGACGGCGCTGTGAGGGCAGGCGTGCTCGCACAGTGTGCAACCCGTGCAGGCCGAAACGATGATGCGTACCAGCCCTTTTTCGTCCTGACGGATGGCGTCGAAAAAGCAGGCGTCAATACAGGCCGCATGGGTGCAATGCTGGCAAATGCCCATCAGGTCCAGGGGGCCAAAGCGTCGACCGCCCAGGCGAATCCGACTGCGACCAAAACGCCGGGCGCAGGCATCCTCGCACAGACGGCAACCGGGCGGGCAAAGATCGGCTTGCCGCACCAAAACCTGACGGTCCATCGTGAGGCCCTGCTCCATCAGCAGGCCCATGGCGGCGCTCCAGTGGCTATCTTGCCTCACCGTTACCGATGGCTCGGTGCGCAGGGCCATCACTGCTTCGATGGCCTGTTTTAAGGCCGGTTTGGTCGACACCAGTTTGAGCAGATCCTCGCGGGCCAGCCGCAGCACTTCGATGTCGGTCAGAGCGGTGACGGTGGCTTCCCGCGGCCGGTCCGACAGCAGAGATGCCTCGCCGAAAAAATCGTCGTCGCGCAGAAAGGCCAGCAACCGTTCGTCGTTTTCTTTTTGAGAGGTGACTTTGACCTGGCCGCGCCAGATGATGAAAAAAGCGTCGCCGGCGCAGCCTTCCTGACAGATGGTACTGCCTGCCTGATAGTGTTCCAGGCTCAGTAGCTGGGCCACCTCGGTGCGCTCTTCGGGTGAGAGGGCCTGGAACAGCGCCACCCGGCACAGCATGGTCGTGGCGAGCCGTTTTTGGCTGGCCTGTTCCAGTTGTTTCCAAAGCCGGGGATACCGTCGCAGGCGATACATCTCACGTTGGGGCAGTTCGAATAGACGGCACGCGGTGAGTGAACGGACGGTGGCGGTGCGAGGGCCTTTGGTGATAAAGGCGGTCTCGCCAAAAAAATCGCCCGGTTTCAAAACGGCGATCTTTAACTCGCCGCCCTGCGAATCACGAATGGATACCCGTACCTGCCCCTCGTCGATGAGATACATCGAGTGGTGGTTCTCACCCTGGCGCACGATGGTTTCGTTGGGCGAGAACTCGACCAGTCGCACGGCCCTGGACAGGTCGGCAATAGCTGTGCCGGGGAGTGTATCCAGTAATGGATGCGCGCTCAGACGCTCTGGGATAGAGAGAGCATCAGGTTCGACGCTCACGGTTTTTCCTCCCTGTATTGGAATTATACTCCAATCGAGCGGCAACGCAACCTTGACGTCTGAGGCAACATCTGTTATCATCAGGGTAGCCGAATTTTACACTCGATGAGTGAGGCTCGTAGCAGCAGAGTGGCGTGGCGTCTTACGGCACTCCACGCCGTTACGTGCCTGACCACGAACATATTATACGAGGAGGATAGGGATGATTGCGATCAAAAACGGCAAGGTGATGACCATCACTCAAGGCACACTGGAGCAAGGGACAGTGCTGGTCGAAGGTGGGCGCATCGTCGCCATCGGGGAGGAGGTCGAGATCCCGGAGGATGCTGAAATCTATGACGCCGCTGGCAAAGTGGTGATGCCAGGCCTGATCGATGCCCACTGTCACGTGGGACTCTTTCCCGATGGCATCGGCTGGGAGTATTCCGACGGCAACGAGTTGACCGATCCTATCACGCCCCACCTGCGGGCGCTGGACGCGGTGCACCCCGAAGATCCGGCGTTTCAAGAATTGGTGGCCGCCGGCGTGACGACCGTGCTCACCGGGCCGGGCAGCGGCAACGTCATCGGCGGGCAATGGGTTTGCCTCAAGACGATGCCCAGGCGCAGCGTCGAAGAGATGGTGCTGCTGGAACCGGCGGGCATGAAGATGGCCCTGGGTGAGAACCCCAAGCGGGTTTACGGCGATCAGAAAAAGGCCCCCTCCACACGCATGGGCAACGCCGCTGCCCTGCGGGCCGCTCTGGTGGACGCCCAGAACTATCTGGATAAATGGCAGCGCCACGAGCAAGAGCTGGCCGAATACCGGGCCAAAGTCGAGGCCGGCGATGAGGAAACCGAGGCCCCCAAACCGCCGGAGCGAGATCTCGAGCTGGAGGCGCTGGGCAAGGTGCTGCGCCGCGAGATAAAAGCCCGCGTCCACGCCCACCGCGCCGACGACATGCTCACTGCCATCCGCATCGCCGAAGAGTTCAACCTGGACCTGACGCTGGAACACGCCACTGAGGGTTACAAGATCGCCGAAATCCTGGCCGCCAAGGGCATCCCGGTCACCGCCGGGCCGATCCTCTTTTCCCGCGTCAAGTACGAGCTGAAGGGCATGACGCCCAGGAACCCCGGCCTGATGGCCCAGGCCGGCGTCAAAGTGGCCATCCAGACCGACGAGATGTCGGCGGTGAAATATCTGCCTATCAACGCTGCGCTGGCCGTGCGCGAGGGCATGCCGGAAGAGGAGGCGCTGAAGGCCATCACCATCAACGCCGCCGAAATCATCGGCGTGGCCGAGCGGGTGGGCAGTCTGGAGGTGGGCAAAGACGCCGATCTGGTGGTCTTTGACGGCCATCCCTTCGATTACCGCACCGTGACCGAGCTGGTGCTGATAGACGGTCAGGTGGCTTATCAGCGGCAGGCATGAGGGCGACGTTCACGTCGCCTCTGGGGGCAGGTGGATCGTGCCATTGCTGGAACAGGTGGGCGAGACAATCGAGCGGCACGGGCTGCTGTTTCGGGGCGAGCCGGTCGTGGTGGGCGTCTCTGGCGGGCCCGACTCGCTGTGCCTGCTGCATCTGCTGCGGCGGCTGGCGGCTGAATGGGGTCTGTCGCTGCACGTGGCCCATCTGAATCACCGCATCCGCGGCGCCGATGCCGACGCCGACGCCGCCTTTGTGGCCCATCTGGCCGCCGCGTGGGGCCTGCCCTGCACCGTGGAGGCCCAGGATGTGCCCGCTCTGGCGCGCCGTCGCAAGCTGGCCGTGGAGGAGGCGGCCCGCCAGGCCCGCTACACCCTCCTGGCCCGGCTGGCCGGGCAGGTGGGGGCGCGGGTCGTGGCGGTGGGCCACAACGCCGACGATCAGGCCGAGACGGTGTTGATGCACTTTTTGCGCGGCGCAGGGCTGGCGGGGCTGCGGGGCATGTTGCCCAAAACGCCGCTAGGAGAGTATCGGTTGCTGGGCGGCCAGACGGCAGAGGGGATGTGGCTGATTCGCCCGCTGTTGGAAATCCCTCGCGCCGAGATCCAGGCCTACTGCGCCGCCCACGGTCTTGAACCGCGCTTCGACCGCTCCAATCTGGATACCACCTACTTTCGCAACCGGCTGCGCCACGAGCTGTTCCCCATTCTGGAAACCTATCGCACCCACGTGCGGGAGGTGATCCGCCGCACGGCGCAGGTGGCCGCAGCCGATTACGCCCTGCTGCAAGAGGTGCTGGCGGCGGCCTGGGCCGGAGTGATGCGCTCCGCCGACGACGAGGCGGTGGTTCTGGATTTGGCCGGCTGGCGGGCGCTGCCCCTGAGCCTGCGGCGGGCCACGCTCCGCCAGGCGGTGCAGCGGCTGCGGCGTAACTTGCGGGACATCAATTTCGTGCACGTCGAGGAGGCGGTGCGCATCGCCGGCGAAAAAGAGACAGGCGCGATGGCTTCGCTGCCCGGTGGATTGGTGTTGCTCGTAGGTTATGAGACGCTGACGGTGGCCGACAAGGGTTACGCCCCCGCGGCGGAAGATCGGCCGGTGCTGTGGGTGGCGCGGCTGCCGCTGGTGGCGCCGGGCTGCACGCCGCTGCCCGGCCCGGGCGGCTGGCGAGTGTTGATCGAGCCGCTCTCGCGCGACGAGTTGCCGCCCGGTTGGGAGGCCAATCCGGATCGCTGGCAGGCATTCATCGACGCCGGGGCCATCGGGGCCGGGGGACTGGTCTTGCGGCAGCGTCGCCCCGGCGACCGGTTTCAGCCCCAGGGTATGGAGGGGCACACCAAATCGGTGAGCGATTTTCTGATCAACGTCAAGGCGCCGGCCGCCTGGCGCGATCGGGCGCCGCTGCTGGTGAGCGCGGCCGACGAGGGGCGCATCCTGTGGGTGGCCGGCTGGCGGCTGGACGAGCGGGCGCGGGTCGGGCCGGAGACGGAACGCGTGCTGAGGGTGAGGTTTCGGCGCGAATAGCCTTCGACCCGGTTCGAGGCGAGGCGCAGGGGCGAGCCGGTGACTCGCTCCTGCTTTTTGTTTCACAGGATCAGCATGGCGTCGCCAAAGCTGTAGAATCGGTACTCGTGCGCGATGGCCTGCCGGTAGGCGCGGTCGATGAGGGGCTTGCCGGCAAAGGCGCTGACCAGCATGAGCAGTGTGCTGCGCGGCAGGTGAAAATTGGTCAACAGCACGTCGACGGCGCAAAAGTGGTAGCCGGGGGTGATAAAGAGGTCGGTGGGTCCTTCGAAGGGGGCCACCGTCTGCCAGGCGCAGGCCTCGCCCTGTGGCGCGCACCCGGCGGCAGCGGTTTCCAGCACACGCACGGCGGTGGTGCCCACAGCCACCAGCCGCCCGCCATCCAGCCGGGTCTGGTTGATCTGTCTGGCGGTCTCGATGCTCAGCGAGCACCACTCGGTGTGCATGGTGTGGTCTTGGATCTGCTCGCTTTGCACCGGCCGAAAAGTATCCATGCCGATGTGCAGCGTGACAAAGGCGAAATTCACACCCATCTCTCGCAGCGACAGCAGCAGATCGGGCGTGAAATGGAGGCCGGCCGTGGGAGCGGCCGAGGAGCCGCTCACCCGGGCATAGATGGTCTGGTATCGCTCCGGGTCTTGCAGCGGCTCGTGGATGTAGGGGGGCAGCGGCACCTCACCCAGTGCATCGAGCGCAGGCTCCAGGGGGCGGTCGAAGACGATGCGCCGCCCGCCGGCCTCGGTGAGGGCCGTGATCTGGCCTTCGATGTGTGTTCCGCCCTGGGCGACGGTGATGCGCTGACCGGGCATGGCCCGACGCCCCGTGACCATCACCTCCCACTCGGTGGGGCTGTGACGTTTGACCAGCAGCATCTCTAACTTGCCGCCGCTGGGCGCTTTGCGGGCGATCAGCCGGGCCGGGATGACGCGGGTGTCGTTAAAAACCAAGAGATCGGCCGGCCGGAGGTGCTCGGCGATCTCACGAAAGGTGCGGTGGGCCAGCGAGCCGTCGGCGCGATCGACCACCAGCAGCCGTGAGGCGTCGCGGGGTTCCAGCGGCCTCTGGGCGATGAGATGTGGGGCAAGCTGGTAGTCAAAATCGCTGGTTTTCACGCTGTGGATTGCTCCCGCAGTATGCCTCACCGGGCGCAGCGAAAACCGTGATCCGGCGCATAGCCGTCGGGACCGCCGCTGTGCCGGTGGGCGGCGCGAACTTCCCAGGGTGGATTTCCAAAGGCGCCGCCGCGCAGCACGCGGCTGACGCCCGATAGCGGCCCGCCCGGGTTATTCGCGGGTGATTTGCCGTACCAGAGTGGATCGTACCAATCGGCCACCCATTCCCAGACGTTGCCGGTCGTGTCCATGACGCCGTAAGGGCTGGCGCTGGTGGGATAACTGCCCACTGCAACGATGCTGCCTGCGCCGCCGTCGCCGGTGTTGGCGCGCCCACTCTGCCAACTGTTGCCCCACGGCCAGATGCGCCCGTCGGTGCCGCGGGCGGCTTTTTCCCACTCGGCCTCGGTGGGCAGCCGCTTGCCGGCCCAACGGCAGTAGGCGTCGGCGTCGTTCCAGCTTGTCCAGATGACCGGAAAGCTCTCCCGGTCGGGGGTGTTGAAGGTGCGCCAGGTCTGGCTCTCGCCCCGTTTCTCGGCGTCGGTCTGGTAGCCGGTGGCGATCACAAAGGCTGTGAATTGTTGGTTGCTCACTTCCCACTTGTCGATGAGAAAGGCATCCAGGTAAACGGTGCGGCGCGGCGTTTCGTCGGTGAACCACTCGCGTGGGTGGGGGCAGGTGCCGTTGTAGGCGTTGGCGCACAGTTGAATGGCGGCATCGATCTCGGCTTCAGAGCTGCCCTGGATGAACTCGCCTGCCGGGATACGCACCATGCCCGCCGGCAGCGCCGGAGGGGGAGTGGGTGAGGCGGTGGGCGTCGCTGTCACCGTGGCGGTGTCGGTGGGGGTTGGTGTTGGCGCCGGTGAAAAGGTCGGTGTGGGGGTATGCGAAGGGGCGGCGGTTGGGGTGGGCAGTGTGTGGGTGGCGGTGGCGGTGTTTTCAACGACGATGATCGGCGTGGGTGTGGGTTCTGGTGTGATCGATGGCCGGCCGGCCGTGGCTGTGGGAGTCGCCAGCGTCGGCGTGGGTGTGGTGGCCACGGCCAGTTGGGTGACGGTGGGTGTGGCCTCTTTTCGGCGGTCGCTTGCTCCAAGCAGGACGTAGGCCAGTCCGCCGCAGGCGACCAGCGCGAGGAAAACGCCGGCCAGGATGCCGATGATGGCCCATCGTGAACCGTTGTCGTGGCCGGTGATCCGGCTGGGTGGTGGAGCAACCGGCTGTCGCTCTGGCAGGGTCTGTGACAGTGAAATCGGCCTGGGTGGCGCGATGACCGGCGCCGGAACCGGTGAAGGAGGTGGTTGTGCTTCTTCACCGCTGGCGGCCAGCAAGTCTTGGATGAACTCGTCGACGGTTTGGTATCGATCGGAGGGGTTTTTGGACAGCGCTTTGCGCAGCACAGCCTCGATCATCAACGGGATGTCGGGGTTGAAGCTTCGTGGTGAGGGCAGTGGATCGACCACGTGTTTGAGGATGACCGGCGCCGGGGTGTCGGCGTCGAAAGGCACGTGGCCGGTGAGCATCTGAAAGAGCACCACACCCAGCGAGTAGATGTCGGAGCGATGGTCGATTGGCAGTCCCTGCCCTTGTTCAGGCGACATGTAGTGGGGTGTGCCCAGCGTCTCGCCCGAGATGGTGATGGGGGCGGCATCCTCGACGTGGGCCAGTCCAAAATCGGTGAGGTAGATGCGGCCGTCATCGGCCAGAAGGATATTGCTGGGTTTGACATCGCGGTGGACCACGTTGTGCCGGTGGGCGTGATCGAGCGCCGCCCCAACCTGCTGGGTGATGTGCAGCGCTTCTGAAAGGGGCAGCGGCGCAACGGGCCGAATTTTGTCTGTGTTGTCCAGCAGGTGTTGTCGCAACGTTTGACCCTGAACGCATTGCATCACGATGTAAAAGGTGCCTTGCCACTCGCCAAAATCGTAGATCGGCAGGATGTTGGGATGATTCAGGCGTGCTGCAGCCTGCGCACCTCGCCGGAAACGGTCGATGATACGCTGGCGATAGGGATGGTAGGCAAAGGCATGCATCATCTTGAGCGCCACCATTCGATCCAGTTTTTCGTCGCGGGCCAGGTAGACGATGGCGTTGCCACCCTGTCCCAACTCCTCGACGATGTGATAAGCGCCGATGCGAGAGTCGATCAGAGGTTTTTCTGCCATGGGACTCCCTTTCAAGAGGCGTCAAAGAGAGAAGGCTGTTCGGGGCGTTCCGGGGGGGGCAGTTGCAGATGCTCGTAGGCCCGACGGGTGACCACCCGGCCGCGTGGCGTGCGGTCGATAAAGCCCAACTGTAGCAGGTAGGGCTCGTAGACGTCCATGATGGTATCGGATTCTTCCGAGATGGCGGCTGCCAGAGTCTCCAGACCCACCGGCCCGCCGTCGAACTTTTCGGCAATCGTACGCAGCACCTTGCGGTCGATCTCGTCCAGGCCCAGGGCGTCCACCTCTAACAACGCCAGGGCTTCCTCGGCCACGGCTGCGCTGATGTGACCCTCGGCGCGCACTTGAGCGTAATCTCTTACCCGGCGCAACAAACGGTTGGCCACGCGCGGCGTGCCCCGCGCCCGGCGGGCGATCTCACGCACGCCGCCCTCGTCCGACACCACCCGGAGCAGGTGTGCAGAACGTCTGACGATCTCTTGTATGGCGGGCGGGCTGTAGAAATCCAGGCGATACACCGCGCCGAATCGGGCTCGCAGCGGCGAGGTCATCAGCGCCAGGCGTGTGGTGGCGCCGATGATGGTGAATCGGGGTAACTTGAGTCGGATACTGCGCGCTCCAGGCCCCTTGCCGATGATGATATCCAGGGCGTAATCTTCCATGGCCGGGTAAAGGATCTCTTCCACTACCCGGCTGAGGCGGTGCACCTCGTCGATGAACAGCACTTCTCCCTGGCGCAGGTTGGTCAGGATGGCCGCCAGGTCGCCGGCCCGTTCGATGGCCGGACCGGAGGTGACTCTGATGCTGACACCCATTTCGTTGGCGATGCAATGGGCCAGTGTGGTTTTGCCCAAACCCGGCGGACCGTAGAGCAGCACATGATCCAGCGCTTCACCGCGCCCTTTGGCCGCTTCGATCAGAATGGTGAGGTTCTCCTTTACCTTTTCCTGACCGATGTATTCGTTGAGCCGTTGGGGACGCAGGGAAACGTCGGACGGCACGTCTTCCTGGTGCGCTTTGGAGGAAACCATCCGCCTGTCTGCTGCGTTTTCGGCCATCAAACACCTTTCTTCGAGCTGAGGATCTGTGTTGCCGTTGCTTTTGATTATACCAGAAAGTAGATGGGCGGGCAATTGCATCGGGTTGAGGATGCGTGTATACTTGTCCATGAAAGGTGAGACTTGACGCAAAAGCTGTTTTTGATCAAGGGTTTGCTACCAGACACTTTTTCATATTGTCACGAATTTCATGCCTGAGCACGAGAACAGTCAACGGATTGAACGGATTTTCCAGACAATATCCGCTCTATCCGCTAAATCTGTTGACTCTGACCGCCTTCTGGTGAAAGATGTCCGGTAGTGAAATCAAGGGGGGAAAGGTCTTGATGTCTGAGAATCGCATTCTGAGCACCATCGCCCGCGAGTTGAAGCTGCGCCCGGATCAGGTGGCCCGCACTGTGGCGCTGCTGGACGAGGGCAACACTGTGCCCTTTATCGCCCGCTACCGCAAAGAAGTTACCGGTAGCCTGGACGAAGAGCAGATCCGGGCCATCGAGGAGCGGCTGGGTTATCTGCGCCACCTGGAGGCGCGCAAAGAGACGGCCCTCAAGAGCATCGCCGAGCAGGATAAACTGACGCCGGAGCTGGAGGCGGCGATTCAGGCGGCCACCACGCTCCAGGAGGTGGAAGATCTTTACCTGCCCTACCGGCCCAAGCGCCGCACCCGGGCCACCGTGGCCCGCGAGCGCGGTCTGGAACCGCTGGCCCAGATGATGCTGGCCCAAGAGATCATCACCGGCACACCGGAATCCCACGCCGAGCCATTCCTGAGCGACGACGTGCCCACGGTGGAGGAAGCGCTGGCCGGCGCGCGGGACATCGTGGCCGAAATCGCCGCCGAAGACGCCGGGGTGCGCGGCCACATCCGCCAGCGCACCCAGCGCGAGGCGGTGCTGGCCTGCGCCCTGGCCGGCGAAAGCGCCGACCCCGAAGGCAAGTATCGCATGTACCACGATTTTGCCGGGCCGTTGCGTGATCTGCCGCCCCACCGGGTGCTGGCCATCAATCGCGGCGAGGCGGAGGGCGCTCTCGGCGTCAAGGTGGCCGTTGACGAGGCGGATCAGATCGCCGACGTCGAGGCGCGATACGTCAGGAACCCGGCATCGATTTTTGCCGATCAGGTGCGGCAGGCGGTGGCCGATGGCTACAAGCGGCTGCTGGCCCCGGCGGTGGAGCGCGACCTGCGGCGCGCCCTCACCGCAGAGGCCGACGAGCATGCTATCGGCGTGTTTGCCACCAACCTGCGGGCGTTGCTGTTGCAGCCGCCGCTGCGGGGGATGTGCGTCATGGGCATCGACCCCGGCTATCGCACCGGCTGCAAGGTGGCGCTGGTAGAGGCCACCGGCAAGTTTATCGGCGGCGTCACCATCTATCCTCACCCGCCGCAGAAGCAGTGGGCCGAGGCGCTGAACAAACTGGTCGAACTGGTGCAGCGGGCCGAGATCGATGTCATCGCTGTGGGCAACGGCACCGCCTCACGGGAGACGGAATCGCTGGCGGCAGAGGTCATCGCCCAGGCCGGTCGCGGCGCCTACGTCATGGTCAGCGAGGCCGGGGCGTCGGTTTATTCGGCCTCGCCGCTGGCCCGCCAGGAGCTGCCAGAGCTGGATGTGGCCATGCGCGGCGCGGTTTCCATCGCCCGCCGACTGCAAGATCCACTTTCGGAGCTGGTCAAGATCGACCCCAAGTCTATTGGGGTGGGGCTCTACCAGCACGACGTGGATCAGAAGCGGCTGGCCGAAACGCTGGACGCGGTGGTGGAATCGGCGGTGAACCACGTGGGCGTGGACGCGAACACGGCCTCGCCGGCGTTGCTGAGTTACGTGGCCGGGGTGAACAAGGGGGTGGCGGCTAACATCGTGGCCCACCGCGACGCGCAAGGCCCTTTTCGCACGCGCCAGGCGCTCAAGGCGGTCAAGGGATTGGGGGCCAGGAGCTTTGAGCAGGCAGCCGGCTTTTTGCGCATCTCTGGCGGCGACGAGCCGCTGGACAATACGCCCATCCATCCCGAGTCTTATCCGGTCGTTGAGCGGCTCTTTGCGCGCATGGACGTGCGGGGCGACGAGCCGGACCTGCCGGAGCGGGTGCGTCGCTTCACGGGCGGGTGCGATCTGGCGGCGTTGGCCGAGTCGCTGGACGTGGGCCAACCCACACTGGCCGACATCGTCGGGGCGCTGATCCGTCCGGGGCGCGATCCACGCGACGAGCTGCCCAGGCCGATTCTGCGCGGCGACGTGCTCAAGATGGAAGACTTGCGCGAGGGGATGGTGCTCAGGGGCACGGTGCGCAACGTGGTGGATTTTGGCGCGTTCGTGGATATCGGCGTCAAGCAAGACGGCCTGGTGCACGTCTCGGAAATGGCCGAGCGCTACGTGCGTAACCCGCACAACGTGGTAGCAGTGGGAGACGTGATCGCGGTGCGCGTCATCAAAGTGGATATCGAGCGGGGACGAATCGGGCTGAGCATGAAGGGTATTTCCGAGTGATCCGGGCTATTCCTCTGCCACCTCCAGGCTATCCAGGGCTGTGGCGGCGAGCAACGCCAGCAGATTCAGCAGGTTGAGGTGTCCCTCGGTATAGTCATCTTGGGAAAAAGTGTTGAGCACCTCCAACACGCCCAACACCCGCCCCCGTGCGATCAGCGGCAGCGCCACCAGGTTGTACGTCTGGAAACCAAAGGTCTCGTCCACCAGAGCCGAAAATCGCCAATCGCGGCGCGGGTCGTTGACGATGACAGCCCCTTGTTGGGTCGCCGCCCAGCCGGCCACGCCGGTGCCGGCGGGCAGGCGGTAGCCTTGAATGACCTCGCGCCGCTCCCCATGAACGACGGCAAAGACCAGTTCGTTGGTTTCCGGATCGCAAAGGAGCAACGAGCCGGCCGACGAGTCGGTGACGGTGAGGGCAGCGTAGAGGATCTGGTTCAGAACAGCCATGACGTCGTCGGCTGTGCTGATGAGTGTGGCCGACCGCTGGAGATCACGCAGGGCATCCATGTAGCCCAGCAGTCTGGAGACCTGCTCCCGCAGTTGATCGTTCTCATCTTGCAGGCGGCGGTTTTCCTGCTGCAGAAAACGCAGGGTGTTGGAATTGGTTGTACTGACCACGGCCGCCTCCTTCTCACCTCGTCCATGCCCCGATCTTGGAATTATGTTTAATATACCATACTCTTGTGGGTGTGTCAATGCTGTGAGCGCAGAAAAAACAATTCTCACTTTGGCGTCGAGACCTGACAGGCTTTCGTAAATCCAGCGACTTGGACACGGGTCACTCATTCACAGAAGGGTGTCGACGCAGCGCTACATCCAAAACCTGTCAGGTCTGGTCATATTGAGAATCACTGGCGCAGAAACGCACGCGCCTCCGCCAGGGTAGGCAGGGCCGCCCGCCCCCCCAGGGAGCGGCAGTTGAGGGCAGCCACGGCGTTGGCAAAGCGTGCGGTCTCGCGAGCGTCCCAGTTTTGTAGCAAACCGTAGAGAAAAGCCCCGTGAAAGGCGTCGCCCGCGCCGGTGGTGTCTACCACGTCCACGCGGTAGCCCGGCACGTGCGCCAGCCGATTGCCGTCCAGGTAGGCACACCCCTGCGGGCCCAGGGTGACGACGACGGTTTCCGGCCCCTGGGTGTGCAGGGTTTGCAAGGCTTTTTCCAGGTCATCGTGGCCGGTGCAGGCGGTTGGAAAAGACGTTGACGTAACCAACACATCCACCAACGGCAGCAGCTCGTCCAGGCGGGGGCGGGGGCGGTTGGCATCGAAGGAGACGCGCACGCTCGAATCCTGAGCCCAGCGGGCGGCGGTGATGGCCGCATCCATGAACTGGCCGTCGAGGTGCAAGAACCGAGCCTGGCAGATGTACTGCCGGTCGGCGTCGGTCAACTGCAGCGGCTGTAGCGTGCCGCGGTCGCACAGGATGCAACGCCGGCCAGTGTTCGCCTCGACCAGCACCAGACAGGTGTGGGAACGTTCTCCTGGCTGAACGATCAGCCGCGTCGTATCCACGCCTGCGCGTTGCAAGTCGGTTAGAATCCGCCGTCCCGGTTCGTCGTCGCCCAGAGTGCCCAGGTAGCCCACGTTGGCCCCCAATCGCCGCAGCGTGACCAGCGCGGTGGCTACCGGACCGCCGCCGCACTGGGCCGACGCCTGCAGGGTCATGGTGTCGGTGTCGAATTCCGGTTGGCCAGGGACGATGGCCAGGTGATCCCAATCGGCGTAACCCAGGCCAACCACGTCCGGCCGGCTCGTGGCTTGCGACTGTGGGCTGTTCACCGATCGCCGCCGATCATGGCTCGCAATACTGCTTCGTCGATCGTGGGCACGCCGAGTTGCTGGGCCTGGCGTAATTTGCTGCCCGGCGATTCGCCCACCAGCAAAAAATCGGTTTTGTTAGAAACCGAGCCGGTCACTTTGCCGCCAGCTTGCTCGATGATCGTTTTGGCCTCGTTGCGGCTCATCGAGGGCAATGTGCCGGTGATGACAAAGGTTTTGCCGGCGAGCGGTTGCGCTTCTTCCGGCGGCGATGTTTCCTCGAGTTCCTCGGCCAGACGGACACCGGCAGCCCGCAGTTTTTCGACGACGTTCCGGTTGTGGCGCTGGCCGAACCACTCGACGATGGCTGCGGCGATGATGGGGCCTATGCCGGGGATGGCCTGGATCTCGTCGGCCGAGGCAGCAGCCAGCGCATCCAGGGTGCGAAAATGGGCCACCAGGGTCTGCGCCACCGTCTCACCCACGTTGCGGATGCCCAGCCCGGCCAGGGTGCGGGTCAGTGGACGGGTTTTGGAGGCCTGGATCGCGGCCAGCAGGTTGTCGGTGCTCTTGGCGGCGTATCCTTCCATCGCCAGGATGTCGTCTCGCTCGAGGCTGTAAAAATCGCCCACGTCGTGTAACAGGCCGCGTGTGGTGAACAGCTCGGCCGCCTTTTCACCAAAGCCTTCGATATCCATCCAGGCGGCCCAGTGCTGCACGCGCGCCTTGACCTGAGCGGGGCAGGCGGCGTTGATGCAGTAATAGGCCACTTCGCCCTCGGGGTGGACCGCCGGCTCGCCGCAGACGGGGCAGTGGGTGGGGGGGGCGATGGGGCGTTCGTCGCCGGTGCGTAGATCGACGATGGGCCCGATGACGTAGGGGATCACGTCGCCGGCCCGTTGGACGACGACCCTATCGCCGATGCGCACGTCTTTGCGGGCCACGTCGTCATAGTTGTGCAGCGAGGCGTGGCGCACCGTCACGCCGCCGATCTCGACCGGCTCCAGCACCGCGCGTGGGGTGAGTGTGCCCACGCGCCCCACCTGCACGTCGACATCCAGCAGGTGAGTGGTTTCTTCGCGGGCCGGAAACTTGAACGCCAGTGCGCCGCGAGGGTCGCGGCCCACCACTCCCAGCGTTTGTTGGATGGCCAGGTCGTCGATTTTGATGACGGCGCCGTCCACCTCATAGTTCAGCGTGTTGCGACGGCCCATCCAATCCTGACAGTACGCGATGACGGCTTCCAGATCGTCAAAATGGGCCACGTCCTCAGCCACCGGAAAGCCCAGCCGGCGCAAATAGTCCAGCGTCTGCCACTGGGTGGGAGGCATCTCGCCGTCGGCAGTCACGACACTATAGACATAAAGGCGCAGCGGGCGCGAGGCGGGAATGGCCGGGTCGAGCTGGCGCAGCGAGCCAGCAGCGGCGTTGCGTGGGTTGGCAAAAACCTTTTCCCCGGCCTGTTGTTGAAGGCGATTCATCGTCTCGAAAGCGTGCAAAGGCATGAACGCTTCACCGCTGACGACCAGGCGCGATGGGACGGCGGCGGCTGCCGGATCGACGGGCAGGCGTAACGGCAAGGTTTTGATGGTGCGCAGGTTGATGGTGATATCTTCTCCCACCTGGCCGTCGCCGCGGGTGGCGCCCAGCACGAACAGACCGTTCTCATAGTGTAGCACCACTCGCAAGCCATCGATCTTGGGCTCGACGGTGAAGGCCAGGTCCTCAGGGGTCACCGATTCGGGCAGCAGTTTGCCGATGCGGTTGAACCACTCGCGCACGCCATCGGCATCCTGGGCGGCAGCCAGACTCAGGATGGGGGCGGGGTGTTGGACTTTGGCAAAGCCCTCGGCAGGCGCGCCGCTCACCCGCCGGGTGGGTGAATCTGGGGTGACGAGTTCTGGGTGGGCCGCCTCCAGAGCGCGCAGTTCGTTCATGAGGCGGTCGTAAGCTGCGTCGGAGACGACCGGATCGTCCAGCACATAGTAGCGGTAGTTGTGATAGTGAATCTGCTCGCGCAGTGTGGCGATCTGTTTTTTTACTTCGGTGGGGGCCATTTCTGCTCCGGTCCTTCCACAGGGTCAGTCAAACCGATTCTTTTCCCTTCGGCTAGGGCGCGCTCGTTGGCTCTAAAAAGGTATCGGCTGCCCAGCCGATGACACCGGGTTGACCGTCCAGGTACTCTTCCAGCCGCCACCAGGTAAAACCACCATCCTCGCGTGGGCCGTCGAGCACTTTGAGGATAGCGCCATCGGTGATGACTTTGAGGCGGACGTTTTCCTGGCCCGGGCCGGCGCGAAAGCTCAGGCCCAAGTCGCCGGTGCCGGTCACCTTGACCCAGCCGCCGATGGCGATCTGGGCCGTTATGGTAGGCGTGACCGGCGCGGGTGTATCGGTGGGTGGTGGGGCGGTGGGGCTGGCGGTTGGCAGGGGGGTATCGGTGGCGGTTGGTGGGGTAAAGGTGGGTGTGATGGCGATGGTGGGTGGTTCTTTGGTCTCTTCCATCGCCTTGAGGGCCCAGGTCCACAGCAGTACGATGGTCAGCACTACCACCAGCAGGCCGACGGCGATCAGCCACCAGGGGACCGCCGGCCGCGTCCGTCGGCGCCGCCGGCGCCGCTCGACCGCAGTTGGTGAGCTGGGCAAAACCTGCTGCTCTTCGGTGGGCTCTTGCCATTCGTCATTAAAGGCCATGATCCATACTCCTTCAGTTGTCCTGGCTCAACGGTCTGATCACCAGCAAGGCCATATCGTCGAATTGCTCGGCGCTGCCCTGATGTTCCAGCACGGCCTCAAAGATACCATCGCACGCCTGCTGGGCGGCGCCCTGGCCGTGTGTCCGGATCGCGGCCTTGAGGCGTTCCAGCCCAAAAGGATCGCCGCGCGCCCGGCCGGCATCGGTCAGGCCATCGGAGTAGAGCACCAGCAGATCGCCGGGCAGCAGTTGCACCGTTCTTTCTTCGAGCTCCAGACCATCCAGCAAGCCGAGGAAGCGCCCACTGGCTTCCAGGAGCTGCATGTCGCTGCTGGCAGGGCGATAGACGATGGGCCGATCGTGCCCGGCGCGCGCGTAGCGCATTTGCAGGCTGTGAAGGTTCAATATCCCGTAAAAGACGGTGACAAACATCTCGAACGTAGAGACCTCCATCAGCAGTCGATGGATGTTGTGCAGCGTCGCCTGGGGCGACGTAAAGTTGCGCGCCTGGGCCACGAAAAGGGCGCGGGTAACCGCCATAAAGATCGCGGCGTGGGCGCTCTTGCCGGAAACATCGGCGGCCAGCAGGCCCACACGATCCTCACCCAAGGGCAGCACGTCGTACAGATCCCCACCCACCTGTCGGGCCGGACGGCTGCGGGCGGCCACTTGTAGCCGTGGGATGTCAGGAAAGTGGGCCGGTTGGATGGACCGTTGCACCTCGGCGGCGATCTCCATCTCGCGCTCCAGGCGTTCCTTTTCGATGAGTTGGGCCTGGGCGGCGCGCAGTTCCTCGTAGGCGGCGCCGAGCTCGCGATTTTTCTGTTCGAGTTTTTCGATGATGGCCTGATCGGTTTGGCGGAGATTGGCGCTGAGCTGGCGCACGATGGTCAGCGCCACGGAAGGTTGGTGAGCCAGCAACCGAACAAAGACGCGCTCGTCGATCTCGAGCACGCGGCAAGGCTCAAGGGCGCGCACCGTGGCCGAGCGGGTCACATCTTCGATGAGGGCCATCTCGCCAAAGAATTGTCCCGTCTGCTTTAGATCCAGGCGCTGCTCACTTGGGCCCAATTGTTTGACCACCTCGGCCTGCCCGTCGAGCAGGATGTAAAAGGTGCGTTCGACGCAGCCCTCGTGGACGATGGTCTCACCCGGTTGGAAACAGCGCACCTGAGCCATATCGGCCACCTCCACCAGGCTCTCCGGGTCGATGGCCGGAAACACGGCATGGAGCGCTTCGATAGCTTGTCCCCACATGGATCAGCCCCGTTCCTCCCGCACGAACGGCAGGCCCAGCGCCGCCGGCGCCCCCAGTCTTTTGCGGATGGCCTCGCGAGAGCCGATGATCAACACCACGATGGTAAAGGCATAGGGTACCATCTGCAAAAAGAAGCCCAGGTAAGGGTTGTAGAAAAAGGGGTTACGCAAACCCAGCAGCGTGGTGGGCCCTTGCAGGTCCAGGATGAGTCGCCGCAGTGCACCAAAAGCATACGAGCCGAACGCAGCCCGCAGTGGATCCCACTGGGCAAAGATGACCAATCCGACCGCGATCCATCCCTGGCCAGAGGTGGTCATCTCGCTGAACCAGCCCGGCGACACCGCCAGGCTGATGGTGGCCCCGGCGAGTCCGGCCAACAGGCCACCCACAAAAACGTAAAGGTAACGCAGGCGGTAAACGTTGATGCCCAGGGCGTCGGCGGCGGCAGGATACTCGCCCACGGCGCGCAGGTGCATGCCGGGCCGGGTGCGATTGATGTAGAACCAGGTCGCCGGGATGAGCAGATAACCGATGTAGACCAGCACGCTCTGGTCGGTGAACATCACCCGCCCCAGGAATGGGATCTGGAACAGGAGGGGGATATAGCCCGAAGGCAGCAGCGAGATGGTGCCGGCCTTGCTCAACCCCTCGCCAAAAACCAGGCTCAGGCCGGCGCCGAGAAACGTCAGCGACAACCCACTCACCACCTGATCGGCCTGAAAGTGGATGGTGATCAGGGCGTGTAACTGGCTGAGCAGCCCGGCCGCGATCATGCCCGCCAGCAATCCGAGCCACGGGTTGCCCAGTTTCACGGCCACGCTAAAGGCGCTCATGGCGCCCAACAGCATCATGCCCTCGACGCCCAGGTTCAGCACGCCGGCCCGCTCGGCCAGGATTTCGCCGATGGTGGCAAACAGGAGCACCGTGCCGGTGGCAATGCCGGCCTGCAAAACGATGATGACAGCGTCCATGCTCATGCCTCCCGCGTGCTGACGATCCGGATCCGGTGGCGCAGCAATACCTCGCTGGCGATCAGTGTGAACAGGATGATGCCCTGGATCATCTTGGGAATGCCCGATGGCTGGATCTCCCGCCCGGCCAGGATGAGCGATCCAAACAGCAAAGACACCAGCGGCACGATCAATGGGTTGAGTTTGGCCAGCCAGGCCACGATGATGCCTGTGAAACCGTAGCCCGGTGAGATGCTGCCCTGCAGCCGATGCACCACCCCCGAGATTTCCGACATCCCGGCCAGCCCGGCCAGCCCGCCGGAGAGCATCATCACCAGCACCGTGTTGCGCACGATGGGCATGCCGGCGTAGCGAGCAGCTCGAGGGTTATCGCCGATGAGCCGGATCTCGTAGCCCCACTTGCTGCGGTAAAGGATGAACCAGACCACGACGGCGGCGATCAACCCAAACAGCAGGCCCAGGTGGGTGGTGAGACCACGAAGGAGCGGTATCTGGCTGCCATAATCGGCCAGCCGCGGTAGCCATGCCGTGGTGGGGAATTTTTTGCTCATCTCAAAACCGCCTTCGCTCCAGACGCCAAAGATAAAGAAATAATTCCACGAGATGGCGATGTAGTTCATCATCAAGGTGGTGATAATCTCGTTCACGTTGAGTTTGGCTTTGAGGTAACCCGGCGCCAAGCCCCACAGCGCTCCCAGGATGAAACCGGCCAGCATCATGGCCGGGATCATGACGATGCCGGGTGTTTCTTCGGGCAAGAGCGGAATCAACACCACCGCGCTGGCCCCAAAAGCCCCCGCGTAAAACTGGCCTTCTGCGCCGATGTTCCACAACTTCATGCGAAAGGCCAGGGTGCAGGCCAGGCCGACCAGAATGAGCGGCGTGGCTTTGACCAGGGTATCGGAAAAGACGCCCAGGCTGCCAAAAGAGGCTCTGGCGATGTGGGCGTAGGCGCGCCAGGGATCGCCGCCCACGACGATCAACACCACCCCGCCGATGATCAACGCCAGGACGATGGCCCCCAGCGAAACCAGCGGCGGCATCCAGCGGGGCACGTCCTGCAAGCGTGGCTCCATGACCAGTCTGTATGGCAGTGAAAAGCGTCGTTTGGTGGCCGGTTCTGCGGTCATGCGCTCTCCTTCTCGCCTGGTATCGTCTGGGCTCTTGCCTGGCCGGTCATCATCAGCCCCACGGTTTCCCGGTCTTCCGCTGTCAATTCACCCACGATCTGACCCTCATAGATCACCGCTACCCGGTCGCTGAGGGAAAACAGCTCGTCCAGCTCTTCAGAGATGAGCAAGATGGCCGCCCCGGCCTCACGTTGGGCCAGCAGCAATCGCTGCACGGCTTCGATGGCGCCCACATCCAGGCCGCGCGTGGGCTGCACGGCCACCAAAAGCCGGGGCTGGGCCGAGATCTCGCGGGCCAGGATCAGGCGCTGCAAATTGCCGCCAGAGAGAAAGCGGGCGGCCGTATCGACCGACGGCGCTGCAATTTCATAGACCTCTTTTAATTGACTGGCCTGCTCGCGCGCCACTGGCTGGCGGATGACCCAGCCGTGGGCGATCGGCGGCTGGCTGTAACTTTTCATGATCAGGTTATCGGTGAGGCTCAGGTTGGGCGCGCTGCCCATGCCGCTGCGGTCTTCGGGCACGTGAGCCACCCCTTGCGCGATGGCGGCCGAGGCTGGCTGGCACCCGATCTCCTGACCCTGAACCCTGACACAACCGGCGGTGCAGGGGCGCAGGCCGGTGATAACTTCGGCCAGCTCGCGTTGCCCGTTGCCTGCCACCCCGGCGATGCCCAGCACCTCGCCGGCGCGCACCTGGAGCGAGACACCGCGCAGGGCGGCAAGACCTTTGTCGTTGAGCGCATGGACGTTTTGCACTGCCAGGACTTCTCGACCGGGCTCCTGGGCTTTTTTCTCCACGCGGAAAAGCACCTCACGCCCCACCATCAGACGGGCCAGCTCGGCGGTGCTGGTGGATGCAGCGTCCAGACCGGCGGCGGTGATGCGTCCTTTGCGCAACACGGTGACACGGTCGGCCACGGCCATCACCTCGCCCAGTTTGTGGCTGATGAAAACGATCGACTTGTTCTGGACTTTCATCGAACGTAGAACGGCAAAGAATTCTTCGATCTCCTGAGGAGCCAGCACGGCGGTGGGCTCGTCCAGAATGAGCACGTCGGCGCCGCGATAGAGCATCTTGAGAAGCTCCACCCGCTGCTGCTCACCCACGGAGAGTTGCCAGATATGGGCTTTGGGATCGACGCGCAGCCCAAAATGCGCGCTCAGTTCAGCGATTTGTCGATCATATTGGGAGAGGCGCATGACAAAACGGGGCTTATCCAGGCCCAGCAGGATGTTCTCGGTGACAGTCTGGGAGGGTACCAGCATAAAGTGCTGGTGCACCATCCCGATGCCCCGGTCGATGGCATCGCGCGGCGAGCGTAGATCCACCGGCTGATCGTGGATTCGGATCACACCTTCGTCCAAGTGATACAGGCCCGCCAGCAGGTTCATCAGCGTGCTTTTGCCGGCGCCGTTTTCGCCCAACAAGGCGTGGATCTCACCCGCGCGCAGATCAAAATCGACGTGGTCGACGGCCAGCACACCGGGGAATTTTTTGACAATGCCGCGCATCTGAACGGCGCAAGCGGCTTGAGCCATAAACCCATCTCCTGAAAGAGGTAGTGCGTAGTGCGTGTTCCCGTGCTGCCTGGGAAAACGGAACACGCACTACGCTTTTTTAAACGCGAGGTGCATCAACGAGCGGCATTTTTAATGGCTGCTGGGGTGTCTATTGCTCCGGCAGTTCGGCGGTGACGCCCTCAGCCCACCAATACATGCAGTATTTACATTCCAGGCCGGGTGCGCCGGGCGGGAACTGGTCGATATCACTTTGCTCAAAGCGCTCACCCGCCGGGACGATGGTTTTGCCCTGGTTATCGACGATGGGGCCGGAGAAGAGGTCGAAGCGGTCGAACTGGCCGGACAACATTTGAGCCAGGGTATCTTTGACCATTTGCACGTCCCCGGCAGGCAGATCGGCGATGCCGGGCTGCGCGGTTTCGCCGTCCATGAAGCCATAGAGGCCCATGGCGCTGCTGTCGGCGTCGAAATAGTGCCAGCCCACCTGATAGGTGCCGTCGCGCACACCCTCGGTGATCTCGGCGTAAACCGGGCCCCAGTTCCAGTAGGGAGCGGTGAGGCAGGCGTTTACCTTGCAAGAGCCGTACCAGTCGTAGGTGACGCCCCACTTGCCCTTTTCCTGGGCCACGTCGGCCACGGCGGGCGTATCGGCGCCGGTAAAGACCACCTGTGCGCCGGCGTCAAAGAGCGAAGCTGCGGCTTCTTTTTCGATGGTGGGATCGTGCCAGGTGTTGATCCAGCGCACGTCCAGGGTGCATTCGGGGCAGGTCTTTTTCATGCCCAGGGCGATGGCATTGCCCAGCCGGATCTCTTCGGGAATGGGGAAGGTGGCCATGTAGCCCAGCTTGGGGTTGCCGTCTAACTTGGCCCGCGAACCGGCCAGCATACCGGCCAGGTACTTCATGTCTTCCATGGCGCCGAACAGGTTACCAAAGTTCTTGGTGTTCGATTTGTAGCCGCTGATGTGGATGTAGGTAATGTCGGGGAACTCGGCAGCCACGGTTTCCATCGGGTCCATGTAGCCGAACGAGGTGCCAAGGATGAGGTCGAAGCCCTTGCGCGAGAGGCTACGAAAGATCTGCTCCGAGTCGGCGCCTTCGGGCACGTTTTCGATGTAGGCTGTATGCACGTCTTTCAGGTTGTTCTTGATGTACTCTAGCCCTTCGTAATGAGCCTGGCTCCAGCCACCGTCATCGTGGGGGCCAATGAGCACCATCGCCACGTTGAATTTGTTCTTTTCGATGACCGGGATTTCAAAACCACCCACTACCTCTGGTTTTTCCTGGCAGGCGCTCAACAAAAGCGCCAGGATCAGAATCGTTGCCAGCAATGCACCTGTTTTCTTGGACACCATGCTTTCTTTCCTCCTTGATCGATCTGGAATCGTTTCAAAAGACCACCAAGTTGAACGGACGAGAGGATCGTTTTGTTGCCGCATCACCTCCTTTTGGGACAGGGGGATGGAAACCGTAGAACTGAATCGACCAAGAGCGACGTGCCGCAATTTTGGACAGATGCCTAGCATTATACCTCATAACTGGAAAACTGACCACCCGACCGTGATCCAAGAGCGCATTTCTCCTGAGGCAGGTTTGACAATCCGATGAATCTCGTTATAATATCTCCCAATCTGGAACTCTGTTGCGTATTGCGCAACACACATGTGAAAAAGAGGCAGGCCCAAGGGGTCGGTATGGCAGGCCAGCGGCGTTCGATCGTTCAATCTGTAGAGCGTGCTATTGCCATCCTCAGGTCGTTCACGCAAGAAAAGCCGCAACGGGGTGTCAACGAGCTGAGCCGCGAGTTAGGGCTGCACAAAAGCACCGTCTCCCGGCTGATGCTCACCCTGGAACAGGGCGGGCTGCTGTGGCGTGACCCGGAAACGGATCGTTACCGGCTGGGCGTCGAGTTGATCGGCATGGCGGCTCAGGTAGTCAGCTACATGGATGTCCGGGAAGCGGCCCGGCCGTTGTTGCGTCAACTGGCAGATACCTGCCAGGAAACGGTGAACCTGGCTGTGTTGGATGCGGAGCAGGTTTACAACCTGGAGCAAATGGTGCCTCAGGCCCGCCAGGTAAAGAACATCGGTCGTCCGGGCAGGCGCATGTGCCCTCATTGCACCGCTGCTGGCAAGGTGTTGTTGGCCTTTTTGCCGTCAGAGGAGTTGGAGCGTGTCTTGCCGGAGCGTCTGGACAAGTTCACCCCTCACACCATCACCGATCCAGATCGGTTACGCCAGGAATTGGCTCGGGTGCGCCAGCAGGGTTACGCGGTGGCTCAGGAAGAGCTGGAAAAAGGGTTGAACGTCGTGGCGGCTCCCATTTACAACCATGAAGGACGGGTCGAGGCGGCGGTGAGTGTCGCCGGGCCGTCTTATCGTCTGCCTGCGGATCTGCTGCCCCAGATGGCTGCGTTGGTGGTCAACGCGGCGCGGCAGGTCTCACAGGAACTGGGATACCGTGGGTCTTGATGCCATCATGACTGTGTTGCGAGACATCCCCTTCTCTCTTTCCCCGGAATATGTGGTTCAGGAGCAGCAGCGTCGGCATAGCCGCCCTGCGCGCCCCTGGATGTTCCAGGTTGCGCAGGAAGCCATCGCACTGAGCCTGGAGCTTGCTCGTCCGGTGGTGGTGTACGATGAATTCGGCGTGCAAGGCCTTTGTGACGAACGGCTGCTCCTCGAAACCAATCACACCGCCGAGTTGGCGATTGGCGCCAGGGTGCACTTGTTGTCCCCGGCGCACCAGGTCCTGGTGGGGGTCAGCACCATCGGGCCGGCGCTGGAAGAGCGCGTGCGGCAGTTGAACGCAGCCGGCGAGACTTTGCTGGCCTACATGCTCGACACGGTGGGAGTGCTGGCGCTGGGCGCGGCGGGCGAAGCTTTTCGTTGTCTGGCAGAGGAAAGGGCCGCGGCGTTGGGTTGGGGCGTGAGTCCGGCGTTGAGCCCGGGTTCATTGGTGGGATGGTCGCTTGCCGGTCAGCGTGAACTGTGCGCCCTTTTGCCCCTGGATGAAATCGGCGTGCGTTTGAACGCGCATTACGTGTTAGAGCCACACAAATCTACTTCGGTGTTGATCGGCCTGGGCCCTGGGTACGAGTCGACTCATGTGGGCTCGGTTTGTCGCTTTTGTTCCCTGGCCGATACCTGCTGGCGACGCAGAGGCGATGCGGCATGACGATCGCGCTGGGCATCGATACCGGCGGCACCTACACCGACGCCGTGTTGGTGGAGCACCGCGACGGTCGGGTGCTGATCAGCAACAAGGCGTTGACGACCCGTCACGACCTTTCTATGGGCATTGGGCGGGCCGTGGCGGCTGTGCTGGCCGAGGGGCACATTGCCCCGCACGAGATAGACCTGGTGGCCCTTTCCACCACTCTGGCGACCAATGCCATCGTGGAAGGGCAGGGCAGCCCGGTTTGCCTGCTGCTGGTGGGCTACGACCCGGACCTGATCCATAGTTATGGTTTCGAACGTGACCTGGTGACCTCGGACGTGGTCTATCTGAAGGGTGGTCACAACGAGGCGGGCGACGAGGTTGAGCCGTTGGATGAGGCGGCTGCGCGGGAGGCCATCCTGGCGCGGCGCGATCGGGTGCAGGCCTTTGCTATTTCTGGCTATTTTGGCGTGCGTAACCCGACCCACGAGCTGCGTCTGCGAGAGTTGGTGGAACAACTCACCGGCCTGCCGGTAACGTGTGGGCACGAACTGACCACGCGTCTCAATTCGGTGCGCCGGGCGACGACCACCGCCCTCAACGCGCGTCTCATCCCGTTACTGCAAGAACTGATCGCCACCGTGCGTCGCACACTCGATGCCCAGGGCATTGCCGCGCCGCTCATGGTTGTCAAAGGCGATGGCTCCCTGGTAAAGGCCGAGTGGGCCATGCGCCGGCCCATAGAAACCATCCTCTCCGGTCCGGCGGCCAGCGTAGTAGGCGCCTGGCACCTGGCGTGGCGGTATGACCCAGCCCTTCACGCCGGGCCTGGGGTGTGGGTGGTGGACGTGGGCGGCACGACAACGGATATCGCGGTGTTGCACGAGGGTCGTCCACGCTTGAATGCCGAAGGCGCTCAGGTGGGCGGCTGGCGAACGATGGTCGAGGCGGCGGATGTGCACACGGCGGGTCTGGGCGGCGATAGCCACGTGCGGCTGGACGACGCGCGGCGACTTTTGATCGGCCCGCGGCGCGTCGTGCCGCTGTGTCTGCTGGCGAGTGAGCACCCCCAGGTGACGCTCGAGCTGCGAGAGCAGGTGGGCACTCGCCAGCAGCATGCCTGGTCGGGGCAGTTCGTGCTGGCCCAGCGCGCCGATTCGATGTCTGTTGAAGATTCAGATCGCTCGTTGCTGAGGCAGCTTGCTGCCGGGCCGCGCTCGTTGGTTGCACTGGTGCGCCAGATGCGTTATGGCGCGTTGTTGCTGCGGCAAATCGAACGCCTGGAGGCGCAGCGTCTGATCTTGCGGGCCGGTTTCACGCCGACAGACGCGCTGCACGCTCTGGGACATTTTCAGCGCTGGGATACTGAGGCGGCGCGTCTGGGGGCGGAGCTTTTGGCCGCGCAGGCAGGTATTCCGGTGGAGCGATTCTGCCGGCAGGTGGTGGCAGGGGTATCGCAGCGGGTGACAAAAGAGCTGCTCAACAAGGTGCTCACCGATGAGGCATCGGCGCCACAATGGGAGCGGGAGCCTTCGGCGCTGGCGTTGCTGGATCGGGCATTGGGAGCCGTTTCGGATTCCCATCTGGATTGTCAATTGCGGTTGCGCCAGCCGTTGGTTGCCATCGGCGCACCCGTGGCGGCCTATTTGCCCAAGACGGCAGAGCAGCTTCATACAAAGCTGGTCATTCCCCCTCACGCTGAGGTGGCCAATGCGGTGGGGGCGGTGGTGGGCAGTGTGGTGCAGCGGCTGGAGGTCATCCTGCGACCGCTGGACGAAGATGGGCAATATCGACTGCACCTGCCCGATGGTGTGCGTGATTTCGACTCGGTGGAAGCGGCTGTGGCTTTTGCGCAGCAGGTGGTTGCCGAGCGTGTGGTGGCCCTGGCGCGGCAGGCGGGCGCGCATCAGGTGGAGCTCAAGTTCAAGCGGGTCGATCAGAACGTTCCCGTACGGACGGGTTGGGGACAGGAGCTTTACCTGGGTAGTCAGCTCACCTTTACTGCCGTGGGGCGACCCGGTTCGGTGGTGGGCTGAGTTTTTGGATCACATCTGAAAAATCAGAACGGCAAGGTGACCTTCCCTGGGGTGGGTCAATCAGGGGAACGCCGGTGCGAGTCCGGGGCTGTCCCGCAACTGTGAGGGCGGTGTGACGCTGTCCGAGCCAGGAACCCAGCCTTGCCGTAGGATCTTGTTACCTTCGTGCGAAAGGAACAGGTGTCTGTTGAGACCCTGTTCCTTTTTATATTCTGTACATCTTGATAGCATCGTGAGGAGGTAAGGAAATGGCAGACATTCTGCAAAAAATCGCATCCAATCTTTATGACGGCGAGGACGAGACTGTGGCCGAACTGGTGCAGCAGGCGCTGGATCAGGGTTTGAACCCTGGCGATGTCCTGCAGAATGGGCTCATCGCCGGTATGGACGAAGTGGGCCGGGATTTTAAGGCCGGCGATCTGTTCGTGCCGGAGGTGCTCATCGCCGCCAGGGCCATGCATGCCGGTATGAGAGTGCTGCGCCCTCTACTGGCCGAAAGCGACGTGCCCAGCGCGGGCAAATACCTCATCGGCACCGTCAAAGGCGACCTGCACGACATCGGTAAGAACCTGGTCAAGATGATGCTCGAAGGGGCCGGATTCGAGACGGTGGACCTGGGCACCGACGTGTCGCCACAGGCATTCGTGGAGGCAGTCAGGACGCACAAGCCACAATTGTTGGGCATGAGCGCGTTGTTGACCACCACGATGGTACAGATGAAGGCGACCATTGCCTCCCTGGAAGAGGCGGGGCTGCGAGATTCGGTGAAGGTGATGGTGGGCGGGGCGCCGGTGACGGCTGCCTTTGCCCAGGAGATCGGGGCTGATGCCTATTCTCCCGACGCAGCCTCGGCTGTAGAGGTGGCGCGTAACCTGGTCGGCGCGTAAAACAGATGGCGTGAGGCGCAAGGCACTGGCGCGGCGTCTGTGGTTTTGCGTCTCACGTCTCGTTCAAGGAGGTCTTTTGTGACCGAACAGATCCCCATTCCAACATTGCATCCGTCTATTCGGATGCTGTCTGATGATCAGATTGAGGCGATTCACCAGACCAGCCTGGACATTCTGGCGCGTACCGGCATCGTGATGAAAAACGAGGCCGGGCGCGAATTGCTTCTGGAGGCTGGGGCCTGGGAATCGGACGGACGCATCAAGCTCCCAGAGTTCCTGGTGATGGATGCCATCGCCACGGCGCCCTCGCGCATTCTGATGCACAACCGTCTGGGTGAACTGACGATGCCTCTCGAAGCGGGCAAGGTCTTTTTTGGGCCAGGTTCCGATTGTCCGTTCACCGTAGACCTGGAAACCGGCGCGCGCCGTGAGGCTATCGCCGAGGATGGACGACGCATCGCCCATCTGTGCGATGGCCTGGCCCAGATCGATTTCATCATGTCGATGGCTACTCCCTCCGATGTGCCGACGATGGATCATTACCTGCACAGTTTCATCACCATGATCCAGGGCTCGATCAAGCCCAACGTTTATACAGCCAGAGATCGGACCGACATGGAGGACATTTACCACATCGCCTGTGCCACAGTGGGCGGCGAGACGGCGCTGCGCGAACGGCCGTTCATGATGCTCTATGCCGAGTCTATCTCGCCATTGCTCTACAACGACGAATCGGTGGAAAAACTGCTCTTTTGTGCCGAAAAGGGCATCCCGGTGACCTATCCGCCTTCGCCCAATACCGGCGGCGGCGGGCCGGTGACACTGGCCGGCGCGTTGGCTCTGGGCAATGCCGAGTGCCTGGTGGGGTTGGTGCTCGTCCAGTTGGTGAATCCGGGCGCGCCTTTTCTCTATGGCATGAATACCGCCGCACTCGATATGAAGTCGGCCATTGTCAGCTACGGCGCGCCCGAATGGCCCACCGGTATGGCTGCCTGGTGCGATCTGGCGCGCTGGTATGGCTTGCCTGTTTGGGGCGCGGCCGGCGCCACTGACAGCAAGGTGGTCGATGCACAGGCCGGCATCGAGGCTGCCATATCGATCATGACGGCTTTTCTGACCCGTTGTAACCTGGTGCACGACGTGGGCTATATCGAGTACGGCACGACCTCATCGATGGAGATGCTGGTCATCGCCGATGAGATCATCCGCGACGTGCGTTTTGTCATGGGTGGGGTAGAGGTCAGTGAACGAACGCTGGCCCGCGAGGCGATTCATCGCGCCCGCCCCGGCGGCGGCTTTTTGGCCGACGATCACACCTTGGATAATTGGCGCTGGGCGCAGTGGCGGCCCATGCTCATCGATCGTTCTCGCTATGACAATTGGGTCAAAAAAGGCCGCCAGGATATGACCGCCCGGGCTACCGAGCGTGCCCGCGCGATTCTGACCCAGCACCAGGTGCCGCCGTTGCCCGCCGAGGCCGACCAGGTTATCGCCCAGGTGCTCAAGCGACGAACGGCGTAACGAGTGTAGGGTGGGTGAAAACATGAACCATGAAACACTGCAAGGGCGCAGTGTTTCATGGTTTGTTGTAACTGTTCACCCTCCCGCAGGCTCTGGTAGGGGCACGGCATGCCGTGCCTCCTTGTGCCGCTACATCTTGCAGATTTACCGGGCCCAGTCGGCTAAATTGTGGCACAGGATGACCGATTTCAGCCTGCGGGAGGGTAGGCTGAGCAGCTACGGTTTGTTTTTGTTTGAGGAGATACTATGAAAACCATCAATTCGGTTGATTTTTCTTCACCTCAGTTTACTGTTCTTTCGGAAACTCAACTTCGACGGTTGCATCTGGCTGCTCTGGAAGTGCTGCGCCGCACGGGTGTTCGTTTTCACCATCGGCAGGCGTTGGATATGCTCAAAAAGGCCGGGGCGTTTATCGCCGATGGCAACCTGGTGCGTTTTCCGGCGGCGTTGGTAGAAGACGCCGTTGCCACTGCGCCGGGTCGCATCGTCATGTGCGATCGCGACGGCGAACCCGCCATGTTTCTCGAGGGCTGCCAGACCTGGTTCGGCACCGGTTCTGACTGTCTGAATCTGCTCGATCCGGATACCGGTGAGCATCGTAAATTCACTCAGGCCGACATCATCGATGGTTATCGGCTGTGCGATGCTCTACCCAACATCCATTTTGTCATGTCCATCGGCATCCCTGTGGACGTGAGTCCGAACCTGACCTACGATGTGCAAATGGCGCTGATGCTGGAGCACACCACCAAACCGATCGTCTTTGTCACCAACGACCGGCTTTCCTGCCAACGGGCCATCGACATGGCTGCCGCTGCGGCAGGCAGCCTGGAGGCATTGATCGAAGGCCAGCATATTTTGCTCTACTCTGAGCCCAGTTCGCCGCTGCAGCAATCGGAGACGGCGATAGACAAGTTGCTGTTGATGTCTGAAACAGGCCTGCCCATCGTTCACTCGCCGGCGCCGTTGATGGGTGGCACCGGGCCGATCACCATGGCCAGCGGCCTGGCGCTGGCGCTGGCCGAGATCCTCAGCAGCCTGGTGGTGCATCAGCTCAGGAACCGCGGCGCGCCTTTTGTCTTTGGCGCTGGCCTGCACCATATGGACATGAAATCGGCTCAGATATGTTATGGCTCCCCCGAGTTCCAACTCACCAAGGCCGCTATTGCCCAACTGGGTCGTTGGTATGGCATTCCCACCTGGGGATACGCCGGCTGCACCGACGCCAAAACGCTGGATGAGCAGGCCGCCGTGGAGGCTCTGTTATCCGTGACGATAGCCAGGTTCAGTGGCGCCAACCTCATCCACGACGTGGGCTACATGGAGAGCGGTCTGACGGCCTCCTTTGAGATGATAGTGCTGACCGACGAATTGGTAGCTCTGACCCACCACCTGACCAAGGGCATCGAGATCAGCGACGAGACTCTGTTGCTGGACGAGATCCACAACGTTGGGCCGGGCGGGCACTTTATGGATACCTCTCTGACGCTCAAGCGCTTCCGCGACTTTTGGTATCCTGGGTTGCTGGATCGCCATCGCCGCGAGCGATGGTTGGCCGAGGGGGGTGCGACACTGGGCCAGAGGCTCAATGCCCGTGTCAAAGAGATCTTGCAAGAGCATCGGCCCAAACCCTTGAGCCCAGACAAGAAACGAGGCGTTTGGGCCGTGCTGGCCCAGATCCAATAAAAATATCTTTACTTGTTTGAAAAATACTCATTGATACAACTAGCATATTTACCTTGACTTCCGACACATCCTGTGGTAAAATGACACTGGGCTTTGGGGCTCATTGGCCTGGCGCGATCAATCTGGGCTCGAGAGGTAGTGATGTCCAAAGAAACCAGTGACGATACCCTCAAGAATCAAATCTATGGGGAGTTGCGTCGCTCCATCATCATGGCTCATCGTTTATCTGGTGAAAGGATCGATGTGCGGCAGGTGGCCCAATCTTATGGCACCAGCATCACCCCTGTGCGTGAGGCATTACAGATGCTCAACCAGGAAGGGTTGGTGACCATCAAGCCACACTCTGGTTATCTGGTAACCCGTCTCACCCTCAAACAATTGCGCGAGTTGTTGGATGTGCGGGAAATTCTCGAGCTGGCAGCGGTGGAGCGTGCGGCCTGTCGTATCACCGAAGAGCAGTTGCGGGAATTACAAACGGTCTATACCGGTTACACCGGCGACGATGACGACTCGTACGCGCGTTATACTGCCGAAAACCGGCGTTTCCATTGCCTGATCGCTCAGGCAACCGGCAATGGGGAGCTGACCGAGATGCTGGGGCACGTGCACGATCGACTGGCCCGTTTTATGGTCTTGCGCCGCGCCGGAGAGAGCATGCAATACACCCACGCTCGGATCATCGAAGCTCTGTGCGCCCACGATGCCGCTGCGGCTCGCCAGGCCATGCTCGATGAGCTGTTGGAAACGCGGGAGATTGTTCTGGATCATGTGATTCAGGAACAAGGGGGGTCGTGGCATCTGGGTAAACAGGCAACCTGAGCGAGTGCGCCTCGCCAGAGTGGGAAATATTTGTTTCTGTCACATCGGTTCACCATTTGCTCCACGTCACACCCAACTGTTTCCATCTCCTGAATCGGGGAGAGAAAGGAGGTTTGCTCGAACAATTGTTTGTTGAGGGAGTCAAGTCGATCCTGCAAGCAGGGTTTTGAAGCGAGGACTTTTGTAAATCCGACAGGAGGAGTATCGAATGGACATCATCAAAAAGAAGCCGCAGAACGAGGCGCATGTTTACATCCCCGAATTGAAGGATCTCTATCGTAAGGGCCGTATCAGTCGCCGCGAGTTTCTGCGCAACGCCACCTTGCTGGGCATGTCTTTGGCCAGCGCCACTGCCTTTCTGACGGCCTGTGCCAAAGAAGAGCCAACCGCTACCCCCAAGCCGGCGGCCGGTGAAACACCCGTTCCGACGGCAACCGCTGCGCCCACCAGCGCCATCAAGCGCGGCGGGACGATGACCGTGGCTACCCGGGTGCAGCGCCTGGATCATCCGGCCCGTTTGTCCTGGATCGAAGGGGCCAACGCCATGCGTTTGGTCAACGAGTATTTGACCTTTACCGACTGGGACAACGTCACCCACCCCTGGCTCCTGGAAAAATGGGAGGCCAGCAGCGACGTCACCGAATGGACGCTGTACCTCAAAAAGGGTATCAAGTGGAACGACGGCAGCGATTTCACCGCCGATGACGTCGTTTTTTCGATGACACAGTGGTTCGACGCCGATGTTGCTTCATCTATTGCCAGCCTCATGTCTTACCTCACGCCCGACAACATCGAAAAGGTTGATGATTACACCGTCAAGCTGCACCTGGCCAGCGGCAACATTGGTGTGCCAGAGCACATGTTTCACTACCCGGCCCTGATTGTGCCCAAGACCTTCGAGGGTGATTGGGTGCGCCAGCCGGTTGGCACCGGGCCTTTTACCCTGGAAGAGTACGTCGAGTCTGAGCGCGCGACGTTCGTGCGCCGCGAGGACTATTGGAAGATGGGCGAAGATGACAAGCCGCTGCCCTATCTCGACAAGGTGATCATGCTCGATCTGGGCGAGGAAGAGGCGGCGCGCATCGCTGCCCTGCAGAGCGGCCAGGTGGACAACATCTTTAACCCCTCGGCCGAGATCTGGCAGGCGGTCAAAGACCTGCCGGGCATCGGCGTCTATTCGGCACCAACGGCCCAGACCTTTGTCATTCGCATGCGCGTGGATCGACCGCCGTTCGATAACAACGACGTGCGCAAGGCGCTCAAGATGTGCATCGATCGCCAGAAGGCGTTGGACCTGGCCTGGTTTGGCGAAGGTGTACTGGCCCACGATGCGCACATTGCGCCCGTGCACCCGGCCTATTGCGAAAAACCAATCCCCAAGTACGATCCGGAGGGGGCCAAAGCATTGCTGGCTTCGGCCGGTTATCCTGACGGTCTGGAAATTGACCTGTTCACTCAGGAAGCCCGGGCCGAGCCGGCGCTGGCCCAGTCGCTCAAAGAGACGGCCGCCGCCGGTGGGTTCAACATCAATCTCAACATCCTGCCTTCGGCCCAGTACTGGGATATGTGGACCGAGGTCGATCTGGGCATCACCATCTGGGCTCACCGCCCGCTGGGCACCATCGTGCCGCGTCTGGCCTACACTGCCGATGAGGAGGGCAATCCGGGAGCCTGGAATGAGACCCGCTGGGTGGACGACGAGTTCGTTACACTGTTGGAGCAGGCCGAGCGTACCCTCGATGTCGAAGCACGGCGCGAGATATTCTGCAAAATGGAAGACATCCAACAGGAACGCGGTTCGGTTGGCATCGCCTTTTACACGAACGTTTGGTACGTCTGCCACGAAAAGTTCCAGAATGTGCGGGCTCACCCCACCAATTACGATCACTTTGACAACGTCTGGATCAAAGAGTCCTGACATAACCCCGGAACCTGGCGTCTGATTTGTCTGTCAGGCCCGGCGGGCGTCGAGCCGACGCCCGCCGGGTCGGCATCATCACTCAACAGCCAACACTTTTTTTTCGACAATTGACTGGCCAACGACGTACCACCCGTTTTGGAGGGAGCATGGCTAGATTCATTGTTCGGCGTCTGGGGTTCATGTTATTGACCATGCTGTTGGTCTCGATCACGATTTTTTTGATCTCAGAGGCCGCACCCGGAGACGTCGCCCGCCATATTCTGGGACAGTTTGCTTCACCGGAGCAGGTCGAACTGCTGCGCGAGCAGATGGGTCTGAACCAGCCGTTGTCCGTTCGTTACATCGACTGGTTGATCGGCAACGACTGGCGTCACGAAAGGCTTGTCGGTAAACCTTTGGTTTACCTCACTGTCGAGGGCCAAAGGGAGCCGCAGTGGTTCGCCGAGGAATCGGATGGCACGTTGAAGCAGTGGAAGATGAAAAGAGACGAAGGGTTGATCGAATATAGGTTTCTGCCAGATGGTGCGCGGGAACAAGTCTCTTTTGACCAGTGGCAGCTCGACGAAAACGGTGAGGAGATATTCTGGGGTGTGGATACGGCCAATCACGTGGTGTTGTGGCGCAGAGAAGGAAGCGGGCGAGAGTCGGCTGGAGCGGCTGCCGGCCGGGCGATGACCGAATCCAGCGGCGAGGCCTACTACCCGCTGCGTAAGGGTCTACTCCGGGGCGATCCTGGCGTCTCGACCCGTACAGGTCGCCCGGTGGGGCCAACCCTGGTTCGCCGTCTGCGCAACTCTTTTACCCTGGCGGCCATCGCCTTTGTTTTTATCATGCCCATCGCTCTGTTTTTGGGTATTTTGGCCGGTCTGAGAGAGGGCTCTGCTCTGGACCGTACGATTTCTCTCTTTAGCCTCATCACCACGTCGATTCCCGAATTCGCCAGTGGTGTCTTTCTCATTCTCGTTTTCGCTTTCTGGCTCAAGGTGTTGCCCGGTGCGGCCATCTTTACCAGCGACGTGGCTCCCTGGACGGAACCCAAACTGCTCGTCTTGCCGGTGGCCACGCTGACGCTGGTCGAGGTGGGTTATGTGGCGCGCATGACGCGGGCCAGCATGATCGAGGTCATGAACGCGCCCTATATCCGCACAGCCTTCTTGAAAGGGCTACCCTACTGGCGCGTGGTGCTCAGGCACGCCATCCGTAATGCGCTGATGGCGCCCATCACCGTGATCATGCTCCACGTCAACTGGTTGGTGGGCGGCATCGTCGTTGTCGAGTCGGTGTTTGGTTATCCGGGGCTGGGCATGTACCTGTTGGACTCGGCTCTGTTCAAGGATGTGAACGCCATCGAAGCCGGCGCAATGGTCATGGTGGCCCTGGCAGTCGGCACGCAGTTGGTGGCCGATGTGATCTATACCTTTCTCAACCCGCGCATTCGTTATACGTGATGGGCGAAAACCGACGGGCTGGCGGCTACCTTTTTCTGGAGGGATCGTTATGGCTCAAGCTGGAACGAAATCCACTCAACGGGAACAGGCGCATCCCAGAGGGTGGCGACGTTTTTGGGAAGGACTCTCGGTCGTCCGCCGATCGCGCGTGGGCATGATCGGCCTGGCGATCGTTTTGTTTTGGGTGTTGGTGGCGGTTTTTGCGCCCCTGATCGCCCCACACGATCCGCTGGCGCAGGATTCTTTGGCCATCAACCAGTCCCCATCGGCCAGATACCCTCTGGGAACCGACAACCTGGGACGGGATATTCTTTCACGGCTGGTTTACGGCAGTCGTATCATCCTGACTCTGGCGCCCATCTCGGTGTTGGCGTCGTTGGTTGTGGGCACCTTTTTGGGTCTCTTGGGCGGCTATTTCGGCGGCCTGATCGACGAGATTGTGATGCGCATTCTGGACGCCGTCATGGCCTTTCCCACCATTCTGCTCTATCTGATCATCATCGCTGCCATTGGCCCTTCGGCGTTTAATGTGGTCATTGCCATCACCTTTGTCGGCGCGCCGGGCATCGCCCGGTTGGTGCGTAGCCTGACGTTAGACATTCGCTTTCGGGAATACGTGGCTGCCGCCGAGTTGCGCGGCGAGAATCCCTGGTACACGATGTTTGTCGAAATTCTGCCCAATGCCCGTGGCCCCTTGATCATCGACGCCATGTTGCGCGTGGGTTACGCCATTTTTGCCATTGGCACCCTGGGCTTTTTGGGGTTGGGGCTTCCACCCCCCACTCCCGACTGGGGCGGCATGATCAGTGAGGCCCGCAAGTACATCTGGACGGCTCCGCTGGGTGTGCTCTGGCCGGCCATCGCCATCTCGAGCCTGGTGGTGGGCCTGAATCTCTTTGCCGACGGTCTGCGCGAAGAGTCGCTGCGTTATCAGTAGTACCTTGGCGGTGAAATTCTTGCACGCTGGGCAGGAAACTTGCCACAAAGGCGCAAAGGCGCCAAGCTCTTTTGTTTTGATGGATAAACTTGGTGTCTTGGTGGTGAGATTTCCCTGATGGGTTCCGGCCTGGCCGGGTTAGGAGATAGAGCATGGCTGCGGGTTTCGAATCGAACGTGGAAAGAGACGACCACCGGGTCAAAACGCCCATCCTCAAGGTGGAGGACCTGGCCATCTCTTACGAGACGCGCTACGGTGACGTGCCCGCCGTGCGAGGTGTGAGTTTTGACATCCAGCGGGCCGAGGCGCACAGCATTGTGGGCGAGTCGGGTTGCGGCAAGAGCACCGTGGCTTTTGGCATCGTCAACTTTTTGGGGCGCAATGGCAAGATCGTCGATGGCAAAATACTGTTCCAGGGGCGAGACCTAGTGGGGCGCTCTCAGGAAGAGTTGCGCCAGATCCGGGGCGACCGCATCGCGATGGTCTATCAGGACCCCATGCAGGCCCTCAACCCCTCCATGCGCCTGGGCGACCAGATGGTCGAGGTGCTCACCGTTCACCGGGGTATGAAAAGGGCCGCTGCCCAAGAGCTTTGTGTGCAGATGCTGGAACGGGTCTACATGCCCGATCCGGCCAATGTGATGCGGCGCTACCCTCACCAGATCTCCGGCGGTCAACAGCAGCGAGTGGTCATTGCTATGGCCCTGCTCAACGACCCGGCCCTGCTGATCATGGACGAACCGACCACCGCTCTGGATGTGACGGTGGAGGCAGCGGTGTTGGATCTGATCGCCGAACTACAGCGTGAATTCGATACGGCCATCATGTACATCAGCCACAACCTGGGCGTGGTGGCGCGCGTGTCTACCAAAGTGGGCGTCATGTACGCCGGAGAGATGGTCGAACGAGCAACGGTGCAAGAGGTTTACCTCAAGCCGTACCACCCTTACACCCAGGGCCTGATGCGTTGTGTGCCCCGCTTGGGCCAGGACAAACACAGCAGTTACCTGCATCCCATTCGGGGTCGCGTGCCCTCGCCGGTCAACCTGCCGCCGGGTTGTGTCTTTGAGCCGCGTTGTGATTATGCCCGTCAGGATTGCCGGCTCAAGAAACCAGCGCTGCGCCAGGTGCAGCACGGCCATTGGGCGCGTTGTCACTTTGCCGAAGAGATCGCTCAGACGGGCTGGGAACCGCCGGAGGAAATGAGCACCCGGCTCGCAGCCGGGAAACCCGAGTCGGATGAGACCGTATTAAAGGTTGCCCATGCCAGGACCTATTACCGTGTGCCGGCCCGGAAGCTGTTCTCCAGAGAGCGACTATATGTCAGGGCGGTGGATGATGTCAGTCTGGAGGTCAAAAAAGGCAAGACGATGGGTATCGTTGGCGAATCTGGCTGCGGCAAGAGCACCCTGGTCAAAACGGTGGTGGGCATGGAAACACCCACCGGCGGCGATTTCGAGTTCATGGGCGTCGATATCTCGGTGCCGGTGAGCAAGCGTGATCTGGCTCTGATCCAAGAGTTGCAGATGGTGTTCCAGAACCCGGATTCCACGCTCAATCCTTCTTTCACCGTGGGCCATCAGATCGGGCGCCCGCTGAGGCGTTTCGAGACTGTGCCGCGCGATCAGGTGGATGCGCAGGTGATCCGTCTGTTGGACATGATGAAGCTGGGTGAGCGGTACGTCCATCGCCTGCCGCGCCAGCTCAGCGGCGGCGAGAAACAACGCGTGGGCATCGCCCGCGCCATCGCCGGGCATCCAGAGTTGGTGTTGTGCGATGAGCCGGTCTCGGCGTTGGATGTCTCTGTGCAGGCCGCGGTGCTCAACCTGTTGCTGGACATTCAGCAAGAACTGGGCACCACGCTGGTGTTTATTGCGCACGATCTGAGCGTGGTGCGCTTTTTCTGCGATACCATCGCCGTGATGTATCTGGGGCAGATCGCCGAGATCGGCCCGGCGGAGGCGATCTATGCCCCGCCTTACCATCCGTACACCGAGGCGTTACTGTCTGCCGTGCCCATCCCAGACCCGCGCGTCGAGCAGAAACACATCCGGCTGAGTGGCCCGGTGCCCAGCGCGTTGAATCCCCCCAGCGGCTGTCGATTCCATACCCGTTGTCCGCGCAAGATCGGTAAAATCTGCGAGACCGAAACGCCTCCCTGGCAAGATGCCGGCGCTGGCCATCGCATCTTTTGTCACATTCCACTGGAGCAGTTGCGCCAGCGCGAGCCGGTGGTGACGGTCAGAGAACAGGCATGAGTGTGTTATTGTGCACCGGCGAGTCCAGTTTGTTTAAGGAGAGAGAAAATGCTGGTTAGGGATTATATGACCCGGCATCCGTTGCTGGCCGACGCCCGCATGTCCATCATCGAGGCTCAACGCTACATGGGTGAGAACAATGTCCGTCACCTGCCGGTGGTGGGCGACGGCAAACGACTGCTGGGATTGGTGACGCGCCAGACGTTGCTCGTCGAACCCGGCCGGCTGACAAGCCTGGATGTGTGGGAGATTGCTCGTTATCTGAGTGGCCTCACGCTCCAAGATGTGATGGTTCGTGAAAAGGACGTGTTCACCGTCAACCCGGATACGACCATCGAACAGGCGGCGCGTATCATGGTCGAGAAAAAGATCGGCTGTCTGCCGGTGGTCGAAAGGGGAGTGGTGGTGGGTATACTCTCCGAGATCGATTTGCTGGCTCATCTGACCGAAATGATGGCTGTCCGTGTGCCCGGTGTGCGGGTGACGGTGCGTATGCCCGATGTCAAAGGTGAGCTTGCCAAACTCGTCAAAGCCATCAGCGCTCAGGGGTGGGGGATTCTCGCCTGTGGCGGCGCGCCTGCTCCCAGGGAGGCCGGCAAGTGGGATGCGGTGGTCAAGTTGCGCTACGTGACGAAAGAACAGGTCGTTGCCGCTTTGCAGCAGATCGAGGGCCAGCAACTGATAGACGTGCGCGAGGTGTGACCGATTCCTGTGGGACGCGCTGCTCGACCAGGCCTGTCCGGCCGTCGTCCGGCGCGATGATTATGGCCATGTGTGGTGGGCGTGGCGTTCTGATCGTTGCGCCCCTGGCTGTTGGGAGCAATAGGAGGTCAAAGATGGGCAAACGTGAGATTCATCCCCCCATGGGCGCCCAACTCACCTGCAAGAACTGGCAGATCGAGGCCGCTTACCGCATGATCCAGCACAACCTGGACCCCGAGGTGGCCGGCGATCCCGATAACTTGATCGTCTACGGCGGCAGCGGCAAGACCGCTCGCAACTGGGAATGTTTCGACGCGATTTTGAGCAGCCTGCGCCAGTTGGAGCCAGACGAAACCCTGCTGGTGCAGAGTGGCAAACCGGTGGCGGTGTTCAAAACCCACACCGACGCGCCACGCGTGCTGATCGCCAACTCGAACCTGGTGCCCGCCTGGGCCACCCAGGATTACTTTGACGAGCTGGAGAAGCAGGGCCTGATCATGTATGGCCAGATGACCGCCGGCAGTTGGATTTACATCGGCACGCAGGGCATCTTGCAGGGCACCTACGAGACGCTGGGCGCCTGCGCCCGCGCCCAGGGCTGGTCTGGCCTGCGGGGCAAGTTTGTGCTCACCGCCGGGCTGGGTGAGATGGGCGGCGCGCAGCCACTGGCCATCACCATGAACCAGGGCGTCGGCCTGATCGTCGAGATCGACCGCTGGCGTGCGGAGCGTCGGCTGAAACTGGCCCAGATCGACCGCATCACCGACAACCTGGAAGAAGCCATGACCTGGGTGGAAGAGGCGCTGGCCGATCAGGAACCGCTCTCGGTGGGGCTGGTGGCCAACGCCGCCCAGGTGTTGCCGGAGCTGGTGGCGCGCGGCGTCGTGCCCGACGTGGTCACCGACCAGACCAGCGCCCACGATCCACTGCGCTATTTTCCCGCCGGCATGAGCTTCGAGGAGGCCAGGGCGCTGCGCGACCGCGACCCGGAGGCGTTCAAACGGCGGGCGATGGCCTCGATGGCGGCTCACGTGCAGGCCATGCTCGATTTTCAGGCCAAAGGCAGCGTTGTGTTCGACTATGGCAACAACATCCGCCAGCGAGCCTACGACGCCGGCGTGAAAAACGCCTTCGACTTTCAGGGTTTTGTGCCGCTCTACATCCGGCCTCTCTTTTGCGAGGGCAAAGGACCCTTCCGCTGGGTGGCCCTCTCTGGCGACCCGCAGGACATTTTCACCACCGACCGGGCCATCATGGAGCTGTTCCCAGAAGACGAGCACCTGATCCGCTGGCTCGAGATGGCTCAGAAGCAGGTCAAATTCCAGGGGCTGCCCTCGCGCATCTGCTGGCTGGGTTACGGCGATCGGGCCAGAGCGGGCCGCAAGTTCAACGAGCTCGTCGCCAGCGGGGCGGTCAAAGCGCCCATCGTCATCGGCCGCGATCATCTGGATACCGGCTCGGTGGCCTCGCCGCGCCGCGAAACCGAGGGCATGAAAGACGGCTCCGACGCCATCTCGGATTGGCCCATCCTCAACGCGCTCATCAACGCCGTCAACGGCGCCACCTGGGTCAGTTTTCACCACGGCGGCGGCGTGGGCATCGGCTACAGCCAGCACGCCGGCATGGTCATCGTCGCCGATGGCACGCTTGAGGCGGCAGCGCGTCTGGAGCGGGTGCTGACCACCGATCCGGGCATGGGTGTCGTGCGTCACGCCGACGCCGGTTACGAGAGCGCCATCCGGGTGGCGAGGGAAAAGGGCGTCAAGATTCCGATGTTAAAGTGAAACGTGAAACGTCGAGCGCCAAACGTCAAACGAGGCGTTTCATGCTCGAGTTTTACTTTTCCCCAGAGGATAATGCCTGCATGAGAACCATCACTCTTGACGGCGAACATCTGACACTGGAGGACGTCCTGACCGTCGCCTGTGCCCCGTCAAAGGGAGAGGCCGTCGAGGTGCGGCTCTCCGACGAGGCCTGGGCCAGGGTGCGCCGGGCGGAACAGGCCGTGCAGGATTTCATCGCTCGCGGCGAGATCGTCTATGGCGTCACCACCGGCTTTGGCGCGTTCAAAGATCGCATCATCCCGCCGCATCAGGTGCAACAGCTCCAGCGCAACATCCTCATGAGCCACGCTGTCGGCGTGGGTGAGCCGCTGGACGAGCCGACGACGCGGGCGATGATGCTCATCCGGGCCAACACGCTGGCCAAAGGCCATTCGGGGGTGCGTCGGGAGACGCTGCGCCTGCTGTTGGATATGCTCGACCGGGGCGTGCATCCGGTGGTGCCGAGTATCGGTTCTCTGGGCGCCAGCGGTGATCTGGCCCCGCTGGCCCACATGGCCCTGCCGCTCATCGGTTTGGGTGAGGCCGTCTACGCGGGTGAGCGTTTGCCGGGGGCTGAAGCCCTGAAACGGGCCGGGCTGTCGCCGGTGATGTTGGAGGCCAAGGAGGGCCTGGCGCTGACCAACGGCACGGCCTTCATGGCCGCCCTGGGCGTGCTGACCACCGTCCAGGCCGAAAACCTGGCCGGCGTGGCCGATGTCGCCGGCTGCCTCAGCCTGGAGGCGCTGCACGGCACGCCCCGCGCCTTCGACGCTCGCATCCACGCTGCCCGCCCGCACCCGCGCCAGGTGGAATGCGCTGCCTTTTTGCGGCAGATCATCGAGGGCAGCACTTTTACCCGGCCCGACGATCCGCTCAACGTGCAGGATGCCTACACGCTGCGCTGCATCCCCCAGGTGCATGGCGCGGTGCGTGATGCGGTGCTCTATGCCCGCTGGGTGCTCAACATCGAGTTGAACTCGGCCACCGACAATCCCCTCATCTTTTTCGACGACGAGACCGGCGAGCCGACGGTGCTCTCTGGCGGCAATTTCCACGGCGAGCCGGTGGCCATCGCCATGGATTACCTGGCCCTGGCCCTCACCGAGTTGGGCAATATTTCGGAGCGGCGACTCACCCGTCTGACCGATGAGGCCAGCAACCAGGAGACACTGCCGGCCTTTCTCATCAAACACGGCGGGTTGAACTCGGGTTTCATGCTGGTGCAATACACGGCGGCGGCGCTGGCTTCGGAGAACAAGGTGCTGGCCCACCCGGCGAGCGTCGATACCATTCCGACGTCGGCCAACACCGAGGATCACGTCAGCATGGGAGCCACGGCGGCGCGTCAGGCCAAACAGATCGCCGACAACGTGGAGCGTATCCTGGCACTGGAGTTGTTCGCGGCGGCGCAGGGGGTGGATTTTCGCCGGGAGGCTCTGGGGGCCGATGCACGGCTGGGGCGGGGAACGGCTCCGGCCTACGAGTTGATCCGGCAGCGCGTGCCCTTTTTGGCGCAGGACGCCGTGATGTACCCGCACATCGAAGCGGTGCGCGGCCTCGTGGCCAGCGGCGTATTGATGCAACAAGTCAGGCGCGCGCTGCCGGGCATCTATGAGCCTGTAGCGGAGAGTTGAGTCGGTGACACACATCGTCCAGGTTTTGACTGCGCCCGGCGTGGGCGCCTATTATTTCGACGATCTGGCTGCGCTTCAGTCCCGATCCATGCCTGTGGCGGAGCGCTACACCGCCGCGCCGGTCACGCCCGGCTTTCGTCGCGTCCGTGAGGTGGCCGAAGCCGTCTCCGTGGGGCTGGTGTTGAGTGATGGCCGTGTGGCCTGGGGCGATTGTGTGGCCGTCGAGTTCAGCGGCAAGGCAGGGCGCGATCCGGTCTTGCGTACCGACCCGGCCATTGCGACTATCGACCGTGTCGTCGCGCCGATGCTGGTAGGTCGATCGCTGACGACCTTTGGTGAGCTGGCCGCCGAGGTCGATGGGCTGACAGAAGAGGCGACGGAATCACGACCGCTGCCCCAACGGCAGCCGGGCCAGGACCTGTCGCGGCGCGAGCTGCTGGCGGCCCCGGTACGTCTTTTGCAATCTGATCCACAGACAGAGTCTATCATCGTCCGGCAAAAGCTTCACACGGCGGTGCGTTACGGCGTGAGCCAGGCGATTCTGGGCGCGGTGGCCCTGGTGCGTGGTGTGACCCCCACCGAGGTCATCTGTCAGGAATGGGGCCTGCCGCTGCCCGATTCGCCGGTGGCCGTTCACGCCCAATCGGGCGGCGAGCGCTACGCCAACGCCGATAAAATGATCACGCGCCGGGTGGCTTCTTTGCCGCACGCTCTGGTGGACAACATCCCGGAGCAACTGGGTTCGGACGGCGGTGAGTTGGTGCGTTATGCCCGCTGGCTCCGGGAGCGGCTCCAAACCTTGGGCGACGACGGTTATAGGCCCACGATCCATCTCGACGTTCATGGCGCGTTGGGCCAGATTTTCGAGAACAACCTGGGCCGTGTGCTGGGACATCTCTACGCCCTGGAAAAGGCCGTGCAGCCCTATCGTCTGCGTGTCGAGTGCCCGGTGATGATGGACAGCCGCCAGGCGCAGATTCAGGCGATGAAAACGCTGCGCGAGTACGTGCGCGCGCGCAAGTTGAGTGTACAAATCGTGGCCGACGAATGGGCCAACACGCTCGACGACATCCACGCCTTTGTGGATGCCCAGGCCGCCGACATGATCCAGGTCAAGATGCCGGATCTGGGCAGCCTGCACCATACCATCGAAGCAGTGCAGTGGTGCAGGACGCACGGTGTGGCGGCCTTTTTGGGGGGCAGTTGCGCCGAGACCGACCTCTCGGCGCGAGTTTCTGCCCACGTGGCGCTGGCCACCCGGCCCGATATCTTGATGGCCAAGCCGGGCATGGGCGTCGATGAAGGTATCTCGATCGTGCAGAACGAGATGGCGCGCACGCTGGCCTGGATTCGGGCCCGCCGGGCGGCCTGATGCCTTGGCAGGTAATGGAAAACTTTGGAAAACCTGACTTTTACTCTCAACGGCCAACTCGTGACGGTGCGCACCGATCCGGCCAGGAGTTTGTTGGAGGTTCTGCGCCACGACCTGGGCCTCACCGGTGCCAAACAGGGCTGCGATTTTGAAGGCGAGTGCGGCGCCTGCACGGTGCTGCTGGATGGCGCGCCGGTGCGCGCCTGCCTCACGCCGGCGGCCAAAGTCGCCGGGCGGCGCGTCCTCACCATCGAGGGTCTGGGCAGTCCGGAAAACCTGCACCCACTTCAGGTGGCGTTCATCGAAAGTGGCGCGGTGCAGTGTGGTTATTGCACGCCGGGCATGCTGCTGGCGGCCAGGGCGCTGCTCGACCGCGAGCCCAGCCCGACGCGCGGCCAGATCGTCGAGGCTTTGGAGGGCAATCTGTGTCGCTGCACCGGCTATTCCAGCATCGTGAGGGCGGTCGAACTGGCTGCGGCGCGCCTGCGGGGGGAACAGGCCAGCCTGTTACCTTTTTCGGATCGACCTTTCATCGGCGGCAGCGAATTACGCAGCGATTCGGTTGAAAAGGTCACCGGCCGGGCCAGGTACGTCGAGGACATGGTTCTGCCCGGCATGTTGTATGGCCAGGTGCTGCGTAGTCCCCACCATCATGCTCGCCTGCTGTCGGTGGATACCTCTGAAGCCGCCCGGCTACCGGGCGTGATCCGGGTGCTCACCGCCGCCGATGTGCCCGGCAGGAACAGCTTTGCCGCTTACAGCCGTGACGAGCCGGTGTTGCCATTGCCCGGAGAGACCGTTCGTATGCGCGGCGCGCCGGTAGTATTGGTGGTGGCGCGTTCCATCGATCAGGCCAGGGCTGGCGTGGAAGCGGTTCGTGTGGCCTACGATCCGCTGGCCCACGCTTTCCACCCGGCTGAAACGCTGGCCGAAGGAGCGTTGCCCATCTACCCCACCGGCAACGTTCTGACCTCCGAGGTGGTGCTTTACGGCGATCTGGAGGCTGTTCTGGCTGCCTCAGACGTGGCGCTCGAGGCGACGTATTCCACCTCGTATCTGGAGCATGCCGCGCTGGAGCGGGAGTCGGTGTTGGGTTATCTGGACGAGGCCGGTCGCGTGACGGTGGTGGCCGGCAATCACCAGCCGCATTGGGCGCAGGGCTACATCGCCGAGGTGCTGGCTCTGCCGCCGGAAGGGGTGCGGGTGATCGTGCCACCAACGGGGGGCTCTTTTGGCGGCAAACAAGACCCCTGGCCGCTCATAGCAGCGGCGCTGATGGTTTACCACGTTCGTGTTCCCGTGCGGCTGGTCTACACCCGCCGCGAGTCGTTCGATGCTTCTCCCAAACGCCATCCCTATCGCATGGATTATACCGTCGGCGCGATGTACGACGGGCGGCTGACCGGTTTTCGCGCCCGCATCGACATCAACACCGGCGGCTACGATGCTCACGGGCAATACATCCCCAATTATGCCGTCACGGCCAGCGGCGGGGCGTATCGCTGGCAGGCTGCTGATAGCCAGGCGCGCAGCATATTCACCAATGGCCCCAAGGCCGGGCAGTTTCGTGGCTTTGGCACCAGCCAGTCCACGTTTGCTCTCGAATGTGTCCTGGACGAATTGGCGGCTCAATTGGGCCATGATCCCCTGGAGTTTCGGCTCAAGAATGTATTGAGGCAGTCGGAGGTGTCTTTTCTCGGTTACCCGGTGGCCGAGTCGCTGGGTTATGCTCAGGTGCTGGAGGCTGTCCGGCCTGCCTACCGGGCCTGGATGGATGAGGCAGAGAGTTTCAACGCGGCCCAGGGGGCCAATGGCGCGATGCGTAAAGGCGTGGGGCTGGCCGGGATGTGGTATCGTTTCGGCAAGTCTGGCTCGCTGTGTTGCCAGGCCCACGCCGAGCTGGCCCTCGATGGACGCCTGGTGGTCTATTGCTCCGCGCCGGATTATGGTCAGGGCACCAACACGGTGATGAGCCAGCTGGCCGCCGAGGTGTTGGGCGTATCGCGAGACCAGATCCAGGTGGTGAACGCCGACACAGCCCTCACACCCGACAGCGGTATTCAGGGGGCGTCGCGGGCCACGTTTTGGGTGGGCGGCGCGGTGATACGCGCCGCCAGCCAGCTCAAGAGCGCCATCCAGGCCGCCGCCGCCGAGATGCTCGACTGCCCGCCCGATGACCTGTTGCTGGCAGAGGGGCGCGTTATTTCGCAGCGCGAGCCATCACGTTCGGTTTCACTGAGCGCGGTGGCCTACGAATTCGACCGTATGGGGCAGCCTCGTAAGGTGGTGGGGATGTTTGATCTCTCACCGCTGTACCCGTCCGCCAGCCGGCCAGAGTACGTGCCCTATTTTGTCACCGGGGCGCAGGCGGCCGAGGTAGTGGTGAATTTGCACACGGGTGAGGTGCGGGTGACGCGCCTGGTGGCGGCGCACGACGTCGGACGGGCGGTCAACCCGCTGGATGCCAGGGGGCAGATCGAAGGGGCGGTGTTGATGGGCCTGGGCGCGGCGCTGATGGAGGAAGTGATCCCCGGCGCAAGCACCGGCCTGAGCGATTATTACCTGCCGACGGCCAGGTCGATGCCGGACATCCAGGTGATCCTGGTGGAGGTGCCAGGTTTTCACGGTCCTTACGGTGTCAAGGGGCTGGGCGAGGCAGCCATGCTGCCCACGACTCCAGCCATCATCAACGCCGTGTCGCGGGCTATCGGCGCCCGCCTGCGCCAGATTCCCGCCACACCAGAGCGTGTGCTGCAGGCGCACAAGATTCGTATGGCTTGGTGACGCGCATGACGGAATACCTTTTTCCTGCCTCGATTGAAGAAGCGCTCGTTTCATTGGTGGCTCACGATGGCCGGGCGCGGCTGATCGCCGGCGGCACCGATGTGATGCCCGACCTGCGCCGGGGCAGGATAAGGCCAGACTGTCTGGTGGACATCACCCGCATCCCTGGCCTGAACCAGATCGCAGTCGTCGATGGTTGGGTCGAGGTTGGGGCGGCGGTGACGTTCGCCGCGCTCCAGGGCGCGCCCTTTATGATCCAAAATGTACACGCCCTGGTCGAGGCTGCTGCATCGGTGGGCGCGCTGGGCATTCAGCACGCTGCCACCTGGGTCGGAAACATCGTGCAGGCCATGCCCGCTGCCGACGGCGCGGTGGTTGCTCTGGCGCTGGCAGCCGAGGCGCGCGTCGTCGATGCGGAGGGGGCCAGTTGGCTGGCCGTCGAGACGCTGTTCCGAGGGCCGGGTGTCTCGGCGGTCGATCCGTCGCGCCAGATCGTCAGCCACCTTCGTTTTCCGGCTCCATCGTTGGCCAGGGGATACGGCACGGCCTGGCGGCGGGTGGGGCGGCGGGCGTCGCTGGTGCTGCCCATCCTCAACTGTGCCGTGATGGTGTGCCTGGACGAGGCTGGAGCGTGCATCCGGCGGGCTGCGGTGGCGCTTGGCCCGGTAGCGCCGCGCCCTTTTCGCGCCCAACAGTGTGAGGCCTTTTTGCTGGGGCAATCGCCCACGGCAGAGGTTTTTGCGCAGGCGGCGCGCATCGCCCAGAGTGAATCAAAGCCGCGCAGCAGTGTCATGCGCGCCTCGCGGGAATATCGCCAGACCATCGTTCCGGTGATGGTCGGCGAGGCGCTGGCGACGGCTGCCGGGCGCGCCCGGAGCCAAAGTCTGGAAGACTGACTGTTCTTGGGAGGGTATCATATGACTCGAGAGATGTTTGCCATTCCTCGCCTCAGCATGCTCGGCCGCGAGCAATGTGAGACGATCCACCGCGCGTCGCTGGAGATTCTGCGCCGCACCGGCGTGCGTATCTATCACGATGGCGCGCTGGCCTTGCTGCGCGACACCGACGCTATCATCAGTGATGAAAACCTGGTGAGGTTTCCGCCGGGGCTGGTGGAGTGGGCGCTGGCGTTGGCCCCCTCGCGTATTGCCCTCTGCCGCCGCGGAGGTGATGAGGTGCTCGCGCCGTTGGAGGGGCAGACGGTGAATTTTGGCACCGGCTCCGACTGTCCCAATTACCTCGATCCGCGCAGCAGAGAGCGCCGCCCGTTCACCGTCGCCGACGTGGTGGATTGCATCCACCTGGTCGATGCGCTGCCAGAGCTGAGCTTTTGTATGTCGATGGGCATCCCCGCCGATCTGGGCGCGGCCAACGCCTACCGCCAGCAATTCGCCCTGATGTTGATGCACACGATCAAGCCGCTCGTCTTTGTGTGCGACGACCGCGCCGACTGCCAGGCCATCGCTGCCATGGCGGCTGCGGCGGCAGGCGGCATGGACGCGTTACGCCTCAACCCCACGCTGCTGCTCTACTCTGAGCCATCGACGCCGCTCAAACATTCGCAGACGGCCACCGGCAAGCTGCTCTACATGGCCGAGCAGGGATTGCCCATCGTTCACTCGCCGGCGCCGATGATGGGCGGCACGGCTCCGGTAACGCTGGCCGCTGGATTGGCCCTGGGCAACGCCGAGGTGCTCTCCAGTCTGGTGATGCACCAACTACAACGGCCCGGCGCACCGTTCGTCTACGGCAGCGGGCTGCACCACATGGATATGAAGACGACTATCAGCGTTTACGGTGCGCCCGAATTTCAATTGGCCCGTGTGGCTGTGGCCGAGATGGGTCGTTTTTACGGCCTGCCCACCTGGGGCTACGCCGGCCACTCGGATAGCTGCGCCATGGACGAGCAGGCCGCGGTCGATGCTACCTTTTCGGTGTTGGTGGCGCTGCTGGCGGGCAACAACCTGGTGCACGACGTCGGTTACCTGGAGGCAGGGCTGACCACCTCGCCAGAGATGATCGTCTTGACGGCGGAGACGATTTCCATGATGCGTCGCTTTGCGGCCGGCCTGTCGCTGGACGCCGCCGCGCTGGCTCTGGAAGTGATCCATCAAGTGGGGCCGGGCGGCGATTTCCTCACGCAGAAACACACCGTCAAACATTTTCGGGAGCTGTGGCAGCCGACCCTGTTCGACCGCCGCCGGTTCGAAGAGTGGGCGGCTGCGGGCAGCAAGCGTCTGGGCGAGCGGCTGCGGGACAAGACGTTGAGCATCATCCAGGCGCACAAGGCCACGCCGTTGCCCGATGGCGTACGACAGGAAATCGACTATATTCTTGCACAGGACTCGAGGAGGAGCGATGAGAGCCATTCGTCTGTTTAAAATCGGAGAGGCGTTGCAGCAGCAAGACATACCCGCGCCCAACGTGATGGAAAAAGAGGTGTTGGTGCGGATCAGGGCCGCCGGCATTTGTCACTCGGACGTGCACTATCGGGCCGGGGCTTCGCCTGTTGGGCCGCTGCCGCAAACGCTGGGCCACGAAGTGGCCGGCGTCGTGGAAAAAGTTGGCGCCGGTGTGCGCAGCGTGGGCGTTGGCGACCGGGTGTGCCTGCACTATTTGCTGACCTGCGGCGAGTGTTACTTTTGTCGCAACGGCCACGAGCAGTTCTGTCCCCAGGGCAGGATGATCGGCAAGCACTGCGATGGCGGTTTTGCCGAGTACATCGTTGTGCCGGCGCGCAACGCCGTGCCGATACCGGATGGGGTTTCCTTTGAGCAGGCGGCGGTGCTGATGTGCTCCACCGCCACCTCGTTTCACGCTCTGCGCAAGGGGCGGTTGCAGCCCGGCGAGACGGTGGCGGTGTTTGGCGTTGGCGGGCTGGGCATGTCGGCGATCCAGCTTGCCAGGGCGTGCGGCGCGTTGCAGGTGTACGCTGTCGATATCAACGCGGCCCGGCTGCAACTGGCCGGGCGTTTCGGCGCTATCGCTGTGAATGCCGCACAGGAGGACCCTGTGGCCCAGTTGCGCCGCCTGACAGACGGACGCGGCGTCGACGTGGCGCTGGAGCTGATCGGTCTGCCGCTGACGATGCGTCAGGCGGTGCAATGCCTGGGCGTGTTGGGTCGGGCTGTGCTGGTGGGGCTGTGTGACCGGCCTTTCGAGATCGATTCCTACCGCGAGTTGTTGGGCAAAGAAGCAGAGGTGATCGGGGCTTCGGATCATCTGCTGCACGAGTTGCCGGTGCTGCTAGAGTTTGTGCGGCAGGGCCGTCTGGATCTGTCGCAGGTGATTAGCCGGACCATCCCGCTGGATGTCGTTGCGGTGAACGAGGTGATGGACGCCCTGGAACACTTTGGCGAGGGTGTGCGCACCGTCATCACGCCCTGAGGCAAGAATCGCGGCTTTTCGTAACTACCCAGACTTCCTGCCAAACCTAAAATCGGACGCAGATTCACGCAGATTTTCGCAGATAAAATGTAACTGCTCAGCCTACCCTCCCGCAGGCTGAAATCGGTTATCCTGTGCCACAATTTAGCCGACTGGGCCCGGTCAATCTGCAAAATGTAGCGG
>JBMOMT010000063.1:0-48631 GCA_049324835.1 Chloroflexota bacterium | reverse complement strand
TACCTCCAACGGAGGCACGTCGCCCCCTCAGCCTTCGCCTTCAGATTGCGACTCGACGACCTCGACCGCTTCGGCGTTGAGTTTGATTTTCTCCACGTCGGTGTGGCAGTCGATGCAGTTCTGGCTGTCAGGTCGAGCCGCCACCGGCAGCAGGGTGGGCGCCGGCAGTGGAAAGTCTCGCGTTCCAGGCGTGGGTGTGGGCGCGATCTCGGGATGCTGGGGCTGGATGGCTGCAGCCGTGGTGGGTGTGGGCGGCACCGGCTCAATAGGCTCGTTTTCGACACAGCCGATGGTCAGGCCGCCAAGAAGGAGCAGCAGGCTCATCAAGAGCAGCTTGGGGAGGTGTTTCAGCATTGGGTTTCCTCCATCTTGGATAAAAAGTCACTTCGATTGTGACTCATAGACACCGGGTTAACTCGTTTTCGCTCAGTGCAGGTCTATGGCCCAGCTTTGCTCGGTCACAGACCTGCACCCAACGATCTGGGCCCTGGCTGGCGGGTGTAAGTTCCACCCGCCAGCCAAAGAGACCCTTTCTGCCGCGCAAGCCTCGTGTGGGCTGCGCTCACGCAGAGTTAGGCGGCCTTACGACGGTTGATGGCGTAGCCAACCGCGCCAATGCCCATAGAGAGCGCACCAAAGATCACCAGACCGATGGGGGCCACACTGACCGGATCCATACCGGTGACAGGGAGCACCTCAGGGGTCGCTTCTTCTGTGGTGGTTTCCTCGGTGGTCGTTTCTTCCTCGGCAGCCGGAGCCAACGAGCCCTCGAAGGCATAATCCGGCTGGGTGGCCGGGTCGAAGCGGCCCGTCGCCAGCACCGTGTCGTCCTCGGTCCAGCCCATCATGCCGTACTTGAGGTTGATGGCATCATAACCCAACAGGCTCAACACGGTGGTGGCCATCTGGCCGGTGTGACCGGTGTAGCAGTAGGTCACGATCTGCTTGTCGGTGGGCAGCTTGGCCAGGTTCTCTGGCTTGGCCAATTCCTTCAAAGAGATGTTGACCGCGCCGGGGATGTGGCCCAGAGCATAGTGCTCGGCGCTGCGTACGCTCAGGATGAACGGGTCGTTGGACGTGTCGCCGTCGTTGAGCAATTCAAAGAGGGCGTCGGCGGCGATGGTCGGCGCGGCTTCGGCCAGCCAGGCATCGGCGGCGGCGGCGATGATGTCCTCAACCTCGTCCTTGCCGGTGTCGATGACCGGGAAATCGTAGGTCTCGGTAGCCTCGTTGGCTTCCGTCTCCAGCGGATAGTCCCGCTGATCCGTGGTGGGGCCAAAGCGGGTGATAGCCAACACCTCGTCGTTCTTGGTCCAGCCCATCATACCGAACTTGAGGTTGACCACGTTGTAGCCCAGGGTGCCCAACACCGTGGCTGCCACCTGACCGGTGTGGCCGGTGTAGCAATAGGTCACGATCTGTTTGTCGGTGGGCAGTTGGGCCAGGCTTTCTGCCTTGGCGATCTGTTTCCAGGGGATGTTGACCGCGCCGGGGATGTGGCCCAGGGCATAGTGTTCGGCGCTGCGTACGCTGACGATGAACGGATCGTTGCTGGCATCGCCGTCGTTGAGCAGCGCATAGAGCGCGTCGGCGGTGATGACCGGAGTAGCCGACGTCAGGTAGGCATCGGCGGCTCGTTGGATGACACCAAAGTCGCCGCTGGGCTCCTGGGCGATGGCCACACTACCCAACAACAGGCTGACCACCAGGGTCAACACGATGGCAATACTGAGTTTCTTGTGCATGTTTGTTCCTCCAGGTATTTTTTGGTGTTACAGCTTGACAGAAACGTTAGACAACAAACAGTCAGTTGAGTGGTAGAATATCTCTTGTTCGGACTTTCTCCTTTCAGACTCGCCGGCTTGGTTCTATTGCCCGATCTCAGACCAGGACCTGTCCGACACGTGACAATCCACGCACGGCTTGTTAGGATCGCAGGTATCCTGATTCAAAGCGTGGCAGTTGGCGCAATCTGGATCCATTGCCCCCAGATACCGCCCTTCCAGGTGGCAGCCCTGGCAATCGACCAACGCGTGCGCTCCCTGGTGATAAGCCCAGAACTCGGTGTGATCGATAGCAGCCGCATCGGTCAGCCGCCAATCGACGCCGATTTCGTGGCATTTCGCGCAGTCGGTATCGGCCGGTTTTTCGTGACCCTGAGCGTGACAATCGATACAATCCGATTGGCCGTTGATGTCCTCAAAGTTTGGCCAGGTATGGCATTCGAAGCAGCCGAGTTCGGTGTGTTTGCCGTGGCTGACCAGTTCCGGGTGGATGCTGGCCTCAATGTCCGACCACGTTTCCAGCGAAGCGTGGCAATCGTCGCAGGCCAGCCCCTCAGAGACGTCGTGCGGGCCAATGTGGCAGCCCTCGCAGTCGGTCATCTGGATGGCCAAATTGAGTTCCTCATGGCAGTCTGAGCAGACAGTCATGGAGCAGATCACTTCACCGGACACCGGGTCGAAGCCGTGGCCCACGCCGCCGTGACAATCGCTGCACGGCAAGTCGGACTCACCATGTTCGACCTTGTCCAACACGATGCGGTGGGGCGTTTTCAACCGGTCGCCGGGGATGACCTCCGGCAGGTCGGTGTGGCACACCACACAATCCATAGGCCGGACGGCGCTCAGATCGGCGATCAGCCCTTCGTGGGCGGCGTCTTTGGCATCCGTGGTGCCATCGCCAGCGTGACAGGTCACGCAGCCCAGCCGGCCGTGCACCATGGCCAGCGATTCGGGCTCGATCCACACGGCTTCCAAATCGGTTCCGGGTTCGGCGCTGGCTTGCAGGGCAGATTTGTCAAAGTGGCAATCCTCACAGCCCTCAGAGATCTGTTTGCCATACTGAATGTGATAGACCGTTGGCGTGGGTGTCAATTCGGGCGACACAGCCTGAGCCACCGGTTCCAGCAACAGGGCAATGGCGATGGAAAACGCACCCAGCGCCATCGCGATGACGATTAGTGTCCACTTGGGCCATTTGGCAGGGAGCATCTAGGCCTCCTTACAAGATCGGCTGAATGCCGCTGGCGAGGATGATGTAGCGCAAGAACAATCCGGCCACCACGATGCCGATGCCGGAGCCAATGCCAGAGGCCGCCGAGTGGCTGCCGGCGCCTATAGCATAGGCATGTACGACGAACGGGTAAATCAGGCCGATGGCTACAAAGCCGACCCAAAAAGCCGTTCGCATGTGGCCGGAAACCAGCACCTGCACCGACATAGCTCCCGCCCCGCCCAGGCTATTGGCCGAGTAGAGCAGCAGGCCGACCAGGATCGCTTCCAGGCCGATGGCGGCCAGGTGAATGAGCGGCAAGGCATGGAAGCGGCGTTGCATTTCTGGCACAGCGATCGTTGCCGCCAGGTCGATGGTCAGACCCATGCCGGTCGAAACCGCTGAGACGAGGAACAGGATCGGCAGCAACGGGATCGGCAGTCCCGGCCACAGGTCGGCGCCCCACAGGGGCATGGCCGGCCCGACGGCGCTGAGCAGCACGCCGGTGTAGACGCCGGTGGCCACCGCAAAAACGCTGCCCGTTGCCGCGGCGAACCGTTTGATGCGGCGCACAGGGAACTTTGCGAGGAAGCGGAGCTTGCCGGTGATCTTGGCCCAGGCATTGGGGTAGACTTCCATCAACTCCAGAAAGCCATAGAGAAAGGCCAGGGGGATAAAGAAAGACAAGATCCAGATACCCCAGGTCATCACCGAACTGGGATGAGTGAACATGTAAAAGATGCGCCAGGGTTCTCGCTGGCCGGCGCCCAGGTCAAAGATCAGGATGACAGATCCCAGGGCCACGGCTGGGCCGGCGACGGTAGCACCCACAAGAGTGGTGGGGCAGAAATCGTGTTTGTAGCGCTCACCGGTCAATTCTACCAGTGCGGCTACCAGAAACGCACCCGCTCCCAGGCCTCCCAAAAAGAGATAGATGGCCGGTAGCCAATGCCAGGCTTCTTGCATTGTTGCACCTCACTTCGATGTGAAAGGTCACCCAATAATGTAATGCAGCACGGCCGGTTCTGTGCCAAACTCGGGATGAAGTGGTTTGGCTACTCCGGAGGCGATGAGTTTAGAGACCTCGCTGTCTGGATCGTCCAAACGGCCAAAGATACGCGCCCCCAAGATACACGAGTGGACGCAGGCCGGTTCGCCGCCGCCCAGCACGTAATCCATGCACAGCCAGCACTTGTCAGCTACGCCCCGGTCGTGGTCGAAGCGGCGAGCCTGGTAAGGACAGGCCACCTCGCAATAGCGGCAGCCCACACACAGCTTTTCGTTGATCAGCACCACCCCGTCGACAGTGTGGTAAGTGGCGTGAGTGGGACAGACGGTTTCACAAGGGGCATCGGCGCAGTGTTGACACTGGACTGGCATGAACCACTGCTCTTCGCCCTCACCCTTGGCATAGATGCGTACATAACTCACGCCCTGGGGCAGGTTGTTGCGCAGGTTACAGGCGTCCACGCAGGCCCCACAACCGGTGCACTTGGTGGTATCGATGACCATGGCGTATTTGGTTTTGGGTGTATCTGACCCGGCGTGTTTGGCCGCCGCAACACCCTGACCTGTGGCCAACAGGGTGCCAGCCACCACCGTCGAACGGATAAAATCTCGCCTTGAGATTCTGTCGCCCATGACGAATATCCTTTATTATAGGGTGTGGTTTGCTATTCCAAACCTGAGTATTCCATAGGTTTTGAGTTCGATAACGATTATACCAAAATAAAATCTTTTTGTCAAGAGTAGTTTACAACAAAAGCTTGAAATTTAAAAGTTTTTGTGCTAGAATAGGTGCAGGCGTTAAAGCTAGGCAGCAGCACGAGGGTGGTGAATGGCAACCAAAACCGATCTTTTGTTACTGGGGTTGTTGATGGACAAACCCATGCATGGCTACGAGATCAACCAGATCATCAAGTCCGAAGGTATAGATATCTGGATCAACGTGAGCACGGCAGCCATATATTATTCTCTGAACAAGCTGCGCAACCAGGGGCTGATAGTCGAAACCAAGTATCAGGAAGCCGGAGCGCCGGTACGCTCGGTTTTCAGGTTGACGGATGCCGGACGGGTGGCGTTTTTCCGGGCAATGGATGAAAACCTTGCTTCACAGGAGCGGAGCTATTTTGACTATGATTTGGGCATCTTTTTGTTGAACAAGGTGCCACGGGATCGGGCTTTGGCGCTCATGGAGAAGCGGTTGGAATACTTGCAGCAGTTGGCCGCATCTGCTCAAGCGGCTTTGTTGTCAGCTCAACAACGCGGCGATTCCCCTCTACACCTGGCTATTCTGGAGCATTCGGCCGGCTGTGCAAGCCTGGAGGCCGATTGGCTGGCCGGTATCATGCAGCGTATTGCATCTGAGGATGAATCCAGTGCCAGCGTGATGTCCGGGCGGGGTTTGATGCTGCTTTCGGGGGATCTGCGGAATTTCCACCTGCCGGATCTAATCCGCTTGTTGGCTTCAGGTGAGCACACCGGTACGTTGAGTGTCACCGATGGCAGGGCTCTTCGTACGGTGACGTTTCAGGGTGGCAAGCCGGTGTGCGCCACCTCGGACTGGGTGGTGGAAACGGCGGATGGCGCCGGTCGAGAGGCCTATGTACTGCCGCCATCCGACGTCGCAGTAGCTCAACCGCAGGTGTTGAACGATATCTATGATCTTTTCCGTTGGGAGGAAGGCCAGTTTTCCTTCGATCAGGGCATGGGCGATGCCGTCGAGTGTGTTCCTCTCAATCTGACAATCGACAACTTTATCCTGGGTGGCACGCGCTGGGTAGATAACTGGGACACGATCCAGAAACTCGTGCCATCGACGGACACGATCTTTGAGGTGCAGTCCGATCCCCGGCCCGACCTGGAAATGACCCAGGTTGAACGCCAGGTTTTGGATTCTGTAGATGGCACCAAAGATGTGGCTGTCATCGCTGCCGGCAACGATCTGACCGTGTTTGAGACGAGCAAGATTCTGTATTGCCTGACGGCTGTGGGCCTGCTTCGATCCAGCGACCAGGAAAAGATACGTCTGCGCCGTTTCTTCCGCGAGTTTGCCGAGTTGATGTGTCGCAGCACGTTGCCGTGGCGTCATCCACCCGATAATCGGGCGTGCGAGGCGGAGGTCAATGTGCATTGCGCTCATCTCCCGATCCGATTCGAGATGGGCCGCATTCAGGATGAAACCGAGCCGGCGCTAAAGACTGAGGATCTGGCAAAGCTCTATCAGTCTTTTCTCGGAACGCAATATCGGGTGATTCGAGAGTGGTTTGGCCAGGATCGCGCCCACGAGGCCTTTCAGAGGGTCTCACGCCAGTTGAGCCCTGGTCTTCAAGAGGTCTTTAATCGATATGGCTTTGACGATATTCTGAACCGAAAAAACTGAGCAGTTGGTGGTGTTTTGGGTGTGGCAAACGAGAGAGCCTGGTTCCATTGACCAGGCTCTTTTTTTTGCTGGCTTTAGCGAGCGCGCTGCTGTGGTCGGGGCCAGGGTATCTCGTGGTCCAGCCCGTCGTATGGGCGGCTCCTCCCCACTTCTTGACCTCACGCGGCTTTTGTGTTATGCTACGATCCAGAATAGCTCACCTCGCCTGAGGAACGGTATGCGTATTGTGTTGTTGGAACCTTATTATACCGGATCGCACGCCGCCTGGGTCGATGGTTATGTCGCCGCCAGCAGGCACCAAGTGATTCCCCTCACCCTCAAGGGCCAGTTCTGGAAGTGGCGCATGCACGGCGGCGCGGTGACGCTGGCCCGCCGTTTCCGCGAGCAGGGTTTGCAAGCCGATCTGATCCTGGCGACCGACATGCTGGATCTGACCACCTTTCTGGCTCTCACTCGCGATCGGACGTCTCACCTGCCGGCGGCTCTCTACTTGCACGAAAATCAACTGACCTACCCGCTGCCGCCGGGCGAGAGGCGCGATGTGCACTATGGTTTTATCAATTATGCCAGCGCGTTGGTTGCCGACGCCGTTTTTTTCAACTCGGCGTTCCATTTGGAGAGCTTTTTCGACGAACTGCCCCGCCTGCTGAAACACTTTCCCGATCACAACGAGCTGGCAACCGTTCACAGCCTGATGCACAAAAGCCACGTGCTGCCGTTGGGCCTGGATCTCGCCCGTTTCGACGCTCATCGCCCCACCGGCGTCTCTGACGATCTCGCTCCACCGTTGTTGCTGTGGAATCACCGCTGGGAGTACGACAAGAATCCGGCCCAGTTTTTCGAGGCCCTATTTGCGCTGCAGAGCGAGGGCTTGGATTTCCGCGTGGCGTTGTTGGGTGAGCATTTTGTGCGTGTGCCACCCGAATTCGAACACGTGCAGGCCCGGTTGGGGGAGCGCATCGTGCGGTTTGGCTACGCTGAGGATTTTTCGACCTATGCCCGCTGGCTGTGGCAGGCCGACATCGTGGTCAGCAGCGCCATTCACGACTTTTTCGGCGCGGCAGTGATCGAGGCGCTGTACTGCCATTGTTTCCCGGTATTGCCTCACCGGCTGACTTATCCTGCCCTGGTGCCGCCAGCACACCACGGCCGCTGTCTGTATCGCAACGCTGACGAGTTGGTGACCTTGCTCCGCCAGGCCGTGACAGACATCGCACCGGTGAGGCAGTTCAGCCTGCGCCGCCAGGTAGCGCGCTACGATTGGTCGACGATGGCCGGGACGTACGACGCTGCCCTGGAAACGGTGCAATTCAGTGGGGCAACGGTTCGACGTTGACCGCTTCGGGGCCCTTGTCTGTCTGTACGATGCCAAACTCCACCGTCTGGCCTTCTGACACAGTGTGAGCGCCGCTCAGATTACTGCGGTGAAAAAATATCTCACTGCCATCGGCTTTGGTGATGAACCCGTACCCCTTTTCCGAGTTGTACCACTTGATCTGACCGATGAGCTTGACGCCTTCCATGTCGCTCTGGCGACAGGTAGGACACTGCGTGGGTGCATAATCGCCCATGCCCAGGGTGTGCAGGCGACGCTGTTCCTCCACGGTATAGATGAATTTTTTGCCACAGGTCTCACAGCTTTGCCAGGTGTCTCGAAAGTTCATGCTACCCTCTGATTCTCGTTTTTTGATTGGTATGCTGGAGGTTATTCCTCTGCCTTGATCGGCTCGGCCTGGATCGATGCCGAGACGGTTTCGATACGGATACCGGTTGGCGCGTCGTCAGCTTTGAGGTCGATGACCGGTTTGCCCAACGTGGATCGGTTCATGCCTGGCACGTCCTTGATGGCCAACCGCACCACGCCGCCTTTGGCAGTCAACACGTCGATGTGACCGCCCCGGCCCACCACACAGGCGGTCACCACCTGGCCGTTCCGGCGAGAGGTGTTGTGGGTCACCACTCCTGCGCCGTACCGTTTCTGGGTCGGAAAACTGCTCAGAGGCGAGCGTTTGGCCCAACCGAGGTTGGTGACGGTCAAAAGCTGACCGCTCTTGCGGGCCGGCAGTGCCGCCACCACCCAATCGCCGGGAGCCAGTCGGATAGCGCCCACGCCGCTGGCCGGTAAACCCATGGGACGCACCTCCTCCAACTGGAAACGAATGCCCTTGCCCTGACTGGTGACGATCAGCACCTCTTGATCGTCGTTGGTGAGGTAAACACTCACCACCCAGTCTCCCTGTTCCAGGCCGACGATTTCGGTCGGGCCTTTGCTCGCCGCCGAAATAAAATCGGCCAACGAGCAGCGTTTGACCCTGCCGCCGGCGGTGGCGATGAGCAGGTGCCCTTCTGGGGTTTCTGTCCTGGGCAGCACCAGCAACGCCACGATCTCCGCATCACCCAGATCCGGACGAAGCTCGGCCACAGCCACACCGTTGCCCTGGCTGGTTATGTCTGGCACCTGATGCACCGGCAGCCAGGCCGCCCGGCCGTCTTTGCCGATGAGATACAGATCGTCGCCGCCGCTCACGTGCAGCAGATGCGTGATCACGTCTTTGCCACGCCCCGCCGAGATGGAACGGCGCTGATCGGTGCTGCTGCGTCGGATGTGGCCACGCTGGCTGAGTGCTACCAGCGATTCCTCCTCCTGCACGATCTCGTCCAGCGTCACCCCCACCTGCCCGGCGACGGTGGTGCGGCGTGGATCGCCGTATTTCTCTTTGAGGGCCAGCAGTTCATCTTTGATGACCCCCAGCAATTTGGCCGGGCTGTGCAGCAGCGATTCCAGATATTGGATGCGGCTCTTGAGCTCTTTGTACTCGTCGGCCAGCTTGCGGCGCTCCAGGGCTGCCAGCCGCTTCAGCGGCATGTCGAGGATGGCCTGGGCCTGGATTTCGGTCAGTTGGAAACGACGTTGAAGGTTGGCGCGGGCGGTATCGGCCGTGCGGGAACGACGGATGGTATCGATCACCTCGTCGAGGAAATCCAGCGCCTTTAACAGCCCTTCGAGGATGTGGGCGCGGTGTTTGGCCTGCTCCAGATCGTACTGCGTGCGCCGGGTGACGATCTGGCGGCGATGCTCCAGATAGTGCTCCAGCATCTTTTTGAGCGAAAGCAGGCGAGGCACATCGTCGACCAGGGCGACCATGTTGACGCCAAAAGTGGTGCGCAGGGGCGTAGACTTGTAAAGTTGCTCCAGGATGTCTTTGGCTTCGACGGTGCGGGTGAGTTCGATGGCGATGCGCATGCCGCGGCGATCCGATTCGTCTCGCAGATCGACGATGCCCTCGATGCGGCTATCGCGCACCAGCTCGGCGATACGCTCGATGAGGTTGGTCTTGTTCACCTGGTAGGGTAACTCGGTGATGACGATGCGGCTGCGGTTGCGTGTCATCTCTTCGACGTGTGCTTTGGCCTGGACGCTTATGCGGCCCCGGCCCACGGCGTAGGCGGTGCGTAATGTGTCACCATCGCCGTCGCCGTCGCTCTGGCGGTAGATGACGCCGCCGGTGGGAAAGTCGGGTCCCTGGATAAAGCGCATCAAGTCCTCGATGGTGACGTCGTCCAGCTTTTTGTAATGCTCGATCAGGTAAACCAGCGCGTCGCACACTTCGGCCAGATTGTGGGGGGGGATGTTGGTGGCCATGCCCACCGCGATGCCCGAAGCGCCGTTGACCAACAGGTTGGGCATGCCGCCCGGCAGCACGGTAGGCTCGCGCAGCGTCTCGTCAAAGTTGGGCCGAAAGTCGACCGTGCGTTTTTCGATGTCATTCAGCATCTCCAGGGCGATGGTCGTCGTGCGGGCCTCGGTGTAACGCATGGCTGCCGGAGCGTCGCCGTCGATGCTGCCAAAGTTGCCCTGACCATCGACCAGCGGGTAACGCAGCGAAAAGTCCTGAGCCATGCGGGCCATGGCGTCGTAGACGGCGGCGTCGCTGTGAGGATGATACTTGCCCAGCACTTCACCCACGATGCGGGCGCTCTTGCGATAGGCCGTCGTGGGACGCAGTCCCATGTCGTGCATGGCGTAGAGGATGCGCCGCTGCACCGGTTTGAGGCCATCGCGCACGTCGGGCAGGGCGCGGGCGACGATGACGCTCATGGCATAGTCCAGGTAAGCGGTCTGCATTTCCTGTTCGATATCTACCAGTTGGACGGTGCCCACTTCCATGAGTTCTGATCCTCCAGGTGTTACTGACCGTACATCGGGCACAACTATAGACGATTTCCTGCCATTTGTCAATATGTTCTCGTGTGAAACAAAAAAAGGCAACCTGTCGCTCGTGCGGCAGGTTGCCCTGGCTGGTTGTTTCGGAGGTTACTCGTCGCCGCCCAGAAGGGCTTCCATCAGGGCCATCTCTGACAGCGATTCGTCGTCCTGGGTGCGCCTGGCGCCGGCGCGCAGCGAAGGTTTTTCTGGTTCCGCCATGGCGGCGATCTTTTGGTAGCTATTGCCAGACGGCAGCGTGGCCCCCGTTGGCGTGCGGAAGCCCGTGCCTGCGGGCACACGCTTGCCCAGGATGACATTCTCTTTGAGGCCCAGCAGGTCATCCTGCCTGCCTTCAATGGCCGCCTGCGCCAGCACTTTGATGGTGTGCTGGAACGACGATGCCGAGAGAAAACTGTCGGTGTTCAGGGCCACTTTGGTGATGCCCAACAGAATCGGCGTGGCTTTGGCTGGTCGCCCACCCGCGGCTACCGCCTGTTCGTTGATCTGGGCGAATTCCATCCGGTCGATCAGCTCACCCGGCAAAAGCAGAGTATCACCCGATGATGTGATCTGGACCCTGCTCAACATCTTGCGGATGATGATCTCAAAGTGTTTGTCGTTGATGGGCACACCCTGTGAGCGATACACCTTTTGGATCTCTTGCAACAGGTATTGTTGCGTGGCCTCGCGTCCCAGGATGCGCAAGATGCGCAGCGGGTTCTTGGTGCCCTCGGTAAGCTGCTGCCCGGCCTGAACGGTGTTGCCTTCATCGGCCAGCAAACGCGCCGCCGATGGGATTTCGTATTCACGCTCGTCGCGCAGTTCATAAACCACGGTGACGTCAAAGCCATCGCGGATGACGCGCCCGCCGTGTTCGGCCACCATCTGCTGATCGCCCCGTTTGGCGATGACCTCGCCGGCCTGGAGTTGTTGTTGATCTTCCACCTGCACAGCCCAGTTGCCGGGAACCGTGTATTCGTCGCGTTTGATTTCGGTGTGGATGACGCGGGCAATACGCACGCCGCCCTCGCGCCGAATCTCCACCCGACCGGCAATATCGGCCATGACGGCCTCACCCTTGGGGTGTTTGCGCGCCTCGAACAACTCTTCAACGCGCGGCAGACCGTGGGTGATGTCGCCGCCGAGGGCTACGCCGCCGGTGTGGAAGGTGCGCAGGGTGAGCTGCGTGCCCGGCTCGCCGATAGACTGCGCCGCCACGATGCCCACCGCCGTGCCCACTTCTACCAACTGGCCTCGCCCCAGGTCTCGTCCGTAGCACAGGGCGCAGATGCCGTTCGTGAGATGGCAGGTCATCGGCGAACGCACATATACCTCTGTGACACCGGCAGCCTCGGCGAGTTCAGCCTGGTCGTCCTCGATCATCTCACCGGCGCGCAACAGGACCTCGCCGGTCTGGGGGTGCACCACCTGTCCGGCGGCCACGCGCCCGGCGATGCGCTCGGTCAGCGTTTGCCCGCCCAGGTTCTCCGAGACACGAATCCAGATGCCGCCCCGGGTGCCACAATCGATCATGTTGACGATCACGTCCTGGGCCACGTCTACCAGCCGCCGCGTCAGGTAACCGGCGTCGGCGGTGCGCAGGGCCGTATCGGCCAGACCCTTGCGCGCGCCGTGGGTGGAGATGAAATACTCCAGGGCGGTCAATCCCTCACGAAAGTTAGAGATGATGGGCATCGAGATGATACGCCCGGAAGGATCGGCCATGAGGCCTCGCATACCGGCCAACTGGGAGATAGGCTGATAGCCGCCTTTGGTCGAGCCAGACTCGGCCATGATACGAATGGGCCCTGTCGGGTCCAACGAATCGGCCACCACTTCGGTCACGTCGTCTTTGGCGCGCGACCAGAGCTCGATGGTGCGGGTGTACTGTTCGTCCTCGGTGAGCAGACCGCGCCGATACTGGCGTTCCACTTCGTGCACCATCTCTTCTGTCTCGCGGATGATGCGATCTTTTTCCTGCGGCACGGTCAGATCACCCACGGCAATGCTGACCCCAGAGAGGGTGGCGTATCTAAAGCCGATGTCTTTGATCTTGTCCACCACTTCGGCGGTCTCTTCCAGGCCCATGATCTGGTAACATTTGGCCACCAGCTTTTTGAGGCGGCCTTTGTCCAGCGTTTCGTTGACAAAACGAACCTCATCGGGCAAGATATCGTTGAACAACGCCCGGCCCACCGTCGTTTGGATCAATCCACTGGGGGCTGGTCCTCTGCCCGGTTCCGAGTAGGGGTTCTGCAGCCGGATGCTGGCGTGAAGATCGGCTTTGCCCAGGCTGAAGGCCAGCGTGACTTCGTTGATATCGGCAAAGACCATGCCCTGGCCCTTTTTGCCTTCCTGTTCCATGGTGAGGTAATAACAGCCCAGCACCATGTCTTTGGTGGGCCCCACCACCGGCTCGCCGCTGGCGGGCAGCAGCAGGTTCCTGGTAGACAGCATCAACTGGCGCGCCTCTTCCACCGCTCGTTTTGACAGAGGCACGTGAACCGCCATCTGGTCGCCATCAAAGTCGGCGTTAAAGGCTGCACACACCAGCGGGTGCACGTGGATGGCTTTGCCCTCTACCAGCACCGGCTCAAAGGCTTGAATACCCAGCCGGTGCAGGGTGGGGGCGCGGTTGAGCAGCACCGGGCGCTCTCGGATGACCTCTTCCAGCACCTCCCACACCTCTGGCCGCTCGCGCTCGATGATGCGTCGGGCGCCTTTGACGTTGTTGGCGTGGTTGTATTCCACCAGCTTGGCGATCACAAACGGTCGATACAGCTCCAGCGCCATGCTCTTGGGCAAACCGCACTGGTGCAATTTGAGCTCCGGACCGATGACGATCACCGAACGGCCCGAGTAATCGACGCGTTTGCCCAGCAGGTTGCGGCGAAAGCGGCCCTTTTTGCCCTTGAGCATATCGGAGAGTGATTTGAGCTCCCGCCGGCCGCGGCGCGACATGGCCTTGCCCCGGCGTGAATTGTCGATGAGTGAATCGACAGCTTCCTGGAGCATACGCTTTTCGTTGCGCACGATCACATCTGGCGCGCCCAGCTCCAGCAATCGCTTGAGGCGGTTGTTGCGGTTGATGACGCGCCGGTAAAGATCGTTCAGGTCAGAGGTGGCAAAACGCCCACCGTCCAACTGCACCATGGGACGTAGATCGGGCGGGATGACCGGCAGCATGGTGAGGATCATCCACTCTGGCCGGTTGTTCGATTGGCGCAGAGCTTCCACCACCTGCAGCCGTTTGACGGCCCGTTTCTTGCGTTGTTTGGAGCGGGTGGTGCGCACCTCGTACCACAACTCTTTACTCATCTTGTCCAGGTCCATGGCGGCTAAAAGGTCGTAAAAGGCTTCGGCCCCCATGCTGGCTTTGAACACCTGCCCCCAGCGGCTCTTGAGCTCCCGATAGCGGGCCTCACCAAAGAACTGAAGTGTGGCCAGCCCTTTGAGTTCCTCCAGGCTCATATCTTGCGCTGTAGAGAGGGCGTCGAGTTTTTGAGCCAGGGTGTTGCGTTGTTTTTCCATCTCTAGAGCGGCAGCGTGGCGGGCATCGGCGATCTGGGCGTCGTAGAGATTGGTCTGGCGGCTTTTTTCGTCCTCAGCGTCTTTTTGCACTTCGCTCAGGCGAGCCTGCACCGCCTCGTTGAGTTGAGCCAGGTGCTCCCGGCCGATGACCGTTCCCGCCGCCACGATCTCGACCCCCAAGGGTGCAAAGCTCACGGCCTTTGAGGCCTGTTTGCCCATATCCCTTTCCAGGCGCGCCTGTAGCGATTTGGCCTCGCGCATGATCTCCTCAGTCTGGGCGGCCAGGTCTTCATCCAGTTGGGCCAGCACGGCATCCCGATCCGCCTCAACGGCCTGGATCTCGTCGCCGAGACGGGCCTCAACGGCCTGGATGCTCTCCTCAACGGCCTTTTGCTGGCGGCTATGTTCGCGCTCGACCTCTTCGGCCAGACGACGGACAGCCCGTTGCCGGGATTCTTCGTCCACTTCGGTGATGACGTACTGGGCAAAATAGAGGGTGCGATCCAGGTTGCGGCGGGTGATGTTGAGCAACAGGCTCAAATAGTTGGGCGTGCGGCGGGCATACCACACGTGGGCCACCGGCGCAGCCAGTTCGATGTGGCCCATGCGTTCGCGTCGCACCGACGAACGGGTCACCTCCACGCCACATTTGTCGCAGATGATGCCCTTGTAACGAACGTTCTTGTATTTGCCGCAATAACACTGCCAGTCTTTGGTGGGACCAAAGATGGCCTCGCAAAAGAGACCGTCCTTTTCAGGTCGCAGCCGCCGGTAGTTGATGGTTTCTGGTTTGAGAACTTCACCGTAAGACCAGGACTTGATCTGCTCCGGTGAGGCCAGGCTGATGCGCAACGCACGAAAGTCTTTGAGTTCCAATGCCATCCTCCTCAAAAAAAGGGTATGAAACCAATTTTACGAATCACCCAGATCGAAATAACGAGCGGTGGTAGTGGTTGAACTGTGCCCCATCAGCCTGGCGACGGTTTCCAGATCGCCTGTGCCTTTGAACATGGCGTGAGCAAAGGTCATGCGTAGCGTCTGGGTCGAGACATTTTCTAGCCCTGCTGCCTGGGCGTAATGAGCGACGATCCGCTGCACGGTGCGCGGGGCGATGGGCCGGCCTTCGCGGTTGAGAAAAAAACGGCCCTCACCCGGCGCGTTGGGCCGTACTCGAAGGTAATCTTGCAACGCTTTTGCCGGCGCCATACCAAAAGGAATCACCCGACCGCCTGCCGCCGACGACGAACCCACCATCAAATAACCCTGATCGGGGCCCAGTTCCACGTCTTCGAGCAGCAGGTCGACCAGTTCACGCAGTCGCAGGCCACAGGTCAGCAGGGTCATCACCATGGCATAGTCGCGTTTGGCCTGGCCGGGTTTGGCCCGGCTCAAAATAGTCTCCAATAACTCGTCCGCTTCGATATCGCTGAGCGCACGCATCGGTGAGGCGCTTGCCACAGGAAGCAGAGCCACGTCGTGCGCCGGATTGTGCTCCCGCAGACCGGCCTCGACGGTGAACTGGCCGAACTTGCGCAGGGCTTGCAAACGCCGGTTGATTGTGCTGACCGCCAGGCCTTTGTGATCCATGGTGGCACAAAAAGTGCGCAGATCGGCAGCGGAACAATCGAGCAGCGAAGCGCCGTTTGCCGTCTCCAGAGTGTACCACCTGGAGAAACTGTTGATGTCGGCCAGGTAATTCCTTATCGTCGCCGGCGCCATGCCTTGATGGACCAGATATTCTTGAAACAGGATCAGCAACTGGGGTTCTGTTGGATCGGTCAACAGCGTTTTCCAACCTCGTGTGCGGCGTTCCTCGGAGGACGTTGTCATTACCGGTTCAGGGCACGTAACCGCTCACCCTCCCGCAGGCTCTGGTAGGGGCATGCCGCGCCTTCTTATGCCGCTACATTTTGCAGATTTACCGGGCCCAGTCGGCTAAATTGTGGCATAGGATGACCGATTTCAGCCTGCGGGCGGGTAGGCTGAGCAGTTACCAGGGCACAAAAAATGAGCGATAGAGGGGCTTCCTCCGTCGCTCTGCGACCTCTCGTAGTCGTATTATACGACACAATTATACTCTTGTTGGGCCGATTTGTCAAGAGGCAATTTGTGAGGGTCTCAGGCCATCGTTTGCCAATCCTGGTGGGATGTGTTACACTCTATGGCCGAGACGCCAGGTTGTTCCTCGTTTTTCGGCTTTGCGTGGTGGCGGAAGGCAAAGATCGGTTTTTGGATCGGGTTCTTGTCGGATGGTGAGGCATGGCTGTAGAGATCTCGCTGCTGTTTCGAGGGTTGCTCATCGGTTTTTCCATCGCCGCTCCGGTGGGGCCCATCGGTGTGTTGTGCATTCGGCGCACACTGACCGGCGGGCGGCTGGTGGGTCTGGTGTCCGGGTTAGGGGCGGCCTCGGCGGATGCCGTCTATGGCTCGGTGGCCGGGTTCGGGTTAACGGCCATCTCTGGCTTTTTGCTGCAACAGCAGGTCTGGCTGCGCCTGATCGGCGGCTTGTTCCTGTGTTACCTGGGTATCAAGGCTTTCCTGAGCCGAACGCCCGAAGAGCCGACAGAGGCCGGCGGCAGCAGTCTGCTGGGCGCGTTCGTTTCCACCTTTGTTCTGACACTCACCAACCCGATGACGATCCTCTCTTTTGCCGCCATTTTTGCCGGCCTGGGACTGATCGAGGCGCAACGGGGTTTTGGCTCGGCCGGGGTGTTGGTGTTGGGTGTGTTCGCCGGGTCGGCATTGTGGTGGCTGACGCTGGCCGGCAGCGTAGGGTTGTTCCGGCGGCGCTTTACACCGCGCTGGTTACGCTGGGTCAACAGGGTGTCGGGCGTGGTCATTTTCGGTTTCGGCTGTTTGGCGCTGCTCAGCCTGGGATGAGGCATGTGAGCGATGGGTGAGTTGTGTCAGGGGAGCCTGGTGCTCTATAAAAACCTGCCGGCGCGGGTGATCCAGATCGGTCGCAGGATCACCATTGCCCTGCCGGACGATCGTACACTCGACGTGCGGCCCCAAGATGTCTCGTTGTTGCATCCCGGGCCGGTGGAGCGTCTGGAGGTGCTGCCATCATCACCCGGCGAGGTGGAAACGGCCTGGGAGCTTGTGGTCGGTGGCGACACGAACCTGGCCGAGTTGGCCGAGTTGATCTATGGCGTCTACACCCCGGCTACGGCCTGGGCGACGTGGCGGCTGGTAGACGACGGGCTCTATTTCCACGGCACGCCCCAAGAGATCACGGCCCGCTCGCCGCAAGAGCTGGCTCAGGAACGGGCAACCCGGCAGGCCCAGGCAGCCGAACGGCAGGCGTGGGCAGATCTGGTGGCGCGGCTGCGAGCCGGCCGGCTCGCGGCCGGAGACGAGTATTACCTGCGCGAGGTGGAAGAACTGGCTCTCGGTCGGAGCGAGAGGAGCCGCCTGCTGCGTGATCTGGGTCGCGGCGAGAGCGCCGAGAACGGCCACGCCCTGCTGCTGGAGCTGGCGCACTGGGATGTGACGGTCGATCCGTATCCTCACCGGTTTGGCTTGGCAGTATCCGCCGTCGAACTGGAGGTGCCGCCGCTGCCCGCCGAGACGCGGCGCGATCTCACCCACCTGCCGGCCCTGGCGATCGACGATGAAGGCTGCCAGGACCCCGATGACGCGTTGAGCCTGGACGGCGACCGGCTGTGGGTGCATGTGGCCGATGTGGCGGCCCTGGTTCCAACCAACAGCCCCATCGATCTGGAGGCCCGCGCCCGTGGGGCCAGCCTCTATTTGCCCGAGGGTGCGGTGCCCATGCTGCCGCCTGCGCTGGTGGCAGCTCTGGGCCTGGGCATGGAAAGCGTGTCGCCGGCTCTGTCTTTTGGCCTGGATCTGACGGTCGATGGTGAGGTGGCGAGCGTAGAGGTGACGCCCAGTTGGGTGCGTGTGGCGCGGTTGACCTACGAGGAGGCCGAGGGTCGTCTGGGAGAGGAGCCCTTGCAGAGCCTGCTCCGGCTGGCCCGACGGCTGGAAGCCCGTCGCCAGTCAAACGGAGCGGTGCAACTGGCGTTTCCAGAAACCAGGGTGCGGCTGTGTGATGGGCTGGTGAGCATCCGGCCACTGCCGCCGCTGAGCAGTCGAGACCTGGTGCGCGAGGCCATGTTGATCGCAGGTGAGGCGGTGGCGCGTTTTGCCCTGGAACGCGGTATCCCTTTTGCCTTTGTGGTTCAGGACCCTTCAGATGCCCCCGCTGTGCCCGGCGGTCTGGCCGAGATGTACGCCCTGCGTCGTACACTCCGGCCGGGCCAGGCCAGGAGTGTGCCCGCGCCTCACGCCAGCCTGGGCCTGCCGGTCTACTCGCAGGTCACCAGTCCCTTGCGGCGTTACCTGGACCTGGTGGCCCACCAGCAGTTGCGGGCCTATCTACGCGGTGAGGGAGGGCTGTCGGAGCAAGAGATTTTGCAGCGCGTGGGCGCGGCCGAGGCTGTGAGCGGCAGTGTGCGCCAGGCGGAGCGACTTGCGACGAGGCATTGGACGCTGGTCTATCTGTTGCAACACCCTGACTGGCAAGGCCAGGGAGTGTTGCTGGAAAAACGCGGCTCGCGCGCCAGGTTACTGTTACCCGATCTCGACCTGGAAACCTGGCTCCATCTGCGCCAAGATGTGCCGTTGAACAGCATGGTTCGGCTGGCGCTGCGTCAGGTGGATCTGCCGACGCTGGAGGCGCATTTTGCGCTGCGGGCGCAATAACGCTCTGGGAACGATCAGATCAGGTCTTCGTCTCGCAGAGCGCTCCAACCCATAAAATCGCCGGTATGGGCCGTGCCATAGCGGGCGCTCATTTCTTCCAGCGCCCGTTGTACTTCTTCGGCAATGGCCTGCCGGCGTCTGCTGGCCTTTTGGGCTGCCAGCAGACGATTGAGCGCAAAGACATAAGCTTTGGCGCTGGCGATGATGGTATCGGTATCGGCGCCGCGCCCCAGGAAAACCCGCTTCTCTTTTTGCCCCGTGTCACCAAGCGTGACCTCGCCTCGAATGCGAACGGCCACTTTGGCCAGAGCATTCACACCCTCGGTGAGCGCCTGCACCGAATATTCGAGCAGTTCGTTGGGTACGTTGATGACGCTGTCGATAGCTCTAAAGGCGGCGTCTATGGGGCCGTTGCCGTAGCCGGTGGCCTGCACCGTCTCACCTTCGGCGTTTTGCAGGCGCACCGTAGCCGTAGGCATGACCGTTGTGCCAGAGACGACCTGAATCTCTTCCAGTTCGTAGGTCTCTTGCATAAACACGGCTGTCTCGCCGCTGACAATGCCTTCCAGGTCGCGGATCTCCAGTTCGGGCTTTTTCCGGGCCATGTCACGAAAGCGGCTGTAGACTCGCTCGAACTCACCCTCGTTCAACGAGTAGCCCAACTCTTGCAGGCGACGGCGCAACCCTTCGCGGCCGGTCAAAAGAGGCAGGCGCGTATTGGCCTCCAGGATGCCGATGGCCCGTGGATCCAGAACCTCAGCGGCCGTCTGACCGCGCAGCACGCCATCCTGGTACATGCCAGAGGTATAGGCAAAAGCTTTGTCGCCGACGATGGCTTTATGGCTCTGGATGGCCAGCCCGGTCAGATGGGCCACCAGTTGGCTGGCCGGGTAGAGCAGCCGGGTATTGAGGCCGGTATCCAGCCCCAGCGCCTGGCGGCGGGCGTGGAGGGCCATGACGATCTCTTCCAGGCTGGCGTTGCCCGTTCGCTCGCCGATGCCGTTGATGGCGCATTCTACCTGGCGCGCGCCGTTCAGCAGCGCCTCCAGCGAGTTGGCTGTGGCCATGCCCAGGTCGTTGTGGCAGTGCACGGCCAGAACGGCCTGGTCGATGTTGGTTACGTTTTCCCTGATGGCGCGAATCGACGCCCCCCACTCGGAGGGTGCACAAAAACCGATGGCATCGGCGATGTTGACTGTGGCAGCGCCGGCAGCGATGACCGCTTCCAACACCTGGTAGAGATAGCTGGCTTCGGCGCGACATGCATCGGCGGCATAGTATTGTACATCGTCTACGAAACGACGGGCATATGTCACCGCTTTGACGCCCATCTCTAGCGCGGCCTGGCGGCTGGTCTTGAGCTTGCCGACGACATAGGAATCCGAGACGCCCAGCCCAATCTGGATGCGCGGCCGGGCGGCGCCTTTGAGGGCGGCCAGCGCCACGTCGATGTCTTCCTCGCGGGCGCGCGCCAGGGCGCAAACCGTGCTCTGCTGGATGGCGTTGGCCAACCCCTGTACAGCCTTGAATTCTCCAGGCGAGGAGATCGGAAAGCCGGCCTGGATAACGTCGACGCCCATCTGCTCCAGCAGCCGGGCGATCTCGAGTTTTTCTTCCAGGTTGAGACCCACGCCAGGCGATTGTCCACCGCCGTAAAGCGTTGCGTCGAAAACCTTGACCCGTTCCATGCGATCTTCTCCTTCACCTCGATCCTGGGCCGCTTTTGCGGGGTTGCCGGCAATGAGTGGATGGTGACGCGGCCAATTTTAGGTCTTCTGAAGAAAAATGTCAAGAGAGTTGGTTGCAGCGGCGGGTGCTTGCCATTTCCCGGACCAGGCTCAGGTCGCCGTCGCGGGTGGTGTAAAGAAGGGGGGCCAGCAGGCCTCCACCATCCGGGCAGTCAGTGGGGCCTGTCTTTCGGTGGCGTCGCAAAACGGCCACACTGCGCCCTGCGGAAGGGTGATCTGTTGCAGCCGCCGGTCGATCTTGGAAGGTGCCCCCATCAGATAAAAGAGCTGGCCTGGCGCTCGCCTGCCAGCCAATCCAGTTCCAGCCAGTGACCGCCGTGACGGATCGTGACTTCGCCGCCGGGAAAGCCGGCCTGGGTGTAGGGGTTGTCGTAGCGGGGGTAGCCGCCCAGCGGCACGATCTGCCCTTCCTGGCGCAGCGGGCCGCGCCAGCCGAACTCCAGCCACCCCTGCGAGGGCGAGTGGTATCGAACGTGCAGCCGCCCGAACGTTAGCTCCGCCCCAACGATGCGCCCCACAAAGTCCTCGAACGGACCGTCCACCGCGCGGCGGCCCAGCTCACAGAGCCAGACATTCTGCGTGCCGGGGACGACGACCTCACGCCCCTGGTCCTCGCCCGGCTCGGCCTGCCAGTGATAGGGCTGCTGCGAGCGCAGCGCCAGGTAGCCGTCGCCCTGCCGGGCACAGATCCAGCCCGCCCGCTCGATCACCTCGTCGAAGCGGTCGCGGGGCAGCCAGGCGTGGGTGAAACGCAGGCGATGGGTCACGTACAGGCTGGGCCGGGTATCCACGTTGTAAACGGCCAGGACTACGTTCTCCACCTGGGCCACGCGCGGCAGGCTGCCCGAACCGGCCCAGTAGTTGGGCGTCGGCCCCTCGCGGCGGGCGGGATGGGTGGTGAAACAGACGGCGTCGGGACCGAGGGTGGCCTGCCAGATGTGCTGCTGATCGCCGCCGTAGCCGGGCCGGTAGTCCTGGGCCGAACTGAGCAGATAATCCGGCGTGCGATAGGTGTAGACGTGGACCTGCTCGCGGGTGTTGCGGGTCAGGTCGCGCTGGAAGAGGCGGGCGACGAGGGGCAGCAGGCCCAGGCGGCGCGCCGTGGTGACGAGACCTCGCCGCGCCTGAAAGGGCGCAAAGAAGGCATTGTGCCACCAGTCAAAGGTATCCAGCATCCGGGCAAAGAGGTTGATGGTGCGCCGATGGGCGTAGGCTTCCAGGCTGAGCCAGACCAAACCGTCCTCCAGGTCGTCGAAGCCCAGGCCCCAGCGCGCTGCCTCGGCCAGGCGGATGCCGTGGCGCTGGCGGTTGACCATCACAGCGCGGTCCAGGTCGTTGGCGATGTCGTACAGCACCCGGGGCAACCGGTAGCCCTCGCTGAGGGCCAGGCAGACGGCGCTCATGCTCTCCCCGGCGGAGAATTGGCTCCGGCCAAAGAGCAGCTTTTGGGTGTCGGCCACGTCCTCGGCGGCGGCCCATTTCTTTTGGGCCTCGTAGCTGCGGCCGTGGCTGCACCCAAACACGCCCCGCAAGCTGTTGAGGGCCATGTCGAAGAGCAGCAGGTCGACGACCATCGCCGCCCGCTGGCGGATCTCCTCGTCGCGGCAGAAATCGATCAGGCTGAGCAGCGCGGTCAGGTCCTCGTCATAGTAGACGTGGGACAGCCACTCGCTAAAGCCGGTGCAAAAGCGTAGATCGAGCCAGCGTCGGATGCGGGGGTGATGTTCGGCCATTTTCTCGACGCCGCTCTGGCCCGAGTTGGCAAAGACGTCGTCGGGGTACAACTGCCCGGCCAGGGTTGCAGCCGCGGCAAAGAGGATCTGGTGGTTCTCGGTCCAGGTGCACATCGAGTCGCGACCGGGCTCGGAGGGCCAGTATTTGAAGCCCAACACCGTGCGCCGGGCGCGGTCCAGCAGGGCAGCGTCCAGCCGATCGGGAAACTGGTAGAGCAGGCGCAGCACGGCGTGCAGCACAAAGTCGGCGCAGTCTTTGCGGGCGTCGATGTAATCCAGGGCGGCGTAAAAGACACCATCGTGGGGCCTTCCGCCGGCGGCCAGGCGCGCCAGCTCGAAGTAGGGCGCCTTGAGGTTGGCCGGAGCCGGGTTGCGTTGGACGTGCGCAAAAAAAGCGCGGCGGCGGGCGGCGAAATCGGCGGCGATGGGCTGGGGCGCATAGCTGTCGGGGGCCGGCGCGGTGGGATAACCCGGCGGCGGCAGCGTGGGGACCGGGAAGCTGTAATCCACTTTGGCAGCGTACATGGGCGTCAACCTCCGATGAGCAGCTTTTCCAGGGCCTCGGCTTCGCGTTGAACCGCGTCCGATTCGGGCGCGCCGCTGCGACGGGCGGCCAGCACGCGGCGCAGGCGTTCGTGCACCTCCGGCGTGAGGGGGAAGCGGCGGGCGAAAAACAGCGCGGCGAGCAGCAGCACGATGGGCACCAGGGCAAAGGTCAGGCGCAGCACCCAGACAAAGGCGTCGGATTGGGGCTGTTCAACCAGTTGGGTGGCGCCGTCGACCACCTGCTCCAGCGGCGGCCGGTAGCCGGCCAGGGCGATGGCGTTGGACACCAGGAACAGCGCAAAGGCCGAGCTGAGTTTGCGGGTAAAGGTGAACAGCGCCGAGTAGATGCCCTCCCGCCGCTGGCCCGATTTCAGCTCGTCGATGTCGGGGATGTCGGGAAAGATGGCATAGACCATGATAATGATGCCGCCGGTGCCCAGGCCGACGATGGCGGCAAAGAGGTAGACGATAAACGCGGGCTGGCCGGGCGCGATGAAAAAGCTGAACAGCATGGTCAGCAGCCAGATGGCGGCGCCGACCAGGTAGCCGCTCCGTTTGCTGCTGCGTTTGCTGAGCCAGACGTAAAAGGGCAGCGAGGCGACCTGGGCCACCAGCAGCGTGCCGCTGACAAAATTGGCCTCGCCGCCGCGTTGCAGATAGTTCTTCATGAAATAGACGACGATGCTGCTGACGGTGTCCATGGCTACAAAGGCCAGCAGGTACATGGCCAGGATGTAGACAAAGGTGCGCATCTTCCACGGTTCGAGGAAGGCCAGCCGCCAGTCAAAGGGCTGCGGCGGGCGCTGAAACTCTTTTCTCTCGCGCGTGGCGAATACGGTGGCGATAAAGGGCAGGGCAAAAAAGACGCCAAAGGCCAGCCCCATGACGACATAGCCGGCCCGCACGTCGGGCAAGGCTTTGACGATCTCGGGCGGCAGCAGCGCGCACAAGATCGACGACACGGTGGAGAAAAAGATGCGGAACGAGCTGAGCGCGGTGCGTTCGTTATAGTCCAGCGACAGCTCTGATTGCAGGGCGTTGTAATTGAGCATGACGATGCTGACCACCGTCGAGAAAAAGAGGTAGGAGACGATCACAAAGAGAAAACGGTGCAGTTCCTGGTCGAGGTCGATGGGGTAGAACAGGGCAAAAAAGGATAGAAAAACCAGCGGGATGCCGGCCAGCAGATAGGGCCGCCGCCGGCCCAGCCGGGTGCGGGTGCGGTCGGCCAGGAGGCCCTCAAAGGGGTCGGTGATCGAGTCATAGACCTTGCTGATGAGGATGACGGTGCCGGCCAGCGCCGGGCTGATGCGCACCACGTCGGTCAGAAAGACCAGGTAGTAAAAGCTGATGACGACGCCCGAGCCGCCGCCATAGATGTCACCCAGGCCGTAGCCCAGTTTACGCCAAAAGCCCAGGTCCTCGGTTCCGGACTTTTTGTTCGGCTGTGTTTCGGTCATGGTTCTGCTCCCGTGTTCAACGCACTAGTTTCTTTTTTCCCCGACTGAGACGAGTGGTAGAGAGCCTCTACGGCGGCCAGTACCGGCAGCGCTTCCCCGGCGGGGGTCAGGTAGGGACGGCCGTCCACCACCCAGGCGCGAAAGGCCTCCAGGCTGCTTTGCAGGGCGTGCACACCCCAGACCGGCGGGCGCGCTCGCTTTACATGGCGGCCCCGGAAGCGGACATGGGGCAGGGGCCGGTTGCTGTAGAGCGCCGCGCCGCGTTCGCCATAGAGTTCCAACGTGACCGCCTGCTCCGGCCGGACGACCATCGAGCTGCCGATCTGGATCAGCGCGCCGTTGTCCAGCTCGACGATACCCAGGGCCAGCGTCTCGACCTCGACCTGGGGGAATTTGGGCCGGGCGGTCAAGCCCGTGGCGGCGCGAGGTGGGCTATTCATGGCCCAGAGCAGCACGTCCAGCGCGTGGCTGCCCTGGGTGAGCAACGTGCCGCCCCCGGCCCGCGCCAGCTCGCCGCGCCAGGGGCCCGAGGCAAAGTAATCGGCCTGGCGCTGCCAGGGCACGTGGCAGCGCCCGTAGTACAGCTCGCCCAGATCGCCCCGCCGGGCGGCCTGGGCCAGGGCATAACAGCCCCGGTCGTAACGATACTGGTAGTTGATACCGACGGGCACGCCCGCCGCCGCCGCCCGCCTGACGATCTCCAACCCCTCGGCCAGCGTGCGCGCCAGCGGTTTTTCGACCAGCACAGGCAGGCCGGCTTCGACGGCGGCGCACGCCATCTCCAGGTGCAGGTCGTGGGGCACGGCCAGGTAGACGGCGTCCGGCGTCTCCTGGCGAAACATGGCTTCATAGTCGGCGTAGGCGTGGGGGATGCGGAAACGGGCGGCAAAAGCCTCGGCGGTGGGCAGCGTCCGGTCGCAGCAGGCGACCAGGCGGATGCGCCGGTTCAGCCGGGCAAAGAGGGCCATCCAGCGGGCGATCTCACCGCAGCCGACGATGGCCAGGCGCAGGGGGGCGCTCATGGAGCCTCCCCGCCGTCGACCCAGGCCAGGCCGCGCTGCAAAAGCCGGTGGACGGGCGGCTGGTGTATGGCGCTCGCGGTGTGGCCCAGGGCGCAGTAACACACCCGGCCCTGCCCCCGGCGGCGGGTCCAGACCACCGGTTCCCGTTCGTCGTCGATTGCCGTGTAAAAGTGGATGCGGTTGGCCGCATCGTACTCGTGGCGATACAACTCGTCCCGAACGGAGAACGGGGAAACGTCGCCAAAAACCTCGTCGTGGGGCGCGGCGGGCTGCACGGCAAACTCTTTTACCGGACCGTGGCCGACAAAGCGCCCGCCCAGGAGGTCGTGGTAACGCGGTTCGGCTTTGAACGACGCCGAGGCAGAGTGAACGGCCAGCAGGCCACCGCCCGCCTGCAAAAAATCATCCAGGCTTTCCAGGGCCGCCGGCGAGATGCTGGCGTGGTGAGCGTAGAACACGATGGCTCGGAACGCGCCGGGCGGCAGGCCAGGCAAGACCTCCAACGAGGCGGCCCGCCGGAACTCGTAGCCGGGCCGGGCCGCCAGCGCCCGGCGCAGCCAGAAACGGGCCGGCAGCGAGGGATGGACGAGTCCGGCCGAAACGAGCAGGATCGGCGTTTCCACGTCAGGGGGCCTCCTTACGCCGGGCCTTGATGGCCGCCAGCCGCTGCCCCTCGTCGCGGTCGTGGTAAAAGGGGTCGAGCGGATAACAGCCGGAGACCAGGCCGTGGCGCGGCGCGGTGGTGCAATCGCTAAAGGTGCGGCACAGGCGTTTGCGGTCCAGGGGCCGCCCGGCCAGCACGTCGGCCGGGAAATCAGGATAGGCCAGCAGCATGCGCCCCAGGCCGACGAAATCGACGCGCCCGGCGCGCACGTTGTGCTGGGCGACGTGGGGCAGCCACTCCTGGAGGTAGGTGTAGGCCGAGCCGACGATGCCCAGGCCGGGGAACAGCCGCTTGAGCTCGGCGCAGACGGCCACCTGGCGGGTCACGCCGACCAGCGGGTCCTCGGGCGGCTGGTAGCCGTCGGAGGGTGGAAAGCGCGCCGGGCGGGTGATGTGTGGGTTGACGTAGGGATTGCCCGCCGTCAGGTTGACCAGCTCCACCCCCAGCTCCTGAAGCAGCGATAGGAAGCGTTTTGGTTCCTCCAGATGGAGGGCCAGCGGCGAATCGGGGTCGGCGCCAAAGGCAAAACGGTAGGGTGTGACCACCTCGACGGGTTGGCCGATGCCGTCGGCGCCGGGCTGGAAGGGGGGCAGATCGAAGGCGCTGAGGCGCACGCCCAGGCGCAGGCCGGGCGCGCGCTGGCGGATGCCGGCCACGACCTGGCGCAAAAAGCGGGTGCGGTTCTCGAAACTGCCGCCAAAGGGGCCAGGCCGGCTGTGGGCGGTGAGGAACTCGTGGCCCAGGTAGCCGTGGCAATGCTTGATGTCCACGAAATCAAAGCCGGCCTGGTGGGCCATCTCGGCGGCGTCCACGAAACGGGCGATGATGCCTTCGATTTCGGCGTCGGTTAAAACGGGATGGTCGGCCGGCAGGCCAAAACGGCGGTCGAGAAGGGGATGGTGGTAGAGCAAACACGGCTCGAAACGGTCGTGGCGCGCCGGCTTGGACAAACGGCCCGAGTGGGTCAGTTGTAGGCCGACCAGCAGGTCGTCGGCCTGTCCAAAACGCTCGACGTGGGCGTCGACCAATACCCCCCGCAGGCGGGCCAGGGCGGGCAGGTTGGCCTCGTCGATGAGCAGTTGGTTGGGGTTGGCCCGGCCCGCGGGCATGACGGCCACCGCCTCGCCGCCCCAGATGAGCTTGGCGCCGCTGCGGCCCAAGTTGCGCCAGCGGCGGATGGTGAGCTCGGTCGGTTGGCCGGCGGGCGTGCCGTCCCAACCCTCCATCGGCTGGGCGCAGAAGCGGTTGCCGATGACAAAGCCGTCGGCCAGGCGGTGGGGTTGGGCCAGCGGCGCGTCGGGGCCGCTGGCCAGCTCGTCGTCGAAGGGCAGGTCGAGGCCCAGCTCGGCCAGGTAGGCGCGCAGGTCGGCGGCAGTTTTCAGCGCGGCGATGCTTCTAGACTTCATCGAGCCACTCCCGGAGGCGTTGGGCGACGTCGGCCAGGATGGCCCGGTCGCTGGCGGGGCGGCAGGGCGCGCCGGGCGGCGGGGCGTCGCCGGGGATTTGGCCCAGCAGATGCAGGAACTGGGCGGCGCTGTGTTTGTAGGCCGGCGTCGGCGGGCGGAAGGCGAAAAAGCCCAGGTATTGCAGCAGGTCGTTCAGCGCGTAAAAGCGGGCGTCACCCTCGGCCCACAGCCGGTCGCGCAGGGCAAAAGCCGCCGGGCAAAAGGTCGATAGGCCGAGGAGATAGTCGCTGCCGTAGGTGACCATGTCGATGGCCAGGTCGTTGCCGGTGTAGATCTTGAACTCGGGGCGGAGCCGGTCGCGCAGGGTCAGGCGCTGCCATTCCAGGCGGCGGTCGAGGGAGGAGTGTTTGAGGCCGGCGAAGGCCTGGATCTGGATCAGACCACGCACGGTGTCGAGGTCGTAGATGCGGCCAAAGGGGGCAAATTGCCGGCCCAGCTCGAAGGCCAGCAGTCGCCGGCTGCCGGCTGCCAGCCGGCGGTAGAGGGCCACCACCTCCGGGCCAGGGAGGCTCGCCAGCTCGGAGCACTGGAAGAGGATGGGCGTGCCGCCCAGGGCCTCGACGGCCTCGATGCCGGCGCGGTAGCGGGCGACGAGGTTTCCCTCCTGGCCCTCGACGAACACGCCGGCGACGAAGGGGCGCTGGCCCAGCGTCGCTTGGGTGATGCGTTGCACCTCGGCGCGCTGGCCCGGCGAGAGCCGCTCGACGTAGCCGGTGTCCATGTTGATCGCCGGCGTCACGCCGGCGTCCGCGGTGCGGGCGAGGTGCGCCGCCAGGGCGTCATAATCGGGCTGGCCGGCCTCGGTGAAGGGCAGGAGCACAGCCGAGATGCCCTCGATGCAGCGGCGGGGCTGGATGCGCCCCAGGATGGTCTGTGTGGTCAATGGCTCTTCTGACATGGCTGTTCCAATCCGGCAAGTGTTTTAAACGGCAGGCCCATACTACATCACGACAACGGAAAGTCAAAGCCGTTTTCTGGAAATGGGTGAAATCGTTGGCTTGGGGTGATACGAGCCTGCTGGTTGGCGGCTATCACTCAACCATGCTCAAGCTGAACACCCCTGTGCTGTCCTCGCCACGGATAGCTATGTAATACTCGTCATCGGCAGGGGGTACAAAGGTTGCAATTTCTCCCTGGCCAGGGCCATGCTCGTTCACTGCCAGAAGAACCGTCGCCATATCACTGAGCGCCACGATACTCAGGCTCACATCGAACTCGGAATATCCGGGAGCCGGTTCGACCGTGAAGGTGACCTCTTGGCCGGCGTAGCCGTTGTGCAGGTAGCCCACACTCTGCCCCCTTTCCAGCTTGCCTTCAACCTGGTGATGGGGGGCGATGGTCAATGCCACGCCTGGAGAACTGGCAATTCTCAGGGCATACTCGCCGCCAACGCCCTCGATCTCTCGGATCGCCAGTCGATACGCGCCGGCCAGTTGAAATGTGTAACCGAGTGATTCGAATCCTGGGCCATCGTTGACCTGGGCGGCCAACTCGCCCGGTCCACTTCCGGTGAGATAGAACAGCCCCAGTGCGATGTCCTGGCCTGCTCCCGGTTCGACGCCCACGATCAACACGTCGCCGACATTGGCCAGCAGGATGAAGCTGTTTTCCCCGTTCGCTGCCAGAGGATCGACTGTCGATAACCGGCTGCCGGGGGGAAAGTCGCTGTCCTGGGGCGTCACGGCGCTCTGCGGTTCTGCCGTCGCCGGCGGGGTTTCTGTGGGAGGGCGTGGGGTCTCTGTGGGGGGTGGGGCAGTTTCTGTCGGGAGTGGCGCTGTGTTTGTCGGCAGTGTAGTTTCGCCAGCGTCTGAGCCTCCACAAGCGACCAGCAATAAACCTGCAACGAGCCATACGGTGATCCAGAGCTTTTTCATCGTTTCTCCTCAATAGGGTGTGCCTTGCCCGGTAACTGCTCACCCTCCCGCAGGCTCTGGTAGGGGCACGGCATGCCGTGCCTCCTCGTGCCGCTACATTTTGCAGATTTACCGGGCCCAGTCGGCTAAATCGTGGCACAGGATAACCGATTTCAGCCTGCGGGAGGGTAGGCTGAGCAGTTACCTTGCCCGTACAACAGGTCTATTTTAGCATCGTTGCGCTGGCCTGTAAAGTCCAGGTTGGTGGAGAGGCAGGGCAAACGCATCTTTTCCTGGTGACTGACCGGGCAGCTTTGAAAGGCATTGCCATTAACCCTTCCTTAACGCTTCCTGAATCGAATTTGAATGTCCTCCCGTTCAAGGGATGGTATCATAGAGCCAGATACCTTTCGACAAATATCGCGTAAACTGTCAGATAATTTTGCTCTTTGACACCATCATCGCACCATCAAAGAACCCATGCATACCCAACTCATTGACAAGCGTGTGCTTGTGGTAGACGACGAGGCCAATGTAGCTTTGCTGTTGCAGCGTAGCCTGGCCCTCCTGGGGCCAACCTTTCAAGTGGTGGTGGCCCATTCGGGCCACCAGGCCCTCAGCCTGTTGCAGGATGGCACTTTTGACCTGGTCATCACCGATTTCCAAATGCCACGCATGAATGGGCTGGAACTGGCTCAGGCGATCCGGGGTCGCTTCCCCGGCACCAAAGTCGTCCTGATCACCGCCTACCCCACCGCCCTGCTGGCTGCCCAGACCCATGCCCTGGCTCTGGATGGCTACCTTGTCAAACCGTTTTCGACTCGTAACCTGCGGGAGATGGTCTGCGAATTGCTGACCTTGCCAGAACTTCCTTTCCCGCCCCAAGGAGGTAATGGACATGGGCCCACAAAAAGCGAAAATCCTCATCGTTGACGACGAAAAAGGCATGAGAGACCTGTTGTCTTTTATGCTACGCACCGAAGGCTATGATGTCGTCGAGGTGACCAACGGCCAGGAGGCTATGGAGCAGATGGTCGCCGACGAGTTCGACGTGACCATCGCCGATCTGATGATGCCCAGCATGGATGGCCTCAATCTCTTGCGCCACATCCGGGCGCGCGACGAAGAGATGGTCGTGATCGTCATGACGGCCTATGCGTCTCTGCAGACGGCCATCGAGGCCATGAAGTTCGGCGCCTACGATTATCTCATCAAACCCTTTGACGACGTCGAAAAGGTCATGAACACCATCGGACGGGCGGTGGAGCGCCGCCGCCTGACGCGGCGCAACAATCGCCTGTTGGAAGATCTACGCGAGGCCAATCGCCGTCTTGGGGACATGGTGGCAGAATCTCAGGAACGCACCGCCAGGTTGCAAGAGGCCTACAACGCCCTCAAAACGAGCGATCAACTCAAGTCGCAATTCCTGGCCAGTATCTCTCAAGACCTTCGCACCCCGCTGGCTTTGGTCAAGGGTTACGCGACGTTGATGACCGAACGTCTGCTGGGCAAGATCACCGAGGAACAGGGCAGAGCGTTGGAGGTGATCAACGATCGCACCGACAATCTGATCCAGGTTGTCGATGACCTCATCTTTTTGCGAGATGCCGAGATCGGCCGGGCCTATTTGTGCCTGGAGACCGTTGCATTGTCTGGCCTCGTGCAGCGCCTCTGCCAGCGCATGGCGCCCAGAGCCCGCCGCAAATCGATTCGGCTCAGAATACAAAACAGAACGAACGGCCACGAGACGGCCCCTGTCATCCAGGCCGATCCCTTACGCCTGGAGCAGGGGTTGGGCCGATTGTTGGATGACGCCATCCGATGCGGCAGGGCCGGCAGCCACATCACGCTGACCCTTTCTACCACCGAAGAATACATCGAACTGACCATCCACTACCAGGGCTCTCGTGGCATGGTCGAAAAGCTGGGCTGGCCCGGCCTGGATCGGTCTCATGAGGGCCGGCGACAACACAAGGGCAGCGATTCATACCTGGGGCTCTCGTTGGCGCGGGCCATTGCCGAGCTCCACGGGGGCGACGTGACGGCGGCCATCGATGCCGACGCCTGGGTCAGCCTTCAGCTATCCCTGCCACTGGAGAACAAGGGTCGCCTCCTGAACCAATCTATGGCCTTGAGCGGCGATCTGGCCGACGAGTTCCGTCTGGCTATTGGCGTCTTTCCTGCATCCAGGCCCGCCTGGCAGACCATTTGACGTTTTGTCTTTCCTGTTGTACAATGACAATCGAACGATGAAACGGACAGGCAATGAGGCCGTTGCCGTTGATGCCTGGAAGGAGCTTGAGGTATGGGCTTGGGCGCCATGCTGAACTCGATTGGGGTGCTGTTATTTATACCCATACCCATCCAAAGCGCGAATGAGGGGTGTTCTGGTCGTGAGTGATTGGCGACAGGCCCCTCATTTTTGTTTCTCGCGCAAAAAACTCACCGAGGAGGTAACTGATGTTTGATCACGCTGTTCCGGAACTGTTGGACCAGTGGACCACCGATTGGGAAGCGGCCATGTCCAAACGTTCGGCGCGCATGCGCAGTTCGGTGATCCGCGAGTTGCTCAAGTTTACCATGCTGCCAGATGTCATCTCTTTTGCCGGAGGCATGCCCGCGCCAGAGCTTTTCCCGGTGCGCGAGTTCAAAGAAGCCTGCAACTATGTTCTGGAAAACCACGGCGAGACAGCGCTGCAATATGGCCCCAGCGAGGGCTACCCGCCACTCAAAGAGTTCCTGGCCGAGTCGATGCAAAAGTACGGCATCCCCTCCGTGGCAGATAACATCCTCATGACCAACGGCTCGCAGCAGGCGTTGGATCTCATCGGGCGACTGTTCATCAACAACGGCGACAAAATCCTGACCGATGCCCCCACTTATCTGGGAGCCATCCAGGCCTGGCAGGTCTACAAACCCGAGTTCATCACTGCTCCTCTGGACGACGAAGGCATGGACCCAGAACTCGTGGCGCAGGCCCTCAAAAAGCACCGCATCAAGTTCATCTATGTCCTGCCCAACTTTCACAACCCCGCCGGCACCACCCTGCCTTTTGAGCGGCGACAGCGCATCGTTGAACTGGCTGCCCAACACGGCGCTTTCATCGTCGAAGACGATCCCTACGGCCAGCTCCGTTTCGAGGGTGAAGACATTGCGCCGTTGATCTCGATGCACAAAGAGAACGTCATTTATCTCAGCACCTTTTCCAAAACCCTCTCGCCGGGCATCCGGCTGGGCTGGATCGTCGCCCCGGAAAAGGTCATCGCCCGATTGGTACAGGCCAAGCAGGGCGCGGATCTACACACCAGCAGCTTTGCCCAGTTCGTCGCCCACGATATCGCCGAGCGGGGCATCATCAAACGCCACGTGCAGCGCATCCGCGCCGCCTACAGGGAGCGCCGCGACGTGATGCTGGACGCCATGGCGGATCACTTTCCGGCAGGGGTTCACTGGACGCGGCCTCAAGGGGGGCTGTTTCTGTGGGCGCGCATGCCAGAGCACGTCGATGCGGAAGAGCTGCTCGAAAAGGCGGTTCAGGAAAAGGTGGCCTTTGTGCCGGGCACAGCCTTTTACCCCGACGGTAAGGGCGGCCGGTGTTGCATGCGGCTCAACTTTTCCAACGCCAGGCCAGAGATGATCCAGGAGGGCATCAAACGGCTGACTCAGGCGATGCTGCGCACCTTTGGGTAGCGACATGGATACCGGCGCGGTGGAAACCACCTTTTACGTGCGTTACGCCGAAACCGACGCCATGGGCATCGTGCATCACAGCGTCTATCCGGTCTGGTTCGAGGAGGCGCGCAGCGAGTACATGCGCCAGATGGGCCACAATTACGCCCAGGTGGAGGCGGCGGGTTATTTTTTCGCCGTCACCGGTTTGGAGGCCCGCTTTCACGCTCCGGCCCGTTACGGCCACGCCGTGGTCGTACGCGCCTGGGTGGCCGAATTGCGCAGCCGGGGGTTCACCTTTGCCTACCAGGTGCGTCACGCCGAAACCGATCAACAACTGGTGACGGGCCGAACCAGCCACGTCTGCATCGATGGTCAGGGCCGCCCGCGCACCGTGCCATCCTGGCTGCGCCAGATGATGACCACCGGTTAACGGGCGTGTAACTGTTCAGCCTACCTTCCCGCGGGCTAAAATCGCCGGCCCTGGCCGTTCACGCTCTGAGGACACGGCTTCACACCGTTCAACAGATTTGGCCGGCCGTTTTTCAGGTGTGTGCCCATCGGTGTGCATCCGTGTCCCATTGCGTCCTGGCAAAATCGTATGCACGAAACACTCCAAGGCACCGTCGAACGCATCACCTATCACAATCCGGAAAGCGGCTACACCGTCGTTCGCCTGGCCGTTGAGGGCTACCTGGAGCTGGTGACCGCCGTGGGTAACCTGGCCGAGGTCAACGCCGGCGAGCATCTGCGCCTGGAAGGGCTATGGACGGCCCACCCGCGTTATGGTCGCCAGTTCAAGGTGCTGGACTACCAGAGTGTGTTGCCGGCCACCGTCGAGGGCATCCGGCGCTACCTGGGCTCCGGACTGATCAAGGGCATCGGCCCGGTGATGGCCCGGCGCATCGTCAAAAAATTCGGCGCCGATACCCTCGAGGTCATCGAACGCCAGCCAGAGCGTCTACTTGCGGTGTTGGGCATCGGCCACAAGCGGGTGGCGCTCATCCGGCGCGCCTGGGAGGAACAGAAACAGATCAAAGAGGTGATGCTGTTTCTGCAATCCCACCAGGTGAGCACCTCGCTGGCGGTCAAAATCTACAAGACCTACGGCGACGAATCCATCGCCGTGGTGCAGCAAGACCCCTATCGCCTGGCGCGTGATATTTACGGCATTGGCTTTCTCACCGCCGACAAGATCGCCCGTAATCTGGGCATTCCGGAAGACGCGCCGCAGCGGGTGGCCGCCGGGGTGAGCCACGTGTTGAGCCAGCTGGCCGACGAGGGGCACGTCTATGCGCCGCAGGAAGAGCTAACCGCCGAGGCTTCCCGCATCCTCAACGTCCAGACCGATCTGATCGCCCAGGGCATCGAAGCCCTGGAAACCGACGAGTTGGTGCATCGCGAAACCCTGGTCTACCCCAGCGCCGGGCAGCGCGCCGGGCAGGCTGTCCGCGAAGAGCAGGCCGTCTACCTGGCGCCGTTCTATTATGGCGAGGTGGGCGCGGCCAACCGGTTGCGCGCCCTGGCCGATCCTGCCCACGACCGGCTGGCCTTTTTTCAGACGGCCCGCTGGGAAGAGACTTTTGCCTACCTGGACGAAAAATCGTCGCTGCAACTCGCGGCCACACAAAAAGAGGCCGTGCGCACCGCCCTCACTCACCCGCTCACCGTGCTCACCGGCGGGCCTGGCACCGGCAAAACCACCACCGTCCGGACCATCCTGCGGCTGCTGGAGGCTCGCCGTCATCCCTACCTGCTGGCCTCTCCCACCGGCAGGGCGGCCAGGCGTCTCTCCGAAGCTACCGACCGCCCCGCCAAAACGATCCATCGCCTGCTGGAATATGCGCCGCAGGAGGGCTTCAAGCGCAACGCCGAGAACCCCCTGCACGCCGATATGGTCATCATCGACGAGGCCAGCATGCTGGATCTGCTGCTGGCCAACCAGCTCTTCAAGGCGGCGCCAGCCGGTTGCCACCTGCTGCTGGTGGGCGACGTGGATCAATTGCCCAGCGTGGGCGCGGGCAACGTGTTACGCGACGTCATCGACTCTGGGCTGGCGGCGGTGGTGCGCTTGGAGACCATCTTTCGCCAGGCCGAGGGCAGTTATATCATCGAAAACGCTCACCGCATCAACCGCGGCCTCATGCCGCGCTTTGCCCACGACGCCGCCGATTTTTTCCTTTTCGTCGATCAAGACCCGGAAACCGCCGCCGATCTCGTCGTGGACATTGTGCAGAACCGCATCCCGCAGAAATTCGGCCTGGATGCGCTGTCTCACATTCAGGTGCTCAGCCCCATGTATCGGGGTGCGGTGGGTGTGGGCAACCTGAACCAACGCCTCCAGGAGGCGCTCAACCCAGCTGGGCCGGACAAAGCCGAACGCCGATTGGCCGGGCGGACCTTTCGCACCGGCGACCGGGTGATCCAGTTGCGCAACAATTACGATCTGGACGTGTTCAACGGCGACGTGGGCCGCATCACCGCCATCGATCCGGTGAGCCAGACACTGACGGTCGATGTGGATGGCCGCGGCGTGATTTACGACTGGGCCAGCGCCGACGAGTTGAGCCACGCCTATGCCATCAGTGTGCACCGCAGCCAGGGCAGCGAATATCCCGCCGTGGTGATGCCGGTCATGATGGCGCATTACGTCATGTTACAACGTAACCTGCTCTACACCGCCGTGACGCGCGCGCAGCGATTGGTGGTATTGGTGGGCGCACGCAAGGCCATCGCCGTCGCTGTGCGCAACGATCGCGTGGCGCAACGCCACTCTGCTCTCGACGTGCGGCTGATGCGGCCGTAGCGGCGCGAGTCACCGACTCGCCCTCACTTGTGAAAAACAGGCTTTCTGATACAATATCGCGCGACGAGACCCACCCGTTCGCCGCGATACCGCTCTCTGCACAGGAGGAAAAAAAGATGACCACCAACTCGTCCACCCAAGGGGCAGAACACCTGATCACCGCCAAAGATTTTTACCACCTCCGCCGCCTGGAAGAGCCGCGCCTCAGTCCCGATGGCTCTCGCGTGGCCTACGTGCTGGTGACGGTGGACCAGGCCAACAACAGCTATCGCAGCGCCGTCTGGGTCGCTGCCACCGCTGGCGGCCCCGGCAAGCCTTTCACGGCCGGCGAAAAGCGCGACACCTCGCCCCGCTGGTCGCCCGATGGCTCGCGTCTGGTCTTTGTTTCCAACCGCCACGGCGATAAAAACCAGATTTACCTCATCGACCTCGACGGCGGTGAAGCCCGGCGCCTCACCAACATGGAAAACGGCGCTACCGCCGCCGCCTGGTCGCCCGACGGGCGACGCCTCGCTTTTCTCTCGCCGGTCAACGCCGAGGAGCGGGCTGCCGAAGCCGCCGGCGAGCCTCGAGAGCAGCTCGACGCCGACGAGCGCCAGCGGCGGGCTGAGGAAAAAAAGAAGGCCGACGAGAAAAAATGCGACCCACGTCTCATCGAGCGCCTGCCCTACCGCGCCGGCACCAATTTTTTGTCGGATCGTTACTCTCACGTGTACCTGATCGACGTGGATGCCGGGGATACTCGCCCGCAGCGCGTCACCGACGGCGATTATGACTTTGCCCCACCGGCCTGGTTAACGACCGGCGACGCTGAAGAAGCGGCCCTCGTCACCTGGGCCGTGCGCGACCCTCAGGCCCACGATCTCAACTTTAACGGCCAGGTGCTGCGCCTGTCCGTTTCGGGCGGCGAACCGCTGGTGCTGAGCCAGCCGGGTTACCATCCTCAATCGCCCTGGCCCTCGCCCGATGGCCGCTGGGTGGCGTATATTCACCTGTTGGATGAACGACCGTTTTCCCAGACGGCGCGGCTGGCGGTGGTGCCTGCCGGCGGAGGCCCGGCCATCGAGCTGACCGGCGATCTGGATGCCCCCGTCGGTGAGTTTTGCTGGTCGTCAGACAGCCAATGGCTCTACTTTACGGCCGCCGTTCACGGCAACAACGGCGTCTACCGCGTGCGGCCCCACGGCGGCCCGGTGGAGCCGGTGATCGGTGGCGTGCGTTACGTCACCGGCCTGGACGCCGGCACCGATCACCTGGTCTGCGCCATCAGCGAGCCGGGAACTCTGGCCGATCTGTTCGTTTTTGATGCCACCGGACAGGGCGAGCGTCGCCTGACCGAGATCAATGCCTCGTTTCTGGCGGGCAAAACGCTGGCTCTCACCGAAGAGATGTGGTACGAATCGCACGACGGCACGCCCATCCAGGGTTGGATCGTCAAGCCGCCCGATTTTGATCCGACCCAAACATACCCCCTGGTGCTCGAGATCCACGGCGGCCCGCATGCCATGTGGGGTCCCGCCGAGCCCAGCATGTGGCACGAATTCCAGGTGCTGGCGGCGCGGGGATACGTGGTCTTTTACTGCAACCCCCGCGCCTCCAGCGGCTATGGCCATGCGTTCCGCACGGCCACCCACGCCCACTGGGGCTTTGCCGATCAGCAGGATTATTTGATCGGCCTGGAGTTGGTGATCCGGCGGGGTTACGTGGATCCAGAACGGTTGGCCGTCACCGGCGGTTCTTACGGCGGCTACATGACCGCCTGGCTCATCGGCCACGACGATCGTTTCAAGGCGGCGGTCTCGCAGCGGGGCGTCTACAACCTGATCTCCTTCACCGGCACCACCGACATCCCACGCTTCACCGAGAGCCAGTATGGCGCGTCCTATTGGGACGATCCCTTGTTGTTGTGGCAGCACTCGCCGCTGGCCTACGTCGAGCAGATTCACACGCCGCTGCTCATCGTCCACTCTGAGCACGACTACCGCGCGCCCATCTCTGACGCTGAGCAGCTCTATACCGCGCTCAAGCGCCTGGGGCGCGAGGTGGTCTTGGTGCGCTACCCACGTGAGGGCCACGAGCTCTCTCGCAGCGGCGAGCCCAAACACCGCATCGACCGCATCAACCGCATCGTGGCCTGGTTCGATGAGCATGTCGGCGCTCAAACCGGTTGATGCCATCGTCCCCCAGCCGGCCTGGCGGCGCATCGACCTTGCCGGTTTGCAGGGGACGGTGATGATCCTGGGAGACACGGATACCGGCAAATCTACTCTGGCCCGTTACCTTTACCTGGAGTTGTGCCGCCTGGGTCGCCGGGTGGCCTACCTCGATGGCGACGTGGGTCAGAGCAGCCTCGGTCTGCCGGCCACTCTGACGATTGCCCTGGGCCAGGACGGTTCGCCCACCTTCCCGCCGGACGGGCCACGGGCTGTCTTTTTTGTTGGCTCGGTTTCTCCTCGTGGACACATGCTGCCGGTGGTGGTGGGAGCTCACAAGCTGCAAGATTGGGCCGTGCGACAGGGCGCTCAGGTCGTGGTGATGGACACCAGTGGCATGGTCGATGCGGCCGTGGGTGGAGGCGCGCTGAAGCAGTGGAAGATCGAGCTGCTCCAACCGACGACGCTCATCGCTCTGGCCCGCGGCGCCGAGCTGGAGCACATTCTGCTGCCACTGCGTCGTCGCCCAAGCCTGCGCCTGTACGAGTGGCCCGTCGCGGCGGCGGTGGGTGAAAAAAGCCGCCAGGCCCGCATAGCCCACCGCCAGGCGTGCTTTCGTCGTTATTTTGCGGATGCCAGCAGCCATGACCTGTCGCTCGAAAAACTGCCGGTCATCGGCCTCGATGGTGCGCTCCGTGGACGGCTGCTGGCGCTGCAGGACGAGGCGGGTTTTGCCCTGGCGCTGGCTGTGATCGAAAACCTGGACGCGCGGCGTCGCACGCTCACCGTGCGCACGCCCTTTCCGGCTGTGGCGACCGCTGCCAGCCTGCGTGTGGGCGATCTGTGGCTGGAAACGGCTTCGGGACGCCAGCTCGCCTGAGCCCACGGCAGCAACACCCAGAAGCCAGGCCGTTTGCCGCCCGACGACATTTGGAGTAAAATACGGGCCGATCCTTGCTTCTTGCTTGCCATTCCATCTTTCGAGGGAGTCCCTGATGAGTGCAGACAAAGCTTACGAGCTGATCAAAGAATCGATCGTGTCGTTGGAATTGGACCCCGGCCTCGCCGTGAGTGAGGTCGTTCTGGCGCGCCGGGTGGGTTTGGCCCCTGGGCCGGTGAACGAGGCGGTGGGACGGCTGGTTCAGGAGGGCTGGTTGGAACGAACAGCCGGGGGCGTCAAGGTCACTGAGGAGAGCCTGGCCAGCATTCTAGATCAGTTGTTCGAGGTGCGCTCGGTGCTGGAGAGCCTCTGCGGTCGTCTGGCTGCCGAACGAGCCTCCGATGATCAACTGGCCCAACTGGAAGCCCTGATGGCCCAGTTCGAAGAGGCCGCCCGCAAAGCCGATACCCAATCGTGGATTCACCTGGATCAACGTTTTCACGAAATCATCTATGATGCCGCGGGCAATCTTTTCCTGGAAAACGCTCTCAAACAGATCTATACGTTGGACCTGCGCATCTGGTACCTGGTGCTCAACCGCATGACCGATCTGCCGCGTGTGGTGGAGAGTCACCGCGCTATCGTCGAGGCGTTGAAGATCCGAGATAGCCGCGCCTCGGAACGTGCCCTGACCAGGCACATCGAGGAATCTCAGGATATCGTGATGCCTCACGTTTAGCCCCGTCACAAAGCTCTGACCGACCTCGGAGGAACCCGGTGGCAGGGGCTATTTTTCTTGACAACCACAAATCGTTATGCTATAATGGGCGTGCTTGTGACACAGGTAACAATACACCAACAGAGGTTGGATGGGGCGATGCTGCCGGGTGGATTGACGAGTCTGGAGCACATGGACGCAAGGTTCGAGGAAACTCGCAGCTAAATCCTGTGCTCTTTTTGTTTACGAGCCATGCTACCCGGCCTGATTCGCCGTGAACGATGAGGAAGGAGGTGCTATCGAAGAATTCTGGCACGTAGACCCCGACGCTGTACGTGCAATGATTGTCAGACCAAAGGAGGGACATCGCAACAATGAATGTTAGCAGAAGAGAATTCCTCAAGCTGTCTGGAGTGACAGCGGGCGGGCTTCTCTTGCCGGGCGGTGCAGCGCTGGCAGCCAGGCGCTTTCCGTTGCACAAACCGGTTGGAGAAACCCCCACCATCTGCTGCTTCTGCGGTGTTGGCTGTGGCGCCATCGTGGCCTCCGGGCCGGATGGCAAGGTAGTCAACGTCGAGGGTGACCCGGACCATCCCATCAACCAGGGAACCCTGTGCAGCAAGGGTGCAGCATTGGCCCAACTCAACCTCGATCCCGGCAACCGGCGGCTCAAAACGCCGCTCTACCGCGCCCCTGGCTCGCTAGACTGGGAGGAAAAGGGTTGGGATTGGACCATCGAACAGATCGCTCGACGCATCAAGGAATCGCGCGACGCGCACTTTGAAGAAAAAGACGGCGAGGGACGCATCGTCAACCGCGTGCGGGCCATCGCTTCGATGGGCGGCGCGGCGCACGACAACGAAGAGTGCGCCCTCATTACCAAGTCCATGCGCGCCCTGGGCCTGGTGTTCCTCGAACACCAGGCGCGCATATGACACTCGGCTACTGTTGCGGCTCTGGCAGAGTCGTTCGGTAGAGGAGCAATGACCAACCACTGGGTGGATCTCAAGAACGCCGATGTGATCCTGATCATCGGCAGCAACGCCGCCGAGAACCACCCCATCTCTTTCAAGTGGATCAACGAGGCGCGCAAAAAGGGCGCCAAACTGATCAACGTCGACCCGCGCTTCACGCGCAGTTCGGCCACGGCAGATCTGTACACCCGCCTGCGCAGCGGCACCGACATCGCCTTTGTCAACGGCATGATCAAGTGGGTGCTGGACGACATGGAAGCCCACCCCGACAAGTACAACATGACCTACCTGGCCGAATATACCAACCTGTCGTTCGTGATCGACCCCAATCTTGTCCTGCCGGGCGACAACGGCGGCAAGTTCTCCGGCTTTCAGGTGGTCGACGATCTCCCCATTGGGCAGTTTGGCAAGTACGACAAGGCCACCTGGAAGTGGCAGGTGGACGAAAACGGCATCCCCAAGAAAGACAAGACACTTCGAGACCCCAACTGCGTCTTTCAACTGCTCAAGAAACACGTCAGCCGCTACACTGTGGAAGACGTGTGCGATGTGACCGGCACCGACCCTGACGAATTTCGCCAGGTGTGCGAGCTGTACGCCAGCACCGGCGCGCCGGGCAAGGCGGGCACCATCATGTACGCCATGGGCACCACTCAACACACCTATGGCACGCAGAACATCCGCACCTATGCCATCTTGCAGTTGCTGCTGGGCAACATTGGCGTGGCCGGCGGCGGCATCGACGCCCTGCGCGGCGAATCCAACGTGCAGGGCAGCACAGATCACGCCCTGCTGTTCCACATCCTGCCGGGTTATCTCGCGCCGCCCAGCGCTGCCGAGCAAAGCCTGCAAACCCACCTGGATGGCAAGGCCAAAGTCTATGCCACCAGCGATCCCAAGAGCGCAAGCTGGTGGCTGAACTATCCCAAGTACTATGTCAGCCTGCTCAAGGCCTGGTGGGGCGAAAACGCCACGGCAGAAAACGAGTTTGCCTATCATTACCTGCCCAAGCTGGAGCCGGGGCGCAACTATTCACACATCGCCCTCTTTGAGGCCATGGCTCAAGGTGAGATCGAAGGCCTGATCTGCTGGGGCACCAACCCGGCCGTGGGCGGCCCCAACTCTAACCGCGAGCGCGAGGCGATGAACCGCCTCAAGTGGATGGTGGCCGTCGATCTGTGGCAGACCGAAACCTGCTCCATCTGGCAGCCCGACGTGTGCGATGACCCCAGCGCGCAGCAGACCGAGTTCTTTTTGCTGCCGGCGGCGGCTTCGTACGAAAAAGAGGGCAGTGTCTCCAACAGCGGTCGCTGGGTGCAGTGGCGCTACAAGGGCGCAGAGGCGCCCGGCGAGGCGCATCACGACCTGTGGATCGTCAATGCCATCATGGTCAAGCTGCGTGAGCTGTACGCCGCCGAGGGCGGGGCCTACGCCGAGCCGATCCTCAAGCTCAACTGGAACTATGGCGAGGACCCCAACCCGCACCAGGTGGCCAAAGAGATCAACGGCTACGCCCTGGTGGACATTCTGGACGCCGATGGTAAGGTGACCTTTAAGAAGGGCGAGCTGCTCTCTAGCTTTGCCCAACTGCAGGCCAATGGCACCACTTCTTCGTCCAACTGGATCTACACCGGCAGTTATACCGGGGCCGGCAACCAGATGGCCCGCCGCGATCCCAAAGACTACCACCCGGCCGGCATTGGCCTCTTTAGCAAGTGGTCGTGGTGCTGGCCGCTCAACCGGCGCATCATCTACAACCGCGCCTCGGTGGATCTGGACGGGCAGCCTTTTGCCCCCGACAAGTGGGTCATCCAGTGGGATGGCAAAACGTGGGTGGGCGACGTGCCCGACGGCGGCTGGCCGCCGATGAACATGGAAGGCACACGTTACCCGTTCATCATGAAGCCCGAAGGTTTTGCTCACGTCTTTGGCCCCGGCCTGGTCGATGGGCCGTTCCCCGAGCACTATGAGCCATTGGAAGGGCCGGTGGAGAACCTTTTCTCGGCCACCCAGAACAACCCCACCATCAAGGTGTGGCAACCGGACATGATCAGCGACCCGAACGAGTACCCGGTGGTCTGCACCACCTACCGTGTCACCGAGCACTGGCAGGCGGGCCAGATGACCCGCAACCTGCCCTGGCTGGTGGAGCTGATGCCGCAGGTCTTTGTCGAGATCAGCAAAGAACTGGGTGAAGAGCTGGGTGTAAAAACGGGCGATCCGATCAAACTGTCCAACGTGCGCGGCTCGGCCTCGGCGGTGGCCATCGTCACCAATCGCTTCAAGACCTACACCATCCGCGGCAAAAAGATCCATCATGTGGGCCTTCCCTGGCACTGGGGCTTTACCGGACTGGCGCGGGGTGATAGCGCCAACCTGCTTACGCCCCACGTCGGTGACGCCAACACCATGATCCCCGAGTTTAAGGCCTTCCTGGTGAAGGTCGAGAAGGTTTAGGGAGGTGAGCCATGGCAAAAGCAATGTTGATTGACCTGACCAAATGCACCGGCTGCCGGGCTTGCCAGGTGGCCTGCAAACAGTGGAACGACCTCCCTGGCGAAAACACCGTCTGCTGGGGCTGTTACGACAACCCACCCGACCTCTCGCCTACCACCTGGAACCGCATCGCCTTTTACGAATGGGATGAAGACGGCCAACCTAAATGGATGTTCCGCCCGGTGCGCTGTTTCCACTGCAAAGATGCGCCCTGTGTGGCCGCCTGCCCCACCGGCGCACTGTTCAAGGACGCCGATGGCTTCACCGGCTTTGACGAGAGTCTGTGCAACGGTTGCGGCTACTGCACCCACGCCTGCCCGTTCAACATCCCCCGCCTGACAGATCAGGATCCGTTTGACGGCGCAACCAACCTGACCGGCAAGGCCAAGTCCAGCAAGTGCACCTTTTGCCAAGACCGGGTACACAACGGTCTGGTGCCGGCCTGCGCCCAGACGTGCGCCCCAGGGACCATCCGGTACGGCGAGCGCGACGAGATGATCGCTTTGGGTGAAGCGCGTGTGACAGAGCTCAAGGCCAACGGCACGTCGGGGGCCAACCTGTATGGCAAAGACCTGCTGGGCGGCCTGGGCATGATGTATGTCTTGCCCATCAGCGCCGACAAGCTGACCCAGATGGATGCGGAGCAGAATGGGGGCAACGCGCCCATGCCATCTGCTCCGGCTTACAAGCTGGTCAACTTTTGGCAAAAGATCCTCCAGCCAATCGGCAGCATCGCCTTTGGGGCCACCCTCATCGGCAGCGCAGTGGCTTACCTGGTCACGCGGCGCACGATCCACATGGAGGAAGTAGAATGACACTCAGAGTAAAAGGCTCATCAAACGTCTTGCGCATCCGGTGGATCCCTCGATACACGCTGCTGGAGCGGGCCATGCACTGGCTGCACACGGCCACCTTTGTGCCACTGGCGATCACCGGTTTTATCATGTACACCCCCTGGTTGCAGTCTCTGGCCCAGGGCGAGTCGGGTCAGCTCATCCGGCTGTGGCACCGCATCTTTGCCATCGGCTTTGGCGTGGTGCCCATCACGTATGTCATCTTTCAGCCGCGGCGGGCCATCATGAGCTTCAAAGAGTTCATGTTCGGCCGTGACGACATCGAGTGGGCCAAGAATGCCGTCGCTTACTACTTGCTGGGCAAACACGGTGTCATGCCGCCGCAGGGCCGCTTTAACACCGGCGAAAAGATGAACGGCTTGATCATGATCCTGTCCTGGATCGTCTTTGCCATCACCGGCCTGGGCATGTGGTTCTACAACGTGCTGGGCCTCTCGGCTGGCCTGTTTCAGTGGATGGTCTTTTTCCACGACCTGGCGTTTATCGTCAGCGTGAGCATGTTCTTCATCCACTTTTTCCTGGCGGTCGTCCACCCGTTGATGTGGCAGGGCCTGGTGTCCATACGCTTTGGTTATACTTCGGCCAGTTATGCGGCGGAGCATCATGCCAAGTGGTACTATGGCGAAAAGAGAGCCAAAGAGATGTGGGAACAGGCCCGGAAAGAAGGGCATTAACCCGACTCGACCATCAACTGCCCAGGGAGGCAGCCTTGTCTGCCCCCTGGGTGGTTCGACGCCGCCGGGAAATCCGGCCAACTGAACGCGTGAACAGGAGGTAAAAAACGTGGCCAAGATTCTCTTGGTGGACGACGATCCGGATTTTGTCAACATCACCCGTACGGTGCTCAAGTCTCGGAACCACGAGGTGAAAACGGCCGCCAACGGTCAGCAGGCTTTGGCCGCCATGCGCGCCGAAAAACCCGATCTGGTGCTGCTGGACATCATGATGTCCTACGTGTTGGATGGCGTGGATGTCTCCCACGAGATGGCTGCCGATCCAGCCCTGAAAGACGTCCCCATCATCATGGTCACTTCGCTGGCCAGCACGCCCGATGCCGATGTCTTTCCCAGCGACGAGCACATCGAGGTGGAAGGCTGGATGTCTAAACCGATCCGGCCAGACGAACTACTGGCAGAGGTCGACCGCCTGACGAAAGGGTAGCCGCAGGCTGGGCGCAGCCCTTGTCCCTGCCGGGCGAGGGTGATCGATCTCGCGTGGATATGCAGAAACGGTCGGTGATGGCTGAAACGAGTCGTCCCGACCGTTTGTTTTTTGCGCCTCGTGTCATAGCCGCATGGCCAGGCCCCCGCACCCGCGGTTGCGAGGATCGAAAGAGCGTCGGCGGAGGAAGTCTGTGGAGCAAAACGAACGTATCTTGGTGATCGATGACGAGGCCGGGATTCGGGCCGGCTGCCAGCGGGCGCTCTCGCCCCGCGGCTTTCAGGTAGAGGTGGCGGCAACCGGTCGTGAGGGTCTGGCCAGGTTTCAGGAGAACGGCTTTGCCCTGGTGCTGTTGGACGTGATGATGCCCGATTCGCGCGGCATCGATCTGCTGCGGCCCATCCTGGCCCACGACCCGGAGGCCATCTGTATCATCATCACCGGCTTTGCCACGGTCGAGCTGGCTGTGGAGGCCATCAAGAACGGCGCTTACGACTTTATCTCCAAGCCGTTCAGCGCCGATACACTGCTGCTGGTGGTGCAAAAGGGGCTGGAAACGCGCCGCCTGCGACAGGAGGCGCGCCGGCTGGAGCAGGTGGAGCAGCAGGCCCAACGTCTCGCCGAGGAAAAGGTTATCCTGGAGGAGCTGGATCGGGTCAAGAGCGCTTTTATGCTCACCGTGGCCCACGAGCTGCGCGCACCCATCGCCGCCATTCAGAGTTACCTCACGCTGATCTTGCAGGGTTATGCCTCTGTCCAGGAGCAACGTCCCATGCTACAGCGGGCCACACAGCGGGCTGAAGAACTGCTCGAATTGGTGGACGATCTGCTGAATCTGGCGCGTCTCCAAGAGGTCCGGGAAGAGTCTAAAAAACAGCCGTTATCTGTGGAAGAGATCCTGGAGGACGTGCTCAAGCTGCACGCCGCCGAAGCCGAGGAGCGAGAACTGGTTGTGCAGACCGATGTCCGGCCCTGCCGGCAGGTGGTGGCCAACCCGGCTCACATCCGCCGGCTGTGGACCAACCTGATCAGCAATGCCATCAAATACACCCCCCAGGGCGGCCAGATCACCGTCCGGCTGTATCCCTCGGCCGATGACGGCATCGTCGGCGAGGTGCAAGATACCGGCATCGGCATTTCAAAAGAAGACCAGGCCCACCTGTTCACCGAGTTTTTTCGCACCGATCAGGCCAAGACCTTTGCCCGGCGCGGCACCGGCCTGGGCCTGTCGATCGTCAAACAGATCGTCGAGCAATACGGGGGTCAGATCACCGTCGAATCAGAGTTGGGGTTGGGTTCCCGTTTTACCTTCCGGCTGCCGGCCCACGAATAGCCCCTCAGCTCAGAGCGCATCGATGCCCTCCATCGATTCTGACGATTCTGGCAGTCGCAGGGGCAGCGTGATGGTGAACGTGCTGCCGGCGCCCTCCTGGCTCTGCACCTGAATTTGTCCACGGTGCATCTTGATGATGCCGTAAACGATGGCCAACCCCAGACCGGTGCCCTTGCCCACCGGCTTGGTGGTAAAGAACGGCGTGAACAGCTTGGCCCGATTCTCCTCCGAAATGCCCGTACCGGTATCCGTCACAGCGATCTCGACGCCCTGTCCGTAGACTGCCAGCCGGGTGGTTATCGTCAGTTGGCCGCCGCCCTTGACCTCCATCGCCTCGGCGGCATTGTTCATCAGGTTGATGAACACCTGCTGGAGTTGTAACTCGTCGGCCTGGATGGTGGGCAGGGCGGGGTCCAGTTCCAGCAGGATCTCGATGCCTTCGAACTTGGGGTGTTTGCGTTGTTCGGCGGTCAATTTTTGTAGCAGGGCGTTGAGGTTGGTGGGTTGGGTCATGACCTTGTTTTGCCGGGCAAAATTCAGCAGGTCGCGCACGATCACCTTGCAGCGATTGGTCTCTTTGATGATCATCTCCAGGTCCTGGCGGCGAGGGTCTTGCGGCGAGGCTTCCTGGGCCATGATGTCGGAGTAAAGCATGATGGTTCCCAGGGGGTTGTTCAGCTCGTGAGCCACGCCCGCCGCCAGTTGCCCCATCGAGGCCAGGTTTTCTTTGTGCAACAACTCTTGCTGGGTTTCCTGTAATGTCTCGACCATACTGTTGAAAGAATGTCCCAGCAGAGCCAATTCCCCACTGCCGTACGGTTCTACGCGAATCGTCATGTCACCCTGAGCCAGGCGGCGGTTGGCCTCCACCAACTCGGCGATGGGTCGGCTGATGAAACCGGCCATGGGCACTGCGATAACTCCTGCCAGAACGATACAAACCAGTGCGATGAGCCCTACCCGGTTGGTGACCGCCTGTACCAGTGTCTGAAAGGTTGATTCCAGTGCACCCACATACAGGATGCCCACCACCTGCCCCGAATAATCGTGCAGTGGTTCGTAGCGTGTGATAAACCACTCGTTCACCACGTAAGCGCGACCGACGTACTCGCGTCCCTCCAGTAATACCTGGTCGAACACATCCTGAGAGACGCGCGTGCCCACGGCGCGGTTGCCCTGCTCATCGGGCACGTTGGTCGAGACGCGTAGATCGCCGAAAAAGATGGTCACGGTATCCACGCCGGCTACCTCTTTGATACGATCCACCAGCGTGAAATCGTTGTTCACCAGGTGTGCAGCCAGCACGGCGCCCATCACCTGGCCGTTTCGCGCCCGAAGAGGGTATACACCAGCGAGGGCCAGCCCGGCAGAGCCCTCTCGTGGATCGAAGGGTTGGGGGGCGGCTTTGGCCGTCTCCTTGAGTGAGATGGCCGCCTGTTCCGCCAGACCCACCTGCTGCAAACAGCCGTCGGATAGAACTTCGGTGGCGGCGTACTCGATTCCTGTCGACAGCACCTGCTGAACGATGGGCAGGCAGCTCAGCTTGCCGTCGGTGAACATGAGCGAAAGCTCGTCCTGTGACGACAGCACCCGGCTCACCAGGATGTTGCCCTCGGCATCGAGCACGGCGATCAGGTGCGTGCCACCCAGGGCCAACACTGTGATCTTGTTGGTGATCTGTTGATCGATGATGTGCAGTGCTTCGGTTTTGCCTTGAATGGCATCTGCCAGGTTTTGTTTCACCCAGGTATCCAATGCCAGTCGGTAACTGATGGCTGCCACTTCATCGAGCTTGAGCTGGTAAAAAGCTTTGGCCAGGTTCATGTCCCGCGCCACCAGATCCGACTCGGTGGTTTCCAGGTAATCGCGGATCACCTCCGACACGGCGAGCGCGTTCAGGCCCACCGTCAGTGCCGCCACCAGCGAAAAGGCGACCACCAGCACCAGTTGCAGACGCCCTCCCAGCAGTGAAAAAAAGAGACGCCTCATTCTGCCCAAGACTCCTGTGTCATATTGCGCCCGGCTACCGCTCTCTCGAGAGCGGTTGTCCTGTGCCGCCACGTCGCACCATGACCATCTCGGCCATGATACTCAGCGCGATCTCGGCCGGCGTCTGGCCGCCAATATCCAGCCCGACGGGCGCCTGCACCCGCGCGAACGTCTCGCGGGGAATGCCCTTTTCTTCTTCCAGCAGTTGAAACACCGCCCGGATCCGCCGCCGGCTGCCGATCATGCCGATGTAGGCCGACGGGCGGTCCAGCACTTCCAGCA
>JBMOMT010000062.1:0-51404 GCA_049324835.1 Chloroflexota bacterium | reverse complement strand
TAAAAATATAAATTCCCGTGTCACCCTGAGCGAAGCGAAGGGTCTCGTTCTACTCAAACGGGATTCTTCGCGCCCGTAAGGGCGCTCAGAATGACAGTGGCGGAAGTTATTCTTTTACAGACCCTAAGGGCACGGCGTTGCCGTGCCGTTCTCCTGCCAACGTCAGATCAGACGATCGGTTGCGACGCGGAGGAAATGGGCGCGATAGGCCGCCGTCTCGTCCAGCAAGGCTTTGAGCCGCGCCTGGATGTCACGCGCCTCTGGCCGGCTATGTCCGTCGCCGGGGGCCAGCGACAGGGCCTCGCCGCTCACCTGAACGAGCTGCACCTGTCCGCGGGCGGCCAGCCATTCCAGCCCGGCGCGGACGGTCGCCTCGCACTGGGCGGTAGCAGCGGCCAGCGCGGCGAGGTCTACCCGACCACCCTGGCCCAGCGCGTGTTTCACCAGCCCGGCGAGCCGTGTCAAAAAACTCCGCAGATCGTCCTCGCCGGGCGGTTGGCCAAAGAGATAGACCGTCTGCGGTGACACCCGCTTCAGAGCAGCCTGGAGTTCCGCCAGACCGGGTGGGATCGTCCACACGGCCAGCGCCGGACCAGGCTCCAGTTGATGTCGGCCCCGCCCGCCGACAGTTTTTGCGCCCTCGGTCCATACCTGCACGCTTGCGCGCTCGCCCAGCCCGGCCAACACGTCACAGGGATTGGAGACGTGGCGATAGTCGAGCACCTGGAGTGTGGGTTTGGCAGCTACGGCGACGCGCTCTGGTATTCGCTCGCGGGCGGCCAGCCACTGGATCTGCACCTCGCGGCGGCCCTGATAGTCGCTGGCGCGAACGGTATAGGCCAGATCAAACGAGCCGTCGGGCAAGGGCCGGTCGGCGGCGTGCCACCAAAAGGTCTCGTAGGTACGGTTGGCCTCGTCGCGTACGGTGATACGGCGGTGCTCCTCGTGGCGTCCGATTTTGGCGTCGCCGGCCAGGCGCAGGTTACGGGCGGCCAGGGTGAGCGGCGGATTGCCGTGGCCAAAGGGGGCCAGCCGCTCCAGCTCGGCCACCAGATCCAGTGACAGTTCAGCCAGCGGCAAAAAAGCGTCCACCAGGATCGCTGCACTTGGTGGGGCCTCGGCGGCCATGAGGGCCACCGTGCGGGTGATGGCGCGGCGAAAGGCAGGGATCTGTTCGGCGTCGATGGAAAGACCAGCGGCCATGGGGTGGCCGCCATAACGATGCAGCATCTCACCGTGGGCGGCGATGGCCGCGCTGATGTCCACGCCCGGCACGGAGCGGGCCGAGCCGCGCGCTGGCTGGCCCGGCGGCGCAGAGAACAGGATGGCTGGCCGCCCGTAGCGCTCGGCCAGCCGCCCGGCGACGATGCCGACGACGCTGGCGGGCCAGTTGGGATGGCAAAGAATCAGCGCCGCCTCGTTCAACAGCGCGGGGTCCTGCTGAATCTGGGCCAGCGCGGCGCGGTGCACCTGCCGGGTGAGCAATTGGCGGCGGGTATTGAGGCCCTCCAACTGTTGGGCCAGCGTACGGGCGCGGATGAGGTCGTCGGTGGTAAAGAACTCGACGGCAGCGTTGGCATCGGCCAGGCGGCCCAGGGCGTTGAGGCGTGGAGCCAGGGCAAAACCGATCTGCTCCTCGGTAAAACCCGCCGGCAGGATGCCAGCGACGCGCATCAGCTCACGCAGGCCCAGCCGCCCGGTGGCGCGCAGGGCCTCCAGACCACACTGGAGCAGGTAACGCACGTCGTCGACGAGTGCAGCCACGTCGGCGACGATGCCCAGGGCCACCAGATCCAACAGCATGGCCGCTTCATCGGCGCGACCGGCGCGCGCCAGGAGCGCCTGGGCCAGTTTGTAGGCCACACCGACGCCGGGCAGCTCGGCCAGAGGATGGCCCGGCGGCAGCCGTTTGGGATTGACCACCGCGTGGGCCGCGGGCAGGGCCGGTGGCAGGTCGTGGTGATCGGTGATGACCAGGTCAACGCCGCGTGAGGCGGAGTAGCTCACGACCTTGTGCTCGGCGATGCCGGTATCGCAGGTGAGAATGAGTTGCGCGCCGTCGTTCAGCACCCGCTCCAGAGCGGCGCGCCCGATGCCGTGGGATTCGCGGGCGCGCACGGGAATATAGTGGGTGACGTTTGCGCCCAGGGCGCGCAGCGTGGAGACCAGCAGCGCCGTGGAGGTCTGGCCATCCACGTCGAAATCGCCCCAGACGCAGATCCGCTCGCCGTTGCGGATGGCCGCCTCCACCCGCCCGGCGGCGGCGGGCAGATCGGGCAGGGCCTCCGGCGGGGCGGGGGTATAGTGGGCCGGGTCGAGAAAGGCGCGGGCGGCCTGCGGCGTGCGGATTCCCCGCCGGGCCAGCGTTTCGGCCACCAGCGGGTGCCCACCGACGGCTTCACCAAGTGATTCTGGGACGTGGATTTCTGGCGGCTCAACCCAGTTGGACATCATTAAAAAGCGATCTCGGCCACCTGTTCCAGGTCGATGTCGAGCAATTCCTCAGTCTCCGGCTCTTCGTCCAGCTCGTCCAGGTCGCCGGGGAGGCGGCCCCGTTCGCACAGGGAGCGGTAGACACAGAATTTGCAGGCGCGGGCATCGTCGGCGAGGGGCCAGACCGCCTCATCGCGCCTTTCGATTTCGCCGATGAGCGCGGTCAGGCGCTCGTGGTCGGCGGCGTGGTGGGTGGCATCGTAGGCCAGGGCCAGCGGGTCGTCGGGCGCGTCGGCGAACCAGTAGAGCAGCGTCACCTGCGCCGGTTGCACCGGCCGGCCGCCGTTAAAGGCCGCTCCCGCCTCGACGAGCACGTAGGGATAGACGACCGTCTGGAGCTTTTCCAGCAGGTTTTGGGGGTTCTTGGGGCGCTGCGTTTTCCAATCGACGATGACCAGCCGTCCGCCAGCGTCGGCGGCCAGCAGGTCGTAGCGGGCCATCAGGCGGTAGCGGTTCAGCGGTGTGGACAGCGAGGTTTCGGCGCGGCGGGTGGTGGGCAGGTCGCGCGGCGGGGCGGCGGCCAGGTTGTGCCACCAGCGACGCAGGTCGGGGTCGTCCGCGCCGGCCTCCAGCCGTTCAGCAGGAATCCCCTCAAAGTATTGCTGTGCCATACGGTGGAAACGCTGGCCCAGCCGGGCGCGGCGTTCGGCCTCGGCGATCGGTTCGGTTTTGATGGCCGGCCAGGCTACCTGCTCCACGTAACGCAACTGGAAGCGCCGCGGGCAGTCGGCGTAATCCTGGAGGTTGTGCTGGCTGAGGTGCAAGTCGGCAAGTCGGCGAGTCTGCAAGTCGCTTGCCATTTGCCCACTGGCCACTGGTTCACCTGCCATTTGCTTTTCTCCCAACGTAGCGTCTTTGCTTCTGCGAGACGGGCACCAACATGGCGACGATCTCGTCCACCACGGCCATGCGATGTGTCACGACTTCTGTGGCAAGCAGCTTTCGTGTTCGATAGTACCATCCGCGCGTCTCTCGGGCCGAACCGATGGCCACGCGCAAAAAGTAGGCATACTCTCGACCGTAACCGCGTCCATAGCCCTCCTCAATGTTGGCGCAGACCGATCCCGCGCTGCGAATCAACTGCTGGGCCACTGCCCGCCCCCGCAGGTCCTTTTGCAGTCGCTCGCAATCTTGCCAGGCCAAATCGTATAACAAGACCGACTTTTGATAGGCCTGGAACTGCCATAACGGATCCCGCTTCAGGTTCTCCGGCACCTGCGCCAACCAGTCGTCATAGTTCATGTTTCTCCCCTCCCCCACTTGCTCACTTGCCACTTGCCACTTGCTCACTTGCCACCTGCCACTTGCTCACTTGCCCCTTCCTGCCAGGCGCGCAAGGCGATGAACGGCACTGCTGGCTGGCTGGGCGCCTGTGGACGGCCCGTGTTCCAGGTGACGATCAGTTCACGTTTGGCGCGGGTGATGCCCACATACAGCAGACGCAACCGCTCGGCGACGTAATCCAGGCGGGCGCGGCGGGTCGCCAGAGCCTCGGTATAAGGCAAGACGTCGTCGGACAGCAGCGAGTCGAGCTGGGCGATGGTCTCCGCTTCCATGTTGAGGTGATCACGCACGAACCATCGCTCGGCAATGTAGCTATCCTGGGGCTGAGCGGAGGGAAAGTCATAGTTGTTGACCGACATGAGGTAAACGCGGTCCCACTCTAATCCCTTGGCTTTGTGCATGGTGGCCACGACGACCACCCCCTTGTGTTGTTCCGGGTCGAAACCGATGTCCTCGTCGGCCACACCGATAAAGCGGCGTTGATTGCGGGCGATGGTGGTCAGTTCGGCAGTCAATTCTGGCAGGCGATAGTCGGGATGAGCGTCGGCGATGGCGCGCAGCACCACGGCCAATTTGTGGGTCAGCGCCAGCTCAACCGGCTCGCCGAACAGGTCCTGGCCCAGGGTGAGTACGAGCTGGTCGATGGGCAACACCGAAGCCGCCTGCCAGCGACGCATCATCTGGCGAAAGCCGGCCAGCAAGGCGAGATCGGAAACGGCCTCCGGCTCTGTCGTTTCCTCCACCTCGACACCCTCCAGCGGGTCGTCCTGGATGCCGGGCCACAGGAAACGCTCCACGTCGCGCATCTTGCGCATGCGCTCAGCGAGAGCCTTGACCCGCGCCCAGGCGTCGGGGTCGTCGCGCTCCTGACGGCGCCAGACACGAAAGGCTGCGGCCAATTGGTTGGAGGAGGTTGGATCGGCCAGAGCAGCCAGCACGTTGCCCAGCGCGCCGGCAGCCAGGCGGGTGGAAGTGGTGCTCTGAAGCAATTCAGCAAAGGGGATGTCACGGGCGCGCAGCGCATCGATCATCTGATAACCGCGCGCGTTGCGCGGCACGAGCACAGCCGCGGTTTTGTCCGGGTTATCGGGCAGCCAGCGGGCCAGCGAATCGACCACCAGTTTGACCTCGGCGTCGGCGGTGAGCTTGCGGTCAAAGAGATGTACGGCCCCCGCATCCTGAGGCGGGTTGGGCTGCGGATCGCCGGGCGGGGTGGGTTCGATGTGCTGCTGCAGGAAAGCGCCGCGAACAGAACGCACGGGATGGTCCCTCACCGTCCAATCGACCAGGTAATTGGCCAGATCGATGATCGCCCGCTGGGAGCGGCCCGAATTGGGCATGGTGTGAGAGACGACATCCCCCTCGTCCAGAAACTGGCGCAGGAATTTCGGATCGGCGTTGGTAAAGGTGTCATAGATGGCCTGGTTGGGGTCGCCAACGCGCACCCAGTTCCCATCCGGCCCGGCCAGCAGGCGCAGGATCTTTTCCTGGAGCTGGCTGCTGTCCTGGGCCTCGTCTTCCAGGATAAACGGCCAGCGACGGCGCAACCGGGCCAGATAATCGGCATCCAGGCGCAAGGCCATGAGCGCCAGCCGGATCAGGTCGTCAAAATCCACGCCGCCGCGGGCCGCCAGACCGCCCTGATAATCGGCGTAAATCTCCAGCCCCAAACGCACCAACGGCAGCTCGTCGACGGCCTCACCCAACCGGAAGCGTAGCCCGCCGGGATCGAGCTCCATGTCTTTGGCGCGTTTGATGAACGCGGCGGCCATGCTCTGCACCAGAGCCGGCCATTGGGCGCGCTGAACCCACTCGCGGCGCTGGCCTTCCAGGTCGGGGGCCAGGTAACGCTCGGCCAGCTCGGGGTGGGCGCGCGCCCAGGACTCGGCGGCCTCCGTCAGGATGTTTTGCGCCTCGCGCTCGTCGATGATGGTGAAATCGTCGGCCAGACCCAGCAGCCCCGGCCGCTCGCGCACGATATCGTGGGCCAGACCGTGAAGCGTGCGCACACGGTAGCCCACGTTGGGCAGCAGGCCGCGCTCTCGGATAAAGGCATTGATGCGGCCGACGAAATTGTTCACCGCCGCGTTGACCAGAGTGACGACCAGCACTTCCTGATCGTCGTCTTGCAGGCGGCTGGCGACGAGTTGGGCAGCCAGGTAGGCCAGCGTGTGCGTCTTGCCGCTGCCGGGCACAGCCGAGATGCCCATCTTGCCGCTGCTGTACGTCAGGATTTTTTGTTGGGCAGGCCGGGGGTAAAAGGTCGTCATAGCTGCGCCTCCCGCAGCACCCGCTGGATCACCTTCAACAGCGGCCCCTTTTCCTCGTGACCCTGCTCGCCCAGGTCGCTGATGCCCAGGTAAACCCTGGCGCGGCAGCGGCGCAGCAGGCCCAGGGTGAGCCGGTAGAGCGCGGCCTGGCGCGCCTCGAACTCGTGGGCGTCGCTCCAGACATCATCGGGGTGCTCCCTGGCCCAGCGATGGCTCAGCACGTAGGGATGGGTCAGCGGCTGGTAGATGCGCTCCCACCAGGCGTTGCTGCCCGCCTTGAGCCAGAACTGAACCTCGACCGGACGGTTGGTCATGAGAAAGGTATAGGCCGGGGCAAGCAGCACGGCGTCTTCCGGCCAGGCCTGCCACGGCTCCAGATGCAACGCCGCCAGCACGCCTCGCTCCACCATCTCGACGTAGGCCTTGCCGGACGATTCACCCTCAAAAGTGATACCACTCAACGCCTGGCGAAATTTAAAAACCGATTCGATCAGCCGGGCGATCACCTGGGCGGCGTCGTAGTCACGGTGAAAACGATAGCCCGGCTGGGAAAGCAATTCACCGAACAGGCGGCTCCAAAAATGATCCAGATCCGTCTCTTCTCCGGCGCCGGCCCTGAGCAAGGTCGAAGTATAACCGGCCAGCCAGGTGCGCAGCTCCTCGAAACGCTGGCCCAAAAGATAACCCACCCGCGCCTGCGCCTCTGGCCGAATGTCGTCGAAACTGGTCAACTCTGGGCGACCCTCGCGGACGCGATAGGTGATCTCGACCAGTAAACGAGCGCGCACCAGGTCCAGATCGGCGATTGCCTGGACGAGCGCCTGGGCCATATCCTGGCGGTGGGGCACGATGCCCCACGACGGGTGGGCCAGTGCGGCCAGGGTCAGCAGGCAGCGGGTGGCAGGCTCTTCACGCAGCGCCCGCGAAGGTCGATGCGACCAGGTTGCCACACCTCGCTGGCTCAGCGCGTGGCTCAACGAAAAACGCAGCGCATCGGACAGAAACGGCGCCAACACGACGATCTCGGCCGGCGAGACCCCCTCTTCGTGGATCAGACGGGCGATCTCGTCGGCGGTCCAGTCGAGCATCTGGGGGTGGAAACGCTGCCAGCCATACGCCAGGACGTGGCCCGGATTGCCGCGGCGCACCTCGACAGGACGGTTCAGGGCGCGGCCCATCTCGTAGCCCAGGGCTTCCATATCCGGTGAGGTGACGCGCGACTCGTCCAGCCGCACGCGCGCGTCGCACAACTCGCGCAGCGCATAACCGCCCTCTGGATCGGCGCCCAAAAAGACACGATAGCCGCCGTCGTGATCGTACACCAGCAAGGCGCTCTCTAACTCTGGGCGCTCCAACCACAGGCGCAGCAAATCGTGAGCCACGGGCGTGTCCTCTTCGACATGATCGACGATGAGGTGACGGAATTGCCGGAACAGGTAGGCCTGGAAAAAGGGCAGCGGCAACAGGTTTTGAAAAAAGACCTCGGTCTGGAGCGAAAAATCGAGCAGATTGTGGGCCAGGCAATACTCGCGGAAACAAACAGCCGCCGCCTGGGCTTCATCGTAGATGCGCTTGCGGGCGCTTTCGCCGCCCCAGGCCCGCTTGAGGCGCACAGCGATCTCGCGGTGCGAAAAGCCCACCACCGCCGCTTTGTTGAGGTTGTCCAGCACCTGGCTCACCAGCCGGTTGCGCTGGATGGTCACGCCGTCGAAATAACCCTGAGCCAACAGTGGATCGAGGATACGATCCATGAAATACTGGGCCGTCTCCAGGGTAAGGAAAATCGGCGGCGCGTCGGGATGAGCAAAGCCGGCATCGGCGGCGATGAGGGGCCAAAAGAGATCGATGCTGCGGCGGGCCAGGCCGCCGACGGTCAGCACGGTCACCGCTTCGCCGGGCGGGGCCTGCGGCGAGCGCAGGGCGTCTTCGTAGGGTGTGCCGAGGGCGCGCTGCGGCGTGAGCACCAGCACCCGCCCGCCAGGGACGCCACTGCCGAGCAGATCCAACAGATGCTGCACGGCCAGCGTCGTCTTGCCCGCGCCGGGTGGGCCTTCGAGAAAGGTCTTGGAGTTACGTTTCACATCCAGCATGGCAAGCTCATCCACACGTGAGACGTCATGTTTCACGCCTCACGATTCCTTCGAGTCGCTCCGGATCCACATTGCCGCCGCTGACCAGCACGCCGACGACCCGCCCCTGGCAGGCCACCGCCCCCGCCAGCAGGGCCGCCAACCCCACCGCGCCCGCGCCCTCGATCACCTCGCCGTGGACGTGGTAGGCATAGGCCATCGCCTGCTCGATCTCGGCCTCCGTGACGAGCAGCAGCTCATCGACGAGCTGCCTGACCAGGGGAACGGTGATCGAACCGGCCTCCACCGGCCCAGCCAGCCCATCGGCCAGCGTGGGCAGGTGTGTCACGGCCTCCATGTTGCAGCCGTGAAAAGCGGCGTGCAACGCCGCCGAGTTTGCCGCCTGCACGCCGACGATCCGAAGGCCGGGCTTGATGGCTCTGGCCGCCAGCCCCACGCCAGAGACCAGCCCGCCGCCGCCCACCGGCACCAGCAGCACATCCAGAGAGGGCACCTGCTCCAACCACTCCAGGGAGATCGTGCCGGCGCCGGCAATAATGGCCGGGTCGTTGTAGGCTGAAACCCAGGCGGCGCCAGATACACGGGCCACGTCGAGAGCGATCGCCTCGGCGGCTCCAAAACCGCCGCGCACGGCCCTCACCTCGGCGCCCAGTTGGGCCATGGCGAGCAGCTTGATGCGCGGCGTGTCGTCCGCCACGTAAACTGTCGCCGGCACACCGAGCATCCCCGCCGCCAGAGCCACCCCCTGCCCGTGATTGCCCGACGAGGCGGTCAGCACCCCCTGAGCAATCGCTTCCGGCGGCAAAGAAAGGAGCTTGTTCAGCGCACCGCGCAGTTTGAACGCGCCGGTGCGCTGGCGGTTTTCCCACTTGAACCAGACCTCGGCGCCAAGCCGGCGGCCCCAAGATTCGTCGTGGCCGACAGGTGTCCGAACGATAAACGGCTCGATGCGCTGATTGGCAGCCTGAAACTCGGCCAGGGAGACGATTGTCATCTGGGGCACCTCCTGTTGGGCCTGATTGTACCCGGCCTTGAGCAAGATGTCAATTGAGGCGGCGGGCGAAACTCCTGGCACTGTTTCACGTAAAGAAGGTAATTGAACCTGGATTTGAAACCCCGGTCTAAAAGGGGCAATCATCCCGGAAGGATGGCAATACAAGGAGGCAAAAATGAGCTTTGGAAAGATTCTCGGTCGAGCCTGGGAGATCACCTGGCGCTGGAAGGTGCTGTGGGTGCTGGGCTTTCTGGTAAGCTTGAGTCAGACTTGGTCGCAGATAGGCAACCGGTCAGATTGGGTCGAGAGGCGAGGCGGCTACATGCCGCCGGAAATAGGTGGGGCTCTCCTCGCGCTGGCCTGCCTGGCCGTGCTCATTGGCATCGCGCTGTGGGTGCTGTCTGTCATCGCACGGGGCGCGCTCATCGGCGGCGTGCAGCAGGTGGAGCAAGAGGGCGCCACCAGCCTGGGCCAGGCGTGGCGCGCCGGCGTGAGCCGCTTTTGGACACTGTTTGGCATCGGCATCCTGACCAGTCTGCCGACCCTGCTCATGGTGTTCGTGATCGTTGCCGCTTTCGTGGGCCCACTTGTGGCCGATGTTGCCATCAGCGGCCACGATGAGCCGCGCGCGGGTATTGCGCTGTCGCTCCTGTGCGGCACGCCCCTCTGCTGCCTGACCATCGCCGGTGCGATCGTGTTGACCCAGCTTCAAAAGTACGCCGACCGCGCCGCCGTGCTGGAGGGCCTGGGCTGGATCGAGGCCATAAAACGCGGCTGGCAGGTGCTCAAAGAAAACCTGGCGCCGACCGTGATGCTGTGGCTCATCTTTTTGGGCATCGGGCTGGTGCTATTTTTCGTGATAGGCGGGGGGATATTTGTGCTCTCGCTGCCGTTCCTGGGCATTTTGATGAGCAGTGAACCAGAAGGCTGGCTGTTGATCCCGCTGGTGTGCGGCGGGCTGTTGACCGTGGTCATCGGCGCGTTGATCGGTTCGGTGGTGGAGACGTTCACTTCGGCGACGTGGACGCTGGCCTACCGCGAGATGACCGGGCCGACCGGCCAGACGACAGAGCTCGAAGCAACGGCATAACGCCGCCATCAGCCCCGGCTCAAAACCTTTTCCGCCTCGCGGAGAAAGGTCTGCTTTTCCCGTTCGTTGCTGGCCAGTTGCGCCAGCATCATCCACACATCCACGCTGCTGTTATCCAACAGTGTGGATGCCAAAAGATACTTTTTGGCCAGCGCCTTGTTACTCTCCAGGGCAAGCTGGCCTTTTTGTCGCAACCAGTCGGCGTCTAGCCTCAAGTCCTCGGTGGTAGGAGAGCCGGCGGGCATCGGCGGCGATGAGAGGGCCGGTTCGGGGGCAGGCGGCGGCGGAGGGGGGGGCGGCTCTGGCAGCTCCTCGTCGACCACAATGGCCGGCCTGCGACGCGGCTCCCGTTCGGCGCGAAAGACACGGTCGGAAACCTCACGCTCCACAGAAACGAGCACGTCGGGGTTGTACGGTTTATAATCGCCCTCACCGGGAAAGATCTGAACCGTCACCGGATGTAGTGGTATCTCGGCCAAAAGATCGTCGTGTCCACCACGCTGGTGGCCCTCGACGGCCGCAGCCAGCCTGCCCAGCCAATCGCCGTGTTTGTGATATTCGGTGCCCAGGATCAGCCGCAGCAACTTGATGCGCGTGCCAGGGCCGGGCCGCCCATAACCCAATTCAGGCTGCAGAATGATCCGCCCCGAGACATCACGCACAAAAGTGCCCAGCAACCAAAAGATGGACACGCCCTCTATCGCCAGTGTCACGTCGACCATCTTGGGCACCTCAGCCAACAGCACCTGCCATTCGATTTCGATCAGCGGGGCATAAGAAATAACCGGCAGATAGAGACGCCCACGCCGGGTAGCCATCAGCCGCACGTGGGCGCGGAGCTCGTCGCGCTGAGGCAGCAGGCCGGGCGCTTCGACGGTGGGGGCATCGTTCTGCAGCGCCACCACCGCCGACCAAAAGGCGTGCGCCAGGTCTTTGCCAAATGGCTTGCGCCCCTGAGTGATATCCAGCGACGGGTTGAGCAGCACCTGCTGGCTGATGCGCGCCGTCTCGCCCGACATCATGTGCATGGCCACCACTTCCCAACGCCGAACGAAGCGCTGTTGAAGGTCAAAAAGCTGTTCCTCACGCATGGCTGGCGAGAGCGCCGGATCGAGCCACAAATCCAGCCAGTTGACCGGCGAAGAGACCACTTGAGACAAAGGCAGAGAGCAAGTTTTTTCTGCCACATAGGCCATAGCGGCCTGCCATTGCTGGACGAGCTCGGGCCACGAATCGGGCAACGCGACAGTGGACATGGCTTTTCTCCCTGCCTTCAGACGATAGTCTGCCAAACGTGCGATGGCTGCATTATATCAGCAATCGGCCATCGGAGCAAGAAAAGGTCAAGACTCCACCCCTCCCAACTGTGCCCTCAGCAGGGCCATGTTTTCGGCCACGCTGGCCTGCCGGTTGAACACCGCCGAACCCACCACCAGCACCGACGCCCCGGCCGCCGCAACTTCGGCGGCGTTGTGCGCCTTGATACCCCCATCGACCTCCAGCTCGACCTGCGCTAGCCCGCGCCCGTCCAGCATCTGCCGCAGGCGGGCGATGCGGGCCGTGCTGCCGGGAATGTAGGACTGCCCGCCAAAACCGGGATTGACCGCCATGACCAGCACCAGGTCCACGTCGGGCAGAATCTCTTCCAGCGCGCCCAGCGGCGTGGCCGGGTTGAGCGTGACCCCCGCCCGGATGCCCAGGTCTTTGATCTGCTGGACCGTGCGGTGCAGGTGCGGGCAGGTCTCCACGTGCACGGTCAGGCAGTCCGCGCCGGCCCGCGCAAAATCGGGGATGAGCCGTTCCGGCTGCTCGATCATCAGGTGCACATCCAGCGGCAGAGCCGTCACCGCACGCAGCGCGCGCACCACCGGCGGCCCGATGGTCAGGTTGGGCACAAAGTGGCCGTCCATCACATCGACGTGGATCCAATCGGCGCCGGCGGCCTCGGCCTCCCGAACCTGCTCGCCCAGCCGGGAAAAATCGGCGGAAAGGATCGATGGCGCGATCTTGATACTCACGATGCCCGCTCCAAAAGGCGCACGCCCCCCGGCCCGGCGACGATCACGTCTGTGGCCAGGCCCAAAAACAGGCCATGCTCCACGATGCCGGGCCGCTCCGCCAGCGCGGCAGACAGGGCGTGAGGCTCGGCGATGCCCTCCGGGAACCAGCAGCGGGCCAGGTAATTGCCGTTGTCGGTCACGGCCGGCGAGCCATCCGCCTCACGCCACCACTCGGCGCGGCAGCCCAGGGTGTTGAGCCAGCGCACGTGGGCCTCGACGCCAAACGGCACCATCTCTACCGGCAGGGGGCCGCGCCCCAGCCGCGCCACCAGTTTCGATTCATCACCAATGACGATGAAACGCCGGCTGTGCAGCTCGACGATCTTTTCCCGGAGCAGCGCCCGCCCCAGGCCCTTGATGAGGTTAAAAGCCGGATCGATCTCGTCGGCGCCATCGACGGCCAGGTCCAACCAGGGGTGATCGGCCAGATCGGCCAGCGGGATGCCCGCCTGCCGCGCCAGCGCGGCGGTGCGCTCCGAAGACGGCACGCCGGCGATCCCGGTCAGCGCGCCCTTTTGCAGCGCCTGGCCCAGCATCTCGATGAAATAGGCAGCGGTGGAACCCGTGCCCAGCCCCAGCGACATGCCGCTGCGGACGAAACTCAGCGCGTGCCGGGCGGCCTGTTGTTTAAAATTCATGCGACGCTCCACCAGCCTTGCAGGCTCCCCAATTACCCCACCAGCGTGCGCGCCGCGCGCACGACATTTTCCACGGTAAAGCCCAACTGCTCGAACAGCACCTGGTACGGCCCGGACGCGCCAAACCGATCCAGGCCCATGACCGCGCCGCTCTCACCGACATAACGCCCCCAGCCCAGGGTGACCCCGGCCTCGATGGCCAGGCGCGGCGCGCCGGGCGGCAGCACCGAGGCGCAATAGTCAGCCGGCTGGGCGTCGAACAGCTCCCAACTGGGCATCGAGACCACCTGCGCGGCAATGCCCAACTCGGCCAGCTTTTGCCGCGCTCCCAGCGCCAGGCTCACTTCAGAGCCGGTGGCAATGAGCACGATGTCCGGCCGGCCGTTTTCGGCCGCGGCCAGCACATAGGCCCCGCGGGCCAAGCCGTTCTCCACCGGCGCGACGGCGGGCACTTTTTGGCGGGTGAGAGCCAGCACGGTGGGGCCGTCGCGCCGCTCCAGGGCCACCTTCCAGGCCAGAACCGTCTCGTTGGCGTCGGCCGGGCGCAGCACCAGCAGGTTGGGGATGGCGCGCAAGGCCATCAGGTGCTCCACCGGCTGGTGGGTGGGACCGTCCTCGCCCAGGCCGATGCTGTCGTGGGTGAATACGTAAATCACCGGCAGGCCCATCATGGCTGCCAGGCGGATGGCCGGGCGCATGTAATCGGAAAAGACCATAAACGTGCCGCCATAGGGGCGCACGCCGCCGTGAGCGGCCAGGCCGTTCATGATGGCCCCCATGGCGTGTTCACGAATGCCGTAATGGATGTACACGCCGCCGAAATCGCCGCGGCGCAGGTGATCGGCGTCCCTGGGCCGGGTGTTGTTGCTGGGCGTCAGGTCGGCGGAGCCACCCAGCAGCATGGGCAGGCGCAGCACGATGGCATCGAGCACCTGCCCGGAAGCGGCGCGGGTGGCCAGTGGTTTGTCGGCAAAGGTGGGCAGAGCCGATTCCCAACCCTCCGGCAGTTGGCCGCCGATCATCAGCTCCCATTGAACGGCCAACTCGGGATATGCCTGGCGGTAGCGGGCCAGCAGGGCCTGCCACTCGGCGTGGCGGGCCGCGCCCTGGCCCCGCACCTGCCCCAGACGGCCGTCGATATCCGGGGGGATGTAGAAATGCGCGTCCGGCGGCCAGCCGTAGGCCTCTTTGGTCTGGCGCAGTCCCTCTTCACCCAGCGGCGAGCCGTGGACCTTGGCCGTGCCTTGCAGCGGGCTCTTGAGGCCAATGTGGGTGCGGCAGGCGATCAGGGAGGGGCGCTCGGCCTCGGCCTGGGCGCGCCGGATAGCCGCGTCCACGGCGGCCATATCGTGACCATCCACCCGCTGCACGTGCCAGCCATAGGCGGCAAAACGGCCCAGCACCTCTTCGCTAAAAGAGAGCGCGGTGGGGCCGTCGATAGAGATGTGATTATCGTCATAGAGCACGATGAGCCGCCCCAGCCCCCAGTGCCCGGCCAGCGAGGCCGCCTCGTGCGAAACGCCCTCCTCCAGATCACCATCGGAGGCCAGCACGTAGGTGTGGTGATCGACCAGCGGGTAGCCGGGCTTGTTGAACCGCGCCGCCAGCCAGCGCTCGGCCAGGGCCATGCCCACCGCCGTGGCCACACCCTGCCCCAGCGGGCCGGTAGTAGTCTCGATGCCGACTTCCGGCTCGTATTCCGGGTGACCGGCCGTGCGGCTGCCCCACTGGCGGAAATGTTTCAGTTCGTCCAACGAGAGCGCATAGCCGCCGAGATGCAGCAGGGCGTAGAGCAGAGCCGAACCGTGCCCGGCGGAAAGGACGAAACGATCACGGTCCGGCCAGAGTGGATGGGCGGGATCGTGCCTGAGGTAGCGCGTCCACAGCACGGTGGCCATGTCGGCCGCGCCCAGCGGCAGGCCGGGGTGGCCCGAATTGGCCTGCTGCACGGCATCGGCGGCCAGCAGGCGCAGGGTGGTGGCGATGCGCCGATCGGTGTCATCGTAGGTTGGCAATGGATTCTTCATTTTCACAGACCTCTGTACTTTTGAATGGTGGCTGACTCACGATCTGAAGGGCATAAGGATTCTGCAACTATTCAGCCGGAGACGTAACAGGTCTAAACAGCTACAGGATTTTATCACAGAGAAGGGGTTGCGTCAAAAAAAGAGCACCCCGATGCTCTCAGGGTGCTCTGCCGTTTCGAGTCACACCGGCTACATCCCGGCCAGCGCAGCGCGGACCTCTGCCAGATGGCCGGCGCTGTTCAGTTTGCCGTTCTTGTGGGCGATAAAACGGGCATACTCGGCCATAAAGATTTTGCCGGGATCACGAAAGTCGAACTTGGCCGGCTTGTCGCGAAAGTACTCGCGGTGAACGCGGGTCCACACCAGGCGACCATCGGTATCGATGTTGACCTTGGTCACACCCAGGGGCACGGCCCTGACGAACTCGTCCTCGTCCACGCCCCGCGCCGAGGGGTCCATGGCTCCGCCGGCGGCGTTGATGCGCTCCACTTCGTCGCGCGGCACAGAGGAAGAGCCGTGCATCACCAGCGGAAAGCCCGGCAGACGCCGCTGGATCTCGGCCAGCCGGTCAAAGTGTAGCCCCTGGCGGCCCTTGAACTTGTAAGCGCCGTGGCTGGTGCCGATGGCCACCGCCAGGCTGTCGCAGCCGCTGCGGGCCACAAATTCCTCGGCCTGATCCGGGTCGGTGAGCATGGCGTGCTTTTCGTCGACCTTGATGTCCTCTTCGACGCCGCCCAGCATGCCCAGCTCGGCCTCCACGCTGATCCCCCTGGCGTGGGCGCGCTCCACCACGCGGCGGGTGATGGTTATGTTTTCCTCCAGAGGATGGTGCGAAGCATCGATCATCACCGAGCTGTAAAAGCCGGAATCGATGCAATCGTAGCAGGCTTCTTCGTCGCCGTGATCCAGGTGGACGGCGAAAATGGCCTCCGGAAAAACCTCCTCGGCGGCGCGGATGAGGCCCTCCAGCATCTTGACGCGGGCATAACTACGCGCCCCCTTGGAGATCTGGAGGATAAAGGGCGCTTGAGAGTCGATGTTGCCCTGGAACAGGCCGATGCACTGTTCCATGTTGTTGATGTTGTAAGCGCCGATGGCGAATTTCCCGTAAGCTACTTTGAACAGTTGATCCGTCGTGACGATCATGCGTACCTCCTATCGATGAGCACGTTCGATGGCCAGACACACCCCATTTTATCACAGATGGGCCATTTAGGGAAGCGATTTGGGGCGCAAATCGTCCATCAACAATTCGTAGACCTGCCGCGCGTCCAGGGTGATGGTACCATCGAACAGCAGCGCTTCAGAAACGCTGCCGGGGATGGCATAATAGAGGCGCAGGTGATGCTCACCCGGCGCAACGGCGATCTCGCGCAGCACCGCGCCGGTTTCGTCTGCGGCCACATCGGCGACGAAAACGGTCTGCCCGTCCACGTCCAGCGACAATCGGGCAGACTGGGGCCGGGCCTCGAGCTGCCCCACGATGCGAATCGAGGCCTGCGCATCGTCATAAAGGGCAAAAGGCAGCCGCGTGAGCAGCACCTGAGCCAGCAGCACGATGGCCAGCAGCGCCAAGGCCGGCACAAATTGCCGCCAGCCCCAAGGAGTCGCTGGCTCGGCCAGCGGATCCTGTGTTCGCTGCGGCAGCGGGGCAAGCGCCCGCTCGAACTCGTCCGGCGGCAGCCAGGCAGTGTGAATGGGGGCCGCAGCATAGGCACTCTTGAGCCGGGGCGCGCGCCGGCGGGCCAGCCGCTCCTCCAGCCACAGGTTGCCCTCACGATTGGCGCAATCGCCGGGCGGGCAGCCCACCACCTGCACGGCGGCCGCGCCGGCCTCCAGCGTGCGGCTGAGCAGGCCGGGATGAAGCATGGCCGCGCAGGTCACCGGGATCACCTCGACCGCCGCGCCCTGCACCAGCGGCGCGGCCTCGTCCGCCGAGCGACGCAGGTAGGGCCGCGCACCGTGGGCCGTGTGGCGCTCGCAGGCAAAAACCACGCGCAGCGGCTGCTCGCCAGCGCGGGCCAGCCGCAGGCGGGTGGAAACATCGCGCCACAGCCATTCTGCCGGCCGATCCCCCAGCCGCACGGCCAGCGTGGGGCACGAGCCGATACAGATGCCGCACGAGACGCAGCGAGCCGGGTCGGCTACGGCCATCTGCCGGTAGGGGCTGCCGTCGTCGCGGGGCGCCATGCGCAGCGCGCCGTAGGGGCAATCCTGGGCGCAGGCCTGGCAGCCCACGCACAGATCGGGATCGATGACCACCGCCGGCTTTTTCTGGCGGGGGAAAACCCACGGCACAGCCGCCAGCAGACCGATCAGGCCGGTGATGATGGCCACAGCCGCCCACAGGCTGCCGGGTGAGGTCTTGAGGGCCAGCGGGAGAATCAAGAGGTAGAACACATCCAGCGGCAGCGCGCCGGGCTGGTGGGAAAAATCGGCGATGGGCAGCATGCCGGCCGGAACGATCAGGGCGACGATCAGAGCCAACGCGCCCAGACCGATCAGCCAGTGCGGGGCGGGCAAGAGTTTGGGCCGTTCCAGCTTTTTGACATGATACCAGAAGAACAGGCCAATGAGCGCCGAAAGGCCCAGATGGGCGGCGAAAATGGCAAAAAGCAGAATCCAGCCGTTTTCATCACCAGACGGGCCCAGAAACGTATCGTAAAAGGCGGCGGCCAGCGCGGGAAAAGGCTTGAGCAGATTCAAAAAGCCCTGGGTGATGGCCTGCGCCCGCTCGTCCCAGATGAGCCAGTAGCCGCTGATGCCGGCCAGCCAGGCGGCGGCCGTCATGCCCACGCCGGTGATCCAGGCCAGCCCCCGCGGGCCGCGAAAACGATCCATGAACAGCGTGCGCACGGCGTGCAGCAGGGTGGCGATGACCAGCCCTCCGGCGGCGTAACGATGCAGCACGCGGATCAGCCGCCCGATCAGGTAGCCCTCGACTTTGGCCACCGATTGATAAGAGGCCTGGTAGCCAAACTGGTACAGCAACAACACGTACACCCCGGTGACGGCCAGCACAACCAGGAGAAAGAGGGCGATGGTATCGGTGTGGTAAAAGGGGTTGAGCTGGGGCGTTCCCACCAGCCGGTTGAGCGGTCGCTCCAACGCCAGGGCGATCCGTTCCAGGCGGCGCAAGAGGCCGCTGCCCCTGCTCTGACGGGATGCCCAATCGATGGCGCTATCAAAGGCCTCAGTTTCGACGGCCGGGAGTTTGTCCCAGGTGATCAGGCGGCGAGGTTTTTTCCCACCTGGCGGCGGCTGCGCCAAAGCGTCCTTTTTTTCTGCATCCATGCGGCTTGTTGGCTCCGTGTTGCGCCTGAAGAAAAACGGCCCGGCCGGCGATTCCGACCGGGCCGTCGGGGCGCTCACTTGGTGAGCAAAAAGGCGATCAGATCGTCGACCTGCTGTTCCGATAGCTCATCGGCCAGGGCTTGGGGCATGATGCCCGGCGTGAAACCCGCAGCGATCTCGGCATCGGGTTCGGTGATGGACTGGCGCAGATAATCTTCCGACCTGGCGCCGATACCAGCCAGTGATGGGCCCACCATGGTCAGCCCCGGTTCCAGCGAGTGGCAGGTGGCGCAGCCGGCCTGCGTGCCGATGAGCGTCTGCTCAAAGAGTGTTTTGCCGGCAGCCGCATCACCCGGACCGGCGCTCTCCTGGCCGGTTGAGGCCGGTTCTTCTGCGCCGCCGCAGGCAGTCAGGATCAGGCCAAGGGCCAGCAGCAACAGCAGCCAATTCGATATTTTTCGCATATGCCCTCCTTGTATACACGACAAAAAGTAGGGCAACCCCGCCTGGGATTGCCCCGAAAGCAAATCACTCATCCCTGAGCAGGATTCCAGGATAGTATATCACAACTCTACCACAGCGTAAAACCGGGCGAGGTCATTTCTGCGGTGCGGAAAGCCTCGATGAGCATGGGGCCATAAGCCAGCACGATGAGGCCCACCGTCACAGCCAGCCAGGGCTTCCAGTGCGAAAGCCAGGCTGGGCCGGCTTCCGGGCCAGAGTAGGCCTCGGCCACCGGCATATCGACGATCTCTTCAGCGGGCAGTTTTTTCCCGGCAAAGACGGTGGCCAGCATATTGGTGAAAAAGAGCGCGCCCGAGATAAAGAGGATGACGCCTCCGCCGCCGATGATCAGCAGCGGCACATTCCACTCGGCCGGGGTATAAGCCGCCGCGCCCAGCATGGTGCGGCGCGGCGCGCCCGCCATGCCCAACTGGTGCAGGCCGCGGGAAAAGATGATCATACCCACGAACCAGGTCCAGGCCTGGGCCAGGGCCACCTTACGATTCCACAACTGCCGCCCGGTGAGGTGGGGCAGCAGCCAGTAGAGAATGCCCATGAAGGAAAGCGTCACCGCCGTGCCCACCGTCAGGTGAAAGTGACCGGGCACCCAGGCCGTGTTGTGAATCACCAGGTTCATGTTGTAGGAAGCATTGATCAACCCGCCGGTGCCGCCAAAGAGAAAGAGAATGGCCGCCAGCAACTGAGCCGTGAGGCTGGGTCGATCCCAGGGCAGTCTGGCGATCCAACGAAAGAGGCCCTTGCCGCCCCGCGCCTGGCCGCCGATGTGCAGCGAGGCCCACAGGTTAAAGGCAGTCAGCAGGCTGGGCACAAAGACGGCGTAGGTCAGCGCGGCGTGCAACAATTTCCAGCCAGGGGCCACGCCAGGATCGGCATACTGGTGGTGAAAACCCACCGGCACCGAGAGCACCAGAAAAAGGAAAAACGCCAGCCGCGCCAGCGGATCGCTGAACAGCTTACCATCGGCCTGTTTGGGCACCATGCCATACCAGGAAACATAGGCCGGCAGCAGCCAGAAATAGACCAGCGGGTGGCCGGTGAACCAGAACAGGCTGCGGGAAAGCTGAGGGTCCACGCCCGCCCTCAGGCCCAGCGACCAGGGGATGAGCATGGTCAGCTCTTCCACAGCCACGCCCAGGGTGGCGATCTGCCACATGACCATGGTGATCACGGAAGCCAGGGCGATCAGGGGCACCTTTTGGCCGTGGTTTTCTTTGTACCAGGCATAGAGGGTAAAGTAGAGGCTATAACCCACCACCCAACTGCCCACCACCAGCACCGTCACACCGATGTAAAAAGCAGGATGAGCCTTGAGCGGCGGGTAAAAGGTGTAAAGCACGGTGGCCTTGTTCAACAACAACGGCACCGCCGCCGTCAACAAGCCGCCGGTCATCAGAATGAGACCCAGGTTGCTGATCCAGCCGTAACGCAGATTGCGGCCCAGACTGCGGGTGGTGGTAAAGGTGAGAAAGCCGGTGATAAAAAAGGTGGTCCACACCAGAGCGTTCAACACGCCATGCAGGGTCAGGCCCTGATAGTAGGATTTGATCACCGCGCTCAGCGGCGGGTAAAGATCGATGCCGGCGTGCTCCAGGGCCTGGAGCGGCCCCAGAGAGCCGCCAACAGCCAGAGCGACCATGGCGATGCCCACGTGGATGGCCGTCAGCCGTCTTTCGTGGGTGAATTTGATCCGGAGCTCTTGAGCAGTCATGTTTTCCTCCCTCAGAAACTAAAACAGCACCTGGGCGCAGATGGCCAGCAGGATCAGGCCCAGATAGGCGTTTGAGAACACAAACAAGGCGATCGCCGTCTGGCGCGCAGGGTGGGCCAGCAATTGCACCGAGCGCCGCCACAGCCAGAGCGTAGCCAGCGCCGCCGTCAGCAAATAGACCACCCCCAGACCGGGGCGAGTCGCCAAGGCCAGCGCCGCCAGCCCGGTGAGGGCCGTGTGCAGCAGGATCCAGCCGGCCGCCCGGCGCGGCGAGGTGTGCACCGGCAGCATGGGCACATCGGCCTGGGCGTAATCGTCGCGGTAGGCCAGGGCCAGACTCCAAAAGTGAGTCGGCGTCCAGGCAAAAACCAGCAGTGCCAACAGCCACACGCCGGCGTCGCTCCAACTGCCCGCCGCTGCGCCGCCGCTGAGCACGGCGCAACTGCCCGCCGCCCCACCGATGACGATGTTGAGCAGCGTGCGTGGTTTGAGCCACAAGGTGTACACGCCCACATACATGGCTGCGCCCAGGGTGTTGAAAAAAGCCAGCGGCACGTTGAACGGCAGCGCGATCAAGGTAGCCAGGCCCACCAGGCCCAGCCCGGCGGCCAGCGCCCACCAGGGCTGACGGAGCGCGCCCTCGACCAGGGGCCGGCGGCGCGTGCGCTGCATCAGACCATCGCGCTCGCGCTCGAGGTACTGGTTCAGCGCCGAGGCCCCCGCCGCCGACATGCCGCCGGTGATCAGCAGGAGCAGCATATCCCACCCGTTCAGGCCAGACTGGCTGCCGGCGGCCAGCACCGCGCCGCCCACAGCGGCAAAGAGCAGCAGCAGCACCACTCGCAGTTTAAAAAGCGTGATGATGAGGCCCAGCGCCGATCGGGCTTTGCCCCGGGTCAGGCCCGCCGCGGCAGCCGGCAATACCACAGGTTTGCCCGCCACGTCATTCCTCCACGATCACTTTGCCAGCCATGGTGTGATGCCCCACGCCGCAATACTCGTTGCACACAAAGGGATACTCACCCGGCTCCTCAAAGGTGATGGTCACTCTGGAAACCTGCCCCGGCAGCACCATCACGTTCAGGTTGGTGTTCCACAACTGAAAACCGTGCTGCACGTCTTTGCTGGTGAGGAAAAATGTCACCGTCGAGCCCAGCGGCACGCGGATCTCGTTGGGCATCCACACCCAGGCCTGGCCCAGGATGTAGGCCTCGTACTTGCCGCCGCCCAGATCACGCAGGCCGGGCTGGCTAAAGGGGCCATCGGTGGTTACTATCTTGGGATCGACACGCCGTTCCGGCACCGGCACCTGGATGCCATAGGCAAAGGCGGCGACGGTAACCGCGCCGATCATGATCACCAGCATGATGAGGCTGATCACGATCCATACCTTTTCATAGGGGTCGATCCAGGAGAGCCTGGAGGTCTCGTTGCTCATTGGGTCATCCCCCTTCCCAGAAGCGTGAGATAGACGTAACCCCAGAGCGCCACCACTACCAGCAAATAGAGCAGGGCGAAAATGAGGGCGCTTTTGGCGGCCGCCACGTGGTCTATGGGCTTATCACGGCCCGGTTTTTCTGAATGACTCATGGTTTTCCTCCTCGCATGTTACAGGTCACAAGTTGCAAGTCGCAAGTTGCGTGTGATGTAATCTCTTTCTCTCCTGGCCCAGCCCCCTCCTTTCTCTATCTCTATCTCAATTGGTAACTGTTCAGATACCGTGCCGAAAGTGTCATTCTGAGCGAGCAGAGCGAGCAAAGAATCCTGTTCCGGCAAGGCGAGAATGAGATTCTTTGCACCCTTCTAGGCTCTGCGAGCCTCTTCGGGTGCTCAGAATGACACTGACTGAACGGTTACCTCAATCGTTTGGTTTCTGCTCCGATACGTTCACCTCGATATCGATCTCGCCCGATTTTTCGAATTCGAGGGTGAGGGGAACGGTTTGGCCGCTCTGCAGCGGCTCGATCAGATCGATGAGCATGATGTGCAGGCCGCCCGGCTTGAGCTCCACCGAGCCGCCGGCAGGCACCTCGATGGCGCCGCCCTCTACGGGCCGCATTTTCATGACGTTGTTCTCGTCCATAAAGGACTCGTGCAACTCCACCACTTTGGAGGCCGTGGTGCTGGCCGAAACCAGCTTGTCGGCCTCGCTGCCGCTGTTCTTGAGGATCATATAGGCGGCGCCGGCGCCGGCCATCTTGGGTGAAGGCCGCGCCCAGGCCCCTTCGATCTCGATGTTCGGGCCGCTTGTTTTGGGGCTACACGCCGCCAGCCCCGCCAGGGCCAGCAGGCCCAGCAGAATCCAGATCATTCCCTTCTTTGCCACGTCGCACTCCCTCCTGTGCACATCCTCGCTCGGAGCGATTCCCCGCCCCTACTTGATTTGCCCGACGAGATATTCCAGATCGGCGGCGATTTCCTCCGGCGGGGCATCGAAGGAATAGATGCCGCGCCAGACGCCTTGCTCGTCGATGAGTGTCACCGATGTGGTGTGATCCATCAGATAACCCACCTCAGAGCCGTAATCGATGCGCTGGTAATAGATGTGATAAGCCGCGGCCACCCGCGCCAGTTCTTCCGCCGACGTTGGCACCAGCCCCATGAACTCGGGGTTAAAGTGGCTGATATAGTCTTCCATTTTTTCCGGGGTGTCGCGCTCTGGATCGACCGAGAGCCACAGGAATTGCAGGCGCCCGGTTTTGTCGCCCAGCATCTCGTACACCTGGGAAAAATCGGCCAGGGTGGTAGGACAGGCGTCGGGGCAGGTGGTATAACCAAAGTAGAGCAGCACGATCTTGCCCCGGAAATCGCTCAGGCTCACCGGCCCGCCGCTGCGCGACGAGGTAAAGGTGAAATCGGTGGCCGGAACGGGCGGCGACAGCTCGGTCACATACAGCTCCCGCGGGCGCAGCGAGCGCCCCAGCAGATAGGCCCCCGCGCCCAATAACACGGCCAGCGCCAGCCCCACAGCAAAAATAACCACCAGCCGGCTCAGCGCCGGGCGCGGTTTCGTGGTTATGCCTTGCCCTTGCAGAACGTTATCCATCCTCTCCTCCCAGGCCCACCGCGAGTTACCAGCGGCTCAGAATGTATTCCAGGTCGGCAGCCAGGTCTTCTGGCGTGGTGCCAAAGGGATAGACCACCCGCACGTAACTGTCTTTGTCGATGAGGGTGATGGTGGCGGTGTGATCCATCAAATAACCGGTGGCCGAGCCGTAATCGCGTTTTTCGTAATAGATGCCATACTGGGTGGCCACAGCCAACGTTTCTTCGGCGCTGCGCGGCACCAGCCCCAAAAAGTCGGGGTCAAAGTGCAACACGTAATCTTGCATCTTGAGCGGGGTGTCGCGCTCCGGGTCGACCGTGATCCACAACAACTGCACTTGCTCGGCCTTGCGGCCCAGCTTATCGAACGCCTGGGCCACGTCGGAAAGGGTGGCCGGGCAGACATCGGGACAGGTGGTGTAGCCAAAGTAGAGCAAAACGACCTGGCCGCGAAAATCGCGCAACTGCACCGGCTCGCCGGTGCGAGAAGAGATAAGCGTAAAGTTGGGCGCCAGCTCGGCCGATTTCATCACCATGCCGTGAAAGCTGTAGGGCCGGTAGCGCCAACCCACCACACCCAGAATGGCGACCAGCAGCGTCGCCAGGGTTATAATCAGAATCCGGTTACGTTTACTTGCCATCCTGGCTCCTGGCTCACGACGAGCGAGAAAAAATTCATCGCCAAGACGCAAAGGCAAAGGTCCATGTTTCCTTTGTGTCTCTGTGTCTTGTGGTAAATTACGGCGGGTAGCACAGAAAGAGGTGGGCCGCGCCATAGGCCGCGCTGGCCACGCCCCGGCTGTTGTTGGCCTCGGCGGCCACCAGGCCCACGTCGCGCAGCACGATGTCCGGGTCGATGTCGGTGCGGCCCTCGCTGAAACTCAGCCGGTCCGAGACCTCGTACTGGCGGTACTCGGCCCGAATGATGCCCCAGCCGTCGATCAGCACCACCATGGGCACAAAATCAAAACCGTAATCGCCCGGCGCGCCGCCCTCCACGGGCTGTTTTTCGTAGAACAGATCAAAACCGGTGGTGACCATGATCTCGACCGCGCGCGGGTCGTCGCCGGTGAGAAAGCGCCAGGCGGCCTGCCCTTCGTCGAGCCTGGCCGGCAGGCCCAGACCGGCGGCGTATTGAGCCATCACCGCTGGCGTGTCGCGTTCGGGGTCGATGGAAATGGTAACCAGCTCGACCTCCATCTGGCCCAGATCGACCTCGCCCAGCCGCTGCCACACCTCGAGCATTTTGGTCATCATCTGCGGGCAGCCGGTCTGGCAGTGGGTGTAGGTAAAACTATAGACCACGATCTTGCCGCGCAGCGTTTCGTTGGTCACCCGCGCGCCGGCGGCATCGGTGAAACCAAAGCCCGGCCCCAGGCCCACCCGCGGCAGCACCTGGATGGGCCGCAGGGTGGTAAAGGCCAGGATCGAAAGGATGCACAGCATCGGCAAAATGTAGAGCAGCGATAACAAAAATTTACGATTCATGGCCTGCATCACCCGGTCGATGGAAAGCGGATGGCCCGCACCAGATCGGCAGGTGTGACGTTCTCCACCCGCTCGCGGTGGTGAACGATCATCTGATTGCCGGCCAGCGTGAGAAAGATGATCTGGCAGGCTTCATGGCGACCCACCAACTGCGATACGATCTCGGCATCACGCAGCAGCGGATCATCGTGATCCACAATGACCGCCTCGACGGATCGATCCTGGAGAAAAGCCAGAGCCTCGGCCAGGCTTTCGGCCCTGGTTGCTACCTCCACGCTTTCGGCCTGGAGCAAGCGGGCGATGGCTTCGGCAAACAGGGCATGTGAAGAGATGATCAGCGCGCGGCGAGTTTCCACACCAATTCCCTTCGATACTTCTCGGAAAAATCTACATCTCAAGGTTATCACATTTCGGGCTTGTCGTCATCGCAATGGCAGGCGATGCCGGGGTAACAAAAAAGAGTTACCGCCTGGGTAACTCTTGAGGGTGAGGAGGTATGATCCGAAAGGATTAACCCTTGTGGGCCAGACCAGTGCGCACGGCATAGGCGGCTGCCTCGGTGCGGCTGCGCAGGTTCAGTTTTTCCAGAATGTGGCGCACGTGGGTCTTGACCGTGTTCTCGGAGACGTGCAGCGCCAAGGCAATCTCTTTGTTGCCCAACCCCTGGGCAATGAAGCCCAGCACCTCGGTCTCGCGCCCGGTGAGTTTTTCCGGGCTGGCGGCCGGAGAGGCCAGCTCGTCCAGCACGCGGGCCATGGCTGTGGCCGAGAGGATGGCTTCGCCGGCCGCCACGCGCCGGATGGCCTCCAGCACCTCGCCAGACTCGGCCTTCTTGAGCAAATAGCCACGCGCCCCGGCGCGCATGGCCTCGACGAGGTCGCGGTCTCGATCCGAGACGGTGAGCATCAGAATGTGTATCCCGGGCCGGGCGGCGCGGATGCGGCGCGAGGCTTCGATGCCATCCACGCCGGGCATGTTGACATCCATCAGCACCACGTCTGGGTCCAGAGCCAGAGCCAGGGCCACAGCCTGCTCGCCGTCGGCGGCCTCCCCGACGATGTTCAAGTCGTCGGCCTCGCTCAAGATCAGGCGCAGCCCGTGGCGCAGCACCGTATGGTCGTCGGCGATCAGTACACGGATCAATGCTCCCTCCCCTGTCATGCCTGCGCCTCACCGCCCGGCAGGCAAACGCACCGCTATCTGGCAGACATCGCCGCCATCGAGCACACTCTCCAACACTTGCACTTGCACCGGCTGCTGCAAAATCTCTTCCCAGATGCCTTTGTAAAAACCGGCCCCGCAGTAGCAATAGGTGGCTGAAATCGTGTCCGAGGTCTTGAGCACATCGCGGATCCTGGGGCAGTGGCAATAGAGCTGGCGCTTTTTTTCCGGGTCTGTTTCTTGCATATAGGCCACCAGGTAGCCGCTCTTGGGGATCTTGGTGGCAACGATGGTATCCTTGCCCTGGCGGACGCCTGCCGCGCCCCAGCCTCGCGCGACGATGTCCCGAATCATCGCCGGGCTCAATTCGAGATCACGCTCCAGAAACGATTCAAACTGCGCCTGCAGCATCTGGTGAGCCAGGCCCACATCGCCGCTTTCGGCGTAGGCTTCCCGGATGGCCTGCAATTGCGACCTGGGGTACTGGCAGGCACAGCCGGTCATGATGGCCCTTCTCTCCGACCCTTGCACCAGCGCGTCCAGCCGCTCCATGGCTCCCCTGGACCAGACGATGATCTCCTGACGGCTCGAGCCGCCCGAAAGGCCATCGCTGCCGGCCATCACCCGGCGGCGAATCTCTTCCCCGGCAAACTCATCGAGGCCATAGGCAAGCCTAGCCAGCCAGGCCCGTTCAAAATCATACCCTTGCGGCATCGTTATCTCGCTCCCCGACTTTTCACTGTGATTCGAGAGGCAGCGCCACCGTGATGCGCGTACCCTGATTAGGCCCCGTGACCACCATCAGATCGCCGCCCTGGCTCTGGGCCCGCTCGCGCATGGTATTCATGCCCAGATGTCCCCTGCCGCGGGGCAGCGCCGGGTCGAACCCTCGACCATCGTCGGCCACCGTCAGCATCAGTTTGCGCCCGTCCTCCGCATATTGCAGACGCACGGAAACGCGGCTCGCAGCCGCGTGCTTGCGTGCGTTGGTCAGCGCCTCTTGCACGATGCGCAGCAATTGCAGCTCCATTTCGGCCGGCAGCGGCGACTCGTTGCCTTCGATTTCCAGAACCGTGCCGATGCCGGTGCGAATCTCGAAATCGGCCACGTATTCTTCGAGAGCAGCCGGCAGCCCGCCCCGGTGCTCCACGGTCAGGCGCAGCCCATCGATGGCCTCCCGCACGTCCATATAGGCATCGCGCACCATGCGCCGGCCCAAAGCCAGGTCTTCTTGCAGCGCCTCCAGGCGGTTCTCGGCCAGCAGCCTGTGGGCCCGATCCAACTGCCAGCCCAGGGCACTGAGGGTTTGCGCCAGGCCATCGTGCATCTCGCGCGAAAGACGATACCGCTCCTCCAGCACCGCCATCTGTTGCACCTGGGCGTGCAGCCGGGCGTTGCTGATGGCCAGCGCCGCCTGGTGAGCGATGGTCTGGAAAAACGAAGCCTGGCGCGGCTGAAAAAGCCCGGCTCGCCCGGCCAGCATCACCAGCGCGCCCAACACCTCGCCGCCCACGATGAGCGGGGCCGCCGCCGCCGAGCGCAGGCCCTCAGGCCGCGCGCCATTGCCCGGGCGCAGGGCCAGGTCCTGGATCAGGATCGGCTGCCCTTGCTGGCGGGACTCCTCGGCCAGGCGGAGCGCCAGATCAAAAGAAGGGTCATTCGGACCATCACCCAGACCGCTTTGCACCCAATGATGCCAGATTTCGCCGGCCGGATCGTACATAAAGATCGCTCCGCCCGGCGCCCCCCAACCGGCCAGCGTGGCCGCCAATATCTGCTCCAAAAAACCGCCCAGGTCATGGCCGCTTTGGGAAAGATTCTCCACCGCATAGAGGGTGGCCATGTGGTTGGCTCGCAAGCGGACGCTGTCCATCGCCGCGGCGATCTCGGTGGCGACAATATTCAGCAATTGCACCTGATCTTCCGGCGGGCCATCGGGCGAAGGGAAATAAGCGCTGATGATGCCCTCGCGCTTTTTGTCGCGCACCACCGGCAAACAGATGAGCGATTGAATGCCCTCGGCCCGCGCCAGGTCTTGCATGCCCTCAAAAAGCGGACAATCGCCCGATACGCGGCCGGCCAGCGATTCGCAGCTCTGGCAGCGGCCCGCCGGCACCCCGGCCTCCAGCCGCCGGCGAAAGCCGAGCAAATAATCGTCGCTCAACCCCCAGGCCATATCCAGATTGAGACGATCGCGCTCTTGATCCAGGGTGATCACAGCCGAGCCAACCGCGCCGGCCAGATGCACCGGCGCGCGAGCGGCCAGCTCCAACACCTGTTGCATATCGGCCGCCGATGCGATCTCGCGCCCGATATCGTGCACGGCCAGGAGTTGCCGGTGCGTTTCGGCCAGGCTATCGTAAGCGGCGCGGAGATCGGCCCGTGTGCGCTCCTGGCGAACGGCATTGGCGGCCAGCCAATCCAGCGCCAGCCAGGCCGCCACACTGCCAGAAAGGCCATCAAGCCCTACCGCCAGCCAGAAATGCCAGGCTGGCGGCAGCCAGGCTCGCAGCGCTTGCCACAGCCATTGATGCACGGCAACCAGGCCCAGCATCGCCAGTGGAACCGCCCAGCGCAGGCCTCGCGCCCGCCGGTAAAAGGCACTCCCATCGCGGATCGATTTGACCCATTCCCGCATTCGACACAAAACCCTTCACCCTCTGCGCCTGATCTTGCGGCACAAGTATACACCAAATCACTGCCTCTGTCTAAAAACAGCTTTTCCGCCCTTAATCTACCAAAGGTTTGGTTGATTAAGACTTGACAGGTGAGAAAAACCATGCGATAATACACACGCCCGCCTCTTTTTCGCAAATGATCCGTGTCATCATCACCCGTGCGTTCCATTGCCGACATACCTGAACGGTGGTATAATGCTCTCGAAAATTCACCGGCAGCATCGAAAAACCACGGGGGCGTAGAAAGGGAACAAGATCATGGACTTTGGCTGGACGCACGAACAAGAGATGTGGCGGCACGCGGTGCGAGAATTTGCCCAGGAGAAAATCGCACCGCGTGTGCGTGAGATCGATTCCTCTGGCAAGATTCCCCGCGACATCATCCGGGGCATGGCCGATCTGGGCCTGCTGGCCCTCACCTCCTCCGAAGAACACGGCGGCGCCGGGGCCGATTGGACCATGGCCGCCATCGCCGCCGAAGAGCTGGGCCGGGCCGACATCAGCCTGGCCATTCCGGTGCTGTACCTCGTCGAGGCCGCCTGGGGGTTCATTTTCGACCGCTACGGCTCCGAGGCGCTCAAGGCCGAGGTTTTGCCCCGGGTGACGGCCGGCGAGGCTTTTCTGGGCATCGCCACCACCGAACCTTCCGGCGGGTCGGATATCGTCAATGCCTGCCGCACCCGGGCGGAAAAGGACGGCGACGGGTGGCTGCTCAACGGCGAAAAGACCTTTACCAGCGGTGTGGCCGAATCCAACGCCTGGGGCGGCATCCACCTCACCCTGGCCCGCACCGATTTTGACGAGTCGGCCGAGCACCGCGCTTTTACCTTTTTTGCCGTGCCCATCCGCGACAACCCCGGCATCACCACCACCCTGTTCGAAGACATGGGTCGCATGGGCATCTCCACCGGCGGGTTTGCCATGGAAAACGTGCGCCTGCCAGCGGCGCACCAGGTGGGCCAGTTCAACCGGGGTTTTTACCACGCCATGGAAGGCTTTTCGGCGGCGCGGGTGCTCATCGCTGCCTCCTGTGTCGGCGCGGCCCAGGCCATCCAGCAGATGGGCATGGAGTATATCAAAGAGCGCACCGCCTGGAAGCGCCCGCTGGCCAGTTACGAGGGCATCCAGTTTCCCCTGGCCGAGCAATATACCGAGATCGAAGCCACGCGCCTGCTGGCCTACAAGGCGGCCTGGATGCTGGACCAGATGTACCAGGAGCAGCGCTTCAAACACCAGGACATCGCCCTGGCAGCGGCCATGGCCAAGATGAAAGCGCCTCTGGTGGGTTTTGCCGTGATGAACGAGGTGGCCGATTGGTTCGGCGCGCTGGCCTACACCAAAGAGGCTCCCATCGAAATGGGCATCCGGGGCATTCGCAGCTATTCCATCGGCGCCGAAGGTACCATGAACATCATGAAACTGATCATCGCCCGCGAACTGCTGGGCGCCGAGTTCCTGCCCTACCGGCAGTGAGTGGTTTGGGGTCGGAATGTCTCAGGATTTGAGCCAATGGGTGGCTTTGCTCCAACGGCAAGTCCGGACACGCCAGTACCGATTGACTTTGCACGCCGAAAGAGAACGAGCTGCAGACAAGATCACCATTGCCGAGCTAGAAGAGACCTTGCTGGGAGAGTCGTGTGAAATCATCGAGAACTACCCGGACGACCCAAGGAGAGCGAGTTGTCTGGTGTTGGGCTTTAATGGGAAAGGTGAGCCGCTCCACTTTGTATGTGGCATCCCTGCCTCAGAAAAAGTCATTGTGGTCATCACGCTGTATCGCCCATCACCGGAACGGTGGATTGACTGGCGGGTGAGAAAGAAGGAATAAAACATGAGAGAATGTTTCTTCTGCAAAGGCCCGGTAGTGGGACAAAGGATTCAACACATCCATCAGTGGGGAGAACAGATCATCATTTTTGAGAATGTACCCGCCGAAGTTTGTCAGGAGTGCGGTGAGGTTTTTTTCGCTCCTGAGGTGTTGGAAGCGATGGACCGGATTGTACTTGAGGAGCAGAACCCAAGGACCCGCATCTCCGTGCCAGTGTTCTCTCTGGCAGAGTCGACGACGGTGTAGCCATGCGGACCGAGATAAAGGAGGCTCGCATGTCACAGACCACCGACGAATTCGAACCCCGAATCATCGCCTTTTTGTGTAACTGGTGCACCTACACCGGCGCCGACCTGGCCGGCACATCGCGCTTGCAATACCCGCCCAACGTGCGCATCATCCGCCTGATGTGCAGCGGCGGCCTGGACCCGGTCTATGTGCTGAAATCGGTGATGGAAGGGGCCGACGGTGTGCTCATCGGCGGTTGCCATCCCGGCGACTGCCACTATCAGAGCGGCAATTACAAAACCCGGCGGCGCTTTGCCATCCTGACGAGCACGCTGGAAACGATGGGCTTTGAAGCCGACCGGGTCTGGTTGCGCTGGATCAGCGCCAGCGAAGGCCAGTATTTCGCCGATACCGTCGCCGAGATGGTAGGATTCCTCAAAGAAAAAGGGCCGAGTCCGTTAAAGGGAGTGGGCGTCATATAGGCGCGGAAAACGACGCAGCGGCTGCACCCTCGCCGAGGAGGTCAAGATTCGTATGATGGTAACCGCAACGCTACCGGTGGAGAAATCGGCGCCGGAAACCGCCAAAGAGATTCTGGGGGCCATGTTTGAGCAGGGCGTGATCGATGCCCTGCTCGTGCCCTGGCGATTGCCCGCCGGGGACAACGTGGCCCCTGTGCTCATCAACGATCCAACCCAACTGGCTCACGCCCAGATCTGGGCGCCGGTGATGCCCATCAATACGGCGCGGGCCGTGGCCAACCTCACCGCCACCGGCAACAAGCCCAAACTGGGCGCGGTGCTGCGTCCCTGCGAAATCCGGGCCCTGGTGGAACTGGCCAAGCTGGAGCAGGCCAGGCTGGACAATACCCTCATCATCGGCGTGGACTGCCCCGGTGCCTACACGGTGGCCGATTACGCCCAGATGGCCCGCGATGGCCTCGACCCCGCCGCCGATCTGCTGGCCCAGGCCGCCGGCGCGGCCATGACGCCGGTCGAGGGCCGCCAGTTCCGCGAGGGCTGCCGCATCTGCGAGCGCCCCGCGCCGGAGGGAGATCACGTGGCCGTGACGCTGGGCCTGTTCGGCGCCGGCGAGGGCCAGCTCCTGATCCAGGCGCGGGACGACGTGGCCCACGCCCTGGGGCTGACAGAGTCCGGCGAGCCGCCTGCCCGCCGGCAGGCCATCGAAAAACTCGTCGCCGCCCGCACCCAGGCCCGCGACGCCGCCTTTGCCGAATTTCACGATCGCGTGGGCAGCGTGGCAGGGCTGCTGGCCGAGTTTTCCACCTGCATCCGCTGCCACAACTGCATGATCAACTGCCCCATCTGCTACTGCAAAGAGTGTATTTTCCGCACCGCCACTTTCGATCATGAATCAGAGCTGTATTATCGCTGGGCAGAGCGCAAAGGCGCGGTGCGTTTGCTGCCCGATACGACCCTCTTTCACCTGACACGGCTCAATCACATGGTCACCTCGTGCGTCGGCTGCGGCGTCTGCACCGACGCCTGCCCATCGGATATTCCCGTGGCCACCATTTTCCGCACCGTGGGCCAGAAAACGCAGGCCATCTTTGATTATACGCCCGGCCTCAGCCTGGAAGACGAGATTCCGCTGACTGTCTTTCGAGAGAACGAGCTGACCGGGCTGGGCGGGCGGCATAGTCATCAGTTCAATGTGGGCAGATAGCTTTGGATATGCAGAGAGAGGGCGATCTCGACAACCTCATAACAAGACTGCGTCAAATGTTGCCACTTCTGATCGAGCGATATCAAGTCGAGTCGTTGGCGGTTTTTGGCTCGTATGTGCGCCGGGCAGCACAGCCTGAAAGCGACCTGGATGTGCTGGTCACTTTTCGCCGTCCTCCCAGCCTTTTGGCGTTTGTCGCTCTGGAGAACTTGTTATCGGATGAGTTGGGCATCAAGGTGGATCTGGTCATGAAAGACGCGCTCAAGCCCAGAATTGGCGCACATATTATGAAGGAAGTTGTGCCCGTATGACAGAGCAACGCGAATATCTGGACTATGTCGAAGACGTCCTTGACGCAATAGAAAAGGTCGCCCAATTCACTGAGGGAATGGGATTCGAGCAGTTCGTTGAGGACGAAAAGACGGCATTCGCCGTCATTCGTGCTCTGGAAATCATCGGAGAGGCTGTCAGGAAAATTCCCCTCTCTGTCCGAAACCGGTACGCAGCCATTCCATGGCGAGAAATGGCCGGCATGCGCGACAAACTGATTCACGATTACTTTGGGGTGAATCTGGCGGTGGTGTGGAAGACGGTGACAACGGATCTGCCTGCGTTGGAACCAGAGATGCGGCGGATCCTTGCTGAAGCCCAGAGATGATTGAAAGTCCTGTAGCAGACAGAGGCAGGAGCATGGCCATCACAGTGAGCACAATCAACGGAGAACCGGCGGCGCTGATCATCGGCGCGGGCATTGCCGGCATGCAGGCCGCGCTGGATATCGCCGACGCCGGCTTCAAGGTCTATCTGGTGGAGCGGGAGCCCAGCATCGGCGGGCGCATGTCGCAGTTGGACAAGACCTTTCCCACGTTGGATTGCTCCTCGTGCATCATGACACCCAAAATGGTCGATGTCTCGCGCCACCCCAACATCGAGCTGCTGACCTACGCCGAGGTCGATGCCGTGACAGGCGAGGCCGGGGCGTTCCGCGCCACGCTGCGCCAAAAGGCCCGCAGCGTCGATTTTGATACCTGCACCGGCTGCGGCGTGTGCCAGGAAAAATGCCCCAAGCGCGTGCCCTCCGAGTTCGATATGGGCGTGGGCCTGCGCAAGGCCATCTACACCCCCTTTCCCCAGGCCGTACCCAACGTGCCGGTCATCGACCGCGAAAACTGCATCTGGTTCCAGCGGGGCAAATGCCGCGTGTGCGAGAAATTCTGCCCCACCGGCGCCATCAATTACGAGCAGCAAGACGAGCTGTTCGAGGTGGAGGTGGGCACCATCATCGTCGCCACCGGCTTTGATCCGTTCGATCCCACGCGCAAGCCCGAGCTGGGCTGGGCCGAGAACCCCGGCGTCATCAGCGGCCTCGAATTCGAGCGGCTGGTCTCGGCCAGCGGCCCCACGGCGGGCAAGATCGAGATCAAAGGGCTGGACGGGATCAGGGACGTGGTGTTCATCAAGTGTGTCGGCTCGCGCGATCGCTCCATCGACAACCCCTGGTGCTCCCGCGTCTGTTGCATGTACACGGCCAAACAGGCCCACCTGGCCCACGATCGCCTGCCCGGCGCCAATATCACCGTTTTTTACATGGACGTGCGCGCCTTTGGCAAGGGCTACGAAGAGTTTTACGACCGCGTGCGCGCCGAGGGCATCCTCTATCGCCGGGGCAGCGTCTCTGAGATTTACCGGCGCAAGGGGCGGCTGGTGGTGCGCGCCGAGGACACTCTCTCCGGGCAGCCCGTGGCGGTGGAAGCGGATCTGGTGGTGCTGGCTACCGGCCTCACCCCCCGCGCCGATGCGGCGCAGGTGGCGGCCATGCTGGGGCTGAAACAATCGCCCGGCGGCTTTTTCGCCGAGGCCCACGCCAAGCTGCGCCCCAACGACAGCGGCATCGCCGGCATTTTCCTGGCCGGGGCGGCCCAGGGGCCGAAAGATATTCCCGATACGGTGAGCCACGCCAAGGGCGCGGCCGCTTCGGCCATCGTGCAGCTTTCCCGGATGAAACGCGCTGCCATGCGCAGAGCCGCGAAAGAAGCAATAGTAGCCCAATGAGACTAACCGCAGAGAACGCCAAGCCCGCAGAGATGGAAAAAGGGGCGAGGTTGAACTGGATAACAGAGAATGTCATCGGAGCAGCCATTGAAGTTCATCGCGCCCTGGGACCCGGACTCCTCGAATCGGCTTATGAAGCGTGTCTGGCATTTGAACTGGCCCAACGAGGCCTAAAAGTGGAACAACAAAAGCCCTTGCCAGTCATGTACAAAGAGGTCAAACTGGATTGCGGCTATCGTCTCGACCTTCTCATCGAAGACGAGGTCGTCGTGGAAATCAAGGCCGTTGAGCGGTTTGAGCGCGTTCATCAGGCCCAAGTGATCTCATACTTGAAGCTTTCTGGGTGCAGCGTCGGCTTGCTCATCAATTTTAACGTCAATGTTCTAAAAGATGGTATTCGCCGAATAGTCAACGAATTTCCCGATCCTCAGCGTGCTCCGCGATCTCGGCGGTAAAATGTCGGAGGCCAATAGATGCTAGAAGAAGCGCCAACCCTCATTCAAGACCTGGCTTTGCTGGAGTGCATCCAGTGCGGGCGCTGCACCGGCGGCTGTCCGGTGTCGCTCAAGACGGTGCTCAACATCCGGCGATTGATATACGATACCGTGCTCAATACCATGACGGTGGACACTCACCCCGAGCTGTGGGATTGCACCACCTGCACCACCTGCTCTGTACGCTGCCCCAAAGAGGTCAACCCCGCCGAGTTGATCATCGGCCTGCGCACGGTGCTGGTGGACAATGGCCGCCTGCCGCCGACGGTGCGCGACGCCCTCAAGAGCATCGGCATCCGGGGCAATCCACTCAACATGGCCGCCGAAGACCGCGCCGCCTGGGCCGACGATCTGGACGTGCCGCGCATCATGGACGAACCAGCCGAGACGCTGCTGTTCGTCGGCTGCACCCCTTCTTACGACCCGCTGGCCCAGGGCATCAGCCGCACACTGGTGAGGGCCTTTCGTGCTGGCGGCGAGGAATTTGCCATTCTGGGCGAAGACGAATTCTGCTGCGCCCACGAGGCCCGGCGCATGGGCGAAAAAGAAATGTTCGAAGGCACGGTCGAGGAATATCGAGAAATCTTTAAGGAAGCCGAGTTCAAAAAGATGGTGGCCATCTCGCCGCACTGCTTCAACGCCTTCAAAAACGAGTACGGCGTCGATTTTCCGGTGGAGCATTACACCCAGGTCATCGCCCGGCTGATCCGGGAGAACAAACTGGCGCTGAAGAACGAGGTCAACCTGAAGGTGACCTATCACGACCCCTGCTTTCTGGGCAAAGTCAACGGCATTTTCGACGAGCCGCGTAGCATTCTCCAGGCCATTCCCGGGCTGGAATTCATCGAGATGGATCGCATCCGCGAGCGCAGCCTGTGCTGCGAAGGCGGCGGCGGGCGCATGTGGTCGGAGGGCACCAACACCGAGGTGAAATTGACCACCGAGCGCATCGAAGAAGCCATCGACACCGGCGCCGATACGCTGGTGGTGGCCTGTCCCTTTTGCCTGCTGATGTTCGTCGATGCCATCAAGGTGGGCGGCTATGAAGATCGCCTGCAGGTGCTGGACATCATGGAGCTGGTCTCCCGGGCGATGGAGGCATAGCATGGCCAAAGTTGGCGTTTATGTGTGCCATTGCGGCATCAATATCTCGGCCACGGTAGACGTGGAGGCCGTGCGTGAGTTCGCCGCCACCCTGCCCCACGTGACGGTAGCCCGCGATTACCAATACATGTGCTCCGATCCCGGCCAGGCGCTCATCAAAGAGGATATCCAGAGCCAGGGCCTGGATCGGGTGGTGGTGGCCGCCTGCTCGCCGCGTATGCACGAGCTCACCTTCCGCGCCACGATCCAGGAAGCGGGCGAGAACCCCTACCACCTGGAAGTGGCCAACATCCGCGAGCAGGTCTCCTGGGTGCACCACGATCAGGCCGCGGGCACAGAAAAGGCCAAACAACTGATCGCTGCCGCGGTGAACAAGGCGGTGTTGCTGGAGGCGCTGGCCGAGCGCGAGGTGGCCGTCACCCCGGCGGCGATGGTCATCGGCGGCGGCATCGCCGGCCTGAGCGCCGCGCTCGATATCGCCGACGCCGGCTTCAAGACCTATCTCATCGAGCGCGAGCCGGGCATCGGCGGGCGGATGGCCCAACTGCACACCACCTTTCCCGACGGCGACGACGCCGGCGAGATGCTGGCCGGCGTCATGGCCCGCGTGGACGAACACCCCGACATCGTGCTGCTGACGAACACCCAGGTGGACGAGGTATCGGGCTATGTGGGCAACTTTGAAGCCACCGTCACACAGCGCCCGCGCTACGTGAACGCCGACCGCTGCACCGCCTGCGGCGCGTGCGCGCCGGCCTGCGTGCTGGCCGGGCAGATTCCCGACCCTCACAACCTGGGCCTGAGCCGACGAGGGGCGATCTATCAACCCTTCCCCGGCGCGGCGCCTTCGACCTACGTCGTGGACGCCGGGCACTGCCTCTATGTGCGCGATGGCGCCTGCGGCGATGCGCCCGCCTGCGCCCTCGCCTGCCCGGAAGAAGCGGTCGATTTCGGCCAAAAGCCGGTCACGGCCAGGCTCAACGTGGGCGCGATCGTGGTCGCCACCGGCTACGATCTCTTTGACCCGCGCCTGGAGCCGGAGCTGGCCTACGGTATCTATCCCAACGTGATCACCGGCCTGGAGTTCGAGCGGCTGGCCGATCCCGACGGCCCCACCGGCGGTGCGGTGCGTATCAACGGCCACGCGCCGCAGGACGTGGTCTTTATCCAGTGCGTCGGCTCACGCTACAAAGAACATCTGAGTTACTGCTCGCGCATCTGTTGCATGTACACCGCCAAGCAGGCTCACCTGGTGCGCCAGGCCCTGCCGGAGGCGAACGTGACCGTCTTTTACATGGACGTGCGCGCTTTTGGCAAAGGCTTTGAGGAGTATTACGACCAGGTGCGCGCCGAGGGGGTGCACTATTGCCGCGGCAACCCCTCCGAGATCTATCACGACCGCAAAAGCGGCAAACTCATCGTGCGCGCCGAAGATACGCTGATCGGCCAGGCAGTGGCCGTGCCCGCCGATCTGGTGGTGCTGGCGACCGGGGTCAAGGCGCGGGAGGATGCCAACGAGATAGCGGGGCTGCTCAAACTGGCCCGCTCCGCCGATGGCTTTTTCGCCGAGGCCCACCCCAAGCTGCGCCCGGTGGATACCACCAGCGACGGCGTCTTTTTGGCCGGCACCTGCCAGGCGCCCAAAGACATCCCCGATACCATCTCTCAGGCCAAGGCTGCCGCCTCGTCGGCGCTGATCCCGCTGAGCCGGGGCACAGTGCAGATCGAGGCCATCACCAGCATCGTGGACGAGGAACTGTGCGCCGGTTGCCGTCTGTGCGAGCACCAGTGCCCTTATGGCGCACTGGCGATTCACCCCTGGAAGCACGTCATGACCGTCAACGCCGCGCTGTGCAAAGGCTGCGGCGCGTGCAGCATGGCCTGCCCTTCGGGGGCCATCCAGCTCCAGCACTTTACCGCCGATCAGACCCTGGCCATGATCGAAGCGCTGTTAGCGTGAGCCAGACCATGACCGAGTTCTCCTGGTACCACGAGTTCAGAGGAGCCGCCCGCTTCTGGATCGCCGCGCTGGTGTTTGCGCTGGCCGGGATAACATTCACGGTCGTCGGCGCGCTGGTTGAACCGTTCTTTTTGTTCATCGGGCTGCCCTTTCTGGGGTTGGGCCTGCTGATTCTGGCGCTGCTCGTCTATGGCCTGAATCTGAAACGCCAGAACCCAGAGCGTTACCCGATCTGGCTGTGGTGGGTGAATTTCATCGGCGGACTGGCCGGCGCGCTGGTCTTTGCCGCGCCCAGCACGCTGGCGCTGCCGATCCTGCTGCTGGTGGACGTTCCGTCGGAGACGATCTGGATCGGCGCGTTGTTCTCGGTCATAGGGATCGTCACGCTGGTCATCATTACGCTGATAGCAAAATGGCAGTACGGGAAACGGCCACGTTAGCAAACGATACAAAAAGTTGAGGCTTTTACTTTTACAAGGAGGAAGGCATGAACGCTATAATCTGCATGAAGCAGGTGCCAGACACCGAAACTCGCTTTCAGGTGCGCGATGGCAAAATCGTCGAGGAGGGCATCCAGTACGTGGTCAACCCCTACGACGAGTACGCCATCGAAGAGTGCCTGCTGAAAAAAGAGGCCGCTGGCGAAGGCCAGGTGACGGTCATCTGCCTGGGGTCAGAACGCGCCCGCGAGGCGATCTTGCAGGCGCTGGCGCTGGGCTGCGACCAGGCCATCCATCTGGACGACCCGGCCTTCGGAGCCGCCGACGCTTTTGTCACGGCGCAGGTGCTGGCGGCGGCGATCAAAAAGGTGGGTGCGTACGATTTCGTCTTCACCGGCAAGCAGGGTGTGGATCACGACAACGCCCAGGTGGGCATCTTGCTGGCCGAGATGCTCGACCTGCCGCACGTCTCGGTGGTCACCAGGCTAGAGATCGGCGATGGTAAGGCCACGGCCCAGCGCGAGGTGGAAGGCGGCAAGCAGGTGGTGGCAACGCCGCTGCCGGCCGTCTTTTCGGCGCAAAAGGGCCTCAACGAGCCACGCTACCCCTCGTTCCGCGGCATCCGCCAGGCCAAGAGTAAACCCTACACCACCTGGACGGCCGCCGACCTGGGCCTCGACCCGGCGGCTCTTGTTCCCAAGTCGGAATTGGTGTCGGTGACGCTGCCGCCGGAGCGTGGCGGTGGCAAGGTCATCGGCGGCGAACCGGCCGAGGCGGCCAAAGAGCTGGTGCGGCTGCTGCGCGAAGAAGCAAAGGTCATATAGGAGGATGGAAATGTCGAACGATATACTCGTTGTAGCCGAAGTGCGCGACGGTGAAGTCAAGAGCGTGACCTTTGAGATGCTGGGCAAGGCAGCGGCCCTGGCGGCGCAGATGGGCGGCGTGGCCGAGGCGGCGTTGCTGGGCGCGGGCGTGGCGGGCCAGGCCGATCTGCTGGCCCACTATGGCGCGGCCAGGGTCTATCTGGCCGATGACCCGGCTCTGGGAACGTTCTCCAGCGAAGGTTATACCAACGTGCTGGCCGGCATCGTGAAACAGGCCGAACCGGCGGCGGTCTTGATGGCCGCTTCCGCCACCGGCAAAGACATCGCCCCCCGACTGGCGGCCCGGCTGGGCGTGGGCCTGGAATCGGACTGCACCGGTTTCGCCCTGGACGGCGACGGACGGCTGCTCATCAGCCGGCCCATCTTTGCCGGCAAAATCATCGCCACCGTCCGGCTCAAATCCACGCCGCAAATGGTCACCGTGCGGCCCAACGTGTTGGGCGCGCCGGAGCCAGACGCCTCCAGGACAGCGACGGTGGAAAAGGTCGCCGTGGACGTGGGACCGGTGCGGGCGCAAGTGATCGACACCCTCATGGCCGAGGCGGGCGAAGTGCCCCTCACCGAAGCCTCCATCATCGTCTCCGGCGGGCGGGGCGTCAAAGGGCCGGAAGGCTTTGCGCCGGTGCGCGCGCTGGCCAAAGCGCTGGGCGGCTCGGTGGGCTCTTCGCGCGCGGCGGTGGACGCCGGCTGGATCGATCACAGCCATCAGGTGGGCCAGACAGGCAAAACCGTCACGCCCAACCTGTACGTGGCCTGCGGCATCTCGGGGGCCATCCAGCACCTGGCGGGCATGAAGACCTCCAAGGTCATCGTGGCCATCAACAAAGACCCCGAAGCGCCCATCTTTAGCTTTGCCGATTACGGCATCGTGGGTGATCTGTTCGAGGTGGTGCCGCTGGTGGAAAAAGAAGTCAGGGCGCTGCTCTCGCAGTAGCAGAGGATTTGCCAAAAACCTCAGAGCACCGGAGTTACGATCCGGTGCTCTTTTCTTTTTGTAACTGCTCAGCCTACCCTCCCGCAGGCTAAAATCGGCCATCCTGTCCCACAATCTGGCCGACCAGACCCGGCAAACCTGCAAACTGTGGCGGCACAAGGAGGCGCGGCAATGCCGCGCCCCTACGAAAGCCTGCGGGAGGGTGAGTTGTTACATTTTATCTACGAAAATCTGTGTGAATCCGCGGCCGATTTGTGGTAGAAAAGAGGCTCTGGCCGGCTTGTGGAAAGCCCTGATGACTCTTGCAAAGGCTCAAGAGTGTGGTATAATTGACCCCCGGTGGTGTCTCATCATTGCCAATTCAGTAGCCGATGATGGCTTGAAAGTGCAGCTTCCAAACACAAGCGCCCCTGACTTTTCAAGCCGGGGCGTTGTTTTTTCACCGATGACCCATGGGGTTTAACCAAGGAGGGATTTTTATGGCCCGACTGCACGAGTATCAAGGAAAAACACTTCTTCAGCAGTTCAAAATCGCCGTGCCCAAAGGCGGCGTGGCGACCACACCAGACCAGGCGCGCACACTGGCCCAAGAGATCGGCAAGCCGGTGATGGTCAAGGCCCAGGCCTGGGTGACAGGCCGGGCGGCGATGGGCGGCATCAAAAAAGCGGCCACGCCCGATGAGGCCGCCGCCGCCGCCGGGGCCATGCTGGGCATGAAGGTCAAAGGGTTCACCGTCGAACAGGTGCTGATCGAAGAGCAGCTCGATATCACCCGCGAGTTTTATGCCGGCGTCATCGTCGACGACCGCGCCCAGGCGCCGCTGGTGATGTTCTCCAGCGTCGGCGGCAGCGGCATCGAAGAGATCGCCGCCGCCAACCCAGACCGCGTCGCCAGCAGCCACGTCGATATCGAATTCGGCCTGCAAGACTATCAGGCGCGTAACCTGGTGCGCCAGACCGGCATCGACGGCGCATTGCAGCGTGACCTGGGTGGGCTGCTGGTGCAGCTTTACGGGGTGGCCCGCACCTACGAAGCCCGCGCCGCCGAGATCAACCCGCTGGTGCAGACGGCCGACGGCAAGCTCTATGCCGCCGACTGCCGGGTGACGGTGGACGATTACGCCGTCTTTCGCCACAAAGACCTGGGCATCACCATCGCCCGCGAGTACGACCGCCCCCCCACGACGCTGGAAAAGATCGCCTACGATGTCGAAGCGCAAGACTATCGCGGCACGTTCTATTTCATCCAGATGGCCGGTGATTTCGAAAAAGGCGAGGGCTATGTGGGCTTTCACGGCGCGGGCGGCGGCGGATCGATGATGAGCATGGACGCCGTGCTGCGCCAGGGTTACAAACTGGCTACGTTCGTGGATACCAGCGGCAACCCGCCGGCCAGCAAGGTCTACCGCGCCGCCAGGATCGTGCTCGCCACCGGCCCCGTCGACGGCTATTTCGGCTCCGGCTCTGGCGTCGCCAGCCAGGAGCAGTTTCACTCGGCCCGAGGGCTGGTCAAAGCCTTCCTGGAAGCGCACCTCGACGTGCCGGTGGTCATCCGTCTGGGCGGCAATTCGGAAGACAAGGCCGTGGCCATCCTGGAACAACTCAACGGCCGCATTCCCGCGCCGGTGGAAGGCTACAAAAAGGACGATTCGCCCGATTTCTGCGCCCAGCGCCTGGACGCGCTCATCCGAGCCGGCGAGCGGCGCGATGTGCCCGCCCCCGCCCGCCGGCCCAAACCACAGAAACCCTACCGCTTTGAGACCGTCACCGGCGGCAGCATCACCTACGATCACGCCGTTTGCGTCACGTGTGAGAGCAAGGTTTGTGTGAAGGAATGCGCCCGCCAGATTCTTTCGCTCAACGACGACGGCCTGCCGGTGCTCAACATCACCCCAGAGGAGGCCAAAAAGGGGCGCTGTGTGGAGTGCCTGGCCTGCGAAGTCGATTGCCTGCTCTACGGCGCGGGCGGCGGGCGCGTGGATTTGCCCATACCGGGCCTGGACCAAGCGTGAAAAAGGGAGAACAACCATGTCCATTCTGATCGATAGAACCAAACGGGTGCTGGTGCAAGGCATCACCGGACGCGAGGGTATCACTCGAACGCAATTGATGGTCGGTTACGGCTCGAACGTGGTGGCCGGCGTGACGCCAGGCCGGGGCGGCGAGCAGGTGGAAGGCATCCCCGTTTTTGATACCATCGAAGAGGCCTGGGAAAAGGCCGGCCCCATCGACATCAGCGTGCTTTTTATCCCCGCGCCACTGGTCAAGAGCGCGGCGCTGGAAGCCATCGACGCCGGGGTGAAATTGCTGGTCATCGTGCCCGACCGGGTGCCCATTTACGATGTGCTGTCGATTGCCAAACGGGCCAAAGAGACTGGCGCCAAATTTGTGGGCCCCAACACGCTGGGCGTGCTCAGCCCCGATAAAGGCGTGCTGGGCATGATGGGCGGCCGGGCCGAATCGGCCAAAGCCTGGTTCCGCCCCGGCCCGGTGGGCATCTCGTCGCGCAGCGGCGGCATCACCTCGTCGATGGCCTACTACCTGGGCAAAGAGGGCATCGGCGCGACGACGCTGGTGCACGTGGGCGGCGACGCGGTGGTGGGACTGCCCCACCCGGAGGTGATAAAGCTCTTTGAGCAAGACCCCGAAACCAAAGCCGTGGTCATGTTCGGCGAGATCGGCACCAGCCAGGAAGAACGGGTGGCCGATCTGATCGCCGAAGGCGCGTTCACCAAGCCGCTGGTGGCTTATATCGGCGGCAAGGCAGCCAAGAGCGGCACCCGCTTTTCCCACGCCGGGGCCATCGTCGAAGGCGGGCGCGGCACCTACGAGGGCAAGGTCGAGCGTCTGCGTGCGGTGGGGGCCACCGTCGTCGAATCGTTCGCCGAACTGCCCGCGGCCACCAAAAAAGTGCTGGCCAAGATCGATGCGTGAAACGTATGGCGTATTACGTATTACGTATTGCGTAGGAGTCACGCAATACGTAATACGCACTATACTATATCGAGTATAACATCCGGGAGGCAGCTATGACCGAAGAAACCTGGTCACAACCGATCACCCTCATTGAACCGAACAAAGTAGCCGTGCGCGGTTATCGCATCGACGAGCTGATGGGGCGCATTCCCTTTGCCCACGTCGTTTACCTGACCCTGAAAGGGGAGCTACCCACCGAGGCTCAGGGCCGCGTCATGGACGCCATTCTGGTTTCCAGCGTGGATCACGGCGCCACGCCGCCCTCGGCGCTGGCCGCCCGCACGGTGACCTCTGGCGGCGCGCCGCTCACGGCCGGCATCGCAGCGGGCATCATGACCATCAATCAGCATCACGGCGGGGCCATCGAAGGCTGCATGGCCGTGCTCAAAGAAGCGGTGGCTTATAAACGCGAAAAAGGTCAGGACGCCCTCACCGCCGCCCGTGAGCTGATGGCCGAGTACCGGGCGAAAAAGAAGCGCGTCCCCGGCTACGGCCATCGCGTCCACACCGACGACCCGCGCACAGCCAAGCTGTTCGCCATCTGCGAGGAGGAGGGCGTGGCCGGCGAGTATATCGAGATGGGCCAGGCTCTGCGCCAGGCGATGAAAGAGAGCCTGGGCAAAGACCTGCCCATGAACGTCGATGGCGCCATTGCCGCCGTGCTGTGCGGGCTGGACTTTCCGCCAGAGATGAGCAACGGCCTGTTTGCCATCGCCCGCACGGTGGGCCTCACCGCCCACGTGTTCGATGAAATCACTGCCCAACGGCCCATGCGCCGCATTTCACCCACGGCGCAGGAATACAGCGGGCCGCCGGAGCGAGAGTTGCCGAAAAAGTGAAACGTGAGAAATGAAACGTGAATGGAGGTCACCATGCGAAAACAACTTTTGAAACTGATGCCCGAGTTCGACCTGATCCAGGACGCCGACCTGCGCGAAAAATGCTTCAAGACCTATGAGGCAGCCCTGAAAGAGAGCGGCTGGACGCCCGACGACCTGACCCAGATGCCCTTCACGCTGCTCATCAACCCCTGCCCGGCCAGCTATATCGATCACGTGCGCGCCGTCACGCTGACCGCCGTCCGCGCCGCCGAGGTGTTTGCCGAGATTTACGGCGACAAGGTGCCGGTGAACATGGACTGGCTGGTCGCCGGCGGGTTGCTGCACGATATCGGCAAGCTGTTGGAATACGAAAAAGGCAGCGGCGGCCTGACCGTGCAGAGTTACAACGGCACGCTTTTGCGCCATCCCTTCAGCGGCATGGAGCTGGCCGCCCGCTTTGGCCTGCCCCTCGAGGTGCAGCACATCATCGCCGCCCACGCCGGCGAGGGCGACAAGATGGATCGTATCACCGAGGCCACCATCCTCAACCACGCCGATTTCACCAGCTTTCACAGCATCCAGCGCATGCTCCAAAAGAAAAATCTTGCAGCAAAGATGGGATAAAGCAATGGCCGGACAAACGATTATCGAAAAGATATTCCAGGCCCACAGCCGTGGCGACGCGCCGGTCACGCCTGGCAGCATCATCTGGCTGGATCTGGACGTGCGCTCGGCGCGCGATTTTGCCGGGGCCAACGTGGTGCAAAACTATCGCACCCACTATGGCAATGCCCCGGTCGATGACAAAAGCAAGACCTTCTTTACCTTTGACCTGGTGGTGCCGGCCAACAACATTCCCTACGCCAACAACCAGCAGATGTGCCGCATCTGGGCGCGGGAACAAGGCGTCAAAGTTTACGACGTGGATGCCGGCATCGGCTCGCACGTGGCCATCGAAGACGGCCTGGCCTACCCCGGCTCGACGCTGGTGGGCACCGACAGCCACCTGAACATCCTGGGGGCCATCGGTTCCTTTGGCCAGGGCATGGGTGATCAGGACATCGCCTTCACCTTCAAGACCGGCAAGACCTGGTTCGAAGTGCCGCCGACGATGAAGGTGGTGGTCAGGGGCGAGATCAAACCACCGTGTAACGCCCGCGATCTCACCCTGGCCGTGCTGAAAAAGCTCGGCTCCAACGGCGCGTTGGGCCGCTCGGTCGAATTCTACGGCCCGGCCATCGACGCCCTCGACCTGCCGGGACGCATCACCCTGGCCAGCCAGATCACCGAGATGGGCGGCATCATCGGCTTTATTCCACCCTCGGAAGAGGTGCTGGCCTACACCCGCCAGCGCGCCGTATCGGCGGTCCCCGTCCGCCCTGTCTACGCCGACCCCGGCGCCGAATACGTCGAAACGGTCGAGGTGGACATCACCGGCATGGAACCGCTCATCGCCTGTCCGCCCAGCCCGGCCAACGTGGTGCCGGTGCGCCAGGTGGCCGGGCGGCGCATCGACAGCGCCTTTTTCGGCTCGTGCACCAATGGCCGCTACGAGGATTTTGCCGCCGTGGCCGAGATCGTCAAAGGCAAACACGTCGCGCCAGGCGTGATGGCCTCGGTGGTGCCGGCCACGCGGCAGGTGTTCGAGCAGATGCTACGCTCCGGCGTGCTGGAAATACTGTTCGACGCCGGGTTCATCATCAGCAACCCCGGCTGCGGCGGCTGCGCGTCGGGCCACATCGGCATGACCGGCAAGGGCGAGGTGCAGCTCAGCACCAGCAATCGCAACTTTCCCGGCAAACAGGGCGCCGGCGAGACCTATCTCACCAGCCCGGTGACGGCTGCCTGGAGCGCCCTCAAGGGCGAGATCGCCGTGCCAGAGTAAACCACCAAGAACACAAAGGGCAACCAGATTTTTCTTCGTGTCCTTTGTGGTGGTAAGCGAGGAGACTGCAACCGATGAAAGAAACCCAGATCAAAGGCCGCCTGTGGGTCCTCACCGACCCCCAAGGCCGCCTGTACGACGACATTGACACCGACATGATCTTTCACAACCGCTACCTGCACATCACCGACGTGGCCCAGATGGGCCAGTACGCCCTGGACAACCTCAAGGGCTGGGAGGATTTTGCCAAAAAGGCCCAGCCCGGCGACGTGATCCTGGCCGGGGTGAACTTTGGCTCCGGCTCGTCGCGGCAGCAGGCAGTCGATTGCTTCCGCGCGTTGGGCATCGGCGCGGTGGTGGCCGAGAGTTACGGCGCTATCTATAAACGTAACGCCATCAACAGCGGCCTGCCCATCGTCTCCCTGCCCGGCCTGACCGGGATGGCCGCCCAGTTCCAAACCGGCGACGTGCTGGCGGTGGATTTTGCCAGCGGCCAGGTGGTGCTCAACGGCCAAAAGACCTTCCAGGCCGAGCCGTTCTCCCAGGTGCAGATGGACATCTACCAGGCAGGCGATTTGTTCGCCTACGGCAAATCGTTAGGAGAGTGACATGCAAGATAGGCCGATCGACATTCACTTCTTCGACCTGGAGATCTATGCCATCTATCGCGCCATCTGGGAAAACTGGGGCGACGAGGCCTGGAAGGTGGTCTGGCGGGCGGGCGAGGTGCTGTTCGACGAGGTACAAAAACAGCGGCAACTGGATACCTCGTCGCCGCTGGCGGCCATGCGCGGGCTGGCGGAATACCTGACGGAGGCCGGTTATTTCGTCGCCATGAACGTGCGCCAGACCGCCGACGACGAACTGGAATACGAGATGGTCGATCCGGCCATCACCCCTGGCGCTCAACGCATCATCGCCGAGGGCGGCGTGCCGGCGCACATCTCCACCGCGGTCATGTTCGCCGGGCTGAAAAAGCTCTTTGGCCTAGCAGCCGAAATGATCGGCGATCCGGAATTCACCGCCGACGGTCGCGCCATCGAACGTTGGAAACTTTTCAAGGCGTGATTTTGCCACCGCCGAGAACGCCAAGCTCGCGGAGCTTCTTTTTTTCACTCTCAGCGATCTCGGCGCGCTCTGCGGTGAAACACAAGGAGCAGGAAATGGGACACACCTTTGCCGAAAAAGTCCTGGCCCGCAAGGCCGGGCTGGATAGCGTCGTGGCGGGACAGATCGTCACCGTCCGGCCCGACAAACTGCTGACCCACGACAACACCTCGGCTATCGCCGGGCAGTTTCGTAAGATTGGCCTCAAAAAAATGGCCGATCCGGGTATGAGTGTCATCGTGCTGGATCACGTCACCCCGGCGGCCAACGAGACCTACGCCGCCAGCCACAAGGCCACCCGCGAGTTCGTCGCCGAGCAGGGCATCGCCGCTTTTTTCGACATCGGCGAGGGCATCTGCCACCAGGTGCTGCCGGAAAAAGGCCATGCCTGGCCCGGCGCGGTGATCGTCGGCTCTGATTCACACACACCCACCTACGGCGCGTTCGGCGCGTTCGCGGCGGGCATCGGCCGCACCGAGGCGGCGGCAGTGATGGCCACGGGGCAGATCTGGCTGCGCGTGCCGGAGAGCCTGCGCATCGTCGTCAGCGGCAAGATGCCGGAGCGCGTCTCGGCCAAAGACCTGATCTTGCACATCATCGGGAGCCTGCGCGCCGACGGCGCCGACTATCGCTCCGTCGAGTTCGCCGGTGAGACCATCCGCGCCATGAGTATAGATGGGCGCATGGTGCTGGCCAACATGGCCGCCGAGATGGGCGCCAAGAACGGCGTCGTCGAGCCGGACGACAAAACCCGCGCCTGGCTCAAGGGCCGGGTCCAGACAACCTACGAAGAGATTTTTGCCGATCCAGACGCCCGCTACGAACAGGTCATCGAGTACGACGTGAGCGAGCTGGCGCCGCAGGTGGCCAAACCACACACGGTGGATAACGTCGTGCCGGTGACGGCGGTCGTCGGCACGCGCATCGACCAGGCGCTCATCGGCACCTGCACCAACGGCCGGTTGGAAGACCTGGCCGCCGCCGCCGAGATTTTGCGCGGCAAACACATCGCCCCCCACGTGCGGCTGCTGGTGCTGCCCGCCTCGCGCGAGGTGTTGCTGGCGGCCATCGAGCGCGGCCTCATCAGCGATCTGGTGGCCGCCGGGGCGACGCTGCTCAACTCCGGCTGCGGCCCCTGCCTGGGCGCACACGAAGGCTGCATGGCCCCCGGCGAGGTGACTCTTTCCACCGCCAATCGTAACTTTAAGGGGCGCATGGGCTCCAAGGAGGCCTTTACCTACCTGGGCAGTCCGGCTACGGTGGCCGCCTCGGCGCTCAGCGGCGTCATCACCGATCCGAGGGAGGTATAAACATGGAAACCAGAATCACCGGCCGGGTGTGGAAATACGGCGACGACGTCAATACCGACGTCATCTTTCCCGGCAAGTACACCTATAGCATCACCGATCGTAAAGAGATGGCCCAGCACGCCCTGGAAGACCTGGACCCGACCTTTGTGAAAAACGTGCGGCCCGGCGATATCATCGTCGCCGGCAAGAACTGGGGCTGCGGCAGCTCGCGCGAGCAAGCCGTAACGTGTCTCAAAGAGGCCGGTGTGGGGGCGGTTGTGGCCCGCAGTTTTGCCCGCATCTATTACCGCAACTGCATCAACGAGGCGCTGCCCATCGTCACCTGCGACGCGGTGGACGGTATCGAGAGCGGCGACGAGATCACCATCGACTTTGCCGCCGGCATCGTGACCACCCCCAAAGGCGACTATCACTTCCCGCCGCTGCCAGCAGAGGTGATGAAAATTCTCAACGCCGGCGGGCTGATCCCTTACGTGCGGCAGGAACTGGGCGTTGAGTAACCCTGCCAAGACCAGATGGGTCGCAGGACTCGAGCTGCTGGGCGTGGGCGCGCTGGGCGCGCTGCTCGGCGAGGCCTGTGGCATGCCGGCGGGCACCATGATCGGCGCATTGCTGACCAGCGGCCTCTACCGCCTGGCCGGCGGCGCAGAGTCGTGGCGAAAGTTTTACGGTCGTGTGGGGCGGTTACTGCTGGGCGCGGTGGTCGGCGCAGCCTTTGGTCCAGACGTCATCCAGCCCCTCAAGGCGACCCTGTTGCCCATGGCCGTGCTGATCGTGGCCATCGTGGCGGTGGGAGTGGGTTTGGGCTGGCTGCTGGGCCGCTTTACCCAACTCGACCCGGCCACGGCGTTGATCAGCGCCCTGCCGGGCGGACTGCCCGCCATGGCCGCCACGGCAGAAGAGGTGGAAGCCGACGCCACGGTGGTATCGGCCATTCACTTTTCTCGGCTGACCACCATCCTGCTGGTCACGCCGGCGCTCATCCGCCTGCTGACAGGCTCGTTGGATCAGGGCGCGGCCACGGCGGCAGCCAGTGAGCCTGCGGCGCTGCTGCCCACGGCAGCGGCGCTGGCCCTGGGGTTACTGGGTGGGTTGCTGGCGCTGCGCACGCACATTCCCACCGCCGATCTGGTCGGCCCGATCCTGGCCGTGGGTGGCGTCAATCTGCTGGGCGGCCAGTTGGGTCCCTTGCCAGACGGTTTCCGCCAGGCGGCCATGCTGCTCATCGGCGTCTCGGTGGGGGCGCAGATGTCGCGGGAGAGCCTGCGTCGCCTGCGAACGGTAGCCCTGCCGGCAGCGGCCATGATCGCCACACTCATCACCAGCGGCCTGTTGCTGGGCTGGGGGCTTTCGCTGGTGACACCCCTGGACCCCGTCACTGCCCTGCTGAGCGGCCTGCCCGGCGGAGCCAGCACCATGCCGGTCATCGCCCACGATCTGGGGGGTGATATCCGTCTGGTGGCTGCTCTGCACCTGACCCGCCAACTGGTGATGCTCATCGTGATACCGGCGATACTCAGCCACCTGTTGCGCGGTCGACGTCAGAAACGAACTGTGGGCGCCCGCAAACAAGTCTGTAGTGAATAAAAAGTGTGATACACCTCATAATGGTCATCAAGGAGGATAACAAGTCATGGCCAAATACAGAATCGCCTGGATGCCCGGCGACGGCATCGGTGTGGACGTGTTGGATGCGGTCAAGATCGTGCTGGACAAAATCGATCTCGACGCCGGGTATCTGCCGGCCGACATCGGCTGGGAGTTCTGGCGCCAGGAGGGTAATCCCCTGCCGCAGCGCACCATCGATCTGATGGCAGAAACCGATTGCGCCATGTTTGGCGCCATCACCTCCAAAGGCAAAGACGTGGCCGATAAAGAGCTGGCGCCCGAGCTTCAGGGCAAGGGCTATTCGTACCGCAGCCCCATCGTGCACATGCGCCAGTTGCTGGATCTCTACATTTGCCTGCGCCCGTGCAAAGCCTATCCGGGCAACCCGCTGAACTATCGGGACACGGTAGACCTGGTGGTGTTCCGCGAGAACACAGAAGGCATGTACATCGGCGTCGAGTATGCCCAGGTGCCAGAGGGTTTCTATGCCGTCAAGGGCATGGAAAAAATTCCACGCCACGCGGCCATCTCGTTTCGAGCCATCACCCCGGAAGGGTCGGAGCGTATCGTCCGGGCGGCGTTCGAATACGCCAAAAAACACGGCCGCAAAAAGGTGACCGCCGTGCACAAGGCCAACGTATTACGCCAGACCGATGGGGTGTTCATGGACGCGGCGCACAAGGTGGCCGCCGAGTACCCCGGCATCACCTTCGACAACGCCAACATCGACGCCATGGGCATGTGGCTGCTCAAGAACCCGTTGAGCTACGATGTGATCGTGACCACCAACCTGTTCGGCGACATCATCTCCGACCTGTGCGCCCAGATGGTGGGCGGGCTGGGCTTTGGCTGCAGCGGCAACATCGGCAAGAATTATGCCGTATTCGAGCCGACCCACGGCTCGGCGCCCAAGTATGCCGGCCAGTACAAAGTGAACCCCATCGCCGCCATCCTGGCGGCCAAGATGATGCTCGATTGGCTGGGCGAGAACGAAAAAGCGGCTCAGATCGAAGGCGCTACGGCGGCGGTCATCGCCGAGGGCAAGGTGCGCACCTACGATATGGGCGGCAGTTCCAGCACGTTAGAAATGGCCCGCGCCATCGCCGGCAAGTTATAACTCGACTTTTGCAGTAGCCCGTGAGGGCAAAGGACGTTAACAATAACAGATATTCAAGGCTCAGTTTTGGGAGCGAGACGCACGCTCCCGTCCCAGCCACTTTGAGTGGCCGGGCTAGAAGGAAC
>JBMOMT010000061.1:0-52462 GCA_049324835.1 Chloroflexota bacterium | reverse complement strand
TTGTCGCCGGAACAGGCTACTCAGTTGGTAGTCAAACACCTGGTCAATCGCTCCCGTTCAACTCAGAGTCGCTTACGAGCCCAGCGCACAGCGCGTGGGCCGACCTAATCTAACATTGTCGAGGTAGTTACCCTTACCGGCGAAATTCTTGCACGCTGGGCAAGAAATTTCCAAGTCGCCGAGCTCTTTTGTTTCGATTTATAAACGTTGTGTCCTGGTGTCTTTGGTGATATTTACCTGATTGATTCCGGTTTATCTGGGTTAGGAAAGTGCAAATGCGCCAAGTGTTTGTGTGGCAATGTGTGTTTCTGGTGCTGGTTTGGCTCACGCCGGGCGCGCAGGCGCAGGCCGGGGGCGCCATCGACGTGCAGGTGATCAACGGCACCGCCGATGGTGGCTCTGTGGAAGGATTGGTGGTCACGCTGCGCGCTTTTGAGGCCATGGCTACCGGGCTCGAATCACAAACGGCCAGCCTCGACGCCGACGGTCGGACGCGCTTCGAGGGATTGGATACCTCGCCCGAGATCACTTATCTCCTGAGTGCGGTTTACCAGGAAGTGGAATACAGCAGCCAGCCGCTCAGTTTTGCCGAAGGCGAGACGGCGCTCAGCGTATCGTTCGAGGTCTATGAAAAGACGGCAGACCCCGCCCAGGCCAATATCCACGTGGAGCGTATGCACGTTTTCGTCGATTTTCAGGATGGACTGATGTCTATCGGCGAACTGCACATTTTCAACAACAACAGCGACCGCACCTTTACCGGCGTGGTGGATGCAGAGTTGGGCCAACCGGTCACGCTGCGCTTTGCGCTGCCCGAAGGGGCGTTTGGCCTGCGTTTTCAGACGATGGATGGCAGCGACGAAAACTATGTCACCACCGCCGAAGGTTTTGCCGATACCGCGCCGCTGCGGCCCGGCGCCAGCCAGCAGGTGTTGTATGGTTACTCGCTGAATTACGGCGAGGCCGATACCCTGGAGTTTGTCAGGCCGCTGGCCTACGCCACGCTCAACCTCAACGTGCTGGTGCCGCGCGTGGGCATGCAGGTGGACAGCGAGCAGGTGGAGCTGAATGAGATCCGCACCGTCGAGGGTCTGAACTATTTGAATCTCAACGGTCGAGATTTCAGCCCCGGCGACGAGTTGCGCGTCCGCTTTTCGGGTCTGCAGAGCATCGTGCCGCCTGTGGCTGCTTCGGAGGCGCCTGCCACGACGCCGTCTGGCCTGAACCCTGAATGGATCGCCATCGGCCTGGCGGGCCTGGCGCTGGTGGGCGGTCTGGCTTACGTGGCGCTGCGCGGCGCCAGAACGCCGTCACCGGCCCCGGCGACGGCGCCTGCCGGACCATCGCAGGCGCAATTGGAGCGGCTTTTGCAGGCCATCGCCGGCTTGGATGCGGCCTTTGAGGCCGGGCAGTTGGACGAAGCCAGCTACCACCGTCAGCGGCAGGCTCTCAAGAGCCAGGCCCTGGCCTTGATGCAGGAGTCTTGAGGGCGTGGCGATCATCGAGGTGCGGCATGTTGGCAAATCGTTCGGCAGCCACGTGGTGCTGCGCGGCGTCAGCCTGAGCGTGAATGAGGGCGAGTTTCTGACGCTGGTGGGGCCCAACGGCGCGGGCAAGACGACCTTTTTGCGCATCCTGGCGGCGCTCAGCCGCCCCAGCAGCGGCCAGGTGTGGGTGGATGGCTGGAATCTGGCCGACGGCGCGGCAGAGCTGCGCCAGCGGATCGGTTTTATCTCGCACCAACCGCTGCTGTATGGTGATCTGACCGCCGAGGAAAACCTGCGCTTTTACGGTCGTCTGTACAGCGTGCCCGATCTGGCGGCGCGCATCGACGAGGTGCTGCAACAGGTGGGTCTGCTGGCCCGGCGGCGCGATGCGGTGCGCGCCTTTTCGCGGGGCATGCAGCAGCGGCTGGCCATCGCGCGGGCCATCCTGCATCACCCGGCGGTGATGCTGCTCGATGAGCCTTACACCGGTCTGGATCAACAGGCGGCCGCCATGCTCGACGAGGTGATGCGTGCTGTGGGCACCCACTCACGCACGGTGCTGATGACGACCCACGATCTGGAGCGGGGGCTAGAGATGAGCGATCGGGTGGCCATTCTGGTGAATGGCCAGGTGGCCTTTGAAGCGCCCCGCGCCGGGCTGACCCAAATCTCTTTTCGCCAGGCCTATCAAGACGTCGTGAGGCCCTGAGCGCGCCATGCTTTTCTTCCGACAGGTTGCCGCCATCCTTCACAAAGACCTCATCGCCGAGCTGCGCACCAAAGAGATGTTCAGCTCGATGTTGGTGTTTGCTCTGCTGGTGGTGATCGTTTTCAACTTTGCCTTCGATCTGCGCGTGGCCGATGCCGTCACCGTTGCGCCGGGGGTGTTGTGGGTGTCGGTGACGTTCGCCGGCATGTTGGGCCTGAACCGCTCTTTTGTGTTGGAAAAAGATAAAGGCTGCCTGGACGGGCTGCTGCTGGCGCCGATGGATCGTTGCGCCATTTATTTCGGCAAGCTGGCAGGCAACTTTTTGTTCATCACCGTCGTCGAGGCTGTCATTTTGCCCGTTTTTTCGGCCCTGTTCAACGTGAGCCTGATCCAGCCGTGGGTGCTGGTGGTGGTGCTGTTGGGCACGTTGGGCTTTTCCGGTGTGGGCACGCTCTTTTCGGCCATGGCGGTGCACACACGAGCGCGGGAGGTTTTCCTGCCCATCCTGCTTTTTCCGGTGGTCGTGCCGGCGCTCATCGCGGCGGTCAAGCTCACCGCCGGCTTGTTGGATGGTCAACTGCTGGCCGACCTGGCAAACTGGCTGCGGCTGTTGGTGGCGTTCGACGTCATTCTGATCGCTGTTTCGTACATGACTTTCGACTATGTGGTGGAGGAGTGAAACGTGACTCACGCCTCACGTTTCACGCTGAGGAGGACATGCTGTGAAGATTCAAACGACGACTATACTCAACGCCGTAACCGCCGTGGCCATCCTCGTGGCGCTGTATCTGGCGCTGATCGTCGCCCCGCCGCCGGCCAACGTCGATACCGAAGCGCAGCGCTACGCGCAACGGATCATCTATTTCCACATCCCCAACGCCTGGGTGGGTTTTTTCGCCTTCCTGGTGACTTTTGTGGGCAGTGTGCTCTATTTGATCCGGGGTGAGCGGCGCTGGGATATCCTGGCATTGTCGTCGGTGGAGATTGGTGTGGCGTTCATCACGGCTACCATCGTCACCGGCTCCATCTGGGCCAAACCGGCCTGGAATACCTGGTGGACCTGGGACCCGCGCCTGACGACCAGCACGGTCACCTGGCTGATCTATATCTCTTATCTCATGTTGCGCAGCGCGCTGGACGATCCGATGCGGCGGGCGCGGTTTGCGGCGGTCTATGGCGTGGTGGGTTTCGTCAGCGTGCCGATCACTTTTTTTGCCATTCGCTGGTGGCGCACCATCCACCCGGTGCTGTTCGACGCCAGCAACATGGGGCTTTCGGACAATATGCGCTTTCCGTTTTTCTTTTCACTGGGGGCCTTTACGCTGCTCTACCTGGCCATTCTTGTCCAACGGGTGCAGGTGGAGCATCTGGCAGATCGGGTGGCCGCGCTCAAGGCCTCGATTTTGATCTCACGGCGCTAGAACAGCCGCCGTGAATCTTTTGGCCACGAACGGCGTCTAAAGTGTGGGCAGGGTCTGGTAAGGTTTCGGGGGCGAGCAACGTCAAGAGTACAAAGGGGGTAGGTTACGATGGGGTATCTGGTTGCGGCATATGCGGTTTTTTGGGCCATCACGTTTGTCCTGGTCTTTTCCATCTCGGCGCGACAGAAAAAACTCCAGCAAGAGTTGGATGCGCTCAAGAGCCATCAACGCCAGGAGTAAACGAGCCGATTGTTTATCTGGAACGTAAAGCGTAGAACGTGCGTGGCGCGTGGCGCGTCACGTTTTACGCTTTGCGCTTTTTTTGAACTATGGAGCGATCGTTATGGATGCATCAGGTTTGACGCTGCCGCTGGCGTTGTTTGCCGGGCTGCTCTCTTTTCTCTCGCCGTGCGTGCTGCCGCTGGTGCCGGCCTATCTGGGTTACCTGAGCGGCGCCACGGTGGGTCGCACCGCCGGGGAAAACCCGCGGCGTTTGGAGACCTTTTTGCACGCGCTGTTTTTTGTGTTGGGTTTTTCCACCATTTTTGTGGCCTTGGGCGCCACGGCCAGCCTCATCGGGCAGGTGCTCAACCAGCACATCCTGACACTGCAAAAGATCGGTGGTCTCGTCATCATCCTCTTTGGACTGCACACCATCGGCCTCATCAAGATCCCGTTTCTCTATTACGAGGCTCGCGCCGAGATGAAATCACGCCCCAAATTGGGCTATCTGTCATCCTTTGTCATCGGCCTGGTGTTCGCTGCCGGCTGGACGCCCTGCGTGGGGGTGGTGCTATCGGCCATCTTTTTGCTGGCCGCCGATTCGCAGACACTGGGCCAGGGTATCTTGATGCTGGCCGCCTACTCGCTCGGTCTGGGATTGCCCTTTCTGCTGGTGGGCGGCGCCTTTGAAACCATCTCACCCTGGCTGCGAAAGCTGAATCGACACCTGAACGTCGTTTCGGTGATCAGCGGCATTTTCCTCATCGCCGTGGGTGTGGCCATCTATACCGGTTGGCTGAGTTATCTCAACCGCTTTGGCACATTCCTGAACGTGGAGATCTAGATTTGATGCGCGGCAGGTTGTGTGTTGTCGAGGTTTTATCGTTGATAGTGCTGGGGCTCCTGCTCGCTGCCTGCTCTGCGGTGACACCCACGCCGTTTGCCGCCACGGAAACCCCGGCCATCCGTCTGCCCACCCCCGTTCCCACACCGCCGCCTGATGCCTCTGGGCAGAACGCCGGGCTGGCCATCAGGCCACAAAAGGGCTACCGCGCCCCCGATTTCACACTCACAGACCTGGATGGTAATCCGATCAGCCTGAGCGATTTTCGGACCAAGATCGTTCTGATCAACTTTTGGGCCACCTGGTGTCCACCTTGCCGCGCCGAGCTGCCGGCCATAGAGGCTGCCTATCGGGCGGCGGACGATCTGGTGGTGTTGGCGGTGAATTTTCAAGAGCCCCCAGAAGATGTCAGGTCCTTTGTGGCGTCTCAAGAGTTGACCTTTCCCGTTTTGCTCGACGACAGTGGCAGTGTGGCTCTGACCTACCGCTCGCGGGCGTTGCCCGTCAGTTATTTTGTCGATGCGCAGGGTATTATCACAGCCGTGCACGTCGGCCAGATGTCGCAAGAGATGGTGAATCAGTACCTGGCACAGGCGCGAGGGGAGTGAGTCGATGCATCAGGTGACCTTTTACACCAAGTCTCACTGCCATCTATGCGACGAGGCCAAAACCCTGCTGACACGTTTGCAGGGTGAGTATGATTTTACCGTACGAGAAGTCGATATCACCTCCAGCGCCGATCTCTATGCGACCTATCGTTTTATCATTCCGGTGATCACTCTGGGAAATGGATTGACCGTCGAGGCCCCCATCACCGAGGCGCGGTTGCGCTGGGCGCTGGATCGTGTGCCGGGCCTGAGGCTCGTAACGCCCCCAGAATCGTACACCTCCGGCAAGATGCGCGATTTCATCATCACTCTGGATTGGCTCATCTTTCATTTTGCCAAACACTGGCTGTTGGTTTTTAATCTCATCATCGGGCTGTACGTGGGTTTGCCTGTCCTGACGCCGGCGTTGATGATCGCCGGTGCAGAAGGCCCGGCGCGGCTCATTTACACCGTCTACAAGCCAATGTGCCATCAACTGCCGTGGCGCTCGTTTTTCCTCTTTGGCGAACGGCTTTTTTATACCGAGGACTATCTCGTTTCGCAGGTGGGCAAGGAGCCGCTGGCGAACCTTTGGGTGGCCAAGAGTTTTTACGGCACGCCAGAGCTGGGCTACAAAATGGCCCTGTGTGAACGTGACGTGGCCATCTATGGGTCGATGGTAGTGGCCGGCATGCTCTTTGGCCTGCTGAGAAAACGGCTCAAGCCGCTGCCCTGGCTGGTCTTTTTGTTGTTTCTGGTGCCCATGGCTGTCGATGGTGGGGTGCAGTTCATCGGTCTGAGAGAGAGTTCGCCGCTGCAACGGGTGATCACGGGCGCTATCTTTGGCCTGGGGGTCGTCTGGCTGGCCTACCCCTACTTTGAGCAGGGCATGCAAGACATCCGTCAGGAGTTACAACGAAAATTCGGCTGGACGTAGGGACGAGCAGGGGCGAGGTCACCTCGCCCCTGCTTTTTTACTAATCCGCCAGTTCTGCAGTGGTGATGGGCCTGACTGCGCTCGGCCTGGCCTGGGGCACGCCGCCCGGCCACCAGGTCCACCGCCCGAACAACGCCGCCAGGGCCGGGTCGAGCACGGTGCGCACCACAAAGGTATCCATCAGCACGCCGACGGCCACCGCGAAGCCCAGTTGCGTCAGAAAAGCGATCTCGCCGGCCATCATGCCGGCGAACGTCCCGGCCAGAATGACCCCCGCCGAGGTGATGATGGCCCCCGTGCGGGCCACCGCCACGTGTACACCCTCGCGCACGCCATGAGCGGCCACTTCTTCCTTGATGCGCCCGAACAAAAAGATGCTGTAATCGATGCCCAGCGCCACCAAAAAGACAAACATGAACAGCGGCAGCAGCCACGAGAGCCGCTCCACGCCCAGGACCAGGTCGAAGAAGAGGCTGGTCAGCCCCAGTGTGCAGGTAAAGCTGAGCACCACGGTGGCGATCAGGTAGACCGGCGCGACGACGCTGCGCAGCATGAGCAGCAGCACCACAAAGATGCCCGCCAGCACGATGCCAAAGGCGCGGTACATATCCTGGTTCATGATGTCGCGGATGTCGGTATAGACCACGGTAAAACCGCTCACCACCGCCTCGCCTCGGCCCTCGTACGTTTGGAGCAACTCGCGGATGGCATTCACCGTGTCGAACCCACCCTCGCCGATGGGGTCCGATAACACCACCTCCAGCCGGTAGGAACGACCGTCGGCGGACAGGTATTCGTCGAACAGCGGCCCGAGTTGGGCGAACAGGTCACCCTCGCCCGCAGGCGGCAGCAGGTAGGCGTCGTCCAGGCCCCGGAAACGTACGATCAGCCGCTCGACGGCGGCCAGCAGCTCTTTTTGGCGCATCATGATGCCCAACATGCCGCCGTCCAGGATTTGCTGCGCCGTCTTCAGGTTTTCGTCGTCGGCCACCTGCGGGAAACGCGCGGCCACCAGGCTCACGTAACGTTTCATGCCCTCGACGACCGCCTGCGGGTCCACCTCGGTGGCCGTTGCGTCTTGTTGCTCGCCCAAACTCAGCAGCAGCGCCAGTTGGGCATCCACGCGCAGCAGGCCGTTGATCGTCTCATCCGCGTAACCCAACGGCGTGTGCAGGCCGCGCACGTCGCTCACACCCTCCAGCGCATAGAGCGCGTCCGTCAGACGCACGATCTCCCCGGCCATCGTGTCGGCGTCATGCCCGGTGACGACGACGGTCAGCGGGAACAGCACGCCGCCGCCCATGTGCTCCTGGAGCAGGTGATAGCCTCTCACCGAGGGGATATCCTCCGGCAGCTCGGAAACCATGTCATAGTTGAGGTCGCGCGACAGGCCATAGACGGCAAAGGGCGCCATGATGGCGGCGATGAGCGTGATGGTGAGCAGCGGGCGCGAGCTGACCAGCTTGGAGGTGAACTCGTAGAACCGCCCGGACGAGCGGTGGCGCGCCCTGGCGGGCCAGAAAGCGCGGTTGCCCAGCACCGCCAGCAGCGCGGGCGCCAGCGTCAGCCCTGAGAGCAGGCTGATCACGATGCCGATGGCCAGCATCGGGCCGGCGCTCTTGAACATACCCATCTGGGCGAACACCAGCGACATAAAACCCACGAACACCGTCCCGGCGCTGCTGCTGATCGTCTCGCCCACCAGGTGCACGGTGCGTTTGGTGGCCTGGGCCACGCCCACCTCGTCGGCCATCTCTTCGCGGAAGCGGCTGATGAGGAACAGGCAATAGTCGGTGCCCGCGCCGTACATCACCGCCACCAGGATGGTCTGTACGTCGGTGAGCACGGCGATGATCCCGGCCTCGGCCAGCAGGCCCACGATGCCCACACTGACGAGCAGGGCCATCGTCACCGCAAAGAGCGGGATGAGCGGGCTGACCGGCGAGCGATAGATGATCAGCAGCGCGACGATGACCAGCACGATGGTGATCCACAGCGTGCGGTCCATCGTCGTCAGGGCCGACGCTTCGGCCTGGGTGCTCAGGGCCGCTTCGCCGCTCTGGTAGGCGGCGATTCCGGCAGGCGTGTTGGCCGCCAGCCAGTCGTCGATGGCGTTGACCGCCTCGTCGGTGGCGGCGACGTCGGCGATGGTGCTCAACCCGACGCCCACCAGCGCGATGCGGCCATCGGACGAGATGAGCTGGTCGGCAAACTGGGGCGCCGTCGTCGGCCCGACAGCCTGGATGATATTCTCCGGGGCGGAGGCGCTGTTGAGCCAGGCCTCCAGCTTTTCGATAAAGGCCCACACGTCGGCGTCGTGCACGCTGCCCCCCGGCCCGGCGTCCACCAGCACCACGCTGCTGCTGGCCGCCGACTGCTCCGGAAAGACGCGCGCCTGCACCTCTTGGGCGTGGACGAACGGCGCGTCGGTGGGCAAAAAGTCCTTCTGATCCGAGCTGGACACCTCGTCCAGGTCTGGCGCGACCAGCGTCAGGACTGCTGCCAGGACGATCCAGCCGACGATGATCGGGATGCGGTACCTGGCGGTGATGTGACCTAGGCGTTGAAACATGGCAGTGACTCCTTTCGATCCTTTCGATTGATACCCGGACTCAAACGTGATTAGTCGTTAGTTCACTCACTTCTATAGGGTATCAGAAGAAAGGGTGGGGTGTCACCCGCCAAAAGGTGGGGGTGGGGGGTGGGTTGGCGCAAGACCTGACGGGTTTTAAAAACCCGTCAGGTCTACGACAGCAGGTTCAGCTCGCGGGCGCGGGCCACAGCCTGGGTGCGGCTGTGCACGTTCAGCTTGCCGTAGAGGTTGTTGATGTGCCACTTGACTGTGGAGACCTCGACGACGAGCTGCGCCGCGATCTCGCCGTTGGATAGACCCGCCGCGATGAAACGCAGCACCTCTAACTCGCGCTCGCTGAGAGGCTCCGGCAGTGGAAGGAGGGCAGGCGCGGCAGGGCGCGCGTTCTCCCCGCCGAGGGCGGCCAGCAGCCTGGCCGTGTACGCCGGCGTGATACCACGGGCGACAGCGCCGCGCAGCAGCTCGGCCATCGGTGGCCCTTCGTCGGCAAAGAGGCGCACGTAACCTTCCGGTGCGGCCAGCGTCAATGCCCGCGCCAGGGCAACCAGGGCCGGGGTGGTCTCGCCCTTTGCCCGGTGCGCCAGCGCCTGGACGATGAGACATTCCAGCGCGTGGGCCGTGCGGCCGGCCTGTTCGGCGGCCTGCAACAAGGGTGAGAGTATTGCCAGTGCCTCGTCTGCCCTGCTCTGAGTGATGAGCAGCCGGGCCAGGGTGAGTTGCCCCAACTCGCGCAGCGGAAAGGGAGGGGCCAGCACTGCGTGCCACCTGACGGCCCACCCGTTTGCGGTCGCCGCGTCTCCCTGGGCCAGCCAGAACCGCGCCTGATGCGCCGCCACGAGCAGATCGTCCATCTCGCTGGCGTCGAAGCGGGCAGCCAGCCGCGCCGCCGCGCGGAACAGCTCTGCCGCGCCGCTCGTGTCGCCCTGTGCCTGGCGGACGCGGGCCAGCGATACCTGGCCTTCCATGGCCCAGATTCTGGCCCACTGCTGGCACATCTCGATGCCCTGTGCCAGGTGTTGCGCCGCGGCTTCCAGCTCGTTGCGTTCGCGCAGGATCTCACCCAGGCCGATGAGCGCCAGCCCGGCGATGGGCAACGGCTGTCTGGCCTGATCCGAAGCCAGTTGACGCGCCCGGCGATAGGTTTCCAGAGCCTGCCCCAGCCGGCCCTGCAGCGCCTGTATCTCGGCAACCTGACAGGTGGCGACCAGAGTGAACAGCACGTTGCCCGTCTCCAGGCTGATGCGGGCCGTTTCGGCGTAGGCCTGCACCGCTGCGGCCAAGTCGCCGCTCCAGGTCAGAGTGATGCCCTCGTTCAGCGCGAACAGGCAACGCAGGAACGGCCCACCCGCCGGCAATTGTTCGGCGATGTGGCGCGAGAGGTCCACGCTGTACGAGATGTCGCCTCTGAAAATGCTCAGGAAGGCGTGGAGGGTATCCAACAGGCCGCGGAACTCGGCTTCGACGGGCCGCTCGGCGGCCAGGCAGGCTGCTGCATCTCGCAGGCGTGTTTCGATGGCTTCTACCGGCTGGCCCATGAGGAACAGCGTCCAGGCGTGGGTGACGCACAGGCTGAAGCGAGTGCGCAGGTAAACCTCTGGCAGGGCCTTTAGCCAGTCTTGCAGCGAGTTGATCTCGCCGCGTGTCAACGTTTCCCAGGCCACCTGCTCGATCAGCCGGGCGGCGCGGTCTGCGTCGTCGGCAGCCAGGGCGTGGTCGATCGCCTCTGCAAGCAGGCCCTGCCGCTCGTACCACTCGGCGGCGCGCGAGTGCAAAACAGCGACCGGTTCGCGTCCCGCCCGTACACGCAAAAACTCGGCAAAGAGGGGATGGTAGCGATACCAGCGCCGTTCGTCGTCCAGGGGCGCGAGGAAGAGGTTGGCGCGTTCGAGATGTTCCAGGATGGATTGGGAATGGGCATCGCCCAGGAGCGCATCGCATAACGGGCCGCTCAGTCGTTCGAGAATCGAGGTTTTGAGCAGAAACTCCTGGATGGCCGGAGGCTGCTGTTGGAGCACCTCTTGGGCCAGGTAGTCGAGGATGTAACGGTGGCCGCCGCTGAACGTCGTCAAAAAGCCGGCGATGTCTTGTTGTCCCTGCATCGAGAGGGCGGCCAGTTGCAGGCCGGCGATCCAGCCTTCGGTGCGGGCTTCCAGCGCGGCGACCTGCTCTGCCGAGAGGTGCAGGCCCATCACGCGGCGGACAAAGATCGCCGTCTCGTCGGGTGTGAAGCGTAGATCGGCGGCGTGCAGCTCGGTCAGTTGGCCGCGAACGCGCAGGCGCGCCAGGGGCAGGGGCGGGTCGGCGCGGGTACTGACGACCAGATGGATGTGCGGCGGCAGGTGATCGATCAGGTAGGCCAGGGCATGGTGGATCGGCTCGGCGGTGATGAGGTGGTAATCGTCGAGAACCAGCAGGCAGGGGGGCGATGCAACCGCCTCGCTCGTCAGCTCGTTGAGCAGCGTCGTCAGCGCCGACTGCATGGGCGGTCGATCCGGGCCGGGAAGCGCGGCCGCGATGCGTTCGTCGAGCCCCAGGGGCAGCGCGCCCAACGCGGCGATGACGTAGGCCCAAAAGCGGGCCGGGTCGTCCTCGTCCTCATCCAGGGAGAGCCAGGCGACATGAAGGGGCGGAACACGCCTCGTTCTTATGGCATACACCCACTCGGCGAGCAGCGTCGTCTTGCCGAATCCGGCGGGGGCAGAAACGAGGGTCAGTTTGCCGGCCAGGCCTGCATCCAGCCGGTCGGTCAGCCGCGGGCGGGAAACCAGGTTGGGACGTGCCTGCGGCGGATGTAATTTTGCGATCAGGAGCGGCGTGTGAGTCATTCGTCCTTGTGCCATTCGAGTGTGGCTAAAATCTGTGGCATTATAACACGCCGCCCTCGAACCGTCAACGGAATTGACTTTATGGGATTCCTTTGTTACAATGGCGGCGTCTGAGGGCGCCCTTTCCAAAGCTCCCTCAACGGCCCGGCAACAGGCGCGCGGCAACCCAGGCTGCGGTCATGACAGGCAGGAATTGTGTGCCGGGGATGATCTCTTCCACCAGCGTGACGCCGCGCAGCGACTGAAGCCCCAGTTTTCCCAAAATGACCCAGGCCAGCGGCGCGGAGAAAAAATCGAGGCCGAAATCGAGCAGGTCCAAAAAGAGCGCCAGCGTCAGCGGCACGTGGCGCAGCGCGGTGATAAAGCCGGCGTTGGCCGGGATGCGGATGCGCTTCAGACTGCGGTAGGTGAGCGCCAGCAACAGGCCTGCCAACAGCAAGCTGAGCAGCATCGCGGCCAGCATCACCTGGCTCAAAAGAACCCATTCGGGCGGCAAACGATGCAACATGATCGATCCTCGCTAAACTGAGTTTCGTCGCCATGTCCTGACCCGGCCAGGCCGGAACCCAAAAGTTTTTTCTCACCGCCGAGTCGCCGAGATCGCCGAGTTTTTCTGTTTTCCTTCGCGTCCTCTGCGTCTCTGCGGTGAATTTTCTTGCCAAATGGTATGCTCACCCTCCCGCAGGCTTGGAAGTGGTTTCGAGTAGAAATCGGCCCAAGTATCAAAGCCGGCAAACGATTACAGTCGGTTTTCCAGCCTGCGGGAGGGTAGGCTGAGCAGTTACGCCAAATGTAAGAATCTGATCGTCAAGGTACTATTGCGGCTTGACGCCGTATGGAAACCATATGTCGGTGCGTAATCGCCCGGCGATCTTGCGAAAAGGAGAAGGAACAATGACCCTCAGCCGTTACTTTCGCCTGGCCCTGTTTGGCGGTCTCTATTTTGCCCAGGGCGCAATCATGAGCTATTTTTTGACCTTCAACATCTTGTATCTGGGCGAGTTTGGCTACGGCGAGGCCGACATCGGCATCTTTCAGGCCATACTCGTCGTGCCGTTTGTGCTCAAGATCTTTTTGGGCATGTTGAGCGACGCGGTGAATCTCCTGGGTCTGGGGCACCGCAAGCCATACATTTTTATCGGCCTGACGATGCAGGCGCTGGCAGCGGTGGCCCTGGCGCACGTTTCTCCAGCAGATGGATTGGGAGGCTTTGCCATCGTGGCTTTCATCGCCTCTATCGGCATGGCGCTGTACGATACCTGCACCGATGGTCTGGCGCTCGACCTCACCCCCGAAGACGAGCGCGGCATCGTCCAGGGGGTCATGGTCGGCGGGCGGGCCACCGGCATCCTGGTGTTGCTCCTGATCGGCGGCCAGATCGCCCAGGCGTTGGGCTGGCAGTGGGTATTTTACCTCGTTGGCCTGCTGGCCCTTTTGCCCATGCCGTTGGTCTGGCGGGTGCAGGAGCGCCCCGATGACGTGCGCCGCCAGGCGTTCCAATGGAGCGCCTTCAAGGCGTTCGGGCGCGGAACGGTGTTGATGCTGGCGGCAATGGGCCTGATCTACTCCCTGGCCATCGACGGCATCTATACCTTTTTGAGCGATCACCTGCACGACGCCATGGAGGTGTCCATCGGCAGCGTCGGCGCGCTCATCGCTCTGGCGATGGTGGGTCGCATCGTCGGCGCGCTCTCGAATAGCTGGCTCACGGATCGCATCGGCCACAAGCAGAGCCTGTGGGTGGCCATTGCGCTCACCTCCGTTGGCAGCGTGGGTCTGGCCCTGGGCGGCGGTGTGGCGATGGTGGCCGTCTCTGGTTTTCTTTTTGGTCTGGCTTATGGCTACTATAACTCTGTTTATGCCGCCGTGGCCATGGATTTCAGCGATCCACGCATTTCGGCCTCGATGTTTGCCATCTTTATGATGTTCATCAACCTGGGCACCGTCGGCGGGCAGATGGCGAGCGGCGCGCTGACCGAGAGTCTGGGTTTTGGCGCCATGTGTCTGGTGATGGGCGGCGTCAACCTGCTGAATGTGCTGTTGGTGGCCGGCGTCTTTGGCGCTCGCCGGGCGGCCAGGGCCGCAACAGCCCACTGACGGTGGCGCGATCAGCCCGGCTGGGGCAGCGTCAGCCGGAAGCCGTCAAAACGATACAACCGCACGCCCTCCTCGTGCAACTCAAAAGGCTCGTGTCCGGCAGCCACGCGCTCAAAGGCCGCCTGGACGCGGCCCAGTTCTTCTTTGGCCACGCAGGCCTCGTTGTGCGCCGGGCAGAGGTGGCTCACCCCATCCAGCAGCTCCAGCAGGCTGGTCATAGACTGCCTGTAAACGTCAAAATCCGAGCCTTCCAGGTCGGCGTACAATGTGCCGGGATAATAGGTGTCGCCGGTGAACAACAGGCCGTGGCGATCGTCCAGCAGGCAGATGCTGCCCGGACTGTGGCCGGGGGTGTGATGCACGGTCAGCGTGCGCCCGCCCAGCTCGATGCGCTCCAGGTGACGCAGGCGGTGCGTCACGGGTGATGGCCGGATGGCGTAGGTTGCCGGGTCAAAGCCGGGTGGCAGGCTCAGGTACGAGCCGGGTAACAGATAGTCGCGACATCTCGCTTGAGAGATGCCTCGTTCGATGCGCGCCACTTCGAAATCGTCGTCAAAGGCCCACACCCCGGCGAAGCGATGGTTGTCGCCGACGTGGTCGTAGTGCGAGTGGCTGTTGACAACCAGCACCGGCAGGCTGGTCAGATGCTCGACCTCTGTCCGGATGTTGCCGATGCCCATGCCGGTGTCGAACAGCACGGCCCGTTCGTCGCCCAGGATGAGATACGAGATGACTTCCTCGTAGTGGTGCGGCTCCAGCAGCGCCAAAGTATCTGGCGTCGGACAATAGATCTCGAACCAGGGCGAGACACCCCGCAACTGTTTTAGCTTTTTGTTGCCGGAGCGCGGTAGCGCATCCGGCCATCCACTTTTGCTCATTTTCTCCTTCTTTCAACGTGAGATGGTGTTTGAAAGGCCCAGCCAGGCAGCGAGAGCTGGCGCAATGTCCCACACCTGCGCCAGATGGTCTGATTTGGGCCACACTTGGTCGCTGACGATCCACGCGCCGGGCATGGCGGGCAGGTGGGCGGGGTAGCCTGTCTGGCCATAGATCGACGCCGCTGAAAAGATGGCAGTGGTGTCTTGGGTCGCCGCCAGGGAGTAGCCGGGAGCGGCCTGGGCCACGATGTCGTCGGGCTGGGGCCAGGCCGATGCCCAGTCGGCCGCAGCCGCGCGCGCGGCCACGCGGGCAAACACGGCTTCTCTGGTTTGTGGGTGTAACAGCGCGGCCAGCGTCTGCGCGATGGCCTGGCGGGCAAGGAGGTCTTGTTGGCCTGCCAGCTCGATCTCGATGGCGACAAAACCTCCCATGGCCTGGAGCCGCAGCGTGGTCTGTGGCGGCAGCAGGCCGCCGTCCACCGTCTGCAGACGCTGCCATATCGGTTGGAGGGCGGCAGTCAGGTTCACCTGGGTGTGGACTGGGGCCAGGCCATGCTCGGAGACGATGGTCACGCTGGCCAGGTTCAGGTCTATAACGGTCAACAGATCGCTCAGGCTGGCGTCGATCGCATGGGCTACGGCGCGGCGTTGGGTGGCAAATTGAGCTGCCCTGGTCTGCGAAAAGCCCGCCTGTTCGGGTTGGCTCAACAATAGCCCCTGCCCGGCGAGCAGCATGGCCTCCTGGCGCACGAGCATCAGGTGGGGGCGGGTGCTTTGATAGACGTAGGCCGCCACCTGGCCGTTCCAACGCGCCCGCCGGGTGAGCAGTTCGGCAAAGGCTGGGGCAGGCAGCCAGCCCTGCGCCACCGAGCCTGCATCGGGCAGGGGGGGACAAAAGCCGAAACGTAATATCACTTCCTGGCCCAGCCAGGCCGGCTGGGCGGTCAATGGCTGGGCGCTGAGGTAAAAGACGGTCAGCTCCATCGGCGGCGGGACGATTGCCGTGGGAGTGAGGCCGGTAGTGGTGGTCAGATCGGCTGTGGGGCTGAGTGGCGGGGTGGGCGTCAGTGGGCGCAGGCTGGTAACGTTGAGCATCAATTCCGGCGTTGTGCGGCCAGCGACCGGCAACGCGACCCAGCCGTCGCGTTGTAATTGGGGGGTGTCTCTGGTCACGGACTGCTGACCGTTTTGATCCGGGGTGAAAAGAAAAGTGTCCAGATCGGTCTGACCATCGTCGCGGCTGTCCATCGCCAGCACGGCCCACGGCGCGGAACCGGTGGCTGTGGGCAGGGTGAGGCTGCCGCCGTAGGTTGGGCCAAAACTGGCCGGCGCGCCGGGCCACGCCTCACGCGGCAAGAGGGTGGTGGTTTGCCGGCCGGAGGTGATGGGCGGAGAATCGCACGAGAGGGCATAGTCGGTGGTGGTATCGCTGCCGGGCCAAAAGAGCAAGGCCGTGGTGCGGCCCTGGCGATCGGCGGTCTGCCACAAGGGGGGGGCATCGGAAGATGGCGCGCCGCTGGCGAGGGCCGCCAATGCCAGTTGTGGCAGGGGTGGATCGATGCTGCGCAGCGTGGTGATCACCTGGCCTTGCCCGGCCAGATGAGCCAGCGTCGGCATGGCGCCGTCGATCATCCAGTCGGCAAGGGTTTGTCCAGAGACGCCGCCCAGCGAGACGAGCACCACGCTCTGGCGCTGGTTGGGTTCCACCGTCACCGGCGAGGGCGTGCGGCGTTCTGCTGATGGCGGTGGGGTAACGGTTGGCAGCCGCCCGCCGGGTTCGATGTGATCCAGTGTGGCCCACAGCCCGGTCAGGGCGAGTGTGGTGAGTAAACCGGCTAAAATAACCAATCTGGCGCGGCGTTGGAGCATGTCTGATTTCTCTGCCTACGAGAAAGGGCCGGTGCATAGCGCCCCGGCCCTGGTCTGTTGGGTGACGGATCAAAAGTATCTTCTCAATAACTTGGGACAGGATGTAGGGCAAGTTGGCAACTTGCCAGGACGCAAGTTGTCAAATTGCGCTACTCGTCCCCACTTTTTGAAAAGATACGATCAAAAGCTGGAGACGCAGGCCGAATGGCAGGCCGAGTGGCAGGCCGAGTGTACGCAGGCCGAATGGCAGGCCGAGTGGCAGGCCGAGTGCACGCAGGCCGAGTGGCAGGCGTCGTGCACGCAGGCCGAGTGGCAGGCCGAATGGCAGGCCGAGTGGCAGGCGTCGTAACCTGCATCACCCTTGCCAAACCAGCGATCCAACATGTCGGCGGTAGAGGTGGCCAGCCCTTCGGCCCTGGTGGCGATGTCGGTGGCGACCCCCTCCATCATGGACGACATACGATCTGCCGCTGCGGCCATGGGCGATTCGCGCACGGCGTCGGCCAGGCTGGGCCTGGTGGAGATGGTGGCCGGACGGCTGTGGTAGTCGCGGTAGCCATCGGAGAGGAGAATCCAGGGCACGTAGGCCGGCCGATGCACGGGCGGCAGGCGGTGGTAGTCTTGCCAGGCTTCCTCGGCGCGGCGGCGATAGGTTTGCCGCGTGGCCTGGGGATCGGCGTTCCACATCTTGGTCTGCAATCGGGCCGAGATCAGCTTGAGCACCTTGTCGACCGTGGCCTGGGGCAGTGTGCCATCGGGGGCCACACCTTTTACCAGGGCCTGTTCGTAATCCTCCAGCGGCAACTCGGTGGGCAGCACTTCCATCTGGAGCGGTTTGTAATTCAGCACGTTGACCACGCTCTTTTGTTCCAGGCCCATGATCACCAGCGTGAGCGCCTTGGTATTGTTGCCGATGTATAACGCCGCCTCGATGGCGTCGAGGTCTGGCACCAGGCCGGGCTGCTCAAAAGTTTCTACCTCGATCTCGGGCGCCTGGTATTCTTCCGGCGCGGCCTTGGGCGCAGCCCGTTTAAAGGCCGCGCCGACGATGAGTAGCGCCAGGCCCAGGCCCAGCCCGGCGAAAACGATCAGCCAGCCCCAGGGAAAGCCGGCCGGTTCAGGCTCGGTGGTGGGCGTAAAAGCGTCTTCCGGCTGCGGCTGGGAAATCGGCTGTGGGATGTCCAGGTATTCTTCCGGGAAAAAGACCTGGGTGAGAAAATGATAATTGGATGGCACGTTCTGTTTAGAGATATAGATGGAGAGCCAGACCTTGCCGCTGGTTTCATCCGGTGTGGGATAGTAGACCCAGCGGTCGAAGGTTTGGATCGTGTTCTCGTTGACGATCAGGCGCGCCTGGTCTACCAGTTCGTCGGTGACTTGCTCCGCCTGTTTGACGTCGGCGGGTAGCTCGTAAGGCAGGATGTAACGCACCACCTGCTCTTCGATGGGCAGGTTCCATTGCACCGGCGACCAGGCCAGCACGCGATAGTTCACCCCATCGACGGTTGTTTGGTCCAGGCGGCTCGGCACGGTGTAATGGATGTGGACGGTGTAATCCTCGCCGGTTTGGGTGTTAAAGCCCAAGGGCACGGTGTAGAAACCATCACCCTTGCTGGTGAGCCGCAGGTCGGTCTGTTGATCGCCGTGTTCGACGCGGGCGTCGAGGAGGGTATGGCCGTTGTCCAGAGGGCCGAGGGTGGTGATGCGGTCGCGGGTGTCCAGCTCGTGAAAGGTGAGGCGATACTTGACGTCCAGGCTGCCATCCTGTTTCACCGTTACCTGGGAATCGACCAGGGTCAGTTCTGGTGGCCCGGCGGCGCGGACCGGCGCTGCCGTTGGCAGGGCAGCCAGCAGCAGCGCCAACGAGACCATCAGCACGAGCCATCTGCGGCGATCCTTCAACCGTTTCATGGTTCATCACCTTTCAGTGGTGTTTTGTCTCAGCCACGTCTTGGGGGAATAACGGCGCGCGTATTGTACTCCAAAAGCCCGGTAGGGGCAAATCTCGCGCCCAGAGGGTGCATTTCAGTCCGGGGGCGAGTTTTCATCCTCCCGCGGGTTTGGGTGCACAAAAGTCGTTTCCTCCCGTTCCGCGACTCGGCTGGGGTGCGGCTCGTCCCGACTGAACCTGCGGGAGGGTTTCCCACAGATTTTAGCCACACTCGTTTCAATTCAACTCGTCCAGCGTCAGCGAAAAGCTGGGGATAAACTGGGCTACGAAATAGGCCACCTCTGGCAACCCCATGCGGGCGATGTCTCGCTCGATGGTTTTTTCGGCTTTGGAGAATTCGAGGTTGCCCGCCTTGGATTCTTCCAGACATTTCAGGTAGGCGCAAATTTTATCTGCCGCCTTGACCAGCCGCCAATGCTCGCGGTCGTCGTCGGCCTGGAAAAAGAGGGGCTGGAAATCGGGTTGGAGCGCTTGCGGCAGCATGTCGAAGAGCTTTTGCCGGGCGACGATCTCGATCTCGTGGTAGGCGGTCTTGATCCGGGGGTTAAAGTTTTTGATGGGCGTGGCCAGATCGCCGGTGATCACTTCGCTGGCGTCGTGGTACAGGGCCAACAGGGCGGTTCTGGCCGGGTCGACCTGGCCGTCGAACAGCCTGTTTCTGATGACCGCCAGAGCGTGCGCGATCGTGGCCACCTGCAGGCTGTGTTCCTGGATGTTTTCCTGATGGGTGTTACGCATCAACCCCCAGCGACGGATGAATTTCATGCGCGCCAGGTAGGCGAAAAAATGGCTCATGGACGGTTCCTCCCGCGTGTTGTGGATGGCTCCATTCTATCACGGCCTGGAAGGCGGGGCAAAAGATGCTCCCCCTTCCGCGAGGGAAGGGGGAGGTTGGAGGGGATGCAATGGCCCATCACGCCCGGCAGGGGGCGTCGACCATCGCCGACCTGCAGCGGCGCGGTCAGGCCGCCGGGCAAGAGCCGCTATTCGTCTTGTACGCGCCACAGACAGCGCTACTTGTAATGCTTGCGCATAAAGGTCGGGATGTTGAAATCATCCGGATCAAAGACCTGCACCGGAAAGTCCACCGCCTCGGCAGGAGCCGCAGCGCGGCTGACCGTCGTCTTGCGTCCTGCAGGCACCGTAGCCGGCGCCACCGTCGGACGGTGCGGCGCGCTGGCCTCAAAACCGGTGGCGATGACCGTGATCTGGATCTCGTCCTGCATCTGGTCGTCGATGACGGCGCCAAAGATAATGTTCACGTCCGGGTGGGCCGTCTGGCGAATGATCTCGGCGGCTTCGTTCACTTCGAACAGGCTGAGGTCTTTGCCACCCCGCACGTTGAACAGAATACCCCGCGCGCCGTCGATGGTCACGTCGAGCAACGCGCTCGAAATGGCCTCCTGAGCGGCCTTGGCGGCCCGATCTTCGCCGCTGGCCCTGCCTACGGCCATCAGCGCCGCGCCACCCTCGCTCATGATGGTGCGCACGTCGGCGAAATCCAGGTTGATCAGACCGGGCACGGTGATCAGTTCCGAGATGCCCTGGATGCCCTGGCGCAGCACGTCGTCGGCCAGGCGGAAGGCATCTTGCAGCGAGGCGCGCCGGTCAGCCACTTCCAGCAAACGGTCGTTGGGAATGACGATCAGGGTATCGACGTGCTCTTTGAGCTTTTCGATGCCCTGCAGAGCCGTGCGCTGGCGCTGCGTGCCCTCGAAGGCAAAGGGCCGCGTCACCACGCCGATGGTCAACGCGCCCGCTTCACGGGCGATCTGAGCGATGATGTGCGATGCCCCGGTGCCGGTGCCGCCGCCCATGCCGGCGGTGATGAACACCATGTCGGCGTCCTGGAGCACTTCGTAGATGTCGTCCGACGACTCGTCGGCCGCCTTTTGGCCGATATCGGGATTGCCGCCGGAGCCGAGCCCCTTGGTCAGCTTGTCTCCGATGCGGATGCGGGTTGGAGCGTTGGAGAGCATCAGGGCCTGGGCATCGGTGTTGATGGCGATAAACTCGACGCCCTGGATGCCAGCCTCGATCATACGGTTGACGGCGTTGGAACCGCCCCCGCCGATGCCCATCACTTTGATTTGGGCAAAATTCTCGACTTCTTGGGTGTGTTGTGAACGCATTTTGATCTCCTTTCAGCTCGATGTGGATAACGGGTATTCACTCGGCGCCAGACGGCCTGTTCTGACAGCCGTTCCGAGTTTTTTCAGCGCGGCAGAAAGGCCCGCCGCAGCCATTGAGTGATCTTGCGCGTCACGCCGGGTTTGCTCGTCCGAGGACGCAACGTGCTCTCTTGTTGGATGCCCCACAGCAACAGCCCCACTCCGGTGGCGTAGGCCGGATCGTTCAACACATCCACCAGTCCACGCAGGCTGCGGGGCGCGCCCACCCGCACCGGCAGGCCCAGTATCTCGCGGCCCAATTCCTGGATGCCGTTCAGATCGGCGGTGCCACCGCACAGCACCAGCCCCGCCGGGAGCAGGCCATCGTAGCCAGAACGTTTGATCTCTTTGAGGATCAGCTCGAAAATCTCCTCGGTGCGGGCCTCGATGATCTCGGCCAGGAATCGACGCGGCACCTTTTGACGCGTCTGTTCACCAAAAGCGGCAATGTCGAGTGTTTCCGTTTCGATGATCCGCGCCGGCTGGGCGTGACCGTGTTTCTTTTTGATCTCTTCGGCGGTGGCATAGGGCGCACGCAGACCCACAGCGATGTCGTTGGTCAGGTGATGGCCGCCCACCGGCAAGATCACGGTGTGCCACACACTGCCCTCGATGAAAATGCCAATGTCGGTGGTGCCGCCGCCGATGTCGGCCAGTACTACGCCCATCTCACGTTCGGTCTCGGTGAGCGCCGCCTCGCCGGAGGCCAGTGGATCCAGCACCAGTTCATCGATCTCGATCTCTAGCGCCTGGATACATTTGACCAGGTTCTGAATGGCGCTGCGCGCGCCGGTGATGATGTGGGCTTCCACTTCCAGCCGGAAGCCGTGCATGCCCAGTGGCTCGCGGATGCCTTCCTGGCCGTCGACGTTATAGTTTCTGGGGATGACGTGTAACACTTCTTGATTGTGCGGGATGGCGATGGCCTGGGCAGCATCCAGGGCGCGCTCGATGTCACCCACCACCACGCCTCGTTCACCGCGCGAGATGGCCACCACGCCCCGGCTGTTGACGCCGGTGATATGATCGCCCGAGATGCCCACGTAGGCCCGCTCCACCTGTATGCCGGCCGTCTTTTCGGCCTTGTCTACCGAGCGGGCGATGGCCTCGGTGGCCTCGTGGACGTTGACGATGACCCCTTTGCGCAGGCCACGCGACGGTACAACCCCCACACCGACGATGCGAGGTATCAGGCCGTCGGTCACCTGTCCGATGAGGGTGCAGATTTTGGTGGTGCCCACGTCTATGCCGACGATGATGTTCTCCACGATTCCCTCTTTTTCTCCCCGTTGTCCACGCCAGGTGCGAAAACCTCAGCCGGTGGCGGCGTCTCCTTGTCGCCGATTGCCGCGCCAGGCTTCCAGAAGGATACGCCGCACGATGGCCAGATTCTGGAAAAGGCGCACCCCAAAAGCCACGATGGCCGCCAGGTACAGGTCTACGCCCATCCTATCACCCAAAAAGGTGAGCGCCGCCGCCAGAATCGCGTTGCCGAAAAAGCCGGTCACAAAGATCCAGTTATCGTACTCACCCTGAAGCTCGGCCCGCAACGCGCCCAGCAGCGAATCCAGCGCGGCCAGGATGGCCATGGCCGTGTAGCGTGAATACTGCGCCGGGATCTGGAGCGAAAAAACCGACCCGATGACGATGCCGATCAAAAGCCCGACCAACGGTAGCCACATCTCTTTTCACTCCTGGCCCTCAACGATACACCGGCTGTTGGGGATAACGCAGGTCGATGTAGGTCGGTTGGACGCCCTGTTTTTTCAGTTCGGCTTCCAGCGCGTCCAGAATCGCCAGTTTGAGCGCCATATCGTCTCCCACGCCCAGGTAAACCGGCCAGCCGCCCGCCGATTTGAACACCAGCCCCAGGCTGGCATCGTAGCTCACCGCTTGTAACTGCGGGCGCAGAGCGTGCAACTGCTGGGCGGCTGTCACTGCTGCGGCGTCCACCCGCCCGCCCACGCTGGGTGGTACGGGGCCACTGTCCTGCACGATCAGCGCATCGGTGAGCGCGCCCCTGGGTTGTAATACCACGCCATAGCTATCCACCCAGTACTGCCGGTCTCTCCACTGCCACAGCACCTCGGCCTGCCGTTCGACCACGTGGATGGTCACCATCGCCGGCAGGCGGCAGGTCACTGTCGCCGAGACGATGTCGGGCAGGGCAGCCACAGCCTCGGCCGTTCGCTCCGGCTGCACCCAAAAGATGCTCTGCCCGTCCAAACCGCTGGCCTGCAAGATCTCGATCTCAGGCACCGCCAGGTTGCCCTGGACGGCCACACTGTAGACGTAGAAACCATCGGTGGCGAAAAAAACATACCCCCCCCAGGCCACCAGCGCCAGCAGCAGCACACTCAGCGCCGGGCCGCCGTGCGCCCGCCACAACGTGGCCAGCGGTTGCCAGTCAAAGCGCCGCGCAGCGGTGTGGAGCGTCGCCTCAAAGATGTATCCCTGGCGCGTTTCGGAGCGCCTGCGGCGTGGTGCCAGAGTTTTTTGTCGGCGTCGGACCACTCGCACGATGGCTGTCCTTGTCGGTGTATAACGTTAACCGGGCAGATAGTCCGTCCGGCAGCGGCTCTTGTCGCGGTGGCGCTCCAACGCCAGCTCCAGCAAGCGGTCGATCAGTTCACTAAAAGAGATGCCACTGGCCTGCCACAGCTTGGGATACATGCTGATGGGCGTAAAGCCAGGGATGGTGTTCAACTCGCTGACATAGACCCGGTCTGTGTCTCGCTCCAGAAGAAAATCGACGCGGGCCATGCCGGCGCAATCGATGGCCTGAAAGGCGCGCACGGCCAGCTCCTGCACGCGGCGCGTCAGCGCCGGCGAAATGGCAGCCGGGATGAGTAGCTCCGAGTCGTCGTCGATGTATTTGGCCGCATAGTCGTAAAACTCGTTGCACGGCACGATCTCGCCCGGCACAGAAGCCATGGGCTCATCGTTGCCCAGCACACTCACCTCGATCTCGCGGGCGTCGATGGCCTCTTCGATCAGTATCTTGCGGTCGTATTGGGCAGCCTGGCCCAGCGCGACCGGCAGCTCAGCCGCGTCGTGGGCCTTGCCTATGCCGATGCTGGAGCCCAGGTTGGCCGGTTTGACGAAACAGGGGCAGCCCACGGTGGCCAATACCCTTTCGATGATACCATCGGGGTCGCGCTCCCAATCGCGGCGCAGAACGGCGATGTGTTGCACCACCGGCAGGCCGTGCTGACGAAACAGGCTCTTTTGCAGCACTTTGTCCATGCCCAGCGCCGATGCCGCCACCCCCGCACCCACGTAGGCCAGGTTGGCCAGTTCCAGCAGCCCCTGCACGGTGCCATCCTCGCCGTAGGGGCCGTGCAGCACCGGAAAGACCACGTCTACCTCACTCAGACGAGCGGCCCGTAAGCCGTTTTTTTGCTCTTCCAGGCACAGCAACCCGGGCTGCGATGGATCGCTCAGCAGCGCGACGGTTTGGTTATGCCCCCCCGTCAGGCCCGATTGCAGCGTATGCATGGGGTCGCTGCCGGCGATCCATCGGCCTTCTCGCGTGATGCCGATGGGCAGCACCTGGTATTTCTCGCGGTCGATGGCCGCCATGATGCCCCTGGCCGAGACGAGCGATACCTCGTGCTCGCCCGACCGACCGCCAAAAATGATGCCCACCCGAATCTTTTGTGCCATCGCCTTTGCCTGCTGCTCGCCAGGTTACCAGTCCCCGTTCTACTCAGCCTACCCTCCCGCAGGCTGGCAACCCAACTGAAATCGTTCGGCGCATTCAATATTCCAACCGGTTCCTGCTTGAAACCACTCCCAGTCCTGCGGGAGGGTCAACAGTTACAGTTTGCCAACTCGCAACCCACCAATTGCATCTCTAGCTCCAGGCTCACGCCGAATTGCTGCTGCACCGCCTGGCGGGCCAGCTCTATCAGCGCCAGCACGCCGGCGGCGGTGGCCCCGCCGTGGTTGACGATGAAATTGGCGTGCAGTGTTGAAATCTCTGCCCCACCAACCCGCCGACCTTTCAAACCGGCAGCCTGGATCAGCCGGCCGGCGTGATCGCCGGTTGGGTTCTTGAATACCGAGCCGCAACTGGCGCCCGCCGGTTGGCGCATCCGTCGCCAGGTGTCGTACTCGGCCACGCGGGCCGTCAGCGCCGCGGCGTCGCCGCGGAGCAGGGCCATCTCGGCGGTGAGGATGACCCACTGCCCGGCGTCCGGTTTTCTGAAGCGGCTGTCGCGGTAGTCCAGCTCCAGCTCGTTTACCGCCATCAACCGGGTGTGGCTGCCGGCGTCCAGAACCTCGATACTGTGTAACACATCGGCCAGACTGCTGCCGTGAGCGCCGGCATTCTGCACCACACCGCCCCCCACCGTGCCAGGGATACCGCAGGCCCAGGTCAGCCCATCCCAGCCGCGGCGTGCGGCCTCGCGGGCCAGCCGGCTCAACGACGCACCCGATTCAGCGCGAACCGTGGCGGCATCGTCTCCTTCCAACCACTGCACCGCCCTGGCCTGGTTTTCCACCACCAACCCACGCAGGCCGGCATCGGCCACCAGCAGGTTGGAGCCGTTGCCCAGGATGAAAAACGGCACACCGTGTTGCCGGGCCAGCGCCACGACGGCGGCCAGTTCCGCCGCACTCTCGACAGTGACCAGCAGATCCGCCGGGCCGCCGATGCGGTAAAAGGTGTGGCGAGCCAGCGGCTCGTCGGCGCGCACCCGTTCCGGCGCCAGTTGCCCGGCGAGTATCTGTTTCAATCGTTCCAACTCAACCCCGATCGTCATGCTTTTCCCGTGTCCTGTTGGACAGCCACCGGGCTGCAAAGGCCTGAGCCTGTCGGTAGGCTGCCCGTCGGCGGCGTTCGAGGGTGGGCAGTCGCTGGCGCAACACCTGGATACGTTGTTGTGGCCTTGTTTTGGACGCCGTCATCGGGCCTCCAGCCGGGCCAATACCTGCTCGCCGATCTGGTTGCCATCTCCGGCGCCCAGGGTGATGAGCACGTCGCCGGGCCGGAGCTGCGCCAGCAAATGATCCACTGCCTCAGCGTGTGCGCCGATGTGCCGCGCATCCGGGTGGGCCATGCGGGCCACCAGCGCCTGGGCGCTGACGCCGGCAAAATCGGCGGCGACCTCGCGGGCCGGGTAAATGTCCAGCACGATGACATGATCCGCGTCGGCGAAACAGGCCGCAAACTCGTCCAGCAACGCCCGGGTGCGGCTGTAGGTGTGCGGCTGGAAAACAGCCCACACGCTGCGCCCCGGAAACCGATCGCGGGCGGCGGCCAGCGCAGCTCGCACCTCGGTGGGATGATGGGCGTAATCGTCCACCACCGTGATGCCCGCAGCCTCGCCCTTGATCTGGAAGCGCCGTTCCGTGGGCCGGAAGGCGGCCAGTGCGCCGGCCAGGGCAGCCGGCTCCAGCCCCAGTCGGTGCATCACCGCCACCGCTGCCAGCGCGTTCTTGACGTTATGCACGCCGGGAACACTCAGGCTAAAATGTCCCCAGGCTGTCTGTTGGTAAAGGGCCACAAAGTCGTACCCGCCGGCCTCGTTGAGTCCCAGATCCACCGCCCGCCAGTCGGCTTCGGCCCCGACGCCATAACGCCACACCCCCGGCGCACCCTGTTGGCTGTGTACGTCTTGCAGCAAGGCGGCCACGCGCGGTTCGTCGCTGCACCCGATAACCCAGCCCTGCGGCGGCACCAGGGCCAGAAACTGCCGGAAGGCGGCCTCGACATCCGCCACGCTGGGAAAACAGTCGGGGTGATCGTGCTCCAGATGGGTCACCACGGCGATCTGGGGTCGCAGCCCCAGAAACGCCAGGTCGTACTCGTCGGCCTCGATCACGAAAAACGGGCCTGCTCCGGCGCGGGCGTTGGTGCCCAGATTACCCAACACGCCCCCGACGATAAAGGTGGGGTCCTGGCCCAGCGCGATCAAGGTGTGGACGATCAGGCTGGCGGTGGTGGTTTTGCCGTGAGTGCCGGCTACGGCGATGCCGACCTTGCCGGCCATCATCTCGCCCAGGAGACGGTCGCGTTTGATCACCGGGATGCCGCGCTGCCGGGCGACGATCACTTCTGGGTTGTTAAGCGGCACCGCCGATGAGACGATCACCAGGTCTGGATTGCCCAGTTGATCGGCGTTGTGCCCGCGGTAGACGGTGGCGCCGGCCTCGGCCAGGGCCAGGGCCACCGGCGAGAGTTTGAGATCCGAGCCGCTGATGGTGTGTCCCTGTTCCAACAGTACTTTGGCGATGGCCGAAAGGCCGATGCCGCCGATGCCCACGAAATAATAGTGCATGCTGCACCTGCTGTCACGGTCGGCCGATGGGCTTTTTGCTGAGATGGCTGAGCAGCAACACCGCGCCGATAGCCAACACAGCCCCGCCGATCCAGATCCAATACGATTCGGGCAGGAACCCCACCGGCGCATCCTTGACGGCCAGCGCCACCCCACTTGGGGCGAGAGCCTGCACGCTGGCCGCCTGAGTCTGAAAGGTCAGGACCTCCTGCGTGCTGACCTGGGTAGTGACCATGTTGATGCGCACCTGGTCGGTGTATTTGCGGATCAGCTCTTTGCCCAGCGAGACGACGATATTGGCGTTGAGCGCGCCCAGAATGGCCCCCAGAATGCGGCTCAGGGCGCTCAGATCGCCGGTGAGTTTGATGCGTGTGCCGGCGTATTGCATGGCCAGCAATGCCACCGTCAACAACAGCAGCACCGGGTAAGGATTGGCCGGGTCGATGAAATTGTCCATCTCTTTGAACTCGGTGAGCGCCCCGCCGAGATCGAAGCCACTTTTGAGCATGGCCAGCAACAGCTTGCCGATCTCGTTCAACTTTTCCAGGATCGGGGTCAACATCTCTGGTTCAACGAGCAAGATCGAGAGCAGCACCAGCAGCACGGTATTGATAAACTCGGTGAGCCAGCCACGGGAAAGGCCGATGGCGGCAAAAGCAAATACCATCACCAGCACCAACGAATCGTAATCGATGACGATGAACCCCATCTCACCCCTCGAGTGCCCCCCGGCTCGCCAGCCGATGTATCTCTTGAGCGATGCGTGCGGCGGCGGCAGGTTGGAACAGATTGTGCGCGTTGCGGGCCATTTCGGCCAGCCTTTGTGGATCCCTGAGCAGTGCAGCCACCGTGGGCAGCAATTTTGCCGCCAGGTCTGTATCGGCGATCTTGAGCGCCGCACCGCGCTGCACCAGAAAATCGGCATTGACTTGCTGGTGGGCGCCGGCGAACGGGTAGGGCACCAGGATACCGGGCAGCCCCAGCGCCGGGAACTCGCCCAGCGTGGCCGCTCCGGCCCGCGCCACCGCCAGGTCGGCGGCGGCCAGGGCCAACGGCAAGTCGTGAAGGTAATCGTAAAGCCGATAACGAGCTTTTAGGGTCGGGGAGAGGCCCTCCTGCCGCGCGTTCATTGCGGCGGCATCCAACCGCCCACAGACGTGGATCACCTGGCAAGTGTCCAACAAAGGTTCCAGCACCGCGCTCACCGCTCGGTTGATGCTCCGCGCTCCCCGGCTACCACCAAAAACGACGAGCGTCGGTGCATGGGCATCGAGCTGAAAGAACTCGCGCGCGGTGGCCTTGTCGGCCTCCAGGAAGGCCTCTCGCACCGGATACCCACTCACAAAGACCTGGTCTTTTGAAAAGAACCGGCTTGCTTCTGGAAACGAAACCGCCACCCGTGTGGCCAGCCGCGAGAGCGCGCGTATGGCCAGGCCCGGCTCCAGATCGGGCAGGTAGATCAGGATGGGCACCTGTCGCCGCCAGGCGGCCAGCGCCACGGGAGTGCAAACGTAACCGCCTGTCACCAGCGCCACGTCGGGCGCAAATCGATGGACGATGCCCTGCGCGGCCTTGAATCCATGCCCCAGTTTCACCAGGTTGGCCGCCACGCGCCACGGCGACAGCCCGCGCACCCCGCCTGCCGGGATGGTGGTCAGCGGCAGGCCCGCCTGGGTCACCAGCTCTTCTTCCACGCCACCCTGGCTGCCGATGTAAAGCATCTCGAGTGGGGTGTGGGTTTTATTGGCGTGGCCGCTGGCCAGTGCTCTGGCGACGGTCAACGCGGGATACACGTGTCCCCCCGTCCCGCCCCCCGATAGGATAACGCGCACGGCGTCTGCTCTCCTTTTGAATCTTGCCGCGTGATATACCCATCAGCACGCCGATGCTGGCCATCGAGACGAGCATCGACGAGCCGCCATAACTGATGAATGGCAGTGGAATGCCGGTAAAGGGCAGGGTGGCCGTGATCACGGCGATGTTGATGAGCGCCTGAAACAGCAGCGAAAAGGTGATACCTGCCGCCAGCACGGCTCCAAAACTATCGGGTGCTTCCAGAGCGATTTTAAAACCGCGGTAGGCCAATGCGGCAAACAGCCCGATCACCAGCAGGGTGCCCATCAGGCCCAGCTCTTCGCCCAGCACGGCAAAGATGGTATCCGTGTGGGGCAGCGGTAGGGCATAGAGTTTTTGTGTGCCCATGCCCAATCCCTGACCGGTGAGCCCGCCCAGGCCCAGAGCGGCCAGCGCCTCGCGCACCTGGTAACTGCTGCCGGTGTAGGGATCGTTCAGCGCGGCGATGTAACCCATCACCCGCTCCCAGGCGTGAGGCGAGCGGCTGATGAGCAACGCAAAAGCCGCGCTGCCAAAGGCAAAACCGATGACCAGTTGCAGGATATCGGCGCCGGCGATGAAAAACATCACCACTGCCGTCAGCACGATGATGATCGCCGTGCTGATGTCGGGCTGCGACACGATGAGCGCCGCCACTGCGCCGATGAGAATGGCAAACGGGATCAGGCCATAGGTTACCTGTTTGATGCGCTCACCTTTGGACGAGACCCAATCGGCCACATAGACGATGATGACCAATTTGGCGAACTCGCTGGGCTGGATGGAGCCCTTCCAAAGGGTGCGTTGCGCCCCCCAACGGATGGCCCCGATGAAAAAGACCATCACCAACATCGCCAGCGTCAGGCCCATCAGCGTGATCGAGTGACGCCGCCATTGGCGGTACTCGACGCGGGCCAGCAGCGCCAGCACCACCCCGCCCAGCGCCGTCCAGACCACCTGGCGGATGAAAAAGTAGGCCGGATTGTCGTAAATCTCGGCGGCCAGGTCAAAGGTGGCGCTGTAGACCATCATCAGCCCGATGAGCAACAGGGCCACCACGATGACGATCAGCGCATAGTCCACGCCCTGCGTCTGGCTGCGAGCTTTTCTTTCGGCGATCAGGTCTTGGACGCTCATGTTCGCTCCGCTTGGGTGTGGCTTTCAGGGTTTCAGCCGCGGCCACACCAGTTGAAGCTGCGGCGACCACCGATCGGCCTGGGGTGCTTTGTCCGGCGAAACCGGCTCTGGCTCGGCGGCAAAATCGGCGCCGCACAACAGGCAGCGATACAGTGGCCGGTCTGGGTTATCGGCTTGAGCGCGGCCCAGGCCGCGGATACGACTGATGGGCCCGTAACAATATGGGCATTGCATGGCAGTTGCTCCTATCGGCTCTGTTTTTCCAGGGGTGACGTGTTTGCTGTTCGCATCATTCCAGTTTTTTCACCACCTGGCGAAAGCGCTCGCCGCGAGCTTGGAAATCTTCATAGGCATCGAAACTGGTGCCGCCTGGCGAGAGCAGCACCACGTCGCCCGGTTGAGCCATGCTGGCTGCCAGCTCTACGGCCACTTCCATCGAGGCCGCCAGGTGCATCTGGCAGGGGCCTGGCACAGCCAGCATGGCCCGCTTGATGATCGGCGCTGCCTCGCCAAAGAGGATCACGTGGCGCGCCTTTTGATGGGCCAGGCGCGCGAATTCCTCCCACGGCAGGTGTTTGTCACGCCCGCCGGCCAGCAGCACGATTGGCTCCTCGAAACTGCGCAGGGCGGCCACCGCCCGTTCCGGCGAGGTGGCGATCGAGTCGTTGTAAAAACGCACACCGTGCAACTCGCGCACCAGTTCCAGGCGGTGTGGCATGCCGGCAAAGGTGATGGCCGTCGCCTGCATGGCGTTCAGGCTCGCCCCGGCGGTCGAGGCGATGGCGCAGGCGGCCAGTACGTTCTGTACGTTGTGCCGGCCGCGCAGACGCAGCTCCTCGGTGTGGCAGACGGGGTGCAGTTGACCGCCGAGGCGAGCCAGGATCGTTTCCTGTCCCCCTTGCTCCGCCAGAAACGCCCCCCACGCTTCCGGGGCTTCCGTCTGCCGGCAGAATCCAAAAAAACGCACCCGGCCCGGGCAATCGGCGGCCAGGCGGCGTGTGATCTCGTTATCGAAACCCAGTATGGCCGCCTCTTTTACGCTCTGGTAAGCGACGATGTGTCGTTTGGCGGTGGTGTAGGCCGCCATCGTGCCGTGGCGATCCAGGTGATTGGGTGTGATGTTCAGGATGGCGGCCACAGGTGGACTCCAGCCCTGCGGGCTGAACATCGGCCCAGGGCCGGCGGTTGCGCTCTGCCAGGGGCCGAACAATTCCAGTTGAAAGCTGGAAAGCTCCATCACCACCCGATCCGTCGGCTGCATTTCGTCCAGGTGGCCGATCAGGGGCTGGCCGATGTTGCCGCCCACCCACACCCGGCCTGGATGGGCCTGTTGGAGCATCTCACCCACCAGGGCGGTGGTCGTCGTTTTGCCGCTGGAGCCGGTGATGCCCACGATGGGCGCCGGACAGAGCCGGCTGAACAGGCGTGTTTCGTTGCTCAAGGGGATGCCCCGCCGTCGCGCTTCCTGCGCCAGTGGGCCGTCGAACGGCACCCCCGGGCTGAGAAAAATGATGTCGGCATAAAAGACAGCCTCTGGATGGCCGCCCAGGCGATAGGTGATGGGTAACTCTTGGAGCGCCTCGATCTGTGTTTTGAGCGCCTTACGTTCTCGCTGATCGGTCACCGTCACGCTGGCGCCGCGCTGCGCCAGAAAACGCGCCAGGGCCGTGCCCTCGCGGGCCAGCCCCACCACCGTCGCTCGGATGCCGTCGAATCGTATCTGGATCATCGGATGTCCTAAATCGCCGGGTTGCCCCACAGGGCCAGGGCGATGCCCAACATGCCCGCCAAAATACCCACCAGCCAGAAACGTTGTGTCACCTGCATCTCTGACCAGCCCAGCAGCTCAAAGTGATGGTGCAGCGGCGCCATCTTGAACACACGCCGGCCCTGACCGGTGCGGATGCGCGTGTATTTGAACACACTCACCTGGAGGGCCACCGAGGCCACTTCGCCGACGAAAACCAGCCCGATGAGCGGCAACAGCAGCCACTGGCCGGTCATCAGCGCCACCACGGCCAGCGTGGCGCCCAGCGCAAACGAGCCTACGCCTCCCATGAACATGTCGGCGGGGTGGGCGTTGAACCACAGAAAGGCCATCGTCGCGCCGGTGACGGTGAAACAAAAGGCCACCAGCCATGCCTGGTCCTGGAGCAGCGCAATGACGCCGTAACAGGCAAAAGCCACCGCCGCCAGCGATCCGGCCAGACCATCGAGGCCGTCGGTCAGGTTCACCGCGTTGGAAAAGGCGACGATGACAAACACGGCCATGGGAATCCAGAGGCCATTGATGTCGATCTTGTCGGCCACGCCGGGCAGGGCCAGGCTGCGTAATTGGGGCGGACCGAAATGGAGCACCAGCGCCGCAGCGGTGGCAATGATCGATTGTAAGAGAAATTGCCATCGACCGCGCAGCCCTTCGCCGCGCCGCAGCCCACGCACGCCGGCCCAATCGTCCACAGCCCCCAGAATGGCAAACGTGATCATGACACCCATCGGCACCAGCAACGATTCGCCGAAAAAGGCCTCGCGGGCCACACCCAGCCGGTCGAGCAGCCGGCGACCGGCGGCCGTGGTGGCCACGATCTCGACGAAATTGGCCGCCACGGTGATCAGGATCACCGGTACGATGATCATCAGCCCACCCATGGTGGGTGTGCCCATCTTGACCTGATGCGAGTGTGGGCCGTCGATGCGGATGCGTTTGCCCACCCGGTATTTTTTCAGCAGGCTCAGCAGCGGTTTGCCCCAGATGACGGCCAGTATAAAAGTGACAGCGCCCAGAAAAAGTGAATAAGCCATGTATGGGTTCTCAATTCTTTGGCACAGCCAGGGCGTTGACGATCTGTTCCATCGTCAGGCCGCGCGAGCCTTTGATCAGGATCACGTCGTGGGCCAAGATCGCCTGGCGCAGATAGTCGATGGCGGCCTGGTTATCGTCCACCATCTCGACCGCCTGCGGCGCCATGCCCAGCGCCAGAGCCTCCTGGCCGATGATGCGCCCGCGTGGTCCCACCGTCACCAATAGCTGCACCACATCTACGGCGCGGCGACCCACCTTACGGTGCGCCTCGTCCTCATAGCTGCCCAGCTCCAGCATATCACCCAACACGGCGATCTTGCGACCTTCCAGCTCTTCCAGCAGGTTCAGCGCGGCGATAGCCGACGCCGGACTCGAATTGTAGGTGTCGTCCAGCAGGGTGCTGCCGTTAAAGCCGGGCACCACCACCAATCGCAGTTGATTGGCGCCCCGCAGGCCATTCATGATTTCTTGCCAGGAGAGCCCTTCCACCAGGCCTGCCGCAGCCGCGCGCAGCGCAGTGTGTACGCTGTGACGGCCCAGCAAAGACACCTTGGCGTGGAGGGTCTCCTCGCCATAGTGAAAACGGAAACGTAGCCCTTCCAGCCCCTGGCTTTGAATCTCGTCGGCCCAGAGATCGGCTTCGGGTGTCAGGCCGTAGAAAAAGACGCGCCCGCGAGCCTTGGGGGCCATATCGCGCACCAGCGGGTCGTCGATGTTGAGGATGGCCACCCCGTCTTCGGGCAGGCTCGCCACCAACTCGGCCTTGTTGAGAGCGATGCGCTCGATGGTGCCCATGCGCTCCAGGTGGCTGGGGCCGACGTTGGTCACCACGCCCACCTGCGGCCGGGCGATGTGCGCCAGCCGGGCGATCTCACCCAGTTGATAGCCGCCGCCAAACTCGAGCACCACACGCTCGTGAGCTGTTGTGAGGCGCAGCAGCGTCAACGGCAGGCCGGTGGCGGTGTTGACGCTCTTTTCGCTCTTGAGCACCCGGAAACGTTGGCCCAGCACGGCGGCGATGATCTCTTTGGTCGTCGTCTTGCCCACACTGCCGGTGACACCGACGACCCGCGCCGCGTGGCGCGTGCGCCAGAAATCGGCCAGTTGTTGCAGCGCGCCCAGACTGTCGGAAACCAGCAGGCACAGCGGCTGCTCCGGGGGGGTGGCCAGCAGATGGCCGGCCCGCGCCTGAAAGCCGGCTGCATCGGTCGTGTCGACGACGATGCAACCGCTCTCCGGCGGTCGCTCGGCCACCACCGCCCGGCAGCCCTGACTCAGAGCCTGGGGCATGTAATCGTGGCCGTCCAATTGCTCACCGCGCAGGGCAAAAAAGAGTCCGCCATGGATCACCTGGCGCGAATCCATGTGGACATCGCTGATCGGTTGCGTCAACGCCGACGGGTGCCAGCCGGTGAGGCCCTCGATGACGTCGGCCAGGGTGAGTTCCAGCATCCCTTAATTCAACTCCCTGTCTGGTGGGATATTCATCAACACGAACAGCCGCTGGGCGATGTTACGAAAGGCCGGCGCGGCCACTGCCGAGCCCCACGGCGTATCGGTGGGGCGGTCGATTTTGACCAGGATCAGGAATTGTGGATCGTAAGCCGGCGCGTATCCCACAAACGAGGCGATCGTCCAACGCGGATCGTAACCGCCCGGAATGGGGATCTGGGCCGTGCCGCTTTTGCCGGCAATCGTATAACCCGGCACCACCGATTTAGACGCGCCCCTTTCCGCCGCCTGGATCAAAATGGCTGTCACCCGCTGCGCTGTTTGTGGCGAGACCACCTGCCGCGCCACGGTGGGGTGTCGGGGCCAGCTTTGATCTGCGCCCTGTATCTCAGCCACCACATAAGGCGTCATCATCGTGCCCCGATTGGCAATGGCCGCTACGGCTGTGGCCATTTGTAACGGTGTCACTGCCAGTCCTTGCCCAAAGGCATTGGTGCCCAGGTCCGATTCGTGCCACTCGGCGTCGGTTGCCAGTTTGAGTTGACCCTCACTCTCGCCGCTCAGGTCGATGCCGGTCGAATGTCCAAAGCCAAAACGCTGCACATAAGCATAAAAGGCCTTGGCGCCCATTTCGGTGCTGAGTTGAGCCAGCACCGTGTTGAGCGAGAGCGTCATGGCATCGGTGATAGTCACCCGTCCGTGGGGCAGCCGGTCCGAGTTATAGATCGTCTGCCCACCCACCTCGATGATGCCGGTGTCTTTGAAAACCCGATCCAACGTGACGCTGGCATTGTCCAGGGCAGCCGCCAGGGTGACGATTTTAAAAACCGAGCCCGGTTCATAGATGCTGCTGATGGCAGGATTGGCCCACACCTGAGCTGTGGGCGTTTCGCTGTAATGTTCCGGATCGTACACCGGTCGGCTGGCCATGGCCAGAATGGCCCCCGTGCGCGGCTCCATCACGATGACCGTGCCGCCGCTGGCCCCGTGCTGGCCGATGGCAGCGTCTAGCTCTTCTTCGGCAATGTGCTGGATCAGGCGGTCGATGGTCAGGATCAGGTCAGGGCTGCCGCTCGCGGCCAGGTCGCTCAGGCTGGTGGCAAAAGCAGCCGCTGCAATCGATCCTTCCCCCTCTTCGGCCGGATGCAGGTGTGGCGCCAGCAACTGATTGTAAAAGCCTTCGATGCCATAAAAGCCGATCTGATCCTCGGCCACGAAACCCAGCAGGTGAGCCGCCAGCGTGCCCTCCGGGTAACCGCGTCGCGGCCAGGGGGTAATGTGCACGCCGGGGATGTCCCAGTCTCGCAGCGTTTCGCCCACCTCACGAGGCGCATGATGCCGCAACATCACCCAGGAAGCGTCGCTACTGAGCTGGGTTACCAGTTCTTCCTCGGTCAGTTCCAACAACGGCGCCAGCCGGCGCGCCACCTCAGCCGCGTCCTCGATCCATTGCGGCGTGGCCGTGATCTGGTATTCGACCGTGTCCACTGCCAGCGGATGGCCGTCGCGGTCCAGAACGCGCCCCCGCCGCGGCGGTGTCTGTGTTTCCCCGGTGGGTCGATTGTTCAAGATGTCGATGAACCGGTCGCGCTCGATCACCTGCCAGCGGACGAGCTGCCAGGTGAGGATCAGGCCAAAACCCACCATGACGGCTGCCAGCAAGATCAGACGATGTCGGGGCAGAGTGTCGATGTGGACGGTCATGGCTGGCCCTATGGTTCATCTGCCTGAGACCAGGCTTCGAATTGTTGGGTCACCGCCTGCCACCAGCCCGCCACAGCCGATGGGGTGGCGCGCTCCTGTGGCCGGGCCGGCGGCAGGGCTGCCATTTCGTCGGCAGCGGTGCTGTCCGGAGAAGGATAGCCGGTCACGAGCAGGAAATGTGCCTGCCATACCGCCACATAGCCCAGTTCTCGCGCCCGCCGTTCCAGCCGTTCGACAGAGGCCAGTCGGGCTACCTCGTAAACCAGATGATCGTTCTGTCGCTGGAGTTCTTGTTTCTGCTGGCGCAACCCCCGGATCTGCCGTTCCAGCTTGACCGTCTGGCTGGCCTGGCTCAGATACATCCAGCCCACCAGCGCCAGCGTGAGCACCCCCACCAGCAGGCCCAGAGCTTTGCGGCGGTTGATCGTGCTCACAGGCGATGAAACGTTTCGGTTATTCTGAGGAGTGTCGGCTGTGTGTGGTGTCATGTTGTTCACTCGTCACTTTTGTTGATAGCCGGTGTCAGTCGGCTGGGAGCTTTTCCGCCACCCGCAACTTGGCGCTGCGACTGCGTGGATTGTCCGTCACCTCGGCGAGTGTCGGGGCCACAGGGCGGCGCGTCACGATTTTTAGCGATGCCCGGTGGCCGCAGATGCACTGCGGCATCTGGGGCGGACAAAGACAGTCTTGGGATTCTCGCCGGAAAAAGTCTTTGATCAGCCTGTCTTCCAGCGAGTGAAACGAGATAAAAACCAGCCGACCGCCGGGAGCCAGCAGCCGCGTCGCCTGGGGCAGCGCCTTTTCCAACGCCCCCAGCTCGTCGTTGACGGCGATGCGCAGGGCCTGAAACGTGCGCGTGGCCGGATGGATCCGCCCGCGCTGGCCCACCGCACCGGCCACCACCCGTGCCAGATCGACGGTGCTGTCCAGTGGGCGCGCAGCGACGATGGCTCGGGCGATGCGCCGGGCCAGACGCTCCTCGCCATAACGCCACAACACGTCTGCCAGTTCCTCCACCGGCAGATCGTTCACCAGGTCAGATGCGGTTCCGGGCTGGTTAGGGTCCATACGCATGTCCAGTGGGCCATCCTGTTGGAAAGAAAAACCCCGTGCTGCGACACTCAACTGTGCGGAGGAGATGCCAAGATCAAAGAGTATGCCGTCCACGGGGTAAAATCCCGTTTGTTTGGCCAGTTTCTCCAGGTGGACAAAGCTGCCTCGAACCAGTGTGACCCGCTGTTCAAAGGGGGCCAGCCGGTAGCGCGCGGCCTCCAGGGCCTCAGGGTCGGCGTCCATGCCAAGAAGCTGCCCTGCAGGAGACGAGGCAGCCAGTACCCCCCAGGCATGGCCTCCCCCCCCTATCGTTGCGTCTATGAACCGCCTGCCCTGCTCAGGCTTGAGTGCGGTCAAGACCTCTTGATAAAGTACAGGTTCGTGAGTATAATTAGGGGCAAGATGGTTGCCAGCCATCGTAACGCCCCTAGATACCCAATTGTTCCCAGTGTTGATTGTCGGGCGTCTGGCGATTGTGCCAGACCTCGGTGGACCAGATCTCGATGTAGGTATCCAATCCGGTCACGATGACCTGGGCGTCGATGCCGGCGTATTCACGCAAATAGGGCGGGATGATGATGCGGCCTTGTTTATCGGGAATTTCGTCGCTGGCGTCGGCGAACATCTGCCGTCGGAACTCGCGCGCCTGCTCCTGGGTGATGGGCAACTCGCGAATGCGGGCGGCTAATGTCTCGAACTGGCTGGTGGGGAACAGGTACAGGCAGCAGTCGATGCCCTTGGTCACCACCACGCCAGCGGCCAGGTCGCCGCGAAATTTGGCCGGAATGGTCAGCCGGCCTTTGTCATCGATCGAGTGTTCGTATCGACCCAAGAACATATGTTCTACACATCTTTCCACTGGGAGGGTTTTTTGAGACGCAGGATGGCATTAACCTCCCACCCAATCTCCACTTTCCCCCATTTTCCACCATAGTTACCCACTATTATACACCAACTTTTATGTTTTGTACAGTCGTGGATGCAAATTTTAAGGTTTGTTGGTAACTGCTCACCCTCCCGCAGGCCAAGTACACCGACCCGCAAGTTACGTCCTAGTTTGGCTGTTACGCAGAACGCATGTATACTTGCTGGAGGTGAAACATGCGTGGACCGAAGCCAAGTATGCCATTGTCTTAACAAGCGAAGAAGAGCAACACTTTCGCCGACTGCCGAGTTCTCGAAAGGCGCCTCAGGGTCAGGTCTTTCGGGCGCGTATTCTGTTGGCGGCCTTCGACCATCCCGAGTGGAGCAATCAACAGATTGCCCAGGAGGCGGGCGCCATCGACCGGGTGGTGAGATTCTGGCGTCGGTATTGGGCGGACAGCCGGAGCATCGACGACCTGCCTCGGTCTGGAAGGCCGAGGCGTTTTTCCCCCTGAGGTGCGTGCCGAAGCAACGGCCTTGGCGTGCAGTCGTCCCCAGGCAAAGGGGGTGACGTTTGCGCGATGGAGCAACGCCGAGATAGCCAGGCTGCTGGTGGTGTTGGGGGTGGTGAGCCACATTGCGGCCAGTACGGCGGGGCGCTGGCTGGCGGCAGAGAAGGTCAAGTTATCGGCAGGTGGTTGGTAAAAGTTCTGTAACTGCTCAGCCTACCCTCCCGCAGGCTAAAATCGTTCATCCTGTCCCACAATCTGGCCAACTGGACGCTGGCGAATCGATAAATTGCGGCAGCAGAGACACGGCCCCTGCAAGAGCCTGCAGGAGGGTGAGCAGTTACAAAACTCCAAATAAACCGTGATCTTTTTCAAGTAGACACGTTATAGCTTATAGACGTCTATTCAGGGGAGACATAAATATGTCTGAAGCAACCGAGCTTTGTGTTGTTGCTGATGCCCGGCGAGGGGATGCAGCCGCCTTGACCGCCCTCTACGAACATTTTAAGCAAGGTGTGTTCCGCTTTATTTATTATCGCACCAACGATGTCGAGGTGGCGGCAGACCTAACCGGGGACGTGTTTGAAAAGATGCTCAAGGCCCTGCCCGCTTATCAACCACAATGCCCGTTTGCCGCCTGGTTGTTTCAAATCGCCCGCAATCGGGTCATTGATTATTGGCGTCACCAGCAGGTGCGTCAGAATGTTCCCCTGGATGCAGGGTTGCCCAGTCCTGATGTTTCACCAGAACAGGTGGTGGAGCAGCGGTTGACTGTAGAACGGTTGGTCCGGGCGTTGTCCTATTTGACGCTTGACCAGCGGGACGTATTGATTTTGCGTTATGTGGTTGGAATGCGGATCAGGTTGGTGGCTACAACCATGGAAAAAAGTGACGGCGCCGTCCGGATGTTGCAGCAGCGAGCGTTGGAAGCGTTACGAAAGCGGTTGTTGCTGGGAGAGGAAATGCCATGATGGAAACAGAACGCCTACAAAAATATCTGGATGAATTAACCGCGCACCGAGGAATGGCGCAGGATGTGGCTGGAGCCGAGTGTGCACCGGATCTTCAGGAACTGGCCGCGGCCATCACCAATTTGGAGCATCCGGTTCTGCCCCCGGCAGTGGATGCTCGTTACCAGGCGCATCTGATGGCTGTGGGCCAATCGGCCCCTGCCGCTGAACCCAGTTCTCCAAAGGCGTTGGCCGGGTTGGATGGCCTGAGAACGGCTTTGGCCCAACTGACTGCCGGTTTGCGGATTCGATTTACCCGGTTGCACCTGGCCGGCGCCCTGGCCGCGGGGCTGATCCTGGCGCTCTTTGGCGTCGGTTTGCTGCTGACGATATTCCTCGTCAACAACGGTCGGATGAAGGCGGCCCAGGTGACAGCCGTGGTGGGCCAGGTTGAGGTGTTGACCGATGAAGGTTGGGCCTCACTGCACAGGGGTGATTCCGTGCGGAGCGGGCAACATATCCGCACGAATAGCTATAGCTCAGCGACGGTGCGCTTTTTTGAGGATACAGAAACAACCATCGCCGCAGATAGCGAGGTCACCCTGACCACCGTATCGGGCCGGCTGGGGGGTGGGTTACGGGTAACGTGGACACAATCAGAGGGAGCAACCAGCCATGAGGTTGTGCCTTTGCGCGGGCGTACTGCTTTTTACCAGGTCGAAACCCCCGGCGGCACGGTCCAAGTGCAAGGCACGTCTTTTGCGGTGGCGGTTCAGCCTGATGGTCAGACGCGTGTCAGCGTAACCGAAGGCCAGGTCACGATGATCGGTTCCGGGGAGACAGTTACTTTACAGACTGGACAGGCAACGCTGGCGGGCCCTGGCCTGGCTCTGGCAGCCGCAGCTTACCAGTTCGCCGGTCAGGGGGAATTGACCCACATTGCAGGGACGCTTTGGACGATTGGCAATTTACCGGTGACGGTAATTGGCCAGACGGTGATTGTGGGCGATCCGACGGTGGGAGATTTTGTGTCTGTCAGTGGCCGTATCGTCTCCGGTAATGTCTGGCTGGCCGATGTGATAACCGCCTCCTTGCCAGGGGCTTCGAGTTTCAGTTTTACGGCTGCCATTGAAAACATGGGCCCCAATTTCTGGCAAATTGGCGCTGTAACGGTGGCCGTGACCAGGCAAACCCAACTCATTGGCAATCTGGAGTTGGGCACATTGGCGCAGGTAACGTTTACGGCGCTGTCTGATGGCACGCTGGTGGCCCTGGTGATTGAGGAGATTGGAAAGCCGTTGCCAACCCCCACAGCAACGGCGACGTTGACGACCACTGTCACGATGACGCCCTCGGTTACGGCCACTGCTACACCCACGATGACGCCGTTTCCGCCTCTCATTGTTGACTGTTATCAGATTACCTTTTTGGGAGTGGTCTATCATCCTGATAACACCTCGACCTGGACCTATCATGTGGCGGAGCTGCCCTGTGCTCAGGATTTGAGCAACTGGATGGTGGCCTTGCCGAGTTGTGCGCGATCGGTGGCAGCGACGCCGGAGCCGTGGGAATACGTGAACCCTGATCCAAACTATCGTTTGACAGGGGTTAAATGGGAAGTGGGGGCTGGGTTTGATCAGGGCGTTTTTGCTGTTACGGTCAATGGCCATTGGGCCGTTGGCACAACACAGGGAGGAGTAAAGGGGCCGGATGTTGGTATTGGCCTGACAGCCGGGCCAATTTGTGCGCTGCCTTCACCAACGCTTACGCCCACCGGCAGCGTCAGCCCGACGGCGACTCCTTCGATGACGCCTACTCTCACCCCTATGGCGACCCTTTCAGCGACACCTACTCTCACCCCGGCAGTGACAGTTTCGGCGACAGCCACAGCGACGACCATGGCGACAGCTACGGTGACGCCAGCCTTTACCGCCACGCCCCTGCCTACGGCAACTCTGGTTCCGACCACAGCCACGCCGGCGCCGCCGCCCCCGATACCCACACAGCCGCCGCCTGGTGGCAGCAGCCCCATCGCGATCAACGAAAATGGTCAGACCCGAACGTTCACCTGTAATGGGAACTCGGTGACGATCAATGGCAACGACAACACCATCACCTTGTTGGGCAGTTGTGGCCCAGTAACGATACGGGGCAATAACAACTGGGTCTCAATCCAATCAGCCACTTTGGTGACGAATACGGGCAATAACAATACGATTGTGGGGCCTTAGGGTCTGTAAAAGAATAACTTCCGCCACTGTCATTCTGAGCGCCTGTAAGGGCGCGAAGAATCCCGTTTGAGTAGAACGAGACCCTTCGCTTCGCTCAGGGTGACACGGGAATTTATATTTTTACGGATCCTTAGGAGCGAGTCCATGTTCCTCAATACTTTGAGCACACGCTGCCCATTCTTGCGGGCGGTGGAGATGTAGCTGCGGAGGTGACAAAACGTTCGGGCCCCTTCCTGGCTGCAGAAGCAACCCGACACCTTTTGTTTCAACTTGACCATGCGCAGGTCTCGCTCGGCCAGATTGTTGCCTGCCTGTCGGCAGACAGGTCAAACGGCGCCTTAAAATCGTAGCTCGACAATGTTAAATTCGCCCACGGAGCAGGTGCAACGCACTTTTAGCACGAGTTCAAGTAACTGCTCGGCCTACCCTCCTGCAGGCTGAAATCGGTTATCCTGTGCCACAATTTAGCCGACTGGGCCCGGTAAATCTGCAAAATGTAGCGGCACGAGGAGGCACGGCATGCCGTGCCCCTACCAGAGCCTGCGGGAGGGTGAGCAGTTACGAGTTCAACACTTGTCTATCTGTGACTCTCCTGAAAAAAGGTCATTTGAACCGCCAGGATACCAAGAACGCCAAGCTTGGAGAAAATTCAAGATACGGAATGGTACTTGGTGTCCTTTGCGCCTTTGTGGTGAAAGAGTTTTTTCAGTGGACCCATCTGTTGAATGAGGACAACCGGATCGACCCACTATCCTTTGTCGCTGCCCTGGTTGGGCAACGGACTCTATTCGAGAGGTACGCGCCGTTTTTGTGGTGTGCATTTTTCGACCAATTGGAGTATACTCGTGTACGTCCCCCTTGTGTGAAGTGAGTGCTGGTCTTCCTACCAGCATTATACTCTTTTACACAGGCGATTCAACCGTTACTCTGCATTATGAAAGGGTCTCTATTTTTTTCAACACGGAGGTTCTGAGCATGGCACAAAGCGATATTTCTCTGCGAGGGGTGTTCACGCCGATCGTCACCTCCTTTGATGAGGACGGCAGCGTCGCTCACGACAAGATGGCCGCCAATCTGGAAAAATGGAACCAGACCGGCCTCAGCGGCTACATCGTGCTGGGCTCCAACGGTGAGTGGGTGTACCTGGATGAGCAAGAGCGCACCGAGGTGCTGCTGACGGCTCGCCAGGCCATTGCCAAGGACAAGTTGATGATCGCCGGCACGGCCCACGAATCGACCCGGCACACCATCATCCTGACCGAAAAGGCTGCCGAGATCGGAGCCGACGCGGCGATCATTGTCAACCCTCATTATTACAAAAGCCAGATGACAACGCCGGCGCTGCTCAGTTATTATCGGGCGGTGGCCGACGCTTCCCCCATCCCGGTCATCATCTACAATCTGCCGCCGGCCACAGGCATGGACCTGTCGGCGGAGCTGCTGGCAGAGCTCTCGCAGCATGCCAACATCGTGGGTGTCAAAGACACAGGCGGCAACATCGCCAAGATGGGCGAGACCATCCGCCAGAGCCGGCCGTCGTTTGGTGTGCTGGCCGGTTCGGCCAACTTTTTTTACCCTTCCCTGACCATGGGCGTGTCTGGGGGCATCCTGGCGCTGGCCAACTGTGCGCCGAACGAATCGGTGGCGATGTACGAGCTGTTCAACCGGGGTGAGATCGAACAGGGGCGACAGCTTTTTCTGCGTATGCTGCCGGTGAACCTGGCCGTCACCAGTCGTTTTGGGGTCAGTGGTCTCAAGGCGGCCCTGGATATGGTGGGTTATTATGGTGGGCCACCGCGCCCGCCGCTCCTGCCTTTGGCCCAGGATAAACGGCTCGAGTTGCAGGGTATTCTGGAAACAGCCAGGCTGATCTAGGCAGGCAAAACCGTGGAAAGCGATGTCCAAACCGAACTAGCCGCGTTGTTAAAGGTGATCTTGGGCCTGCGCCCTCCTGAGCCAGGTGAGGAATCGCTTCAGATTGCCCTGCCGGAGAGCCTGGCCTTTCTTGGCTCCGAGTGGCGGCAGAATTGGATGAAAGCCACCCAGCAGCAGATGCTGGCGACGTTCGAGTTGCGCCGTAAAACGCCAGCCGACGACCCATCCGAGATCGAGGCCTGGAAAAACCAGTCGCAGGTGGAGCCGGGGTTAGAGAGGCGCAAAAACCACCGTCTACACATCCGCAGCACGGTAGACGATCTGTTCGAAAAGAACCGTCCGGTGCCAGATGTGCTCACCTGTGTCCGCGCCTGGAAGCTGCAGGTGGCCGATCGTTGCGCCGACGCCGTTTTACAACGTTTTCACCTGCGGCCCACGGCTGGCGCCCCTTGGGTGCGCCACCGACAAAAGGTCGAGGCCATTACCCGCTACATCGAGGAGACCCTGGCGCATGGCAGCCTGTTTCTGATGGGCGGTCGCTTTCCAGATGTCAAAGCGATGGAGTTTGCCATCAAAAAGGCCTACCAGGCCACACAGGATCTCCTGGAAGCATTGGAGGCAGACGACTCACCAGGCGACGAATGAGTATCTGCCCGGCTCGCCGCATGTACCGGCGAGCCGTTTCCTTTTGTAACCGTCCGGGTTTGCCCTGTGCTTTTTCAAGGATGACGGAATCCCGAACCCTGTACCTGTCCGGTACAGGACAGGTGCTTGTTCGGGTTTTGCTCGCTTTGCACGCCCCATACCCCCAAGTTGGGGAATCCGACCCGTCGGGCGACTTGGAGCACGTCCTGGGGTTTGCCCCGCGCTCTGACCTATGGTAGAATAGTCTCAGTTGAACAGCGCGGCAGGTGGAAGGATGGGCGCGATGAGTGAGCTGATCGAGTTGTGGGGCAAACCGGCCCCGGGCGATTGTCTGATCGCCGGCTGGCAGCAGTGGGCCGACGCCGGTGAGGTTTCTTCGGGGCTTTTGGAATACCTCATCAGACACACCCAGGCCAAGCGGGTGGGCCAGCTCAGGCCGGCCGGGTATTACCTCTTTCAGGTGCCCGGTGCGCACCATTTTTTGAGACCGGTGGTCAAGCTCAAGGAGGGCCACCGGCAGCATATGGAGACCGAGAGAAACGATCTCTTTTGGAGCGGCGATAACAGCCAGGGATTTTACCTCTTTTTAGGTCAGGAGCCCCATCTCAACGCCGAGGTGTACGCTCGAGCCTTTTTTGATGCCGTGGAGGCGCTGGGCGTCAAAACGGTGGCCGCTGTGGCGGGGGTCTATGGCGCGGTGCCCCACGATAAAGACCGGAACATCTCGTGTGTGTACAGTCTGCTGGAAATGAAAGAGGAGCTGGCCCGCTATGCCGTTCGTTTTTCCGATTACGAAGGCGGCAGCACCATCAGCATGTATCTGGCCGACAAAGCTGAGCCCAGGGGGATAGAGTTTTTCCGTTTTTGTGCCTTTGTGCCCTCTTTTGATTTTTCCCAACTCTCGGCCATGGCCCCAATCCTGGCCATCGAGCAAGACCATAAGGCCTGGTACGATATCCTGGTGCGGTTGAGCCACATGTTCGATCTCGACCTCGACCTTTCCGACCTGCAACGGCAGAGCGAAAAGCTCATCGCCGCCTGGGATAAAAAGATCGAGCAGATGGCGCGCACCATGCCCCACCTGTCGGTGCGAGATTACATGGAAAAGGTCAACGACGAATTCACCGAGATGTCCTTCGAACCGCTCAGCGACGTCTGGACAGAGGCCCTGGGCAAACTCTTGGATGAAATCTGAAACTGTGATATAATTCCAGCCATCCGACGACCTGTCACCACTTCACAGGAGCGAGTTGTTGGCAGCAGAGCCCTCGGCCCAAGATACCCTCAATCCCTATATCACCAATCGACCTGTCGACGACCCCGCCCGCTTCTCTGGCCGGGCAGATCTGCTGGCCTGGGTGCGTGAACGGCTCGTTCGGAGCGATCGTGTTTTGCTGCTACACGGTGTTCGCCGCATCGGCAAGACATCGTTTCTGTTGCAGTTGCTGCATCACGTGCCTGCGGGCTACCTGCCAGTCCGCCTCGACCTGCAAAAACTGGCCCACGAGTTCAACTCTGCCGACCAGGAACCTGCCGCCGGCAGCCAACAAGCCTCTTTTATGTGGGCGCTCTGCCGCGATCTCGCCCAACAACTCGGCCGCCTGCACGCTCTGAACCTGGCTTCTCCCCAACGCGCCGAATTTGCCCGCGACGCCACCTACGCCTGGCGTGAGTTCTTTACCGATCTACGTCAGGTGTTGGGCAACAACGTGCTGCTGTTACTGCTCGATGACCTGGACGCGCTGCCGGCCAACGGCCCACAGCGCCAGATCGTGCTCGATGTGGTAGATGAGGCCCTGGAGCGGCGGCCCGGCCTGCGTTTTGTCATCGCCGCCCAGAGCCTGGATTGGCTCCTGGCCGCCCGCGGCTGGGCCCAGAACGCACCCCTGCAGCACATCGGCCCGCTCAATTCCACCGAAGCCCACGACCTGCTCAAGTCGCCGGTGGCGGGTCGGTTGACCTACGACCCGGCGGCGGCGCGGCGCATCGTCGAGCTGGCATCCGGCCAGCCCTACTACCTGCAACTGTTGGGGTATACCCTGTTCAATCGCCGTTTCCCCGGCGAGGTTTCCCTGCCGGATGTTTCTGCCGCGCTGGAGGAATTGTTGCCCCTGCCCTTCGATGAATTTGAGGCCTGGTGGGCAGCCTCGTCGCCATCGGAGCAGGCCGTGCTGGCCCTCTTTGGTGAACTCAAAGGTCAGGGCGGCGTTTTTACCTTTTACGAGATCCAAAAGGCTCTCAGCCGGCGCGGCGTGCGCGTTAAAAGGAGCCTGCTGGAACAGGCGCTACAATCGCTGGTCGAGCGTGGCATATTGGAACACCTGGGCGCCATCAGCTATCGCGCCCGCATCGAACTGTTCCGCGCCTGGCTGCCCTTCCACAGCGATCTACTCAAAGCGGCCAAAAAGGCCCATTGGAGGGTGCAACGCCGGCCCACCCCAACCTCGACCCAGGAACTGGCCGCCGAGCTAACCACCGGCAACTGGCCCGCTGTGGCCATCGCCACGGCGACGGTACTGGTGCTAGTTGTGCTCCTCTTTCGCCTGCCCCCGGCGGCCAAACCACGGCCCACTTTGACGGCCACGGTCGCCGACACCCGGTCGGCGTCACCGATCGTCACGGCCTCGGCCCGCCCTTCCAGGCCACCTCTGACTCCAACCGATCCAGCCGTCGCCACGGCTCAAGTTGAAACAGGCGAAGCACAACCCTCGCCCACGACAGAGCCGGAAAACACCCCGCCAGGCCTGTCTGTTGAGGGGCAAATCCTCTACATGCGCAAAGAAAACGCCGACGATCCCTGGCAGCTTTACCTGATGCAGGCCGATGGCGCCGATCCCCGGCCTCTCACCGCCAGCGCCCTCGGCGAAGCCTATCCCGCCTGGGGAGCGTCCGGTCGCTCGGTGGCGTTTGTCTCCGAGCGTGATGGCAACAAGGAAATTTATATCATGCGCCTCGACGGCGTTGGCCTGACCAACCTCACCCGCCATCCCGCCGACGATTGGACCCCTTCCTGGTCGCCTGATGGACAATGGATCGCTTTTGCCTCCTTCCGCGACGAAAACTGGGAACTGTATGCTGTGCGCGCCGATGGCACCGAGTTGCTGCGCCTGACGGAAAACGAGGTCAGTGATCTCTCGCCGGTCTGGTCGCCCGACGGCAAGACTCTGGCCTTTGCCTCCAAACGGCATGGCGATTGGGAGATCTATGTCATGCCCTGGCAGGGCACGGCTACCACCCGCCTGACAGACTCACCAGGCAGCGTTCTCTCGCCTTCCTGGTCGCCCGACGGACAGTGGATCGCTTTTGAATCGACGCGTGACGGCGACGCGGAAATCTATCTCATGCGCACCGACGGCAGTGAACCGCGCAACCTGAGCCGTTGGCCCTACGCCGACGATCACGGCCCCGTCTGGTCGCCCGATGGCCGCTGGATCGCTTTTTATTCCAACCGCGATGGCGATTGGGACATCTATCTCGTGGATACCGAGGGCAAGAACCTCACCAATCTCACCGATAACGAGGCCAACGACCAGTCGCCCGTTTGGGGACCATGAAAACGCGGCGGCTGTTGCTCTTGCTTCTGGCATTGGCCACCTGCGGCTGCCAGTCGATCCTTTCGGCTTTGCACCCCACCCCCACTCTGCCGCCCACCCCCATCGTCGCCCGGCCCGAGACCGCCGCCGAAGCCTTTTTGAATGGCTGGGAACGGGCCGATTACACCACCATGTATGGCCTGCTGGCCCCCTCGGTCAAAACCCAATTCAGCCAGGAGGATTTTGAGGCCCTTTACCAAAACAGCCTGGCCGAAGCGGCTGTAACCTCGTTGCGCGCCCAGGTCTTGGCCGTCCTGGATAGTGGCTACAGCGCCCAGGTGGATTGGACGGTCACCCTGCAGAGCGCCGTGCTGGGCCCGCTGACGTTCGATTATCAGATGAGCCTGGCTTTCGAGGCTAACCGCTGGGGCGTGTTGTGGTCGCCGGGACTGATCTTTCCCGGCCTCACGGCCAATCGCCGGCTCCATCTCGTCGAACGCACGGCCGTGCGGGGCAACATTTATGACCGTGACGGCCTGGGCCTGGCGGCCAAAGGTGTGCTGGTCACGGTGGGCGTGGTGCCTGGCAGCCTGACAGCCGAGAACGAGCCAAGCACGCTGGCCGAGCTGAGTCGCATCCTGGAAATGCCCGTCGAGGACATCCGCCAGGCCTACGCCGACGCCCTGCCCTACTGGTTCGTGCCCATCAAGGACATCTCGCCTGAGGTGAGCCAGGCCCATTTTGAAACCCTCGTTGCCCTGCCGGGCGTCCAACTCCAGGAGCGGGAGGTGCGCGCCTATCCCGGCGGAGGGGTGGCGGCCCACGTGGTGGGTTACATGGGGCCGATCTATGCCGAAGAGCTGGAAGCGTGGCGTAAACTGGGTTACCGCGGCGACGAGTTGGTGGGCCAGACCGGCCTGGAGGCCTGGGGTGAGTCTTACCTCGCCGGACAGCGCGGCGGCCTGCTCACCCTGATCGACAGCCACGGCGCGCTCGTCGAGCGGCTCGCCGAGCGTCCGGCCACGCCGGCCCGCAGCCTCTATACCACCCTGCGCCGCGATCTGCAACAGGCCGCCGAAGCGTTGCTGGCTGAGGTTGGCAAACCGGGAGCCATCGTGGCCCTCGACCCGCGCGATGGTGGGCTGTTGGCCGTGGCGAGTTATCCCACCTACGACCCGGCCGTTTTCGTGCCGAGCATCTCTTGGGAAAACTGGCAACAGCTCGAGGCCAACCTGGATCGTCCCCTGGTCAACCGGGTATTGCAGTCGGCCTATCCGCCAGGCTCGGTGTTCAAGGTGGTCACACTGAGCGCCGGACTGGAAAAAGGCGGCCTCACGCGTGACAGCCGTTTCACCTGCACCGGCTCGTGGGCCGGCCTCGGCCCAGACTGGCCCAAGGTCTGCTGGCTGGAGAGTGGTCACGGCCCCATCGACGTCATCACCGGCCTGACCGTCTCTTGCGACGTGGTGTTTTACGAGATCGGCTTGCTGCTGGATACACTCGATGCCGATATTTTGCCCCACTATGCGCGCGGTTTTGGCCTGGGCCAACCCACCGGCCTGCGTGAGCTGCCCGAATCAGCCGGCCTGGTGCCGGATAGCGCCTGGAAGCGGACGGTCTATGGTGAGCCGTGGGTGCCCGGCGACTCGGTGAACCTGGGCATTGGGCAGGGGTTCTTGCTGGCCACGCCATTGCAGATGGCCCGCCTGATGGCAGCCGTGGCCAACGGCGGCGCGCTGTTGCGGCCGCAGATCGTCTACCGCATCGGCGACGAGATCGTGTTTGAGCGTGAGGAGCTGGGGCGGCTGCCGATCCATGCGGAGCATCTGGCAGACATTCAAGAAGGGCTGTTGGGGGTCGGCACGCTGCCTCACGGCACGGCTTATCGCGCCATGATGGGGTTGCCTTTTCCGGTGGCCGGTAAAACCGGCACCGCCGAAACCGGCGATGACGCCGACCCTCACGCCTGGTTTGTGGGTTACGCGCCCGCCGATGCTCCCGAGATCGTCATTGCCGTCATGATCGAGCACGGCGGCGAAGGGCCGACGGTGGCCGCACCACTCTTTCGCCGTCTGGCCGAGGTCTATTTTGGCATTGCACCGTCCGTTACACCCTCGCCGCCACCGACTGCCACGCCGCAGCCCTAGTACCTTACCGGCGAAATTCTTACACGCTGGGCAAGAAATTTACCACAAAGGCGCAAAGCTCTTTTTGATTTGAGTGTGGCCAAAAATCGTGGGAGGTGTCTGATCCTCCCGCAGGTTCAGCCAGGCTGAGCTGCACCCCGGCAGGGTCGCCAAACAGAGGCAGGTAGCTTTTGCGCGCCGAAAACCTGCGGGAGGATGAAAACCCGCCCCCAAGGTGAAATGCACTCCAGACTTGGGGTTTTGACCTTCCGGGCAAGGGCAGGTATAATAGGTCTGCATCGCTGATGATGGTCCTTTTTTCGCCTGGCGCGCCCGAAAAGGAGGCGATGATGGATTGGCTACAGGGTCTGGGGACGATCAATTGCGTTTACGTGGCCTTGCTGATGGTGGGTTTTCTCTACGCGCTGATGCTCCTCATCGGCGGCGGGCTGTCGAACATAGACCTGCCCGATGTGGACATCGATGTGCCGCACGTCGATCTGCCCGGTGATGTGGACATCCCCGATGTTCACGTGGCAGTCAGCTCTGCCGACGTAGGCTCTTTTGACCACGGCATGGTCGAGGTTTCACCTCTGAGTCCCATCACCATCGCTGCCTTTATCACCAGTTTTGGCAGTGTGGGCATCGTGGCCACACAGTTGTTTCACGTCCGTCCAGAGTTCAGTTTGTTGTGGGCCACGCTGGGTGGTTTTGTCACCGGCGGCGTGGTCTATTTTTTTTACGGGCGGCTGCTGGTGTCTATGCAGGCTTCCAGCGAAGTACGGCAGCGCGATCTGCCGGGCATTGTGGGTGAGGTGATCGTGCCCATCGCCGCCGATGGTGTGGGCGAGATCGTCTACATCGCCAAGGGCGCGCGCATCTCCACACCCGCCCGTTCCATCACCGGGCAGGCCATCCCGCGCGGCGCTGTGATCATCGTGGAGCGAATCGTGGGCCGCACGGCTCTGGTGCGCCTGCAGCAGGATGGAGAATCGTAACCGGGGCCGTTTCAGATTACCAACCGGCCATTGGCAGGACGTGGTCACAAGAGGAGGATCAGATCATGGAAGGATTTTTAGTTCCGATTGCGATCGTCATGGGTTTTTTTGTGCTGGCGGTGTTGGCTGCCTTTATCGCCAGTCGCTACAAAAAGGTAGGCCCTAACCAGGTGTTGATCATCTCTGGGCGGGGCAGTATCATCGAGAACCTGGTCACCGGCCAGAAAGAGAGGGTGGGCTTTCGTATCGTGCAGGGCGGCGGCACGATCATCTGGCCGGTCATCGAACGGGTGGATGTGCTCTCGCTGGAGGTGATGACCATCGAGGTGACGGTCAACAACGTTTACACCGTTCAGGGCGTGCCGGTCAACGTCGACGGTGTGGCGCAGGTCAAGGTGCGCGGCGACGATGCCTCCATCCGCACGGCAGCCGAGCAGTTTCTCTCGATGGATCGCCAGCAGATCATGCACGTGGCCCACGAGACGCTGGCCGGTCACCTGCGGGCCATCCTGGGCACCATGACCGTCGAGGGCATTTACAAAGACCGCGATGCCTTTGCCCAGCAGGTGAACGAGCACTCGGAGGTCGATCTGAACAAGATGGGCCTGTCGATCGTGTCTTTTACCATCAAGGACATCCACGACGACGAGGGCTACCTGGACGCGCTGGGCCAGGAGCGCATCGCCCAGGTCAAACGTGATGCGGCCATCGGCCAGGCTGAGGCCGCCCGCGACGCCACCATCCGCAGCGCCGAAGCGCGCCAGGAGGGAGAGACGGCCAAACTGGTGGCAGAAACGCGCATCGCCGAGGCAGACAAGAATTACAAGGTCGAGAAAGCCGCCTACGACGCCGAGACCAACCGTCGCCGTGCCGAAGCCGAGCTGGCCTATACCCTGCAACAAAACATCACCAACCAGCAGGTCAAAGGCGAAGAGGTGCAGATCGAGGTCATCGCCAAAAAGAAGCAGATCGAGGTGCAGCAGCAGGAGGCGTTGCGCAAAGAAAGGGAACTGGAGGCCACCGTACGCAAGCCCGTCGAAGCGGAGCAATATCGCATCCAGACGCTGGCCGAGGCCAAACGTTTCCAGACACAAACCGAGGCTCAAGGTCAGGCCGAAGCCCTGCGACAGGTGGGCGAGGGCGAAGCCGCCGCCACCCGCGTCAGGGGTTTGGCCGAGGCCGAGGTCATCCGGGCCCAGGGTCTGGCCGAGGCGGAGGTCATCCGGGCCAAAGGCTTTGCCGAGGCTGAAGCCATGGAGAAAAAGGCCGAGGCCTGGCAGAACTATAACCAGGCGCCCATCTTGCTGGAACTGATCCAGGGGCTGCCTCAAGTGGCGGCGGCGGTGGCTCAACCGCTGGCCCAAACCGACCGCATCGTGGTCATCAGTTCTGGCGGCGATGGTGCAGCGGCCGGCGCTTCGCGTGTGGCCCGCGATGTGACCGATATCGTCGCTCAGGTGCCGGAGACGATAGAAGCCCTCACCGGCATCAACTTGATCGAGATGCTCCAGAATTTGCCCATCGTCGGTGGTGGCAAACCCGGCGGCAAAAAGCCGCCCGTCGAAGAGGACTAGAAACCAAGGTCGATGAAGCGGCCTCCCCGAAACTGGGGAGGCCGTTGCTTTTTGGTGAGTATCTACCTCGACAATATTAGATTTAGGTGCAACGCACTTCTGACCAGCTGCTCACGATGGTTTTTGACCTGAATACAACAGATGGGTCCACTGAAAAAACTCTTGCACCACAAAGGCGCAAAGGACACCAAGTACCATTCCGTATCGTAACTGCTCAGCCTACCCTCCCGCAGGCTAAAATCGTTCATCCCGTCCCACAATCTGGCCAACTGGACGCTGGCGAATCGACAAATTGTG
>JBMOMT010000060.1:0-227390 GCA_049324835.1 Chloroflexota bacterium | reverse complement strand
GCTCCTGGGCCTGGTGCTGGCCGGTCTGTTGGCCTATGGGCTGTTGGGGCAGCCCGATATTTTCGCGGCGCTGGGCGTCATGGTGGTGGGGCAGGCCGCCCTGCTGGGCGCGGCCGTGCTGCTGCTGCCAGGGCTGATCGAACCACTCACGCGCCTCGCCCGCCCACTCCTGGAGCGCTGGCTGGGCACGGCCGGCCGGCTGGCCGCCGACAACCTGAGCCGCAACAAACTGCGCGCCGTGCTCACCGCCGGCGCGCTCACCGCCGGCCTGACCATCATTGTCGCCACCGGCGGCCTGATGACCGCCGGGCTCAAGGGCAGCATCAGCCGCATCCGCGCTTCGGATCACGAGGACGGGTTCGTGACCCTCGACCTGGGCCAGTTGGTCGCCTCGCAGGAAATGACCGTCGACAACTTTTTCCAGTTTCTCACCCAGGAGAACCCGGATTTCGATCTCGATCCGGTGGCCGGCGCGCTCACTCCGCTGGTGGACGAGGGTCTCATCGAGGTCATTCGTTACCGCTTTCTGGCCGCCCCGCCCGAGCTTTCGGCCCTGCCCGGCGCGCCGGGCCTTTGTGTGGAGCCCGAGGTCTATTTACGCATCGGCAACTTTGATTTCTTTGAGGGCGATCCCGATAGCGCTCTGCGGTGGATGCAGCGTGGCCGGGCGGTGTTGCTACCGCCCATCGTCGCCGAGCGGCTGGGGGTGCAGGTGGGTGATGACATCCCGGTGCAGACGCCCCGCGGCCAGGCGGCCTTTACCGTGGCCGGCATCGGCGGCAACGGCTTTATGATGACAGTCCTGCCCTACGCCGACGCCGAAACCTATTTTGGCGCGGCGACGCCCTCTTTTTTGGGCATCGTCGTGGCCGAGGGGCAGGATGTCGAGGCCGCGCTGGCGCGGGTGGAAAACGCCATCGCGCCCTTTCCGCGCATGGCCTTGATGGACTATCACGACAGCCTCGACCCGTTGCTGCACATGATCGACCGGCTGGGGCTGCTGCTCGACGCGCTGTTGATGCTGGCCGTGGTGGTGGCGGCGCTGGGCGTAGTCAACACCATGGTCATCAACGTGGCCGAGCGGCGGCGCGAGATCGGCCTGCTGCGGGCGGTGGGAGCGGCGCAACGCCAGGTGCGCCAGGCGGTGGTGGCCGAGGCGGCGCTGCTGGGCCTGCTGGCCGCGCTGGTGGCGAGCGGTCTGGGCCTGACCATGCTCCTCACCTGGGGGCTGCTGATCCTGCCCAACGGCACCACCTCGCTGGGCGTGCGCCCCGATTGGGACACGATCCGGCTCACCATGGGCGCCGGCCTGCGCGATTGGGGGCTGGCGGCGCTCATCTCGCTGGTATTTGGCCCGCTGGTGGCCGCGCTGGCGGCCTATTTTCCCGCCCGGCAGGCGGCAGCGATGGACGTGGTGGAGGCCACACGCAGCGAGCGGGTGACGCTGCGAAAATCGGGGCGCAGGCGGCCGGAGGTGCGACGCACCTGGGCCTGGACGATGGTCTGGCGTTACCTGACCGCCCACCCCCTGCGCAGCGCCCTCACGGCGACGGCCATCGCCCTGGGCGTGGGCATGGTGCTTGCGGCGGCGATCATCGGCCAGGCGGCCAGTCGCAGCGCCGACGAGTTTGCTCAAGAGTCGCCACGCGTCGACCTGGAGATTCTGGCGCGCGACAGCACCCCTTTTGATACCGCCATCCTCGAAACTCTGCGCGCCTTTCCCGAGATCGAGATCGCTTCGCCCTCTCTGCACGCCAAAGCGACAATGATCGTCCCCCAGATTCCATCTCTGGTATTGCTCGGCGTGGAGCCTGGCCCGTATCAAGCCCTGCACGAGCCTGAATTGGCCGGCGGCGCGTTCCTCGACGGGCCAGACAGCATCGTCCTGCCTTTGGATATTGCCCTGCGCCACGGCCTGCACACTGGCGACGAGATCACGCTGGCTGTGGGTGATCTCGCGCTCACGCTCACCGTCGCCGGGCGACTGAATGTGGAGCCAGGCAGCCTCCCCACCGGGCTTGCACCCGTGGCCTACGTGCCGCTTGAGGTGGCCCAGACCCTCGTCGGGGCCTCGGAACAAATCGATCGTATCGAGCTGGCGCTGCGCCCCGGCAGCGACATAGGCCAGACCCAAACTACCCTCGCAACACAACTGGGCCAGGATCTCATCGTGGTGCGCGCGGAGGTCGCTTCTGGCGGCGCGGGCTTTAACACCCTTTTCATACAGGGCGGTCTGGCGATGGTCGGCCTGATGATCCTCTTTGCTGCCGGATTTGTCATTTTGAACGCTTTTGCCATGACCGTGACCGGGCGCACGCGCGAGATCGGCGCGTTGCGCGCGCTGGGCATGACCCGCCGCCAGGTGATGCGGACCGTGCTGCTGGAGGCCGGGCTGCTGGGCCTGATGGGCGCCGCCGCCGGCGTGCTGATCGGCCTGGGGCTGGCATGGGGCGTGAAACGCGCCATGGGCCTGCTGGAAGACGTGCCATTCGTCGTGCCCTGGTGGGGGCTGGTCTTGGCCCCGCTCATCGGCCTGACAGTGACACTGATCGGCGCGCTGCAACCGGCCTGGCGGGCAGGCCGCGTCTCGCCTCTGGAGGCCATCCGCGCGGGAACCAGGGAGACCTCTGGCTGGTACGCGCGTTCGGGCGGCCGGGCGGGCGCGCTGCTGCTGATTCTGTTGCTGCCCACGCTGGCGGCCTATGGCCTGGTAGGCCGGCCCGACATCTGGAAAGCGATGGCCGCCACGGGGGTCGGAATCGCCGGGTTGCTGGCGGCCGCCGTGCTGCTGCTGCCCGCGCTGGTCGGCTGGGTGGGAAACGTCTGCCGGGTTCTGCTGAGCCGCCGCTTCGCTGCTGGCCGGCTGGCAGCCGACAATCTGCGCCGCAACCGGCAACGCGCCGCGCTGACTGCCGGGGCGATGGTGGCCGGACTGACCATGATCGTCGCCACCAGCGGGTTGTGGACGTTGTTCCTCGAGGGAAGTATCGCCAACATTGGAACGGCCATGCACGAAGACATCGTCCTGACAGCCGACCTGATGCAGATGATGACCTCGGGCGAGATCTCGCTCGACAATATCTACCAGAGCATGACCAAACTGACCATCGACCCGGCAGTGACCGATGCACTCGCCCCCCTGACCCAAACCGGCGTGGTGAAACTGCAACGGGTGGGCATCGCGCCGATCCCGTCTGAACTGATCACCGTGCCGACGGGCCGGCAATCGGCGGGCATGTTTGTCGATCTCGACGTGTTCATCGCCATCGGCAATTTCGATTTTTACCAGGGCGATCCGGACACGGCGCTGGACTGGGCGCAGCGAGGCCCGGTGGTGCTGTTGCAGCCGCTGGCCGCCGAGCGGTTGGGGGTGGGAGTGGGCGATACGATTGCCATCGACACGCCCCGCGGCGAGGTGGCGTTCACCGTGGCCGGGATCGGCGGCAGCGCTCTGTTCAGCCCCATCTTTTCCTATACCGACGGCGAGGCCTATTTCGAGCTGGCAGGGCTGTTCCAGTTGGGCATCGTCGTTTCCGAGGGCCAGGATGTTGACACCGTGATGGCGCGGGTACAAGAATACGTCAGGCCCTTTCCTGGTGTGGCGGTCATGAAAGACGTGGGCGGCATCATCGACGAGGCGGCTGGGATGTTCGACCGTTTCCAGGCCTTACTGGACGCGCTGCTGCTGCTGGCGGTGATCGTGGCCGGGCTGGGCGTGGTCAATACGATGGTCATCAATGTGACCGAGCGGGGACGTGAGATCGGCCTGCTGCGCGCCGTCGGCGCCACCCAGCGCCAGGTGCGCCGGATGATCGTGGCCGAGGCGGCGGCGCTGGGCCTGATGGCCGCTCTCACGGCGATTGTGCTGGGCCTGCTGATGGTGCTGGTTTACGCGATGGTGGTCATGCCCAACGGCTGGGGCGCGCTGGGCATGCGCGCCGATTGGGCGACCATCCGGGGGCAGTTGATCGCCGCCCTGACTGACATGGGCCTCGCGGCGGCGCTGGCGGTGATCGCCGGGCCGGCTGTGGCCGCGCTGGCGGCCTATTTTCCCGCCCGGCAGGCGGCGGCGATGGACGTGGTGGAGGCCACACGCAGCGAGCGGGTGACGCTGCGGCGTGGCGCGTATTCCGCATGGCGTAAACAACGCCCGACACGCCATAAACACCATGCCATACGGAATACGCCATACGGACTGGCCTGGCGCAACATGCAGCAGAGCCGCACACGCACGGCCCTGAGCGTGCTGGCCGTGGCCCTGGGTGTGGCCATGACTGTCGCCGCCGACCTGACCAGCAGCGCCATTCTGAACGCGCTGGCGAAATCGAAAGACGCGCAGATTTTCATGACCGGCCTGTTGGATCAACTGGATCGTATGTTGGTTCTGGTCGGGGTGATGATCAGTATTGCGGCGGGGTTTTTGGTGTTCAATGCCTTTGCCATGTCGATCACGCAGCGGCGGCGGCAGATCGGCGCGCTGCGCGCGCTGGGCATGACCCGCCGCCAGGTGCTGCGGCTGGTGCTGGCCGAGGCGCTGCTCACCGGCGGGGCAGGCACGCTGCTGGGGCTTGTCGGCGGCCCGGTTCTGGGGCGCGGCACCATCGCGCTCATGAAAACCATGCTGGGCGAAGGCATCTTTGTCTTTGCCGCCGGCAGCGTTTCGCCCTCGATTCTGCTGCTGGCTGCCGGGTTGGGCATGGGCATCACCCTGCTCTCGGTGCTGATCCCGGCCCGGCGGGCGGCGCGGGTCTCGCCGCTGACCGCCCTGCGGGCAGAGACCGCCTCTGGGATCGAACGCAACCCGGTGGGCCGGCTGCTGCTCGGATTGCTGGTCGCCGTCTTGCTGTTCGCCTATCTCGCCGTGGCTCCGCCCGGCGAGTGGGTGTCGCCGCCCTGGGACACCGGCCTGACGGTGCTGCTTGTGGCGCTGTGGTTGGGCTGTTTGGCCCTGATCTTGCCCGCGCTCATCGGCGGTGTGGGACGATGGGCGCGCCGCCCGCTGGCCCGCTTCTGGGGCGCGGCCGGACGCCTGACGGCAGACAATGTGCAGCGCGGGCGGGGGCGGGTGACGCTGACAGCGCTGACGCTGGCCGTGGCTCTGACCATGATCGCCAGCCTGACCGGCTTTTTCCAGTTCGTGATGCACGAGCTGTTCTGGTCCAAGATGGAACTCATCGGCGCGCAGGGTGCACTGGGCCTGGCCCCCATCGACATCATGGCCGGCATGTCGGCCTATTCCGATCTAGAGTCGATGGCCATCCCGCCCGAAGCGCTGGCAGCGGTGCGCCAGACGGCCGCCGGCCGCGCTCAAGTCATCGAGTTTCATTTTGTGATCGTGCCCGAGCTCTCGTTTTTCGGCAACAGCTATTTTTCCTTCATCGTCGAGCCGGACGAGCTGCGGCAAAGCGGCCGCTTTGCTTTTCAGTTCATCGAAGGTGATTGGCCGACGGCGCTGTCGATCATGGATGCCGGCTGCGGGGCGCTGGTCATGCCGCTGGTCGCCGGCAAAAACGGCGTCTCGGTGGGTGAAACGATCCAGGTGAGCGGGGCAGAGGGGCCGCTGGCATGCACCGTGGCCGGCATCGGCGAGTCTTTTGTCGGCGCGTCGATCGTCAGCTCGGCGAGTGCGGCTGCCTTTCGCGTCACCGATACGTCCATCGCGGCCATCATCCCACTGCCGGGTGAGGATCGAGAGGCGCTGAAAGCCGATCTGAGCGCCGCGGTCGATGGTTTCCAGAATGCCGAGTTGATGGAGATCGAGAATCTCACCAAGTTGCAGCTCGAGGTGATCGACGCGCTGCCCGGCATGTTCAACGCGCTGCTGCTGCTGGCCATCCTCGCCGCGGCGCTGGGCGTGGTCAACACCACGGTGATGAGTGTGGCCGAGCGGCGGCGCGAGCTGGGCCTGCTGCGCGCCGTCGGGGCCACGCGGCGGCAGGTGAGCCGGGTGGTGACGGGCGAAGCGGCGCTGATGGGCCTGGTCGGCGGCGGGCTGGGGCTGGTGGCCGGAGCAGGGGTGACGGTCATTCTGGTGGTGACTTATGGCGGCAATGGCTGGGGCGTCCCCGATCTGGACCTGTGGCCGGCGGCCTGGCGCTCGGTGCAACCGGTGCTGCTCAATGGCCTGCTCGGTCTGATCGCTGCGCCGTTCGTCTGCGCCGGGGCGGCCTGGCTGCCCGGCCGGCGCATCCTGCGCGGCAGTGCGGTGGAGACACTGGAGGGAGAACGGCAGATGCAAAATACAAAAGCAGATCACGCCTCTTGGCAGCGGGGCAGCATCCGCGCCCGTTTTGTGCTGGGCACAGCGGCGCTCGTGCTCGTTTTGCTGCTGGGGCTGATCGCGGCGGTGACGGCCCACGAGCGGGGGTATCTGGAAGACTGGATGCGCCAGACGCTGGCGATGATGGTCGAAGGGCAGGCCGGTTTCATCGAGATGAACCTGCCCGGTGATACCCGGTCGCTGACGCTGGCGGATCTCGAGCTGGGTGAGTTCGATGCCGACGCGCTGCTGCGCTTCCGGGCATTGATGGACGACATGAGCGCCTTTGGCCTGCAAGAGCTGGCCGTGACCGATGGCGATAACGTGGTGCTGCTGGGCCTGGACCCGCGGCAGATCGGCTCGCTCTTGCCCGCGCTGGAGACGCCGGACGAAACGGCGATCGTTTCCGAGCGGGAGGCCGGGGTGTGGCAGATGCGTGCGGCGGCGCCGGTCCGGAACGACGCCGGGCAGACCCTGGGCTCGGTGCGGGTGACGGTGAGCCTGGCCGAGATGCAGGGGCTTTTGGACAAGACGCGGAACGCGCTGTGGGCCGCCGGCGGGATCGCTGCCGCGCTGGCGCTGGCGCTGAGCTGGTGGCTGACGGCGCCGCTGGCGAGCGCCACCGCAGGACTGACAGCCCAGGCGGCCCGCGTGGCGGGCGGCGAGTACGCCCCCGTTGCCCGGCGGCGTGGTCGATGGGCCTGGCTGGCGGAGCGCACCTCGCTGCGGCTGCGACTGACGGCGGCGCTGGTGGGCATCGTGGTGCTGCTGGTGGGGGTGTTGGAGGTCGTGACCGTGCCCATCCAGCGCCGTCACGTGGAAGGCGAGCTCAAAGAGGGCATGGTCGCCGCCGCCGAGTGGCTGGGACAGGTCACCTCGGAAGGGCTGGATGCCGGGCTGCTGCCCGAGGATAGCTTTTCGCTGGAAAAGTTGTTCGAGTTGGCGGGCACGACGGATTGGGCGGATCTGCAGGAACTGACCGAAAAGACGCGCAGCGAAGACATGGCCTACGTGGCGCTGGTGGATCGGGATGGCGTGATCCAGTTCTCCGATCAGTTCTCGCTCATCGGCGAGACGGCAGCCATACCCGCCGCGACGCAGGTGGAAGAAATACGCTGGCAAGACGAAGAGATCTGGGCCATTTCGACGCCGCTGCGCGGGGGTCAGGACGGCGAGCCGGTGGGCGCGCTGCAGATGGGCCTGCGCCGCGCCGGAGTGGAAGACTTTTTGGCAGAGAGTCGCACGCTGTTTCGCCTCTCAGGGCTGATTGCCCTGTTGGCCGGCGTGCTGCTGGCGCAGGCCGTGGGCGGCGCGGTAACCGCGCCGGTGCGCGAGATGGCCGCCGGGGTGCGCCGCGTGGGCCAGGGCGATCTGAGTGTACGCTTTCGGGCCGATACGCGCGACGAGCTATCGCTGCTGGCGGCGGCCTTTAATCAAATGGTGACCGGGCTGCGCGAGCGGGAATGGCTGCGCGATATGTTTGGCCGGTTCGTGAGCCGTGAGGTGGCCGAGGCCATTCGCAGCGGGCAGGTGCGGCTGGAGGGGGAGAACCGGGTGGTCAGCGTGCTGTTCTGCGACATCCGGGGATTCACCACCCGCTCGGAAAAGAGCACGCCGGCAGAGGTGGTGGCGTTGCTCAACGAGTATCTGCCGGTGGTGGTGGAGGCGGCGCAGTCCCACGCCGGCACGGTGAACAAGTTTGGCGGCGACAGCACGCTGATCATCTATGGCGCGCCCAAAGCCCTGCAAGAGAGCGCGTATCAGGCGGTGCTGACGGCGCTGCAGATGCGGGCCAATCTGGCGCAACTGAACGAGCGGCTGGCATCGCGGGGCGAGGAGCCGATCCGCATCGGGGTGGGCATCAACACCGGCGTGGTCCTGGCCGGGGCGGTGGGGCCGCGGGAGCGCCAGGAATACACCGTCATCGGCGATGCAGTGAATCTGGCCTCACGCATCGAGGCGCTGAACAAGCAGTACCCACAGCACGATGTGCTCATCAGCGAGTGGACCCACCAGGCGCTGGGCAGCCGCCGCAGCGAGTTCGTATTCGAGGACCTGGGCGCGCAGCCCATCCGCGGCAAGGCCGAGCCGGTGCGCGTGCTGGCGGTGGTTGGACGATCCGGTTAACTCTTTTCTACGCCACACCGTTCAGGCGCTCGCGCAGCCGGGCCCACACCTCACGCAGCGCTCTGGTCATTTGTCCCTCGGGCTGGTAAGCCGTCACCGGTTGACCCTGGACCATCGCCTCGGTGACGATCGTGTCGTAGGGTAATTTGCCCACAACCTCGATCCCCTGATCGGCGCAGTAGGCTTGAATACCGGCCGTACGAGCCGGGTTGACATCGGCTTTGTTGATGAGCACCAGCGCCGGCACTCGAAAGTGATTCACCGTGCCCAGGATGCGCGCCAGGTCGTGCGCGCCCGAGACGCTGGGCTCGGTTACCAACAACGCCAGATCGGCCCCGGCGCTGGCCGAGATGACCGGGCAGCCGATGCCCGGCGGCCCGTCTACGATGAGTAACTCCCGGCCTTCATCCAACGCCAGTTGGCGGCCTTGTTGTTTGACCACCGTCACCAGCTTGCCCGAATTCTCTTGTGCGGCAAAGAGATGGGCGTGGAACAGCGGCCCAAAGCGAGTATCGGAGCGGAACCACAACCCGGCATGCAGTTCCTCAGCGCGGATGGCCCCCTCTGGGCACTGATACACGCACGAGGCGCAACCCTCACAGGCCAGCGGGTCGACGCGGTAGGTGTCCTCGCCGGGGATTACCGCGTCAAAGCGGCACACCTCAAAACAACGACCACAGAGCTGACATTTGGTAGCATCGATGACCGCCACCTGTCCACCCATGAACACCTGCTCTTGCAGTCTGGTCGGTTCCAGGATCAATTCCAGGTTGGCGGCATCCACATCGGCATCGGCCAGGACGAGGGACATCTCTGAGGAAGCCAGGTGGGCCAGCGCCGCCGCCACCGAGGTCTTGCCCGTGCCCCCTTTGCCGCTCAGAATCACCAGTTGCTTCATCGGCTTCCTTTCAACGGGCGCTGTGTGTAACTATTTGCCAGTAAAGTTCCAGAAATCGGGAGCGATACTCTGGCAGCGCCTGCACCAACGGCACGCCATTCGAGATGGCTTCAGCGATGCGGCGGTCGAGCGGCAAACGCATCAGGATGGGAATGCCCTCGGCGGCGCAATACTCATCCACCCCCGCGTCTCCGATGCCTTCGCGGTTGACAACGACGCCCACCGGCAGCCCCAGCTCATCGCGGGCGACCTGCACGGTCAGCCGCAGGTCGTGCAACCCAAAAGGTGTTGGCTCTGTGACCAGCAGCACAAAATCGGCGTCACGCATCGTTTCGACCACCGGGCAAGAGGTACCAGGCTGTGCATCCAGGATCACCACACGATCCTCGGCATCAGAGAGATGTTTCTTTTTCAGTTGGCGGATGATGGGCACACCCATGGCCTGTCCAACATCCAGCGTGCCCTGGCCAAAGTCGATTGGGCCGGCCGACCCAGATTCCAGACTGCCCATCACGTGCAGCACCTCGTGAATGGCCTCTTCCGGGCAGTTGAGGGTACAACTGCCGCAGCCGTGGCACAATTCAGAAAAGAGGAGCACGTTCTTACCCACCACGGCGATGGCGTGCCACACACACACCTCAGCGCAGCGACCGCAGTAGGTGCATCTGTCGAAATCCACCTCTGGGACCGATATGCCAACCTCTTCTCGATGATCCAGCGCCGGCTGGAGAAAAAGAGCGGCGTTGGGCTCTTCCACGTCGCAGTCCAGGAACAACGGACGCGCAGAATGTACAGATTCGGATTGATCCGTTTCATGCCGCGCAGCCGTTGTTGGAATGCTCAACGCCAGACTGGTGGCCACGGTCGTCTTGCCCGTGCCGCCTTTGCCGCTGGCTACAGCGATGATCATCGGTCATCATCCTTTGAGATTCTTTTTTCGTAACAGTTCAGCCTACCCTCCCGCAGGCTAAAATCGTTAGCCACTCAACCGCGCCAATCGATCTGTTCCTTCGTCCAACTGTCGTCGGAGCAGCTCGGCTTCTTCGCGCAGCCGACCCAGTTCATCCTTCTCGTACACTCCCTCCGCGAGATCACCATGCCCGTGCTCCTGGCTCTCTTTGCAGGGGGCCGCGCCTTTGAGACTGCCGCCCAGGTAACGCTCCACCGACTGGCGCACTGTGCCATAGGCGCCGGTCACACCCTCGATGCCGAACTGCTGGAAAAACATGATCGCCCGGCCGCCCATCCCGCCGGTGAGCATCACGTTGGCGCCCAGGCTGTTGATAAAAGCCGGCACCTGACCCGGCTGGTGGTGATCATAGTAGGGATTGTCTACCTCACGGACCTCTCGCACATCGTGATCGTCCAGGTCCACCAGAACAAAGTAAGGGCAGCGCCCAAAGTGGGGACTGATCACGCTGTCCAATCCATTTTTGTTGTCGGCTGATACAACAATGCGCATGATCTAGTTCTCCTTTTCCAGTTCTTCGATTTTGTCCATGGTCTCGGCCAGTTGCTGGCGCAGGTTCCTGAGCCTTTCACGCAGTTCAGCCAGCTCTGTTTCCCTGGCTGTCTGGGGCGGCGGAGGGGCAGCGGCTGCCAAACCACGCCTCATACCCCGACCCATCCCCACGCCACCGCCCAGGCCCGCATGGGCAACAACGCTGGCATCACCCATCGGCTGAAGCCGACCAGCCTTAAAGGCTTCCACCGCCTGGCGAACCGTTCCCTCGGGAATCAAATAGCCCGGCACGCCAGCCGCCCTAAAAACATCAAACGCATTAGGTCCCAAATTGCCAGTCAGCACCGCCTGCGCGCCGAGTTGAACCACGAACTGAGCCGCCTGAATACCGGCCCCTCCACCTTGACTCATCGCCGGATTGGGCATGGCTTCGAACTGCATGGTTTCGCTCTCTACCAGGATATAAGTTGGACAGCGGCCAAAGACCGGGCTGGTGGGAGAATCCAGCGTATCGCCTTGCGCAGAGACTACGATTTTCACTTTTCGCATCCTTTCCTTTCTGATTTGGCCTTGTCAGGCCAAGCCAACACGATGACTCGACTGCCCATTTGCAGCGAGACTCTTTACTCGTGAGATTCCATATGAGAATCATAGGTGTCGAGAAAATGGTGCAAAACCCTGTCAGTCTCCCTCAGGTCTCCCACCCACCAGTTCAGGTAACGATCACCCTCTTCCGTCGTTCGATACACACGACGGGCTGGCCCGGGATTGCTGGTGTCCCAACGGGAGTTGACAAAGCCACGGTCTTCCAGATCTCGCAACAAGCGGTAAATCGTGCTCGTGTCGACCGGATTCTGCTCAAAACCAAAAGGTTTCAAGCCGTCTACCAACTCGTAGCCGTGGACTTCGCGGCAATGCACCAACAGCAGCAAACACGGCTCCAAGAAGCGATGGATATGTCGGGGACACGCTTTGCCTCTATCTCCATTTTGCCAGCGACGATACCCATAAGGCATATTACACCTATTCTTTATTTCTCGCTATATGCAATCTGCGAATAAATGATACCACACCTTGGCAGAACTGTCAAGAAACCCTGCTGCAAGGGTTCACGTTTGGGTAGCCTATCCTGCCACAGAATTCACCCCGATCCGGAGTGACAGAGGCACTCGACCGTCAAACAAGTGTTTTTGACACTTGCATGACGCATACGGACTATAATAATAGTCCCCGGAAAAACCGGTATTTGACAATTCCGACAACTTCTTCTATAATCCCGTTACGTAGTGTTGAAAAATGGATGCGCATAACGCTTGTCCATGTTGCTCCAACAGGCCCCTTTTCGCTTTTCATTTCCCGCTTTTGCACAGCGCATCTTGAGCTTTTTAAAACCGGTTGGTTAAAGTTGCGCCTACGAACTGAGCAGGTTATCGCCTGACGGCCTCGTGACCGTCGCGTTGTATGTGGGGTCCACGGATTGGGCTGGCCGGCGTGTTTTTGTTTTCCCGATCTTTAAACGATTCTGCGATATAGGAGGTAACGGCCCAGACATATGTTATTGGGGTGGGGCGGAAAGGGGTTGGGCGCCCGCGGTGAGAGACCCCACGTTAACTGCACCGGGCAACAGTGTGCAAATCCATTCAGAGCTTTCAAGGAGGAGTTTAAATGAAGACCCTCAGAGTCGTGAGCCTCATCGTGCTGATCGTCATGCTCGGCGGCCTGGTGAGCTGCAAAAAGGCCTACGAGTGCACCGACGAATTTGGTTGTATAGACATTGCCAAGGACGCACCGGTCCATGTTGCGTATTCGTTTGTGCTCTCGGGCGCCGATGAATCGCTGGGCACCGATACCAAGCGCGGCGTCGAGATGGCCGCCGAAGCGAAAGGCGAAATCCTGGGCCACAAGATCGAAGTGACCGGTGAGGACTCGCTGTGTAGCGCCGAGGGTGGCCAGACCGCCGCCACCAAGCTGGCCGCCGACCCGAGCATCGTGGCCATCGTCGGCACCAACTGCTCCAGCGCCGCCCGTGCGGCCATTCCCATCGTTTGTGGGGCCCACATCCCCATGATCTCACCCTCCAACACGGCCATCGACCTGTCTCTGCCCGACCGGCCGGCAGACTATAACTGCTACCTGCGCACCGCCCACAGCGACAGCGTCCAGGGTGCAGCCGCGGCCAAGTTCGCCAGCGAGTATCTCAAGATCACCAAGGCGGCCACGGTCCACGACGGCAGCATCTATGCCGAGCAGTTGCAGCAGCAGTTCGTCGACACGGCCAAGGAATTGGGCATCGAGATCGTCGCCCAGGAAGCCATCCAGCCGACCGATACCGAGATGGGCTCAATGCTGACCCGCATCGCTGCCACCGGCGCAGAGATGATCTACTATCCCATTTTCATCGCTGCTGGCGGCCACATCACCAACCAGGCGCGGCAGACCCCTGGCCTGGAGAACGCCTACCTGATGGGCGCAGACGGCATCTTTTCGCCCGACTTTTTGGATGCGGCTGGCGAGGCAGCACTGGGCATGTACTGGTCCAGCCCTGACTTTTCGGCCTTTGGCGCGGGTTATGCCGACTTTTTGACCACGCACCAGGAAAAGTATGGAGAACCACCCCTGGCGCCTTTCCACGCCCACGCCTACGACGCAGCCAATTTGATCTTTGCCGCCGTGGAAAAAGTGGCCGTGCAGGACAGTGACGGGACGCTGCACATTGGGCGCAAAGCGTTGCGCGACGCGCTGTTTGCCACCAAGGACTTTGCGGGCCTGACCGGCAACCTGACCTGCAGCCAGTATGGCGACTGCGCCGATCCCAAGATCGCCGTCTATGAGTGCATGAACGCCGACTCGGCCACCTGGAACCCGGGCGCCAACGCCGATAGCAATCCGAAAAAAGTCTGGCCCTAGGCCAACGCGTTCGATGCAAAATAGACTGCGGACAGCGCCAGTCTGAAAATAATCCACCAAGCAAGGGCGGGCGTTTACGCCCGCCCTTGCCCATGATCACCCTGCCGCAGGATGCGGATGCGTTCGATGCAAGAGTTGACGCTGACCTCCATGCCAGCCCAAACGGCCGGCATCGGACTCGACCTACGACAGGGTGTTCTATCAAGGGGGAGACATTTTTATGCTAAAACGTCTCACTAGACGGTTGTCAGGAACCACGGTCGTCATGTGGCTCATCGGCCTGGCGATCCTGGCCGTTGTGTTAGGTGGCTCAATCCTGACGCTCGGTTCTGGCAAATATGGCCCCCAAGAATGGTTGGATCTGACCATCAACGGCCTGGCACTGGGGAGTATTTACGCCCTCATTGCCCTGGGGTACACGCTGGTGTACGGCATCTTGCGTATGATCAACTTTGCCCACGGCGATATCTTTATGGCCGGCCCTTTTGCCGCCTACTTTGTCGCCACCGCTTTTGACAATGCCGATTACTTTGGCGGCGACCCTTTGCTCGAGATAGTAGCTCTGGTGATCGTTCTGATCTTTGCCATGGTCGTCTCGACAGTCATCGCCGTCCTCCTGGAGCGCATCGCCTACCGCCCGCTGCGCCGTGCACCCCGGCTGATCCCACTCATCACCGCCATTGGCGCCTCCTTCTTTTTGGAATATGCTTTTCGTGGCCTGTTTGGCTCCGGCATCAAGAGCTACCCAGAGGTGATCATCTTGAGCGGCAAGTGGAACATCCTGGGTATTCCCATCCTCAAGATCCGGGTGGTGGTCATCGCCGCCGCCATCCTGATGTTGATCGGGCTGGCTTTCTTTGTCCAGCGCACCAAAGTGGGCAAGGCGATGCAGGCCGTTTCGGAGGACAAGGACACTGCAGCGCTGATGGGCATCAACGTGGATCGGATCATCGTGCTCACCTTTGTCGTCGGCGGCGCGCTGGCCGGGGCAGCGGGTGTGCTCTATGCCCTGATGTTCCGGCAAGTCACGTTCATTATGGGCTTTATGCCCGGCCTCAAAGCGTTTACTGCGGCTGTGGTGGGAGGCATCGGCAACATCACCGGGGCTGCGTTGGGCGGCCTTTTCCTGGGCATTGCAGAATCTCTCTTTCCCAACCTGGTCCTGGATGGTCTGGGCATTCCCGCGCCATATCAACTCCGAGACGCCCTGGCTTTTGTCCTGTTGGTGCTGGTGCTGATCTTCCGGCCCACCGGCATCCTGGGCGAGCGCCTGGCGACCAAGAAAGCGTGAGGTGCAGACCATGAAGACTCTATCTCGTATCGATTGGCTGTCGCCTGTCAAGACCGGGGTGCTCGGAGGCAGTGTAGCGCTGTTTTTGGCCCTCGTGGGCCTGATTGAAGCCTCTCACAAACGGCCCATCATCCCCGGCGTGCTGTCTATGGGACAAACCTTACTGCTGATCACACTGGTGTTCATCACCTTTGTCACTGTGCGAAGGTTGAGAGCCGAACAAGAGCAAGCCGTCTCCCGCGCTCAACTGGTGATCGGCGGAACCCTTGCAGGTCTGGTGACCAACGTATTTCTGGCGGCGTTGGTCCTCATTGGCGGTTGGGTGGATCTACGCTCGGTTTTTGTGAACGCTTCTCTCACTCTGTACGAAATTCTCACTCTCAAGATGGATACTGGCCCAGGGCTGGTGGTGCTGTTGCTCATCGGCGCTGCTTTGGGAGCGGTTATGGCGCTCATCCTGACCCTGGCAGAGCGATATCAACGCGCCATTCTACTGGGTCTGGGGCTGATACCCACCATCGCCGTTCTGAACAGCGCCTTGTTCGCCGGACGTGGTGTCTCTATCTTGGGCGCCGTGGTTATTTTTGTGGTCTCTGCTGCTGCCAGCTATTTTTGGAGCACCTTTCAGGACAGGACCAAAAGTTTTATCAAAAGCCTGCCGCCCAAACAACAACAAAGTCTACAATGGGGAAGCAAGTGGGTCTTGCCTGCTGTTATCGTTCTGCTCTACCCCCTCCTGGGCTCCTATCCCAGCGAGGTGATGAACGAGGTGGGCCGGTTCCTATTGATGGGCCTGGGACTGAACATCGTGGTGGGTTTTGCCGGCCTGCTCGACCTGGGTTACGTGGCCTTTTTTGCCCTGGGCGCCTACACCATGGGCGTGCTGACTTCGCCCGAGATCGCGTGGCTGGGCTTTCATCTGACCTTTTGGGAGGCCTTACCCATCGCCGTGCTGGTGGCCACGCTGGCCGGCATCGTCCTGGGCATCCCGGTGCTGGGTATGCGCGGCGACTATCTGGCCATCGTCACCCTCGGTTTTGGTGAGATCATCCAGCGACTGGCCGTTTCAGACTGGCTCAAGCCCTACATCGGCGGTTCGAACGGCATCACCCTCATTCCCAAAGCAACCCTTGGCCCGATCCGTTTCGACTCGCCGCAAACGATCTACTATCTGTTCGTGGCTGGGATTCTGGTGGTCGCCTTTATCTCGCAGCGTGTCAAATTCTCGCGTCTGGGTCGCGCCTGGATGGCTCTGCGCGAAGACGAAGACGTGGCCGAGGCCATGGGCATCGATCTGGTGCGCACCAAGTTGCTGGCCTTTGCCACCGGTGCGGCCTTTGCCGGGCTGAGTGGGGCCATTTTCGCCAGCAAACTCGCCTCCATCTACCCGCACAGTTTTCACCTGCTGATCTCGATCAACGTCTTGTGCCTGATCATCGTCGGCGGCATGGGCAATATCCCCGGCGTGATCGTCGGCGCGTTGTTCCTGGTTGGCCTGCCGGAAATCCTGCGCGAGTTCGCCGAATACCGCCTGTTGATGTACGGCGTGGCGCTGGTGATCATGATGCTGCTCCGACCGGAGGGTCTGCTGCCCGAAGCGCGACGCCAGCTAGAGCTGCATGAAGCCGAAGGTGGAGCAGGAGATTAGGAGGCACAATGGCAATCCTCAAAGCACACAAGGTCACCAAACGCTTCGGTGGGCTCACCGCCGTCAGCCAGTTCGACGTAGAAGTCAAAGAACAATCGATCCACAGCATCATCGGCCCCAACGGCGCCGGAAAAACCACCTTTTTCAACTGCGTCACCGGCTTTTACCGGCACGAAGAAGGGACGATTCTGTTTCAGGGTGAACCTCTGGATGGCATAGCCGTCGACCGTATCACCCGCCAGGGCATCGCCCGTACCTATCAAAACATCCGCCTGTTCCAAAACATGACCGTCATCGAAAATGTCCTGGTCGGCCAGCACTATCACCTGAAGGCCGGCTTGTTTGGAGCGATGTTCCGCACCCAAAGAGTGCAACAGGAGGAACAGGAAGCCGTGGAGGAGGCGCGCAAGATGCTCCAATTCGTCGGTCTGGCGGGCCGCGGCGATTGGATGGCCAAGAACCTGCCTTACGGCGACCAGCGCCGCCTGGAGATCGGTCGCGCCCTGGCCAGCAAACCCAGGTTACTGCTTCTGGACGAGCCGGCGGCCGGCATGAACCCCTCCGAAACCCAGGACTTGATGACCTTTATCCGACGCCTGCGCGACGAGTTGGGCCTGACCGTTCTGCTCATTGAGCATCAGATGCGAGTCGTCATGGGCATCTCTGAGACGGTCTCAGTCATGGATTATGGCGAAAAGATCGCCGAAGGCACACCGGCCGAGATCCAGCGCAACCCCAAGGTGATCGAAGCCTATCTGGGCAGAAGGGCGGTGGCGTAAATGGCTCTACTCCAAGTCAACGACATTCACACCTATTACGGCGCGATCCATGCCCTCAAGGGCATCACTATCCACGTGGACGAAGGCGAGATCGTGACGCTCATCGGGGCGAACGGGGCGGGAAAAAGCACCCTGCTCAACACCATCTGTGGCATCCTGAAACCGCGCCGGGGTAGCATCCACCTGGAAGGTGAATCGATCCACGAGCTGCCCGCTCACGAGATCGTCATGCGGGGCGTGGCCCAGGCGCCCGAAGGCCGGCGCGTCTTTGGCCGGCTGAACGTCACCGAAAACCTGGAAATGGGCGCCTTTGCCCGCAAAGACAAAGACGGCATCCTCCGCGACATCGACCGCGTCTTTACCCTCTTTCCCCGGCTGAAAGAGCGGGCCAAACAATTGGCCGGCACCCTTTCGGGCGGCGAACAACAGATGCTGGCCATCGGCCGCTCACTGATGGCCAGCCCGCGCCTGCTCCTGCTCGATGAGCCCTCGATGGGGCTGGCCCCCATCCTGGTGGAGACGATCTTTGATACCATCCGCGAGATCAACAGCCTGGGCACCACCGTGCTGCTGGTCGAGCAGAACGCCCTGATGGCCCTTTCGCTTGCGCAACGAGGTTACGTGCTGGAGACCGGCAGCATCGTTCTGCACGACTCGGCTGCAACGCTCAAAGAAAACGATATGGTGCGTAAGGCCTACCTGGGCGAAGAATGAGAACAATGGACAATCACGTCTGGAGAGCAAAAAACCTCCGGCATTCGCCGGAGGTTTTCCAGTGCGGGATCGGGTTATGCACCCTGATCCCACTTGCAGGATAACAAAGGAAATGGCCCTCACCAGGAATCCCAAGAGATGGCTCGTTGCTGCGAGCACGGTCACGGGGATGCTTGTGCTGCTGGTGGGTTGTTCGCGTAACATCGGCGATGTGCCACAAAACACACCGCAAACCTCGCTGCCCTCACCCACGCCAACCGATGCCTGGGTCGCTGCGTTACACAACAACCCCTACCCTTACCTGCTTCCTCTGCCCGAACCCAAACGCACGGCGGTCGACGGCACCTACACCAAAGTCGAGTCAAAAGACACTCCGCCCGTCCACTGTTTGCGCTGCCCAGATTACGCGCCAGAAGGCGGCGTCTGGAAGTTGTACCTGGACCAGGGTGTGTTCCACATTTTTCACCAGGCTACGGGCTGGCAGAGTGTGGGCTCTTTTATCGTCACCCGAGATCGCTGGACGAGCGGCGCGCCGGATCAAATGCTCCTGTTCAACGATCCCACCTGCCCGGATGCCATCGGCCTCTATGGCTGGCGACTGGAGGATGGCAACCTGATCCTGGAAGTGATCGACGACACGTGCGCCATCCACCTGAGAGCGATGAACCTGACCAACCTGCCCTGGCTGTCCTGCTACCCGCCCAACATCGAAGCCGGCATCACCGATCATTGGCCCAAACCAGCCGGCTGCGATCCCTGAACGGCTCTGGCTTGGGAAGCCAGGCCATCGTCTTGGGCCTTTTCACCCACCAGCAACAGCGCCTCCCACCCTTCTTCGGCCACCCTCTCCCAGCGAGCCGAAAGCCCATCGGGCAGCATCAGCTCGTCCAGTGGCGGCAGCGAGGGACGTTGGCCGGTGATGGCGTACAGCCACTCGATAACACGACTGCGCAGGTCACGGCCGGTGAGAGCAGCACCCAACACCACCACCAGGCGGCCTCCAGGCCGCAGGATGCGCCTCACCTCTTTTAACGTGGCCGGCTGCACGATAAACTCGGCTGGCAAGGTCGCAACCACACTGTCAAAGGTTGCATCGGAAAACGGCAACGCCTGGGCGCGGGCGCGCGTCAGTCGCAGGGGAATGTCGTACACCAGCAGCTTGCGCCTCGCCAGGCGCACCATTTGCGGTGAGAGATCCAGCCCCACGGCTGCCCACCCCGCCGCGTGCCAGTCGAGCAACAGGTTGCCCGTGCCGCAGGCCAGTTCCAGTAACTCGGAACCCCGGACGTAGCGCAAGGCGAGACGCTGCCACTCGCGCCAGTGACCCAACGATACAACCCGACTCACCCAATCGTAACTCCAGGCCAGCTCACGATACAACAGACGAAAGAGAAATTCCAACAGGGCCCGCCAGATCGTCGACAAAGAACGCTCCCTTGTATCAGATAGTCACGCTGGCTACAACAGCTAGTATGATTTAAAAATTGGGTCTGGTCAAATGGCAAAAATCATGGTACAATGGAAAGCAAAAAGCTCTCAATATTCAGCGCCGAGGTTGTAGCCCGATTTATTCGACCGGAGGGGGTGTGCATGACCACAGCAAGTGAACCATCAAAAGAGGATCGTATTGCCCTGCTGCGCCAGATCGTCGAGTCTCCCGATTTCACGCCAGCTCGTCGACGCATCATCCGCAAGCATGTGGCCGATCCAGAACCCGAAGTCCGGATGGTCGCCATCGAAGGGCTATGGGATTACCCCGAGTCAGAGTTCGTGCCACTTTTGTTCCACATCGCCCAAAACGATCCCGACGAGATGGTGCGCTGCCGGGCCATTGTCACTCTGGGCCGTTTTGTCTACGAGGGCGAAATGGCCCAATATGATTTCGACTTTGGGCCAATAGATGAACTGGCGCGCGCCGACGAGCTGCCCCACGAGGACTATTTAAAAGTCAGAACTTTTTTGCTGGCCCTCTACCGCGACGAGAGTAAAACCCTGGACGAGCGGCGTTTTGCCGTGGAGGCGCTGAGCTTCTGCACCGATGAGCAAGTGACCGATATCATCTCTCAGGCCTATGCCCACGCCGACCCCAAGATGAAACTCAGCGCCATTTTTGCCATGGGGCGCAACGGCGGTGTGCGCTGGTCAGAGACCCTTATCAAAGAGCTTCACAATCCCGACCCCGATCTGCAACGGGAGGCCATCCGCGCCGCCGGCGAGGCCGGACTGACCGAAGCGGGCAAGGAACTGTGGCGGCTGACCTACTCGGACGATCGAGAGATCATGCTAGAAGCTATCTGGGCGCTCGGTCAGAGCGGCTGGGAAGGCGCTTTTGAGCGGCTGGACGAGCTCAGTCTGGAAGGCGCCGACGACGAGATCCGCGAGACCGCCGAGGCGGCGCTCGAAGAGTGGCAGATCAACAGCGGCGCCCTGGCCGACGAAATGTTCGACGAGAACGGCCTGGACTGGGATGACGATTTTGAGAGTTTTGTGGGCGAGGACGACGACTGGTAGACGCTCCGGCCTTCCACCGTTTCCAGACCCGCCGTTGGGGCCTTTCCTGGCCTTGAAAAGCGAAGCGACCGCTTCGCTTTTTTATTTGGCCAGCCGGTAGAGCGCATCGGCCAGGCCAATCAGATGCTCTCGCCCCCCCAGAACCTCCAGCCAACGCGATGGAATGGCCGTCAGCCCAAAATCGGCGCCGGCCAGCGCCCCGCAAACCGCCCCCACCGTATCGGCGTCACCGCCCAGGTTGACCGCGCTCACCACCGCCTCCTCAAAACTGGCAGCGTTCAACCAGCACCAGACCGCCGCCTCTAGCGTATCCAACACGAAACCGGTCGGTTGGAGCGCGCTGCGCGAGAGCGATGGCACACCCGCCAGACGCCGAGTGACGGCCGGCGCCGCTTCAGCCAGCTTTTCGACCGCCACCTCGATAGCCCCATCGCGGCGACCATGCAGCAATTCGGCGATCGTCAGGTTGAGCATCGCCGCGCCGTAACAGGCCAGATCGTCCCAGTGGGTCACCCGCGAGCTGTCCACCGAATCGGCGATCAACAGCCTATCGTCCCGCCAGCGATAGAGCGCCAGCGGCGCACAGCGCATGACGCTGCCGTTGCCGGCGCTTTTGCCAGCCGTCAGCTCGTGAGCGATACGGCCCGCCTCCTGCCAGGCCACGCCCCGTTCCAACTGGGCCAGCGCCAACCGGGTGATGTTGCCGATGTCTTTGGGTTGGCTCTCGTACCAGACCAGAAACCGATGGGTGATGTCGGTCATATCAAAGGCGCGCCGTTCGACGAGGCTTTCCGCGATACACAACGCCATCTGGGTGTCGTCGGTGAACTCGCCGGGGCGCAGGCTCAACCAGCCGCCGCCGATCATCTCTCGCACCGGGCCGCCGTGCCGGGCCACGATCTGCGCCGCGCTCATGAACTCCAGCGGGCCACCCAGCGCGTCGCCCACGGCCAATCCCACCAGGCAGCCTCGAAACCGATCCTGCGTCTGCGTGGTCGTCGCCTGGCTCATTGGGGCACCAGATGCGGCGGCATCTGAACGGCCACCACCTCGCCGCGGGCGCACAGCTCGCCTGCGGCGCTGAGAGCCACACGCACCACCACTTTGCGGCCCTTGATCTCTTGCACCTGCGCCCGCAACTCTAACGGCACACCCAGAGGCGTGGGCCGCACATAGTCCACGTGGAGCGACGCCGTCACAAAACGGAACGGCGGCTCGGTGTCCATGGCGCGTCCCTCGGCGCGGTAGGCCGCCGCCGCGGCTGTGCCCGTGCCGTGACAGTCGATGAGCGAAGCGATCAACCCACCATAGACGTAGCCAGGAATGGCAATGTGATAGGGTCGGGGCTGAAAGACACACACCGTCTCGTCGCCATCCCAGTAGCTCTTGATCTGCAAACCGTGCTCGTTGAGCCGGCCACAGCCATAACAGTAGCTCAGGTTGTCCGGATAATGATCTTGAAAAGCTTTTTGATCCAAGTGTTCCCTCCGTATCATCTTTTTGCACTGGGCCGGATAAAGGGCGGCGCGACCTCGGCAGACGTCAACAGGCCGTAACTGGCAGGTTTACGAAAGGCGTTGCCCCACACCTCGCGCTGCCGGTAGGCCCGCAGCCGCTCCACATCGAAACCGGCCAGATAGACCCCTTCTGCCTCACCCGCCAGGACGAGCTGCATGTCGCGAGAGGTTTCGTTTTCGTCGAAAGCCATACCATCCAGCGCCACCGAGTGGCCATTGCAGTCCGGAGCGGCATAATTGGCCATCGCCAGCCCGACCATGTTCTCAAAGGCGCGCGCCCGAAACTGGCTCAGCCGGTTTTGCTCCAGATGGCAGGCGTTGGGTGTGAGGATGATCTCGGCGCCCTGGAGCATGAGCAGCCGGGCGCTCTCGGGGAACTCGCGGTCGAAGCAGATCATGGCCCCCACACCGACCGCCCCGTGAGCGGTATCCAGCGTGCACACCTCAAAGGTGGCGCCGGGGGTGAGGGCCGCCTCTCGGTCAAAATCGCAGGTGTGCACCTTGGCGTAGGTCAAAACGATGCGCCCATGGCGATCGATGAGCGAGACGGTGTTACGCGGCGCGCCGGGCCAGCGTTCCAGGTAGGTCAGGGCGATGGCCATGCCGAGTTGCCGGGCCAGCGCTTGAAAATGGCGCACAAATGCGTCGTCCTGGCTCACCGCCTGAGCATACCAGGCCTGACGCGCGCCGGGCTGCGCCGGGTGAAAAAAGGTGTAACCCACGTTCCACATTTCGGGCAAGAGAGCAACATCGGCCCCCATTCCCCTGGCCCGACGACAGAACTGCTCTGCTTTGACCCGGTTGGCCTGCTGATCGGCGCCGCCGGCCGCCATTTGCAGCAGAGCGACTTGCAGTACCCCCATCGACGTTTCCTCTCTACTCGCCTGGCCTGGCATTATCCGAGAGCAGGCCGTTGTAATCGTCGAGCATACACTCACAAGCAAGGCGCTCGGCGTCACCTTGGATCAGAGCGCCGTCGTAGGCGCGCGGGCCTTCGACAGCCTGCCAGCCAGAAAGCACCAGCGGCGTGGCTCCCATGCCGGCCGAGATCCATTCGCCGTTAAAGCGGCGGGCGATGTGGACATGGGTGGCGTCGGCAAAGCCACCCTCACAGGAAGGATGGCCAATGCGCTGACCACGATGGACCCAGGTTCCGGCCGGCGCGCGGCCATCGGCGGCGATGTGCAGGTAACAGAGCAGCCAGCCGCTTTGTTCGTAACCGTCGCCGTCCAGATCGATGATCACCTCGCCGGTGTCGCTGCGCAGCACCAGGCCAGCCGCCGCCGCCGTGACCCACGCCTGCGAGACGGCGCAGCCGCCGCTCATGTCGGGCGGCACAAAGTCGAGCGCGGCCCAGGCGCTGCCCCGGCCCCAGCCTTCGTGCGGCCCACCGGTGAGATACCAGACCTCGCCGGCCGGCCAGGGCAGACGCATCTCCGGCTGGACCAGATCCGCCGGCACGAGCGGTTCGACGGTGTAGGCAAAGGGGTTGCCGAACAGCCGCTCGTAGACGCTGGCGAGGCCCTCCAGGCCCACAGCGCGCTGCCAGTGCGGCCAATCGCACACCGAGGCCAGAGCGTGCTGCACCCCTGCCGTGCCGGCGTTGAGTCCCGGCGATAGAGCCACCCGCTGCCCATCGAGCAGGCGAGCGGTATCCTGACCCTCGCGTCGCCAGGCGTAATACCCGGCGTTCAGTTCAGCCGCCATCCATTCCAACTGGCCATAGAGGCCGCGGCGGCTGTATTCGATCCTGCCCAGTGGGTAGGTCAGTGTATCCGGCGATGGCTCGGACTCGGTCACCCAGGCGGACTGGTATTCCAGCAGGGCCAGCAGCAGGCGCGGCCCAACACTGAAACGCTGCGCCACCATCTGTACGATCTCGGCTCCCGAATACTCGCGGCCATCGAGGTGTTCGCTGTAACCGGACAGGTAACCGCCCTGCCCGGCCACAAAACCTGCCAGATCGAAATGGATAGCAGCCGGGCCGTAGACCAGCTCGCTGTCTGGGATCAGCTTGTGGGCCGGGCCAGCAAGCGTGGCTTGCACGGGAATGAGCAATCGCTGGCCCACCCAGATGGCATTGGCGCTGGCCAATCCGTTGGCCTGGACGAGATCCTCTACCGTGCACCCAAAGGCCCAGGCGATGCCGGTGAGGGTATCACCGGGGCGGACGGTGTAACTGTCCGAGCCGGTGTGGACCGACAGCCCGGCGCGGGTTGGGTCGGGCGTGGGGATGCCAGAGTAGCTGCCGGGATAGGCAGGCGTGGGGGTGAAAACCGGTTTCGGGGTGGCGCTGGGCCGGGCAGGCGTAGGAAAAAGGGCGGCGGTGGCGGTCAGTTGGGGCAGAGCCGTGGCAGCGACAAAGGTGGGTGAGGCGTTGGATTCGTGACAGCCGGTCAGCGCGAGTATCAGCAACAGGCCCAAAATTTGCATTCGATGGGTCATCGGTTGCCTTGTGCAGTGGATACGAAAAGTCAAAACCCCTCCTGGTCAGGAGGGGCATGGCGCACACTGGGGTGAGTGATGGGATTCGAACCCACGGTCTCCTGGGCCACAACCAGGTGCCTTGACCACTCGGCTACACTCACCACAAGTGGCTGTATTCTAGCATAAAAGGTGCTTCCTGGCAAATGACCTGACCGCTACGATGGGGATCGTCCTGCCGCAGGTTTCGAGCCTGCGGCAGGGTCGCGGTGGTCCATCGGCGCCGAAAGTCTATTCTGATCCCACCTCCGTGCCGGGCGCATCCAGGGGCAGCAGGTTACGCTTGAGCATACGCAACGCCCGCTCCGGATCGATCTGACCGTACAGCCCACCGACGATGGAGACCATGTAAGCCGCGTCGAGCAGGACCTTTCCCCGGGGCCGCAAGATGTGGCTCTCGTCGGGGTTATATTGCGTGCCGGCGGCGATGAGCCTCAAGTCACGACCGAAATCGCCGCCGCCCTTGCACTTGTGATAGATGGTGCCGCCGATGAGCAGTGTGGTGCAGGGCTGATTAAAAAAGTTGACGCCATACTGCAAAAAGTAGGTGTCGGTTTCGCGCACGTAGCCCAGGTTGCGCCCGGTGGTGGCGGCCATGATCTCTTTGGCCAGGAAGGAGCGTACGGCGTTTTCCTCTTTTGTGGCCGGCAAGGCGTGGGGGTTGGCCGTCAGCCAGCTCAGGTAACGATCCAGGTCAAAGTCCAGCCGACCGTCGAAACGCTGCACAAAGCTGCCAAATTCGTCGCGGCCAGGGCGGAAGTCGGGGTACTCTTGGAGGAGAAAGACCTCCAGGTCGCGTTTCATGATCCCGCTCTGGAAACGCGCCAGCTCCTTGACGTTCTCGGCGTCGTAGGCCAGGCCATATTTACCCTCGACGCGGCGATAGGCCAGCGGTGTGTTGGGCGTCTTGAGGATGGTGCGTTTGACCTTACGCCGCGGGTCGTTGCCGGGGTAGGCATAGAGCGGGTTGTCGGCCACGTTGGAGTAAAAGTCGGTCGTCGCGCCGCCGATGTCGAGAGCCATGATGTTACCCAGGCCAGGCTCGTCGCCGTAGCCTTTGGCCAGCAGGTTGATGCCGCGGAAGGCCGCCCGCGGCGTGGGGACAAAGGGCGCGCTCATGTACTCTTCGACCACGTCGAAGCCTTTGCCGCGGATGATGATCGTCTGGAACAGCTCGCGGATGGCTTCGTTGACCACTTCGATGTGAAAGGTATTGACTTCCGGCATGACGTTGGGCGTGAGGCGAATATCCACCCCCTCGGCGCGGTAGATGCGTTCGATCTCGTCGCGGATATCCTGATTGCCGGCATAGATCACCGGCACACCGTAACGGGTATAGGTGACCGCCCTGGCATATTTGGCCAGCAGACGGGCATTGTGCAACTGAGTTTCGGTGTCGCCGCCGAAATCCACGCCGCCGGCCTGGAGGATGATCTCGGGTTGATCCAGCTCGTAGATAGCCTGCGCCTGCGCCTCAGTGAGCCTGCCATCGTAATTGTTGATCAACTTGGCGCCGGCAGTGAGAGCCGCCAGCTCGGCGGCAAAACCGCTCTCTTCTTTGACCATCGAGACGGTGATCATCTTGAGGCCGCCTTTGGCGCTGGAACAGGGCAGTTTGATGTCGAATCGGGCCATTTCCCGCGCCAGCGGCTGCCAATCGCCGCGACGTTCGCACTCCTCTTTGACGCCCAATCCGTCAGCCAGCGAGGCGCGCAGGTCTTTGACGACCGTGGGCACGTAGCATAAATCGAACGTCTCGGTTTGGGTGTCAAAGATGCCGATTTTGGAGAACGTGCTGCCAAAGTCCACCACCAACACCCGCCTGCCCGCCAGATCGGCCTCGCTGTGGATGCCCAGCCGTTTGCGCGCCTGTGTCACCACATCCTCGTCCATCGCTTCGGCGGTCTCGGTGATGTACAGGTCTTCATCGGCCTGGCTGATGGTCTTGTCGAAGAACCACGGCTGGCGCTGGCGCACCCTGTCCACCCGCTCGATCTCGTCGTGCACTTTGACACCGTCGAACTCGTCGATGACGCAGCCGCCATTGACGATCTTGGTGCGGCAGTTGCCCACCATCTCGTAACGTTTGTCCAGCACGGTGATCTGGGGCGCTTGAAAGAGGCCCACCTGCACGGCCAGATCCAGCGTGTCGGGGCTGATCATACCGCACTGACCGGTGGGATAACTGGCCTCGTCGAGGAAACTGAGCAACATCGCCTCATAGTTACGCTCCCATTGGCTGGGGTAATCGCGCTGGCGCGCCTCCTCCGGCGAGATGGCCCACATGAAAAAGTTGTCCAGCGTCACCGGCCCTTCGTAACCACCCAACAACGCCAGGTGCAGCAGGTTGTACATGGCGCCCCACTTGAGCGCCCGCTTGCGGGCCATGAGCCGCGGGTCGTGCCAGATGTCGGGCTTTTCGTCGCGGTCAAAGTCTTCGAACACTTGTTTGACAATGTCACAACTTTCGATGACGTCCTCGGCTTTGGCCTCGTGGTGAGCCTCGGAAAAACTCACCACGTGAACGATGTCGGGCGCCATGTACATCTGCCAGTAGGTGGAGATGGCCAGGTGGCCCTTGGCTTTATCCAGGTTGGGTGGAAAGTCCGAAAGCCCGCCGCGCGTCTCTTTGATGATGTTAAAGTTGAAATGGCGGGTCAGCGGTTCGATCAACTCGTAGGCCGCCTGAAACTTGGCCAGGTCGTTGAGACCAGAGGTGCCGGGCGGCAGATCGAACATCATCTGCATGACATAGTTCCTGATGCCCATCTTGAGCGCCACCACACCGGCAACGACGTGATCCATGACGAGCAAGTCGTCGGTGCTGTTGCGCAACTGCCACTGATGGGGATCGTTGATCTCGACGGCTTTGTCGATGGAGGCCCACCAGCGCATCACCTCAAAGTGCTCATCGAAACTATCGCGAATCGAGATGGGACCGCGTCCGTCCAGCTCGTTGTAAAAAAAGATGGGCACCGCCGGGAAGGGCATACGAAAAGCGCCTTCGTAGAGTTTGGCCAGCTCGAGCAACTCGTCGGTGCCGGAATAGATGCGCGTCATGGGATAGTTGCCGCGCTGGGTGGCCTGCTTGAGCCGCACCAGGTCTTCTCTGGAGCGGATAGGCACGCCGCCCTGGCCTTTGAGATATTTCTCCGGGTCTTCTTCGCCGCGCACAAACTTGGCCAGATATTCCTGCGAAGGCTGATCCGGCGCCAGCGAGACGATCTCCAGACATCCGGCCTCGGCCAGTTTTTCCACCGCCGCCACCGTCGGCTCGATGCTATCGGCAGCCACACCGATGTGGGCGCGGATGATGGGCCGGCTCTCCAGCTCGCGCACCTGACGCACACGGGTCAACAAGTCGTCGGCCCATTGAACCGCCTGTTTTTTCACGCTCACCTTTTCGCCGGAGGCAAAGGCTTCCAACTCTTCCATGGTGATATAGTCATCCACCACCAGCTCAAAAAAGCCCTGGAAGGCGTCGATGTCGGCATAGTTTTCGGCGATCTCGTCCAGATCGTAATGCCGATCCTCTGGTGGTGAGAACTTGTCTTCCAGCACCGGCAAGCCGGTCATGGCCCGCACCAGGTTGGCCGCCGGGCGCAGCCCGCCAAAGGCATAACGAATGCCGCTCTCGCGGGGCAACAGGTGGTATTGGGCCGCTTTTTCGATAAACTCGCCGACGAGTTTGTCCACGTGCAGGTCGCCCAGGCGCATCGAGATGGCCACCATTTCGGGCCGCGACTCGCGGACCTTGTTGATCACGTCCTCGATAGGCACCGCCGGACCCAGCTTGACGGCCATGTGGCCCTCGCCCCGATCCTCCATCCACTCGGCGAACGTTTCCACGCCCAGCGAGTGGACACAGTCGCCGATGGAACCGGCCATCACGCGGCGTTTTTTGTTCAGCGTTTCCGCTCCAGCCATAACACTATCTCCTTTGTGCTTTTTTTCCTGTTTCATGCGTCACGCTCCAAGCCAATCAACGCTTCTACACTTTGCACCCCATACTTTTGTGGAATACGCGCCTCGACTGCGTCCGCGCCCAGATAGTCCTTGCCCAACCGCGACCCGGCCCAGGCGATCACCTCGTCCACGACCGGCGTCTCGACTCCGGCCAGTTGCGCGATCGCCCGGCTCACCGCCAGGCCAAAGGGCACGTCTTCGGCCAGATAACGCGCCCGAAAATCGGGGGCAAACCGCCCCGGCGAGATCTCATGCACCGGCGCTTTCAACCCGGCATAGGCGCGGTTGCTGACGAAACTGCTGCGCAGCGTGGATGGGTCGGCAATGGCGCTGCCATACGAGTGTAACAGCCAATCGTGCAGCGGGCGTACGGTCGAGAGAGCGAGTGCGGGTTCCAGGCGGGCGCGGATACGCTGGATTTCGTCGCTCAGGTGGCCCAGCCTCTGTGCGCCCGCCTCACTCAGGCCCTGGTAAAACAGCGGCACCTCGTCTGCGCCGAAAAGCGTGCCATCCCAGGCGGCCAAGTGGGCGTACATGATGCCCGGATGGATGAGCTGCCCGGTGTTGGCCAGTGTCAGAGCCAAAAAGCCATCCGCCGCGCCGATGCGCAGCCCCAGCATGGCCTGTAACAACGACGCGACCCCGCCCACCTCGGCGGCGGGTCGGCTGGCAACGTCCACGATGTCCTTCACCCCCAACACGTGCACCACCCGGCCATACTCGTGGATGCGGCAGGCCCAGGGCAGCGTTTGCAGGCCGAAAAGTATCACGTCGTCGCGGCCCTGCTGTTTCAATACGTGAGTCGCAGCATAGTCGAGGCCGCCACGGGCGGGCATGGCCCCCACCCACGCGCCCTCGTCCAAAAAGGGGACGACCTGGCGCAGTGTGGACTCGTGGGCAAAGGCGGGCAGCACCAGCAGCACCACGTCAGAGCCGGGGATGACCTCAGCCGGATCGGCGCTGACCCGCCTCGGCCGGGCGCGCGCCTGCACCGCACCCACGACCTCCAGGCCGCCGTGGGCCTCGATCCCGGCCTGCAGCCGCTCGGCTTCGTCTCCAAAAGGGGCAAAAATATCCACCGGACAGCCCAGGTTATGGGCGGCGATGGGCAGTAGCGTTTGTGCGCCGTTGCCCCCGCCGCAGACGGTGATTTTTCGTGTCGACATGGGTCTCATCCTGCACTCATCGCTTGATGGGCGGTTGGCTGTGATGGCTCGCCCCTACTCTACGACCGGGACCGAGGCCTCACGGACGATGTCGGCCAGGCGTGCGGCAACGCCGTCCGGCAGCGGGGCCGGCTGATGTTCGTCCAGAACGCGCCGCAGCCGTTCGCGCGCGCGGCTGCGCATGTCGGGCGCTCCGGCGGCTTCCCACGCGGCCCGGCCATTGCGGTTGACCAGCTCCGGGACGAGCAACTCGTTCCGAAAGTGCCCCAGGGTATGATCGGTTGTGATGAAAGCCCCTGCCGGCCCGACAGCCTGGATCAGACTCAGGGCCAGGGTGGTCTCGTCGACGGTGATGCCCCGCAGGCAACGCTCGACCAGACCCAGCACGGTCTCGTCCAGGAGCACTTGCTCCGGGCTGAACGCCATTTTGGTGCTCAGCGTGGTGAGGTTGACCAGATCGACGCCGGCCAACGCCGGCAGCAGCAGCGTCATCAGCCGCTCCATGACCGATTGATCACCCGGCGCGTGGGCGTCGCTGCCGGTGCTCACCACACAAGGCAGGCCACATCGGCGGGCCAATTGGGCCACAGCCGCCCCCAACAACCCGATCTCGACTGCGCCGGACAGGTTGGCCCCGGAGCGCATGTCTGGCACCGATGAGGACATGCCATAGATCACCGGCGCGCCCGCCCGGATCAGTTGCGCTATCGTCGCCAGAGCCAGGACCTCGGCGTGAGTTACGACCAACAAACCGGAAAGAGTGACCGGCGCGGTCAGGCCGGCGATGGGATGGGCGTGGAGGGTGAGTGGCAAACCTCGTGAGGCGAATGCCTGCAGCACAGCCATCTGGCTGGACACAAATTGCAGCGGCGAGGTAGATTCGGCCAGGGCGGTGAGGAAGGGGCGTTCTCGCAACCAGGTTTCTCCCCCGGCCACAGTAGCCGCCATGGCTAACACGCCATCCAACAACCCTTCGTTGAGACACACATACCCCAGTGGTTTGGAACTGTTGGTCAGGGCGATGTGCAGGGCGTGCACATCCACTTCAGACGCCGGCACGTCAGCCGGTTGCACGGCCATCGTGCTCACGCCGTGGACGTGGGGCAGGGCATCGGCCAGGCGGGCGGCCAACGCTGCATCCTGACGGCTGGCCGGACGGCACGCGCCACTGAATGGATCCAAAATGCTGGTGGCCCCGCTGGAGGTGCGCGCATGCAGGGGCCCTGCTCCCAGCGCCATCGCCGGTTTCCCCAACCGATCGTAGAGGGCCACCACGCCGGGCGCCCGAGCGACGGCCTGCTCGATCACAGCCGCGGGCAGATAGACGCGCTGCTGCTCACGCACCAGCCGGCAGCCGGCGCTTTCCAGCAGAGCCAGCGTGGGCTGATGATGGACGACGATGCCGGTTTGTGCCAGAACCTGAAGAGCGCCATCGTGGATGCGCTCCACGTTACTGGTGGTGAGAAGCTGAAAAAAACCGTTGCCAAGTCCCTGGCGATCAATGGCCGGCATCGTTTTTTCCCATCCCTTCGATCTGATATTCAGAGCGAAAATTCATCGTAATACCCCTGACAGGGCTGGCCGTGGCAAAAGAGCATCTGCCGCTGAACCGGCAACAAGATGCTGGCCGAGATGGTGCTGGCAAAACTGTTGGCCTCCGGGTGGCAGCACAACGAGGCCAACGGCCCATCGTGAGAGGCCATCAGCCGTTGGGCAAAGGCCACATCCACCTGGCCAAAGGCAGCTTCCAGCTCGGCCATGGTTTTTTCGTAGCGCCCAAACGAGCGACCACGGGCGTCGGGCGGATCGATCTCGACGAAACAGGGCCGCATCTCGGCGCTGACAAAGTGGTTGGTGTTCACCAGCACCCCATCCGAGCTCTCGAACAAGCCATAGCGCCGGTTGCCACTTTCAAAGACGGCCAGGCGGCCCTGGCCATCGGCCAGAATCAGATTATTGCGCCCCAGGCGGGGCGTGGCGCGGAGATAGTCCAGCGCCGAGGGCAGACTGTCATGTGCCTCCAAGAGCTGCATCATCAGCGCGTAGGAGGGCAGGCCGGGGCCGAGATCGGCCGAGTAGACGTGGGTATCGGCCACTGCCAGCCCAACCTGGTTGATGCCGGCGCAGAAAACGCCCGGACTGCCGGCGCTGCTGACATAGAGATAACGATACCCCACCTCCGGCGTGGCGCGGACCACAACTTGTAGCGGCAAATGCTCCGGAAGATAATCGCGGTTCTTGACCAGCATGGGCCGCCCATCGGCGGTTGCCGAACCGGCAGCGGCCCAGGTAGTGCAGCCCTGCGCACCCGTTGCCCGGCGGATCACCAGGTCGTCGCGCAGAAAAGAGACCAGGGCATAACGCAGCAGTGTTTCGAACTCGACATCCAGCGCGTCAGCCTGCCCCCGAATCATGGCCAGCAGCGGTGAGGCAGATGCTTCCAGCAGGCCGCGTGTTTCACGCAGCAGCGTTTCAAAGCGTGCGTCGGGGCCGTCCTGCTCGAGCTGGGTAAAGCGCGCCTCCATAGCCTGTACGATGAGCGGGCGCAGCTCGCGCACCTGGCGACCATGTTGCCACCCCATGGTGTAAGGATCGCCTTCCAGGGTGAGGGTGAGGTATCTGTGCATAGCTCTTGTCAAGATTCAATCTCCTGGGTACCGATGACAGGCCACCCGATGGTTGCCATCCACGGCGGTGAAGGCCGGCTCTTGCTCCTCACAAATCGCGCCGACCCTGGCAAAACAGCGGGGGTGAAAGCGGCAACCACCCGGCGGGTCGATGGGACTGGGCACGCTGCCCTCCAGGATGATGCGCTCCTGGCGGGCGGCCTTGTCCACCTTGGGCACGGCGGCCATGAGCGCCTGCGTGTAGGGGTGCGCCGGGTGGCCAAAGATCTCGTCGGTGGGGCCTTCTTCGACGATCTTGCCCAGGTACATGATCGCCACCCGGTTGCTGACGTAATGGACGACACTCAAATCGTGGGCGATGAACAGATAGGTCAGGTTGAATTCCTGTTGCAGCTCGTCCAGCAACTCGATCACCTGGGCCTGGATGGACACATCCAGCGCCGAGACCGGTTCGTCGCACACGATGAATTGGGGCTGCATGGCCAGCGCGCGGGCGATGCCGATGCGCTGCCGCTGGCCGCCGCTGAACTGGTGGGGATAAGTATCCATGCGCTGCTCCGGGATGCCCACCCGGCGCAGCAGGTAAGCCACCTGTTCTTCGATGGCCTTAAAATCGTGGATACCCCGGTTCTTGAGCGGCACCGCGACGATCTGGCGCACCGTCTTGCGGGGGTTGAGTGAGGAATAGGGGTTCTGGAAGATCATCTGGGTTTTCTGGTAAAAGCTCAAGCGGTCCAGAGGTTGTCTGGCCTGAGCCGGTCGCCCGGCGTCCACAGGCGCAGCCCCCCGGCTCCCTCTGCCGTTCCCCGCACCGATAGACTGCCCCTGAAACAAAACCTGACCATCTGTAGGCTCGTAGAGGCGCGTCAAGACGCGGCCCAAGGTCGTCTTGCCGCAGCCCGATTCACCCACCAGCCCCACTGTTTCGCCGGGGTAGATTTTCAGGTCTACCCCATCCACCGCTCTGACCCACTGATCCCGTCGCCCGGTCAAAAGTCTCACCAGCAGGCTGTGCCGGATGGGAAAGTACATCTTGATGCCCCGCGCTTCGACCAACGGTTGTTCCAAGTTTTTTTCCTCCAGGTGGCCGACGCCGCGTCGTGTCTAGTAGAGCAGACAACGAACCAGACGCCCGTCCGGCAGCTTTTTCAGGGGAATGGCCTGGCGCTGTGTGCACTCGGCCCTGACGTTGTCGCAGCGTGGCGCAAAGGCGCAGCCCGGCGGCAGATGGGCCAGGTCTGGCACCAATCCGGGGATGGGGGCGATCTTGAGCTGCGAGCTGATGCGCGGCAGGCATCTCAGCAGGCCGCGCGTGTAGGGGTGTTTGGGGTCTTGGACGACCGGACCGATGGCGCCTTTCTCCATCACCTGACCAGCGTACATGACGATGATCTTGTGGCAGAACTCGGCCACCACCCCCAGGTTGTGCGTCACCAGCACCACTGCCGTGCCGTGCTCACGATTGATCTGGTCCAGAAGCGCCAGTATCTGCGCCTGGATGGTCACATCCAGGGCGGTGGTCGGCTCGTCGGCCAGCAGCACCCTGGGCTCGCACGAAAGAGCGATGGCCGTCAGGGCGCGCTGTTGCATGCCCCCGCTGAACTGATGCGGGTAACGACGGGCGTTCTGGCGCGGCACGGGGATGCCCACGTCGGCCATGGCCGCCCAGACGCGCTCGTACTCGGTCGCTTTGCGGCGGCGGTCGAACAGCCGGGTGAAAAAGCCGCCGGATCGGGGCACGATGCGGTGCACCCGCAGCGATTCGCGGATCTGCTCACCCACCAGAAAGGCCGGATTGAGCGTGGTCATGGGGTCTTGAAAGATCATGGCGATCTCTTTGCCCCGCAACTGTCGCATCTCTTGGGCCGATTTGGCCAGCAGGTTCTCACCACGAAAACGCACCTCGCCGCCGTCGATGCGGCCCGGATAGGGCACCAGCCGCAGGATGGAGAGCAGGGTGACGCTTTTGCCCGAACCCGATTCCCCCACGATGCCCAGTTTTTCGCCCTCGTGAAGCGTCAAACTGATGCCATCGGCTGCCCGCACCAGGCCACGTTTGGTGGGAAAGACGGTGGTCAAACGATCCAGTTCCAGCAGGGGTTGAGCCATCGTTTCCACGTTGTTACTCCACTTTGAGGCGCGGATCCAGAATGTCGCGCAGGCCCTCGCCAAAGACATTGATAGCCAGCACCAGGATCAGAATGGCGATGCCCGGCAGCGTCGAGACCCACCAGGCAGTGAGCAAATAGTCGCGGCCCGTAGCGACCATCGAGCCCCAGGCCGGCGTGGGCGGCTGGATGCCCAGGCCCAGGAAGCTGAGGCTGGCCTCCATGATGATCATGTAACCCATGCGCAGCGTGGCCAGCACAAAAACGGCCTGGATCGTATTGGGCAGAATTTCGCTGCCGATGATGCGGCTGTTGGATTGCCCCACCACTCTGGCGGCCTCCACGTACTCTTTGGTCTTTTCGGCCAGCATCTCGCCGCGCATCAGTCGAAAGAACTCTACCCAGCCCTTGAACGTCAGCGCCAGGATCAGGTTGGTGAAACCCGGCCCCAGAAAGGCCATCACCCCAATGGCAAAGATCAGGAAAGGGAAGGCCAACAGCAGCTCCGCAAAACGCGAGAGAACCTGATCCACCAGGCCGCGATAGTAACCGGCCAGCGCGCCCAGAGCCGTGCCAATAACCACCGAGATGCCCACCGACAGCAGCCCCACCATCAGAGAAATACGCGCGCCAAAGACGATGCGTGTCAAAAGATCGCGGCCCTGATCGTCGGTGCCCAGCAGGTAGGCCGGGTCGCCGCCTGTTTCCCAGGCGGGGGGCAAAAGTCGTTGCCGCAGGTTGCCCAGGTCTGGATCGTGGTGAGTGAGATAAGGGGCAAAAATGGCCGCCAGAATGTAGGCCAGAACCACGATGCCGGCCAGCAGGGCCAGCGGGTGCTGGCGCAGATCGCTCAGGAAATTGCCCAGGTTCTGTCGCAAGAGCCGCAGCCGGAGGCGCCACACGTAACCTTGCCGCGCCAAAAAGGTCTCCGAGGAAGCCGTCATGTCCATCCTGTCCTCCGATGTCTGGCCTACAGCTCGATCTTGGGGTTCAGGTAGGTATAGAGAATGTCTACGATCAGGTTAGCGGCCACGTAGGTGATGGCGTAAACCATCACGGCACTCTGAACCAGCGGAAAGTCGCGCTCAAAGATGGCCCGGACCACCAACCGGCCCAGGCCGGGCCAGCCAAAAACGGTCTCGACGATCATGTTGCCACCCAGGAGCGTGCCCACCTGCAGGCCCACCACCGTCACGGTGGGGATGAGGGCATTACGCAAGGCGTGTTTCATCACCACCCAAAAGTCACGCAGCCCCTTGGCCCGCGCCAGAGTGATGTAATCCTGTCGCAAGATCTCCACCATGCTGGAACGGAGCACGCGGGCCACGATGGCCGCCACCGATGCCCCCAGGCTGATCGAGGGCAAAACCAGGTGTTTGAGACTGCTAACCAGCGCCGGCCAGTTCCTGGTCAGCAGACTATCCAGCACATAGAGGCCGGTCACTTTGTCCAGGCCGGCGCCAAAACCGATGCGCCCCTGCACGGGCAACCAATGCAGGCGCACCGAAAAGAACAGGATCAGGATGATGCCCAGCCAAAAAGAAGGCATCGAAATGCCCAGAAAGGCCCCGGCCATGCTGAGACGATCCAGCAGCGAGTTCTGCCTCACAGCCGAGAGGATACCCACCGGCACAGCGATGAGCAGGCCGAAAAAGAGCGCTCCGGCGGCAAGCTCGATGGTGGCCGGCAACCGTTCGGCGATGAGCTCGGTCACGGGCCGTTTCTGGATGTACGAGTAGCCCAGGTCACCGCGCAGAGCGTCGGTCAGAAACAACCACAACTGCACGTGGAGGGGCTCATCCAGGTGAAACTCGTGGCGCAACTGTTCCATCTCGCCGGTAGATACTGCGCCGCCCTGACCCATCATGATATCTACCGGATCGCCGGGTGTGAGGCGCATGAAAAAAAAGACGATGATGGCCACACCCAGCACGATGGGCAGAGTGGTCAGGATGCGCTCCAGGATTTTGATGGCTCTCACGGCTTGTCCGCTCCTGAAACGCGATACGTGATGCGCGATCGAGTCTCATGTTTCACGCACCACGTATCGCTCACTGGCACATCGAACGAGTTATTCGCCGATACACACGTCGTGCAGGTTGATGCGACTGTCGGAAGCCGGGCTCCAGTTCTGGATGTCGGCCCGGGCGGCTTCGGCCTCTTCGGGCAACACCAGGAACACTGCCGGCGCCTCGTCGTAGACAAGCTGCTGGGCCTCGTCGTAGAGCGCTTGCCGTTTGGCCGGATCGGGCGTCGTCTCGCCTTGCTTGATGAGCTCGTTCACCCGCTCGTTGTTGTACCCGGAAAAGTTGCCCCGGCCGTAGGTAGAGCCTTCCACGTAGCCATGCCACTTGGCCTCAAAGTGGCCCACCGGGTCGAAGGCCGAGTCGCCCCAGTCGTCCAGGTAAGCCTGGCGCTCGCCAGCCTGGAGCATCGGCTTGACAACGCTGTACTCCCAGAAACGCACGCTGGCATCGATGCCAATGGCCCGGAATTGCCCGGCCACGGCTTCGGCCAGGGGTCGCCACTCTTCCAGCGTGTCGATGGTGAAGGTGAAATTCTGGCCGTCTTTGTCCAGAATGCCATCACCGTTCGAGTCGGTCCAGCCGGCGTCGGCCAGCAAGGCCAGGGCCTCGTCGGGGTCATAGGCATAGGGCGAGAGGCTCTTGTTGACAAAGTTGTTGTAGGGCGAGAGCGCGCCGGGCAAGGCCACGGCGCGACCGCCATAGATGGCTTCGATGATCAGGTCTTTGTCCACGGCATAGTTCATCGCCTGGCGCACCCGGACGTCGTCGAATGGCGCCAGGTTGACGTTCATCTCCATCCACTTGGGCTGGGTGCCAGCCGCTCCCTTGACCTGGATGCCCGGCGTCTGGGCCAGCGTATCCACCAGCCCTGCCGGCACGGCCTGAATGATGTCTACCTCACCGGCCAGCAAGGCGGCCACCCGTGTAGAAGCCTCCGGGATGACACGAAAGACCACCTGCCTGACACAGGCCGAGCCCACGGGCGCCAGATCTGGCGCGCCGCCGTAATAGTCGTCAAAGCGTTCCAGCACGATTTCTTCCAGGCCTTCGGCCGAGACGAATTTAAAGGGGCCCGTACCGATAGGATGGGCAACAAAGCCTTCAGTGCCCACCTCCTCCAGGTAATGCTTGGGCACGATCTGCTGGTGGACGATCATCTGCATCGCCGGCGGCCAGGCAGCGCTAAAGCGCATGACCACCGTATAGTCGTCTGTTTTTTCGATGGACTCCAGGGGCGCAATGAGACCCTTGCGCGGCGACGTGTGCGCCTCCGGGTATTCGATCTTGTTCTCCTGGATGATGCGCTCGAAGGTAAAGACCACGTCGTCGGCCGTCATCTCGACGCCATCGTGAAACTTGACCCCCTGGCGCAGCTTGACTTCCAGTGTGGTGTCGTCCAGCCAGTTCATGGCCTCGGCCAATTCCAGATGCACGCCGCTGGTGCTATCGCGAGTGACCAGGCCATCGAACATGTTGCGGATCACCGTCTCTGACTGGCGGTTGCGGTGGTCGGCCGGATCGAGGGTGTCCGGTGCAGACGACAGAGCGACGATGATCACATCTCGCTCGGGTGCAGAGGTTGCCGTGACGACTTTTTCGACCTGTACCGTCTCTTTGACAACCTTGGTCACCTCCTTTTCCACCACCTGGGGCGTGCCCTCGATGATGACCGTCTCTTTGACCACCTGCGTGACGACCTTCTCCACGACTTTTTCGACGACCTCGGGGGTGGGGGTCGCACAACCTGCCAGGAGGGCCAGCGACAGCAGCACCATTACGCTGCTCATCAATTTTCTCTTGGGGTTTCGCACGTTGATCCTCCTTTTTCGATTACATAGCGCTGTTTAGATCGATCTGAGACACACCGTTTCTGATCCGTCACATCACCTCCTTCCGTTTCGTACGTCATTCGGCCAACAGATTACACCGTTCGTAAGCCGCATCCAGCCGCTGCAAAGACTCGACGACTTGATCCGGGATGGAAAAAGACAACACCACCAGAAATGCGTTCAGCAGCGACACGACACCCACCAGCGATAGACTGTGCGCCATGCCAGTTGTGACCACCAAAAAAGGATGATCCGGCAAACGAGCCAGAGGAGAAAGGTAACTATCGGTGATGCCGATGGTCGACGCACCTGCCTGCCGCGCCTGACGGATAGCCGTGACCACGTCGCGCAGGTTACGCCAAAAGCCAATGCCCATCACCACATCTTGCGATTGTACAGAGGCCAGCGCCAGCGCCAACGGCTCTCCACCACAAGTGATCCGCTGCGCCGGCAGGCCGATCACTTGCAGGGCGTGGGCAAAAAAATGAGCCACCGCCCCGGCCATACCATCGCCGATCACCAGAATCCGGCGGGCGCGGCGTATCTCGGCCACGGCGGTCTGCAAACGACCGTTCGACACCAGCGCGGCTGTTTGTTCGATGTTGTGAACATCGGTCGCGAAAACCCGCATCAGCAGGTCTTCCTGCGGAACAGGGCTGGTCAGTTGGCCTTTGATGCGTTGGGCCGGCGTCTGGCGGACGGGTACCCGCCCTCGAATTGCCTCCTGCAAGTGCAGGTAACCGTCGTAACCCAGAGATTGGCAGAAACGCACCACGGTGGCTGCGCTCGTTTCGGCCCTACCGGCTACCTGACTCGCCGAAGCGTAGGCCACAAAATCGCGGTTATCGAGGATAAAGCTGGCGATCTGTTTGTGTTTTTTGCTCATGTGAGGCAAGGCAGCCGCGATGCGGTCTTGGAGAGCAGCTTGCTCGGTGAAAAGTCCTGGCAGCTTTTTCATCAGCCGTCACCTTTCAGCTCCACCTGACGCCGAATGTACAACACAGCGCAGAGACCGGTCGTGCTCAAATGGAAGACAATGGGATGGCATCCAGATTCAAGATCGGTGATCGGGACGAGGGGGGCGAGGTGCATGTATTCTACCACAGAAGGCAAAAAAGTGCAACAAACGTTTCTTTGAGATGCATCTTGCAACATTCGTTCCATTCCGGGGTAACTGCTCAGCCTACCCTCCCGCAGGTTCGGGGAACATCGCAGCGCGGCAGACAGGCAAGAGCCGCGTGTGGCCGGGCTGTCATTGGCGGTGAAAACTGGCCGGGGGTCTTTTATCTCGTGTTTGGCCCTGCACTTGACGCAGCAGGCAGTGAGGGGGCCGGGGTTACAACAGGCTCTCGATGCCCTGCGCTTTGAGCGCATCGACGACCTTTTTCACGTCTTGCGCCCGCTCTTTGGAACAAACCAACAACGCATCACCGGTGTCGACGACGATCATGTCTTCCAGGCCCACTGTCGCCACCAGCCTGTGGGGGCTGTAGACCAGCGTGCGCCGTGTGTCGATGCCCAGGTGTTGCCCGGTGACCACGTTGCCGCTCTCGTCGCCGGGCAGGATATCCAGCAGCGTGGCCCAACTGCCCACATCAGACCAGCCGATGTCCACCGGGATGACGGCCACGTTGCGCGCGCCCTCCATGATGCCGTAATCGATGGTCTGATTCTCCACCTCGGCCCAGACGCGCGTCAGCACGTCCTTTTCCTGCGGCGTGCCGATGGCCCGGTCGATCTCGGTCAGTTGCGCAAACAGGGCCGGCATCTGACGCTGGAATTCGGCCATGATCTCGGCCACACGCCAGACGAACATGCCGCTGTTCCAGTAATAACGCCCGGTGGCCACAAACTTGCGGGCAGTGGGCAGATCTGGCTTTTCGGTGAAGCGTTTGACGCGATAGCTTTCCAGATTGCCCACCTCGGTCAATTTTTGATCGCGCAGGATATAACCGTAACCGGTGGAGGGAAAGGCGGGCTTGATGCCCAACGTGACCAGGTAGCCTTCCCTGGCGATCTGGCCGGCGGCTGCCAGCGCCTCGCGAAAGGCATCCGACTTTTCGATATAGTGATCTGCCGTGAGCACGGCCATGATGGCGTCCGGATCCAGGCGGCGCAAATAGAGAGCCGCCAGCCCGATACACGGTGCGGTGCCGTGCCCCGATGGCTCGATCACGTAATTTTCAGCAGGCAGCGCCGGCACCTGATGGCGCATGGCAGGCACGTATTCGGCGCTGGTCACCACAAAGGCGTGTGGGGGTTCAAAGAGCGGCTCCAGGCGCGCTACCGCTTCCTGGAACATCGTCCGCTCGGAGGTCAGGTTCAACAGTTGTTTGGGTGTTGGCTTGCGACTGCGAGGCCAGAGGCGCGAGCCCACGCCGCCGGCCATGATGAGTGCGTACATCGAGACCTCCCTCTGAAAAAACATCAATCGACGATATAGGCCGGGCCGGTTTCGCGGGCCAGCACGTAATTCATGCCCCCCACCTGACGCACCATACCTTTCAGCTCCATCAGCGCCAGTGTGGAACTGACCTGCGCAATGTTGAGATCAGACTGGCGCACGATCTCGTCGACATGCGTCGGTTCGCCGGACAAAAAGCCCAACAGGCGCGATTCGGTCTCGTTTTCCGGAACGACGGTGTGCAGCTCCAATTGTTGGGCTGCCTGGGTCAGGTTGAGTTCTTCCAGAACATCATCGACGCCGAGTACCAGCTTGGCGCCTTGCTGGATGAGGCGGTTACAACCCACCGAACCACGGTTGAACATGTTGCCCGGCACAGCAAACACCTCACGACCCTGCTCGGCAGCAAAGTCGGCGGTGATGAGCGCGCCGCTGCGCTCGCCCGCTTCGACGACGATCACACCCAGTGACAGCCCGCTGATGATACGATTGCGCGGCGGAAAGTTACTGGCCTCCGGCGGCGTGCCCAGGGCATACTCGCTCATCACCACACCCTGTTCGGCGATGCGTTGCATCAGGCGGCGGTTTTCCGCCGGGTAGGCCACGTCGACCCCGCTGCCCAACACGGCGATGGTGCGCCCACCAGCTTCAATGGCGGCCTGATGCGCCATCGCGTCGATGCCGCGCGCCAGACCGCTGACGACCGTCACACCGGCGCGGGCCAGACTATCTGCCAGATGGCGGGCGGCCTCTTTGCCGTAGGCAGTGGCCCGGCGTGTGCCCACAATAGCCACAGCCCAGGCATCGGCAGGCGCCAGCGCGCCCCGCAGATAGAGCACCGGCGGTGGATGGTAGACGTTTTTTAACAGTTCCGGATAGTCAGGGCTGTGCCAGGTGATCAGCCGCACGCCGGCCCTTTCCAGGCGCGCCAGTTCGGCATCCAGATCCAGTTCCAGGCGGGCGGTCAAAAAGCTCTGCAAAGCCCGACTATCGAGGCCAGCAGCACGCAGCTCGTCATCGGTGGCTTGCCAGGCCAGCCGCAGGTCACCAAAGTGATCCAGCAACGCCTGCACCTTGGCCGGGCCGATGCCGCGCACCATGTTGAACCCGATCCAATACTTGCTCTCACTCACCGCTTCTCTCCGCACCGCGCCGACAACGGCCTCAGATCAGCCCTTCCGGCAGCCGCACCAGCATCCGGCCGCTCTCCAGGTCGACGTCCAGCACCACATCCATCAGAGCCGGGATGAGCACCTCTCGTCCTTGCTGGCTGCGAACGACGTACACATCGTTGGCCGACGTGTCCAGAACCTCCTGCACCACACCCAGCAACTGACCATCGGTAGACCAAACCTCCAGTCCCAGAATCTGGTGAACCCAGAATTCACCTTCCTCCAGAGGCAACGCGTCCTCAATGGGCACGTACACCGTCCGTCCACGCAGCAGCTCGGCGGCGTCACGGTCGTTACAATCGACCAGTTTGAGACACACCGCCCCGCCGTGCAGTCGTGCGCCTTCCAGCCGATGGGCCTGGAAATCGGGCGACAGATAGATCGTTTCCAACCACTGGAAGCGATTGGGGTCTTCGGTGAGGATTTCGGCTTTGACCTCGCCACGCACGCCCCAGGGGCGCAAAACGTGAGCGATGGCCAGAAAACGAGGTTCGGCTGATGGCTGGCTCATGGCGCGGTGGCTCCAAACAGAAGCGGGGGCACGACTGGGCCCCCGCCATCTGTCTCATGGCATATCGAGAACGTCAGACGATCTCCAGTGTCACGCGTTTGCCCTGTCGGGCCGCGGCCACCCGGAGCAGCGTTCGGATGGCATTGGCCACACGCCCGCTTTTGCCGATGACACGTCCCATGTCTTCTGGCGCTACGCTCAGCTCGAAGATGACCGAGTTGGAGCCCTCGATCTCGTTGACCTTGACTTGGGAGGGATCGTCTACCAAAGACTTGGCGATGTACTCGATCAGTTCCTTCATGTGGATCTCCTTTCCAGATTCGAGAAGGTGTGACGGGTTTGAGAGATAATCTCAAAAGATGATGGTCATTCAGGAAGAGGTATGCGCCGGTAACAAGCCCCGGAAAGCTGCCACTCTCTCCAGCCTGCCTGCGCGGGACGCTCCGCGGACTAGACCGTTTCGTCCTCCTCCTCACCCCCGCTATCCTCAAAAGCCTCTTCAGCTTCCAGGGATACTCCTGCATCTTCAGTCTCGTCGTCCGGTTCCTCTGCTGCGATCTCTTCCTCTGTGGGAAAAGACACCTGGGCCCCAGCACCACCTGGTGCGGCTTCTGCCGTTTTGGCCAGAACCTCGTCGATGGTGGCCCCGGTTCTGACACGCTCCAGTTTCTCCAGCGTGCCCGCTTTTTTGAGCAAGCGTATCACTGCGTCAGAGGCCTGGGCGCCCAATGACAACCAATGTAACACTCGGCCTTCGTCGATCTCGAAGCTGGGTGGATCGGTGCGTGGGTTGTACCAGCCCACACGTTCAATGAAACGCCCATCGCGGGGCGAGCGCGAGTCGGCGACCACCACACGATAACTAGCCTGTTTCTTGGCGCCGACGCGGCGCAGTCTGATGCGAACCATGTTTCTCTTTCGAACTCCTTTCAAACTCCTGACGTTTTCCTATCGACAGGTTGGGTGATGGCTAACGGAACAACTGGGAGAGTAGCCCTCCCATGCCTTTGCGGTTGCCCAGTTGCTTCATCAGACGCTGAGTCTGCCGGAACTGAGCCAGCAAGGCATTCACTTCCTGGACTGTGGTACCACTGCCTCTGGATATGCGTCGCTTGCGGCTGGCGTTGATGATGCGTGGATGGTGTCGCTCCTCTCGCGTCATCGAGTTAATGATGGCCTCGATGGTCTTCATCTGCTTGTCGGTGACCTCTGGCGCCACGTTCTGTGCCATGCGAGAAAGCCCCGGAATCATATCCAGCAACTGACTGATCGGCCCCATCTTTTTGATCTGCTGCAATTGTTGCAAAAAATCTTCCAGATCGAACTCACCCTTGACCAGCTTTTTGGCCATACCCACGGCCTGTTCCTGATCCAGCGAGGTCTGCGCTTTCTCGATGAGCGTCAGCACGTCGCCCATGCCCAAAATGCGCGAGGCCAGTCGATCCGGAAAAAAGTCTTCCAGGGCATCGGTTTTTTCGCCCACGCCCAGGAATTTGATCGGCACACCGGTCACGGCCCGCATCGAGATGGCCGCGCCCCCACGGGCGTCACCATCCACTTTGGTGAGGATCAGGCCGGTGAGGCCCAGCCGCTCGTGGAACTCGCCCGCCACACGCACGGCATCCTGACCGGTCATGGCGTCGGCCACCAGCAGCACTTCGTGCGGTTTGGTGCGCGCCTTGATCTCTTCCAGCTCGCGCATCATCTCGTCGTCGACGTGCAGCCGGCCGGCGGTGTCTAACAGCACCACGGAATAGGCCGCCTCACGGGCGCGTTTGACCGCGTTGACGCAGATCTGAGGCGGCGGCGGGCCGGCGCCCTCACTATGCACCGGCACATCCACCTGCTTGCCCAGCACCTCCAGTTGGGTCACCGCTGCCGGGCGGTAGGTATCGGCAGCCACCAGCAGCGGCCGCCGACCGGCCTTACGCAGCCTGACCCCCAGCTTGGCGGTCATAGTCGTCTTGCCGGAGCCCTGCAAACCCACCAACATGATCACGTGCGGTGTCGGCCCGGAAAAATCGAGACGGGCCGGCTCACCCAGCGTGGCAATGAGCTCTTCATGGACGATCTTGATCACCTGTTGGGCCGGGGTGAGGCTACGCATCACTTCCTGGCCCACCGCCCGCTCTTTGACCCGTTTGATGAAATCCCTGACCACCTTAAAGTTGACGTCTGCTTCCAACAGCGCCAGCCGAACTTCACGCAAAGCCGCGTCAACGTCGGCCTCGCCAAGCTTACCTCGCTTGCCGAGCCGGTCAAATACTCCCTGAAGTTTTTCCGTCAGGCTCTCAAACATCGTCTCTTTTTCCGCTGGGTCTGGAATGTGGTGAGCAATTGTAGTGCATATTGGCATTTTCGTCAAATTGCACCCCACGAACGACAACGATTGCTATATCTTTTGAGTTGTGCTATAGTATGACCCGACCCTGTGCGTGAAAGGTGGCCGATGTTTTTTGCCGGTATAGACCTGGGCTCGATCACCACCAAGGCCGTGATCATCGGTGACGGACAGATCGTGGCCTCGGCCATTGGCTTTTCCGGTTACAACAGCGCCGAGACAGCCCAACGGGTGCTGGCAGAGGCCCTGAACACAGCCGCTCTGCCCCGGCAGGCCATCAGCCGCCTGGTATCCACCGGCTATGGCCGCGTGCGCGTTCCAGGCGCCGATAGACAAATCACCGAGATCACCTGCCACGCCCGCGGCGCTCATTGGCTGCACCCGCAGGCGCGCACCGTCATCGACGTGGGCGGTCAGGATAGTAAGGGTATCGCCATCGACGGTCAGGGTCGGGTGCTGGATTTCGTGATGAACGACAAATGCGCCGCCGGAACGGGTCGCTTTCTGGAAGTGATGGCCCGCGCACTGGAAGAAGACCTGGATCGGTTCGGCGAGCTGAGCCTGGCTGCACCACGGCGGGCGCAGATCAGCAGCACCTGCACCGTCTTTGCCGAATCGGAAGTCATCTCGCACATCGCTGCCGGTCAGCCCAAAGATGTCATCATCGCCGGCATTCACGAGGCCATCGCCGCGCGCGTCAGCGGCATGGTGGGTCGCATCACTGTGCGGCATCAGGTGCTGATGACCGGCGGTGTGGCCCGCAACGTTGGTGTGGTGCGTTTACTGGAGGAAAAACTGGGCCATACTATCCTGGTACTGCCGCAGGCCCAGATCACCGGCGCCATTGGCGCGGCACTCATTGCCCAAGAGTTGGAGGCCTGAGGGCTTTGTGGTATAATGCCCCGAGTGCCAGGTATGAAACACGTTTTGCCTGTCGAGGAGACCCCACTGTGCCCAAGGTACTGACCGATCCTGGTATGGGCCGTTGCATCGGCTGTTATTCTTGCATGTTGGCCTGTGCCCGCATGGTTTACGGCGATTTTTCACCCCACAAGAGCGCCATTCAGATTCGCACCGTCGGCGGCATGAACGGTCGGCTGGTGGCCGATATCTGCCGCGCCTGCCCAGAGCCGGTGCCATGTGTGGTGGCCTGCCCCACCGGGGCGCTCGTCACCCGTGAGGGCGGGCGAGGCATGAAATTCTTCAAGAACAAATGCATCGGCTGCGAGTTGTGCGTCGAGGCCTGTCCGGTGAAGGTCATCGGTTGGGATGGCGAGGCCGAGCGGCCTATCGTGTGTGTGTTTTGCGGCCAATGCGTCAAGTTTTGCCCCCACGATTGCCTGGAGATGGTAGACGTGGCCGAACTGCCCCAATGGTTCAGCGAGCACAGTCATGTTGGGTAAAGACTACATCCGGGTTCTGTATATCGATCTCTCCAGCCGGCGGGTGGACGTGCAACAGCGCCAGGACCTGGTGGCGTACATGGGTGGTTCGGGTGTGGCGGTCAAGTTGCTCGCCGAGACCATCCAGACCGAGAGGGATGTTTTCGACCCGGCGCAACCCATGATCATCGCCATCGGGCCGCTTTCCACCATCTTTCCGGTGATCACCAAGGCCGCCGCTACCTTTCGCTCGCCGCTGACAGGCGAGTATGGCGAGAGCCACGCCGGTGGACGCATCGCTTACGCCCTGAGCCACGCCGGCTACGACGCACTGGTGGTCACCGGCAAAGCGGAGCATCCCAGCTACCTGCTCATCCACGACAACCGCGTCGAGGTGCGCGACGCAGGTGTGATCTGGGGCACCGACACTCTGGAGGCAGGCCGCATCCTGCGCAGCCTGCACACGGCGCCAGGACATCGCAGTATCATCCGCATCGGTCCGGCGGGCGAAAAATTGGTGCGCTTTGCCAACGTCAACGTCGAGACCTACCGTCACTTTGGACGGTTGGGACTGGGCGCAGTTTTCGGGGCCAAAAACCTCAAAGCCATCGTCACCATCGGCACGCATCATTTTCCGCTGGGTGACCTGGCCCAGAGTTACCGCAAGGTTTACGCCGAGGTCTACCGCAAGGTCACAGAGACCGACGCCATGGAAAAATATCACGAGTTGGGCACGCCGATGAACGTGGCGCCGCTCAACGAGCTGGGCGCGCTGCCCACACGCAACTTGCAGGCGACCCGTTTCGAGGGGGCAGAAGCCATCAGCGGCGAGAGCCTGGCCCGCGAGAACCTGATGTTCACCCGCGCCTGCGCCGGCTGCCAGATCGGCTGCATCCACGTGGCGCTGCTGCGCCAGCCCTTCGGCGAGCCAGACTGGTATCACTTTGACTCGTCGCTGGTGCCCTACGACCACGAATTGATCTATGCGCTGGGCTCGATGTTGGGCGTGGGTGAGCGCCAAGACCTGCTGATGCTCATCGAGGAGGCCGATGTGGCCGGCATGGACGCCATCTCGACCGGCGTCACCCTGGCCTGGGCCACCGAGGCCATGCAGCGCGGGCTCATCTCTGCCGCCGAGTTGGGCGTCGAGCTGCGCTTTGGCGACGCGCCGGCCTATCGCCACGCCGTGCGCGCCATCGCCGAGAGTGAGACCGATCTGGCCCGCTGGCTGGCCCGTGGTTCGCTCTACGCGGCGCAGCACTATGGTGGGCAAGATTTTGCCGTGGCGTTGGGTGGCGGGCACGGCATGGCCGGTTATCACACCGGTTACGCCAACGTGGTAGGACATCACATCGGCGCGCGCCACTCGCACCTGGATAATGCCGGTTACGCCATCGACCAGAAATCGGCCGATCTGACCGACGAAGAGACAGTCGAGGCGCTCATCGCCGAAGAGCAAGAGCGGGCCATGCTCACCTCGTTATCGATCTGTCTTTTTGCGCGCAAGGTTTACGACCGCCAGACCGTCAAGGCGTGCCTGGCGTCGGTGGGCATGCCCTGGAGCGATGCGCAACTGGATGAGTTAGGCCGCAAGATCTATGCGCTGCGGCTGGATATCAAACGTCGTTTGGGTTACGATCCCACCCAGGTTCCAATCCCCCAGAGGTTCTTTGACACACCCAGCATGAGAGGCCCTCTGGCGCCCGAACGCGTTCAACGCATGTTGGCCATTTACCGCCAGCGAGCGGCAGCCATACAGCCATAAGATGGCAGGATCGGGTTCGGAAAGGGGTGGTGGCATGGCAGGGGCAAAAATTCTCGTCGTAGACGATCGGCGCGAGAACATCCAGTTTTTGGCCGGCGACATTCTGATCCCTCAGGGTTACGAAGTCATCACCGCCAGAGACGGTGAAAAGGGCCTGCAGCGGGCGCTGGAAGAAAAACCGGATCTGATCATCACCGACCGCAAGATGCCCAAGATGAACGGCGACGAAATGATCCAGGCGTTGCGCGAACGGGGCTACGATACGCCCGTCATTCTCACCACCTTTCACGGTTCTGAGCGCACCGCCATCGAAGCTTTTCGCGCTGGCGCCACCGACTATATCATCAAGCCGTTCACCGTGGAAGAGATTCTAGGAGCTGTGGAGCGGGCGCTGGCCCGGCAGGCGCCAAAGGCCACACCGCCTGTTGCACCTGGCCCTACCCCCGCCGATGCCCCCCAACAGGTGTTGGAGCGTCGACTGACCGAATTGAGCACCATCCTCGACATCGGCAAAGCTGTCACCTCGCTGCTCGACCTGGAACAACTGCTATCGCGCATCGTGGAAGCGGCGGTGTATCTCTCCAAAGCCGAAGAAGGTTACTTGATGCTACTGGACTCACCCACGGGCGAGCTTTATCTGCGCTCGGCCTGGAGTTATGGCGACAAACACGCCAAGGGGTTTCGCCTCAAGGTAGAGGATAGCCTCACCGGCCAGGTGGTAAAAACCGGCAAGCCGGTCATCCTCAAGCCGCCGCCCAGCGGCGATGCGCGCCACAAACTCAAAACGGGCCACCTCACCAAGTCGATGCTGGCCGTGCCCATCAAAGGCATAAAAGAAGTCATCGGTGTGCTCTCGGTGGATAACATCGTCAAGCGCACCGAATTCACCGAGGAACACAGCCGCCAATTGTGCACGCTGGCCGAATATGCTGCCGTGGCCATCGAGAACGCCCGTCTCTACCGCCAGGCGCAGGAGCGCGCCGAAAAGCTGGCCCGGTTGCTGGAAGATCAGCCGGCAGCCAGCGCCCCTCCCGCTCCGGCAAAAGAGGCGCCGCCACAGCCCTGGATCACCGAGGCCGAGCTGAACGCCTGCCACAGCCGGGCTGCCCAACTGGCCAGGCAACTGCGCGCGCTGGCTGCCGAGGCCGATCAACTGGCCCAAAACCTCGAACCCAAACCCCCGGCGCAAGCCTGACAACAAAAAAAGCCAGCGGACAGAAGCCCGCTGGCTTTTTGATAGGCCAGGGTCAATTCAGCTCGGGGATCGCGGCCAGGATACGATCAAAAGCGCGGCGAGTCGGTGACGTGCTGGGGATATCCCCCACCGGTTTGCCCAGCGCGTCGAACTCGGCCACCACAGGGTCCATGGGGATCATGCCGGCCAGTCGAAGGCCCTGCGCTTCGATGCCCTGACGCAACGCTTCCGGCAGTTTGGGCTGGCCGTTTTCGTCTGTGGGCACACGGTTGACGATGAGATATTTGGCCCCCACGTGGGTGCGCAACTCGTCGATCAGCCTGGCCACGCCGCCGGCAGTCAGAATGCTGCGCATAGACGCATCGGCCACGATGAGCAGCACGTCCACATCACGCGTGGTGCGGCGGCTGAGGTGCTCCAACCCAGCCTCGTTGTCGATGACCAGGTAACGATAAGAGGCCGAGAGCCGGTCGATGGAGATACGCAGCATGTTGTTGGCGGCGCAGTAACAACCCGGCCCCTCCGGGCGACCCATAGCCAGCAGATCAAAATCGTCCTCTTCCCAGATGGCCTGCTGGATGCGCAGGTCGAAATAATCGGGTTTACTCATGCCGCCCAGGTTGCTGCCGCCCTGCACATCGACAGCCGTCTCTTCGCGGATGCCGCCGACCGTTTCCAGTTGGTCAAAGTTGACCTTGACGCCCAACGCCAGGTGCAAATTGGTGCTGGGATCGGCGTCGATGGCCAGCACCGGGCCATTGCGCCGGCGTGCCAGATGGTTGATGAGCAGAGCCGAGATGAGCGTTTTGCCCACCCCACCCTTGCCAGCTACCGCGATGGTTATTGCCACAATACCCTCCATCCAACAGGTGTGATTCACTCGGCGCGGTGTGTCACGCCACACAGCGCGGCAAAGTATAGCAAAGCCTTGTGAGGCTGTCAAATCTGTGCTATAATGGAGCCCGGGCCTCCGGTTTTGGCCTTCGGAGGCGAGGAGGTGGATGATGGTTTCCAAGATCGACCTGGACTGGATCCGACAGGTGATGAGCCGGCACCAGGCTGCCTTACTGGGCAAAAGAAATGTCGTGGGTGTGGGCATCGGATTCAAGGAGAAAAATCAACAATTGACCGACGAGATAGCCATCGTGGTATCGGTCAAACACAAACTTCCCCAAAACGAGATCGGAGGCGCCGATCTCATCCCTGCCGAACTGGAAGGGGTGCCGGTGGACGTGCGGGAAGTGGGAGAAATTCGAGCGCTGAGCTGAAACCAGCCAGTCGCCGGGGGGAGGAGCCATGTACATGAACCAGACGCTGCTCGATGCTATCAAACTGGTGCGCGGCGTGAGACAAGAGTATGCCAGATTTTTACTGAGCAAACCCAACGTGGTGGCCTGCGGCGTGGGTTTCAAAGAGAGCCAGGGCATCGTCACCGACGAGCCATGCGTCGTCGTCGGCGTGACCAAAAAGGTGCCCCAGGCCCAGTTGACCGCCCAGGACCTGATCCCCAAAGTCATCGCCCAGGATGTCAAGAGCGACGTGGTGGAGGTGGGCCAGATCCGGGCTTTTCAAGGCCCTCAGGACAAATGGCGGCCCGCCCCCGGCGGCGTGTCTATCGGCCATTACGCCATTACCGCCGGCACGCTGGGCTGCCTGGTGACCAAAAACAGCCGCGACTATATCCTGAGCAACAATCATGTGCTGGCCAACTCGAACGACGCCAGGGTCGGTGATGCCATCCTTCAACCTGGGCCGCACGACGGCGGCACGACGGCGGATCAGATCGCCACACTGGCCGAGTTCGTGCCCATCGATTTTGGCGATACTCCAGCCGTGTGCGGCGTCGCCACCGGCGTCGAAAAGTTACTCAATGCCATTGCCAGGGCTGTGGGCTCCAGGCATCGCCTCTCGGCCTTTCAGGAATCGGACGGTCTCAACCAGGTGGATTGTGCGCTGGCGCTGCCCCTTTCAGCCGACCTGGTGAGCAAAGAGATCTTGCAGATCGGGCTGCCCCAGGGCGTGCGCCAGGCCACGTTGGGCACAACCGTGCGCAAGTCAGGTCGTACTACCGGCTACACGACGGGCCGCATCGTCCAGATCGACGTCACCGTGCAGGTGGCCTATGGCAGCCGTTTGGCCACCTTTACCGACCAGTTGATGGCCGGGGCCATGAGCGCCGGCGGCGATTCCGGATCGGCGGTGTTGGACGACGAGGGTTATATCGTTGGCCTGCTTTTCGCCGGTTCCGAGACGACGACACTCATCAATCCCATCCAGTTGGTGCTGGACGCGCTGAACGCCCAGCTCGCCATCTGATAGTATGTCACCCTGGTGAAGCCTGATGAACCCTATTCTCTTTTTCGATCTGGAAACACAAAAAACCTTCGATGACGTGGGCGGGCGGCACAACACACGCCAGCTGGGCCTGTCCGTTGGCGTCACGTATAACACTCTCGACCAGGCCTACCACGTCTACACCGAGGCCGATGTCACCTCACTGGTGCGCGACCTGAGCCAGGCCGAGCTGGTGGTGGGCTTTAACGTGATCCGTTTCGATTACGAGGTGCTGCGCGCCTACAGCGAACACCCCTTCGAGCAGATCCCCACCATCGATATGCTGGATCACATTCACCGCGCGCTGGGCTTTCGGGTGAGTCTGGATAGCCTGGCCAGCGCCACGCTGGGCGCACAAAAATCTGCCGACGGCCTGGCCGCCGTGCGTTGGTACAAAAGCGGCCAGATCGATAAAATCATCGAATACTGCAAACAGGACGTCAAGGTCACCAAAGAGCTGTACGAGTTTGGCAGGCAAAACGGCTTTGTACAGTTTCTGGATCGATCCTATCGACTGAAAAAGGCGCCGGTTCGCTGGTGAGCCAAGTGGCCCCAAGCCGGCATGTCCCCGGCCCTGAGACATGAGCGAACATCTGGAGTGGCTCACCACCTCTTTCAAGCCCGGCTCGCCCTCGACCCGCCGCACGGCCCGCTCCATCACCGTGCGGCCTTGTCCGTTTTGCGACTGGCCCAACCCCTTGCAAGAGGCCACCTGCGTCCGCTGTGGCCGTCCATTGGCTGAGGCCATTGACCTGACCACAGCCTTTGATGAGCTGGACGCGGCTCCCCTGCCTCGCATCGTCGAGCCGGAAGCCGATCTGCGCGCCCGCTTACAAACCATGCCCTCCGACTCTCCCGCCATCTATGATCTACGTCTGCGAGCTGAGAGCCTGCGTCTATCCACCGGCTTTGATCGCCTCATCTGCCTGGATGACATCCACATCGACCGTCACGATTACCAGCTCCAGGCCGCGTTGCGCGCCCTGCGGGACATGCGAGGTCACGCCCTGCTGGCCGATGAGGTCGGCCTGGGCAAGACGATCGAGGCCGGCATTGTCATGAAAGAGCTCATCGAACGGGGGCTGGCCCAGAGTGTGCTGATCCTGGTGCCTGCCTCGCTGACGGCCCAATGGCGCGAAGAGATGCAAACCAAGTTCGGCGAGACGTTCACCGTCGTCCGCCATCCTGGTCACCTGGAACTACCGGCTGGCGAAACGCGCCTGCGCTGGCTGGTCTCTCTGAGTCGGGCCAGGCGGGCCGAGTACGCCTCGAGCCTGCTGGCGCGCGAGTACGACCTGCTCATCGTCGATGAGGCTCACAAGCTCAAGAATCGCGCCACCAGGGTGCACCGCTTTGTGAATCAGATCCGCAAACGCTATGTGCTGTTGCTCACCGCTACGCCGGTGCACAACGATTTGATGGAACTCTATGGCCTGATCAACATCTTGCGACCCGGCCACCTGGGCACCGCTCGCGCTTTTCGGCGCGATTTTATCGCCCGGCGCCAGTTGGAGCAGCCTGGCGCCCGCCGGGCGGCACGGCGGACGGTGCGCAGCGATCCGTGGTGGAGTTACCTGGGCCGCTCGCGGGAGTGGCGAGATCGATACTGGGACTCGACGAGCAGCACCTGGGTGCGCAAGAGATGGCGGCGCAGCCACGATCTGGCGCAACTGGCAGCGCTTTCGCTTTCCGGCAGACGAGAACAAGCCCGCCAGGAAATTCTGGCGCTGATCCAGCAGGGCTACGAGGTGTTCGATTTCGAACTGCTGGAAACCTCCTCCCTGCTGCGACGCGCACGATACGAGTTCGTCGCCCGGCTGCGGCTGAGTGAGGCCGCCAGGGAAACCGCACGCCGCCGGCAGGCCGAGCGCCCTCAGCGCCGGCAGCGCAACCTCACGCCGCAGAACACGCCGGCGCTACGCCGCCTGCTGGCCGAGGTGATGATCCGCCATCGACGCAGCCAGGTGAGCGTGCAACTACCACCGCGGCAGGCGGCAATCTACCATCTGCAGCTCACCCCGGCGGAAAGGGCGCTTTACGACGGCGTTACGGGCTTTATCCGCCACGAGCTGGCCGGTCAACCCGAGGCGCGCCACCTGCGGCTGACACTGATGACGCTGCAAAAAGAGCTGTGCAGCAGCCCCCAGGCTGTGGCCGCCACCCTGGAAAAGATGGTGGCCGATCCGCGCCAGAACGACGAATCCCGCGACCGGCTGGCGGGGTTTCTGAACCTGGCCCAGGGTATTGCACTGGGACGAAAAACCCAGGCGGTGTTGCATCTGCTGGAGCGTTTTCCAGATCAGGTGGTGATTTTCACCGAGTTTTTGCCCTCGCTACGCGCGCTACAGGCCGCACTCGAGGCTCACGGCCACGAGACGGTCGTCTTCCACGGTGGCCTGGATGCTGCCGCCAAAGAGGAGGCGGTGCGTACCTTTCGTGAAGGAACAAGAGTCCTCGTCAGCACGGAATCGGGCGCAGAGGGACACAATTTACAATTCTGTCGCGTGCTGATCAACTACGATCTGCCCTGGAACCCGATGAAAGTGGAACAGCGCATCGGTCGTTTGCACCGCCTGGGCCAGGAGCAAGAAGTGGTGGTCTTGAACCTGGTGGCGCAAAACACCATCGAGGCTTATGTTCTGGACTTGCTGGCCAACAAGATCCGCCTGTTCGAGCTGGTGGTCGGCGAGTTGGACCTGATCCTGGGAGCCATAGACGATACGCGCAGCTTTGAGCAGCTCATCCGCGACGCCTGGCTGGAAAGTTACTCCGAAGCCGATCTGCGGCGTCGCATCGCCGAGATGGAGGGCCTGCTGGCTGCCGCCCGCCGTTCGTACGATGACATCGCCGCCTTATCGGAAGAGCTGGCGGCGCTGGTCGAGCCTGACTGATCGGGTCAACCGATCCGCACGGAGGAAGGCTGTTGCGCGTTCTGATGCTCTCCAAAGCCGGCGTCGTCGGCACCTACCAGACCAAGCTGGAAGCACTGGCCCGCCTGCCGGACATCGAGTTGACCGTCGTCGTGCCGCCCGCCTGGCGCGACGAACGGGGCGTGCTGCGGCTGGAGCGCCTTCACACCCAGGGTTACAACCTGATCGAAACACCCATTACGCTTAATGGGCAGTTTCATCTGCATTTTTACCCGCAACTGGGTCGGTTGGTGCGGCGCGTGCGCCCCCACCTGCTGCACATCGACGAAGAGCCTTATAATCTGGCCACTTTTCAAGCCATGCGCCTGGCGCGTCGCGCCAGCGCCCGGACGCTCTTTTTCACCTGGCAGAATCTAAAGCGGCGCTATCCCCCCCCTTTTTGCTGGATGGAGCGCTACACCTTGCGTCACGCCAACCACGCCCTGGCAGGCAACCGTGAGGCCGAGGCCGTGTTGCGAGCCAAAGGTTACATCGGCCCGGTAACGGTGATCCCACAGTTCGGCGTCGATCCCGACCGTTTTTCTCCGGCGAACGAACCTGAACCGGCTCAAGAGGCCTTTGTCATCGGTTATGCTGGTCGGCTGGTGAGGGAAAAGGGCGTGGAGACATTGCTGCAAGCAGCGGCAGGCCTGGGCGAGGCGGTCAACTGGCAGCTCTATTTTATCGGCAGCGGACCGCTAAAGGAGGCTCTGGAACAGCAAGGGGCGGATCTCGGCGTGGCCGATCGGGTGCGCTTTGAGGCGTGGGTGGCCTCCTCCGAGATGCCCGCCCGCCTGCGGGCGCTGGACGTCCTGGTGCTGCCTTCGATCGACCGGCCCAACTGGAAAGAGCAGTTTGGCCGGATACTGGTAGAAGCCATGGCCTGCGGCATACCGGTGATTGGCTCCGATTCGGGCGAGATCCCACACGTCATCGGCGATGCGGGTCTGATCTTTGCCCAGGGAGACCCCGCCGCACTACGATCTTGTCTGGCGCGGCTGTTGACCGAGCCCGGCCTGCGGGCAGATCTGGGCGCGAGGGGAAGGGCGCGCGTACTGGCCCATTTCACTCAGGCGCAAGTGGCTCAGGCCACGCATGCCATCTATTGCCAGATGTTGGGTCTGTGAACCACAGGGCCATCGAGAGCAGTCGTCATCTGTGAGGCGTACCCGACCCGCCCGCGGGTTGGTTGGCTCAACCTGCGGGCGGGTCTCCTATCCGATACACCTGGCTACGCGGCTGGTTTGCGCCAGCGCCGCCGCAGACGGACGCCAATCCAGATGATGAAGGCCAGCAGCAGAATGAACGGCCCCAACACCACCGTGACCCAGATGATCAGATCGCCCAGAATCCGCAGGATGGCACCCAGTACACCCGTGGCGCTGCCCAAGGTCTCCGCCGGACGCCAGGCCTCTGGCGTGGGCGTGGGTGTGGGGGTGGGTGTGGGTGTGGGGGTGGGTGTGGGAACATCCGGTTCCAGGTGAACGGTGATGGTCGAGTAGGCCGCCCGATCCTGGAGATAATTCATCTGACCCTTGATCTGTTCGATCTGAGCGGTAATGTCGGCCAGCTTTTGGTTGACCAGCAACGCCTCTTCGACGGTGGTGGCCTTGTCGAGGAAAGAGCGGATACGGGCTTCAGTGGCCTCCAGGTTGCGCAGTTGCGACTCCAGATCGACGTACTGGTCGGTGACGTCGCTGCCGGAGGCGTTTTCGTCCAGCACCTTGAGGGCCAGCGCCCGCAAGCGGCGCACGGCGTTCTCGAACTCGTCCACCGGCACACCGATGGTGACAGTAGCGTATTTATAATCGGCCTGGTACCAGGTGCGAGCAGAGAGGATGTAACCAAAAGTGTCGGCGGCGATCTGGGTCGCCTGATCGATGGCGCGGTCGGTGTCGGTCACTTGCAGGCGCAGTTCGGCGTTTTTGATGATCATACGGTTGACGCGGTAGGCCACCGGCAGCGGAGCCACGCCGTCTCCTGCCTGGGGTGGCATGGTCGGCGCGGGCACGCCTTCCTTTTCCGCCACTTGCGGCGTGCCGGCGACGACCACCGTCTCTCTGACCATCTCCCGCACAACCTGTTCGGTCCTCTCTGAGGGCGATTTGGCGCAGCCGGCGACGATCAGGGCTGCCGCCAACAGGATCAACAGAACAGGCAAAGGGCTGGGGGGACGTAGCTGTTTCATGTTCTCCTCCTTGAATGTCATGGCAGCAAAAGTGTGATACCTGTTTCATAGACGGTCAAAACCAACACCTGGTTCCATGTTTGTCCGTAACTGCTCACCCTCCCGCAGGCTCTTGTAGGGGCACGGCAATGCCGTGCCCACTGCCGCAATTTGCCGATTCGCCAGCGTCCAGTCGACTAGATTGTGGGACAGGGTAAACGATTTTAGCCTGCGGGAGGGTAGGCTGAGCAGTTACGTTTGTCCATTATAGCATAGAGCAGCCAATCTGCAACGGCAAAGACTCGATGACTTTTTTGGGCCTTGACATTTTCCCAAAATTGTACTATAATACTAGTACAATAATGTATTAGTATTACAATAGGAGGCAAGGCGTGGTCCAGATCGACACCGAAAGCCGGTTGCCGATATACGCCCAGATCACGGAGCAGATCAAGGCCCAGATCGCAGCGGGACAACTCAAGCCAGGCGATCAACTGCCCACCATCCGGCAACTGGCCACCGACCTGCGCATCAACTTTAACACCGTCGTGCGGGCTTATTTTGAACTCGAACGGGAAGGGCTCATCTCTACCCAACGGGGGCGGGGCACGTTTGTGGCCGATAGCCCCGAAGAGGAGTCACTGACCCACATGCGAGAGGAAAAAATGAGGCTCATCATCGTCACGGCGTTGGATGAACTGGCCAACCTGGGGTACAGCCGTCGAGAAGTGGAACAGACCTTCCAGAACAAACTGGAAAAAGTATTCAGCCGCGTGAAAGCACATTAGGAGGACAACATGCAAAGCTCAAAGTATCTTCGCGTCCAGGCCCGACGCACAGACAGGTCAGGTATATCTGCCCAACAAGCTTACAATTTTTCGAAAATGGTCAATGGCGTCTCGACGACGGTGTTTGTGATCGTGCTGACACTCTGCATCGTCACGGCCCTTGTTTTGGACGTCCTGATCGACGCAGCCGACTGGTTCCTGGCAGCAATCGTCCTGACCGGCGCGCTGGTGGGTCTCGCTTTCCTGTTCGCCATCAAGGTAGCCAACCAGTGGGAAAAGGCCATCGTCCTGCGCTTTGGCAGGTTTCGCGGCCTGAAAGGGCCGGGGCTGTTCTGGGTCATCCCCGTCGTGGACAGCATTCCAGCCTGGATCGATCACCGCGTGATGGTCACGCCCTTTAACGCCGAAAAGACGCTCACCAAAGACACCGTGCCCGTTGATGTGGACGCCGTGCTATTTTGGGTGGTGTGGGACGCCGAAAAGGCGGCCCTGGAAGTGGAAGACTATCGCGTGGCCATCGCCTGGGCGGCGCAGACGGCGTTGCGTGAGATCATCGGCCAGATGGACCTGGCAGCCATCCTGGTGGGTCGCGCCGCCATGGACGCCGAGCTGCAAAAGATCATCGACGAGCGCACCACCCCCTGGGGCGTGACGGTGCAATCGGTCGAGATCCGCGATGTCGTCATCCCGGAGGCGCTGGAAGATGCCATGAGCCGTCAGGCTCAAGCCGAGCGTGAGCGTCAGGCGCGGGTCATCCTGGGCGAGAGCGAGAAGCAGATCGCCCACAGCTTCCGCGAGGCGGCCGAGGCGTACGCAGACAGCCCGGTGGCGCTGCACCTGCGGGCGATGAACATGCTCTTCGAGGGCTTAAAAGAGCGCGGCGCGCTGGTCATCGTGCCCAGCAGCGCGGTGGATACGATGAACCTGGGCGGGCTGGCCGGGGTAACATCTCTGGCAGGCATGGCTCCGATGGGGTCTGACAGCGTGAAACGTGAAGCGTGAAACGTCAAACGTCAAACGTCAAACGTCAAACGTGAGGTGGAGGGAGCATGACCAGGTGGGAATACAAAGTGCTGAAAACAGGCATCGGGATCAAAGGCTTTCGCGCCGAAGAGATCGAAGAAGAGCTCAATCTGTGGGGCGAAGAGGGGTGGGAGGTGATCGCCGCGACGCGCCTTCAGGGTGAATTCGTGGCCGTGCTCAAGCGGCCCGTGGGCGGGGCGCGTCGCCGCGAGCCTGGCGACCGCTGGTTTTAGGAGACAGGGATGATCCAAACACAAGGTTTGACCAAACGTTTCAACGGCATCCTGGCCGTAGACAGCCTGACGCTTGAGGTGCGTCAGGGTGAAGTTTTTGGTTTCCTCGGCCCCAACGGCGCCGGCAAAACGACGACCGTGCGGATGCTGGCCTCACTCATCGCACCCACGAGCGGCACAGCCTGGGTCAACGGCCACCAGATCGGCGCCGAAGACGACGCCATCCGCGCCAGCGCTGGCATCCTCACCGAGACGCCGGGGCTGTATCCACGCCTGGACGCGGAGGAAAACCTGCGCCTATTCGCCAGGCTCTACGGTGTGGACGACGCGCCCGGCCAGGTGAAAAAGTATCTGACCATGCTCGGCCTGTGGGAGCGGCGGCACGAGCCGGTGGGCGGTTTTTCCAAAGGCATGCGCCAAAAGCTGGCCATCGCCCGGGCGTTGCTCCACGAACCGCCGGTGCTGTTTTTGGACGAGCCGACTTCCGCGCTCGATCCGGAGGCGGCCCGCGTGGTGCGCGATTTCGTCGAGGAACTCAGTGGCCAGGGACGCACCATCTTTGTCTGCACCCACAACCTGGATGAGGCCGACCGGCTGTGCGACCGCGTGGGTGTCATCAAACAACACCTCATCCGTGTGGATACGCCAGAGGCGCTGCGCCGCGGGTTGTACGGGCAGTCGGTGCTCATCCGGCTGCCAGAGGTCACGCCCGCACTCATCGCTGCCGTGGAGGCGCTGCCCTTTGTCAAAAGCGTCTCGCAATTCGACAGCCAGATCCGCGTGGCGTTGGATGATCCCGAATCGCAGAACCCGGCAGTGGTGCGGGCGCTGGTGGAGGCCGGCGGCGCGGTGCAGTTTGTGGAAAAAGAAGAACACTCGCTGGAACAGGTCTACTTTGACCTGATGAAAGAATCGCAGAGCTAAAGGAGGCTCAACGTGGAGACAAAGGTGACCAGCCAAGAGGAACGTGTGCTTGCCGGGTTGGCCCATGGCAGCATCCTGCTGGGGGTTTTCACCAACGGCATCGGCGGCATCGCCGCGGCGCTGGTGGTCTGGGTGACGCAGAAGGACAGATCGGCCTACGCGGCCGGCCAGGCGCTCCAGGCGCTGGTTTACCAGATCGCAACGATGGTGCTGACCTGGGTCTTGTGGGCGTGCTGGGGCTGTGCCTGGATGGCCTTGTTGCTGCCGCCGCTCATGGCCAACCCCGATGTATATCAGACCACGCCGCCGGCGGGGTTGTGGTTCGGCCTGTTCCTGATGATCCTGCCCCTGGGCATCATGGGCCTGACGGTGCTCTACGGGCTGTGGGGCGCAGTGCGCTGCCTGGGCGGCCACGACTTTAACTATGCCGTCATCGGCCGCTGGCTGGAAAACCGGAAATAGCGCGTCGTCTCTGCGACAAAGCTGTGCCTTGCCGGTGAAATCGCTGCCCGCTTGGCGAGATGATTAACCACCAAGACCCAAAGAAGAAAAGTAAAGAGCTCGGTGTCTTTGTGTCCTGGTGGTGAAATGCTCTGGCTTTTTTCGATTCCGGCTCGTCTGGGATAGGAGTCTGATACAACGATGAACGGAGACCGAATTTGGGCCATCGTCGAAAAAGAATGGCTCGACATGCGCAAGAACAAAATGGTGGTCATCATGATGGCCCTGCTGCCCATCTTGATGGTGGGCATGATCCTGGGCACGACCTATTTCATGCAGCGTGCGCCGGAGGAGGAGCTCAACCTCGACACGGGCAGCAGTTCCTTTGGCCTGCCGCCCGAACTGGCCGCGTTGGGCGCCAAAGACGGCTTTATCGTGCTGATGAACGACCAGTACATGTTTTACCTGCTGCTCATCCCCATGGCCCTGCCCGTCTATATCGCCGCCTACAGCATCATCGGCGAAAAAGAGACGCGCAGCCTGGAGCCGCTGCTGGCCACGCCGGTCAGCACGGCGGAATTGCTGGTGGGCAAAACGATCGCTGCCGTGACGCCGGCGGTGATCCTGGCCTGGCTCAGCTTTGCGCTCACGGCAGTGGGCATGTACTTTATCGCCAGCCGGGTGGTGTTCGCCCAGTTGGTGCGGCCGGTGTGGACGCTGGGCATGGCTCTGCTCAGCCCGCTGTTCGCGCTGCTGTCCACGTCTTGCGGCGTCATCGCCTCGTCGCGGCTCAACGATCCACGCGCCGCCCAACAGGTCACGGCGATTTTTATCGTGCCGGTCATCGGCGTCAGCATCGCCGTGCTGGCCGGCAAGATCTTTCTCAACGTGCAGATACTGCTGTGGTCGACGGCGGTCGTGGCGTTGGTCAACCTGGGCGTGTTATGGCTGGCGGTGCGGCTCTTTCAGCGGGAGACGATTTTGACGCGGTGGAAGTGAGGCGTGGGGCGTCAAACGTCAAACGTCAAACGTCAAAGGTGAGGCGTGAGGTTGGATATGATCGAATTGCGAGATGTCACACGCAGTTACAAAATGGGCCACGAGACGATCCACGCGCTGGATGGGGTGAGTCTGACGGTGGCCGAGGGAGAGTTTGTGGCCGTGTTGGGGCCTTCGGGCAGCGGCAAGAGCACGCTATTACACGTCGTCGGCGGGCTGGATACCCCCACCACCGGCACGATCGTGGTAAACGGCCAGGACCTGAGCCGGGCCACCGACCGCGAGCTATCCAGGTATCGCAACGCCCAGGTGGGCTTTGTCTTTCAGACGTTCAACCTGCAATCGACGCTCACCGCGCTGGAGAACGTGGCCCTGCCACTGGTCTTTGCCCGCGCGCCGCGTAAAGAGCGGCTGGCCCGGGCACGCGAGACGCTGGAGGCCATCGGTCTGGCCGACCGGATGCGTCACAAGCCAACAGAGCTTTCCGGCGGTGAACGGCAGCGGGTGAGCATCGCCCGCGCGCTGGCCAACCAGCCCAGGCTGTTGCTGGCCGACGAACCGACGGGCAACCTGGACAGCACCACCGGCATGGGCATCGTCGAGCTGTTGGTCCGGCTCAACCGCGAGCGCGGCCTGACGGTGATCGTGGTGACGCACGATCCTGACGTGGCCGCCTTTGCCGGCCGGCACATCGCCCTGCGCGACGGTCGGATCGTGCAGGACAACGGGGAGGCGGCCCATGCTGTTTAGAGACTATCTGCGGACGGCCATCACCAACCTGTGGCGGCGTAAACTACGCACGCTGTTGACAGTCATGGCGGTGGTCATCGGCGCGACGCTCGTGGCGCTGCTGGTCAGCCTGGGTGCGGGGGCGCAGAACTTTATCACCGCCCAGTTCAGCTCACTGCAAGCGCCGGATATCGTTTCCGTGCAACCCAGGATGGCCGGCGGCACGCTGGGCCTGATCCTGAGCACCACCGGCTTTGGCGGGCAGCCACAGGAAGTGCAGGAGGGCCAGTTGAACCCCATCGGCGCGTTCAAAACCTTCACCGGCCAAGACCTGGCCCGCATCGCCGCGCTGGAGCACGTCGAGCGCGTCGACCCGGTGATCGTCGTCCTGGCGCGTTGGGTCAGGCTGGTGGGGCAAGACAAACGCTTCCAGGTCTCGCTGGAGTCGCTGTCACCCAACGAATTGGAAACGCGAGGCATCGCCGCCGGGCGGAGCCTGAAAGATGGCGACCGGGGCAAGGCAGTCGTGGCCTATGCCTACCTGGACGTGTGGGGACTGTCCTGGCCGGAGGAGGCGTTGGGCAGAGAGATCGAAGTGCGGGTGAGCCAGGGCTACCAGGTCAACCCCTTTTCGAGCAAGGAGCCGGAGGGGCAGGATTACACCTTTGAGATCGTCGGCGTGCTGGAGGACAGCATCGCCTCGACCGAGGTCGTCGTGCCCTACGAGGATGGCGTGGAGATGGCGCGCTACTTTAACGAGGACGACGAGTACTATACCGACCAGAACATGGGCTTTGCCGCCGCGGTGACGGTCGACGATCCCAAAAATACCGATGCCGTAGCCCGCGCCATCGAAGAATTGGGCGATTTCGAGGCCGACACCGCCGACGATGCGGCAGGCGAGCTGCGCGGCGTGTTTGCCGTCATCGAAGGCGTGCTGAGTGTGGTGGGGCTGATCGCGCTGGCCGTGGCCAGCCTGGGCATCGTCAACACGCTCATCATGGCCATCTATGAGCGCACACGCGAGATCGGCGTCATGAAGGCCGTCGGCGCGTCCAGAGGCACGATCCGCTTCCTGTTCACCGTCGAGGCGGGCAGCATCGGCTTTTTCGGCGGCCTGGTTGGCGTCGCCGCCGCCTGGGTCGTCGGCCAGATCATCAACCTGGCCGCTCGCGCCACGTTCCTGAGCGACTATCCCACGTTCAACATCTCGCGTTTCCCGCCGTGGCTGGTGATCACCGTCATCGTCCTCAGCACGGGGGTGGCCCTGCTGGCGGGGTTGCTGCCGGCCAACCGCGCCGCGCGGCTCGACCCGGTGGAGGCATTGCGCTACGAATAGCTGGTACATTGGGAGATTGGTAACTGGGAAACGACTCGCCCATCTACCAACTACCAGCCGAGGGAGGTCATCTCTGCTCACTGTTGTTTTTCTCATCGAAATCACCATCATGCTCGGCGCGCCAGTAGCGCTGGGATTGTTCCTCTGGCGACGGTGGCGGCTGCCGTGGACGCTCTTTTTCGCCGGGGCGGTGGCCTTTGTCGGCTCGCAGGTGGTGCATCTGCCGCTCAACTTTGGGCTGACCGCGCTGTTTAATCTCGACTGGATGCCCAAGCCGCCGGAGGCGTGGCAGTTACCCTTTAACGCCGTCGTGTTGGGCCTCACCGCCGGCCTGTGCGAGGAGACGGCCCGCTACCTGGTCTATCGCTTCTGGCTCAAGGAGGCCCGCACCTGGCGGCAGGCGCTCATGTTTGGCGCGGGTCACGGCGGGGTGGAAGCGATGCTCACCGGGCTGCTGGTGGGGGTCACGTTGCTGAACATGGCCGCCATGCGCGGCGTCGACGTGACCGCGCTGGGCCTGCCCGCCGAGCAGGCCGCCGAGGCCGCCCGTCAGGTGAAAGCATTCTGGGCCACGCCGGCCTACATGCCGCTGCTGGCCGCCGCCGAACGGTTGATGGCCATGCTGTTTCACCTCTCGGCGGCGGCGCTGGTGATGCAGGTTTTCCTGCGGGGGCGGTTGTGGCCGCTGTGGGCGGCCATCGGCTGGCACGCGCTGCTCAACGCCGTGGCCGTTTATATCAACGGCGCGTGGGGCGGAAAAGCCGCCGAGGCAGCGCTGGCGGTTCTCTCGTTGGGCAGCGTGGCCATCCTGTGGGCCACTCGCCGCGCCGAGAGGGCGGCTGGCCCCGAGCCGTGACGCGAGGTGCGATCGTGTGGCAGCGCACTCGGCCCGGATCGAAGGCCCTCGCCGAGGTTGGCCTTTTGTTTCTGCCGGCCTACCTGTGGCTGTGGCCCAACGTGACGGACACCGTCTGGCAGATGTCGGCTCAGATCGCCGCGTATCTGTTGGCAGGGACCGCTGGGCGCGTTGGGGACGGGTCTTTTCGGCCTGCTTTTCGGCCTCATCCGCTGGCGCGCCGGCGGGATTGTCGGCCTCATCTTTGTCCACGGCCTGTTGGACGTGATCGCCGCCGCGATGAACCCCGGCCTGACGGTGCAAGACATCAGCCACATCCATGTCGTCCGTCCGTGGCTCATCCCGGCCGGCGACGCCCTGTTGTTGGTGCTGATCGTTTATCTCTGCAAGTGCGGCAAACGGTCAAAGGAGAGACAACATGAACTACCGTGAGGCGACGTTTTACTTTTACAGCGGCACCGGCAACTCGTACCGCGTCACGTCCTGGATGGCCGAGGCGGCCCGCGAGGCGGGCGCGACCGTCACCGTGCGGCCCATCGCGGCGGCCGGCCCGGCGGAAGAGATCGGCGCGGGCGAGACGGCGCTGCTGGGCCTGGCCATGCCCACTCACGGTTTCACCGCGCCCTGGGCGGTGCTGCGCTTTGCCCTGCGCCTGCCGCGCCGCGCCGGAACCCACGCCGTGGCCGTGGCCACCCGCGCCGGCAGCCGCATCGGCCGATTCTTCACGCCGGGGTTCGAAGGCACGGCCACGCTGCTGGTGGCGCTCATCCTGGCGCTGAAAGGCTATCGCATCCGTGGCACGGCAGGCATCGACATGCCCTCCAACTGGATGGCGCTGCATCCGGCCCTCCGTCCCCAAACAGTGGCCGGCATCGTGGCCCGGGCGCGGAGAAAAACCACCCGTCTGATGGATACACTCCTGTCCGGCAGACGACACCTGGGCCATTGGACCACTTTTCTGATCGGCCTGCTGGTTCTGCCTATCTCGCTGGCTTATTTGCTGATCGGGCGACTGTTTTTGGGCAAGCTGTTCTTTGCCTCCGAACGCTGCACCGGCTGCGGGCTGTGCGCCGCACACTGCCCCAACGGGGCCATCGAGATGCGCGGCAGCAGCAAACCTCGCCCGTATTGGACCTTTCGTTGCGAGAGCTGTATGCGCTGCATGGTCTTTTGTCCCACGCAGGCAGTGGAAGCCAGCCATTTACTGGCCGTGGGCATCTACCTGCTGCCGAGTGTGTTTCCCCTTTCGGCTCTCCTGGGCTGGCTAGTGGCTCGCGCGCCCCTGCTGGCCTTGTTGAACGGTACACCCCGCCAGGCGCTGGAGTGGGTTTACCCCCTGATCGCCCTTGGACTGGCCTACCCCGTCTTCCATCGCCTGCTGCGGATCGGGTGGGTCAACCGTTTCTTCACCCACGCCACCCTCACCCACTATTACCGCCGCTATCACGAACCCGAGACGACACTCAAAGACCTGGGATAAACGCGCCTGCGACGCCGTGCGGCCCCCAGGGCAACAACCTGCCCAGGGGGTCTTTTTTTTTTGTCGGTCATCCGGCAGGGTCGGATCATAGAACGAATCTACCGCGAGCCAGACACCTTGACATCCACCAGACAATATGCTAAAGTTGCCCCCATCATAAAAGACCGCCGGGCGGGAGAGTCGAACAGATGGCGATAGACATCGGAACCGTTCAAAGGATAGATATTCAAGAGGAGATGCGCGGGGCGTATCTGGACTATGCCATGAGCGTTATCGTGGCTCGCGCGCTGCCCGATGCCCGTGATGGCCTGAAACCAGTGCACCGGCGTATCCTCTACGCCATGCACGACATGGGTCTGCAATCCGGCTCGGCTTACAAAAAGAGCGCGCGCATCGTGGGTGAGGTACTGGGCAAGTATCACCCCCACGGCGATGCGGCCGTCTACGAGGCGATGGCCCGCATGGCTCAAGATTTTTCGTTGCGCTATCGCCTGGTCGACGGCCAGGGTAACTTTGGCAGCATCGACGGCGACGCGCCGGCCGCCATGCGTTACACCGAAGCCAGGCTGGCGGCCATCGCCGAAGAGTTGATGCAGGACATTGGCAAAAATACGGTCGATTTTACCGCCAATTTTGACGACAGCCTCCGGGAGCCCTCGGTGCTGCCAGGCAAATTGCCCAACCTGCTGCTCAACGGCGCTTCCGGCATCGCCGTGGGCATGGCCACCAACATCCCGCCGCACAACCTGCGCGAGCTGTGCGGCGCCCTCGGTTACGTCATCGAGCGTTACGACGATCTGGACGGTGTGACCGTCGAAGAGTTGATGCAGTTCGTCCACGGGCCAGACTTTCCCACCGGCGGCTTGATCCTGGGCAGTGAGGGCATCCGCCAGGCTTATGCCACCGGGCGCGGGCGGGTGGTGATGCGCGCCGTGACCCACATCGAAGAGATGCGCGGCAACCGTCATCGCATCGTGGTCACCCAACTGCCCTACCAGGTGAACAAGGCCGGACTGGTGGAAAAGATCGCCGACCTGGTGCGCGATGGTCGGCTGGCCGACGTTGCGGATTTGCGGGACGAGTCGGACCGGCGCGGCATGAGTATCGTCATCGAACTCAGGCGCGGCGCGCAGCCCGATGTGGTGCTCAACCAGTTGTTCAAATACACGTCCCTGCAAAGCACCTTTGGGGTGAACATTCTGGCGCTGGTGGATGGCATACCACGCACGCTGTCGCTCAAACGGGCGTTGCAGATTTACCTGGAGCATCGACGCGAGGTGATCACTCGCCGTTCGGCATACGACCTGGAGCGAGCGCGCCAGCGGGCGCACATTCTGGAAGGGCTGCTGACGGCGCTGAACAACCTGGATGCGGTCATCGACACCATCCGCCAGTCGCCGGACGTAGAGACGGCCCGCGACCGCCTGATGAAGCGCTTCAAACTGAGTCAGGTTCAGGCCCAGGCCATCCTCGATATGCCATTGCGCCGTCTGGCCGCTCTGGAGCGCCAAAAGATCGAGAGCGATTACACCGAGGTGATCCGGGAAATCGCCTATCTGGAAGACCTGCTGGCCAATCCACGCAAGATCCTCTATCTCATCCAAGAGGACCTGAACGAGCTATGCCGGGCCTACGGCGACGACCGTCGCACCCACATCACAACCAACGGTGAGGAGTCGCTGGGGGCCGAAGACCTGGTGCCAGAGGAAACGGTGCTGATCTCGATCAGCCGGCGGGGTTACGTCAAGCGCACGCCGGCCCAAGCCTACCGCGCCCAGAATCGGGGGGGCAAAGGGGTTTCGGCCATGAACCTGCGCCAAGAGGACGCGGTGGAATATCTGCTGGCGGCCAACTCGCTGGATAGCGTGTTGTTTTTTAGCAATCGGGGCAAAGTGTTTCAAGAGATGGTCTATCAACTGCCCGATGCTCAACGCCAGGCGCGGGGGATTCCACTCTCGAACCTGCTGACACTGGCCGACGGTGAGCGCATCACGGCCGCGCTGCCCGTCTCCAGCTTTGAGCAGCAGGGCTTTTTGACCATGACCACACGCCAGGGTCGCATCAAACGGGTGGCATTGAGCGAGTTTTCCACCGTCCGGCGCAGCGGATTGACGGCCATCAATCTGGACGCCGGCGATGAACTCGGATGGGTCAAACTGACCGACGGTCGGCGCGAGGTGGTGGTGATCACCCGGCAGGGCAAGGCGCTGCGCTTCTCGGAGGAGACGGTGCGACCCCAGGGGCGGAGCAGCAGCGGCGTGGCAGCCATCCGCCTGGATCAAGGCGACGCCGTGGCCGGCATGGACGTGACCAGCCCGGAAGGCCAGTTGCTGCTGGTGACGGCTCAGGGCTACGGCAAATACACGCCGCTGGCCGAGTATCCCACTCAGGGGCGAAACGGGGGCGGCGTGGTGGCCCTGCACCCCAAGTATCTCCCACAAACCGGCCCTGTCGTCGCCGCGCAGGTGGTGGCCCAAACCGACGAGGTGACACTCATCACCGCCAAAGGGATGGCGTTGCGTATCTCGGTGGAGGATTTTCCGCAGCAGGGGCGCTCGGCGCGCGGCACGCAGATCATCAAACCAACCACGGGAGACACCGTGGCCTCGATGGCCCGCCTGGAGGGTGAATCGCCGTAAGGCCCGGCCCCGGCGCTGGCCGCGACGACCACAGCACTACATAAGTTGATCTTTTCTTTTGCTCAAAACTGTGGTAATATAGGGCTGGCGCGGAAGGGGGTGACGCGCTGGAGGTGAACAGTGGGCGTTGATGGTGCAAGAGAAACCCACCAGCACGACCCAGGCAGGAGCCAGGTGATTCTCTTTGCCGCCCTGGCCCTGTCTATCGGGATACTTGGTCTGTGGCTGGGTGGGCTGGGCATCGCGTACCTCACTCTGGTTTTGTTTGGACTCCTCTTTGGCCTCTTTTTCGCCGGCAGGCATCGCTACCGCTTTTTGCTCCTCTACCTTTTGACCACAGTCGGCCTGTTTGTCGGCGGGCTGATCTACGCCCGGCTGACCGATCCGGCGGTGGTGGAGGCAATGCGCCGCCTGCCGCTGATCGGCCCGCTGATGGATTGGCCTGCCGTGCAGGTGGGTCTGGCCGTGCTGACAGGGCTGCTTGCCGGTGGAATGGCGACTTGTGGCTCGCTGGAGCTATCCTTTTCCTTGAGCATCAACCTGATGCTGGGGTTGCGTCAGATCTATAGCCTGGATCACAAAACCTCTCGAAAGCTCATTCGGTCGGTGCTGCTGGGCAAGAGCGGCGCGGTGCTGGTGGCCGACGAGGGCAAACTGTCGCCCGACGGCGATCTGGCCCGGTTCGGCGCGCCGTTGCTGTTACGAGTCAAACCCTACCATGCAGTGGTGTTGGAACAGGGTGACGAGGTCTCGCGCATCGTGGGCCAGGGGCTGCACGTTTTGCAGGCCGGCGAGGGGATCAAGGCGGTGGTCGATCTGCGACCCCAAGGCGGTAATTTCCCTCCGGAACTGGAGGTGCTGACCAAGGACAATGTGCCGCTCAAAGTAAAAGGGGTGTTCTCTTTTCGCATCGAATTGTGGCAAGAAGCCCGCGACAGGGACGACAAGGGAGATATTGAAACCCAGGGGTTCCCAGGCATGGTGAGCGGACGCTACCCGGTGTATCAGCGGACGGTGTATCGGGCCGTCTATGCGTTGACGGCGGGCAAGACTTTGAGCAGTCAATTGCAGGGCATGGCCGCCGGGCAGGTGGCAGTGGCCATCCGGCGCTACCGCGTGGACGAGATTTTCGTCGTCGACGAGGGGGATCGGGTGAGCCCGGAGCCGGCGGCCTTACAAAAGATCTTGGAGGAGGCCAAACAGAACGCCATCAAGGCAGCCACCAAGTGGGGCGTGACCCTTAACGGACTCAACGTGACGGCCATCGAGATGCCGCCGGAGGCGCAGGCCGAGTTTTTGAAGCGCTGGAGTGCGCCGTGGCAGGGGTGGCGAGAGATACAGAAGGCCCGGGAAAAAGTGGAAATTGCCAGGCTAGATGCAGAGGCATCGGTTTTAACTGCTGATGGGAAACGACATAGTACCTACCAGGCGGAGCTTGGTAAGGCTCAGGCCTGGGAAGAACAGTTCAAACGCACGTTAGGAGTGATGCTGGATCAACTATCGAGTATCAAGGATGACGAGCTACGCATCCGAGCGGTAGTCGAGGTGATCCGGGCTTTGCAGCCTGCGGATAGGAGAATACTCAACCTGCTTCTTCAGCAAAGGGGCCTTCCCAAACTAGGTTTTGGATCGCCAGAAAGCAGTTCAGAAGAATCAGAGTCGGAAGAATAGATCGGCATTCCTGGCAAAAGGAGTGAACTGCCATGCCCACCTGTCCAGTGTGCCACGGTCAATATGCGCTGATCGAGCTCCAATGCAGCGGTTATACGCCAACCGGCAAAGAAAAGCCCACCGATCTGTATGGCAAGCGCTGCTGCTGCCCACGCTGCCAGGAGGATATCTATGGCTGGCGGGAGAAAGACAAAAAAGAAAGCCCGCTCAAAAAACTGGGCAAACTCTCCCCGCTCGTGCTGCCGCTGGTGGCGCTCGTCCTCGGCGTCACGGGCAACCAGCCGCACTGGGTGGGCGGGCTGCTGGCTATCGTGCTCTCTCTGGTGGCCTTTGTCATCCTGAAGAACAAAGCCCCCGCCTTTCGAATCGCCAACTGGGCCAAACCGTTCCAGAGTGGTTTTGGCATTTCGCTGGAGCTCATCGAGCTGGGGGCCTTTTTCGTCGGCCTGGGCATGGGCATGGTCACGCTCATCATGATGAAGTATTGGATCCTGCCGCCGCAAGAGCCAGGGTTCATGGAAAAACTGATCGCATCCATCGTCTACAGCCTGTTTTTCGTCCTGATCACCCTGGCCCTCACCGGCATGATGGTCAACGCCGAGGTGCGCGCCCTGGACGGGATCATGCCTCAGCCGGTTTTTACCAACACCGCCCGTTTGTTGAACATCGTCCTGAAATCGGCCAGGCAGCAACTGGGCCTCGACGCAGAGCCAACCATCGAAAACATCGAGCGCACCGCCGACGCCGGCATCCAGGTGGTCATCAGCCTCAGGCGCACGGAAAGCACCACGGAAAAGACCGGCACGGCCTCTGTGTCCATCAACCGCCCGGCAGGTACACTCACCGCCACCCGCACCAAAGAGGCCAGGATCAGCGAATCGGACGAAAAGGGCACGGTGGCCCGCTGGGCCATCACAGCCGATATGTGGGGTCGCATCCGCGCCATCGATGTGCGCGATTGGTGGACGTTCGTCAAGTGAGTCTGGCCATCCCTGGCCCATAATGCCAGGCTCTGGAAAAGGGGGACTATGCCAGGCGGGATGAGAACAGATCGCAGAAACAGTGGCACAGTGGTGGTCATTGGCGCGGCAGCCATGGATACCAAAGGTTATGCCACCGAGCCGCTCCAAAGCGGCACCTCCATCGCCGGGCACGTGCGGGTGAGCGTGGGTGGTGTGGGGCGCAACATCGCCGAAAATCTGGCCCGTCTGGGGCTCAAAACGATGCTGCTCTCGGCGGTGGGTGAGGATGAGGCCGGGCGACATCTGCTGGATCAGGCGCAACACAGCGGCGTGAACGTGGATCAGGTGCTGATCAGTCCAGACCATCCCACCGGCGCCTACCTGGCCATACTGGATCGGGAAAACAACCTGGCGGTGTCGCTGGCCGATATGAGCATCATGCGGGCCGTGACGCCGCGTTACCTCTACAGCCAACGAAGATGGCTGCGGCAGGCGTCGATGGTGACCATCGACGCCAACCTCTCGCCGAAAACGCTGGACTCGCTTTTTCGGCAGACACGCCAATACGGCCTGCGCGTCTGCGCCGATCCCACCTCGACCTCGCTGGCATCCCGTTTGTGCCCTCACCTGGCAGAACTGTACATGATCACTCCCAACGCGCTGGAGGCCGAGGCGCTCTGCGGCCTGCCGGCAGGCCATCGCGACGAGGCAGTGGTAGCGGCCAAAAAGCTGGTGAGCCTGGGCGTCGAGATCGCCATCATCACCCTGGCCGATCAGGGACTGGTCTACGCTACACCCCACGCCAGCGGCCACATCCCGGCTATGGAATGTGAGATCGTGGATCTCACCGGTGCGGGCGATGCCCTGACAGCCGCCGTCCTTTTTGGCCTGCTCAACCATTTCCCGGTGGACGAGGCGGTGCGTCTGGGCGTCTCGGCGGCGGCCTTGACTCTCCAGTGCCGCGACACCGTCTGCTCTGACTTGAGCCTGGAAAATCTCTACAATCGATTGGTTATCTGAGGGAGGACAATGGCTTCTGACTGGTTGGCTCTGGCGCTGTCTTATGTCTATGTTTTTGGCGTTATCGCGGCTGCCGAAGGGCTGCGCAAACGGCGCCGCTACTCCACCGATTTCACCCGCAAGGTCATTCACATCGCCGTGGGCATGTGGTCGGTGGGCACGGTGCTGCTCTTTGACCGCTGGACGATGGCCGTCATTCCACCGCTGTCCTTTATCCCGATCAATTACCTCTCCTATCGTCGGGAAACCTTCAAGGCCATGGAAACCGGCGAAAAAGGCAACCTGGGCACCATCTACTTTCCTCTTTCCTTTTGTTTCATCATTGTCCTGTTCTGGTCGCGGCCTCACCTGCTGGTGGCCAGCCTGATGCCCATGACCTGGGGCGACGCCCTGGCAGCCGTTTTGGGCGCACGCTATGGGCAGTTGCGTTACACCCTGTGGGGCAGCAGCCGTTCGTTGGAAGGCTCTGTGTCGATGCTGTTGTTCGCTTTTGCCGCCACAGCATTGGCGTTATGGCTCTTTCCACCGCTGGCCCTGGGCCCCAGCTTGCTCTATGCGCTCATCGTCGCCCTGGCAGCCACACTCACCGAGGCCATCACCCCCTGGCATCTGGACAACCTGACCGTGCCCCTGATCTCAGCCGGCGTGTTATACCTGCTGTTCAGTTGACCACCCCTTCTCAAGGAGACAGACCTCTTGGACAATTTGGTAAAACAACCCAATTCGCGGATGTGTTTCGTCTGCGGCATCGACAACCCAATCGGCCTCAAACAATCCTTTTACCAGGACGGCGAGGGTCGGGTGATAGCCACCTTTACCCCAGGCGCAGAGCACCAGGGCTATCCGGGCCTGCTCCACGGCGGCATCGCCGCCGCCCTGCTCGACGAAGCGTTGGGGCGGGTGCTGATAGCGCATGAGGTGTGGATGGTCACCGCCCGCATGGAGATCCGTTACAAACAGATGATCCCTTTGAACCAGCCGCTCACTATCGTCGGCGAGACGGTGCGCGAGACGCGGCGTTTGCTGGAAGCCCGGGGAGAGTTACATCTGGCCGACGGCAGTGTGGCTGTCAGCGCCACCGCCACCTATCTGCCGATGCCTCAAGAGATGCTGGACAGCATGACAGAGGCTTTGGGTGATTGGCAGGTTTTCGCCGAAACGTAAAAATGAAAAACGCCTGGCAAGACCCCAACCCTGAAACGATCCAGCGCCTGCTCCAGGGTCCCAAACCCGGCCTGGAAGCACAACGACGCATGGCCCCCCAGCCGCGACCGGGCTGGCTGCCCGGAAACCATGTTTCACCCCGCCAGGGCAGCGGGCTGATACTGCTCTACCCTCACCGGAGAGAGGTGCATCTGGTGCTCACCCGCCGCAGCGAGAATCTGGGTAATCACAGAGGGCAGATCTCACTGCCCGGTGGGCGCCGCGAGACAGGCGAATCTGCCGAACAGGCGGCCCTGCGCGAAACGTCCGAGGAGCTTGGCGTGCCGCCCCTGGCGGTGCGTATACTGGGCCAACTGACGCCGCTGTACATCCCACCCAGCGATTTTTGCCTGACGCCGGTGGTCGGCTGGACAGACGCCCGCCCCGTCTGGTCGCCCGACCCGGTTGAAGTGGCCGAGGTGCTGGAGGTATCTCTGCGCTGCCTGGCCGATCCGACCACACGGCACGAAAAGACTGAATCGCGTTATGGCGCCACGGTACAGATCCCTTTTTTTCTGGTGACAGGACATCACGTCTGGGGCGCTACGGCCATGATCCTGGAAGAGTTTCTCGAGGTTCTCCGGGCAGGTGAGCACGAGCCAAAATAAAGCCCCCTGCGTGATACGAGGGGGCTGTGTGTTGCGGTGTAAAAACGGCCGATAGTTCATTCACCCAAAAGGTCGTCGATAGGCTGGAGTAACTCTTCAAAACTGTCTACAACGGCCTTGAGGTCGGTATCGCCCAGGTTGATGTCCACCGGCACCGATAATTTGACCGGCACTTTTTGATCCACCGGCACCGTGGTATTGAGCAGCACCGGCAGGGTGGTATTGGCCGGTAATTCGATGCTCACCGTGCCGCGAATGTAGCCGCCACCGCCCGGCAAAGTAAAATAGGCGTCGGTGGTCAGCGGCACCGGAGCGGTGGTGGTGACGTTGACCTCCTGGTTGAGGGGCAGATCGAACTTGACCTGGATCTCGTCCTCCACCGTTACCGTCGTCTGGATGTGGGTATCACCCAGGCGATGGATCTCACCCATCACCTGATCCACGATGGGCCGGGCCACTTGATTCTTGATCGGGATCAACAACCCCAGCAACACCAAAACCGCCACCAGCAGGACGATGTTCACTGAAAAGGAAAAGACGAGGGCAAACTTTTCAAAGGCCAACCAAAAAGACTCGCTTCGATTCGTTTGTTTCGGGGTTGGTGATGTCATGGTTTTTCTCCCTTCACATTGAGGAGGACAACAACCCTGGCCGATTTTACCGTCAGGTAAGACATCTAGATTATACGACATAACGGCAGAACTGTCAATAGCATCCAGCGGCGATCAGGGCTGCGAGTTAGCCAGCAGGCTGTAAAGTGTGGCCAGGTTTTCCACGTCCTCGTGCATGTCTGCGCTTTTGGGTGTTTCCAGCAGCATCGGATGCTCTCGAAAGCGTGGATCGTTCACCAACAGACCCAAGCCTTCCAGGCCAACGTGTCCCCGGCCAATGTGCGCGTGGCGGTCCACGCGACTGCCCAGCTCACCCCTGGAATCGTTGATATGGAACACCCTGAGCCGTTCCAGGCCGATGCTGCGCTCGAATTGAACGAACGTTGCGGCGTAGCCCTGCGGCGTGCGAATGTCGTACCCTGCCGCCAGCGCGTGGCAGGTGTCGAAACAGACCCCCAAAAACTCACCCACGGCAGCCAACTGGATGATACGCGCCAGGTGCTCGAATCGGTGGCCCAGACTGGTGCCCTGGCCCGCCGTCGTCTCTAACAGCACCGAGACCCGCGCCTCCGGCAGCCGCTCGTAGGCCCCATCCAGCGCCTCAGCGATCCGGCGCAGACCAGCCTCCTCGCCAGCGCCGGTGTGCGAGCCAGGATGCAACACCAGGTAGGGAATACTCAACGTCTCACAGCGCTGCATCTCGATGACCAACGCCTCCAGCGATCTCTGAGCCACCACCCTGTCCGAGGACGCCAGATTGATCAGGTAGGCGGTGTGTGCAACCACCGGGGCGATGGCCGCGCTTTCCAGGTTCTGATACCAACGTTCGATCTCGTCCACGCTCAGAGGGGTAGCAGTCCACTGGCGGTTGCTCTTGGTAAAGATCTGAATGGTCTCGCAGCCGATTTTCTGGCCGCGCAGCAAGGCCCGATCCACGCCGCCAGCGATGGACATGTGGGCGCCAAAAGGCATCGAACGCTCCGTCTGCATCTGAAAAATGCGAGAGCACAACGAAGAAAAAAAGCCCCTTCGCCGCGCTCTCGCCGTCAAAACGTATTCGAAAACGTGCTGGTTAGGGAACGGGTGTCATCTCCAGGCCTTCAACGATATTGGAAAAGACATTGCCGATCTCTGGGCCAAGGAGCATCGGCCCCAGGAAAAAGAAAGCCAAAGCGCAGCAGCAGCAAACGACGATCAGCCCCACCACCACGGCCAGGACGATCAACAGCGTATTGTTCTTCTTGGGCGTCGGCGCCGCCTCTGGAGCTACATAAATGCCTTCTGCCATGGAACACTCCTTTCTCGAAATCATAGGGATTAAAACAACACCGCCGGCTCAGGCGCGTGCCGCGCGCACACGCCGTCGCCGCCAATACCAGCCAATCGCCAGGACAAACAACAGCAACAGGACCAGGACCATCAACGTGGGGAGCAAGATCGACAACAGAGCCACAAGCGCCGAAGTGATATCCTCCAGGGTGCTGACGATGGGATTACCCACCCCGGCAGTGGTGACGGTTACTGCCGGGCGCGCCGTGGCCTTGACAGCATGCACCCCTCCGGCCACGATCACACCGCAGGCCATCGCAAACACCGGATGGATGTTGGCCACAGCATCGGAGCTGGCGGCAAACAGGAGCGCCCCCGCCGCAGGCCGGATAAAGGTCTGGATCGTATCGTTGATGTGATCCACGGCGGGCATCTTGTCGGCCACCACCTCCACGGCCAACAGCGCTGCCAGCAAAACGATGATCCAGCCGCTGGTCAGGGCATCCCACGGTTCGTTGAGTGTGATCCAGTCGGTAAACCGCGCCGCCAGCGCCAGGATCAGCAGCGGCAGGTAGGCGTTCAGCCCTGCCGACGACGAGAGGCCCAGACCCGTTGCCAGACCGCTGATGACATCGAGCATGTTGCGCCCCTATACCAACGCCGCGCCAGCGCTGGCCTCGCGGTAGGCATCACCCCACAGATAGGTCATCACCAGCGTGGACCAAAAACTGGTGAACAGTACACCCACAAAACAGAGGATCACGCCCAGCCCGGCGACCAGACCCGCCAGCCAGGAAAGTACCAGCGCGATGAGCCAACCGCCGATGTTGGCCCGCACCAGGGCCCACACATCGGCAAAACGAAAGGCCGCGCCCAGCTCACCTGTTTCCAGGTAGCGACCCAGCGCCGCCGGCAAAGCCAGCGCCAGGAAAATACCATAGACCAGTGCAAAGCCACCATAACAAATGCCGCCCAGCGAGCCCAATACGGTCGCCGCTTCCTCGGCCTCAGCCGCGCCCGTCAACGACATCAGCAGCCCAAAACACACGCCCAACAGGATGATGGGCAAAGCATACACGATGCTGATGACAAAGTACATGATGCCGTTGACCAGCTTGGCGCCCCAGTCGTCCCACTCGGGCAGAGGGTCGGACGCGCCTCGCATCACGTTTTTCATCACTTCGATGGCGTAACCAAAGACCAGAATCTGACCAACGATGGGGATGAGGCTCAACACGCCGCCGATCAACACCTTGACGATCCAGTTTTCGTCGTCGAACACAAAAGTGAACGCTTTGCCGAGGTTCATAGAGAGCTCCTTTCTATCAAAAGTCGATTCGACCGAAACACGGGCATTATACCAGAGGATGACCACAATGACAATACGCACCCACCTGTGCCGGGTTGCGGCTCTGGCAACCGGATACGCCGCCGTGAGGCTGGCTCAAAACGACAGCGGCGGCAGCAGGTTGAAACGCACAAAGTCCAGCACGCCAATCTCGATCAGCGCCAGGGCCAGCCCCAACGCCAGCGGCAGCGCCGCATCGCGCCAGGTATCGGCAATGGGATTGGGCTGGATGAGCGCCAGCACCAGCATGCTATTGACCAGTGTCAGCATCAGCAGTACACCCAGGCTGCTCACCAGCGCCACCGGGTAGAGCAGAAAATCGACCTCGGTGTAAACCACCAACGACAGTCCCCAGGCCAGCGCCACGATACCTGCCATCTCCCACAGGTTACGGATCACGGGCTGAGGGTCGGTCTGTTTCCACAGAGAAAAGTTGAACACCGGCCACACCAGCGTCGAGAGGGCCACACCGTTGAGGCAACCGGTGAACACACGCAAGATGTGATGCGGCTCGTACAGGTGTGGCATGCCGATCAAAGCCAGGTAAGAGTTGAGACCGTCCAGACCAAAAACCATCCAAAAACCAAGCAGGACGATCAGCACCCGGAGCGGTGGAAACCCCACCGCCCGCCGCCGTCCCCGCAGCCAAAAGGCGCCCAGCCCGGCCAGCACGCCCAGATAAGTGCCGGTGCAGCGGACGCACAGCGGCAATTGCCGTCCCTGCACGTGAAACGATCGGTGATCGATGCGGTGACAAACGGCAAAGCCCACGTTGTCTGCCTTGTCCAGCACCGATGTGGGCGGCGCGAGGAGAAAGGCCAGGATGACCGCCGCCGCCAGCAGGGCGGCGGTCCGTCGCAGCCAGCGCCGGCCAGAGGGTGACGCCACTTTGATCGGCATCGATGGATGTCTTTTCTAGGTATCTGCCGGCAGCGGCGCGCCGTCCGACGCACAGCGATGACGATAATAGCCGCGATACGATTCGGGCAGCAGGGCCGCAATGCGACACATGATTCGATCCGTGTTGGCCGCCAACTGCGCGCCTTTGACCGGGCCATCGACCGGCGGCAGTTTGAACGGCTGGCCGACGACCGCCCGCACCCGGCTACGGCGCAGCCGCTTCAGATTGCTCAGAACCGTTTCTGTGCCGCTGATGCCCACAGGCACGATGGTGGCATCGGTGCGGCTGGCCAGGTAAGCAGCGCCTTCCCTGGCCCGCTGCAACTGACCGATCTTGCTGCGTGTGCCCTCTGGAGCCAGGCCCATGGTGCCGCCTGCCCGGAGCACCTCGAGAGCAGCGCGCAGGGCCTGCCGGTCTATCTCGCCGCGTCGGATATAGATCACGTTGCCGATAAGGCCCATGATGGGACTGAAAACCGGGTGGCGGCGATACTTGTCGGCAGCAAAAGCCACCGCTCGCCTGGGGTAAAGAATCTGCAACAGGGGTGGATCAAAAACGCTGAGGTGGTTGACCACTACCAGACAGGGGCCGGCGACCTCGAAATTCTCCAGGCCGGTCACTTCGATGCGCATCAACAGACGGTAGACCCAGGCAAAGATGCGGCGCATCGTCCGGTAGCGCAGGTTCATCTTTTGCCCGGCTGCAATCTCGACAGGATGCGCCATGCCTCAGTTCCCTCGCCAGCCCTGCACCTGCACCCGGTAGGAAGCGATGGCCTCACCCGCCGGGACGAGTGTCACCCGGAAGCGGCTCAGCGCGCCTGGAGGCAGTATTTCATCCTCTACCGCGGCCAGACGAACCGCACTGACCAGCCCCTGGGCATCGTAGCCCGTGACCACCACCGTCACCTCCTGGGCCGGCAACGCGCCCCAGTTTTCCACCTGCCCGCTGACGACATAGACGCCACCGCTCCATTCACCCCGATCTTCCACCACCGCCAGCTCCCGGTAACGACGGCCCTGGTAGGCCAGCGGCTCACCACCGACCACCCAGACCTGGTAGGCAACAAAATCGGCCGGTTTTTGCTCCAAGAGCACGCCAAAGGCGGCGCGTCCATCCTGTGGCACGATATCCAACACGGTAAAAGCCGAACGTTCCAACAGCGTGCGACGATTGGCATCAAAAAGCGCCACGGCCACCTGCACCAGCTCGGCATCGCTGCCGGAACGATTCCACACCTCACCCAAACACCACAAGCCGCCGGAAGGGGTATCGTAAAAACCCAGGCTGACCGGCTCTAACGGCACCGGCGTGGGAGTAGGCGTAACGGGAGATGTGAGAGCCTCTTGCTGGCGAGGAATGACCAGCTGCTGGCCTATCTGCAAGGTGCGAGGATCGATGATGCCGTTGGCCTCCTGCAACGCCTCGACACTCACGCCGTATTCCCAGGCCACGCTCCACAGGCTGTCGCCAGCCAACAAAACATAGATCACCGGCGTGGCAGTCGGCGTCGGCGAGTCGGTGGGGATGGGTGTAGAAGAGGCGGGAGTAGAGGTGGCTCTGGAGGTCACGGTTGCCAGCGAAACCGGCTCGGTGGGCGGGGGCGGCGTGGACGTGGGGTGGGTGATGAGCGGTCCGCAACCGGCCAGCAGGCCGATGACCGGCAACAGGAGCCAAAACAACGGCTGTGCAATTGGATCGTACAAACGGTGATAGGTGGACATGCTGCGCTACATTCTACCACAGGTTGGGAGCAGGAGCAAACAAAAGCAAAAACGCAAAGTGTGGTATAATCGACGCCGCGCAACGCAGATTCGCTTGGGGCAAATACGATCAAAAAAAGATAACTGCTCACCCTCTCACAGGTTCTTGTAGGGGCCGTGTCCCTGCTGCCACAGTTTGCAGATCTGCCGGGTCCAGTCGGCCAGATTTTAGCCTGCGGGCGGGTAGGCTGAGCAGTTACAAAAAGAGATTCGACCATGGCCAAACAACCCACGCATAACCGACAAACCTTTTTCCTGCTCAAAAAGGTCAACCAGGCCATCCGGCAACACAACCTCATCGCCGAGGGGGATCGAATTGCTGTGGCTGTATCGGGCGGCAAAGACAGCCTCTCGTTGTTACACCTGCTCGGCGCGCGGCAATGTGTGGCCCGCGAACGGTACGACTTGGTGGCCGTGCACGTCATACCGGCTGCCGATGCGCCCTGCGGGTCGGGTCAGAATACCACCTCGCTGGAGGCCTGGCTGCAAAGTGAGGCGGTAGAATACATCCTGACCCCTATGCAAGAGGTGGATAGTCTGCCTGAAGGACGGGAACGGTCGCCTTGTTTTCACTGTGCCTGGCGGCGGCGCAAAGCGCTATTCCTGGCCGCCGACCGCATGGGCTGCAACAAGGTGGCTCTGGGCCATCACGCCGACGACGCCGCCCAGACCACCCTGCTCAACCTGTTTTACCAGGGCAGACTGGAGTCGATGCGCCCCCGTGTGTCCTTTTTTGACCATCGACTGACCCTGATTCGCCCGCTGATCTATGTACCGGAGAAAGAGCTGGTGCGTCTGGCGGCTGTTTGCGGCTTTCCCCCGCCGCCGGCTGCCTGTGTGAACGGCCAGGCCTCACGCCGGGCTCTGATGGCACAGCTCTTGCGTACGGTAGAAAAGAGTTATCCCAAGGTCAAGATCAATCTCTGGCGAGCCGTGGAGCGAACCCACCAAACAAGCGATCCAACCGAACCGCGACCGTTGAGCCTGCCCATTGAAAACCCGGCAGAGAATGACAACCCGGCCCCAAACTGAAACGCAGCCGTCACAGAGGGGCACTTCACAAAACCTTACAAATCCATTATAATGGATTCAGGTCTCCCCCACTCGGAAAGCGAGGGCTCCATGCTAAAGCAACTCCGATCCGAACTCACCCGCTCCCACCGATTGGCGCTCATGCTGGTCGCAGGGCTGGTCCTGGTTCTGCTGCTCAACGGCTTTGGCATTCCCCAAACCCTCGAGCTGACCATCTACGATCTACGCTTCCGGCTGCGCGGTGAGCGCCCGGCCGACGCGCCCATCGTGATCGTCGCCATCAACGACGAGAGTTTTACCGTGCTCAACCAGAACCTGCGCACCTGGCCGCGCGCCGAATACGCCCGCCTGATCGACGCCATCGCTGCCGGAGGGCCATCGGTCATCGGAGTAGACGTGGCCTGGACACACCCCGGCAGCGACCCAGGCGGCGACGATGCCCTGGCCCAGAGCCTGCAGCAAGCCCCACCGACAGTGTTGGCCAGTCTCATCGAACACCAGGAAGGGCCTGGCTACGCCTACGATCGTTACACCGCGCCGTTAGAAACGCTGATTCAGTCGGTGAACGGCGTGGGGCTGGCCAACGTGGCCCTCGATACCGACGGCGTGGTGCGGCGGGTGGCGCTGCACCGCTTCCACAACGACACCTGGTACACGGCGTTTGGCCTGGCGGTGGCCCAGGCCCATGGCGGGGAGACATCGGCCATGGCACCTCACAACACGACCGATCTGCTCATCAACTTTCGGGGCGGGGGCAATACCTTTCGCACGGTGCCCATGTACCAGGTGCTCAACGGCGAGATAGCTGCCGCCACTTTTACGGATCAGGTTGTGCTCATTGGTTTTACCACCTTTTTGGAGCAAGACCTGCACGTCACCCCTTTTGACAAGGCCGGCCTGACACCCGGCGTCGAAGTGCACGCCAATGTCATCGCCACCCTGCTCAACAACGATCCCATCACCCACGCGCCGGGCTGGCTCGACGCGGCCATCAGTCTGTTGGCCGTGGCCCTGACAGCAACCGCCTTTTGGCGTCTCTCACCCCTGCAGGCCACGGCTGGCGTGGGGGGCGGGCTGTTGCTCTACCTGGTGACGGCCTTTTTGTTGTTTGCCCAGGCCGATCTGTGGCTGTCGGTCGTATCGCCGGTGGGCCTGGCCACGCTGACGATGGCCGGCGGCCTGGTGGAACGGGTGCTCATCGAAGAGCAGGAGCGCCGCCGCCTGCGAGATCGCTTCCAGAGTTTCATGGCCCCGGAGCGGCTGGCGGTGGTGCTCGACAGTTGGGAAGAGCTGGTGACCGAAGACCGACCGGAGGTGGAAGCGACCGTCCTCTTTTCCGATATCCGTGGTTTTACCTCGGCCACCGAGACCCTCACCAGCCAGGGGCGCGGCGGCGAGGTGCTCCGTTTCCTCAACCACTATGCCGACGCCATGGTCGAGGCTGCGTTTGCCGAGCAGGGTGTGTTGGATAAAATGTTAGGTGATGGTCTGTTGGTGCTCTTTGGCGCGCCAGAGCCAGCGCCAGATCACGCCCTGCTGGCGGTGCGGGCCGCGCTGCGCATGGCGGCCCTGTTGCCCGAACTCAACGCCATCTGGCCCCTGCGTGACGAGCACCCCCTGCGTGTGGGCATCGGCATTCACAGCGGGCGGCTGATGGACGGCATCGTGGGCCGGGGCCGTCGCGTCGAGTATACCGTCATCGGCGATGCCGTCAACACCGCCGCGCGGGTGCAGGACTATACCAAAGAAGTGCTGGCCCGCCGCCTGGAACGCGACGGAGACGACGAGCAGCCCTGCGCCACGGTGTTGATCACCCAGGCCACCTACGAGCAGGTTCAGCGGCAGGTGCAGGTCGATGCCGACGTGCTGCCCTTTCAGGCCAGAGGCAAGGCCGAGCCGATCCGCGTCTACCGCGTGTTGGGGTTATCGGAGCCGGAGGGCTGAGATGAAACGTGGATTGTGGATGGCCGCTGGTCTGACATTGCTGGCAGCGATGGGGGTGGCGCTTTTGTTACGAGCACCCGCCGCCGAGGCCCAGCCGGCAACGGTGGTGGAAGCAGTGAACCAAGTCGATGCCCACCCGCGTCCCAAAGACGCCTGGCAGCCCGCCCGCGTGGGCATGAAACTGTTTGGCGGCGGTCAACTGCGCACGGGAGCGGATTCTTGGGCGAGCCTGGAACTGCCAGAAGGCCGGGTGCGCCTGGCAGCCGATTGTGTGTTCACCGTCAAAGAAAGCGCCACACGCCAGGGCAAACTCTGGACCACGCTTGACCTGGAAAAAGGCCGCCTGTGGATCAATCTGACGACCGATCAGCCTCACGAATTCGCCGTCCAGACCAACGGGGCCATCGCAGCCGTGCGTGATACACGCTTTAGCGTGGCGGCATTCGACGGCGCGACGCGCGTCTCTGTGGCTGAGGGTAGCGTCACGTTGACGGCGCAGGGCAGAATGGTCACGGTGAAGGCGGGAGAGCAATCTACCGCCGTGGACGGTCAGATGCCATCGCTGCCGGAACCGATGAGCGACGACGAGCGTACCCAGTGGGCCACTGAGGGGCAGATGCCCAAAATGGCCCCGTCCACACCCACGCCAACCGTCACACCGGTGCCAATTACCCCACCGATCATACCGCCCACGCCGGGCGGCTCTACCACACACCCCCTTGTCCCCACCCCTCCGATCACCCAAGACCCGACGGCTGACCCGATCGTGACAGCCACAGCCACACGCGCGTCCACAGTGACACACACGCCATCGGCCACACCCAGTCAGATTCGTATTGAGGGGCCATAATCCGCCATGATAGTTGGTTTGCCGCAAAAGGAAAAATGTCATGAGCAAAAAAATCTGGATCATCGGTGTTCTGATAGTGATGCTGGCCCTGATAGTCACTGCCGTTGTCCTGGTTTCATCGGCGGGCGAGGAACATCCGGCAACGGTGATAGAAACCATCGGGCAGGTAGATACCCACCCGCGCCCCAACGACGACTGGCAACCTGCTGCCGTGGGCCTGGCCGTGCACAGTGGCGGCCAGGTGCGCACCGGGGCCGAATCTTTTGCGCGACTGGAGTTGTTGGAAGGCGTGGTGCGCCTCTCCGCCGAGACGGTGTTCACCATCGAAAAAAGCACCACGCGCCGGGGCAACCTGCTGACGACCCTCGTCTTGGAGGCAGGGCGGCTGTGGATCAACCTGACCACCGACCAGCCCCACGAGTTCGCCGTGCACACCGGCGCGGCTGTGGCCGCCGTACGCGACACACACTTTTGCGTGGCGGTGAGCGATGGCACGCTACTCGTCTCTGTGGCCGAGGGCGCGGTCGAGTTGACCGCCCAGGAACAAACGGTGACCGTCTCTGCCGGCCAGCAATCGACGGTGGTAGACGGCCAGCCCCCCGCCCCCTCGCAACCGATGAGCGACGACGAACGCACCCTGTGGGCCACCGAGGGTGACATGCCCCACATGGCGCCGCCCAAACCCAGCCCAACCCCAGAGCCGGTGGCCGATGCCTTTGCCGATCAGGTGATCGACTATCAGCAGGGCAGCCCGGGTTGGGTCGATTATGTCGACCCTTCTGCCGCCCTGGGCGCACCCGATTGGGCCACCGAGCCAGAACTGAGCGGTCTGGTGAACCTGGGCATCGGCGGGCACATCACCCTGGCCTTCTCCAACAACCTGGCCGTCGACGGCCCTGGCCCCGACATCCGCCTGTTTGGCGGTCCGGACAACGACGAGTCGGTCATCGTCGAGGTGAGCGTCGATGGGCTGACGTTTCAGTCGCTGGGCAACAGCGGTGAGCCGGGCAGTCTGAACCTGTCTGACGCCGGTTTACGTTACGTCAAATTCATTCGCATCACAGACGACGGCAGCACCGAACAGGCAGAAACGGGCAGCGCCGGCGCCGAGCTGGACGCCGTGCAAGCCGTTTACTCGATCGCGCCGGGTGAACTGCCAAGGGTACGCGACGTCACCTGGGACTCGGCCGACGTCTGGTGCCGGTTGTTCGGCCCGGCAGGCGCGGCCTCACGCAGCGCCGAGACGGTCTTTGATGCCAACGTCAGAGCCGGCCTGCGTATGCAGGTGGTGGTGCAGACACCCGCCGGCCAGACGATCACCCTGCCGCGTTACGCCGACCTCTTTGAATGGGACCAGCGCTTCTCCAGTTACATCCAGGCGATGCCCCTGGCGGGCGGCGTCTATACCTTTACCCTGCTCGACGCCGACGGTGTGCCTGTGCCGGGCATGACCGCCAGCGATGTGTATGTCGGCGGCAGCGTGCCAGACCCGCCCAGCAACGTCCGAGCCGAGGTGGTCGCGGCAGGGGTGCAGTTGACCTGGACCCCATCGCCGGTCATTCCCGGAACCTTTGAGCCGTCAGCCTCGCCGCCGCTGGGTTTTTACCAGATCGGGTTGACCGGGGAGGACGGTCTGACCGTGTACGGCTGGAACAACACCGAATTCGCCCTGGCCGAACCATCGCATCTTGTTCCGCTGCGTCGGCGAGATTTTGGCCCGGGAGACAGGGGAATGGCGCTGGGTGAACTGCCCAACGGCGCCTATCACCTCTACCTGAACGCCTTTAGTGTGGCCCCAGCAGGCTCGGCCGGTCTGGCGTTGGAATGTGAGGTGAACGACCCTGGCGAGGAACTGTTGCTCGTGATCACAAACGGCCAGGTGCGAGTGGAACAGCCATGATTGGAAACCATTCTGTTCGATTGCGGTGGGAGGCCGCACGATGATCATTGACTTTCACACCCACATCACACCACCGACCATCATTCAGAACCGGGAGAAATTCCTCAGCCGCGATATCTGGTTCGAGGAGCTTTACGGCAATCCCAACGCCCGGCTCATCACCGCCGACGAGCTCATCGAAGAGATGGATCGCTCCGGTGTGGACGTTTCGGTGACCTTTGGCTTCGGCTGGCGCGATCCGGGGCTGCTGCGCGAGTCCAACGATTACGTGATGGAAGCCGTGCGTCGTTATCCGGATCGTATGGTTGGTTTTGGCATTGTCAACCCGGCCTACACAGAACTGGCAGTAAAAGAATTGGAACGCTGCGCGGCAGGCGGCCTGCGCGGCCTGGGCGAGCTGATGCCGAACGGTCAGGGTTTTGCCCTGGACGACGAACGCGCCATGCGGCCCATCGTCGAGCTGACGACGGCGCACCGCATGCTCATCTTGAGCCACACCAGCGAGCCGGTGGGCCATCTCTACCCTGGCAAGGGCACTGTCGATCCGGGAACCGTCTACCGTTTCGTCGAATTGTTCCCGGAGGCCATCCTCGTCTGCGCCCACTGGGGCGGCGGCCTGCCGTTCTACGAACTGATGCCGGAGGTGATGCGCCAATTCCGCAACGTCTATTACGACACGGCAGCTTCACTCTATCTCTACCGCGACAAGATCTTTTTTCTGGCCGGTACACTCATGCCGGACAAAATTCTTTTCGCTACCGACTATCCCCTCATCGACCAGCGCAAGATGCACGCCCGCCTGGTGCTGGCCGGTTTGCCCCGATCCACACTGGCCAAGATCGAGGGCGCCAACGCCGCGCGCCTGCTGGGTCTGAAAGGATGATGCCCGTGGAACAGATACGCGCCTTTGTGGCCATCGAGTTGAACCGCGAGCTCCTGAATCGGCTGACACAACTCCAGGAGCGGCTGCAACGCCAGGCCCCACCGCGGTCGGTGCGCTGGGTGGGGCCAGAAGGCATTCACCTCACCCTCCAATTCCTGGGTGATATACCCGCGTCGCGGGTGGCCGAGATTTCACGGGCGCTGGAAACCGCCAGCCGCGACGTGGGGCCGTTTGCTTTCCAGGTGCACGGCCTGGGGTGCTTTCCCAATGTGCGTCGCGCTCGGGTGGTATGGGTGGGGGTCGAGGAGGCCACAGGCGCTCTGCAGCGCCTTCAGAAAAGCGTGGGGCGTCAGTTGGCCGCACTGGGCTACCCGCCGGAGGCACGCCCTTTCAGCCCTCACCTCACCCTGGGCCGGGTGCAACGCTCGGCCAGTTGGAGCGATCAGCAGCAATTGGGGGAGCTGATTACGAACAGCCAAGTAGAGACGCTGGGCCGCATGACCGCCGACGCGGTTTTCCTCAAGCGGAGCGATCTGCGCCCCACGGGCGCAGTCTATAGCACCCTGGCCCGGCTGCCGCTGGGAGCCGATCGTTAATCCACTGCCTCAGAATCTACCGGGGCGCCGGTCGGCAGGTGACGGCCCTCCCAGGCGGCGACAAAACCCGCACTGAGGGCAAACAGCACACCAGCGAGCGCGAAAGCAACGATAAAGATGACGCCAGCGCCGGCCAACTGCGCCTGCAACTGACCCGGCCAGTCGGCTGTCAGGCCAGATGCGACCAGCGCGCCGGTCACACCCTGGCCCGGCAGGCCGGTGTTGTTCCAGCCTGCACCGGCGCGACCATCGGCCAGCAGGCCGACCACAGCCAGGCCCCATGCGCCCGGCAGCAGATGGACACTCACGGCAGCCGTCTCGTCGCCCAGGCGCAGCACGACGGTGAGTAAATAATGCAGCGGCACGATGAACAGACCCACAGCGGCGCCAGCGACCAGCGATGCCCAGGGTGGCACAAAAGCTGCGCCGGCGCTGGCTGTCACCAATCCACCAACGACAGCCCGGGCCGCCATCAGCGGTGAAGGAGCGCCTGCCACCAGCCAGGTATAGAGCATGCACAACGTACCGGCCCCGGCGGCGCTGAGGATCAGATTGAGCAACACCTGGGCCGCCGAGATCGCAGGCTGACCCAGGCGAGGCATCTGTAGCGCCAGTCCGGCCCAGCCAACGAGCGCCAGCAGCGCGCCCGTGTAGGCCAGCAGCGGCTGGTGCGTAGGCGGCAAGGGCTCGTATTTCTGGGGTTGTGGCATACGGGGCAGCGATCTCTGGCGGGAATCGTAACCTGAAACGGTGGCTGTGCGCCGTTCGCTCTGCAGTCGAAAGGCCACCAATCCTGCCAGAGCCACCGTGCCGCCCAGCAAGTGCACCACGCCCGCGCCGACCAAATCGACGTAGCCGTGGCCCAGGCCCATCAGCCGGCCCAATTGCGCCAGCCAATCGTCGAACCAGGCCCAATGGGCCAGCACGGGGTAGAGCAGACCGGCGGTGAGCAAGCCGCCCAACAAGGGTACCCAGCCGCGCGTCCGGCCTCGTAAGGCGGCCAACGGGATGAGGGTGGCCGTGGCGACGAGGGGCAATTGGGAGAGAAATAGGCCATAGGCCGCCGGTGTGCTGGCCTCATCTTGCAGAAAATAACCTGCCGTGCCTACTCGGGCCAGGTTGCTGGTGGTGAGCAGGGGGCGCTCCCACACCAACCTCTCCAGGCCCGGCACATCGTAATGCAAACTCAGGCCACCGAATTGGAGGGCAAAGCCCAGCGCCAGGTAAGCAAAGCCGCCCAGGCCAATGGCCGCCAACGCCGAGAGCGCCACCGACCCGGCTCGCTTTTCCGGCACGCCACCGACGGCGACCAGCGCCAACCCCAGAGGAACCAGCAGGCCCACGATGGTCAACGCCAGAGATTCACTGCTTTCGGGCATATTTCCTCCGCCAGGCAAAACGAGCTGGTTGTGTGCGGCGTGCTGGGTAACCAGAACACGCCAAACGTGCTGGATCATACCAGAGAATGATGAATAACACAAGCCTGAAAGCCGTTCAAAACGTGAGATTGTTGGCCGATGGCATGCTCGGCCGGTTGGCCCGCTGGTTGCGCCTTCTGGGCTACGATACAGCCCTGGAAACCGGCGCCGACGACTGGGTGTTGGTTCGTCGCGCCCGCGCCGAAGGGCGTTTGCTCCTCACGCGCGATCGTCAGCTCGCGGCCCGGCGCGGCCTGGAGGCGCTGTTGATCCAGAGCCAGGCTCTGGAAGACCAGGTGCGGCAGGTGATACTGGCGGTGGGGCCTCCGATGGAGGGCGCTTTTTCGCGCTGCCCGGTGTGCAACGAGCCTCTGTTGGCGTTGAGCCACGAACAGGCGGGCAATCGTGTGCCGCGCCACGTCCACCGCACCCAGCAGGCATTTTTCCTCTGCCCGGTGTGCCAGCGTGTCTATTGGCGAGGCACTCACTGGGAAAAGATGAAGCAGATGATGAACCGCTGGCAAGACTTGACTTTGCCCCCTGATCGGGGTATCATGGAGGGCAAATCGGAGCAGCCAGTTGCCGACAGGGGGGAATAGTTTCAATGCAAAGCGGCTTTTCTCCGGTGAGAGCGGAACCCGCAGCACAAGATGACTCTTTTTTCTTTGGCAGCGCGCTCCAGGTCGAGCGAACCATCTGGTATCTGCGCTGGGCGGCATTGGGGGGCGGGGCGATCCTGGCCTGGGTTGCCGGACTGGTGGCCACGCCTGGCCTCTTGCTGGGCATGGCGGTCGCCACCGGGCTGATCAATCTACTGCTGGATCGTGACCTGCGCGTACGCCAGCGATTACCCACCTGGTGGGGTTATGGATCGGCGTTGATCGATGTGGTTTTGCTCAGCGGCTTTGTCCTCTCACTGGAGGGCCCCGCCAACCGTTACGCCCACCTGTACCTGCCCGTCGTGGCGACAGCCGCCATGCGCTTTGGCTTCCGAGGAACGTTGGTGCTGGCCTTTGTCGCCTGGAGTGGGTTGATGTCGGTTTTCCTGTTGACCTATGGTCTGCCGGACGACCTGCGCAGCCAGCTTTTCTACCCCAGCCTGCTATTGCTGTTGGCCGGACTGCTGTTGGGCCAGTTTGCCCACCAGGTCAAGTCCTGGTTGCGGGGGGGGCAACAACGCGAACACAGGCTGGCCCAGCGACTCACCGAACTGGCCGTCATCCAGGAGGTGAACAATGCCGTCTACGATCTCAAGTCGGACGACACGCTCCAGAGCATCGTCCAGGTGTGTACCAAGGTGCTGGATTTTCGACGCGCGGCGTTGTTTCTGAGCCAGAAACAAGAGGGCATGCCAGATCGGTATTACAGCTTTCGCCCCCGCAAAGGAAGCGAGGCTGAAGAAGAGTTGTCGCCATTGCACTTTGATCATCGCCTTTTCGAGGCTATGCTCAAGGCCGACAGGCCTTTCGTGGTGGACGGCTCGCAGGGCATGGAGATGATGGCCGCCCGACCGCTGTTGGAACTGGCTGTCGCGTTACGCACGCCATCGGGCCCCATCGGGGTGCTGGTGGTGGATTGCGACGATCGCAAAAGCGTCTCCGAGACCGACGTGGAGGTGCTCTCGGCGCTGGCCAACTCGGCCACGCTGGCCATCGAGAACGCCCAGATTCACAAGATGGTGCAATGGCGGGCCGACCACGACGGCCTGACCAGCCTGTATAACCACGGTTTCTTTCAACAGGCCCTGAGGCAGCACGTCGAAAAAAGCCAGCAACAGAGCCAACCCCTGGCGCTGCTGATGATCGAGGTGGATAGCTTTAAAAACTTTAACGATACCTACGGCCACCGTCAGGGTGATACCGTCCTGACGACCATGGCCCGGGCGCTCGAGTTCTGCGCTGAAAAGTGGCAGGGCGTGGTGGCGCGCTACGGTGGCGACGAGTTTGTGATGATCCTGCCAGGAAGGGAAAAAATCGAAGCGCAAACGGTTGCCGGAGACGTGGTAACCTGGGTACGCCACTCGGTTTCAGAGAGTCTGGTTCAACAGGGTTTGCCGCCCGTCACCATCAGCGCCGGGCTGGCGGTTTTGCCTCACGATGCCCAGGATGCCGGCCTGTTATTGGAAGCCGCCGACCAGGCCATGTACGCCGCCAAGCGCCGGGGAGGGGATCGGTTGGAGATTTGTGAGCGGAACAAGGCAGATAGTTCGGCTGTACGGAACAACCTGCCTGGCAAAAATCAGGGAACGTGATAAAAACTCTAGGAGGATGTCACTGAATACGGTAGACTCGCAAGAATTGGCCCACCTGGCCCTGGACGCCATCGCGGAAAAGATGGGCTTGAACACGGTCATACTCGACATTCGCCCGGTCTCGTTGCTGGGAGATTACTTTGTCATTTGCAGTGGCGAGAGCGATCGGCAGATTCAGGCAATCGTGGACGAGATCCGGTTTCAGGTGAAAAAACAGTTGGGTATCATCCCTCTGCGCATCGAGGGCACATCGGCCTCGGGCTGGATGTTGATGGACTATGGCGGGGTGATCGTTCATATTTTCTCGCCCGCCACGCGAGACTATTATCAGCTAGAAGCTCTCTGGTCGGACGCACCGGTGGTGGTCAAGATGCAATAAACAACCGGTGTAACTGCTCAGCCTACCCTCCCGCAGGCTAAAATCTGGCCGGCTGGACCTGCCAAGTCTGCAAACTGTAGCAGTATAAGCGGCGCGGCATGCCGCGCCGCTACAAAAACCTGCGGGAGGGTGAGCAGGCGCCAACCGGTCATTGCGCCGGCCGATACACCTGATCCATCCTCCAGTTCCCTTTTTCTCGAACCAGGAACCACCCGACGTGGGCTTCCTCCGGCATAGCCTGGCCCGTTCGAGACCAACACTGCACCTTGAGTTCCACCAGCGCCCGGCGAGCCTCATCCTGCCTGGCCTGAGTTTCCACACCAGGGTAATAAGAGATTTCGTATACGCTGGCTCTGGCCACCTGGCTCGGCGGCCAGACACATCCGTAGCCCACAAGCCCGGCGCCGAGTAATTCCTGCCCGGCCTGGCTCAGATAAGGTTTGAGCGCTTCGGTGGGGCCACCCAGAGCATTGTAAAAGGCGAGGACGATCTTTTCCGGGTAAGGCGAGGCCAGGATGTCGGTGCTCTGACCAAACGCAAAATTGATGTAGGAGCGCTCTGCTGCTCTGACCGTGATGCCATCAACAAGGTAAGAACCTCGTTCATCCGGTTTATAGGTGTGAATACGAGCCAGTTGGCTGCGATCACCCACCCACTCTTCGACAGTCACCAGATCCGACCCCACCGTGACCTGGCCATTGCTGCGAAAGAACCCCATACACTCGTAATAACGCTCTTCCAGGTTATGATCGCGCCAGACTTCATCGGCAAAAGGATCGTGCCAGCGAAAGATGGCCGCCTCGGTCACAAAGCCGGCGGCGTTTCTGTTCTCCACCACCAGCTCGGCGCCAGGCTGGGCGGTGAGCACGTCGCGCGGCTCCACGGTCACCTGGTCAGTGCCCAGGTAGTCTCGATCTGGCAATTGAAGGGGATAAGGGTAAACCACCGGCGGCCGGTTGCTGCCCCCCCGATCGGCGCGATACACCACCCCGGCGATGGGGCTGAACTCTCCGGTAAAGTCATATTCATACAGCACCAGCCATTGGCGGGTTATTCCGGCTGCCGGATCGAGGCGTTGGATACTCTTGGCGCGCAATGAGGCAGGCAAGATTTGCGCCAGGTCGATTTCCGTCTGTGCTGTCAGATCTCGACGGCCACACGCCGACAGCAGCATCGCCGCCAACGCCAATGTCAGCCCTAACAGCCTGCCGCCATGCCTCATCTACTGCCCCTCCTGGTAGACCTAGCCCGCCTCCTGGTCGGCTATAGTCTTCTCGGCTACGAGCGCCGCCTCCAGCACCTGATCGATGTGACGCACAAATACAAACTGCATATCGCGTCGCACCTTACGCGGCACATCGACCATGTCGCGTCGGTTTTCCTCAGGCACGATCACCGTCTTCAGCCCGGCGCGATGGGCGGCCAGCACCTTTTCGCGATAACCCCCGATGGCCAGCACGCGGCCACGCAACGTGATCTCGCCGGTCATGCCCACGTCGTGACGCACCGGCCGCTGCATCAACGCCGAGATCAGGGCCGTGGCCATGGTGATGCCCGCCGATGGCCCATCCTTGGGGATGGCCCCCTCTGGCACGTGGATGTGAATGTCCAACTTTTCAAAACCCTCTTCCGAGTCGAGGATGTTGAGCTCTTGGGCGTTGGCGCGGGCATAACTCAAAGCCGCCTGCGCCGATTCCTGCATCACCTCGCCAAGTTGACCGGTGAGCGTGAGGCTGCCTTTGCCCTCCATGAGCGCCACTTCGACGGGCATCAGATCGCCGCCATTCTCCGTCCAGACGATGCCGGTAGCAATACCGATGGCGTCCTCACGCTCGGCTTTGGATTGCAGAAAACGCGGTGGACCCAGATATTTGGCCAGGCCAGAGCGAGTGATCTGATGCGGCGCCGTCCGCCCTTCGGCCACACGCCGGGCGATCTTGCGGCAAATGGTGGCGATCTCGCGCTCCAGGTTACGCACGCCAGCCTCATATGTGTACTCGCGGACGATGTCCTGCAGCGCTGAATCGGAAAACTGGATGTGATACACGCTGAGGCCATGTTCCTGGAGCTGCCGTGGGATGAGAAACTGGCGCGCGATGCCCAGTTTTTCTTCCTCGATGTAGCCCGGAAACTCGACCACCTCCATACGATCTTGAAGCGCCGGCGGGATGGTGTACAGCACATTGGCCGTGGTGATAAACATCACCCTGGAAAGATCGTAGGCCACATCCAGATAATGATCCGAAAAAGAGTTGTTCTGCTCCGGATCCAGCACCTCCAGCAGCGCCGCCGATGGATCACCACGAAAATCGGTGCCCAACTTGTCGATCTCGTCCAGCATGAACACCGGGTTTGTGGTTTCGGCGCGGCGCATGGTCTGGATGATGCGCCCCGGCAGCGCGCCGATGTAGGTGCGGCGATGCCCCCGTATCTCGGCCTCGTCGCGTATGCCACCCAGCGACACGCGCACAAACTTGCGTCCCAACGCCTCGGCGATGGCCCGCCCCAGCGAGGTTTTGCCGGTACCCGGCGGCCCCACAAAACACAGAATGGGGCTACGCATCTTGTCGGCGGCCAACTGGCGCACCGCCATGTGCTCCAGGATACGCTCTTTGGCTTTCTTGAGGCCATAGTGGCTCTTGTCCAGCACCCTGGCGGCGGCCCGGATGTCTTGTTTGTCTTGGGTCTTTTCTGTCCAGGGCAGATCGAATATCCAGTCCAGGTAAGTGCGGATGACGCTCCCCTCAGGCGCGTGGGACGGCATGGCCGCCAACCGCGAAAGCTCTTTTTCCGCCTTCTGGCGCACCTCATCGGGCAGCGTCATGGCACCCAATCGCTCGCGTAATTCGTCGAGCTCCTGGGTATAAGCATCTGCCTCGCCCAGTTCGGTCTGGATGGCTTTCATCTGCTCGCGCAGGAAATACTCACGCTGCGATTTATCCACCTCGGCCTGCACCTGATCGTGGATGCGGTTTTCCAGCTCGAGAACGTCCAGCTCGCGCGACAGCAGGATGCTCAGCCTTTCCAAGCGTTTGATAGGATCGGCCATACTGAGCAGGTTCTGCCGCTCATCCGTATCCAGCTCCAGCGTCGAAGCCACCAGGTCGGCCAGCCAGCCAGGATCGCTGATGTTGAGCGCCAACACGTAGGCGTCCTCGGAAACGTGACGGCTGTACTGGACCACCCGCTCGAAAATGGCCAGCACGGCGCGCATGAGGGCCTCTGTGGGCACACCCTCTCGCAGGGGTTCCTGAATCAGACGGGCGCGCACGGCCATGTAGGGTTCCGTCTGAAGGAATTCCAGAATCTCGACCCGGCTCTCGCCCTGGGTCAGGATGCTGGTACTGCCATCTGGCATACGCAACATACGCAACACGCTCACCTGGGTGCCAACGGTATACAGCCCCTCGGGATCGGGGTCTTCTTCCGTGGGATCACGCTGCGCCACCACGATCAGATCCAGATCCAATTCCGAGGCTGTGTTCACCGCCCGCACCGAGCGCTCGCGCAAAACAAACAACGGCGTGATGATGTGAGGGAAAACCACCGTATCGCGTACGGCCAACAAAGGGCATTCGATAATGTCTTCGGCTGGGTCATGGAGATCGTCTATATCTTTAAAAGAGGCAGCGTCTTGACGTTCCATTCTTTCAAGATTTGCCCTGAGCAACTGGCTCGATTCGGCATCGGACATTGGCTGTCGCCTCCAACTGTTTGACTTTCCCGGACGTGAAATCACATCGGGCTGGAGGTTATTGTATATCAACTGGAGTGAAAAGTAAAATACCCCCGCTGCCGCCCCTCCACTTTGCCGCCCTGGTACCTTTGTGATATAATGCCTGCCAGCGTTCGCATCCAGTCAAAGGGGGAGATAGGCTCAATGCTGAAGCGCTCTAGTCTGCGTTTCGCCTTGTGGTTGCTGCTGACCGATCTGGCTCTCACGGCAGCGACCCTGCGTCTTTCCGGCATTGCGCGCCTCTGGCTGCCATGGGGAGCCGCCATCAAGCCCTATGGCGTCCAACTCAGCGCCTACATCTACCTGATGGCCATCCCTATCTGGATCGTGGTGTTCCAAATCTATGCCGTCTATACTCCTCAACGTATGCTGCGCCTGAAAGACGAGTTGCAACAGCTCGTAGCAGCCGTTCTCACTTCCACGTTTATCTTTGCCGGCATGCTCTACTTTACCTTTCGTGATATCTCTCGTTTGCAGGTGATCTATTTTGCCATCCTCGACCTGATCTGCCTCGTCGGGTTGCGGCTGATTCTGCGGCTGATCTTTTTCTGGCAGGGTGGCCACCGCGATCAGTCGCGGCGGGTGTTGATCGTAGGCGCCGGAACCGTGGGTCAAGAAGTGGCGGCCACGATCCGCCGTTACGCCTGGGTAGGCCTGGAGGTGGTGGGTTACCTGGACGATGACCCCCAATTGCGCGAAAACGGTCTGCCCGTTCTGGGTACACCGCAGGATGCTCCCCGGCTGGTAGAGCAACTGGACGTTCACGAGGTGGTGCTGGCCTTGCCCCTGCGAGATCACGAGCGACTGGCAGCGGTTACCTATGCCCTGCAGCAGACACCGGTGAACATCCGCGTGGTACCGGATTATTTTAATCTGGTCTTTGTGCGGGCAGCCGTGGAGGATTTCGGCGGCATGCCACTCATCACCCTGCGCGAGCCGGTGCTGACCGATACCCAACGGCTGGTCAAGCGAGCCTTCGATCTGGTGGTGGGCAGCGTCCTGACCCTTGTCAGCCTGCCGTTGATGGGCCTCATCACCCTCGCCATCCGACTCGACTCGCCCGGACCGGTCATTTTCAAACAGCAGCGTATGGGAGAAAACGGCCGGCTCTTTTGGATGTTCAAATTCCGCTCCATGGTCAGAGGCGCCGAGGCACATTCGGCAGAGATGATCCGCACCACAGCCCAAGGCGACATGATCCACAAACACCCCGATGACCCGCGCGTCACCCGCGTGGGTCGCTTTCTGCGTGCCTTTAGCCTGGACGAGTTGCCCCAGTTGTTCAACGTGCTCAAAGGTGATATGACCCTGGTGGGGCCGCGCCCCGAACTGCCCTGGCTGGTAGATCGGTACGAAAACTGGCAGCTCAAACGCTTCACCGTACCCCAGGGCCTCACCGGCTGGTGGCAGGTGAACGGCCGCTCCGAGAAACCCTTGCACCTGCACACCGAAGAAGACCTGTTCTACATCAAAAACTATTCGCTCCTGCTGGATCTCAAAATCCTGTGGCGCACCATCGGCGCGGTGTTACGCCGTCGAGGCGCGTATTGAGCCTGTACTCAGAGAGAAAACCATGATACTAGCCGCAGATGACCTGAAGAAACTGGAGGCCTACCGCGACCAGGCCCGCCAGGGCGGAGGAAGGCAGCAGATCGACGCCCAGCACGCCAGGGGCAAGCTCACCGCCCGTGAGCGCATCGACCGTTTCCTGGACCAGGGCAGCTTTCAGGAACTAGACCCCTACCTGACCCACCGCGCCACCGATTTCGATATGGCCGGGCGGCGCGTGCCAGGCGACGCCGTCGTCGCCGGCGCGGGCACAGTCGATGGCCGCCTGGTGTGCGTCTATGCCCAGGACTTTACCGTCTTTGGCGGCTCCTTCTCCGAAGCTCAGGCCCTCAAGGTAGCCCGCGTCATGGAACTGGCCCTGCAAAGCGGCCACCCGATCATCGGCCTCAACGACTCGGTGGGCGCACGCATCCAGGAAGGGGTGCGCAGCCTGAGCGGTTACGCCGATCTGTTCTGGCGCAACACCCAGGCCAGCGGCGTGGTGCCCCAGATCTCGCTGATGCTCGGCCCGTGCGCCGGGGGGTCGGTCTACTCACCTGGCCTGACCGATTTCATCGTCATGGTGCGTGGATTGAGCCACATGTTCATCACCGGCCCCGATGTCATCCGTACCGTCACCGGCGAAGAGGTCGATTTTGAGACGCTGGGCGGGGCGATGGCCCACGCCAGCATGAGCGGCGTGGCCCACCTGGTCGCCGACGACGAGACCGAGGCTCTCACACTCTGCCGACGGCTGTTGAGTTACCTGCCCACCAGCAATCGCCAGGCGCCACCCGTTGCACCGTCCAACCCCGACCTCGAACCAGACGGCAACACCCTCGACGCGCTCTTGTCCACCGCCAATTTCTCGCCTCTTGAAGCCCGATGTCTGCTCGGCCATCTCTTCGACCGGGACACCTTTTTCGAGCTGCACCGCCACTTTGCCCCTGCCATCGTGGTTGGTTTTGCCCGGCTCAGTGGTCACACCGTGGGCGTGGTGGCCTGGCAATCGGCAGAAACCGATGGCCGGCTGGGAATAGATGCCAGCGACAAGGTGGCCCGTTTGGTGCGCCTGTGCGACGCCTTTAACATCCCACTGATCACGCTGATCGATGCACCCGGCTTTGCCGCCGACAAAGACCAGGCCAGGCGCGGCCTGGTGCGCCATGCGGCGCGCCTGGCCTTTGCCTACGCCGAGGCCACAGTGCCGCGCATCGCCGTGGTGACGCATCGTCTATCCGGCAGCCTGTACGCAGCCCTGGGCTGTCCGGGACGCACCGCCGATCTGACCTTTGCCTGGCCGTGGGCTCGGCTCGGCGACAGGCCAGCCTTCGAAGCTGCCGAGGCCGGCCTGATCAATCAAATCATCCGGCCTGGGGAAACCCGTGGCCGGCTGGTAGGCGCGCTGGCAGTTTTACGCAGCAAACAGACGCCCTCACCACCCAGAAAACACGGCAACATGCCGCTGTAACCATCCGTCCCGGATCGCCCAGACCGGTCATGGCTTCGAGTTGGGCGGCGAGGTAAACTCGCCGAAAACTCGAACTGCCGAGGGGGATAAAAATTGTGCAAGAGTTGCACGAGACACTGACCGCTCTCACGGCGCGTTATCGCGCCGAACTGATCGCCTTTTGTCAACAGATCGTCCGCACACCCAGCCTGCCCGGCGAAGAAGGCCCGGTGGCCAACCTCGTACACGACGAGATGGCGCGCCTGGGCTACGACGAGGTCTGGATCGACGAGTGGGGCAACGTCATCGGCCTGCTGCGCGGCCAGAGCAGTGGGCGCTCGATCCTGTTTAACGGCCACATGGATCACGTCGATCCCGGTGACGCCGCCGACTGGTTATATCCACCCTTCGGCGCTGAGATTCACGATGGCCGGCTATGGGGCCGGGCCACTGCGGATATGAAAGGCCCGCTGGCGGCCATGATCCACGCCGTCGGCGCGTTGGCGCGAGAGAAAATCCGCCCTGCCGGCGACGTTTACGTGGCGGCCGTCGTCCAGGAAGAGGTGAGTGGGCTGGGCTCCATCAAGCTGGCTCAGACCCTGCGCACCGATTGCGCCGTGGTGGGTGAGGCCAGCAGCAATCAGTTGGCTCGCGGCCACCGTGGCCGGGTGGAGCCGGTGATCACTGTGCGGGGCCGGTCGGTGCATGCCAGCGTGCCGCGCCAGGGGGTGAATCCCCATGCCGTGCTGGCCCGTTTCATCCAACGATTGGAATCGCTGCCGCTGGCCCACGACGAGACCTTTGGTCATTCTTCGGTGGCGCCCACGCTGTACCTCTCGGATCAGAGCAGCGGCAACGTGCTGCCGGGGGAAATCCGGCTACACCTGGACTGGCGCAACATCCCAGGAGAAACGGCCGCCGACGTGCTGGCTCAGCTCCAGCCCTTGTTGCAGAGCTGCCTGGCCGAGGTCGAGGGCAGTCAGGGTGAGGTATCACTCTACAGCCATGAGCTGCGCACCCACACCGGCCAGAAAGAAACGTTGCCGGCGGTTTTTCCCTCCTTTGCGCTGGCCGCCGACGATCCGTGGGTGCTCAAAGGCCAGCAGGTGCTGGCCCGCACCCTGGCCCGCCCGGTCAAAGTGATCGTGTGGCCCTTTGCCACCGATGGCGGCCACCTGATGGCGGCCGGCATCCCCACCATCGGCTTTGGGCCGGCAGAAGCGCCCACGCTGCACACCGTGCGCGAAAACGTGCCGCTGGACCTGTTGATCGAGGGCATGCTGGGTTACATGGGGCTGGCCCTGGAGCTGGGAAAGGAAAAGGCATGAGTCATATCGCGGACCATGTCACTCGCACAGTGTTGGACAACGGCCTGACGGTGCTGTCGCAAGAGGTGCACACCGCGCCGGTAGCCACCTGCTGGGTCTGGTATCGTGTCGGCGGGCGAAACGAACGGCCCGGCCTCACCGGCATCTCGCATTGGGTGGAGCATATGATGTTCAAGGGCACGCCAGCCTTTCCCAAGGGTGAGATCATGCGCCTGGTGAACAAAAACGGCGGCGTGCTCAACGGCTTTACGTCGCAAGACCAGACCGTCTACTTTGAGACGTTGCCTGCGGATCGTATCCAGTTGGGGTTACGCATCGAGGCCGACCGCATGGCCAATTCGGTGTTCGATCCGCAGGAGGTCACATCCGAGCGTACGGTCATCCTTTCCGAGCGGCAGGGGGCAGAAAACTCGCCTGCCTTTTTGCTCTACGAAGAGGTGGCCGCCGCTGCTTTCCGGGTGCATCCTTACGGCCACCAGGTGATCGGCTGGCGCGAGGATTTACAACGCATCACCCGCGACGATCTGTGGCAGCATTACCGCACCTATTACGGCCCGCACAACGCCATTCTGACCGTGGTGGGCGATTTCGAGACAGCGGCCATGATGGCCTCGATTCAAACCCATTTTGGGCCTATCCCCGCCGGGCCGCCACCGCCGCCGATGGGCATCGTCGAACCGCCCCAGCGGGCCGAACGCCGTGTGACGCTGCGTCAGCCGGGCACCACAGCCTATTTCCAGGCCGTCTATCACGTGCCAGATTCCTGCCATACCGATTTTTACCCGCTGCTCGTGCTGGATGCGGTGCTCTCTGGGGCCAAACCCATGAGCCTTTCGAGTCCATCCGTGACCAACAAGAGCGCGCGGCTTTACCGCGCCCTGGTCGAGACCGAGCTGGCCAGCTCGGTTGGCAGCAGCTTTGGCGGCAACCTGGACCCAGGCCTGTTTTCCTTTTCTGCCACGGTGCGCGCCGGTCGCACGCTGGAGGAGGTAGAGGCGGCCATGCTGACCGAGACCCAGCGGGTCATCGACGAACCGGTGTCCGGTGATGAGTTGACCAAAACGCTCAAGCAGGCGCGCGCCCAATTTGTTTTCGCCAATGAAAGCGTCAGCAATCGCGCCTACTGGCTGGGACGCATGGAGCTGGTAGAATCCTACCGGCGGCTGTCGACTTTTTTGCAGAACCTTTCAGCAGTCACTCAGCAAGATGTGCAGCGTGTGGCGCAGACCTACCTCAAACCATCCAACCGCACCATCGGTTGGTTCGCGCCAGAGGCCTGACACTTTGGAGCACCTCTGGGCACCAGGCTCGCCCCATTGAGACTGGCAGGCAGCATGGAACGTTCAATCTGGAAGTCACTGCGGCAGGGTGCGCTCCCGCTGGTGATGGGTGGCCACTGGGCAGCGGCATTGTCGCCGACAGTGCAGCTCAATCTGGGTTGGTTCTGGCTGGATGGTGTCCTGGCCAACGCCAGCGACTCGACAGTTCTGGCTTACCTGCCGCTCTTTGCCCTGGCGCTGGGCGCCAGTCGCGCCCAGATCGGCCTCATGGACGCGTTTTCCAACCTGAGCGCGGCGCTGGTGCTGTTATCCGGGGCGGCCATCGTCGAGCGATGGGGCCATCGTAAACGCATCTGCCTGGTGAGTGGCGGCGGCGTGGCCCGGCTGGCGCTGCTGGCCGCAGCGATGGTTCCGCTGGCCTTCCACGGCCCGCTGGCCGTTCACGCGCTCATCACACTGGCCGTGTTGCGGGTGGCCCTGGCCAACGTGGCGCTGCCGGCCTGGGTCTCCCTCACCGCAGATATCGTGCCCGTAGCGTGGCGGGGCCGTTTTTTCGCCGCGCGTAACATGGCCATGGGCATCGTCGGCATGGTGGTCACCTATCTGGTAGGGTTGTTGATCACCTTCACCGGCGGTCTGGCCGGCTATCAACTGGCGATGAGTCTGGCTTTTGCCGTAGGCATGGCCTCGACTTGGGCCTTTGCCCACATTCAAGAGCCCGCCACGACGGCCGATGCTCAGACCATCGAGCCTGCCCCCAGGATGCCAATGCGCAGACACCTGCGCGATCATCCGGGCTTCCTCGCCTTTTGTGCCGTGGGCGCGTTGTGGAATTTCTCACTGAATATATCTGGCCCTTTCTTTAATGTTTACATCGTCGAAATTTTGGGAGCCAGCGCGGGAGTCATCGGGGCGCTGGGTGTGGTGAGCAGCCTGGCGGCGTTGCCAGGCCAGCGGCTGTTCGGCGTGTGGGCCGATCGTTGGGGGCCGCGTCGGGTGCTGGCATTCACCGGCTTGCTCATCCCGCTGATACCCTGGGGCCTGATGCTGGCCCGTTCGCCCTGGCACGCAGCCCCGATCAACGCGTTGGGTGGCTTTTTGTGGGCCGGTTTCAACCTGGCCAACTTTAACTTTTTACTGGTGCTCACGCCGCCGGATCGCCGCCCGCGTTATACGGCTCTTTACCAGATCGTCGTGACGGTGGCGCTATCGCTGGGGGCGATGCTGGGTGGCGTCGTGGCCAGTCGTTGGGGCTACCAGCCGATATTCATCGCTTCCGGCGTGGGCCGTCTGCTGGCCACTGTGTTACTGCTGCTTCTCATCCACAAGCCCAGACCAACGAATGAACTCACAAAGGTAGGTTGAACATGGCGCATGCTTTTGGATCCACCCTGGCCGCCGCATCGGGGAGCCTGCTGTCTTTTCCCGGCCCGCACGATGTGACACGCCACATTCTTTACAACGGTCTCACGGTGCTGGTGCGAGAGAATCACACCAGCCCTACGGCCATCGTGCATGGCTATTTAAAAGCCGGCAGCATGTACGAGATCGACGAGCTGGCCGGACTGGCCCGGCTGACGGCAAGCACCGTCCGGCGCGGCACGGCCAACCGTACCTTCCAAGAGATCAACGAGACCATCGAGTCGGTGGGAGCCAGCCTGGATATAGGAGCCAGCAGCCAATTGACCGGCTTTTCCGGCAAGAGCCTCAGTGAAGACCTGCCCCTGCTGATCGAGATCACCGCCGACATGCTGCAGCACCCCGTCTTTCCGGAGGCCGAGTTACAAAAGGCGCGCGGCCAGACCATCACCTGGCTGCACCAGTTGGAGGACAATACCCAGCATAAGGCCGACAGGGTTTTCCGTAGCCTGTGTTACCCGCCCGGCCATCCCTATGCCCGCAGCACAGAGGGCACGTTGGACAGCATCCAGCGTATCCGGCGCGCCGACCTGGTGGCTCATTACGAACGCTTTTACAGGCCGCGCACAGCGGCCATCGTTATCGTCGGCGACGTACAAACCGAAAAGATCATCCCCCAACTGGAAGCGGCCCTGGGAAGCTGGCAGGCTGCCGGCGATGATGCCGATGACGGTGCGCCTGACATTCCCGCTGCGCCGCGACCCTGCGGTGTGCGCCGCAGCGTGGCGCCCATGTACAACAAGACTCAGGTCGACATCGTGTGGGGGCTGCCAGGGCTGGCGCGTCTCGACCCCGATTATTATACTGCCCGCGTGGCCAACGCCATTCTGGGACAGGTAGGGCTCATGGGTCGCCTGGGAGCCAACGTTCGCGACAGGCAGGGCCTGGCCTATTACGCCAGCAGCGATCTGGAAGCCGGTCTGGGCGCCGGACCCTGGCTGGTGTTTGCCGGCGTCGCCCCGGATGCTGTCGATCGGGCGATCGACAGCATCCTGATCGAGATTGTCCGCCTGCGCGATGAGCTGGTCGCAGAAGAAGAACTGGCCGACGCCCAGGACTATCTCACCGGCGTATTGCCCCTGCGCCTGGAGACAAACGACGGTGTTGCCGGGGCGCTCATCGAGATAGAGCTCTATGGGCTAGGACTCGATTACCTGGCCCAATTCCCCCAGCGCATCCGGGCCGTCACGCGCGAGCGTGTGCAGGCCGTAGCCCAAACCTACCTGGACCCGGAGAACTATGCCCTGGCTATCGCCGGGCCGTACGGGGAGCCGCCTCAGGCATGAGCCAGGTGAAATTCACCATCGTCGAGTGCATCGGATCAGGCGCGTTGGCCGAGGTGGGACATTTTCTGAAGCAAGAATGGGCTGCTCTGGACCGCGAGCGCTGGGGCAACGAGTCGCCACAATGGCACAAGACCTGTCACTGGCTGAGGGCGGAGCATGATGGGCAGACGGTCGGCGCGGCCAGGTTTTATTTTCGAGGCGGCGTGGCCCACCTTTCCGAGATCGTGGTGGGGCAACCATGGCGCGGGCAGGGCATCGGCAGACGGTTGATGGCCCGCTTCGAAGAGATGGCCCGCCGGGCCGGCTGTCACAAACTCTCGTTGCGCACCCTCGAAGGCTCACCGTCGGTGCGTTTTTACCAGCGACTGGGATATAAAGTAGAGGGCAAACTGAGCCGGCATTACCACCAACTGACCTTTTTGCAGCTCGGCAAATTTCTGACGTAAAGGCCGGTCACATCATCATGGGACGCCCGCTCTGGTTCGTCAACCTGTTAAAGAGAGTTTTTCCCGGTGCGTCGTTCGCCGCCGGACTGACCAGATTCCCCCCCCTCGGTCGCCTGGTCGAATGGGGACTGTTCCGCGGCGACGACATCATCTACCTGCCCCGAGACAGCGCCGTGCGGCAGGTGATTCAGGTGGGCCAGACCGTGGAACCTCCAACCAACCTGGTCATGCCCTCGCAGGTGGTGGAGCATTTCATCGAACAGGCCCAATATCACTGGTTGATGGACTTTTGCATCTGCCGCGCCAGCAACCATTGTGAGGATTATCCAATTGAACTGGGCTGTCTTTTCCTCGGCAAAGCCGTGCTGGGAATCAACCCGCGGCTCGGTCGCCGCGTGAGTCGGGAAGAAGCACTGGCCCATGTCCGGCGTTGCCGGGAGGCCGGTCTGGTGCACATGATCGGCCGCAACCGGCTAGACTCGGTGTGGCTGGGCGCGACGCCAGGCCACAGGCTGCTCACGATCTGCAACTGCTGCCCGTGTTGTTGCCTGTGGCGACTGCTCCCTCGCTTCGACCCCGCCATCGGCGACAAGGTTGCCCGGATGCCCGGCGTGACTCTGCGTGTGACACATCGTTGTGTGGGCTGCGGCGCTTGCACCCAGGGAGTGTGTTTTGTCAACGCGATTCATCTGCAAGAGGGGCGTGCCGTCATAGACGACTCGTGCCGGGGGTGCGGTCGTTGTGTCGAAGCCTGCCCCCAGAGAGCCATCGAACTGGACATCGACGATGCCAGCTCTGTGGAAATGGCCATCGCGCGGCTGTCGACGCTGATAGATGTGACCTGACAAAATGAGGCGCTCCCGATATATCGAGAGCGCCTCACTTGCGAGCCCGGTGGTGCAAAGACAGCCGAGCTATTGCTCAGTCTCGCCCGTTACCATCTGGCGCAGTCTGGCCTTGAGCTCGGCGATCTGTTCGGTGATACCACCGATGCGGTCGTAAAGCTCGTGGCTGGCCTGGATGCCCTGGTTGATGAGAAAGGCCGCACCTTCCGAGCGACTCTTGCACACATCGGCCTCAACCAGCATATCGATGGCTTTGAGTGTCTCGTCGTTGACGCGCACCATGATCACGTTGCCTCGTGCATCTAACGCCGTGTCCAATGCATCCTTGATCTTGGTAAGCACGTCGCGTCCCCTGACCTTGGGTCCGGCCTCACTGCCTGTCTCGTCACCGGGCACCGGCGTGGCTTCCGGTTCGTCCCTGATTTCCTCACTCACGATTCACCTCCTGTTGCATTACACGTAAGGGTAACATCTGTAATGACAATACGCAAAAAGCTTCTCAGGGTTTCAAGCACAGATGAGACGGCCATCAAAATCGGCGTGATCTCGGACACGCACGGCTACTTTCATCCCCACCTGCCCGCCGTTTTTGGTGGCGTATCGCTCATCCTGCACGCCGGTGACGTGGGTAACCTGGAGGTGATCCGTCGGCTGGAAACGATCGCACCCGTGTTGGCTGTGCGTGGCAATGCCGACCGTGACCTGAACGCAACGCGCTTTCCTCTGCGGCGGCTGGTGCAAGTGGAACAGGTGACCATTCTCGTGACCCACATTGGAGATTGGACGGATGAACTGGCGGCCTGGCTGCATCAGGAGCATCGCCTGAATCGCCCGGACGTCCTGGTTTGCGGGCACACCCACCGGGCCAGCCACTATCATCAGCAGGGGCTGCTGCATTTTAACCCAGGTGCTGCCGGTCGATCTCGGGTTGTCCTTGGGCCTACGGTGGGCATTCTGACCGTGCGGGGAGATCAGGTCATTGGGCAGATCCTGCAACTTGCCGGGTAACAGACACACTGAGAGCCGAGGGTGCCCAGACCTCGGCTCTCTTTCAAAAAGGAGGAGAAGAAGAGATTCCTGGACGGCATGGCCCCGTTGCCTCTCCTGAGACAATTCTGATCGGCGCCATGCCTTTGTAATGACGCTCATAGCATACCACGACTGTCTCACCCCTGCTGGACGGAAATCCTACGATTTACCTACGCCGACGACACAGCCCCTTGACGGCTGCTGTTTTTTGTGATATATTTGGTGTATAATGCACACTAACAAGAGGGAAAAATGAGCATCTTTGACGGTCAACGCCTGACCAACCAGGCCTTTAAACTAGACATCGATCGCATGCGCCGCGGCTGGTACTCGGACAAATACTTTGAAAACATCACCGCCACACTGATCGCCCTGGCTTCACAAGGCTACCGCTTTGGCGGAGAATCACCAACCCTGGCGACCAGGGGCATCGACGTCGCCGATCTGGCAGTGGGTGACATTGAGGTCGAGATGCAATGGTTCACCCGCCGCAAACCTTACTCGTTGGTCTGCGGCGTGGACAAGGCACTGGCCATGTTGCGTCACTGCACCGGCTATTTCGACGAACACGGCTCGTTTGTCAACACCTTTGGCCACCTGGAAGTAAAAGCTGTCCAGGACGGCGTTTTTGTGCACTACGACGGCGATCCGACGAACGTCCAGCCGGTGCTCAAAGTGCGGGGGCGCTATCGCGATTTTGCCATTTTGGAAACGCCCACCCTGGGCGCACTCTCGCGCGGTGCACGTGTGGCAACCAACGTCTACAATGTGCTCAAAGCGGCGCGGGGCAAAACGGTGCTCTTTTTTCCGGCCCGCTTTGACGCTCACGAGATACAGGCCATGGACGGTTATGCCTACGAGATCGCCGTAGAACGCTTCAACCGGGATTTCAAAGGCCACCTCAGCCCCTTCATCTCCACCGATGCCCAGGGCGACTGGTGGGGCGGCGCAGGCGGCGGCACCATCGCCCACGCGGCCATCGCTTGCTTTTTGGGCGATACCGCCGAGACGATGCTTGCCTTTGCCGCCACACGACCGATCGAGATCCCACGCATCGCACTGGTAGATTTCCACAACGACTGCATCGGTGATACGCTCAAAACGATGGAGGCCATGTTCGCCCGCTACCTGGAACTGCTCGACGCAGGCCAGGCAGAACAGGCGCTCAGGTACAAGCTTTTCGGCGTGCGACCCGATACCAGCAGCAACCTGCGCGACGTGCGTGTGGAACCACTCGGCGACCCACAGCTCGACTGCGGTGTGACGCCGCGACTGGTTTTTGACCTGCGAAGAGCCATCGACGGCGCCTATCTGCACTGGACTCTGCCGCCGGCCAGGTTGGAAATGGCCCGCCAGTGGTGCCGCGAGGTCAAGATCGTCGTCACCGGCGGCTTTAACCCGGAGAAAATCGCCCGTTTCGAGCGGTTGCAGGTGCCAGCCGATATCTATGGCGTGGGCAGCTATTTACTTTCCAACTGCTCGCACTGCGGCACCAACAACGATTTCACCGCCGATGTCGTGCGCGTCAAGATCCACGGCCAGTGGCAGGACATGGTCAAAGTGGGACGCCGGGCATGCGACAACCCCGATCTGCAAAGGGTGCAATAAAAACAGGAGAACAAGATGACCGACACACAGGAAACGTACGACGCCAACCAATACGAGCGACCATCGGTGACGGTGGACCTGGTGATTTTCACCTTGCGCCGAGATCAGCTTCAGGTGTTGTTGATCCGGCGCAAGAAATGGCCCTATGAAAGCATGTGGGCCCTGCCAGGAGGGTTTGTGCATATGGACGAATCGCTCCAGGCCGCCGCCCGTCGCGAGCTGCAGGAAGAAACCGGCCTGCGAGACGTTTACCTGGAGCAGCTTTACACCTTTGGTCATCCACAACGCGACCCGCGCACCCGCGTCATCACTGTGGCCTATTTTGCCCTGATCGGCTCGGATCAACTCGTGTTGCGGGCCGACACCGATGCCGCCCAGGCCGAGTGGTTTCCGGCTCTCGATCCTCCGCCGCTGGCCTTCGATCATACCGACATTTTGCGTTACGCCATCACCCGCTTGCGTTACAAACTGGAATACTCGGCGGTGGGTTTTCAATTGCTGCCCGCCGAGTTTACCCTCACCGACCTGCAAACGGCCTACGAGATCATCCTGGATGAGGCGCTGGACAAACGTAATTTCCGCCGCCGCATCTTGCAGGCCGATATCCTCGAAGAGACCGGCTTTCGCCGCACCGGCGAGCATCGCCCGGCCAAACTCTATCGCTTCCGCGACGACGCAGTGGCCGAAGTCAAAGCCCGCCGACTTTTTCCATAAAATTCAGATGTCACACACCCCGCGCGAGTATATCGATTCGGCGCTAAATAAGGAGTAAGTTATGTCGACTATAGGGTTACAACAAACCAGCGCAGCCTTTATCGAGTGGCTGCACCGATGGCTGGCCGAGCTAGAGCCACTCCAACTGAGCGCGCTCACCGGCGGCAGGCCAGAGCGCGTGGCCATCCTCTGCACCGATCTGGTGGTGGGTTTTTGCCAGCGGGGACCACTCGCCAGCCCGCGTGTGGCGCGCGTGGTGCCAGCCAACGTGGCGCTGTTCCAAAAGGCACACGCTGCCGGTGTGCGTCACTTTGTGTTACCCCAGGATGCCCACTCACCGGATGCCATCGAGTTCGAAGCCTACCCGCCTCACTGCATCGCCGGTTCAGATGAGGCCGAGACGGCGACAGAACTGATGGCTCTGCCCTTCTCGGACCGGTTCACCGTCATCGCCAAGAACTCGATCAACCCTGCCATCCACACCGGGCTGGAAGCCTGGCTGGCAGCCCATCCAGAGGTCGATACGTTCATCGTCACCGGCGACTGCACCGACATCTGCGTCTATCAACTGGCGATTCACCTGCGCGCCCGGGCCAACGCTCTGGGCCTGACGCAGCGCGTGGCGCTGCCGGCCGATTGTGTGGCAACCTACGATGTTCCTGTAAACACAGCAGCCGAGTTGGGTATCCTGCCCCACGACGGCGATCTGTTGCACGCCATATTTCTCTACAGCATGGCCCTGAACGGGGTTCAGGTCGTAGCAAGCCTCATCTGACACAAAGGAGAATGATATGTCAATTGCAGAGCAAATCCGTTTTTGGCTACGCCAGCAGGTGCAACAGGCCGGCGCGGCAGGCATCGCCGTCGGCCTGAGCGGCGGGGTCGATTCGGCGGTGGTGGCCGGGCTGGCGCGCCAGGCCGTGGATCGAAACGTGCTGGGTGTGCTGCTGCCCTGTCATAGCCAGCCGGTGGACGCCGAGTACGCCCGGCTGGTCGCTGAGGCGTTCGAGATCGAGACGCTGACAGTCGATCTGGGGCCGGTATTCGATGCCTTTACCGCCGCGTTGCCTCCAGGTTCGGATATGGCGCGCGCCAACCTGAAACCCCGACTGCGCATGGCAGCGCTCTACCACATCGCCAACACGCGCCACTACCTGGTGGCCGGCACCGGCAACAAGACCGAGCTGGCCGTGGGTTATTTCACCAAATATGGCGATGGCGGCGTCGACATGCTGCCGCTGGGCGATCTGCTCAAACGTCAAGTATGGGCCCTGGCCGCTGAAATCGGCGTACCCCAGCCGATCATCGAGCGTCCACCGACAGCCGGCCTGTGGCCTGGCCAGACTGACGAAGGCGAGATGGGTCTGACCTACGCCGTGCTGGATGGCATTCTGGCGGCATTGGAGAACGGCCAGCCACCAGAAGCAAACCCGGCAGAGGTGGCCCGTGTGCAGCACATGATGGCTGCTTCAGAGCACAAACGGACCATGCCGCCCGTCTTTCGGCTCAAACGGTGATGCGGCATCACAAACGATCCGGCCCCTGCCGAATGGCAGGGGCCGGTGTCCTGGCTCTCCAACAAACATCGATGCTGTCAACCGCCTTGCGGCATCTCTTCTTTGATCAGCGGCAGCAAGATAGTAAAGATAGTGCCCTGGTTGGGCTGGCTTTGCACCTCGATGCGGCCGCCGTGCTGTTTGACGATCCGCCCGACGATGTAAAGGCCCAGGCCGGTGCCTGGCACTTTGTCTTGGCAGGCTTGGTCGCCGCGCCAGCCGGGTTCAAACACCAGAGCCGCCTCCTCTGGCGCCAGTCCCCAACCGTTATCGGATACCCGCAGCACCGCCTGGCCATCTGCCCGCAGGCTCACGCGGATCTCGCCTCCACTGGGGGTGTATTTGCTGGCGTTGGTGATCAGCTCGCGCAGCAGGCTGGACAGTCGGGACCGGGAGCCGAGAACCGTCACCGGCTCCACGTCGACGTGCAGCGTCTGGCCCCGTCTGTGGCATCCAAAGCCGGCATACAACTCGACCGCCTCCCGCACCAACACATCCAGACGCAGCCGCTCCATGGTCAGTTTGGCAGACGGGCCGGGCAGCCGTCTGAACTCGTCGAGCAGGTAGCGCAGCAACTGCGTGCTCTGCCGGATGTTTTCTATCAACCCATCACTCTCACCGGGAGGCAGATCGGTTTGGGTCAGGATCTCCAGACTGGCACAGACCGTCGACACCGGATTGCCCAGATCGTGGGCCATGATCTGCACCAGGGTTTCGGCGTGCTGAGCGCGGCGAGACTCTTGCTCCACCGCGTCCAGCAATCGTTCCACCAGAACAGAAGTAAAAGGTAACGCCAGGGCGATGATGGCCGGGGTCAGCATGTCGCCGGGCCTGGACAAATAATCACTCAGGCATATCAGAAACAGGATGCCACCCCCTGCTGTCACCAGGCCCGCCCGAAAGCCGCCGATGAGCGAGGCCAGCAAGATGCCCAGATGCGGCACGTAAAGAGAAAGCAAGGCGCTGACCAAGAGTTCTTCTGGTCTCGCAGCATAGGTGCGCCTATCCAAGAGATGCATCGTCAACACCAGCGCCATGTTGGTCAGACACAAGCAAGCTATCCCTGGCTCCAGTCGACGTCTCACCAAGCGCAGGGCCAGCCAGCTGCTCACCACCATGCCGGCCGAAAGGGCCGTGTTGTACCAGGCCCGAGGGCGATAGCCGGGTATGGTGAGAGCATTAAAGATCATGAGGCCAATACCCAACACAACCGAGAGTCCCACCAGGACGATGAGCACCGTGATGACGACTCGAGCTGCCTCAAGTCTGGGCGCTTGACCTCGCGGTTCGGTTTTCAGGAGCCTGAGCATCGGTACTCCACACCATCTGGATTCCAGCAAGTCATGACGTGGATCTCGGCCGTGGCGCGTAGATGGTCATAGATGGCCCACTACAGGGCCACACGCAGTAAGGTGAGGTCAATGAAAAAGAGGACAGCCTGACGGCCGGCGAGGCTCATGGCTCCCCTCCTTCAGCCGGTGACACGGGGAAAACAGCAACTTTGGCACAAAACTATATCACGAAACGAACCGCATGTCAACTACGCGGCCAAACCGAGAGAAAACGTAACTGCCCCAGCCGTCCCCAGGCAAACCGGTTGGGATGCATCCTTTAGGACGCAGATTAACGCTGATCCACGCTGATTTTTGATTTTATCTGCGAAAATCTGCGTCCGATTTTAGGTTTGGCAGGGAGTCTGGATAGTTACGAGAAAACAAGAAAAACCGTCCTGTGGCCACGCCGATCGAGCAGCGGTGACAGCGGACGTGGATCGTCAGAACAGGGGTGGCACACGCAGGGCTGCCGGACAGTTGGCCGGCTTTCCGGCGACGCAGTGAGCCTCCGGATCGGCCTCGACCATAGGCTGCCGCGCCTCCATGGCGTGCCAGATCAGGTCTGTGGGGCCAACATACTTGGCCCGTGGGCGGATCAGTCGGTTGTTTTGTTGTTGTTCCAGCATGTGAGCTGTCCAGCCGGCGATGCGCGAAACGGCAAACAGCGGCGTAAACAGATCCACCGGAATGCCCAGGGCGTACAACAACGGCGCGGTGTAATAGTCGACGTTGGTAAAGAGGCGTCGCTCCTGAAAATAGGGATGCGCCAGCACCCGCTCTTCCAGGCGCGCCGCGATGTTGTACCACCTGATGTTGCCGCTGCTCTCCGCCACCTGCCTGGCCAGTTGGCGCAGGATGATCGAGCGCGGGTCTTCGGTTTTGTAGACGCGGTGACCAAAGCCCATGAAGCGTCGACCCTGAGACATCCTGTCCTCGAACCAGGCATCGACCCTGTCCTCGCTGCCGATCTCGAGCAACTGTTGCATGGCCTCGTGGCTGGCCCCACCGTGCAGCGGGCCTTTGAGTGTGCCCAGCGCTGTGACCACCGACGAAAAGACGTCGCCCAGAGTGCTGGCGGTGACGCGGGCGGAAAAGGTGGAGGCATTCATGCCATGATCCGCCAGCAACACAAAATAGGTTTCCAACATGCGGGCGCTCACCGGCTCTGGCTCCTGGCCAGAGAGCATGTACAGGAAATTGGCCGCGTGACCCAGATCGTGGCGAGGCTCGATGGGCACCCGACCGCGACGCAGCCGGTCAAACGAGGCCACGATGGTGGGCAGCTTGCCGGTCAGGCTCACGGCGCGGCAGAGCGATGAGCCGCCCTCTTCTTCGTGGATGCAAGAACGGTCGAACATGGACAATGTCGAGGCCACCGTTCGTAACGCTTCCATCGGCGTGGCGTTTTCTGGCAGCGAGTGCATGATGCCCCACACCACCTTGGGCAGCGCCCGATTGGCCCGCAGCCAGTCGGACAGCATCTGCATCTCGCTGGCGGCCGGCAGCCGCTGGTACCACAACAAAAAGGCCACTTCCTCAAAAGTGGCGTGCCCGGCCAGGTCTCGAATATCGTAGCCACAATAAAAAAGCTTGCCGGCTTCACCGTCGATGGCGCTCAGATGAGTCTCGGCAAAAACAACCCCCTCGAGCCCAGGTTTGATTTCCATGACGCCTCCTTTGTCGCAGCGGTTCTATATTTCGGACTAGGCGGGTATTATATGTCAGAAATCTCAAATGGGCAACATGTCGCTTGACAAATCGCTGTCTTTCGCCCATAATTGCCCCCGTGAAAGGCAAAACCGTCCTTGCGTTAACCCGATCCTGGCGTGACCTTTTGCTGGTGACGAGTTTGATGGCCGCCGGACTGGCGCTGGCAATCCTGCCGCTGCCGCTGGCGAGCCTGCTGGTGTTGAGCAGCATGGTCGTTCTGGCAACGCTGGTACGCCCAGAGCTGGCGCTGTATCTGCTGGCTGTGGCCGTGCCGTTTGGTGCGTTGCGAGAATTGACCCTCGGCGGCATGACGGTCGGCGCTGCCGAGGCGTTGGTCGGTCTGGCGCTGATGGCCTGGCTGGCAGGGATGGTCGCTCGCCGCCGGCTGGCACCCAGCCTGCCACCGCTGACGCTGCCACTGTTACTTTTTCTGGGTGCAGGTTTGCTCTCGCTGCCGGGGGCGCTTTCGCTGCGTTACAGCCTCAAAGAGATCGTCAAATGGTTCGAAGTGTTGGGGTTATACGTTCTGGCGGCCAACGTGTTGGACCGGCGCCGGGCGCGTATTCTGATATGGCTGATCCTATCGAGCGGCGTGGCGGCAGCGCTGCACGGCTGGGTGCAGTTTTTCACCCGCAGCGGCCCAGAAGGTTTTGTGCTCTTTGGCCGTTTTATGCGCGCCTACGGCGCCTTTCAGCAACCCAATCCTTACGCCGGTTACCTGGGGCTGATCGCGCCGCTGGCGCTGGCGCTGGTGTTGGCGGATCGGCAGGTTGGCAGGTTGGAACGGTGGGCCAGCGGCGCCAGCCTGGGCGTGATCACCCTGGCGATGGGCATGAGTTGGTCGCGTGGGGCATGGATCGGGCTGGCGGCTGCCGTGGCGACGGTGTTTGCCGCGCGCAGCCGGCGCACAGCGGCGATCCTGGCCGGGCTGGTGGCCATCGGTGGGCTACTGATCCTGCTGGGCAGCTTTCAACGGTTGCCGCCGGCGCTGGCGCAGCGCTTGACCGATTTTCTGCCCTACGTCCGCCCCTTTGACGTGCGCGGCGTAGAGCTCACCGACGCCAATTTTGCCGTTGTCGAGCGCATGGCTCACTGGCAGGCCGGCTGGCAAATGTGGACCGAACATCCCTGGCGGGGCGTGGGCATCGGTAATTACGAGCCGGTCTACCCGGCCTATGCCATCGCGCCGTGGGATGCGCCGTTGGGCCACGCGCACAACATCTATCTCAACGTGGCCGCCGAGATGGGATCGATCGGTTTGCTGGCCTATCTGCTGTTGTGGGGGACAGCCTTCTGGCAAACCATCCGGTTCGTGCGGCACACAGACGGCTGGGCCCGGGGAGTGGGCATCGGCGTGTTGGGAGTGCTGGCGCACCTCAGCGTCCATAATTTTTTCGATAACCTGTTCGTGCACAACATCTATGCCCACCTGGCGCTGCTGCTGGCGCTGCTGCCGGTGCTGGCGCAGCCCGTTCCCCAACGCCAGGGGACTGTCATCCACTGATCCGGAGGAAGAAAATTGGCATGGGCAAACCTGGTGGCTCGCGCCCAAAGTCATCGTAAGGAACTTGGCCGCTTTGTTAAATTCGCCGTCGTGGGCGCCATCGGCACCGTGGTCGATTTTGGTATTTTGAACCTGCTGATCCAGCAGGTTGGCCTGGACAAGTTCTGGGCCAACACCTGTTCTTTCACCGCAGCGGTGATCAGCAATTTCACCTGGAACAGATTATGGACCTTTCCGGAATCTCGGCAGCGGCCGCTGGTTTCGCAGTTGGGCCAGTTTGCCCTGGTCAACCTGGCCGGGTTGGTCATCAATCAGACCATTTTCCTGGGGCTCGATAAATTCGTGCTGGGTGAGGCCGGGTTGCTGGCAGCGCCTGTGGCCGGCCTGGCCGGGCTGGTGGGTACGACCCATTTCACCCTGGCCTACAACCTGGCCAAAGCCATCGCCATCATCATCGTGCTCTTTTGGAACTTTGGCATCAACCGCATCTGGACTTACAAGGGCATCGAGTGAAACGAGATGCGCATCGGCATTGATTTTACGGCAGCGGCCCGTCAAGGGGGGGGCATTGGGCGGCTGACACGTAACATCGTCGGCGCGCTGGCTGCCATCGATCACGAGAACGATTATCGGCTGTTCGTGGCCGCCGGGCGCGGTCGAGATGCCGAATGGCAGGTGGGCAGCCTGGGCGCCGCCTTTCAAGGCGCCGGTCAGCCGAATTTCCGGCTCAGGAACGTGCCGCTGTCGGATCACGCCCTGGCTGTGGCCTGGCACCGACTGCGACTGCCCCTCATGGTCGAGTTGTTCGTGGGGCCGGTGCATCTGTTCCACTCGCCCGATTTTACCCTGCCGCCAGTGCTGGGCGCTCGCACGCTGGTCACAGTGCACGATCTCTCGTTCCTGCGTCTGCCGGCCTGTTTTCCCGACGGTCTGCGTCGCTACCTGGAGGCCGCCGTGCCACGAGCCGTGCGGCGCGCGCACCATGTCATTGCCGACTCACACCACACCCGGCGCGATCTGATCCAGTTGCTGGATATACCCGCCGAAAAGATCAGCGTCATCCACGCCGGCGTGGAGCCGCGCTTCCACCCCATGACCGGGCGCGACGCGCTGGAGGCTGTCCGGCGCCGCTACAACCTGCCGCAACGTTTCATCCTGAGCGTGGGCACCGTACAACCGCGCAAGAATTACGCCCGGCTCATCGAGGCTTTTGCCCTTTCGAGTTCGCACTTTTCAACAGGCCATTGGGATCTGGTCATCGCCGGAGGGCGAGGGTGGCTCTATGAGCAGCTCTTTGAGCGGGTGGAGCAACTGGGCCTGAAAGACCGGGTGCACTGGGTGGGTTTTGTCGACGACGCCGATCTGCCGGCGCTCTACAACCTGACCGAATTATTCGTCTTTCCATCACTCTACGAGGGTTTTGGCCTGCCGCCGCTGGAGGCCATGGCCTGCGGCGTGCCGGTGATCTGCTCCGATGTCTCATCGCTGCCAGAGGTAGCGGCTCAGGCAGCGTTGATGGTCGACCCGCTGGACGTGGAAGGGCTGGCGGCAGCCATGCAGCAGGGTCTCGAAGACCAGGCCCTGCGCGCCGCGCTGGTAGCGCGCGGCCTGCAGAGAGCGGCGACCTTTACCTGGCCGCAGGCCGCCGAGCGACTACGACAGGTCTACATTCAGGTGGGCAGGGGGTGAACAAACCCTCACAAAAAAGGGCACGGTGAAATTTACCGTTGGACACTGGCAAATTACGACTTGCGGAACCAGGACGCAGATTAACGCCGATAAACGCTGATTTTGTGCGCCTTTATCTGCAAACATCTGCGTGAATCTGCGTTCTAATAAAGGGTAAGCCAAATTTGCCAGGCTCCAGTTTACCGGTTCGACCAGCAAGTCAGTATCTTCAGGAGAGGCTGAACATGAAACCCAAACGCGTAATCGATTCACAGGTCACTATCAGCCGCCTCATGGGGCCCAGTGACGCCAATCTGTTGGGCAACGTCCACGGAGGGGTGCTGATGAAACTGATCGACGAGGCCGGCGGCATCGCGGCTGCTCGTCACGCCCAGGGGCCGGTGGTGACGGTGGCCATCGACTCGGTGACCTTTATCTCGCCCATTCGGGTGGGCCATCTGGTGGCCCTGATGGCGCGGCTGACCTGGGTGGGCCGCACGTCCATAGAAGTAGAGGTGCTGGTAGAGGCAGAAGACGTCTACAGCGGCGAGCGCGCCCACACCAATTCGGCTTACGTGGTCTATGTGGCGCTCGACCCGGACGGCAAGCCCACCGAAGTGCCACGGCTCATCGCCGAAACCGAAGAACAGCGCCAGCGTATGATCGAAGCCGACGTGCGCCGGGCGCAACGATTGGGCCGTCAGCGGTGAAACGCTCTGGATCGAGGCCAAGATGACACGATCGATGCTGCTCGATATTTTGGAAAAAAGCTCCGCCCAGGCGGTGCTGAGCGCTCCCTCTAAAATAGAGCGTGGTCTGGCGCTGGACATCACCTATTTCCCCTTTCTGGCCATCGTGGGGCAGCGTGAAATGAGAACCGCGCTGTTGCTGGCAGTCATCAATCCACGCGTGGGGGGGGTGCTACTCATCGGCCCACGCGGCACGGCCAAAACTACCGCCGTGCGCGGTCTGGTAGACCTGATGCCGCCCGTGCGGCGCAGCACCTGCCCCTATGGCTGCACCGAAAAGGCCGCTCAGGCCCGCGGCCCAGACGCCATCTGCCCCGATTGCGCCGCCAAGATGGCCCGCGGCGAACCGCTCACCGCCCTCGACCGCATGCGTCTGGTAGAGCTACCCCTGCACGCCCGGCTGGAAGATGTGGTGGGGGGCATCAACGAGCGTGTGGCCATCGAACAGAACCGTGTCTTGCTGGAGCGTGGTATCCTCTCGCGGGCCAATGACAACCTGCTCTACGTGGACGAGATCAATCTGCTGGAGGATCACGTCGTCAATGCCATCCTGGATGCTTCTGCCCAGGGACACTACACCGTGCGCCGCGGCCCGCTGAGCGCCACCTACAACGCCCGTTTCGTGTTGATCGGCTCTATGAACCCGGAGGAAGGCCGCCTGCGCCCGCAGATCATGGATCGGTTAGGGCTGCGAGTGATGGTCTCCGGTCTCAAGACCACCGCCGGGCGGCAGGAGGTCTACCGTCGTATGCGCGCCTTTGCCGATGACCCTCATCAGTTGGTGGCCATCTACGCCGCGGATACCCTGCGTTTTGGCCAAGAGATCGCCAGCGCCAAAGCTCGCCTGTCCCAAGTCACGCTCACCCGCACGGCAGAGCGGCTGGCATTACGCCTGGTGCAAGAGCTCGAGATCGATTCCAACCGCGCCGAGTTCGTGACGCTGGAAGCCGCCCGCGCCCACGCCGCCGCCGACGGCCGCAGCCGCGCCGGTGTGGCCGATGTGCGCGCCGTGGCGCCGATGGCGCTTCGCCAGCGCGGCAGCCAGTTCATGACGCACTATTTGGAGCAACAGGCAGAGGAAGAAAAACACATCCGGGCGATGCTCCAGAGTGGCAAGAGTTAGGAGGCATACCGGCCATGCAGCCACCTCTCAGACAGTGGATGGCGTTTCTGGGAGTATTGATCGGCCTGATGCTGGCTATCGTGGGTTACTGGGGACCGTGGGTGGATCACGCTGCAGCGGCCCTGGTCATAGCCGGCTTCGATCTGGCCGAGTACGTCAAATTTCTGCCAGAGGTGCGCGCCGGTTCGATGCCGGTGATCCGTGAACTGTTCTACTTGGCCGCGCCGGCAGCGGCCCTGTGCCTGGCGCTGGTTTTGGGCAACTGGCAACGCCACCTGCCAGCCTGGGCCTGGACGGCGCTGGCGGCGCTGGCCCTCTGGCTGGCCCTGATCGTCGCCCCGCCGGTCGATTTTATCGTGCGCTTTGCCGATGCCACTCTACGCGCCGAATGGGGACGACAGGCCGCTCTGGCAGGCGTCGGCTTTTTGGGCGTCGCTGCTGCGTTGCTCTGGGCCAGGCGACTAGCTCGTTGGGCCGCTGTCTCGTTGTTCGTCTTGAGCGCCGGAACGGGCACCGGCGTGTTGTTGTGGCAGTTTTTCACCGTTCAGCCGGCGATCGAGCGCGTCTACAACCAGCCGCTGGCATGGGGCTGGGGGGTGTGGCTGATGCCGTTGGGCTTTGCGCTGGCGGTGGTCAGCGCCTGCTGGCGGGCCTTTTGAGTATCGGAGGACGGACGTGTCCGAGTTTCACACTGTATGTCACGCCTGTGAGCACTGCTTTGCCCCAGACTCTGATGACCTGAAGCCTTATCAGTCTGCCTATATCCAGGGCAACCGTCCGCCAGAGTACGTGGTGCGCTGTCCGGCCTGCGGCGCAAAAAACCTGATCCGCCTCATCGAAAGCGGCGCCGTCATTGGCAAGCCCGTCCGAACATAGCGCCGCCCCGCCTCATTTATAGTCCTCACGCACAGGGTGCCAGGCATCGAGCACCCGCGCCGGCCCGGCAAAGGTGGCGCCATGAGGCACGTTGGCCGGGATAGTGGCTCCCTGGCCGGCCCGCAGGGCGCGCGTCTCACCGTCCAGGGTAAAGACCATCTCCCCTTCCAGCACATAGCTGATCTGCTCGTGCGGGTGGCTGTGCTGTGGAACCTTGCACCCCGGCTCAAACTCGAAAAAGGTCAGCATCACACCGTTCAGGTAAACAGCCCGACGGAAAACCCCCTCCAGCATCTCGGTGGCCGGCAAGTCTTCGACTGAAAAAAAGGGCATGGACATTCCTCCCTGCTCTATGCGACACACAAGCAGGGCAGAGAGTGTATCCCTGCCCTGCTTGTGTGGCCTTCAAAACTGCTTCACCCACAAACGCCCGCACCGGCAAATGCCGTGACCGCATCAGGCCTCAGAGGCCGGCTCTGCGGGCGATTTGGCCGTTCTGGCCAATAACTCTTCCTTGGCCTTGGCGGCAGCCTGACGTCCTTCGGCCATCACGTCCTCGGCCCGGGCCCGGGCGTCGGCGATGATGGCTTCGGCGCGTGCTTTGGCCTCGGCGACAATGGCGTCAGCTCGCTCCCGCGCCTGCTGGCCCAGATCTTCGGCGCGGCTTTTGAGTTCGATGCTCTGCTCACGAATCTGGGAGCGCAACTCCTCGCCCGATTGCGGCGCCAACACCAGCGCCACCGCCGCACCGACCAATCCACCAATGATGAATCCTGCCACAAATGCCCCACCTTCGTTGTTCCCTGCCATGCCTGGTCTCCTTTCTTGAATCACAACCGATCGAATCTGTTGGCTCGTCAGGCTACCCATGCCTGCCGCGGCGTGAGCCGGGCCGCCTAAAGATGGCCTTGAGACCGCCCTGCACCGCCGAAACGGTGCTGGCAGCTTTGACGAGCGGCGTCACAACCACCTCACTCACGAAAGCGGTGGTCTGTTTGACCGTGTCCACTGTCTCGTTGGTCGAATTGAGGATGGGCAGCACCTCTTCGCGTAACAATTGGGTGAGTTTGACGATCTGGAGGATGAGCACCAGGAGCAAAACGCCTATGGCCAAAGACTCGACAGCCATGAGGATGATAAAAATGTCGCGCAGCACCTGCGCCCAGGTGGGGTGGGCGAAAAGTTGATAACCACCAAATACCAACGCCGCCACGATCACCACGGCGACAACCGCTACCGCAACTCTGGCCCACGGGCCGCGCGATGACTCGTTATCGAGCTCCGAATCTATCGCTGGCTCTTTTTCGGAAAACCGGTTCTTTTCCTGCATGCCCCATCCCTTCCACACACCACGGCTGCAACCGACGAGCGTAGACGATTATATCATATCTTGCCAGACGGGTCAAAACTTTTCGGGCTGAACTCAGCCAGAACGGGCAGATGATCCGAGGCCATGCGCGCCACCGGACTGTCTGCCACACAGCAGGTCAGCAACCGATCTCTCAACACGGGCGGCACGAACAAATAATCGATGCGCACCTGTGGCGAGGGAGTGGGCCAGGTTTCGCCCCGCGACGCACTGCCAGCCGCAATCCAGGCATCGGTGTAGCCCATCTGCAACAGGCGCGGCACCACCCGCAGAGGCAAGAGGTCTCTCTGGTCACGAGAGGCCTCGCATCCAAGAAATTCGGCCTCTCGTCGCGTCAGATCGTGCGGGCAACGACAAAAATCCGCCGGGGCCAGGGAGTTAAAATCGCCCACCAAGAGGTGCGGCCCATCGCCGTGCTGACCCACCATCTGGAGCAGCGCCGCCGTTTCTCTATCGCGCACCGTCTCGGAGAGATGGTTCAGGTGCGTGACGTACACCGTCCACGTTTCCCCTCCCACGTCCAGCTCTGTCCTGAGCACCGCGCGACGATAGTGGCCCTCTGTGGCGGGCAAAAACAAGGTCGCGGCACCGCGCATCGGATAACGGCTCAGCAGCGCATTACCATAAGGCCCGGCCACGTAACCCCAGTCGGAATAGGGATTGGTGGGGCCAAAGGCGTAGGCCATGCCCAGTTGGGCTGCCATCCTGGACAAAAGATCCTGGATGACGCCCGCCGCAGTCAGGGGATGAAACACCTCGTTGAGGCCGACGATGTCGGCCCGGCTCTGGGAAATAGTCCGGGTCACGCGAGCGGCATCGAGACGATCGTCGGCGCCATGCCAGTGGTGAATGTTGTAGGTCAGCACCCGGATCGGGTCATCGGTCTGGCCGCAGAGTTTACGCAACGGCGCAAACGACAACCGATGTGCGGCAGAGGGCCCATAACAGGCCAGGGCCTGCCGATGATAGGCCGTGCCGTAACCCTTGTGGCGGGCAAAACCATAACCGTTGTACCGGGCGTCGAGCTCAACCATCATCCGGTCGCGGGTCACCTTGGCCACAATCGAGGCGGCGGCAATAGAGAGTGAGCGGGCGTCTCCTTTGGGCAGGGCCAATTGTGGCAGCGCCAGATCCGGCAACGACAGGGCATCGATCAACAACGCTTCAGGGCTGACGCTCAGACCAGCGACGGCCTGAGCCATCGCTTCACGGGTGGCCGACACGATGCCGATCTGGTCGATGCGCTCCGACGAACAACTGCCCACCCCCACCGCCAAAGCAACCTCAGCGATGCGCTCGTACAAGGCATCACGCTGGCGGGCAGTACACTGTTTGGAATCGCGCACCCCCTCCAGAGCTGGCGCCAGGTCGGATCGGTTCAACGGCAACAGCACTGCTGCTGCCACCACCGGCCCGGCCCAGGTTCCGCGTCCGGCCTCATCCAGGCCAGCGATATACCTGTAACCGAGGGCCTGCAGGCGCTGTTCCTCTATCAGATCCGGCTGTTGGCCCATGAAACCGGCCTTTCCAAGGAAAAAGGCGTAGGTAAAAACCTACGCCCTCTGACCTGGTGTGCAACGGCTCAGTAGCGTTTCTCGCGCAACCGGGCCGCTTTGCCCCGCCGGTCGCGCAGGTAGTACAGCCTGGCCCGGCGGACATGGGCCCGGCGCAGCACCTCCACCTTTTCGATGCGCGGCGAGTGAAGCAAAAACGTTCGTTCCACGCCAATGCCATGAGAGGCAACACGCCGCACGGTAAAGCTGGCATTGATGCCACCCTTTTTCGTTCGCAGAACCGTGCCCTGAAAAGCCTGCACCCGCTCTCGATCACCCTCGACGATCCTCAGGTGAACGCGCACCGTGTCACCCGGCTCCATCGGTGGAACTTGAGGGTTGGGCTCCACATGTTGGACTGACTGCATCAAAGTAGACATGACCTTCTCCATCCCCTACCAGAGAGTTTCAAACTCAGGCGGCCACACCATCAAAGCGGGCATGGCCGCGGCGAAAGATTATAGCACGAAATGAACAATGAGGCAAATTGCCCGGCCTTGCCATTGTAGGGCTTTCCCAAAGTCGACCAAGGTCCCTTTTCTCACCGCAGAGTGCGCGGAGAACGCTGAGAAAAGTTAGAAAAACGTCCAAAACTCCGCGCTCTCGGCGGTCTCTGCGGTGAATCCTGCTACTTTAGTATCTTACTGGTGGAATTCTTGCGCGCTGGGCAAGAAATTTACCACAAAGGCGCAAAGGCACGAAGCTCTTTTGTTTTGGGTGTCTTGGTGGTGAGATTTCCCTGATTGGTTCTGGCTTGTCCGGGTTGGGAAAGCCCTGTGCCATTGTCACGGCCATTGACACACCCCTTGAGATATGCTAGAATGATTCCATTATGACGGAGCAAATCCTGGTGGTAGAAGACGAAAAAGCAATTGCAGCCTTTGTGCAAACGGCTCTGGAGCAGGCCGGTTTTGGTGTTCGATTGGCTCACGATGGCCTGGCGGCGCTGGCCCAGGTCGAGGCCAAACCGCCGGATCTGATCCTGCTAGACCTGATGCTGCCAGGCATCGATGGCCTGGAGGTCTGCCGCCGGGTGCGGTCTGCCAGGGTCTACGTCCCGATCATCATGCTCACCGCTCGCTCGGACGACGTGGACAAGATCGTTGGCCTGGAGATGGGCGCCGACGATTACATCACCAAGCCTTTCAACGCCCGCGAACTCGTTGCCCGGGTGCGGGCCGTGCTGCGCCTGGCCCAGCGCTCCGGGGCACCGCCGCCGCGTGACGTGTTGCAGATCGGCCAACTGATCATCGACCGCGCCGCCCGCAGCGTGACCGTTGCCGGGCAAGAGATAGAACTGGCGCCCAAAGAATTCGACTTGCTGGCGACGCTGGCCTGGGAGCGTGGACGTGTCTTTGGCCGCGAGATGCTGCTGGAGCGGGTGTGGGGCTACGATTACGTGGGCGAATCGCGCACGGTCGATGTGCACATCCAGCGCCTGCGCCGCAAAATCGAGCCCGACCCGGCCAACCCCTGCTACCTGCTCACGGCGCGCGGCGTAGGTTACAAATTTGCCACCGAGGATGACCTGTGAATCCACCATCTACCCCCCCACCTGAGGTCCTGGTAGACCTGCCGCTGAGCCTGGCCATTCTGGCGCTACTGGCCCTGACCGGTGGGGCAACACTGCTGGCGTTATGGCTGACGCGCCGCAGCCAGCGCCAGCCACTCTTACACCCGCCCTCACCCGGCGTGCGCGACGTGCCCTGGCTGGCCTCGCTGCTCGATGGTTTTCCCGGCGCGGCGTTGATCACCGACGCCAAGAATCGGGCCGTGGCCTGGAACACCGCCGCGGCCCGCACCCTGGCCCTGGACGATCGGTCCGCGCAATTGCCCCTGGCCCTGGCCTCACTGGCGGCGCGGGTGTTGGACACCCGCGACGCGGAGACGATCGCCTTTGCCCCGCCCCACACTCCCGACCGTCACCTGCGAGCCACGGCCTGGCCCCTGTCAAAGACAGAGCGGCTCGGTGTGATGTTGCTGCTGCTGCCGGCCTTTACCCAAGAAGCTGGCAGCGCCGAATCGTACCGCCGCCTCATCAGCGCCCTGGCGCACGAACTGCGCACCCCCCTCACCGCCATCCTGGGTCACGCCGACATTCTCGAAAGTTGTGATCCGGCCCAAGACGAGTCGCTGTGGCGCCGCTCGCGGGCCTTTATCGCCAGCGAGGCGCATCGACTGGCCCGCCTGGTCGAAGACCTGCTCACCCTTTCGCGGCTAGAGCTGACGCCCCTGCAACGTCGCCCGGTCAATTTGCCGGCCGTGGCCGAGGAGGCCATCTCGGCCCTGTTCCAGACCGCCGAGGCGCGGGGCGTGCGGCTTGCGCTCCACGCGCCTCCGGACCTGCCCCGCGTGGAGGGTGATCGGGATCGATTGCAGCAGGTTTTCCTCAACCTGTTGGATAACGCCGTCAAATACTCCCCCGGCGGCGGCGAGGCCGCCGTGCGTCTTGCGCCCCAAGATGACAGTGTGTTGGTAGAGGTGAGCGATCAGGGTCTGGGCATCGCGCCCGAAGACCTGCCTCACATCTTTGATCCGCTGTTTCGCAGCGAAAGCGTGAGCGACACACCCGGCACAGGTCTGGGGCTCACCGTGGTGCGCGCCATTCTGGAACAACACGGCGCGCGCATCGACGTGCAGAGCGCGCCCGGTCGCGGCACCACCTTTCAGTTTCGTCTCCCTCTGGCGCGAGCGACTGCTCCGTCAGGCTCTTGATCATCGATCCACCGATTGGCTCATTTCCCGTTTACCGAATGTTTACACGATTGTGATCTTTTGTTCACACGGGCGTGATACAATACTCTCAACAGACCCTTGATCTCGTCTCTACTCTGGATTTGGATGGGAGGTGACGGCATGAGCAACCTGATCGGCGAGGAACTGGGACCCTACCGCATTCTGGAACAGATCGGCGTGGGTGGCATGGCCACCGTCTACAAGGCTTACCACGCCGCCATGGATCGTTACGTGGCGGTCAAAGTGCTGCCAGAGCAGATGAGCGCCAGCGCCGAGTTCCGACAACGCTTCGAGCAGGAAGCCAAGGTCATCGCCCGGCTGGCCCACGCCCACATCCTGCCGGTGCACGAATATGGCCAGAGCGGCGGCCGACTCTACCTGGTGATGCGTTACGTCGAGGCCGGCACACTCAAGGATCACCTGGCTGCGGGGACAATGAAACCGGGCGAGGTGAGTCGTATCTTGGGTCAGGTGGCCAGCGCGCTGGATTACGCCCACCGGCTGGGGGTGGTGCACCGCGATATCAAACCGAGCAACGTGCTGCTCGATGACCAGGGCAACTGCTATCTGACCGACTTTGGCCTGGCCAAGATGCTGGAAGCGTCGGCCAGACTCACCGCCACCGGCGTGGGCATGGGCACCCCGGCCTACATGAGCCCGGAGCAGGGCAAAGGCGAAACCGTAGACGCCCGCAGCGACCTTTACTCGCTGGGAGTGATGCTTTACGAGATGGTCACCGGCCGCGTGCCGTATGAAGCCGAAACCCCCATGGCGGTGGTGCTCAAACACATCAGCGATCCGCTGCCCCTGCCCGGCGAGGTCAAACCCGGCGTGCCGCCCTCGGTGGAGCGGGTGATCCTCAAGGCCATGGCCAAAGCGCCGGAGGATCGTTTCCAGACGGCAGGCGAGATGACCGCGGCCCTGGAAGCCGCCGTGCGTATGGCCCCCACACACCCCTCCCTGCCGATGGCGGCCGTGCGGGCAGCCCGGCCAGCGGAACAGGCGCCGGGCCGGTTTCTCTCTCGCCTGGGTGGGTTCGCCCAGACCGGCGCGGGCCGGGCTGTGCTCTGGGCGGCAGGCGGACTCGTGGTTCTCCTGGCTTTTTTCCTGATCCTGAACAATGTCCCGCTCAAGGTCCAGGTCAGCGGCGGCCGGTTGGAGGTGGTGCGGCTGGTAGAGGTGACGCCCTCGCCGAGCCAGATGCCAGAGCCTACGGCAGCCGCGCCGACCGAAACCGCCACGACGGCCGCCGCGGTCGTCGTAGCCCCCCCGGCGATCCAGACACCCACCCCTGCCCCTGAAGCCACCCCCACCGCCGCGCCGCCGACGGTGCAGACGCCCGCACCGGTCACCGCCACTCCCACTCCGGCTTTCCAGACTGAGCTGGCCCGCGCCTTCGCCGAACCCATCCTGGCCGAAATCGCCAGCCGCCCACCGGATTTTGAGGATGACTTGGACACGCCTGGCCCAGAGTGGAACATGGGATTCAGCGCCCAGGGCAGCCAATCGGGCGAGCTAGAAACCATCGACGGCGTCGTTCGAATGACCCTGCGCGAAGGCTCCGATGCCTTTTTATCCAGCAGTGCGTTGATGTTCAAGGATTTCGTGCTCGAGTTCGACACCCGCCAAACGGCAGGCAGCCCTCAGGCCGGGCAGCAACTCTTTATGGATCTGCCCCCCAATGGCTGGATCATGCTGAACATTGCTGGTGGCACAGGCGATTGGGGGCTGGTCAAAGCGCAAGACGAACAGAGACAGTTTTTGCAGCAAGGGCACAGCCCGGCCATCGCTCCTCTGGGTGAAATGAACCACGTCCTGGTGGTGGTCAGAAACTCTCAACTTGCCGCCTACCTCAACGGTCAACCCATCGCCTACGTTCAAGACCAGGATTTCGACATGCACCGACAACTGTGGTTCATGTGTTACGGGCAGCCGGATGTCGTCTGCGAGTTCGACAACATCCAGGTGTGGAATCTGGAAAAAGCAGCGGAACTACCTGCAGCAAAAGCCACCCCCTCCGGCAGCCTTCAGGTGACCCAACTGGCTCTCTACGAGGACGCTGCCGACCACCTGGCCTGGTCGCCGGATGGAACCATGCTGGCTATCGGCGGTCACAACATCGACCTGTACGACGTGCAAGCCCAACAAAAGACCCTGGAAATTCCCACCGGCTCGGCCGGCAACGTAACCTTTTCGCCCGACGGCACGATCCTGGCCTGGGGGAATCACGAGGGCGTGCACTTTTGGGATACGGCCGGCTGGAGCGAGCTGCGCACCCTGCCCGGCAGCAGCGGCACAGACGACCTGGCCTTTTCGCCCGATGGGGCCACGCTGGCCACCGCCACCGGCAACACCGTCAAGCTGTGGGACGTTTCGACGGCGCTCAACGCGGGCGTCGCCAGCGGCGCCGAACTGCTCACCATCCCGGCCGGCAGTTCCATCAACGCCGTGGCCTTTTCGCCCGATGGCCGCACCGTGGCCTCCGGCGGCCAGGGCGACATCAGGCTGTGGGACGTTTCGACAGTGCTCAACGCAGGCGCCGCCAGCGGCCAAGAGGTGCACACCCTGAAGGGACACACCAGCTGGATCAAGAGCCTGGCCTTTTCACCCGATGGCGCGCTGCTGGCCTCCGGCTCGGTGGATGGCACGGTGCGGCTGTGGGATGTGGCGGCGGGGCGGCAGGTGCGTCTCTTGAGCGGCCACACCGATCAGGTGGAGGGCGTGGCTTTCTCGCCCGATGGCCGGCTGCTGGCTTCCGCCTCCTGGGACCTGACCGTGCGGCTGTGGGACGTTTCGACGGCGCTCAACGCAGGCGTGGCCAGCGGCAACGAGTTGGCCAGCCTCACCGGCCATTCCGGCTGGATCACGAGTGTGGCCTTTTCGCCCGATGGGGCCGTGCTGGCCTCCGGTTCGGGCGACCAGATGCGGCTGTGGAGCGTGGCCCCGTGAGGCCGACAAGACTTGGGCGAGCCCCTCGGCCTGAACGTTCGACTGAGGCTCACGCCCGAAGGCTCGGAGCGACGGCTCAATCGAGCTGTTGGGGGTTCCCCGCCGCCAGGAATTTCGCACCAGGAACAAGACCGGACCTTGACGCCAGAACTGAGTATCAGACCGCAAATTTCCGAAATCCACCGCCCATGAAGAAGGGGAAAAGACATGGCTATCTGCGATGTGTGCAGCACACCGATAGGACCTGAAGCGAAACGTTATTCGGCGTCACAGATCAAGACCGCCGTACGCGCTGGCTTTCGCCCGCCCGCGGTCGCCTTTGAACTTGCCGCGGCCTTTGGTTTGTCGCAGGCGCAGGCAGAAGCAGAGTGGGTGCAGCGAGCCCTGGCCGACACAACCGACTGGCTGCTTTGCCCCTCTTGCGACTCACAGGCCGGGCGACACCTGGGCCAATCTCAGGCCCAAAAGCCACCGCCCAGGGTCGAAAAAGCGGTTGAAAAAACCGCCGCCCCTGTCGCCTCGACTGCCCCTGCCCCCCCTCCCCCCCCTGCTCCTTCCGCCGGCGGCCCGCTGCGTATGGACTATATCGCCCCGCCGGGCAAGGTGGCTCTGGAAGGCGATACGCTCACCTTTCGCCGTGGGCGGCTCTCCTCCGAAACCGAGTCGCTGCCCCTCGATGCGCTGCGGCTGGTCTATCTTTTTCTGCCCAAGCAGTTCAAGTGGCACCTCCTTCAGCCTTCACAGCACCAGTACCAATGGATTAACCTGGACACGATCTCTGACGAGGATTTTTTGGCGCTGCGCCAGGCCCTCTCAGAGCAACATCGCGTGCTCACGGGCGACTTTTCCTTCGTCCTGGCCGATTTCCAGGGCCGCGTGATTCAGGTGGCCTGGAAAAAGCTGGCCGAAGGCGGCCTGGAGCTGCTGGCACAACTCCGACGCCACAAGCTCACCCGCCGTGAAAAGCTCGTCCGCTGGCTGGAAGGGAATCCCAGCATCACCATCGCGGCCAAAGGCGGCAGTTTCCGCGCCGGCGTGGGCATGAATACCGCCGGGGTGGCTCAGGGCAGCAGCAAATTCACCCCCTGGAGCGATCTCGAAAAAACCGAGATGACGCAGATGCAGTCGATGGTGGACGTCTGCTATTTTCGTTTCATCCCCACCAAGACCAGCCGTCGCAAAAAGATCGTCACCGGCGTGGACCCCAAGCAGGCCGAAGTCTGCCTGGCCGAGTTGGATTTCTGGCGCTCGGCCGGACAAGGATCGTCAACCGAGGGCGCGCGGGCGGCGGCAGAACCGCGCCCGGCTGCGCCCCCTGCATCGGTCCCGGCCAGCACCCTGGCAACGGTAAGCCTGGCGGCCGGCATCGCCACCTGGACCTTGTTGCCGCTGATCGGCGCGCTGATCGCCGTGGTCACCGGACACCTGGCGCGCAAAGAGATCCGCGAGAGCCAGGGCACCTTGGGCGGCAAGGGTCGGTCGACGGGTGGCCTGGCCCTGGGTTACATCCAGCTCGCGCTGGCCCTGCTGATCCCCATCCTGATGATCCTGTCGGCCTCGTCGAAAAAAGAGCGGACGACTTCCACCCGCCCCACGGCCACGCTGGTCGCGGGGGTGCAGATCGTTACCATGACGCCGGCGGCCCGGCAAGCCACGGCCACCCTCGACGTGAGGCCGCTCACCGCCACCGCCGAGGCCCTGCAAAAGGCCACCGCCACGGCGCGAGCGGAGCAGGCCGAGGCCACCACCTGGGCGGAAATTTACAGAATCCAAACGCAGCAGGCCGCCGCCACGGCCACCGCCCAGGCCGCGCCCACCCTCACCCCCACGCCGCACCCGGTGCTGCCACCCACCTGGACGCCTGTCGCCAACCCTGATCCAGCGGCCGCCAGAACCCACTGGCCGCTCCTCCTGCTGGATACTTTTGACACCAACGCCAATAACTGGCCCCTGGGCAGCGCCAGCGACGAGTTTGCCACCATGACCGAGAGCCTGGTAAATGGCAAATACCGTTGGAATGCGGTGGCCCTGCGGGGTGTTCACTCGGGAGCGCAACTCCCCGGAGTTGTTGTCTCTGATTTCTATCTGGCGGCCGAGGTACAACAAATGGACGAGACCATCAATGGTCTCTGCGGCCTGGAATTTCGCATCGTCGATGCCAGCAACCGCTATTACCTGGGCCTGTACAACAGCCAGTATTTCTCCTTCCACTTGATGTACCAGGGCCAGTGGACAACGCTGATCGGCTTGACTCCCACCGCCGCCCTTCGTGCCGGTGGGGCCAACCGGATAGCCGTCATGGCGGAGGGCTCGCATTTTGACTTTTTCATCAACGACCAGTTCGTGGCCAGCGCAGACGACGCTCACCTGAGCAGCGGCGGCGTGGGGTTGGCCATCGATCTGAACAACGCCGGCGATCAACTTGCTTTTGAATTCGATAATTTCGAGCTGCACGCACTCCCATCTGCCGCGCCCACAATCACGCCCGCTCCGCCATCTCCCACACCCACCGGCGAAGCCCAGGCTACCCCGGCAGCACAAGCCGGCTCAGCTATTTCAGCCGATAACGCCGGGCAGGTGAAACAACTGGCCCTCTGGGATGAGGGCCTGGTCAACCAGGCGGCCTGGTCGCCGGATGGCCGTCTGTTGGCCGTGGCCTCTTACAGCCTTTACCTCCTGGATGCCGATACCTTGCAGCCGGCAGCGGTCATCGACACCGGCGGCTGGACGGATAGTGTGGCTTTTTCGCCAGATGGAACCGTTCTGGCTTCCACGTCGATGGCGGACGGCGCGGTCCGTTTGTGGGACACAGCCAGCGGCCGCGAACTGCGCGCCTTTGCCGGGTTCGAGCTGGCCGGCGACGTGGCCTTTTCACCCGACGGCGCCAGGCTGGCCGCGTCCGACATGATGATGACCGTCAAAATATTGGATTTGAACAGCGGCAGCGAACTATTCACCCTTTCCGGGCACTATGCCGTTTTTGCCGTGGCCTTTGCCCCCGACGGGCAAACAATAGCCACCGCCGATATCGGCGAATCCATCTTGTGGGACGCGGCAACCGGGCGCGAGCTGCGCGCCTTCTCCAGCCAGGATTTCAGCCAGGTGAACAGCGTGGCCTTTTCACCCGATGGCAAAATCCTGGCGGCAGGAGACATCGATGGCAGGATCAGCTTGTGGGATGTGGCCAGCGGAACCGAGTTACACACCCTCGCCGGGCACACCGATCAGGTGACCAGCGTGGCCTTTTCGCCCGATGGCCGGCTGCTGGCATCGGCATCCTGGGACCTCACCGTCCGGCTGTGGGACGTTTCGACGGCGCTCAACGCAGGCGTGGCCAGCGGGGCCGAGCTGACCAGCCTCACCGGACACAGCGAGTGGGTGCAAAGCGTGGCCTTTTCGCCGGATGGGGCGCTGCTGGCCTCCGGATCAAACGATGGCACACTGCGCCTGTGGGGCGTTGGGCCATAATCTGGCATCGAGACCAAAAATGCGTCAGGTCTGTTTGGTGACAGGCACTTTTACATACCAGCAGTCAAGTATCCCAAGCTAGAGCGGTACGATACATTGAGCTCAAAGTGCCTGTCACCCGCAATAGTTTTGCACTTTCACAGGTTCTCTGAAAATAACCGCAGCGGCGCCGAGATCGCCGAGAAAAACTAGAAAATTCTCTACGTCTCGGCGGTGAAATAGATCACTGTTTAACCTGTTTGTAAAATCTGCAACAGTACTGTCTATTGACACCCTTTCCTAACTATGTTAGAATAGAATCGATCAGCTCATTCAGGCGGCTCCAAGGGCGCCGTATTGCACGTTCTGGGGGATGCATGGAGGGTTATAGTGTGCCCGACCCGGCAGTACAATCCATTCATCCTCTTTTTTTTTGTCACCCGTCACTTAACCAGACGCTTCGGAACTACAAGAGGGCTATCCCACCGCGCAGGAGAACTGCCATGACCCCCAACACCGCCCCACGGCCGATCGCCGTGGCCCTGCTGAATCTGAACGGCCTGGGTCTGGGTTATCTGCATCTCGAGCGCTTCCGGCGTTGGCTGGCGCATGGCGCTGTGACCGCCAATCTGGCAGCGTTGACGTGGCACAGCGCGACCCTGGGTGCTCCACCCATCTGGGAGAGCATCCTCGGCCTGTGGCTGCTGTGGATGGTTCTGGATGGCTGGCGCCAGGCGCGCAAGCAGGCCCGCTTCACCTCACAGGTCAGCCGGTCATGGGCGCCCTTGGCCGTGGCGGTGGTCATCATCGGTCTGGAGGCCGGCGGGCTCTGGTGGTATCGCGCCCAGGCCCAGGCCGAGTTCATCCGCGGGCAGACGGCCTACGAACTGGGCGATGCCGGGCTGGCCAGTCGACATCTGGGCCAGGTCATCTCTACATATGCCCTGAGCCACGCGCCGTACCTGCCGCTGGCCAGAGAGCATTGGAAAGAGAGCCAGTCGCTGCTCCTGGCCGACGATCTCTGGCAAAAGCAAGACTATTCGCGGGCGGCGCTGTACTACGAGGCCCATCTGAGCGCCTATCCGGACGGCCCTTTTGCCAGGCGCGCAGCCACACAGGCCAGTGAGGTCTACAGCCAATGGGCCGCCGGACTGCTGGCCGAGGGCAATTACCAGGTAGCTATCGAAAAATATCGGCTCATCCTGGCCCGGTATCCGCAAACTGCGCCGGGACAAGAGGCAGCCCAACAGGAGGCCGAGGCGCACCTGGCCTGGGCCAGGCAACTGGCTCAGGCAGGCGAGTACGCCCTGGCAGTCGACAAGCTCCAGATCGTCCTGGAAGAGTTCTCTGGAACACAAATGGCCGCCCAGGCCGAGACCGAATTGGCCGATCTGTTTACCGCTGCCGGTCAAAAACTGAACGCCAATTCGCCCTGTGATGCTGCGCCCATACTGGCTGCCTTTGCGGCGGGTGATTCCTCCTGGGCCGCCGAGGCCAACGCGCTGATGCCGCAGGCGTTCTATGGCTGCGGGCAGGCAGAACACCGGGCCGAACGTTACGCCACGGCCATCACCGCCTATGAAACACTCATCGCCAACTACCCCAACAGCCCCCTGATTCCAGAGGCGCAGGCCGCTCTGGTGGATGCCCGCGTGGCCGACATCGAGGCCAAAGGGACGAGCGAGTTGCCGCCGCCGCAACGCAGCGGCAGCGCGCCGGCGGGCGTCGCCGAGGTGGTCATCAGCAACGATTCGCCGGAACAACTGGAAGTGTTGCTCAGTGGGCCAGGCTCCCAATCTTTGACCATGGAAAAGTGCGGCCCCTGCCAGACCTATTTCGTCGCCCCGCTATCCTGCCCCGAAAAAGGCCCGCAGGCAACCGTCACGCTGACGCCTGGCCGCTACAAAGTCGTCGTTCGGGCGATCAGCGACCCATCCGTCAGGCCGTGGTCGGGCACGTGGAACCTGGACAGCGGCAACGAGTATTTCAATTGCTTCTTTATCATCAAAAGTCTCAGGTGACAGCAGAGTAATCTGTCGACGGCCACGTTCGATCGACAAGGAGGCGATCCATGACGAACACTTCGAGAACGTTGCTTTTCTGGCTGTTATTGTCGCTTCTGGCCACCGCTTGCCTGTCACCCGACGAGAATCGCCTGGCCACCGAGGTGGCGGCTACCGTCCGCGCCAGGCAAACAGAACAGCCCCAAGTCACTGCGGATACGCCGCTGCTCACCGTCCCTGCCCGGACGGCACAAGGCACGCCGACCTCCAAAGCCACTGCCGCGCCTGCCCGCACGTCCACCCGCCAGACAACACCAACGCACACGCTCCGGCCCGATCCCACCACAACGCCAACGCCCCAGCCCACCGCCACACCCACCGCCGCCCCCTGCCTGCCCGATGCCAGCTTCACCGCCGATGTCACCATCCCAGACGGCACCCAGTTCGCGCCAGGCGAGGGCTTTACCAAGACGTGGCGCATGACCTCCAGCGGCTGCGCCGACTGGCCTGCCGGCTCGGTGTGGGCCTTTGACTCTGGCGATCAGATGAGCGCGCCGGACAGCGTGCCCGTGCCCGATACGCCCCAGGGCGGCGATGTGGACATCTCGGTGGACATGGCCGCGCCCGGCGCACCGGGCAGTTACAAGGGTTTCTGGCAGATGCAGGCCCCCGATGGCGCACGTTTTGGCGACCGGGTCTACGTGCTGATCGTCGTTCCGGCAGACACGCCGACCCCCCGCGCCTGCCCGGCCAACCCGGCGCTGGTCGAGGTGACCAACGAGCTATCGGTGCAACTGACCGTCGAGTTGACGGGGCCGGAGAATGCCAGGTTCCTCTTGCCTGCCGGCGCGATGCAACGCTACTGCATGATACCCGGCACCTATTCGTTCACCGCCCGGGCAACGGGCTACAATCCCCTGACCGGGGAAAAGACCTTTGGTGGCAGCAGTTGCGACTGCTGGTGGTTCTACTCTGGTTTTGGCGTCCATCCGCTGTGCCACTGCGACAGCAACGCCGCCCTGTACGGCCCCTTGCCCTGAACGGCAGGCATCGACAGCAGGAATGACGCCAAAGGAGATGTTGTGAAGATAAAGACATTCTCACTGTTCGCCCTGATGCTGCTCGCATCGTTGGTGACTGGCTGCGGGCCAGGGACGCCGGACACGACCGCTCAGGTCACCCAGGCCGAGCAAACTGTCGTCATGCTCCTCGCCACCGACACGCCGCTGCCCACGCACACCGCCACAGCCACCCCCGCCGCCACGCCGACACCGACCCCCACCGCCACGCCAACACCGCCCCCCACTCGCACCCATACTCCCACCGCCACACCCACGCCCACAGCCAGGCCTACCCGCACCCCAACCCCTAGCCGTACTCCGACGTCCACCCCCTCCCCCACGCCGTGCCTGCCCCACGCCGGCTTTGTGGCCGACGTCACCATCCCGGATGGCACGCAGTTCCAGTCGGGCGAGCGCTTCACCAAGACCTGGCGCATCGGTTCCGATGGCTGCGCCGCCTGGCCTGCCGGTTCCGCCTGGGTTTTCATCTCTGGCGAGCAGATGGGCGCGCCGGACAGCGTCGCCGTGCCAGAGACTTCCCTGGGCAGCACGGCAGACATCTCGGTGGACATGATCGCACCGAATACGCCCGGCGCCTACAAGAGCACCTGGCAAATGCAGAGCCCTGATGGCACGCCCATCGCCGATTCGGCCTACGTCATGATCGTCGTCCCGGCGCCCACCCCCACACCGGCAAGCTGCCCAGCCAATCCGGCGCTGGTGGCAGTGATCAACGAACTCGCCATCCAACTGACAGTCAGCATTAACGGGCCGCAGAACGGCAGCGTGGTGTTACCAGCCAACAGCACCAAACGCATCTGCGTGATCCCCGGCGATTACAGCTTTACCGCCCAGGCCAGCGGCTACAATCCACTCACCGGCGCCAAGAGCTTTCACAGCGACGACTGCCAGTGCTGGTGGTTCTACTCGGGTTTCCAGATGCATCCGATCTGCAACTGTAGCAGCAATCCGGCCGATTATTTCCCGCTCCCATGAACAACAGCCTTTGATTCGTTTGTAGTTTGAGAGGAGACAACCTCATGGCGCACCTTATCGGTCAGACTTTGGGACAGTATCGCATCATCGAGCAGATCGGTCAGGGTGGTATGGCCACCGTTTACAAGGCCTACCAGCCCTCACTGGACCGCTACGTGGCCGTCAAGGTGCTGCCAGCCTACTTTGCCCACGAGCCAGGCTTTGCTATGCGTTTCACCCGCGAAGCCAAAGCCATCGCCAGGCTCAATCACCCCAATATCCTGCCCATTCACGACTTTGGCCAGGAGGGTGAACTGAGCTACATCGTCATGAAGTACGTCGAGGTCGGCACACTCAAGGAGATGTTGGGCCAGCCATTGCCCCTCGCTGACGCAGCAGACATCCTCGGCCAGATCGCCGCCGCATTGGACCACGCCCACCAGCGTGGCATCCTGCACCGCGATGTCAAACCCAGCAACGTGCTGCTGGACGAGGGTCGCTGGGTGCTGCTGAGCGATTTCGGCCTGGCCAAGATGGTAGAAGGCTCGGCGGTGCTCACCGCCTCCGGCGTCGGAGTGGGCACACCAGCCTACATGGCCCCGGAGCAAGGGCGAGGTGAAGCCGTGGACGCACGGGCCGACATCTATTCGCTGGGCATCGTACTCTACGAGATGCTCACCGGCCGCGTGCCGTTCGAGGCCGAAACCCCCATGGCCGTGGTCATCAAACACATCACCGACTCGCTGCCGCTGCCCCGTTCACTCAACCCGACAATACCCCAGGCTGTGGAGCGGGTGATGCTCAAGGCTCTGGCCAAGGAACCTAACGACCGTTTTGCCAGCACAACCGAGATGGCCGACACATTTCAAAAAGCAGTCGCCGCAGCCCCGGTGGTGACGCCAGAGATGGTCCCTGTTCCGACGGTGCACCCCCCTCCTGCTGCGCCGTCGCTGGCGCCAGAAACCCCGGCTAAACCGATGCCCGCTATCACTGAGGCTCCGCCACAGCCCCGGCGAGGGGTTCCCTGGAAACTCGTCGGCGCGCTGGCGGGCATCTTGCTGTTGGCCGTGTTGACCATCGTCGTTATCGGCAACCCGACGGGCAAACCCACAGCGCAGGACACCCCGGCGATGGCAGCCCTGGCTACAACGACGGCCACAGAACAGGTTACCATCGCCACCCGTCCTGCGCCGACCCACACCCCTCAACCACCTGCGCCGACCCACACCCCCCAACCACCTGCGCCCACCAGCACTCTCCTGCCGACGGCCACACCGCGCCCGCCGACACCAACACATACCCGCACGCCTACACGCACGCCACGTCCACCGACGCCCACCCCTACACCGCGTCCACCGACGCCCACCCCTACACCACGTCCGCCGACGCCCACACCGCTGCCATCCCTGCCCGGCACGGAAACCGTGCCCCTGCGCGATCTGGCCCCCCAAATTCCGTGGCTGCCGCTCGATCCCAACGCCATACCCGCCACCCATTATTTCGGCTTTAACCTGAGCAAACCACCTTTCGACAACCCGCTGGTGCGGCAGGCGTTTGCCCTGGCCGTCGACCGGCCGGTGATCGCCGATCTGGCCATCCATCTGGGCTACTCTGGCGTCCGTCCTGCGACGATCTTTACTCCGCCGCAGGTGATGGGCCGCGACCTGTACGGTCAGGTGGGGTTGGCCTTTGACCCGGGCAGGGCGCGGGAGCTACTGGCTCAGGCCGGCTATCCGGACGGACAGGGATTCCCCCAGGTCGCGCTGGCCTTCAACCGCACCGATCAGAACCAGGCCGTTGCCAATGCGGTCATCGACATGTGGCGCGCTCACCTGGGTGTGCAGGTGACGCCGGAAGCGCACGACAACTGGAACGCCTACCTGGAGCTCCTGACAGTCGACGCGCCGTCCCTCTTCCGGCTGGGTTGGGTCGCCGACATCAATGACCCGGACAGTTTCCTGGGTCATTTCGCCTCTGAGGTGGCTTTTTTGAGAACCCATTTTTCCAGCGACGAGTTCAACCGCCTCATCGAGCAGGCAGCGGCAGCCGCAGGCGATCCGCCAAGCCGGCAACGCCTCTACATCCAGGCCGAACGAATTCTGTGCCAGGAGGAGGCTGTCATCATCCCACTCTTCCATTGGCTGCAAACGCCACAGTAGGGTAACTGCTCACCCTGCCGCCGCAATTTGTCGATTCGCCAGCGTCCAGTTGGCTCGATTGATTCCAGCCTGCGGGAGGGTAGGCTGAGCAGTTACACAGCAGGGCCATCCACCCAATCTGTGGGCGCGTTTTCGGTTCACCTTGACAAACTTTCGACCTCCGATGTATAATCGTAGGCCGCGTGACACAAGCACAAATCGGAGGCAATAACGATGGAAGAAAAACAACAGGCCTACGAATTCAAAGCCGAAATCCAACAACTGCTCCACATCCTGGTGCACTCGTTATACACCGACCGCGAGATTTTCTTGCGGGAGCTCATCTCGAACGCCGTCGATGCCCTGAACCGTCTCCAGTTCGAAATGCTCACCGAGCGCGACGTGCTCGACCCCAACGCCGAGCTGGCCATCCGCGTGGAGGTCAACGAAGAAGCCAAAACGATTGCCATCTCTGATAGCGGCATCGGCATGACGCGCGACGAGATCATCACCAATCTGGGCACCATCGCCCAATCGGGTGCGGCAGACTTTGTCCGGCAACTGCAGGAAGCCCAGGATACGGCGCAAACCGTCACCGAGATGATCGGCCAGTTTGGCGTCGGTTTTTACTCGGTCTTTATGGTGGCGGAAACGGTGCACGTGCTTTCCCGCTCTTACCGGCCCGATGCTCCGGCCTGCGAGTGGGTTTCCGATGGCAGCGCCCGCTTTCAGGTAGGCCCGGCGGAAAAGGCCGATCGTGGCACGCAGGTCATCATCAAACTCAAGGACGACGCACACGAGTTTGCCAACGACTGGCGGTTAGAACAAATCGTCAAAAAGCACTCGGATTTTGTGACTTTTCCCATCTACTTTGGCGAGCGGGTGGTCAACCGGCAAAAATCGCTGTGGCGACAATCGCCCCACGAAACATCGTCAGAGGATTACGAGGATTTTTACAAGCATCTGACGCTGGATTTTGAAAAGCCGCTGCTGGTGAGCCACCTGGTGGCCGACGCGCCGGTCGATATTCGCAGTGTGCTCTATGTGCCCGGCCGTCGCGACCGGGGCATCCTCAATCCACGCACCGACTGGGGCCTCAAGCTCTATGCCAGGGGCGTGATGATCCAGGAATACAACAAAGAGCTGCTGCCCCAGCACTGGCGCTTCATCGAGGGTGTGGTCGAGTCGGAGGACCTGCCGCTGAACGTCTCTCGCGAGACGGTGCAACGCAACCCGGCTGCGCGCCGCATTCAAAAGGCCCTGGTGAGCAAACTGATCAAAGAACTGGAGACCCTGGCCCAGGAAAAGCCGGAAGATTACGCCCGTTTCTGGCGCGAATTCGGCGTCCTGGTCAAGGAGGGCATCGCCGCCGACCCGCTGGCCAAAGACGATCTGCTGCCGTTATTACGTTTTCATTCGTCTCAGGCGCAGGAGGATCAGCTCGTTTCGCTGGTCGGGTATGTGCAGGGCATGGCAGATGACCAGCCGGCCATCTATTATCTGCTGGCCGACGACGTGGCCTCGGCGGCCCGTAGCCCGCACATGGACTATTTCCGCGCCAACGACATCGAGGTGCTCTATTTCACCGATCCCATCGACAACTTTGTGGTCCTCTCGCTGACCGAGTTCGACGGCAAGCCGCTCAAAAACGTCGACGACGCCACACTAGAGCTGCCGCAAAAAGAGCCGGAAGGCGCAGCAGAACCGGCCATTCCAGAGGCCGATTTCAACCGGCTGGTGGGCCGTTTCGTCAAGGTGCTGGGCGAGCGTGTGACCCAGGTGCGTGAATCCAAGATGTTACACGATAACCCCTGCCGTCTGCTGGCGCCAGATAGACTGCCCGGCCGCGAGATGCAGCGCGTGCAGAAATTGCTCCATCAAGAGTTCGAGGTGCCAAAAAAGATACTCGAAATCAACCGCCGCCACCCATTGATGGTCAACCTGGCCCGGCTGGTGACGCATACCCCCGACGATGCCGTGATCGACCCGACCATCGAGCAGGTCTTTGAAAACCAATTGTTGTTGGACGGCGTCCACCCCAACCCGGCGGCGATGATCCCACGTTTGCACACGTTGTTACAGGCGGCCACGGCCCGCCAGGAACCTGCTTCCAGTGAGTGATTTCGCGGCGCGATTTGCGGCGCAGACCGATCTGGACTTTGTCAGCCGTGATGGTTACATCTCTCGAGAGGCTGTGGCCCGCAAAATCGACTCAAAAGAGGTCGTCGTCGCCGAGGCTGGCGGACAGCCGGTGGGTTATTTGCGGCTGGAGTATCTGTGGTCGCTGGTGGCCTACATTGCTCTGATCTGGGTCAGGCCAGAACGGCGCAGGCAGGGGGTGGGGCAGATCATGCTGGCCTTTGTCGGCCAGCACCTGAGCCAGAATGGCCACGACGCGCTTTACAGCTCTTCTCAGGCCGACGAACCCGAGCCGCAAGCCTGGCACCGGCGCATGGGTTTCGAGGAGTGTGGTTTCATCGACGGCCTCAACAAAGGCGGCGTGGGTGAGATATTCTTTCGCCTCAGGCTGGCAGCCCAATCGCCGCCCGTTTCTCACAAACTCGCAACAAAAAGGAACCCTGGAGGATAAACGTGAAAACAGAACCGGACATGGACTTGCTGTTTCTGGAAGGCGCACCTCGCGAGCGCGGTCGTAGCCACGGCGAGGCTCTGAGGCCCAAGATACAGGAATTGATCGGCGCGTGGAAAGAAGGGCTGGGACAAGACCTGGGCAGCCCTGCAGAGCCATACCTGGCCCAGTTTCTCCAGGACACCGCCTTCCTGCCGGCCATACAAAAGTGGACGCCCGATCTGTTGCAAGAGGTGCACGGCATCGCCGAGGGCGCCGGCGTCGATTGGGATATTATCCTGGCCTTCCAGTTGCCCGACGAAGAGTGGTGGTATCGCCGCGAGCGCAAACAACACCCGGCCGGGCAATCGGGGCAGCATTGCAGCGGATTGGGCGCCTTTGCCCAGGACAACGGCCCGACGTTGATGGCCCAGAATATGGACGTGCCCGCTTATTATGATGGTTACCAGACCCTGCTGCGCATCAGACGGCCGGCGTCGGACCTGGAGACGCTCGTCTTTACCGCAGCAGGATTGATCGCGCTGAACGGCATCAACAACCGGGGCATCGGCGTGTGCGTCAACACGCTGATGCAACTGAACCACGCCAGCGATGGCCTGCCGGTGGCTTTTGTGATCCGGGGGCTGCTGGAGCGGACCTCACACGAACAGGCGCTGGCTTTTCTACAGGGCGTCCGACACGCTTCCGGCCAGAACTTTATCGTGGGTGGGCCAGATCAGGTGTGGGACCTGGAATGCTCGGCCAGCCAGGTGGCCCGATTCATCCCCCAACCAGGTCTCGACCGGGTCTACCACACCAACCATCCACTGGTCAACACCGATCAGTCGATGCATCACGAAATGGTATCCAGATTATCGCCGGAGCAGCGAGAACGGATCGCAAGAGGCCGCTCGGACACCAGCGCCAGGTTCGATTATCTGGCGAGCCAGTTGAGCGATGCTTCCCAGACCATCACTGTCGAACGAGTCCGGGCCATTCTCAGCTCGCACCAGGCCCCGGTGTGCGTGGATCGAGGCGGTAGTGGGCTGACGCTGGGCTGCACCATCATGGAGCTATCGCCGGTAGCGGTGCTGCACATTGCCCCCGGGCCACCCTGCTCGACCGCCTTCCAGACCTTCACCCTGACCTGACAGCCCGTCGGAGAGATTAAACGACACCTCGCCGGGAAGGCAAAGGAACCCCAAACCCTGTACCTGTCCGGTACAGGACAGGTGCTTGTTCGGGAGCGCCCTTTGTTGGGGAACCTGCGCCACCAACCCCAACAAGACTTCGGCGAGCCCTTCATCCCGCCACTCAGGGCGGGGCTCAGTCGAGCCGTTGGGGATTCCCCACGTCCACGCACTCCAACAGGCTGCCTGGCTATCCCTGGCAGCGGAGAGGGCTCAGCTCGAGGAAGTGGGCCGCGGTGTGGCGGTGGCAGTAGGCGCGGGTGTGGGGGTGATCGTGGCCGTCGCCGCGGGAGTGGCGCTGGGCCTGACCGTCGGCGTGGGTTGAGGAACTGGCGTAGATGGAGGCATCACCGGCACCCACTGAAAGTACCAGGTCTCGCTGGGCGGACTCACCGTCCCCAGCACGTCCTGGCCCCTGCCCTGAACGATGACCACCCGCCAGTAGTAATCTCCGGGGCGATACTGCTCCGGCCCCATGTCCCACCAGTTTTCCCTGGTCCAATGGCGCGCCATCGGCTCGGCGTTTTCAGCCTGGCGCAGTTGAACCTCGTACCAATGCCCCTCTGCCAGTGAGGTGGGTGTCCAGACCAACTGGATGCCTGGAGACTGATCGAAACCAAAGACCTGGTTAAAGCGTGGCTGGAGCAGTTTGGGCTGTTCGTAAATCTGCGGCAGGGCCGAGGTTGGCTCGGCGGTGGGTGTCAGGACGACCGCCGGCAACGCTGCTTCGCGTGGGATGATCAACGGCTGTCCAATCTGGAGCGTCGCCGGATCGACGATGTCGTTGGCCTCCAGCAACGCCTCGAGGCTCACGCCGTACAGTTGGGCCACCGTCCAGAGGCTCTCGCCAGCCTGCAAAACATGAACGATCAATACCGGTGTGGGTGTCGAGGTGGCAGTAGGCGTGGGCAGGCGCGATTCCTCTCCCTGGCGCGGGATGACGAGCGTCTGGCCGATCTGTAAGGCGGTCGGATCGGTGATGCCATTGGCGGCCAACAAGGCTTCTACACTCACACCGTAAAGCTGAGCGACGATCCAGGGATTTTCACCTTCCTGCAGCACGTGGACGATGGGCGTCGGGGTGAATGTGGGCCTGGCGGTCGGCGTTGGGCTGGGAGTGGGTGTCGATGAGGGGGTATCGCTGGCCGTGGGCGTCGGTGAGGGGGTGGGCGTGGCGGTCGAGGTGGGCGAAGGTGTGTGGCTGGGCCGGACGGTCGGCGTGCTGGTTTCCGAGACAGGCTCGACGATAGGAATCGTCGCCGCCGCCTCGGCCGATGGCGTGGGCGCAGCGCGAACGCCCATGCCACCCAACCCTACGGCCAATCCAAGCGCCACGATCAGAAAAGCCAGCACACCCAACACCCCGGCCCACAGGTTAACACGCTGGAGTCGGCCTGCAACCCCTCCGGGAATCGAAAGGACGCGCGTCGCATTGTTTTGTCGGGCATCAATGGCCTGCGCGGCAACCTTGAGCGCTTCGGCCATCTCGACCGTGCTCTGCCAGCGCCGCGATCGAGCCAGCTCCATGGCCTTCATCACCGCTGCTTCGGTTTGCTGGCTCAGCTCCGGTACAATGTCGCGCAGGGGCACAAATCTTTCCGGGGTCGCGGTGCGCATGGCTGCCGTAGGCGGATAAGTGCCAGACAAGGCGTGATACAGTGTGGCGCCCATGCTATAGATGTCGCTCAGCTCGTCGGTGTACTCGGTGTCCCCTTCGAACTGTTCCGGCGGCGCAAAGGCCGGTGTGCCCATGCCTCGCATCACCGTCTTGGTGTGTGGATCGTTCGGATCCCACAGCTTGACCAGCCCAAAATCGACCAACACGGCCTGTCCATTGGGGCCAATGATGACGTTGTGCGATTTGACGTCGCGGTGGATGATGCCCCGGCTGTGGCAATAGGCCAGGGCGCTCAAGAGCTGATCGGCCCATTTGAGAACCTGCGCCTCTGGCATCGGCCCGTTCCGCTCGACACGATCTCCCAGGCTCTCGCCGTCGACGAAATTCATCACCAGGTATTCAGCGTCACGCTGGGAAAAAGAGTCGGTCACGCGCACCAGATGCGGGTGATCCAGGCGGGCCAGGGTTTGGGCCTCCTGTTTGAACTGCTGGCGCAGTTGGGTCAACGCCTTGGAGCCAAGCCTCGGCTGAGGGATCATGTGTTTGACGGCCACGGGCAGATTGAGGCGAGTATCCCAGGCACGATATACAGCCGCCATGCCGCCCTGCTCCAGCTTGGCATCGATGCGGTATCGATCCTGCAGCAACTCACCGACTGCCAGAACCACCTGTCCTTCTCCTCATCCGTGAGATGATTCTGGGCGCGCCAAATGGCAGCCTATCGAGGTTTTCGAAGGCCCACATGATCTCGACTCCCCCCAAGAATCGACGTGGCATGCCTGCTGCTCCAGGATGCCAGTGGTGTCCATGTTTGACGACGAACGTCAAGTGATACAAGACCGCTGCTACAACGAGAGCCAGAACGGTTGTCTTGTCGTAACTGTTCAGTCTACCCTCCCGCAGGCTACAATCTGGCCGACTGGACCCGGTAAATTTGCAAACTGTGGCGGCACAAGAGGCACGGCATGCCGTGCCTCTACGAAAGCCTGCGGGAGGGTGAGCAGTTACGTCTTGTCTCTATTATATCACAAAATCAGGATTTTTAGGCCCCAATCGGTGGCGCTGGTTTCTGCCTGTTTCAAAGGACTCCCGCAGGCCTGGCGCCTGCGGGAGAAGCGCTTTACACCCGGCTCAGCAGTTGTTCCACCCGGTAGCCGGATTCTCGCCCGGCCTGCAACAGGTGCAACAAGATCTGGTAACAACCCAGCACCCGCTCTGTCATCTCGGTCGGAGGCAACGCATCGAGATCTGGCTGGACGACAACCAGGAGCATCAGCCACCAGAGCAGCTCCTCAAAAGCCTGCTGGCTGAACCAGAGCACTCCCTGGTAGCGATTCACTCCCAGCCACTGGCGCGCTTCATCGTCTCGGAGCAGCGTCTCGATCAGGGCAAAGGCCCGTCCGTAAAGGCTGGGGCCTTTTACAGCGCACCAGCGCTGATGGCTGGTGAGCAGTTTCACCAGACCAACAGCCCGCCAGGCAGCCTGGCTTTCCATGCCCAGGTCTTGTAAAGTGGTGGCCATAACCCGACCCAGCAGCCACTCGTCGATCCAACTGCGGCTCTGGCTCTCGAACGCCACCTCGCCACTCAACCGACCCAACGAACGAACACCCCACCAGCTCACCAGGCAACCCCACAGGAACGTGGGATCGGGCAGGTTTGTTTTCACATAACTCACGACCTCGGCAGTTTCAGGGGTTTCGGACATGGGCAAGAGGGCTTCCAGAACCGGCAGGCGAAGCAGCGCCGCCAGGTGGCGGCGCATCTCCTGGGCCAGGGCAAGCGGGTCGCCTGCGATGCCGGCCAATTGTTGGCTCTCGGTCAACAAGTCGAGGGCCTGTTGTTGCACCTCATCCAGCAACGCCTCATCCAATGTACCTTCTGGCTCAGTGAGGCGCGCCGCCATCAGGCGGCGAATGGTTTCGGCGCCGATCAAGGCTTTGAAAACGCGATGAATCGGCTGCAAAAAGGTCTCTCTGAGCGCCTCCTGGATGCTCGGCACGCCACGCCCGTTCAGGTAGCCGGTCAGATGAGCATAGTGGCGCCACTCGTTGTCTTGCACCTGGCGGAAATCGAGGAACACGTGATACTTGAAGGCCCCCAGTTCCACGTAAAGCCCTTTTTCGTGCAGCTCCCGGCAACTGCGGATGTATTCCAGGCCGGTGATGTGATCGCTAAAAATGCAGTAATAACCGTCCTGGTTCGGTAATCCCAGCCCATCTCCCAACGTTTTTTGCACCAGGACACGGTCGCCATCGTCGCCGTTCTTGACCGAGTAGGCCGCCGAGGTTTTGATCCAGCCGCGCGCCTCATCGAACTTGTTGTGATACACCACCAACGCCCCTTCGCCGCCGACACGGTTCGAATAGGCAAAAACGTTCTCATTGACCTGGCCTTCGGGGGTGTAGAAATCGTACAGCAAAAAGTTGTCCACGCCGGCAAAGAGATAACGCCGATGCAGCAGTGGAAAGACCTCCCGCTCGTGGCGGCGCACCAGCTCTTCGTCGGGCTGTTCGTCCCAATAGGCGCGGCGATACTCCATGCCGTACTTTTCCGTCAGCCCTTCCACCTGACCGTGGCCAAACATAGGCAAGCCGGGCATGGTCGACATCATGATGCACACACCCAAGTATTTGCCGTCCTTGCCAAACTGGGCCACAGCGGTCTCTTCGTCTGGGTTGTTCATAAAGTTGACGAAACGTTTGAGGATTTCCGGATCGAATTCCAGCACGTTTTTGATCGAGGCGCGGTACTTGGCGTTCTCCTCGGCCTTGAGCATGTTCATAAAGGCGCTGTTGTAGACGCGGTGCATGCCCAGCGTGCGCACGAAATAACCTTCCATCAGCCAGAAGGCCTCGGCCAGTAACAACGTATCCGGCGCTTCCTGGGCCACACGATCCACCACCTCACGCCAGAACTCTTGCGGCATGGCGGCATCGAACTGTTCTTTGGGCAGGCCATGCCCGGCGCGGGTAGGGATATCGCCGCCGGAGCCGGGCTCTGGGAACCACAACCGCTGGAAATGACGTTTGGCCAGCGTCATGGCGGCGTCGAAGCGGATGACCGGAAAACGGCGCGCCACGTGTAGAATGGTCTGGATGACTGCCTCGCGCACCTCTGGATTGAGGTAATTCAACTGAGCGGTATCGTTCCAGGGCATCGAGGTGCCATCGTTGCCGTGATAGATGTACCGCACGTCACCCGTCCAACGATCCAGCCGCTTGAACACCACCGCCGCATCGGAGCGGCTGTAGTAGTGATCTTCTAAATAGATGCCCACCCGCTCGTCCCAGGACAGATCCGGGCCGTTAAAGGTGTAGGATGGAAAGGGGTTATGATCCAGAGCCACGAACCAGTCTGGATGATCGATAACCCACTTGCCGTCGATGCCGACGTGGTTGGGCACCATGTCGCCGGCCATGCGGATGCCACGCTGCCAGGCCCGCGCCCGAAGGTTCTGAAAGGCCTCTTCGCCGCCCAGATCGTCAGCGATCTGGTAATCGTAGAGTGAATAGGCCGAGGCCACTGCCTCCGGATTGCCGCAGAGCTGTTTGATGCGCTGCGAGGCGCGGCTGCGCTGCCACAAACCGATGAGCCACAGAGCCGTAAAGCCCCGCTGAGCCAGGGTGTCCAGCTCCTCATCGGGGATCTGATCCAGACGCGTGATGGAGCGGCCATATTTTCTAGAAAGCTGATCCAGCCAGACATAAGTGCTCTTGGCCATCAACACCACGCGCGGCATCCAATCACGATCCAGACTGTAACGCTCGGCCTCCACTTCCAACCCAATCAGCTCTACCGGCCGGATCGGGCCAGGGCCCATGAAACGCATCTTGTCCTCTTCGTGGATCAGGTCCAGGCTGCCGAGCAGGCGATACAGGTACCGGCCCAGCAACGCCGACCAACGCTCGCGCATGTACTCCAGTTGGCCGCTGAGCGAATGGGGCACCTGCACCGCGGGGTCGCGGAGCAGGTCGATCAGGTTCTGGTCTGCGGGGCCAAAACGCGGCTGGGTCTCAAAAAAGGCATACAACCCATCGACGATCTGGCGATAGGCTGTTTCCTTTTCCAGCAGCGCGTCGTCGAAAAGCTCTGAAAAGGGAGCAAAGGCCGGGTTGGTGTTGGCCAGCCACAGCAGCAGCAACTCTTCCAGGGCGATCTGCCGGTGTGATACCCCCCCGGTCTCACCCGCCAGGTAATCGACGGCACCCATCTCTTGCCGGTAAACACTCAACGGTGGAAACTCGTCCACGAAGCGCAGCAACGCCGCGTCCACGGCTGGCCGACCCAAGCGCGCCTCCAGCCATTCCAGGCTCTGCTGCATGACCTGGGGGTTCTTTTGCCGGCGATAGAGGCCCACCACGTAATGCAGCACCTCGTCGATCAGGCCCATGGCGTTGATCTGCCCGGCTTTGACCGCCTGCTCTGGGTAGTGAACCAGATCCCGCCGGTCGTTCATCTTTTGCGCAAACAGCCGCACGGCGTGGAAATTGGCCAGGATGACGTTGCCACTCAGGGAAAACAGCGACTCGTCGAATCGGTAGCGATCCCGCGCCTGGCGACAGATGTGGAATTCCATGGTTCCTGACATGCAATCCGTCCAATCGTGAAACGTGAAATGTGAAATGTCAAACGTCAAACGTCAAACGTCAAATGTCAAACGTCAAACGTCAAACGTGAGGCGCTATGCGCCCAGTTCGAAACGTTGCGCCGCCATTTCGGCGATGCTCTGGCCGATGCTGAGAGAGGCCGTGGCTGCCGGCGAGGGCGCGTTGAGCACGTGGATCATGTTCGCTCCTTCCACGATGCGAAAATCGTCCACCAAAAAACCGTTGGGCTCCATGGCCTGGGCGCGCACGCCAGAGCCGCCGCGATGCACATCCTCCATCTCGAGTGTCGGGATCAGCGCCCGCAGAGCCGTCACAAAAGCCCGCTTGCTAAAAGAGCGATAAAACTCTCCCAGACCGATCTTCCAGTATTTGAGCGACATGCGCCAGAATCCACCATACGTGACGATCTCCAGAGCGTCTCGCAGGGCAAAACTGAACTGGCCATAACCCTCGCGTTTGAAGGCCAGCACCGCGTTGGGGCCCGCCTCCACGCCGCCGTGCACCATGCGCGTAAAGTGTACGCCCAGGAAGGGAAATTTCGGATCGGGCACGGGATAGATGAGAGCCTTGACCAGATGATGCGCCTGCGGCAGCAGCTCGTAATACTCGCCGCGAAAGGGCACGATGCGCAGCCCGGCATCGAGACCGCACATACGAGCCACACGATCGCTTTGCAGACCGGCGCAGTTGATCAGGTTGCGACAGCGCACCACGCCCTGTGAGGTTTCCAGCACCAGACCGCTGGACTCGCGCCGGAAGCCGGTAAACCGCGTCTTGAGGCGGATCTCGCCGCCGGCCCGGCGCACCAGCTCGCCGTATGTCTCCACCACCTGAAGGTAATCGACGATGCCCGTTTCCGGCACCAACAATCCGGCCACGCCGGCCACGTGAGGCTCGTGTTCGCGCAACTCTTTTGCTCCCAAGCGCCGCACACCCTGCAGGCCGTTGGCCTTGCCGCGCCGCTCCAGTTCTTCCAGCGCGGGCAATTCGCTCTCCGATGTGGCCACCACCACCTTGCCGCAGCGCTCGTGGGCGATGCCGTGCTGCTGACAAAAGTGAACCATCGCCTCGCGCCCCTCGACACAGTTGCGCGCCTTGAGCGAGCCGGGCTTGTAATACAACCCGGAGTGGATGACGCCGCTGTTATGGCCCGTCTGATGAGCCGCCAGACGATCTTCGGCCTCCACCACCAGCAGCGACAGGCCCGGTCGCTGCGTCAGCGCCAGCGCTGTGGCCATACCCACGATGCCGCCGCCGATGATGACCACGTCGTAAGGTTTTTGACCCATACACATCCTCCTTCCAGCCCTGCCCTACCGGGAGATGAGAACAAGAACAGCGCACGGCCAGGATCAACGCCGGCCGAAAACGGCCGCCAGCTCGTCGTGATAAAGCGACTGCCAGCCATCGTCGGCAGCCAGAAAACGGGCCAGCACGCTGTCTTGCTCGATGAGGATCAGTTTCACATCATATCTCGCCAACACTTGGCGCCAGTTGTCGCGCACCAGCAGCACGTCCACGTAATCGCGCAGAAACGGATCGGCATACAGGTCTGTGCGCCCATCCACAAAAACCAGATAATCGGGGTACAGCGTCCAGATGAGATACCCTCCCCAGTTGTAGCTGTTGAACATGGGGCCGGCAGGCTCTTCCTGCCGGATGAATTGCACCGCTTCCACCGGCAGCGCATCGACCAGGGCCTTGTCTCGCTCCGTGGGCCATATCGGCAGCGCCACCTTGACCAGCGCCGCCGCCACTACCAGCCCCAGCAAAGCCCAGTTCAACAAAGCCCAGCGTGTGCCGACCGAAACCTCAACCCAGGCTCGCCCCAAACCGGTAAACCGATGCCCCCAACGAACCTGCACCGCCCGGAACAATCGCACCAGCGCCGGGGCGGCGTAGCGGGCCAGGATCGGCCCATCGAGCAGGGCAAACAGGGCCATGTTGCGCCCGGCCAGCAGCGACATGTAGGCCAGGCCGGCGACCAGTCCCACGTCGGTGAAATCGGCCCGCTGACCCGAAAAGGCCATCGCCGCCAGCGTCAGAAACAGCATCCAGATGAACGGATGCAGGTGCAACTGGTGAAAATCGGGCGAGCGCCACTCCTGGATGAAATCTCGTAACACGCCGATGCCCACCGTCTCGAACGGATAAGTGTACATGCGGACGGTCTGCGGGTTGAGGGCCACAGCCGCCAGACAAACCAGCATCACCAACAACAGGGTTCGAAGCTGCCGGGTGGAAAGAACGCCCTCATCCTGGGCGCGCCAACCGATCAGCCAGTTGAGGCCCTCACCCACCAGATAACCACCCATCAGGATGAAAGCGGTGATGAATCCGCCGTGGCAGTTGACCCACAGCACCGTCAGAGGGAGCAACAGCCACAAGCGAGCCTGCCCGCGCCGTTTGTAACGATCCAGCAGGTAAACAAAGACGGCCGCCAGCAAAAAAGAGACGATCTGCGGCCTGGCCACCCAGATCACCGCCGAAGTGATCGCCGCCAGGACGGTGGTAAAGGCACGCAGGTAGAGCGAGCCGTCACCCACAGAAAAGACAAAAACAAAGGTCAATGTGACCACCGCTGCCACGCCCAGCACCAACCCGGCGTGGCCCAGCGCGGCGTACAGGCCATACATGACCAGTTGCACCAGCCAGCCATGCTGGATTCGCGGCTGGCCGTGCATGGTGTGCGAAAAAGGATCGTGTTTGAGAATCTGGCCGTGCTCCACCATCCACTTGCCGCTGGCCAGGTGCCACCAGGTATCGGTATCCACCTGCACCCGGGCGGCCATAACAAAGATGCTGACAAAGAGGATGATAACCAGCAATCGACGGGTCGTGAGCCAGGTCAGGCCGCGTATCATGACACTCTCCCGCATCACAGTTTTCTGGCGTACATGGTAAACAGATCGCCCAGGTTGATGGGCACCGCCAGCCCGCGTAGATTCAGCCGCGTGATCGCAGCATCCAACAGGCGATAGATCGAGCGGCTATAGGGCTGCAACCGGGAGACGAGGTATCCTAACCGCAAGTAACGACCCTGAGGCGACGAGTGAATCACCTCAAAGCCCAGCTCTTGCAGCATACGACGCAGCGTGCGCGGCGAAAAATACCACAGGTGCATCTCCATCAGCCACGGCCAGCGACGGCCCATCAGCCGGGCGAAGGGGCTCTCGATGTCGATGGTGTGGAGGACGACCATGCCGCCCGGCTTGAGCAGCCGATGCACGTGATACAGGTCACCCCTGGGATCGGGCACATGCTCGATCACATCCCAAAGGGTGATGATGTCAAAAGAGGCGTCCTCTAGTCCCGCGCTGGCCAGCGTGCCATTGACCACCTGCAAACCCTGGCTCTGGGCCTGCTCCGCCGCCCAGCGTGATGGCTCCACGCCCCAGGCATCCCAGCCGTGCCGCCGGGCGACGTCTACAAAAACGCCGATGTGACAACCCACATCGAGCAATCGTTTGCCATTGGGCGGCCCGGCCCGGCGCTCCAACGGCCGCAGGTGCCGCTCAAAGGTCAACACGCGACCCTCGCGCTCCTCGACGTACCGCTCGTCGACCACGTCTTCGTAATCGTGGATCACATCGGCGCTGTTGGGGCGCGGGTTGATGAACACCAGCCCGCAGGCCTGACACCTGACCACCGGCCCGTGGACGCCATAACCGATGTTGGTGCATTGCAAGGCCTCGATGTTGCGTGGCCGGTCTGCGGCGTCGGGCAACGTGCTGGCATACAGCAGCCTGGCTCTGCTGGAGCCACAAAGGTTGCAGCGAACCCATTCCTGCTCGCTCATGCCGGCGAGATGGTCTTGGCCGATGTTTTGACCACAAAGCGGCGTGGCGCCAGACGCAAAACGGTCAGCATGGCCTTCAAAATCTCTTCGCGCGAGATTTTGGATGCGCCGCGCAGCCGGTTCACAAAAACGATGGGCACTTCACCCACACGCCAGCCGGCCTGCTGGCAGCGAAACAACATCTCGATGAGAAACGAGTAACCCTCGGCGCGGATGCCATCCAGGTCGATAGAGTCCAGCACCTCGCGGCGGTAACAACGAAAGCCGGCCGTCGTATCGCGGGCGCGCAGTCCCAACATCAGATGGGCAAAACCGTTGGCCCCGCGGCTCAGAACCTTGCGCGCCAGAGTGCACTGCTCGGCGCCGCCGCCGCTCACGTAACGCGACCCGATGACGACATCTGCCGCCTCACTTGCTTGTAACATGGCCGGGATGTAGCGCGGAGGATGGGAAAAATCGGCGTCCATGGTCAGAATGCGGCTAACACCCATCTCTAACGCTTTTTTGAAACCGGCGATATAGGCCGTGCCCAGACCCATCTTGGCAGGGCGATGAAGCACGTACACCCGATCCGGATGCGCCGCCGAGAGACGGTCGGCCAGGTCGCCGGTGCCATCGGGTGAGTTATCATCCACGACCAGCATCCCCACTTCCACCGGCAGAGCGAGAATTTCATCGACCAACAACCCGATGTTGTCTCGTTCGTTAAAAGTCGGCACAATGACGATGGCTTTTATCAAGAGTATTCTCCCTGACATCGCGTGATCGCCCTGCCCAGACCCGGACAGAACGGCGTTAATTGTATCCCGATTTGGATGGCAACGCAAGACAGCCTCGCCAGGCTATTGCACAGCGGCGTCATGGCCGCCAACTCGGGTGTGGTGAGGCGCGTTCCCCTGCCACAGGTTCAATCGCCGGGCGATGCAACGCCCAACGGCACCCTGTCGCCCATTTTGGCCAGCCGCTCATCCAACAACAGCAGCGATTGCCGCTGGACGAAATGATCGTACACGACGAGTGTCAGCTCGGCCTGTGCGCCCGCGTCCCCAGGCAGGCGGATGAAATGCCGGTCGCGCAGGGTCACACCCCGTACCCACTTGAGAGTGGGAATCGCGCCCAGGGCGGGCACTGAATCGTGATTCTGGCCCCAGGCCAGCGCCTGCACCGACACCACCCGATCGCGCGTCAGCGGGCCGAGGCTCAGCCAGCATAGATCGACCTGCAACACCTCGCCGCTGCCCTCGGCAGTCTTGAAAAGCTCTCCCTCCGCTGCCGCAAGCGTCACACCGCGCCGCACCTCGACGCCGGCCAGGGCCATCTCACCTCCCAACGGCACGTAACGCGCATCGGTGGCGGGCTGTGGCAAACGAGCCGGGCGACGCACGAGCAGCCCCCACGGGCCAACGTGAGATGCGTTTTCCACCGTCACGGCCAGCGAGCCAGCCGGCACATCGTGGGCGGTGGTCAGGTAGCCGCCATGCGGCAGCGTACTCAGTTGCCCCTGAGCCGCCGGCTGTCCATCGATAGTCAGTTGAATGGCATCCCCATCGCCCTGACGCGAGGGCAAGGCCCAGTGCAGGTAGACCCGGCGCGGCAGACCGGGGCTGTGATCAAAATCGACGCCGATCAGGCTGGGGCCGCCCTCGAAGCGATACCGCAGCGGGTGCAACGTCACCGGCGGCGATGTTGCCGCTTCGACGCGCACCGTCCCCAGCGAGATGTAATCCCGGCCATCGGGGGCGATCAATCGTTGCCAGCCGCCCTCCTGGGGTGTGAAATAAACGCCGGCGATGAGGGTATATTCGCCCGGCGGCGCGGTGGGCCACACTGCCACTTCATGCCGGTCGATCACCACCTCACCCAGCCGGTAATGGCCCGCCGGCTGGATGATGTCCCGGCCCTGACCCACCAGCCCGGTCGGCCCCAGGAGCTGGACAAAGAAAGAATAATCGTGCGCCCAATCGGCCTGGGGCTGCCAGGCGATATCTACCGCCAGTGAGTGGCCCGGTATCGTGGTGTGGCTCTCCAGGCGATAGCCTGCCAGCCGGATCAGCCCTTGCAGCGACACGTCGAGTGGCAACAGGCCTGCCGGCAGCGCGGACAGGGGCTGCCGTGCGATCAGAAATGCCTGCTCAAACGGAACGAATCGCAGCGGCAAGGACTCGTACTCGCGGTACCAATCGGTGACGATGAGCGGGTGAGCGGTCACAGCCGCTGCCAGACATTCCGGTTGGGCGTCGGCTGCGCCCTGGATGCAGGCGGCCCAGTTGGCGGCATAAGACTCACCCTGAGGATAGATATAAATCACCGCCACGTCGGGCCGCATCCCTTCGATTTCCTGAAGGTACCAGAAGGTGGTGGCCCAATGCCAGTTCGAGAGGACAACCGCATCGGGCGGCGCGGCGCGCAGGATCGGGGCGGCGTAATCGCGTCCGGTGCGATCGCGGTGCAAGAGCGCAAAGCTGGGGTAATGATCGAATGCCCGGAACATGCCGGGTAGCAGGATCAGCGCGGCCAGCCACGCGCCGAGCGGCGGCCAGCGGCGCGCCTGGAGCACGGCGGCGGCGGCGTGGCCTATCATCACTGCCAGCGGCACGTAGGCCGGCATGAGATATTCCACCGTCTGCGGCGCGCGATAGGTGGCCACGAGAAAACCAAAGAGGGCGAAACTCGGGCCGAACAACAGCAAACGTTGCCCATCGCGCCGCAGCAAGGCCAGCGCGCCCAGGCCGGCCACGACGAGCAGCGGCCAGCCGAACTGGAAAACCAGGATGTCGACCAGAATGGTGAAACGATGCGGCAGCACGCCTCCGCGCAGAAAAGCAAACATATCGCCGCCAAAACCCTGCCCGGTGACGTGCTCCAGAAAGCCGCTCCACGTCGTGAGGTGGTCTGGCGCCAGCACAGCGCCGCTCGCGCCGCGGATGGGAAAGTAAATCAGCACCAGGCTGGTGGCGAGAAAAATCAGAACCGGGCGAATCCAGCGGCGCGGCTGGCGGATCAGGGCCGGATCGACCAGCAGCAGGTACAGCCCAAAAGCGGGCAACATAAAACCCAGCGAAAAGTGGTGAAAAAAGCCCAGCCCCAGCCCCAGCGCAAACCAGTCCAGCGCCCGCCGGCCCGATTCACCTCGCCGGCGGGCCTGATCGAAGGCCAGCAGCGCGTCGAAACACCAGGCAGTGAAAAGAGCGGTCAGGCCGCGGATGTTGGCGGTGGTCGATTGGGCCCAGAAGGTAGGCGCGACGCCCAGGGCCAGCGCGGCGGCAGCCCCAGCCCAGGCAGAACCGCCGAGTCGTTGCGTCGCGCGGGCCACTAATGCCAGCGCCAGCGCGCCGGTCACAGCGGCAAACAGGCTCACTCGCCAGGCGGGTGTGGCCAGCGGCAACAGCGTAAAGAGCCTGCCCAGCAGTGTATAGAGCGCGTAGCCGGGTGGATGGGCCACACCCAGACGTGCGGCCACAAGCTGGTACTCGGCATTGTCGGCGGTGAGGACATCGGGGGCCAGGGTGAGGGTGTAAAGCGCCAGCGCCAGCAGGAACACCAGCGCCGGCAGAGCCAGCGACGGCGCGGATCGTTTTTCTGCCTCAGATGAGCGGCGGCCACTGTTGGTGATGAACGCGCCGCACAGGGCCAGCCAGCCCACCGCCGCCGCCACACCCGCATCGAGGGCCGGATAAAGCACGTAGAGCCATGCTATCAGCAGCGGCCTCAGGTCTGCGCGCCGGGCCAATCGTTGCGCCGCTGCTGCTCCCAGGACGGCGCAGGCCACCGCCAGGAGCGTCACGCCCCAACCAGGCGCGACGAACGGCCCAAACTCGGCAACGATGCGGGCAGTATACAACCCTGCGCCCGCACCAGCCGCCAGCCATCGCCAGACGATCGTTTTCCATTCCCCCACAGTGCGTTTGGCGTCCATGCGGCAGGGATTATAGCAGCGAAAGGGTAGATTTTCAAATGCAGCGAGGCGTTGGTTTGACAAGTTTCCCAATCGGTGATAAACTTGGCCCGTCGAGTTTAGTAGCCAAAGGGCCTTTATCGTGTCGCCAATCGATGTGCGTTTTAACCGACGAAGCCAGACACAACTACCGGAGATTCCATCTGAGTAGGTCTGTTTGGCTTCCCGCCGATGCGTCCTGATTCGACCGACGAACCAAGAACCCTCCAGATGGAGGGTTCTTTTTTTTTTCGAGTCCTCAGGCCATCAAAAACCAGGAGGAGATGACATGACGCAACCCTACAACTTTAAGGTTCTGTACGAGAAAAACCAGGATGGCAGTTTCTACGCCTGGGCGCCGGCGTTGCCAAACTGCCAGGCCAGGGGCAGATCCATGACCCAGGCCAAAACCCGCATCCAGGAGGCCATTCGCTGCTACTGCCTCAACATGTTGGAGAACGGCGCGGCCATTCCGCAGCGCCCACCTGGCCTGCCAGCCATCGTGGATGAGATTCAGATCCACCTGCACACAGATTGAATCACCAACAAGGAGATGAACATGAAACAAGTCAACAAAGTCGTCCTGGCCTATTCCGGCGGCCTGGATACGTCGACCATCGTGCCCTGGCTCAGGGAGAATTACGACTGCGAGGTCATCTGCTACACCGCCAACGTGGGCCAGGACGACGAACTGGACGGGCTGGAAGAAAAGGCTCTGGCCAGCGGAGCCGCCAAAGTTTATATTCAAGACCTGCGCGAAGAGTTTCTCACCGATTATGTTTTTCCCACCCTGCAGGCCGGCGCGATTTACGAGCGTAAATACCTGCTGGGCACCTCTTTTGCCCGGCCCATCATCGCCAAGGGCCAGGTGGAAATCGCCGAGATGGAAGGCGCCGACGCCGTGGCCCACGGCTGCACCGGCAAAGGCAACGACCAGGTGCGTTTCGAGCTGACTTTTAAAGCCCTCAACCCACGCCTCAAGGTGATCGCCCCCTGGCGTGAGTGGGACATCCGCTCACGTGAAGACGCGCTGGCCTACTGCCGCGAGCGGGGCATCCCGGTGCAGAGCTCTGAAAAATCGATCTATAGCCGCGACCGCAACATCTGGCACATGAGCCACGAGGGCGGCATCCTGGAAAACCCGTGGCAAGAGCCGGAAGAAGCCATGTACCAGCTCACCGTCGCCCCCGAAAACGCGCCGGACGAGCCGGCATACGTCGAGATCGAGTTCAAACAGGGCGTGCCAAAAAAGATCGACGGGCTGGCCTATGGGCCGGTCGAGTTGCTGACCCGGCTCAACGATCTGGGCGGGCAGCACGGCGTGGGCCGCTGCGACCTGGTCGAGAACCGGCTGGTCGGCATGAAATCGCGCGGCGTCTACGAAACCCCCGGCGGCGCCATCCTCTACACCGCCCACCAGGAATTGGAGAGCCTCACCCTGGATCGGGAGACCCTGCACTACAAACACCTCGTCGCCGAGCGTTACGCCGAGCTGGTTTATTACGGCCTGTGGTTCACCCCCCTGCGCCAGGCGCTGGATGCGTTTGTGCAAAAGACGCAGGAAAACGTCAGCGGCACAGTGCGGCTCAAACTGTTCAAAGGCAGTTGCCAGGTGGTGGGCCGCAAAGCGCCTTACAGCCTCTACCGCGAGGATTTCGCCACCTTTGGCAAAGACGATGTTTACGATCAATCGGACGCCCAGGGATTCATCAACCTGTTCGGGCTGCCGCTCAAAGTCAAGGCGCTGATCGACATCGAGGGCCTGGGCAAATCCTCCTATCGCGCCCCCGATTACAGCCAGTTCAAGCGCGACTAGATACCTGATCGCAGCAAGGAGGGAGACACATGAAGCTGTGGGGAGGGCGATTCGACGGCCAGGCCGATGCCCTGATGTGGCAGTTCAACGCCTCGATCGCGTTCGACCGGCGCCTCTGGGCTGCCGACATACAGGCGAGCGTGGTCTATGCCACAGCCCTGGCCCGCGCCGGGCTCATCACCGGGGCCGAGCGTGACGCACTCGTCGAAGGGCTCAAGGCCGTGCAGGCAGAGTTTGCCTCAGACGCTTTTGTCTTTAAACCAGACGACGAAGACATCCATACCGCCGTCGAGCGCCGCCTGGGTGAGCTGATCGGCCCGCTGGCGGGCAAGCTGCACACCGGCCGCTCGCGCAACGATCAGGTAGCCAGTGATATGCGGCTCTACCTGCTCGACGAGCTTGCCGCCCTGGCGGCCTGCCTGGGCAGTTTACAAACCGCCATCGTCGATCAGGCCGCCGCCCACCTGGATGTGATCATGCCAGGCTACACCCATCTGCAACCGGCTCAGCCGGTGCGTTTCAGCCACTGGCTGCTGTCCTTTTTTTGGATGTTCCAGCGCGACGCCGAGCGGTTGATCGGCGTCGCGCAGCGGACATCCAGCCTGCCGCTGGGGGCCGCGGCTCTGAGCGGCCACGCACTGGGCATCGACCGCAGCTTTTTGGCCGCCGAACTGGGCTTTGCCGCCGTGTGCCAGAACAGCATGGACGCCGTCTCGGATCGCGATTACCTGATCGAGTTTTTGGCCTGGGCTGCGCTGCTGCAAACGCATCTCAGCCGCCTGGCCGAAGACCTCATCGTCTGGAGTTCCCCGGCCTGCGGCTTTGTCCAGATCGCCGACGCCTATGCCACCGGCTCCAGCCTCATGCCCCAGAAAAAGAACCCCGACGCGCTGGAACTCTTGCGCGGCAAAACGGGCCGCATCACCGGCCATCTGATGTCGCTGCTGACGACGCTCAAGGGCCTGCCTTCCACCTACAACAAGGACCTTCAGGAAGACAAAGAACCGGTCTTTGATGCCATCGACACGCTCGAACTCTGCCTGCCTGTGGCTGCCGGTATCGTTCGCACGTTGACCATCCGCGCCGACCGGATGCGCGCCGCCCTGGAGGCAAATGTCTCCATGTTGGCCACCGATCTGGCCGATTATCTGGTGCAGCGAGGCATCCCCTTCCGAGAGAGCCATCACCTGGTGGGTCAGGCCGTGCGCCGCGCCGAAAAGCTCGGCGTGCCGCTGGATCAGATGCCGCTCGATGAATACCGCCACATCTCGGCCGCCTTTGCCGCTGACCTTTACCACGTCTTCGATTTCGAGGTTGCTGTAGAGCGGCGGGATGCCATCGGCGGCACGGGACATAAGGCAGTGGAAGCCCAACTGGCCCAGGCCCGGGCCTGCCTCGAACAGGCTGCGCAACTCTACAGGCCTATCACACATGGCCTGGCTGACCGACCAAACTCGATCTCCACTTGATCGGAGGCAAGAACAGGACACGGATTTCACGGAAACACACGGGTCACGAGGTTTCTCATCCGTAAAATCCGTGTGCATCCGTGTCCTGAAAGATTCGTCAGCCCATCAGCAGACATGACTCGAACACAAAATTGTGGTAAAATAGAGACCTGGGAGCCTCCAGCCTCAGAATCTCGGCCTCCACCCCATCCCCCACCCCACCGATCCTCTCCCTCTGCCGTTTTACCCCAAGCTTGAGAGAGGAGCATGTATGGCCCTGCGCACATTGGTCAAACAGGGAGCCTACTATGACTCGGTCACCTTGATGCAGGTGGCAAAGACGCTGCTCGCCACGCCCGGCGTCGAGGATGCCGCCGCCTGGATGGGCACCGAGGCCAACAAGAGCCTCCTGGCCGCTGCCGGGCTGCTGACGCCGCAGGCCAAAGCCGCCTCCGCCGACGACCTGATGGTGTGCGTCAAGGCGACCGGCCAGGCCGAGGCCGACGCCGCCCTGGTCCGCGTCGACGATCTGCTGGCCCAGAGCCGGACAGGCCGCACGAGCGGCCCGGCCCACCGCCCCCACACCCTGACCGCCGCTCTGACCGCCGCCCCCGATGCCAACCTGGCCGTCATCTCGGTGGCCGGTCGTTATGCAACCCACCAGGCCCGCCAGGCGCTGGAACGAGGGCTGCACGTCTTTCTCTTTAGCGACAACGTGCCGCTCGCAGACGAAATCGCGCTCAAGGCTTTTGCCCGCGCGCGTGGCCTGCTCCTCATGGGGCCCGACGCCGGCACGGCCATCGTCAACGGCGTGGCGCTGGGTTTTGCCAACGCCGCGCCGCGCGGCAGAGTCGGCCTGGTGGCGGCCTCTGGCACCGGCCTGCAGGCCGTGACCTCACTCATCGCCCGTGAGGGAGGCGGCGTCTCGCAGGCCATCGGCGTCGGCGGGCGCGACCTGACAGCCGAGGTGGGCGGGATCATGATGCTCGCCGGGCTGGAGGCGCTGCAGGCCGACCCCGAAACGAACGTCATCACACTCATCTCCAAACCGCCGCACCCAACCGTGGCCGCCCGGGTGCTGGCCCAGGCGCGCGCCTGCGACAAGCCCACCGTCGTCTGCTTTCTGGGCAGCGATACGAACACGATCCGGCAGGCCGGCGCCATCCCTGCCGCCACGCTGGACGAAGCGGCCCTGCTGGCCGTCGCCCTGGCGCGCGGAGACGATCCCACCGCAGCCGCAGCGCGCCTCGTCGGGCGCGATGAAGAACTGGAGCCTCAGGCCGTGGCGGCGATGGGCCGCTTGCGGCCCGGTCAGCGTTATCTGCGCGGCCTGTTCAGCGGCGGCACGTTCTGTTACGAGGCCATGCTGCTGCTGCGCGACATGATCGGCGCGGTCAACTCGAACGCGCCGCTCGACGCCGCTCACCGCCTGCCCGACCCCCATCACAGCATCGGCCACACCTGCGTCGACCTGGGCGAGGATGCCTTTACCCAGGGCCGCCTGCACCCCATGCTCGATCCCGATCTACGCAACCGGCGCATCGTCCGGGAAGCGAGCGATCCCGAAACGGCCATCGTTTTGCTCGACGTGGTGCTGGGTCACGGCGTCCATCCCGACCCGGCCGGCGCGGCAACGCCGGCCATCCACCAGGCGCAGCTCGAAGCGGCGGCGCAGGGGCGCGAGATCGTCTTTGTGGCCTCGGTGTGCGGCACGGAGGGTGATCCGCAAAACCTGAGCGAGCAAGAGCGTAAACTGCGCCGGGCTGGTGTGCTGGTCGTGGAGAGCAACGCGGCAGCGGCGCGGCTGGCCGGACTGATCGTCGGAGGAGAATGCTGATGACCAAGCCCCTACTTGGACACCCGCTCAACGCCATCAACGTGGGGCTGGAAAGCTTTGCCCGCAGCCTGGAGGCGCAGGGCGTGCCGACCACACACGTCGACTGGCGACCGCCTGCCGCCGGCTGGCAGCCGCTGACGACCACCCGCGACGGGATCGACATCGACGCCGCCAATACCGAGGCGTACCGCCGCATCACCAATGGGCGACCGAGGATCGTCGGCCTGGGCCTGGCGCGTGAGGTCATCCCTGGCATGCACGACCGGCTCATCCTCCACGCCGGGCCGCCCATCGCGTGGGCGCGCATGTGCGGCCCGATGCGCGGCGCAGTGATGGGCGCGCTGGTCTACGAGGGCCTGGCCGAGACGCCGCAGCAGGCCGCCGCGATGGCCGCCGCCGGAGAGGTGCAATTCGATCCCTGCCATCACCATCACGCCGTAGGGCCGATGGCCGGCGTGGTGTCGCCTTCCATGCCGGTGTGGATCGTCGAGAACGAGACCTACGGCAACCGCGCCTATTGCACACAAAACGAGGGTCTGGGCAAGGTGCTGCGTTACGGCGCCTACGGCCCAGAGGTCATCGAGCGGCTCAGGTGGATGCAGACCGAGTTGTACCCGGCGCTCAAGGCCACGCTGGAGGTCAGCGGGCCAATCGATCTACGCAGCATGATTGCCCAGGCGTTGCACATGGGCGACGAAGGCCACAACCGCAACCGGGCCGGCACGTCGCTGCTCATCCGCGCCCTGGCTCCGGCGCTGGTCAAAGCCGTGCCCGATGCGGCCGCCGTCGAGCGGGTGCTGCGCTTCATGGATGGCAACGATCACTTTTTCCTCAACCTGACCATGCCGGCCATGAAGGCCATGCTGGAACCCGCCGAGGGCATCCCCGGCAGCAGCGTGGTCACCGTCATGGCCCGCAACGGCGCCGATTTTGGCGTGCGCGTCAGCGGCCTGGGCGAGCGTTGGTTCGTGGCCCCGGCCGGACAGCCGCAGGGGCTGTGGCTGCCCGGTTTCACTGCCGCCGACGCCAACCCCGACATCGGCGACAGCACCATCACCGAGACGGGCGGCATCGGCGGCTTGGCGCTGGCTGGCGCGCCGGCCATCGTGCAGTTCGTCGGCGGCGCGCCGCAGGACGCACTCAACGCCACGCTGGAAATGTACGAGATCACCATCGGCGAGCACACGGCGTTCACCATCCCGGCGCTGGATTTTCGCGGCACGCCGCTGGGCATCGACGTGCGTAAGGTGATGGAGACCGGCCTGCTGCCCCGGCTGAACACCGGCATCGCCCACAAGGAGCCGGGTGTGGGCATGGTCGGCGCCGGGCTGCTGGCCGCGCCCAGAGAGTGTTTCGAACAGGCCTTCGCGGCCCTCGAAGAACTGTGTTGATCAAAAAACGACCAAGGAGACAGGCATGAAAATCATCGATCTGACCATTCCTTTCGGCATCGGCACGCCGCCCTGGCCCACCTACGAGCCGCTGCAGGTCAAGTATTTCAAGCGGCTGGCGCCCAACGGCGCCAACGGCCAGCTCGTCACCCACTCCAACCACGTCGGCACCCACCTGGATGGCGAGATCCACTTTTACACGCCGGGCAAAGACATCGCCAGCCTGGACATGGACTTTCTCGTCGGGCCGGGTGTCGTCGTCGACCTGTCCGATGCGGTGGGCGATTACGACATCTATACCAGCCAGATGGTCGAGGAGCGGGTGGAGGTGCGCAAAGGCGATATTCTGATCATCCACACCGGCTACCACCACTTTGGCTGGGATCAGCCCACCGCCGACGAGATCCGTTACATGGTGCAGCATCCCGGCCCCGATCGCGAGTTTGCGCTTTGGGCCAGAGAGAAAAAGCTCAAGTGGATCGGCGTCGACTGCGGCAGTGCGGATCATCCCATGAACACCATCATCCGCCAGTGGATGCCCCGCCAGGCCCAGGAAGCCGACGCGCTCTTTCGCCAGAAATACGGCCAGAGCCTGGAAGAACGCTTCGACGCCAGCAAATACCAGCTCATGCACATCGAGATGTTCCCGCACGGCATCATCCACGCCGAGTGTGTGGGCGGCGAGATCGACCTGCTGGCCAATCGGCGAGCCACCATCGGCTTTTTCCCGTGGCGTTTCGTGGATGGTGAATCGAGCATTGGTCGCTGTGTGGCCTTTGTGGACGACGACGAATACCAGGAACTGATGGCCCGCAAGGCCGCATTGCCTCAAACCCGCTTCGGCGATGCCTACGATCCGGCGCACGTCAAACAAATCAACGAGTTGACTCGCCGGGCCTAGATACGGCCATGCCCTGCGTGGGCGACTTTCTGCCGGCCCACCACCTGACCAGCCTGGAGCAGTTGGCCGATGGGCTCTCCCCCGTGGCAACCCAGCGGCCTGCTGGCAAGTAATGCCTCTGCGCCCCGGAAGTGGAGGAGGAGCGCCCCCTCGCCGATACGCTGCCCGGCCAACGCAGCAACATACCCAACCTGAGCCGCCCGCCAGCATCGATAATCGATAATCTAGCGAATCCGGCTTGACCGCAGCCGCCGATCTGAGGTATAATGAAGGCCTGGCTTACCAGCAGGCAGGGTGGAGGGAGCAATGGTCGTCGAGTATCCGCAAGAGTTGCAGCAGCGGGTGGAGCAGGCCATCGTCGCGGGTGAGTTGCCCGTGGGCCAGGTATGGAGCCTGGGCGCTCTGGCCGGGCGCTTCCAGGCCGCTGCCGACCCGCTGCGGCGCGTCGTCCAGGCGGCCCGGCGCAAGGGCCTGGTGGAGGCAGTCGAGACCGAGGGAGACGTGTTTCGGGTCTTGGGCCTGCCCACCACCCAATTTGCCAGCGTGTTCACCCACACCGCCGGCTCGGGCTTTCAGCCCCGCTCAGAAGTGCGCCAGGCAGAGGTCGAGCCGGCGACGCTCCTGGTCGCCGACAGGTTGCGAGTCGAGCCCGGCAGCCCGGTCTATCGTTACGTGCGCACCCGCTGGGTCAACGAGGAGGCGCTGGCCAACCAGACCAATTACATGCCTTTCGAGGTCTGCCCCGGCCTGGAGGGCGACGACGTGAGCCGCACCTCCTTCCAAAAGCTGCTGGAGGACAAGTATCACGCTGTTCTGGTGGACATGCAGGAGCAGTATTCGCTCGTCCCGGCCACCGAGCAGGACCGGGCGGTGCTGGGCTTGCCCCAGGGCGCGGCGGTGCTGGTCGTGGACCGCATCGCCCTGAGCGCCAGCGGCTGGCCGCTGGTCTGGGCCGACATCCGCATCCGCCCCGACCGTTTCGAGTACGTCGCCGCGCTGTGGCCCCAGGCGGCAGAGTTGCTGAAACCCTAAAGACCTGACAGGTCCCAGGAACAGGTTTGTCGAGAAGCCTGTTTGTTTTGAACAGAGCTTGGGGCCGAGCCTGGTCTCAACAGGACCTGTCAGGTCTAAGAACAGAGGAGGACAACGATGTCTGTACAGCAAACCAAGATCTATCCCATCAACACCGGCTGGTGCGAGACCGACCTGGGCACCTACATGTTCTTTAAAGGGGAACCGGGCAAAAAGATCCAGATCCCCGTGCTCTGCTTTTACGTGGACACCGGCGAACACAAGATCATGGTCGACACCGGCCTGCCCGACGCCGAACGGGCGACCCGCTATCACCACGATTGCCAGAAGAAGGACTGCCTCGACAGCCCCGACGAGCTGCGCAAGCTGGGCGTCGAGCCCGGCGAGATCGACCTCTGCATTTTCACCCACCTGCACTGGGACCACACCCACAACATGAAAAAGTATCACAACGCCCGCTACGTGGCCCGCGCCGCCGAGATCCAATGGGCCTACAACCCCCTGCCGCTCTACTATCGCTCCTACGAGTCGCCGGCGCTGGGCATCGAGGCGCCGTTCGTCGGCTGCCAGTTCGAGCTGGTCGAGGGCGAGGCCGAGATCGTGCCCGGCGTGCGCGTCTTTCCCACGCCCGGCCACACGCCCGGCCACCAGTCGGTCCAGGTCGAGACGGCGGCCGGCGCCTGCGTCATCTGCGGCGACGCCGTGTTTCGCTACCGCAACATGGAGCCGCGTATCGAGGAACACTGGCGCTACTGGGTCCAGCAGCGGTTCGTGAGTTTGATCGACGGCTGGCGCAGCATGGAAGAGATCGACCGCCGCGCCGATTTTATCCTGCCCGGCCACGACGAGGCGGTGCTGGAGCATGCGGTCTATCCCTACGAGGGCATGCCCTTGCGCGAGCGGCGCAAGCCGGTGCCGGGCGCGCCCTTTTACTTTTGGTAGATTGGTGCTCCCAGTTCCCAATCTACCAACACCGGAGGAATGGGATGGATGAGCAAACCCCAACCCGCACCATCGTCGTCGTCGCCACCCTCGATACCAAGGGCCAGGAGGCGGCCTACGTCCGCGATCACGTGGCGGCCTGGGGGCTGAACACGATCCTGATCGACCCCGGCATCCTGCCCGCGCCGACGGTCGAGGCCGACGTCAGCCGCGAGGCGGTGGCCCAGGCGGCCGGCTCGACGCTGGAGGCGCTGCTGGCGCGGGGCGACAAGGCCCACGCCATCGCCACCCAGATCGAGGGCCTGATCCGCATCGTGCTCGATCTGCACGCCCAGGGCCGGCTGCACGGCATCGTCGGGCTGGGCGGCGGCCAGGGGACCTCCATCGGCACGGCGGCCATGCGCGCCCTGCCCATCGGCGTGCCCAAGCTAATGTTGTCCACCGTGGCCAGCGGCAATTTCCAGTTCGGCCCCTACGTCGGCGCCAAAGACCTGTGTATGATGCATTCCATCACCGACGTGCTGGGTCTGAACGTCATCAGCCGGCCCATCCTGCGCAACGCGGCCAACGCCATCGCCGGCATGGCCCTCCGTTACGAGCCGGAGCCAGAGTCGGACACGCCGACCATCGCCATCACGATGCTGGGCATCACCACACCCTGCGTGATGCGCATCAAGGCCACGTTGGAAGGCCAGGGTTACGAGGTGGTGCCCTTTCACGCCAACGGCACCAGCGGCCCGGCCATGGAGGGGCTGATCGGGCAAGGCAAATTCGCGGGTCTCATCGACCTGAGCACCCACGAGGTGATCGACCAGCAGCACGGCGGCCTGGCCGGCGCGCCCAATCGCCTGGAGGCGCTGACCCGCACGGCCATCCCGGCGGTGGTCTCGGTGGGCGGCTGCGATTACCTGCTCTTTGAGAGCGTGCAAAAAGCGCCGGAGAAATACCGGGGCCGCGCCCACATGGTCCACAACGCGCAGATGACCTGCTTTGCCCCCACGCCGGAAGAGATGGTCGCTGCCGCGCGGGAGATGATCGAGCGGCTGAACCGCGCCCTGGGGCCGACGGTCGTCGTCCTGCCGTCTCGCGGCTTTTCCCGGCCCAACCAGGCGGGCGGCGGCCTGTACGTCCCGGAGGGCAACCGGGCGGTCATCGCCGAGTTCCAGGCGATGCTCAAGCCCGAAATCCCCGTGCTCGTGGCCGACCTGCACCTCAACGATCCACCCTTTGCCGACCTGGCAGCCGGGTGCATGGCGCGGCTGCTGCAAGGCCAAGCGCCGCAGGGCATCGCCGCCTGGATTCAGAGCAACGGATTGGCGGAATGAACAGATCCAATCCCCGATTCCCCATTCCCGATTTCGACCGCGTCCGCCGGGCCATGCTCCGCCAGGGCGAGGGGGATCGGGCGCCGCTGTTCGAGCTGTCGGTCCACGGCAGCCACAAAGCGGCCATCCTGGGCCGGCCGCTGCAAAATCTACAAGACGAAGTGGACTTTTGGCGCGTGGCCGGCTACGATTTCGTTTCGATCCGGGCCGGGGTGCGCTCGGTGGTGCGCGGCTACCACCCGGCGGTGAAGGCGTGGCGGGCGGCGCGCGGCGAGGGGCGCGGCGCCGGCGGCTGGGTGGCCGAGGAAGCGGCCCTCATCCACGACCGGCGCGAGTTCGACTCCTTCCCCTGGCCGCGACCGGAAGAACTGGGTGGCTACCCCGACTACGAGGACCTGGACGGCTACCTGGCGGCGCTGGCCGGCCTGCTGCCTGCCGGCATAAAGCTGCTGGTCCAGCTCGGTTACGTGTTTATGGGCGCCTGGCACCTGCTCGGTTTCGAGAACTATTGCCTCAAGCTGGCCGACGACCCCGACCTGGTGCGCGATCTGCACGACTGGCTGGGCGCCAGCCAGCTCGCCGTGCTGGAGAGGCTGCTCCAGCACGAGTGCGTGGGCGCCGTCTGGCTGCCCGACGACCTGGCCTACAACAGCGGCCCGATGGTCGCGCCCAGGGTCTATCGCCGTTACGTCTATCCCTGGTACGTCAAAATCGTGGCGCGCTGCCGCCAGGCAGGCATCCCGGTGGGTCAACACAGCGACGGCGACCTGACCCGCCTGCTGCCCGACCTGGTGGACTGTGGCTTTGACGCCATCCACCCCTTCGAGCCGCCGATGAACGACATCGTGGCCGTCAAACGGCAGTGGGGACACCGTATCGCCGTGGCGGGCGGCATCGATCTGAAGGCAGTTTTGTGCAACGGCGCGCCCGCCGACGTCGAGGCCGAGGTGCAACGCATGGCTGCTGCCCTGGCGCCCGGCGGCGGCTGGCTGCTCGGCTCCAGCAACTCGATCCCCGATTTTGTGCCGGTGGAGAATTACCGGGCGCTACTGGCGGCGGGGCTGCGCTATGGCCATTACAAGACCCCGTCATTCTGAGCGACCGGGGGTTGCTTGTGCACAACCGAGATTCTTCGCTTCGCTCAGAATGACAGGTATAGAGGAGATTGTGAGGCGATGCTCGGCAAAGAAATTCGATTGCAACGACTGAAAAACCCGGCCTCAGGCCGCATCCTGACTGTCGCCGTCGACCACGCGCCCAGCTATGGCGTGCTGCCCGGCCTGGAGAACATCCAGCAGGTGGTGGACCGGGTGGCCGCCGCCGGTCCCGACGCCCTGCTGCTGATGAAGGGCGTGGCAGAACGCTGCTTCCGGCCCCACGCCGGGCGGCTGGCCCTCATCCTGAAATCGTCCACGCTGTCACCCTACCACCCCCAGCGCGACGTGTGGGTCAGCCCGGTGGAGGACGCCGTGCGCCTGGGCGCCGACGCCATCGCCATGGCCCTCACCGTGGGCAGCCCGCACCAGGCCGAGCTGCTGACCAACCTGGCGGCGCTGGTCCGCGAGGCAGAGCGGGCCGGGATGCCGGTCATCGTGCACGCCTACCCCAACGGCGAGTTGGTGCCGCCCGACCCCTCGGCTTCGCTCGGGACAGGCGAGGTCTGCACCGCCGAGCGGGTGGGTTACGCCTCACGGCTGGCCATGGAGCTGGGCGTGGACATAATCAAGACCTTTTATACCGGCTCGGCGGAGAGTTTCGCCCGCGTCGTCGAGATGGCCGCCCCGGCGCTGGTCGTCGCTGCCGGCGGCCCGCGCCTGGAGACCGATACCGACGTACTGCGGATGGCCCACGGCGTCGTCCAGGCCGGCGCGGCGGGCCTGACCTTTGGCCGCAACATCTGGCAGAGCGACGACCCGGCGGGGTTGATCCGCGCTTTGAAGCAGGTCTTGCACGCAGAGCCAGACCTCAAGGGTCTCCAAGACCCTTGAGGTCTTTGACAATAGCGCATTTCCCTTTTCTGCTCGCGATGGACCACAGTCCATCGCTCAGAACGCGGACTGTGGTCCGCTTGGAGCAGCCAGAATGAGTCTGGTGCACTAATGTGCCATTGTCATATTACGGAGAGCGGAGAATGAACATCCTCGTCATCGGCACCCTGGACACCAAAGGCCCCGAGGTCAGCTATCTACGCGACGAGGTGGCCCGGCGCGGCGGCCGGCCGCTGGTCATCGACCCCGGCATCCTGGGCGAGCCGGCCCCCGCCGCCGATGTCAGCCGCCAGGAGGTGGCCCGCGCCGCCGGCGTCGAGCTGGCCGAGCTGATCGCCAGCGGCGACCGGCAGCGCTGCCAGGCAACCATGATCGACGGGCTGGTGGCCGTCGTCAGCCGGCTGCACGCCGAGGGCCGGGTGGCCGGCGTGGTGGGCGTCGGCGGCGCCCAGGGCACGGCCATGGCCACGGCGGCCATGCGCGCCCTGCCGGTGGGCCTGCCCAAGGTCATGGTCTCGACGGTGGCCTGCGGCCAGACCACCTTTGGCCCCTACGTCGGCGTCAAGGACATCGCCATGCTCCACTCGGTGGCCGACATCCTGGGCCTGAACCGGGTCACGCGCCGCATCCTGGCCCAGGCGGCGGCGGCCGTGGTCGGCATGGCAGCGGTCGAAGCGACGGCCACCGGCGACCGGGAGCTGATCGCCCTCACCCAGGCGGGCATCACCACGCCGGGCGTGATGGCCGTCAAGGAGCGGCTGGAGGGGTTGGGCTTTGAGGTGATCGCTTTTCACTGCAACGGCATCGGCGGCCAGGCGATGGAGGAACTGGTGCTCGACGGCATGGTCAAGGGCGTCATCGACTATTCGCCCCACGAGATCACCGACCAACTGTTCGGCGGCCTGATGCCAGCCCAACCTGGCCGCCTGGAAGCCGCCGGGCGGATGGGCATCCCCCACATCGTGACCCCCGGCGCGACCGACATCCGGCTCCACGGCAAGCCGGAGGAGCTGCCGGCGGATCTGCAGGCGCGGGCCTGTGTGCAACACACGCCAACCCACACCCACGTCCGGGCCAGCGCCGGGGAGATGGCCGCTGTGGCTCGTCACATCGCCGGGCGGCTCAACGCCGGCAGCGGCCCACGGGCGGTGATGATCCCCCAACGCGGCTACTCGATGCTCAACCGCCAGGGCGGCGTGCTCTACGACGAGGCGGCCAACCGCGCCTTTGCCCAGGCAATGGGGGAGACGCTGTCGCCCGAGGTCGAGCTGATCGAGATCGACGCCCACATCAACGACCGCGCCTTTGCCGACGCTGTGGTCGATACCTTTCTGCGGTTGCGTGGGGCTGGATCGGACGCGGATTCACGCAGATGAACACAGATAAAAATCTGTGTTCATCTGTGTCCCACAAGGAGATTTGGATGCTAGAGACGATGACACCCAGGGAGCGGGTGCGGGCGGCGTTAGAGTTGCGCCAGCCGGACCGGGTGCCCATCGACGTGGGCGGCACGTCGTTCAGCACGGTCATCGGCCTGGCCTACGAGCGGCTGAAGGCCCACCTGGGCGTGGAGGCCAAGACGTGTTACATGAAGCGTAAATCGCGCAGCGTGCTGCTCGACGAGCGGGTGGCCCGGCAGCTCCACGCCGACACCCGGCCGCTGGTGGTCGGCGCGCCCGACGGCTCGACTGAGCTCGCCGAAGTCGGCTGGCAGGACATCCGTTTTGACAACGGCTCCTTCCGCGACGAGTTTGGCGTGGTCTGGCGCAAGGCGGGCGACGGGCATTACGCGCCCACGGGCAATCCGCTCCGCGAGGCAACGCGGGCCGACCTGGACGCCTACCCCTGGCCCGACCCGCTCAATCCGGGCCGGACGCGGGGCCTACGTGAGGCGGCCCGCCGGCTGCACGAGGAGACCGACTATGCCGTGGTGCTCAGCCTGCCGGTGGGGTTCGTGCACCTCAGCCAGTATCTACGCGGCTACGAACAGTGGCTGATGGACATCGTGCTCAACCCGGCGTTCCTGGACGCGCTGATGGACCGCGCCCTCGACTGGTGGCTGGCGTTGGCCGGCGCCGTCCTGGACGAGGTGGGGCCGTTCGTGGACGTGGTGGCTTTCGGCGACGACGTGGCCTTTCACGACCGGCCGATGGTCGATCTGGGGCGCTATCGTCGGCTGTTCAAGCCCCGCCACCGGGCGATGATCGATTTGCTCAAGGCCAGGTCGGAGGCCAGGGTGCTCTATCACTGCTGCGGTGCGGTCAAGTCGCTCATCCCCGAGTTCATCGACATCGGCGTGGACGCCCTGAACCCGGTCCAGGTCTCGTCGGCGGGCATGGGCGACACGGCCGCGCTGAAAGCCGAATTCGGCGACCGTATTTGTTTTTGGGGCGGCATCGACACCCAGCGGGTGCTGCCCCTGGGCACGCCGGCTGAGGTTCGCGCCGAGGTGCAGCGCCGCATCCGCGATCTGTCGCCCGGCGGCGGCTACGTACTGGCGTCGGTGCACAACATCCAGGAGGACGTGCCGCCGGAGAACATCGTGGCGATGGTGGATGCGGCGCTCAAAGGGAGGTTCTGACGATGAACGATTTGACTTTTGCTTACGCCGAAGAGCTACTCGGCCAGGGATATATCATCGCCGCCTACTATCTGGAGACCACCTCCGACGTGGACATGGTCGCCAGGGCGGCCTCCTTCGCCGTCGGCCAGAGCGTCGGCACCTGGACGCCGGTGCCGGGCATCAGCCGCGAGATGCTGGAGCGGCATAGCGCCCGCATCGTGGCCCTCTACGACGCGCCGCCCGTCGAGCTGGCCTTCGACCTGCCCGAGCGGCGCGCCTTTTTTATCCAGATCGCCTTCCCCGAAGCCAACTTTGGCCCCCAGTTCCCGATGCTGTTCACCACGCTGCTGGGCAACGACGTCTCGACCGCCGCCCAGCTCAAGCTGGTCGATCTGACCCTGTCGCCCAGCTTTGTGGCCGGCTTTGGCGGCCCCAAGTTCGGCATCGCCGGCCTGCGGGCGTACTTGTGCATCCCGCAGCGGCCCATCCTGCTGAACATGATCAAGCCCTGCACCGGCTTTGGCCCCGAGGTGGGCGCCGCCTTTTTCGCCGAATCGGCGCGGGGCGGCGTGGACATAATCAAGGACGACGAGCTGCTGGGCAATACCTCCTTCAGCGCCATGCTCGACCGGGTGCGGACCTACACCCGCGCCGCCGAGGAGGTCTATCAGGAGACCGGCCACCGGGCCGCCTACTGCCCCAATATCACCGACCGCCCGGACCGGATCGTGGAGAACGCCCGCCGCGCCGTGGAGCTGGGCGCGGGTATGGTCATGATCAACGCCGTGGCCGCCGGGCTGGGTTTGGTCCAGGCCGTGGCCGAAGACCCGGCGGTGACGGTGCCCATCCTGACTCACTACGCCGGCGCCGGCTCGCTGACCGAGAATCCGCGGGCGGGCATCAGCTCGCCGCTGTTGCTGGGTAAACTGACCCGCCTGGCGGGCGCCGACGTCGGCGCGCTGGGCTCACCCTACAGCAGCTACCCGCTGCTGCGCGAGAAATATCTCCGCATCGCCCACATGCAGCGCCTGCCGCTGTTCGACCTCAAGCCGACGCTGCCCTGCGTGGGCGGCGGCATCCATCCCGGCAGCGTGGCCCGCATCGTCGCCGACCTGGGCCACGACGTGATGCTGGGCGTCGGCGGGGCGATCCAGGGCCATCCCGACGGCGCGGCGGCTGGCGGTCGGGCCTTACGCCTGGCCATCGACGCGGCGGTGGCGGGTGTGCCTGTGGCCGAAAAGGCCAAGTCGCATCCAGAGTTGTTGAAGGCGTTAGAGCTGTGGGGAGGAGGATGAGCCAATGTCCTTGAAAACCGGCGACGAATACATCGCCTCCATCGAGGCGCTGGACCTGAAAGCCAACGTCCTGGGTCAGCCGACTGGTGACCTGACCGGGCATGGCCTGATCCGGCCCTCGCTGCGGGCCGTGGCCGTGACCTACGACTGCGCCCACGACGACGACACCCGCGCCCTGTTCCGCGCCCACTCGCCGCTCATCGACGGCGAGGTCAACCGTTTCACCCACCTGCATCAGAGCGCCGACGACCTGGTGGCCAAGGTGCTGATGCAACGCTGCTGCGGCAATCGCACCGGTTGCTGTTTCCAGCGCTGCGTGGGTTTGGACGCCGCCAACGCGGTCTACAGCGTGACCTACGAGTGCGATCTGGCTCGCGGCAGCGACTATCACCGCCGCTTTTGCGAGTACTGGGCCTGGGTTCAGCGCCAGGACCTGGTCGTCGACGGGGCGATGACCGACCCCAAGGGCGACCGGGGCAAACGTCCCGCCGGGCAGGCCGACCCCGACCTTTACCTGCGCGTTGTCGAGCGCCGGCCCGATGGCCTGGTGGTGCGCGGGGCCAAGTTCCACCAGACGGGGATGCTCAACTCCCACGAAATCCTCGTCATGCCCACGCTGGCCCTGCGTCCCGGCGAGGAAGACTGGGCCGTCTGTTTCGCCGCGCCGACCGATACGCCGGGTCTGCGTTACGTGCTGGGCCGCCAGGCCAGCGACAGCCGCAAGCTGGAGGGTAACCTGCTGGACGTGGGCAACCCGACCTTTGGCGGGCAGGAGGTGCTGACCGTTTTCGACGACGTGTTCGTGCCCACCGAGCGGGTCTTTCTCGACGGCGAGGTCGAGTGGAGCGGCCCGCTGGTGGAGCGGTTCGCCGCCTACCACCGCCAGAGCTACGGCGGCTGCAAGGTCGGCGTGGGCGACGTGCTCATTGGCGCGACGGCCCTCATCGCCGAGATGAACGGTGTGGCTCGCGCCTCCCACGTCCGCGACAAGATCGTGGAGATGATCCACCTCAACGAGACGCTGTTCGCCTGCGGTCTGGCCTGCTCGGCGCGGGGGCAGCCGACGGCGGCGGGCAACTACCTGGTCGACCTGCTGCTGGCCAACGTCTGTAAACTGAACGTGACCCGCTTTCCCTACGAGATGGCCCGCCTGGCGACCGACGTGGCTGGCGGCCTGCTGGGCACGCTGCCCGCCGCCGGCGAGCTGGACGACCCGGCGGTCGGCCCCTACATGCGCAAATACCTGGCCGCCGCCGAGGGCTGGGACGCCGTGGACCGGATGAAGGTCTTGCGCCTCATCGAGAACCTGGTGGCCGGGGCTGGGGCAGTGGCCTATCTGATCGAATCGATGCACGGCGCCGGCTCGCCCATGGCCCAGCGGATCATGATCGGGCGGCAGGGGGACGTGGCGGGCAAGGTTGGGTTGGTCAAGGAGCTTTTGGATGTCAGGGAGCGGGTATCGGGTATCGGGGATCAGGCATTGGCGCTCCCGAATCCCTGATACCCGATACCCAATGTCGAGGAGGGGCACGGTCATCGTTTGGATCGGATGTGGGGCAAGTTGGTAACTTGCCCAGGCGCAATTTGGCAAATTGCGCCACAAATGACCGGAACGATGACCAAGGCCGTCGAGGAGGGGCAGAGAATGAAGTTCGAGGATATACGACGAGTGGCCCTGATCGGCGCGGGTACCATGGGCGCCGGGATGGGCATGTGTTACGCCCAGGCGGGCTACGAGGTGGTGCTGTACGACGTCAAGGCGGAGCAACTGGCCTGGGCGCTGGGGCGCATCGCCAACAGCCAGGCGGTGTTTGTTGCGGAGGGGCTGATCTCGGCGGCAGAGGCCGAGGCGGCGCGCGGGCGGATTTCGACGGCGACCGATCTGGCGGCGGCGCTGGACGGCGTGCAGTTCGTGCTGGAAGCCGCGCCCGAAAAGCTGGCCCTGAAGCAACGGCTCTTCCGCGAGCTGGAGGCGCTCTGCCCGGCGGATACCATCCTGGCGACCAACACCTCCGGCCTGAGCATCACGGCCATCGCCTCGGCCTGCCAGCACCCGGAACGGGTGGGCGGCCAGCACTGGGCCAACCCGGCCGAGATCGTGCCCCTGGTCGAAGTCATCCGGGGTGAGAAAACGTCGGACGAGACGTTCGAGATCATCTACCGGGTCACGGAGCGGCTGGGCAAGGCGCCGGTGCGGGTGCAGAAGGACGTGCCCGGCTTTGCCAGCAACCGGCTCCAGTTCGCCGTGCTGCGCGAGGCGCTGCACCTGGTGGCCGAGGGTATCGTCAGCGCCGAGGACGTGGACCGCACGCTCAAGAACGGCGTCGGCTTTCGGTATCCCTGGCTCGGCCCGCTGGAAACCGCCGATCTGGGCGGCCTGGACACCTTTCACAGCGTGGCCCAATACCTGCTGCCCGCCCTGAGCACGATGCAGGCGACCCCGGCCTTTTTCGACCGGTTGATCGAGGAAGGCAAGCTGGGCATCAAGACCGGCGAGGGATTTTACGACTATGCCGACGCCGACCGGGACGAGATTCTGCGCCAGCGGGACCTGTATTTCATCCGGCAGCTCAAGCTGATCCGGGCGATTAGGGAATCAGGGAATCAGGCGTCAGGAAATCAGGTGGCCTGATACCTGATACCGAGAGTTCTGCATAAAACACTACAGCAGATAAGGAAAGGAACAGATAGGCGATCCTGAAGCGGATTTGCTACCGGACACTTTTTTCAACTCTGCCGAATTCTGTCATTCTGAGCGACCAAAGGGAGCGAAGAATCTCGCTTCTGCCCAGGCGATCTCTGAAGTTAAGTGAGATTCTTGGTCGCTCTGCTCCTCAGAATGACGCGCTATGCAAAAGTGTCCGGTAGTGAAAAGCGGGATCTGGTCCTCAACAAGTGCATACTGGTGCATTGTGGGCATCAATCCGTTTTATTCCAAATCCGTTATAGTGTTCGTGGCAAAAGTTTTTATGCAGAACTCTCGATACCTGGTACCTGATACACGATTCCCCATTTCCCGATGCAGGAGGACAGAAATGGCCGAGAAAATCGTCATCACCGCCGCCATCTCTGGCAGCGTAACCATGAAGGAGCACAATCCCGCTGTGCCCTACACGCCCGAGGAGTTTGTCCGCGAGGCGAAACAGGCCGAGGACGCCGGCGCGGCGGTCGTCCACGTCCACTTTCGCGATCCAGCCACCGGCCTGCCGACCACCGAACCGGCCATCATGGCCGAGGTGGTGCAGGGCCTCCGTGAGAACACCTCGCTGCTGCTGAACCTCAGCACCGGCGTCAGCCTGGAATCGACCCTGGCCGAGCGCAAACGGCCCGTCGAACTGCACGACCCCGAGCTGGCCTCGCTCAACCCGGGCACGATGAACTTTTGCACCGTCAGCCACCGCGACGGGCGCATCATCCACGACAAGACCTACCACAACCCGCTGGCGGCCACGCTGGAGTTCGGCGCGCTGATGCACCGCAAGAGCATCAAACCCGAGCTAGAGTGTTTCGCCATCTCGCACGTGCACAACGCCCTCTTTTTCTTCGAGCATTACGACTTTTTGATCGCGCCGCTCCACTTTTCCTTCGTCTATGGCGTGATGGGCGGCGTGCGCTTTAACCCGGACGTGCTCAACAGCTACATCCACGCCGCGCCGCCCGGCTCGACCTGGCAGGGCATCGGCGTCGGGCCGTTCAGCTTTCCGGTGGCGATGACCAGCGCCGCGTTCGGCGGCCACATCCGCGTCGGCCTGGAGGACAACGTCTACGCCGATCCACTGACCAAACGGCTGGCCAGGGGCAACGGCGAGCTGGTGGACAAGGCGGTCCAGATCGCCCGCCTGGCCGGGCGGGAGGTTGCATCGCCGGCGGAGGCGCGGGTGATTCTGAGTTTGCTGCCAAAGTAATTTCTTTGCTCGGCGCGGACCCCGGTCCGGGCACGGACCGCTGGACTGTGGTCCAGCGGGAGCAGTAGGAAAGGAAACTGAGATGAGAAGCGACGACATGAAAACCGGCCTGCAACGCGCCCAACACCGGTCGTTATTCTACTCGATGGGCTATACCCGGCGCGAGATCGAGCAGCCCATCGTCGGCGTGGTCAATTCCTACAACCAGATCATCCCCGGCCACATCCACCTGGACCAACTGGTGGACGCCGTGGTGCGCGGCGTGGCCATGGCCGGCGGGACGCCGGTGGTTTTTCCGGCGGTCGGCATCTGCGACGGGCTGACCATGGGCCACAACGGCATGCGTTACGTGCTGGCCAGCCGCGAGCACATCGCCGACTCGGTGGAGATTATGGCCAGCGCCCACCCCTTTGACGCGCTGGTGCTGGTGACCAACTGCGACAAGATCACGCCGGCGATGATGATGGCCGCCCTGCGCCTCGACATCCCGGCGGTGGTGCTCAGCGGCGGGCCGATGCTGGCCGGCGACTGGCGCGGCCGCGAGACCGACCTGACCACCGTCTGGGAGGGCGTTGGCCAGGTCACAGCCGGGACGATGAGCGCCGAGGAGATGCTGGAACTGGAGGAGGTCTGCTGCCCCGGCTGCGGCTCGTGCGCCGGCATGTTCACCGCCAACTCGATGAACTGTCTGGCCGAGGCGCTGGGCCTGGCCCTGCCGGGCAACGGCACGATTCCCGCCATCAGCGCGGCGCGGGTGCGGCTGGCCAAGCTGGCCGGGCTCAAGGTCATGGAGCTGCTGGACAGGGACATCCGCCCTCGCGCCATCGCCACCCACGCCGCCTTTCTCAACGCCATCGCCGTGGACATGGCCCTGGGCTGCTCGACCAACACCATCTTGCACGTGCCGGCCATCGCCCACGAGGCGGGCATCGAGATTCCGCAAAAGCTCTTCCAGAAAGTCAGCGACCGGGTGCCGCACCTGTGCAACATGAGCCCCGCCGGTCCCCACCACCTGGACGACCTGGACCGGGCCGGCGGCGTGCAGGCGGTGATGAAGCGCCTGGCCGAGTGTGGCCTGGTCGATCCGGACGTGTTGACCGTGACCGGCGCGAGCCTGGGCCAGAACCTCGAAGCCGCCGAGATCCGCGACCCGGAGATCATCCGCCCCTTCGAGCGGCCGGTCCACACCGAGGGCGGCATCGCCATCCTGACCGGCAACCTGGCGCCCGATGGCGCGGTGGTCAAGCAGGCGGCCGTCGCGCCGGCCATGCGCCAGCGGCGGGGCGTGGCCCGCGTCTTCGACGGCGAGGAGCCGGCCGTCGCGGCCATCCTGGGCGGGCGCATCCAGCCGGGTGACATCGTGGTCGTGCGCTACGAGGGGCCGAAAGGCGGGCCGGGCATGCGCGAGATGCTGGCCCCCACGTCGGCCATCGTCGGCATGGGCCTGGGCGAGAGCGTGGCCCTCGTCACCGACGGGCGCTTTTCCGGCGTGACGCGCGGCGCGGCCATCGGCCACATCTCACCCGAGGCGGCAGAGGGCGGCCCGCTGGCCCTGGTGGAAGAAGGCGACATCATCTACATCGACGTTCCGGGCCGTCGCCTGACCCTGGACGTGGACGACACCGAGCTGGCCCGTCGCCGCGCCGCCTGGACCCCGCCCGAGCCGCGAGTCAAGACCGGCTACCTGGCGCGGTATGCGCGGATGGTCACTTCGGCGAGTACAGGCGCAATTCTGGTCGATTGACAGACTCGAAAAATAGAAAGGAAAAGGAAGAATGAGCGAGGAAAAAGTGGTCAAGTACGACGAAATGGGCGTCATGGACGGCGGAACGATCGGGCTGCCGCGCCCGATGTCCCGCGACATCTGGTTGCAGGAAGTGTTTCCCGAGTGGGGGACCTTTCTCAACTACGAGATCGAGCATTTCGACGTCAAGCCGGGCACCGGAGTGCTGTGGTATTTCGGCGGGCCGTCGTGGGCGCTCAAGTCGCGGGGCGGTGCGGTCTTTACCGTGGATCTCTACGCCGGGCCGAGCATCTTTACCGACTATTCCTACTGCGGCGTGTGCCGCACCAGCGGCGCCGACAAGCTGTGGTGGATGCGCCTCAACCCCCACGTCATCGACCCCTGGCGGTTCGAGCGGCTGGACGCAGTGTGTGTCACCCATCACCACCAGGATCACATGGATTTCTACACCATCGCCGCTGCCTTGCAGACCACCAATTGCAAGTTCATCGCCCCGCCCGAGTCGGCGCGGCGGATGATGAAAAACATGGGCGTGCCCAAGGAGCGGATGATCGTGGCCAGGGTGGGTGAATACGTCGAGATCGAGGACATGCGCATCGATTTTGCGCCCAATTTCGACACCATCGCCACCAAGACCGGCTTCGATACGCCCGCGCCGTTCGAGGAGGTCGCCACCAGCTTTATTTTCAACACCGAGGGCGGCAACGTCGCCTTCCTGGGCGACACGCTGTATCACAACGGCTACCGCATGGTCGGCGAAAAATACAAGATCGACGTGTGCACCATGAACATGGGCAACAACGCCCCCGGCTACACCGACAAGATGTCACCCTGGGACCTGTGGCGCATCAGCGAGGCGCTGAATGCCAGGGTGGTCATCCCCATGCACCACGACAACTGGGCCAACTGCTACGAGGACCCCGAGTATCTGGAGTACATCGTCAGCCGCAAGGCCAGGGAGAAGGGCATCGATCTGCGGGCGGTGTCGCTGCTGCCCGGCGCCCGCTACGAGCATCCCACCGATATGAACATGGGCCGCTACGTCTATCCCGACTGGCGCGAGCGGATGAACTGGAAAAAGAGCGTCGAGTACGGGCCGGACGCCTGGTAAAATCGTTGCGGTGGTAGGAGCGCGGTGGCCGCGCTCCTACTTTCTTCTCGGCGCCAACCGGATCAGCAATAGGCTCAACGCCAGGCAGCCAAAGGCGGTCACGCCCAGCATCGGCCGCAAGCCGACCGCGTCGGCCAGGATGCCGCTGAGCCACGGCCCGGCGAACATGCCGGCGGCATAGACCGCCTGGTGCAGACCCATGGCCGTGGTGCGCTCGGTATCGTCCACGTGGCGGATGCTCATGCCCATCAACACCGGGTAGCTGATGCCCATGCCCAGCCCGATGAAAAACTGGGCGACAAAAATCAGCGGCAGCGATGGGGCAAGCGCTGCGTGGGCATGGACGCCGCCAATGCCGTCTACAGCGTGACCTACGAGTGCGACCTTGCTCGCGGCAGCGACTATCACCGCCGCTTCCGCGACTACCGGGCCTGGGTTCAGCGCGAGGACCTGGTCGTCGACGGGGCGATGATCGACCCCAAAGGCGACCGCGGCAAGCGCCCGTCTGAGCAGGCCGACCCCGACCTTTACCTGCGTATCGTCGAGCGCCGACCTGACGGCCTGGTGGTGCGGGGGCCACGTTTCACCAGACAGGGATGCTCAACTCCCACGAGATTTTGGTCATGCCCACGCTGGCCCTGCGCCCCGGCGAGGAGGCGTGGGCCGTCTGTTTTGCCGTGCCCACCGACGCGCCGGGTCTGCGCTACGTGCTGGGCCGCCAGGCCGTGGCCGACCTCTTTGCCGGGTTCGTATTGACGCCCGACGCTGGCGGACTGTGCGGAATCACCTTCTCCAAAGAGTCGCGCCAGGTCATCAACGGGACGCTGGCCGTCCAGTGGGTGGCAAACGCCGACTTTTTGGCCGAACCCTACAGAGGCTCGGACGCCTACATCACCGATAGCGGGTTGATGGTCTCCATGGTGACGACGTTCGATGGCGCCGAGCTAAAGATGAAATAGGGCAACGGACACTCTCCGTCGCCAGCAGATCGTGAGCAACGCAGCGGGAACCCGCTGCGTTGCTCACAGTCAGTGCCGCCGGTGGCGCTGTATCAAGGTTCACGTGCTCTCAGTTTGTACCACGCTGCGACCTTTACCTCCGCAGATTAAAATTTCCGCGCAATTCGTTTTGAGCTCTTGACATTTGTCGAAAAGTATGGTAAACTCTATCAAACAAACAAATCGTTCGTTCGACAGAATTGTTTGTTCGGATTTGTTCAAAGATCGGAGGAAAGATGTCTCCTACTATTGGGGATGTCGCCCGGCACGCGGGTCTTTCAAAAAGTACGGTTTCGTTAGCACTTAACGATATGCCCGGTGTTGCCCCTGAAACAAAAGAGGCTGTTTTGCAGGCCGCTGAAGAACTGGGTTACAGGCTGCCGGAACGCCGTCCTCTGAAGAAATCCTCGTCCAGGCGCAGAAACTTTGTCGTCGTCCATCATGTTGGACACGAACCTCGCGACGAGATTTATAGCCTCTTTCTCGACTATCTACAGGGTATTCAGAGTTTTGCCCAGGAGGCGGATATCAACCTCACAGCCATCGGCGGGTATCACAAGGGGGATCTCCATCTTTTGGACAGGCGTTTGTTGAGCGAGCAAAACGCGCCGGTTGATGGCTTGATCCTGATGGGAAAGGGCATCCGGCGAGACAGCGAGCTTTTGCACCGCGCGATTGAGTTGCAAATCCCCCTCGTGGCGCTGGCTCGTAACTGGCCTGACCTGCCTGTCAGCACCGTGAGTCAAGACCACTGTCAGCAAGCCATGACTGCCCTCGATTATCTCGCTCAGCTAGGTCACCGCCGGATCGCATACGTGGCGAAAGAAGGGGATGACGAGTACGAGTGGTACGCTCCTCGTTTGCGCTGCTATTGCGAGAAAATGAAGGAACTGGGCCAGGAAGTGGATGAAGACTTGATCGTGATGGGCCAAGATGGCGCCGATTCGGTCAGGCAACTTTTGAGCCGAAAACCAGATGTGACCGCCGTCTTTGCCATTCACGACGGAAGGGCGATCGAGGCCATGCGCGGCGCGATGGATATGGGGCTCGCCGTGCCAGGGGATATCTCGATCATTGGCCTTGACAACTCGGAAGAACCCCCGGCAGGTTTTCCCAGGTTGACCACCGTCGGGTTCTCCCATTTTGATATGGGTTACCTGGGAGCTGAGCTTTTGTTGCGGCAGATCGAAAACGACAGTATCTCTTTTGGTAATCTGTGGATACGAACGGCTTTGATTGAGCGGGATTCGTGCAGTAAACTCACGGATCAGACCCAAAACTAACAAAAGGAGATACCGGCTGACTTGGCGGAAAGCGGTATCTCCTCTAGGCAGACGCAGTGTCTGGCGACTCCCCGGCTTTTGCCTGGAGGGGTACCTTCCACTGGCCCATGCGCATTATACACCATGTGGGACGAATTGGCGAATCGCCGCTGGGTATAGATGGTAGATGGCAGGCACTGCGTTGGTCGTAGCGAAGGAGGTGAAGCGCGACAAAACTATAGGCAAAGCCGATGGCACCATCTGTTTCTTAAGCGACTAACATTCTCAAACAGGAGGAAGAAATGTCTACTCACGGAAAATTGGCAATTCTGATCATCGTGCTGATGATCGCCCCCATGGTTTTGGCAGCCTGCGGTCCCACACCCGAACCCCAGATCGTCATTCAGACCGTCGAGGTCGAGAAAGAGGTCAAGGTCATCGAGACCGTCGAGGTCGAAAAGGAGGTCAAAGTCGTCGAGACCGTCGAGGTGGAAAAGGAGGTCAAGGTCATCGAGACCGTCGAGGTCCAGGTACCGGCCCAACGGACGGACATCCGCATCATGATGGCCATCCCTGTCAATGCCGAAGTGGTGATGGAAGACCTGCTGGACCGCTTCGAATCGGCAAACCCCGATATCAACGTCATCCTCGACGTCGTCCCCTACCCCACTATCCTGGAAATCCTGCCGCTGCAGTTGGAAACGGGAGAAGGCCCCGATATTGCCAAAGTAAGCAATATCGCGGGATTGTACGAATATTACCTGGACATGCGCCCCTATCTGTCGGAGCCGGCTTATTGGGAAGAGAATATGGGTCTGACCATGCAGCATATGAATCCCGATGGCGGCAACAGGATCAGCGGCTTTTACACCGACGTGACGGTCACAGGTGCATTTATCAACCGCACCCTGTTCGAACAGGCCGGCGTGCCCGTACCCAGCGATACCTCCGATAAGGTCACCTGGGAAGAATGGGCGGAAGCAGCCCGCCAGGTCCGCGATGCGACGGGTGTGGACTTTGCTATGGCCATAGATCGCAGTGGGCATCGAGTATCTACCCTTACCATCAGCCAGGGCGCAAAACTCTTTGATGAAGATGGGAATTTCGTTGTGGATGATGAAGGTATGCGCCGGGCGCTCCAATTGATGCTGGATTGGCATGCGGATGGCACCATGCCTCTCGACGTCTGGGCCGGCGGCGACTCTTACCGCGAGGCCACCGCTGAGTTCATCAACGGCAATCTGGTTTTCATGATGAGTGGTGTTTGGAACGTAGGTCCCTTCACCGACCAGATTGGCGATGCATTCGATTGGGAAGTGGTCCCCAACCCTTGTGGTGCAGTTACCTGCACGGGTATGCCGGGCGGGTCTGTGATGGCCGCCATGAAGGCGACCAAGCACCCGGAGGAAGTGGCCCGGGTGATGGAATTCCTGGCAGCCGAAGAGAATTATCACGAGTGGGCAGCGCGCGCGCTCTACATCCCGCAGCACAACGGGATCATGGCGAAAGGGGTAGATTACGCAACCGATCTGCCCCAGGCGCTGCGAGCCTTCCAGGTGTTTGGCGAAGAGTCTACACACCTGGATCCACTTGCTTATCGACTCCAGAACCATCTGTTTGGTTACGTTGTCATGAATGCGATACGTGATCGTCTGACACAGGCTATTGTTGGCGAATTGACTCTAGACGAGGCGATTGCCCGCATGCAAGCCGATATTGACGGCGCGCTCGCGGCAGCAGGAAATTAAGACGGATCAGAATGAGGAGGCCTTGAAGGCCTCCTCATTCTCAATTCAATTCTGTTACGGGGAAGGCAGACATATGTCAGGGACAAGTGTGCAACCACAAGCAGGTTGGCAACCACACACAGGGAAGCAACGATCAAGAGCGATCCGGTTGCTCACCGTTCCATTAACAGGTCTGTTAGCACTTCCCATGAATGCTATTGGCCTGGTTATGGATATTATCCAAAGGCGCATTGGCATCCGAAGAATGGCTTACATCTTTGTTTTACCCAATATGCTGCTTTTCGCCACCTTTTCAATTCTTCCTATTCTGGGCAATTTCTATTATGCTTTCACCGGGGGGACCAAGGTGCTTCCCGAAAATCGCTACTTTGCCGGCACCGCCAATTTCGAGTTCTTGTTGCAGTGCGACAACTACCTCGAACCCAGTTCCTGCCGGGCAGACCTGTTTTGGCGTGGTCTGTTCAACACCGTGCAATACGTGGTATTTGCTGTCGGTGGGATATTGCTCTTCTCTTTGATTACAGCCATCATATTGAACCGACCTATCAAAGGGCGCGGCTTTTTTCGAGGCGTCTTTTTCTACCCTACCCTGCTTTCTTCGGTGGTGGTCGCCTTGTTGTGGATGTGGGTTTTGCAGCGGAAGGGAATCCTCAACGCGGGTCTCACCGGGTTAGGGTTAGAATCGGTAAATTTTTTGCTGGATGCGGCCTGGTCCAGATTTTGGGTCGTCTTTATCGGCGTTTGGTCCAATGTAGGGTTCTATACATTGATTGTATTGGCTGGTTTACAGGCCATCCCAGGCACATTGTATGAGGCTGCCAAAATCGATGGGGCCGGTCCGTGGGCCAGTTTTCGCGATATCACCTTACCACTGGTGAAACCATCCCTGATCGTTGTCTTTGTGCTGTCTTTTATCCGGTGTGTGCAAGTTTTCGACCACGTTTTTGTGATGACCGGCGGTGGACCCGGCAGCGCAACGCAATATATCGTCCAATACATCTATAACACGGGCTTTTCCAGTGATCCGCAAAACCTTGGCGTAGCAGCAGCAGCTTCACTCATTTTGGGCCTGCTCTTGCTCGTGTTGACATTGTTCCAATTACGGGTGACCGGTAGCGGAGAGGATACCGATTATGCCTGAGAGAATCACTCACTTTTTATTTCGAACTCGGGGGCATAAACGGCTGCATTTCACAGATCTCTTGATGTACGCTTATCTGACCCTGGGAACCATCCTGATGTTTGGGCCTGTCGTATGGGGTGTCGTATCCTCATTCAAGACCCCGGCAGAACTGGCAAAATATCCACCTTCCTTTTTACCTTACGCCAACAATACCATAGAGGTAGAAGGATATGATCGGCCGTTATCCATGTATACCGTTACACTGGACGATGGTTCGGTTGCAGAGTTAGCCCAGGTGAGACGGGTCGGCATCGAAGCCCAGTTCGTCGATCCAGAAAATCCGGATGACATCATCAAGGTTCATGTGGATCAAACCGAACCGGTCAGGTCCCTCGCCTTGCAATGGGAAAACTTTAGCCTGCCTTTGGAGCGCTTTGAGTTTTTTACCTTTTTCAAAAACAGCATCGTCGTAACCATCCTGGCAACCTTGCTCACATTGTTTGTCAACAGCCTGGCAGCTTTTGCTTTGAGCAAATATGATTTCAGGGGGCGCGATCTGATTTTTCTCCTGACCATCAGCACCTTGATGATCCCGACAACCGTGACACTGGTTCCGAACTTTTTGATTATTACCAAGCTCGGCTGGGTCAACAGTCTGATCGGCATCATCATACCAGCCGTGGCTTCGCCCACCTCGGTATTCTTGCTGCGACAATACATGCTCACCTTACCGGATGAATTGCTGGCCGCCGCCCGCATCGACGGCGCAACAGAGTGGCGCATCTATTGGCAGATCGTTTTGCCGCTATCGGCCCCGGCCGTCGCCGTGCTGGCCATTTTCTCGGTGAATTGGCGCTGGAATGATTTTTTGTGGCCCCTGATCGTGTTGACTCACACCGAAAAGTTTACCATCCCCATCGGTTTGCACCTGTTCCAGGGTGATTATCAGATTGAGTGGCAATACCTGTTAGCCATGTCTGTTTTGGCGCTATTGCCAATCACGCTAATTTTTGCCTTCTTGCAAAAATATATCACCACGGGCATTGCTTCAACCGGCGTCAAGATGTAGTCAGGCCAACATCCTGATACGGCTGGGAATAGCTGACGAGAGGGTGTGCCAGTATGAAGATAACTTTTATCGGTGGGGGCAGCGTCCAATGGACGCCCAAGCTGGTGACCGATATGGCTTTGATCGAGGCCCTGGACGGCGCCGAGTTGATGCTCCACGATATCGACGAGGATGCACTCAACCTGCTGACCCGAGCCTGCGAGCGCATCTCCAGCCAGGCTGGCGATACGCTCGAGATCGCCGCCACGCTCGATCGCACCACAGCCCTGCGTGACGCCGATTTTGTGATCCTGTGCGTGGGCATCGGCGGGCTTGAGGCCATGCGCAACGATTTGGAGATCCCGGAAAAATACGGCATTTACCAGCCCGTCGGCGACACGGTGGGACCCGGTGGACTGGCCCGCGGGCTGCGTCACGTCCCCTTTGCCATCCAGGTCGCCCGCGAGATGGAGCAACTCTGCCCCGACGCCTGGCTGCTCAACGTGACAAATCCCATGACCACGATCTGCCGCGGCGTGACCCGGGCCACCGCTATTCGCACTATCGGCCTGTGCCACGAGGTCATCGGGGTGAGCCACCATCTCGCGGGCATGTTCGATGCCGACGTGGCGGACATCACGCTCGACGTCGGTGGCATCAACCACCTGCCGGTGATCCAACGCTGCGACATCGCTGGGCGTGACGGCCTGGCACTCCTGCGCGAGTGGGTGGCGGAGCGCGGCCCGTTTGCTCCGCTGGACCACGTCGAGTTGAACGACATCTTTGACGTCTTTGTCGACCGGTTGGCGGTCAAACTGACCCTGTTCGAGCAACTCGGCGTGCTCTTGGGCGCCGGCGACCGGCACGTGGCCGAGTTCTTTTCCGGCTTTCTGACCGAGGAAAGCGACTACGGGCGTCGTTACGGCGTCCTGCTGACCAGCGTCGACCAGCGGGCGGAGATGGCGCGTGTGCGCCGAGCCTCGGTCGAGGCGTTCGTCGAGGGGGCGCCGCAAAAGCTGGAGCGCTCGGACGAGCAACTGGCGCCGGTGATGGCGGCGCTAGTGGGAGGACCGCCGGGGCGATTCGTGGTCAACGTGCCCAACCAGGGGCAGATCGACAATCTTCCCGGCGATGCCGTGGTCGAGTGCATGGCCCAGATCGACGGCTTGGGCGTGCACCCGCTGGCCTGTGGGCCGCTGCCCTACGCGGTTCGAGGCGTGCTGGCCGGTCACGTGGCCCGGCAGGAGTTGATCGTCGAAGCGGCGCTGACCGGCCGTCGTGAGCCGGCGTTGTCCGCTCTGGCCACAGATCCGTTGGTGCGCGATCCCCTGATGGTCGGGCCGCTGCTGGACGAATTGCTGGTCGCCAACGTGCCTTACCTCGACTCGGATGGTGCATACTAATGTCATCAGCCCGGCTTACTCTGGGAGCGTAATCTATGCGTATGACACAACCAGCCAACGTCCGTTTGTTAGACAGCTCACTCACAGCGTCGACGCTTGCCTTTGCCGGCGAGCGCGGCGAGCGTCTCCAGGTCAGCGTGCTGGCCGACGATCTGATCCGCGTGCAGATGTTGCCCAATGGCCAGCCGCGTTTTCCACGAACGTGGACCGTGGTCGGGCAGGAGGGTGATGTCCCCTACGAAGGCCGTCTGCGCGACGACCTTTCGCCGTTTCCACTGCCGGCATTCGAACACACGGTCCAAGATGGTTCGATTCAGGTACGGACCCGGCAATTGCGACTGGAGATTTCGCTGGGTAATTTTGTCATCAACTGGTTCGATGCCGGCGGCAACTCGATCGCCGCCGATCTGCCCGGGCGAGCCTACGTCTACGATCGCGCCGGCGCCGGCGTGTGGCACTATCTGGAACATCGCCCCGGCGAGCACTATTTCGGCTTTGGCGAGCGCAGCGGCGAACTGGACAAGGCTGGCCGGCGGATGCGGATGCTCAACCTCGATGCCTTCGACTATGACGCGGCCAGGACCGATCCGTTGTACAAGCACTTTCCGTTTTACATCACCTTCCTCCCCGGCACGCAGATCGCCTATGGGCTGTTCTACGACAACCTGGCGACGAGTGTGTTCGAGATGGGCGGTGAGCTCGACGCCTATCATGGGCGCTATCGTTACTATCGAGCCGACGACGGCGACATCGACTATTACCTGATCTACGGACCCAGCATCGAGCAGGTCGTCGAAAAGCTCGCCGCGCTCACCGGCCGTCCGATCTTGCCGCCGCGCTGGTCGCTCGGTTATCTCGGCTCGACGATGTCGTACACCGAAGCGCCCGATGCGCAGGCGCAGCTCCAGCGGTTTGTGGAATTGTGCGACCAGCACCGGATTCCGTGCGATCTGTTCCACCTGTCCTCCGGCTACACGCTCGACGAAAACGGAAAACGTAACGTGTTCACCTGGGATCGAAATCGAATTCCCGATCCGAAAGCGATGGTGGAGAATTTCGCCCGCGCCGGCATCAAGCTGACGCCCAACATCAAGCCTGCCTTGTTGTTGACGCACCCCCGCTACGCCGAGGTGGCAACCTTTGGCGGATTCATCAAACAAGCCGACAGCGAAACGCCAGAGATCGTCGCCTTCTGGGGCGGGCAGGCTTCGTATCTCGATTTCACCCATCCGCAAACGCGCGAGTGGTGGAAACAAAACGTGCGCCAGCAGCTCCTGGCGTATGGCATCGTCTCGACATGGAACGACAACAACGAATTCGAGCTGTGGGACGACGAGGCGCGCTGCGCCGGCTTTGGGCAGCCGTTTCGGATTTCGCACGCCCGGCCCTTACAAACGCTGCTCATGACGCGCGCCTCGTACGAAGCGCAAAAAGAGCACCGGCCCGACGAGCGCCCCTATTTGATTTCACGCTCGGGCTGTCCCGGCATTCAGCGCTACGCGCAGACCTGGTCGGGCGACAACCAGTCAAATTGGGAGACACTCAAATACAACATTCCGATGGGTTTGGGCCTGTCGCTATCCGGCGCGCCCAACACGGGGCACGACGTGGGTGGCTTTTGCGGCCATGCGCCGTCGCCGGAACTGTTCGTGCGCTGGGTGCAGAACGGTATCTTTTATCCGCGCTTTACCATTCACTCGTACCATGCGGATGGCAGCGTCAACGAGCCGTGGATGTACCCGCAAGTGCTGTCCATCGTCCGCGACTGGATAGAATTTCGTTATCGCCTCATCCCCTATCTCTACACGCTGCTGTTCGAGTCGGCGTTGACCGGCCACCCGATCATCCGCCCGATGGTGTACGAGTTTCCAGCCGATCCCAGGTGCCATACCGAATCCTTTGACTTTATGCTGGGGCCGAGCCTGCTGGTGGCCTCGGTAGTGGAGGATGGCGCGCGTCGTCGCCCGGTGTATTTGCCCGCCGCAAACGAATGGTGCGATTGGTACACCGGCGAGTGGCACACCGGCGGCCAGGTGGTCAGCGCGGATGCGCCGTTGGAGCGGATTCCCCTGTTCGTGCGCGCTGGCGGCCTGATCCCGATGGGCAAAGTGATGCGCCACGTGGGCGCCGAGCCGGACGACGTGCGCCAGGTGTTCGTCTTTCCGCATCCAACCGCCGGGCGCGGCGAGTTCACGTTGGTTGAAGACGATGGCCTCACCCTGGGCTATCAGCGCGGCGAATACAGTAAAGTGCGGTTGGAAGTGGCGGCCACGCGGGACCACATTTCGTTACAAGCGGTCCGGCGCGGCAACTATCGTTTGCCTTACCACCGGATCGAGTATATTTTGCCACCCCACGAAACCCGGCCTGTCACCGTCAGCGGCGAGACGTGGACCGACGCGCAAGGGCGCGGCCATGCGCTTGCGCCGGTCGAGTGATCTCTGCTGAGAAAGGTACCATCCCTGGCTGATTTCCAAAAGGCCGGCCAAAATGGCGGCCTGAAAGTCACCACCGCCGGCTCGCTGGCTGCCGGGACGGGCGTGGGCCGCATGCGTTGGATGATGCAAGTCGTACAAGACTGTTGTCGTTATGATTGAAACATTCTCACCTTGAGTGACTTTCCCTAAGGAGACCTGTTATGGCAAAGATTGTGACTACCCTTGGTCCAAAAAATTCGGCTGAGTTGGGCCTGATTCTACCTCACGAGCACATCTTTGTGGAGTTCCGGCCTCCCGACCACCCCGAGCATGCTGTGGCGGAGGTGGCCGACGTGGTGGCGCTGATGGCGCCCAAAGTCGAAAAGGCCCAGGCACTGGGCGTCACCGCGATGGTCGATTGCACGCCGGTCGGCGTGGGCCGGCGGGTCGACGTCCTGAAGGCAGTCTCTGATGCTACAGGAATGCCGCTGGTGGCGCCCACCGGGATCTATCGTGAACCCAACGTGCCGGCCTGGGCGCAGGCCGCCAGCGAGGCCGAAATAGCCGACTGGATGTTGAGCGAGCTGCAGGGCGAAATCGAGGGCAGTGGGGTGCAAGCGGGCTGGATCAAGCTGAGCGTCGGCGACGACGGCATCACGGACTGTGAAGCCAAAATCCTGCGCGCGGCGGCCAGGGCGGGCCGAGAAACCAACGCCGTCATCGGGGTTCACACCAAGCGGGGCCGGGTTGTGCGGGACCAACTCGACATCATCGAGGCGGTGGGCTATACGGCCGAACGTTTTATCTGGATCCACACCCAAAACGATCCTGACTTCAACCTGCACCTGGAGATGGCGCGCCGCGGGGCGTGGCTGGAGTACGATGGCATTGGCAATGGGGAGGACGCGTACTATTTGGAACACATCCAACGTGTGCTGGATGCCGGTCTGAGTAACCAGTTGATGCTCAGTCACGACCGGGGTTGGTACGATCCGGCCAAGCCCGGTGGCGGTGAGCCCAAGCCGTTCACCTATCTCTTCGAGCAGTTCCTGCCCAAGCTGGCCGCGGCCGGGGTGGACGAGGCAACCATCCATCAACTCACGCATACCAACCCTTACCGGGCCTTTGCCCGTTGAGGCTTATTTGGAAAAGAGGACGATCATGAGAACTGTCGTCATCGGCGGAAGCGGGCACATCGGGACGTACCTGGTGCCCCGCCTGGTCCAAGCCGGCCATCAAGTGATCAACGTCAGCCGCGGGCAGCGGGAACCGTACCAGCCCCATTCCGCCTGGAAGCAGGTGCAGAGCGTCGTGATCGACCGCGAAGCCGCCGACCAGGCCGCTACCTTTGGCCAACAGATCCGAGATTTGCGCCCGGATGTGGTGATCGATAACAAATGCTACACGGTGGATAGCGCCCGTCGTCTGGTGGAGGCGCTGCGGGGCCAGGTGCAGCATCTCATCGTGTGCGGCACCATCTGGGTCCACGGACACAGTGTGAGCGTGCCCACCACCGAAGAGCAACCCCGGCGTCCCTTTGGGGAGTACGGCACCAACAAGGCCGCCGTCGAGGTGTACCTGTTGGACCAGGCGCGCCGGTATGGTTTCCCGGCCACCATGCTGCATCCGGGTCACATCGTGGGGCCGGGCTGGATGATCGTGAACCCGGCCGGCAATTTCAATCCGGTGGTTTTTGAGAAACTGGCGCGCGGAGAAGAGCTGGCGCTCCCGAATTTGGGGATGGAGACCGTGCATCACGTCCACGCGGACGATGTGGCCCAGGCGTTTTGCAAAGCAGTGGATAACTGGAGCAGCGCCGTCGGCGAGAGTTTTCACGTCGTCTCGCCGGCGGCGGTGACACTGCGCGGTTACGCTGAGGCAGTGGCCGCCTGGTTCGGCCAGCCGGCTAACCTGAGCTTCCTGCCCTTTGAACAATGGCGCACCACCGTATCCGAGGAAGATGCTGAGCGAACCTGGGACCACATTGCCCACAGCCCCAATTGTAATATGATCAAGGCGCAGCGCTTGCTGGACTACCAACCGCGCTACACGTCACTTCAGGCCGTCTTTGAATCGGTGGATTGGATGGTCAACCAGGGGATGATCAAAACAGCGTGACTCAAGTTCAGGAGAAAAAGCGCTCAATCAGTATGTTTGGGACGACAATGCGGGCTACTTTGGTTACGTGTGCCACAGTCCAGAGGGAGAGCCGCTCGAAATTCTGCGCCACGCATCCGGGCAGAATTACAACATGGGCTTCGACGGATGTAGACGCCGATCGGTTTGTGCACCGTGGACAAAACCGCCGCCTATTACCGGGTGGATGGCTACTGGAATAGCGCCGTCTGGTTCCCGCACCAGTGGTTCTGCTGGCGGGCGCTGCTCGATATGGGCCAACGTTACAACGCCCGCGATTTCGCCGCCCGGATAGCCGCCGCCGCGCTGGAGACGTGGAAAGCCGAGACTGGTACGAACGCTACCCGGGTGTGTTGGAGATGACGTTGGATAGCCATCCCCATGGGCAGTTGACGGTACTACCGATGATGCTCTGACCCTCACGCCATCCGCCAGCGTAGCTTGTTTAGGCCAGTGTCATTGACGCTGGACCAGGGGCAGGATCGAGCCGCCCTGGGGCAGCACCAGCACCCTGGCGCCGGGGCTTGCCTCGTCCAGCGCCGCCGCCAGCGCCGCGTCGAGGCCGGCAAAAGGGATCATCCCGCAGCGGCACACCAGCTCCTCGGGCAGGGCCGAGACCAGATAGACCGCCGCCCGCCGCAACACAGCTGCTATCGCCGCCGCCTTGTGCCCGCCCAACACAAACTCTTGCTGGATGCGGGCCAGCAGCTCGTCGGGCGTGGCGTTGGTCAACCAGGATTCGAAGGTGCGATTGCCCAGCCCCTCCGGGCACTCGGCGGCCAGGATGAGCGCGCCGCCGTCGCGCACGGCGTAGGCGGCGTTGTCCAGCGCTTTTTGCGCCTGGTAGAGATTCAGGTCTTTGGGATGGCCGCCGGCGCTGACCAGCACCACGTCGGCGGGTTGTTCGATCTCGACGATGCCGCGCGCCGCCACCAGCTCGCAGCCGCGCCGGTGAGCGGACGTCACGTCGCCGGCCACCGCGCCGACGATGCGATGGCCGTCCACCACCACGTTGAGGATAAAATTCACGCCGAGCAGCGCCGCGCCCTCTTCCAGGTCGGCGCGGACCGGGTTGCCGTCCAGCCGCCCGGCGCGGGCCTCGGGGCGGACCATCAGCGCGTGGTTGGCATTGAGCGTGGCCCGCGAGGCGCAGCCGGGCAGCATCGCCTTGGCCCCACCCGAGTAGCCGGCAAAGTAGTGCAGCTCCAGGTTGCCCAGGCAGATGCGGAAATCGGCTTCGACCAGGGGGCGAAACATCTCAACCGGCGTCCCGGCGGCGGTGACGCCCAGACGCAGGCAGTCGGCCGGGTCGTGGTTGATCACCCGCAGCCGGCGATAAACCGCCGCGCCGACGGCGGTTTCCATCTCGGCCCCGGTCATGGGCCGGTGCAGGCCCAGCGCCAGGATGACCGTCACGTCGTCGTCGGGCACGCCGGCGGCGGCCAGCTCGGCCAGCAGCGGCGGCAGCAGCCGCTCCGAGGGGCACGGCCGCGTCAGGTCGCTGGTGACGATGGACACCCGCTGTCCGGGCCGCACCATCTCGCACAACCGCGCCGCGCCGATGGGATTTTCCAGCGCCTCGCGCAGCAACGTCGCCTCGTCGGCGGGCGCTGCGCTCTGCTTCGGCAGCAGCACCCCCTGCAAGTTGGTATCCGGCAGCCGCGCCTTTAGCGCCCCATGCCCGTAGGGCAACTCTAACTCAACCATCCCCAATCCCTAACCCGGCCAAGCCGGAACCAAAAAGCGAAACCACCAAGGACTCCAAGGACACGAAGGACACCAAGCTTTTTCTTTGTGTCCTTTGTGTCCTTTGTGTCCTTTGTGGTTCATTTTCTTGCTCAGCGTGCAAGGATTTCATTTTCAAGGGCCTAATATCCCCATCGCGACGCAGCCTTTTGTAGAGCTCGCACCACCGGCAGCGCCTGCCCCGACAAAAAGCGCACCATCCCCCCGCCCGAGGTGCAGACGTAACCCATCCGCTCGCGCACGCCGAAACGTTTGACGGCGGCCACACTGTCGCCGCCGCCGATGACCGAGTAGCCGGGCGCGTCGGCGACCGCTGTCCACAGTTGTTCGGTGCCCACGGCGCTGACCGCCTGCTCATAGATGCCCGCCGGGCCGTTGATAAAAATCGTCGCCGCCCGGCGGATCTCCTCGATATAGCGGGCGACGGTCGCCGGGCCGATGTCCACCAACAACTGGTCGCTGGGCAGCTCGTCTAGCCCGAGTTCCACCCGCCCACCCGCATCCACAGCAAAATCGGTCGGGTAGAACAAACGCTCGCCGTAGGTTTCCAGCAGGGCGCGGGCCCGGTCGATGAACGGCCACAGGCCCTTGTCGCGGATCAACAACTCGGTCGGCTCGCCCAGGCGGTAGCCCCAGGCCAGCAGCATCACCTCGCCGGTCAGGCCGCTGGTCAACACGCGGTGGGCGGTGCCATCACGCAACACCTGCTCCATCATGCTGAACGCATCGGCGATGCGGCTGCCGCCCAACAAAAAGATGCAGGGCTGAACCGGCGACTCTTTGATGCGGGTCAGCGCGCTCAGCTCGTCGACGAACAGGCGGCCGCCGGCGGCGGGCAGCGCCTCGGCGAAACCGATCAACGACGGCGCGGAGCGGTGGGCGGCGGCGATAGCCTCGTTGACGAACAGGTCGGCCAGCGGCGCCAGCGTGCGCACCAGCCAGGTGCGAGCCATCTCTTCCGGCGTCAGCTTGACGAAATTGACAAAGGTGGACACTTCTTCGGTCAGATAACGCACGTTTTCCAGCAGCAGCAGTTCGCCGTTTTGCAGCGCCCGGACGCGCTCCACGGCGGCGGGTCCGCACACGTCGGCCACGAATCCCACCGGGCGGCCCAGCAGCTCGGCCAGCCGTTCGGCGTGGGGCGCCAGTGAGACCAGGCTGCGGTAATCCTCGGTGTCGCCCTGGTGGGCCAGGATGACGGTCCGCGCCCCGGCCTCCGCCAGCTCGCGGAGGGTGGGCAGGCTCTTGCGGATGCGGTTGTCGTCGGCTAGATTGCCGGTGGCGTGGTCAATGGGCGAGTTGATGTCCACCCGCAGGATGACCGTTTTATCGCAAAACTCAAAATCGTCGAGGGTGAGAATTCCAGCTTCCATGCTCTTGCTCCCAGCACGAGATAGAGATAGAGAGCTGGACGCCTCTCTATCTCTATCTCGAATCTACCAACCTGCTTTCATCCCAAGATACCGGTTGGTCAGCCCCACCGCCTCCAGCCGGTCGGTCTGCATCTCTAGCGCGGCGCGGATGCCATCTATTGTCTCGGGGATGGTCACCGCCTCCTGAGGGATGTTGATGGCGAACAGCACGTCGTCGCCCGAGGCGCCAAAACTCTCATCCCAGACGCCGATCTCGTACATGTCGCCCCGCTTGTTGCCCAGGTCGCGGGCATATTTAAACAACGCGGCGTTGCTGCTAAAGCCGTCGGCGATACGAAAGACACGGATGCGCGGGTGCTCGCGGAAGGCGTCGAACAGCGCCGCTTTGCTGACACTCTTGATCGGGGTGGCGACGATGGTGATGATGTGGCCGTGCGTCACCGGCGTGTGCACCAAAAAGCCGGTGGCCTGCACGTGGGGCATGATGCTCATCAGGTCCACCGCCTGGTGGTTGGGCACCTTGTCGATCTGGAGCACGTTGGTCAGACCGCGGTGGGTATCGCCGGGGTCGGCCACGCGGCGCACGATGGTGATGGCCACCTTTTCCACGCCGACCAACCGGTCCAGCGCGTCCACGGCGCGGATCAGGCCGGTGGTGTTGCACGAGGTCAGCTTCAGGAATCGCTGGCCGAGGCCTTTTTCATAGTTGGCATAGCCGTGGAAAAAAACGTCGGCGATCTCGTCTTTCTCGCCGCCCTGAAAGATGGTCTTGATACCGTGCTTTTCGTACAACAGCTTGTTTTTGGCGCCGATGCCGCCCGGCGCCGCGTCCAGCGCGACGTCGATCTGCGCCAGCAGGTCGTCCATGCTGCCGCTGACGGGGATGCCCAGCTCGTCGAATTGGGGTTTACGCGCCGGATCGACCAGGTACAGGTCATAGTCCATGCCGCTCTCGTGCAGCGCCCGCACGGCCAGCGTCGGCGCCAGGTCCACCACGCCCACCAGTTCCATGTCCTCTTGTTGGGCCACGCCGTCGGCCAGCCGCGTGCCGATGGTGCCGTAGCCGATGACGCCAACTTTGACTTTGCTCATTTCAGCCCTCCCGTGTTTGGTATTGGGTATTCTAAATTTCGCCCCGGACCAGCTTACGCACCCGGTCGGCGATTTTGTGCTCGTCGATCATGGTAAAATCTTCCAGGTGGCGGGCAAAGGGCGGCGGCACCGAAGGCGCGCACACCCGCTGGATGGGCGCGTCGAGGTAGCCGAACGCCTTGTCGGCCACCTGGGCTGCCACCTCGGCGGCGAATCCGCCCCGCTCCGGCGCTTCGTGGGTCACCACCAGCCGCGATGTTTTCTTGACCGACTCGACGATGGTCTCGATGTCCAGCGGGAACAGCGTGCGCGGATCGACCACTTCGACGCTGATGCCCTCTTGTTCCAGCAGGTCGGCGGCGCGCAGCGCCTTGACCACGGCCATCGAGGTGGCGACCACCGTACAGTCGCTGCCCTGGCGTTTGATATCGGCCACGCCAAAAGGAATCAGGTACTCCTCCTCCGGCACCGGGCCGGTGGTATTGTACAGCAGCTTTTGCTCGATAAACATCACCGGGTCGTCCAGGCGGATGGCCGTCTTGAGCAGGCCCTTGGCGTCGTAGGGCGTGGCGGGCATGGCCACCAGCAGCCCCGGCAGGTGGTGAAACCAGGCCTCCAGGCTCTGGGCGTGCTGCGCCGCCGACGAGCGCCCCGGCCCGCCCTGGGTGCGGAATACGACCGGCACCCTGGCCTGGCCGCCCGACATGTAGCGGATCTTGGCCGCCTGGTTGGCCAGTTGGTCCATAGCCATCGTCGTAAAATCGATGTACATGAACTCGACCACGGGCCGCATGCCGGTGATGGCCGCGCCGACCGCCGCGCCGGTAAAGCCCTGCTCGCTGATGGGCGTCTGGATGACGCGCTCCTCGCCGAAAATCGGCGATAGGCCCAGTGTGACCTTGTAGGCGCTGCCAAAGGGATCGGCAATGTCCTCACCCAGGAGAAAGACGCGCTCGTCGCGCTTCATTTCCTCGATGAGGGCTTCTTTGAGTGCATCTCGATAGGTAATTTCTCGCATAATAGATTTCTCCCGTTTGTAGGGCAAATTAGCAATTTGCCTTACAGCGGCTTGCCCGCATAGTCAAAATGGACGTACAGGTCGGTCAATGCCTCCTCCGGAGCGGGGATGGGGCTCGACCGGGCGTACTCGAGGCCGGCCTGCAGCTCAGCCTCGATGCCGGCGGCCATCTGCGTATCCTCCTCGTCGCTCAGGTAGCCCCAGGCGCGGAGCTGGCGGCCCAGCTTGAGGATGGCATCGCGCTCGCGCCAGACCTCCCGTTCCTCCCTGGGCATATAGAGCGCCGGATCGCCGACGTAGTGGCCCAGGAAGCGATAGGTCTTGGCCTCGATGAAACTCGGCCCGCCGCCGGCCCGCGCCCGGTCCACCGCCGCTTTGACCGAGTGATAGACGGCCAGCGCGTCCATGCCATCCACACACTCGCCGGGCATGTGGTAGGTGCGCGCCCGTTGGGCCAGGTCGCAGTTGTGGGCCGTCTCGGCCCACGGCTGCGACAGGCCGTAGAGGTTGTTCTGGCAGACGAAAATGACCGGGATCTGCCACAGCGAGGCCAGGTTCAGCGCCTCGTGAAAGCCACCCTCGGCGGTGGCGCCGTCGCCGAAAAAGCAGATGGCCACCTGGTCAGTTCTGCGCATCTTGATCGACAGCCCCACGCCGGTGATGATCGGCAGGCCGCCGCTGACGATGCCGTTGGCGCCGATGATGCCCTGGCTGAAATCGGCGATGTGCATCGAGCCGCCCTTGCCCCGGCAGTAGCCGGTCGTCCGGCCATACAGCTCGGCGAACATGAACCTGGGCTCGCAGCCCTTGGCGATCACGTCGCCGTGGCCGCGATGGGTGCTGGTGATGTAATCGTCGGCGCGCAGCGCCGTACACGCGCCCACCGGCACCGCTTCCTGCCCCTGCGACAGGTGCAAAAAGCCGGCGATCTCGCCCGCCTCAAAGCGTCGCTGGGCCGTGTTCTCGAACTCGCGGATCAGGCGCATCCGCCGGTACATGGCCAGCAGTTGCTCCCTGGTCAGATCGTCTGGGGGTGTTTGGTTGATTTCGTCGCTCATCTTTTTCCTCGCAGGTCCGTATTGCGGACAGCGTATTGCGTACGTGGATCACAAAATACGAAATACGAAATACGAAATACGTGTCACGTTTCACTCGTCAGTAACAACAGTGGCTCTTTAACCAGTTGGGCAATGCGATCCAGGAAACGGGCCGCCGGCGCGCCATCGATGACGCGGTGGTCGAACACCAGACTGAGAGTCATCGTCGGGCGCACGGCTACCGTGTCGGCATCATCCACGACGACCGGTTTACGCACGATCTTGCCTGCGCCCAGGATACAGCACTCGGGCAGGTTGATGACCGGCGTGAAGCCTTCCACGCCAAACATGCCCAGGTTGGTGACGGTGAAGGTGCCGCCGCTCAGGTCGTCGGGGGCGATGCGCCCGCTGCGGGCGGCGGCCACCAGCCGCGCCGTCTCGGCAGCGATCTGGGGCAGGGTCAGCCGGTCGGCGTCGTGGACGACGGGCACCAGCAGCCCGCGCCCGGTGTCCACCGCCAGGCCGACGTTGACCCGGTCCAGGTGCTCGATCTGCCCTTCGCCCAGGCGGGCGTTGGCGGCGGGAAATTCGCGCAGGGCCACGGCGCAGATGCGGATGAGCAGGTCGTTGTAGGAAACACTCACGCCCTGGGCGATAAATCGTTCACGGGCGTGGGCGAATTGGCTCGCGTCCACCTCGCGAAAGAGCGTCACCCGCGCCGTGGTGTGGACGCTGCGGGCCATGCCCTCGGAGACGATTTTACGCACGCCCTTGAGCGGCGTGGCGCTCGCCGCCTGAGGCGGTCCCGGCTGGCGGGCCGGCGGCGCCCCGGCTCTCTGGCGGATGAGGGCCGCGGCGGCGGCCAGCACGTCCGCCTGATCGATGCGCCCACCCGACCCACTGCCGCGCACCTGGGCCAGATCCAGGCCCAACGCCCCGGCCAGGTTGGCGGCCACCGGCGTGGCTTTGACGGCGGGTTGGGGCGGCGCTTCTCGCTCAGCCAGGGCTGCCTCCACATCGGCGGCCACGATCCGGCCCCCTGGCCCCTGGCCCACCAGGGTCCTCAAATCCAGGTTGGCGTCGCGGGCCAGCGTCCGCGCCTTCCACGAGGCTTCGAGCGAACCGCCCGCGTCGACCTGGCGCCGGGCCGGGGCTGGGGCTGGCCGGCTGGCCGGTTCCGGCAACGCTGGGGCGCTGGCCGGTTGGCTGGGCTGCCAGTCCGCCGGCAGCGCCTCGCCTGGCGCCAGGCCGACGGCCAGCGCCGCACCCACCGCTGCCTCCTGGCCGGCCGGCGTCAGGATGCGGGCCAGCGTGCCCGCCTGGCGGGCCTCGACAGCGACCACCGATTTGTCGGTTTCGACCTGGAAAATCTCCTGGCCAACGGCAATCACGTCACCCTCGGCCACCAGCCACTCGACGACGGTTCCTTTTTCCATGGTCAGCCCCAGTTGGGGCATGGTAATCTCGAAAGGCATACTCACCTCACCAGTTCGACGGTTTGTTGCTCAATCAAGAACGCCCTCCGGGGGTTTGGGCGGCTGGCCCAGGTCTTCGATGTGATGCAACATGGCTGCTGCCGCTTGCTGCGGATCACGCGAGGCCAGGGCGTTCAGTAGCGCCTCGTGGCGGCGGGCCAGTTCTTCCAGATCCATACTCGACATGCGCGTCGTGACGATAGTCCAATAACCGAACTGGAGCGTCTGCCACAACTGGTAGAGCAACTGGTTGTCCGCAACCTGGAGGATGGTTTCGTGAAAGCGGTTGTCCAGGCGGACCATGCCTGCCTCGTCCTGCTCCTGGGCGGCGCGGATCATCTGCTCCAGCGTGTCTTGCAGAGCTTGCACGTCGCCGGGCGTCAGGCGCTCGGCGGCCAGGCGGGCGGCCAGCGACTCCAGGGCGGCGCGCACGGTATAGACCTCGTACAGCTCTTTGGGCGAAAAAGAGCGCACCGAGGTGCCCTTGAACGCCTCGTTCTCCAGAAAGCCGAGCAGCACCAGATCGCGGATCGCTTCGCGGACCGGGGCCTGGCTGACGCCCAGCCGCCGCGCCAGCAAGCTGGCCACCACCCGGTCGCCCGGCTGGAACTCGCCGCTCATAATCGCTTCGATGATATACTCTTTGACCTGATCGCCGAGCACGACGCGGCCCAGGGTGCTGTTTTCGCTCACAGCAGCTTTTCCACCTCGTCCAGCAGGCGCTGCGGGTTGGCCGCCCGGATCAGGTAGTAGGGGCGATGGGCAAAGCGGTGGCCAAAGTCGGCGCGCTGGCGGCGCAGCTCGTCGCTGTCGATGAGGGGCATCGGCAGGCCCGGCGCGAGCAGTTGGTGCAAGCCGTGGTAGTTGATCAGCGAGTGATAGGTCTGGTATTCCTTCTCAAACGGGATCATTTCGACGACCTGGGTGTCAAAGTTGCCGTCGATGGCCGGCAGCACCACCAGATCGACGTCGCACGGCTCGTCGTAGGTGACAAAGGTCGGCGTCTCGTCGAAAAACTTGGCCGCGCCCTGGCGGGCGTCGGGGATGTCGGAGCGCTCGGTGCCCTTGGAGCGCGTTTTCAAAAAGGTCGTCTTGGAGCCGGTCACCACCCAGCCGCGCTCGTCGGTGACGGTCGTCTCGGTGGAGACGACCAGCCCGCCGCGCCGGCTGCCCTCGATCTGGGCCATCGTTTTGCCGTGGTTGGCCTCGCCGCTCATAAACATCACCGTCCGACCGCGGCTGCGGATGGCCGACGAGTGGAAGGGGTGCAATCCCAGTTGTTCCATCCGCAGGGCCAGCATGGAGACGATGGCCTTTTGCACCTCACCCTGGAACCATTCACCGTCGAGGAACAGACTCTGGCCGTCGTAGCGGATGTTTTTGCCGGCGGCGTCCTGATCCCAGACAATGTCGGGCGCCGGGCGGGTGATTTCTGGCGCGATCTGGACGCTGGCCAGGCGATAGGCCAGGAAGGCCAGCTCGTCCAGGACGTGCTCCCGTGGCTCCGAACCGTACACGTCAAAGCGCAATCGCGCTCCGCCGGAGGAAAATTCTTCGCTCAATTGCAACATGGTTCACTCCTTGAAACCTGACAGGTCTTGAAGACCTGTCACACCAATTTCCCTACGGAGCATTTGAGGCTCCTGTTTTGGCAAAATATCCTCCGAGATCACAGCGGTGGAAAAGCCGATTTTCAGTCCACAGAAAGTGTTTTTTGCCGCATTTTGACCGTTTTCCCATCTCGAAGGCGCAGTCCCAACACTTCTTTGGCCCGAATCACATACCTGGATTTCTGCCAATTCGATCCAACTCGGGGAAATTGGTGTGTCAGGTTTGGATTTCACAGGCAGGTGATGGGCCGGCTTTGCAGCAGATAGATGACGCCGTTCTCGATGGCCCACTCGATGTCCTGGGGACAGCCGAAATGCGCTTCCAGCCGGTTGCCCAGATCGACCAGGCAGCGCAGTTCGTCGTCGGTCAGCACGCGGGCCGCGACCAACCCGGCAGGCACCGGCCGTTTGACCGCGCCGCCCGCCTCGTCCTGGCAGAACATGATCGTCTTGTCCGGGATGAACTCAAAAACCAACTCACAGGTCTCGCGGTCCAGCTTGTAGTGGTCGGGCGTGATCTCGCCCGAGACGATGCCCTCACCCAGACCCCACACCCCCTCGATGACCATCTGGTAAGGATTACGCAGCACGGGGTCCACGGTAAAGCTGACGCCCGATTTCGCCGAGTCGATCATCTTTTGTACGACGACGGCCATCGACACCTGGCGGTCGTCAAAGCCGTGCTGGCAGCGGTAAAAGATGGCCTGCGAGGTGAACAACGAAGACCAGCAGCGGCGCACAGCCGCCAGCAGCGCCGCTTCACCGACGACGTTGAGCAGGGTCTCCTGCTGGCCGGCGAAACTGGCCCCGGCCAGGTCCTCGGCGGTGGCGCTGGAGCGGACGGCGACCGGCACCTCCGCCCCAAGCTGGCGATAGTAGCTCAGGGCCGCCTCTTCCAGCTCGGCGGGGATGGGCACGTGCGTAAAAAGCGCCCGGAGCAGGGGCTCGATCTTTTGGAGTTCGTCACACACGCTGCGATCCAGGTCCAACAGCAGGTCGTCGATCTTGCCTGCCAGGTTGGCGGTCTCTACCACCTGGCGATAGGCCGGCGCGGTGATGACAAAGCCGGGCGGCACCGGCAGCCCGGCCCGGACCATGTCGCCCAGGTTGGCGCCCTTGCCGCCGGCCAGCGGCACGTCGTCCCGTGTCAATTCGTCGAACCAAACACACCACTTGTCTGCCATACAACCTTCCCCCGTCTACTGCGTGGCCGTCACGCCGCCGTCGGCAAAGATGATCTGGCCGGTGATGAAATCGGAAGCAGGCGCGGCCAGGTAGACGGCCAGCGCCGCCAGGTCTTGCGGCTCACAGATGCGGCCCAGCGGGATGCGGGCCACCAGCGGATTGTAAAAGTTGGGATCCTCAAGATAGTCCTTGACCAGTTCGGTGCGCGTGAACGTCGGGGCGATGCCGTTGACCGTAATGCCGTATTTGGCCCACTCGGTGGCGAGCTGTTTGATCATCATGTTCAAACCGCCCCGGCTGGAGCAGTAAGCCACGTAGCCGCGATGGATACCCAACAGGCTGCGCACCGAGCTGATGTGAACGTGTTTGCCGCCGCCGCGTGGAATCTGCACCCGGGCGACAGCCTGCGACAGGAAAAAGGCCGCTTTCAAGTTCAGGTCGAGCACCCGGTCCCAATCGGCCTCGGCATAGTCCTCGGCGGGGGTATCGACGTGGGTGCCGGCGGCGTTGACCAGCACGTCCAGCGACCCAGAGCGCTCGACGACCTGGCCGACAAAACGGCGCACCGCCTCAAAATCGAGGATGTCGAGCGATGCGCCCCAGGCCTGGCCGCCGGCGGCCTCGATCTGAGCCGCCAGGGCCTCGGCCTTGGCCCCGTCGCGGCCACAGAGAACGACCGTCGCGCCAAAAGCGGCCAGCGCCTCGGAAATGGCGCTGCCGATGCCACCCGCGCCGCCGGCGATGAGGGCGACCTTGCCGTCGAGTTTGTACAGATTGCGGTAGGTATCGAATGAAATCAAAATGACGTCTCCTGAATTGGGTATTGAATATTTAGCCGCCCGGTAACTGCTCACCCTCCCGCAGGTTCTGGTAGGGGCGCGGTATGCCGTGCCTCCTCGTGCCGCTACATTTTGCAGATTTACCGGGCCCAGTCGGCTAAATTGTGGCACAGGATAACCGATTTCAGCCTGCGGGAGGGTAGGCTGAGCAGTTACGCCGCCCGAGAAAGGAAAAAGCGCTCCACGTGGATCTGCATCAGCCCAACATCTCCCGCATCAGACGGACGGCCATCTCGCCCACCGCCGGATCGTTGAGGTGGGTGTCCAGCTCGACCAGTTGCACGCCCGGGGGCGCGCAGGCCCGGAAGGTCTCGATAAAGGCCCGGTCCGACTCGGGATCGTGCAGCGGCTGCCCCTGGCAGGCGAACCAGCCAAAGGCGCGCAGCGGCAGAATGACCGCTGCCGGCCCGTTCGATTCGGCCAGCCGCCCGGCGATGAGCCGCGCCACCTGCTCCATCTCGGCGGCGGAGGTGCGAACCAGGGTGATGACCGGCGTGTGGCTCATGATCTTGCGACCCCGGTAGCGCGCCGGCAGGTCGTCCACGGGGCCTTCGATGATAAAATCCAGGCCGCCGGGCGCGACGACCTGGGGAATCCCCCGCCGGCCCGCGGCCCGCATCCGCTCCGGCCCGGCCGAGAACGGCCCATCGACGACAAAGGCGGTCATCTCGCCGGGGCTGACGTCGAACACACCCCCGACCAGGCCGCTGTCGATCAGCTCCTCCATGGCCCGTCCACCGGTGCCCACCGAGTGGAAGGCGATCACTTCGCTCTCGTCCTCGACTAGCGCCTGGATCTGGCTGACCAGGGTGGTCGACGCGCCGAGCATCGAGGCGGTCAGGATCGACTTGTCGCCGCGTTGCACCGGCCCGCCCACCCGGCTCATGGCGGTGATGGCCGCCGCCGCATTGCCAAAGATGGACCGCGTCACAGCATTGACACCCTGCACATCGGCCACCGAGTGCATCACGGTCACGTCCTTGGTGCCGACGTAGGGGCCAAAGGGGTTGTGGCCGCTGGCCATGGTCGAGACCATCAGCTTGGGCAGGCCCACCGGCAGCGATTGCATCACCTGCGTGCTGAGGGCCGTGCCCCGCGAACCGCCGATGGACAGCACGCCGCCCAGTTGGCCCTCCCGGAGCAGTTTTCCCAGCAGGACACTCGCTCCCTGGGCCATGGTGACCAGGGCGTGGGTCTTGTCGCCTTTTTTAATCAGCGACTCGATGCTGCTGCCCGCCGCCTGGGCCACGTCGTGGCGGCTGATGTCTGCGGCGGTGGTGGGCTCGGGCAGCACGCCGGTATCGATCACCAGCGGGACGCCGCCTTCGGCGCGAACCCTCTCGCGGAGAAAGTCCACCTCCGGCCCCTTGGTATCGAGCGAACCGAGAATGACCACGTAGCGAGCGCAAATTGCCAATTTGCGCTACTCCAAAATCGCCACGGCGCGGACCGGCGCGGCGGTCGTGCCCTGCCACTTGACCGGGAACACCGACACTTTGAAGCTGTGCGGCACCGGGATAGCATCCAGGTTGGCCAGGTTCTCCAGGTGATAGTATTCACGCTCCAGCATGACCACGTGGCCAGGCCAGAATTCCTTGGTCTCGAACATCGACCTGACCGGGCGATCCCAGGTGACGGCGTCGATGCCCATCATCTTGATGCCCTGGTCGATGAGCCAGTGGGTCGACTCGCCGGTCATGCCGCAATGGTCGGTCAGGTAACGTTGCTCGGTGTTGTAGCGCCCCGCACCGGTCTTGACCAGCACAATGTCCAGCGGCTTGAGTCTGTAGCCGATGCGGGCCAGCTCGTGTTGGCAGTCCTCGGCGGTGATGCCATAACCCACCGGCTTGTCGCTAAAGTCGAGCACGACGCCGTCGCCGTAGCAGTATTCCAGCGGGATGCCGTCGGGGCCGGGGGCGTCGTCGCGCATGTGGCGCAGCGAGTCGACGTGGGTGCCGACGTGGTCGCCCAGGACGACGACATAGTGGGCCGTTAGCCAGGTGGCGCCGTATTCGGCGGCGCCGATGTTGACGGCAAACTCTTCCCAGCTTTCGAGCATGGCCATGATGGGCCGCGCCACGCGGGGAAAGACGACCATGTCGGCGCTAACTTTCATGCTCAGGTCAATCAGTTTCGTCATGTCTCACTCCTTTGAGACCTGTCAGGTCGTTGCTTCCAGATCGTCGGCCATGTCGCCCAGGTCCAATTTTTCCAGCGTCTCGCGCGTGGGGATGCCGGTTTGTGGATCCCAACCCTGGACGGTGTACCACGCCTCCTTCATCGGCTCCAGGATGTCGTAGACTTGGCCCTTGGCCGGGCCGCCGGGCATGGGGTCCTCGGTGAAACGCGGCGGCAGCGTGTCGTCGGCGGCGGTCAGGCCCAGGCGGTTGTTGTGGGCGCGCTCGACGTTGACCACGCGGGCCGCCGTTTCGACCAGTTGCTCGCGGCTCAACTCAAAGCCGGTGGCTGCCCGGTACAGGCCGGGCAGGATGTCCAGGGTGCGGTGCAGGGCCACGTCGGGCGTCTCGGTGTAGTAGGTGTAGGCGAATTTACAGACGCCCATCAGGTCCGGCACGGTGACGACGCTCTCCCAGAAACGCAGTTTGTCCGCGGCCTCCAGCAGCGGCATGCTGTCCAGGGCATAGGCGCCGGGCGCCGAGATGCGCAGGTGGTCGGCGCCGCGCGGCGAGACGGCATAACGAAAGTTGTAGACCTTGACGGCCCGGGCGTCGAGGGGCGCGGGCGTCATGCCTTTGACGTGCACGGCGTAGCGCTCCGCGCCGCGCCCAATCTCCTGGGCGGCGACGTGGACGCCGTGGGCCAGCAGGTCGGCAAAGGGACCCTCGCGGAAGGCGATGCGCCGCACCAGCTCCAGCATGGTGTAATAGTTGCCCCATTCCAGGTCCAGGCCGTCGGCCTCTTTTTTGCTGAGAATGCCGCGCTGATACAGCTCCATACTAAAGGCGATGACGCCGCCCAGGTCGATGGTGTCCAGGCCGTAGCGGTTGGCCAGGTCGTTGCCCTTGAGGATGGCGGCCATGTTGTCGATGCCCAGCCCCGATCCCAGAGCCACAGCGGTGCTGTACTCGGGGCCGTCCACCTCCACGCCGGCGAATTCACCCTCGGTGATGCGGCTGTAGCGGTCGCACTTGAGTGAGCAGCGGTAGCAGCCTGTCGGCCGGACCAGGTACTCGGCGGCCAACGCCTCGTGATCGACCTTTTCCTTGCCCTCGAACTGGCCGAACTGGTAGTTGTGGGTGTTCATGGCGCCGATGGCCGAGTGATGGTCCATCAGTGTGCCCAGGGTGCCCCTGGCCGAAAAGTCTTGGGCCCGCCTGTCGTTCTGCTCGATCTCTCGCAGCTCGGCGACCAGGGCCTTGAAGGCCGGCTCGTCGCGGTAGGGAAAGTCTTGCCGGGAGCGCACGGCGATGGCTTTCAGGTTCTTGGCGCCCATCACCGCACCCAGACCGGTGCGCGCGGCGGCGTGCTCATTGTCGGCCATGACCGCCGCGAAACGGACCTGGTTTTCGCCGGCCGGGCCGATGGCTACCACGCAGCACCCCCGCCCATGCTCTTGTTTGAGAGCGTCGGTGGTCTCGTGGACGTCGCGGCCCCAGAGGTGGCGCGCGTCGCACAGCTCGGCTTCATTGTCGTCGATGCACAGATAGACCGGCTGGGGCGACCGGCCCCGGATCAGCACCAGGCTAAAGCCCGCTCGCTTGAGCATGGCCCCCACAAAGCCGCCCGAGTTGGCGTCGCCCAGGATGCCGGTCAGCGGCGAGCGGGCGGCGACGACAAAGCGCGCCGCCGAGGGCGCCGAGGTGCCGGTCAGCGCGCCGGGGGCGATGATCAGGACATTGTCTGGGCCGAGGGGGTCCACGTCGCGCGGAATGAGGTCGTACTGCAGGCGCGAGCTAAAGCCCCGGCCGCCAATGTAAGCTCGACTGAAAGCCTCGTCCAACGGCTCCTGGTCAAGTGAGCCGTTTGTGAGGTCCACTCGGAGCACACTGCCCACGTATCCACCCGTGGCTGCCATACCGTACTCTCCTGTTCAGTCTGTGTCCAGTGGGGGCGCGGTTGCCCGCGCCCCCACGTCGCGTCGATACGCCTAACTCAGAATCTCTACTACGCCGGTGTTGCCGTTGACGCGGATGCGGTCGCCGGTTTTGATGCGGCTGGTGGCCTCGCCCGTGCCGACCACGGCCGGCAGGCCAAACTCGCGGGCCACGACGGCGGTGTGGCTCAACACGCCGCCAGCGTCGGTGACGGCGCCTTTGATCTTGCTAAAGAGCACCACCCAGCCGGGGTTGGTCATCATACACACCAGGATTTCGCCGCGCTGGACCTGGTTGAACTCTTCGGGACCGATCACCACGCGGGCCACCCCCTCGGCCACGCCGGCTGCTGCCGGCAGACCTTTGACGATGCCCGCCACGGCCTCTTCGCCGGCCTGGGCGCGCTCCCAGCGTTCGGGCCAGCCCCACAGCGTGTGGTAGATCTCTTCGTACATCGACCACTGGGTCACGGTGCCCACCCAATCGCGGGGGCGGATGTGATGGGCCTTTTCGTAGGCGCGGCGCGCCTCTTTGATGATCGACTGGCCATCGTAACCGCTGGGGTTGGCCACGTAGGCGCGCAATTGGTCGTATTCCAGGAACATGATGTCCTCCGGATCGCGCAACAACCCCTCCTTGACCATGCGCCGGCCAATGGCCAGCAGGACGAGGCGCATGCGGGCAAAAGAGCCCTGGTCCATGTAAAAGTGGTGGTCCGGTGTGAGGGGCATCATCCGGGTGGCCAGCTCGATGGCGGTGTTCAGCTTGGCGCGCTGCTCGGGCGTGGCCGTGTCGGGCACCATGGCCTTGAGCTCGGCGATGGCGGCGTGGTGATCGTCCACCATACGCTGATACTCGGTGGGAAAGTCGTAATTAGCGGCGAGGTAACCCTTGATACTCTCGACGGCCGGGGCCGGATCTTCGACCCATAGCTTGTTGGTGTACTCGTGGGTGTACATGGAGGGCTTGACGCCGAATTCCTTGCAGTAGGCTTCCACGTCCGCCAGGAACGCCTGGCCCTTTTTGCTCTTTTTCAGCTCGGGAATGATCGCCGTGGCGGTCTCGCCGGCGTCAAAAACCGCCTTGAGCTGGGGATCGGCCTTGACTTTTTCTTTGAGCTTCCACAGCGCCTCCAGGCTATCCCAGTTGCGGTCCTTGATGGAGATCAGGATGCGGCCGATTAGGGCGGGGTCAGCCGCACCAATGACCTCGCCGACGGCTGCCTGCAAGTCCAGGGACGATTGGAACTGGGCCAGGTTGAGGATCCAGTGCAGGCGGAAATGTCGCTCCTGGATGTCGATGGCCTCCTCCAGGAAGACCATCAGTTCTTGCAAAGAGACTTTCTCCGTGGGGAAGGTGTCCAGGTATTCAAAGTTGCGCTCGATTTCGGGCAGGTAGCGGTCGTTCCACCAGTCCAGGAACCTGCTGGCATAGGTGGGCATGATCCAGCCGTAGTAGGGTCCCAGCATCGCGGCCGATTCAGGCTCGCGGGGGACAATAGCCGTGTACAGGTAGCCGTTCACCCGCTTGCCGATCCAGGCTTTGCCAATGGGAAAACCGAAACGCCGGTACATATAGTCCAGCGTCGGTCCCCACCAACCGTCCAGGCTCCAATACATCGGGGAAATGGGGCGAGGGCAGTGGTTGTCGTCGTAGAACCAGAATAGCTTTTTTTCTCCCTCGTCCTTCCACTCGATGGGAAAGGTCTCGTCGCCGAAAAACGTTCCGAGCACCTTGCTAGAATCTGCCATTTGTAAACCTCCTTTGGTTCCCTTGGGATTTGTCACTCGTTACAAAATCACCAACCGGCACGTGAACCAACGGTCACGCTGCCCGATAGCCGCCAGGCCAACAGTCTGCCGATAGGCCCTCCTTCCCCAACCGATGTGTCGCTCGCTGCCTCGAAGCTTTGGATTTTCGATTTTCGAGAATCGATTATATAGAGACTATTGTACCCTGAACCAGGGAGTTTGTCAAGAACTCGCGGGGCAATGTCCGTTCCAAAAGCCCGGCCCCCACCGCTGGACGGCGAGGGCCGGGGAGAGTCACTGCCTGTCATGGCTTGTTAGCCTTTTTCGATACGCATATCTTCGGGCGGCTTGCCCATGTCTTCGATGTGGTGTTGCATGGCGTGGGCGGCCTGTTCCGGGTCGCCGGACTTGAGGGCCTCCAGCAGCTCGCCGTGGCGGGCAGCCAGGTAGGCCGGATCGTAGCTCGACTTGCGGTAGGTGACGATGCTCCAGGTGCCGAATTGCAGCGTTTTCCAGAGTTGATGCAGGGTCTTGTTCCGCGAAATCTTGAGGATGGTCTCGTGAAAGCGGTTGTCCAGTTGGACCAGCCGGTCGCGGTCTTGCTGGCGGGCGGCTTCCATCATCTCGTCCAGGATACTCTGGAGCTTGTCCGCATCGTCGGCGGTGAGGTGGGTGGCTGCCAGCCGGGCGGCCAGCGACTCCAGGGCAGCGCGCACGGTGTAGGTTTCCCACAGTTCCTCGGGCGTGAACGAGCGGACCGAGGTGCCCTTGTAAGGCTCGGTCTCCAAAAAACCGAGGAGCACCAGGTCGCGGATGGCCTCACGCACCGGCGCCTGGCTCACGCCCAGCTCGCGGGCCATCGAGCTTTCGACGATGCGGTCGCCCGGTCCAAGTTCACCGCTCAACACCGCTTCGACGATGTACTCTTTGACCCGGTCGCTCAGCACGACACGAGGCAAATGCCGGCCTTCACTGTTTGCATCTACCTGTCCGTGGTTGGAAATCATGTCCCGTCTCCAAAGTTACTCAATTAACGCAATACCGCAAAAGTCACTAACGCTCATATCGCTCGGCGCGGACCACAGTCCGCGCACTGTTCGGAACAGAGCATTTATATACGTTTTCAGGTACCCTATCCGCCGGACTGTGGTCCGGCGGGAGCGAGAGATAGCGAGTTTTGCAGTACTGCCAATTAACGATTATCGATTATTGCGTCCGTATTGTACCATCTTTCCGTTCACTGTCAAGTTATGGCGACTTTTTTCGCTCGGATATCGGACTTGACACGATGGCAAAAAACGCTACAATAGGACAGCGAGCAATCGATAATCGATTTTTCTCAAGAACTTGCGCAGGGAGGGATTTCGTGAAGTACATCCGCGAGCAAGATGTCGAAGGCGACCGCATCGGCCCGCCGCACCAGCGGGTCATCCGCCACCTGGTGACGCCCGAAAACATGGGCAGCCAGCACCTGTGGCTGGGCACCAGCTCGGTCGATCCGGGGTTCACCAGCAACGCCCACGCCCACGAAGACCAGGAGGAGGTCTTTTACTGCGTCTCGGGCCGGGGACGCATCCAGGTGGACGACGAGGAGGCGCTGCTGGAGCCCGGCGTGGTGGTCTATGTGCCGCCCAGGGCCGTCCACCGATTGATCAACGATGGGGACGAAATCCTCAAAGTCGTCTCGGCGGTGGCGCCGCCGTTCATCCCGGAAAAGTACAAAGCCGATCACCTGCTCAAAGACTGACACGTAGGGCGGGTTGGCAACCCGCCCGGAGGGCAACAACGATGCGTCTGAAAGACAAAGTCGCCATCGTCACCGGGGCGGGCCGGGGCATCGGCCTGGGCATCACCCTGGCCTTTGCCCGCGAGGGCGCGCGGGTGGCCGCCTGCGACGTCCGCGCCGATCTGCTGGACGGCGCCCTGGCCGAAATTAGGGCTCTGGGCGGCGAGGCGCTGGCTTTTCCGATGGACGTGACACGCCGCGATCAGATCCAGCGCGTCGTGGACGAAGTGTTGACCCGCTGGGGAACTATCGACATCCTGGTCAACAACGCCGGCATCTACGAGGTGCTGCCCTTTGAGGAGATCAGCGAGGCGCAGTGGGATCGGCTGCTGGCGGTGAACCTGAAGGGCGCCTTTTTGTGCTGCCAGGCTGTGGTTCCGGCCATGAAGCGCCAGGGCGCGGGCCGGATCATCAGCATCGCCTCGTCGGCCGGCAAGACGGGCGGCACACTGGCCGGGGCGCACTATTCGGTCTCCAAAGCGGGTGTGATTTGCCTGGCCAAACAGTTGGCCCGCGAATTGGGGCCGCACGGCATCACGGTCAACGCCGTCGCGCCGGGGCGCATCGACACGCCCATGATCCACGCGGTTTCCGACGAGGAGAACGCGGCGTTCGTCCAGAGGACGCCCCTGGGGCGGCTGGGCACGCCGCAGGACGTGGCCCGCGCCGTCGTTTTTTTGGCCTGCGACGAGGCCAGTTTCATCACCGGCGAGATTCTGGACGTGAACGGGGGGCTGCTGATCGACTAGGCTGGCTCCAACACGATTTTGAGCCCCTGCTTTTGCTCGAACAAGCGGAACGCCTCGCGCCACTCGGTGAGCGGTAGGATGTGGCTGACCAGCGAGCGGGTGTCCACCTGGCCGTGGGCCATCAGCGCCAGCGCCCGCTGCCACGAGGTCCAACGCTGACCCAGCGAGCCGGTCACGCGTAACTCTTTGTAGGCGATCTGGTCGAATTTGAGCTCGAACGGGCCGGGAAAGAGGCCAACCTGGGTGTACTGGCCGCCGCGACGCGTCGCCTCCAGGCCAAAGCGGGCGGCAGCCGGCGCACCCGCGCACTCGAAAAAGATATCGGCGCCCTGGGAATCGGTCAGGCGGCCAATCAGTTCCAGCGCGTTTTCCGTTTCCACGTTGACGATCCGGTCCGCGCCGAACTGGCGGGCCAGCGCCAGCCGCTCGGCGTCTAACGAGGTGCCACACACGACAGCGTAGCCGCCCGCCGCCTTGACCAGTTGCAGGCACAGCAGGCCGATGGGCCCGGGGCCGGTGAGGACCACCACATCGCCGGCAGAGATGGTGGTCAGCTCCAGAACGGCGTGGACGCAGCAGGCCGCCGGCTCGGTCAGGGCGCCGGCCAGGAAATCGACGTTGTCGGGCAGCCGGTGCACCTGGCGCTCGTTGACGACACAGTAGCGGGCAAAACAGCCATCCACGGCATAACCCACGACCTTGCGGTTGGCGCACATGTTATAGTGGCCCAGGCGGCATTGGAGGCACTGGCCGCACGACCAGGCCGTCGTCTCGCACGTCACCCGGTCGCCGACGGCGAGTTGATCGACGCCGGCGCCCAGCTCGACGATGACGCCGGCAAACTCGTGGCCCATGACCACCGGCGGCTCGATGGGGATGGCGATCTCGTCGTAATAGATGTGCAGGTCCGAGCCGCAGACGCCGGCGGCCTGCACCTCGACCTTGACCTGGCCCGGGCCGGGTGTCGGCTCGGGCACGTCTTGGATTTCGACGTATCCTTTTCCGCGCGCATATTTGACGATGGCTTTCATGGTTAACCTCCTTCCCAGGGCTGATTGTACGCGACTCTTGCCTGGTTGTCAACCGCTTGAGCCGCCGATTCGGCCTCACTCGTTCTGGCGTGCGGTGTTTGCAACTTGACAGGGGGCGCGGCCTGTGGTAGAATCGAGTTCGAGTAATCGATTATCGGTTATCGATGTTTAGGCCAACGCATACCCCCCGCAACAAAACGTGAATCAAAGATGGGAAAGGACTCATCGCCGCAGAACGTGCCCCGCTGATAAAGAGAAAGGAGGAAGACCCAAGCGAATTAACTGGGGAACCGGACTTTAGTGAACGCTCAAACCGATTCTTTGAGGGAAAACGGAGGGTTTACTCATGAGACAAGTCAGCTATTTTGCGCCGACTGATGTCGGCGAAGCGGTCAAGCTGCTGGCCGAGCACGGAGACAAGGCGGCAGTCCTGGCCGGCGGCACCGACCTCGTGCCCCAACTCAACTACTACGAGATCAAGCCGGGCGCCCTGGTCTACATCGGCGAGCTGGGTCTGGACTATGTGAAAGAAGAGGGCGGCAAGCTGGTGATCGGCGCCGGGACGACGGTGGCTCACCTGCTGGCCAACAGCCTGGTCGCCGAGAAATTCGGTGTGCTGGCAGCAGCGGCCCATACCCACGCCAGTCCGGCCATTCGCACCGTGGCTACCATCGGCGGCAACCTGGGCACGGCGTCGCCGGCTGGCGACCTGATCCCGTCGCTCATGGTCATGGATGCGGAAGTGATCCTGGCCAGCGCCCGGGGCGAGCGCGCGGTTCCGATCAAAGACTTTTTTACCGGGCCGGGCGAGACGGTGCGCGCCGCCGACGAGTTGATCGTCGAGATCCAGGTGCCGCTGTTGCCGGGCAAGGCGGTATTCAAAAAGATCGGGCGTCGCAAAGCCCAGACCTGCTCTCTTGTATCGGCGGCGGCCCGACTGGAGATGGACGGCAAGGTGTGCAAGGCGGCTCGCATTGTGCTGGGTTCGATGGCGCCAACGCCGATCCGTTGCCCCAAGGCCGAGGCGATGCTCAAGGGCAAAGCCCTCGACGAGGCGCTGATCGCCGAGTGCGCCGCCCAGGCGGTGGCCGAGAGTTGCCCGATTACCGACCAGCGCGCCACAGCCTGGTATCGCCAAAAAGCAGGGACGGCGCTCGTGAGCCGCGCCCTGGCCGAAGCGGCTGGCGTGTAGCGAGTTAGGAGGCGAATTGACATGAAGCAGATACTTTCCTTTACCCTGAACGGCTCCCCGGTGGACGTGGTGGTCACACCCACCGAGACACTGCTCGATGTCCTCCGGGAAAAGCTCGGCGTGACCGGCCCCAAGCGCGGCTGCGACGATGGCGACTGCGGCGCCTGCACTGTCTTGCTGGACGGCGAGCCGGTGCGCTCCTGCCTGACCATCGCCCTGACGGTGAACGGCCGCTCGGTTCTGACCGTAGAAGGCCTGAGCGTCAATGGGGACTTGCATCCTTTGCAGAAGGCGTTCCACGAGCATGGCGCCTTCCAGTGCGGCTTTTGCACACCCGGCATGTTGATGAGCGCCAAGGCGCTGCTGGATCACAACCCCAACCCCTCCCGCACCGAGATCCGAGAATACATGTCTGGCAACCTGTGCCGCTGCGGAAGCTACGAAGAAGTCGTCGAAGCCATCCAGGCAGTGGCCGCTGGCGAATACAAGGAGTAGGACCATGACCGAATACGTTGGTAAGGCAATGCCACGATACGACGGCATCGGCCAGGTGAAGGGTCAGACCAAATTCGTGGACGACTTTGGCGTGCACGGCATGTTGTATGCCAAGGCCGTGCGCAGTCCAGTCCACAAGGGCCTCATCCGAGGCGTCGATTTTTCGGCGGCGGCAAAAGTGCCCGGCGTGGTCGGCTTTGTGACCGCTGCCGACATCCCCGGCGCCAAAAAGTTCGGCGCCTGCGGCGATCAGCCGGTGCTGGCCGACAAATTCGCCGCTTACCTGGGCGAGGACATCGCCCTGGTGGTGGCGGTCGACGAGGATACCTGCGCCGAAGCCCTGGAGAAAGTCAGGCTGGACATCGAAGAGCAGGAACCGGTCTTTGACATGTTCGAGGCCATGAAACCCGGCGCGCCCCTGGTCCGGCCTGAGCTGAAAAGCAACGTGTGGGATTACGGCGATGGCATGACGACGCGGGTGATGTACATCGGCGATGTTGAACAAGGGTTCGCCGAGGCGGACTATATCGTCGAGGGCCGCTACCAGACCGGCGAGCAGGATCACGCGGCCATGGAGCCGATGGTCTCGCTGGCCTACTTTGACGAGGCGGGCCGGCTGGTCATCCACACCCACAGCCAGTGCCTCTACTTCCAGTTGGGGCAGTTGGCGGCCATCTTTGCCATGCCCATGAGCCAGATCCGCTACCTGGGCGGCATCGTCGGCGGCGGCTTTGGCGGCAAGAACCACATCCACGCCGACCACCTGGCCGGGCTGGCGGCGATCAAGTTCAAGCGGCCGGTCAAGTACCGCATGAGCCGTCGCGAAGACCTGCTCTACTCCACCAAACGCGGCGTCTTTATCCTGGAGTACAAAACCGGCGTCAAGAAGGATGGCCGGCTGACGGCCAACTATATCAAGCTGTGGCACGACGCCGGCGCCTATGGCGGCTTTTCGCCCTACGGCGTGGAAAAGTGCTCCATGTTTGCTTCCGGCCCCTACCACATCCCCAACATGCGCACAGAGGGCCAGTGCGTTTTCACCAACAAGATTGGCTCCAGCTCTATGCGCGGTTTTACGATCATGAACGGCCAATTCCCCATGGAGATGCAGATGTCCAAGATCGCCGAGACTATCGGCATGGACCAGTGGGAGCTGCGCTTTATCAATGCCTGGCGCGATGGCGACATGGGCGTCTCGCGCTACGTGGTGCGTGGCGCCGGGGCGCTGGAGGCCATGACCGGGGCTGCCAAGCTGGCCGGAATTGAGTTGCCGGACCATTTGCTGGCCATGAGTTCACGAGGGAGGTAGCGCAATGAAGAAAAAAGGTGTCGGGATGGCTTGCGTTTTGCATCCTACGGGCAACAAGGGCGCGGGCGATCCCAGCAATGCAGCAATCCAACTGAAACCCGATGGCACGCTGGTCTTGCTGATCGGCGCGGTAGACCTGGGCCAGGGCTCGACCACCATCCTCCGCCAGTTTGCGGCAGACCTGATGGAAGTGCCCATCGAGAACATCTATGCCAGCAACTTTGCCGACGACTTTGCCCCGTTGAGCCTGGGCAGCTTTGCCAGCCGCGTGACGCTCATCGACCCGCACGCCGTGGAAAACGCGGCAGAGGACCTGAAGGAAAAGATCCGCAAGTACGCTTCTAACCTGTTGGGAGCCCGCCCGGACGACCTGGAGTACAAAGAGGGCAAGGTCTTTGTCAAGGGCGCGCCCGAACGCTCGATGACGCTGGCCCAGGTCGGCGGGGCGTCGATGTTCGGCGGCGGCGCCGATCCGGCCCTGCTGGTGGGCACCGGCGCCTGGCAGCCGGCCCGCTTCCATCCCCACGACCCTGTCACCGGCGAGATGCCGGCCGTCGGCGCCGTCTCTTTTGGCTGTTGCGTGGTCGAGGTCGAGGTGGACACCGAGACCGGCGTGGTGGACGTGACCAAGATGACCCAGGTGTGGGAGGTCGGCAAGGCGGTCAACCCGCTGCTGGTTCGCCAGCAGATCACGGGCGGCACGCACTGCGGCCTGGGCACGGCCCTCATCGAGAACTCGTATCCTTACTACCCGGACGCGGCCTGGGCGCCGCATAACTTGAGCGACTATGCCCTGCCCACCTTCATGGACTATCCCGACGAGTTCAAATGGGGCTATGCCGAGGTGCCGCACCCGATGGGCGTCAAGGGCGCCAAGGGCTTTTCCGAAGGCTCGACCAACGGGCCGCCGCCGGCCATCATGGCCGCCATCCACGACGCGATCGGCGTCTGGATCGACGAGTACCCCGCCACACCCGAAGTGGTGCTGCGGGCGCTGGAAGCCAAGGACTAGCAGAGTTTGTCATTCTGAGCCAGAGCGACACGGAGCGGAGCGGAGGCGAAGAATCTCGGTTTGGTTAAGAGAAGTGATTCCTCAGCGTGAGGTGAGATTTCCTTCGACCCGTCTCACGACGGGCTTTGCTCCCTCCGGTCGCTCAGAATGACGATGGGAGAAACAGTATGATCCACGGCGTCCATCACACCTGCATCACCGTCAGCGATCTGGAGCGGTCCATCGCCTTCTACCGCGATCAACTCGGCCTGGAGCTGGTGATGACCGAGGAGAGTGAACGCAGCGGCGACGACCGTTCCAAGGCGCTGGGCGTGGCCAGGGCCAAAGTCAAGCTGGCCATCCTGCGCGCCGGAGAGGCCCAGGTGGAGCTGATCGAGTACGTCGCCGCCCAGGGCCGGCCCTACGACCGCCACAACAACGACGTGGGCGCCATGCACATCGCCTTCCGGGTGGACGACATCGACGCCGCCTACCGGCGGCTGCTGGATCACGGCGTGCGTTTTACCGCGCCGCCGGCCACCATCCCTGCCGGGCCGATGGCCGGCTGGCGCTGGACCTACTTTTTCGACCCGGATGGCGTCTCGTTAGAGATCATCCAGACCGGGTAGCTGCCTGGTCGGCAGGGGCAGGGAAAGTGAGGGAACGTGTATGGGCTATAAACTGATCGACTTGAGCCAGGAAATCTATAGCGGGGCGCCGGTGTGGCCCGGCCACCCCGAAACCAAGGTCACGGTCGTGGCCACCCACGAGGAGACGGTCAAGTCGGGGCGCTTTACCGAGAATTACAGTTACACCGCCGAAAAGATCGAGATGAGCACCCACGGCACCACCCACGTGGACTCGATCAGCCACATCGACCCGACTGAGGGCGCGCCGTCCATCGACGTGATCCCCCTCGCCTGGTTCTACACCGGCGGCATCTGCCTCGACCTGTCGCACATCCCACCCAAGACCGAGTACACCGTGGCCGACATCCAGGCCGCGCTGGACAGGTACGGCCTGGACATCCGCCAGGGCGACACGGTCCTGCTCTACTCGGGCCACTATGTGCGCACCTACGGCACCGACGCCTGGCTGACCGACTATCCCGGCCTGAGCCGCAAAGCCGCCGAGTTCATCTATGGCGCCGGGGCGATCAACATCGGCCAGGACGCACCCAGCCACGACTGCGCCGGGACGACGAGTTACCCGGCCCACCAGGTCTGCCGCGAGATGCAGACGCTCAACATCGAAAACCTGGGCGACCTGCGGCCGGTGGCGGGCAAACGCTTCCAGTTCATCGGGCTGCCGCTCAAGATCCGCCACGGCAGCGGCTCGCCCATCCGCGCCGTGGCGGTGCTGGAAGACGACGAGGAGTAGGTTTTTCGCCAATGTTACGCGGACCTGACAGGTCTCACAGACCTGTCAGGTCTTTTTTGGAGGCAGAACATGGAGCAAATTCCCAGGGAAAAACTGGAAGGATTGTTGGCGCAGTTCACGCTGACCGACCGCGTGGCCGTCGTCACCGGCGGCAGCCGGGGCCTGGGGCGGGGCATTGCCCTGGCGCTGGCGGCGGCGGGCGCCCACGTGGCCCCCGTCAGCCGCACCGCCGCCGACCTGGAGGCCGTGGCTGCGGAGATCCGCGCCCTGGGCCGCCGCGCCCTGCCCGCTCCCGCCGACGTGACCGACGAGACCAGCGTGCAGGCCATGGTCCGCCGCGTCGCCGACGAGTTGGGCGGCATCGACATCCTGGTCAACTCGGCGGGCATCGTCAAACTCAAACCGACCGTCGAGTACCCGGTCGACGAGTGGCAGCAGGTCATGGACGTGAATTTGCGCGGGACGTTTATCTGCTGCAAAGAGGTGGGCAAAGTCATGCTGGCCCAGGGCCGGGGCAAAATCATCAACCTGTCGTCGGTGCGCGGCCTCCAGGGCCGGGCCAACGATCCGGCCTACCCGGCCAGCAAGGGCGCGGTCAACCTGCTGACCAAATCACTGGCCATCGAGTGGGCGCAGCGCGGCGTCAACGTCAACGCCATCGCCCCGACCTTTATCCGCACCGACCTCAACGCTTTTATGCTCGACGATCCGGCCACCCGCGACTGGGTGTTGAGCCGCATCCCCATGGGCCGCGTCGGCCAGATCTGGGACCTGTTCGGGCTGGCCGTGTTCCTGGCCTCGCCCGCCTCTGATTTTATCACCGGCCAGACCATCTACCTGGATGGCGGCTGGACGGCGGCGTAGGAGCAAATGATGGACCCCAACCGCGAGCACTGGAATCGAGCATCGCACTTTTTGCCGGGCGGCGTCTGCGCCTCGGCGCGGGTCCACAAGGGGCTGGGCGGCCCCTTTTACCTCTCGCGCGCCGAGGGCGGCAAGGTCTACGACCTGGCGGGCAACGAATACATCGACCTGTGCACCTCGTTCGGCAGCGCGCTGCTGGGCCACGGCCACCCGCGTGTCAAAGAGGCCGTGAGCCAGGCCCTGGAGTTGGGCCTGATGTGCGCCTACGAAAATCAGTGGCACGCCCGCCTGGCGGAACGCATCGTCGAGGCGGTGCCCGGCGTCGAGATGCTGCGCTTTACCATGAGCGGCACCGAGACGACAAACTATGCCGTCAAGCTGGCCCGCGAGTACACCGGCCGGTCGCTGCTCGTCAAGTTCGAGGGGCATTTTCACGGCTTTAACGATTATCTGGCCTACAACTATTGGCCCGCGCCCGACGAGGCGCTGCCGCATTTCACCCCGGCGGCGGCCGGCCTGCCCGCCTGCCTGCAAGAGGACTGCCTGGTCCTGCCCTTTAACGATTTCGAGCGGGCCGAAGAGACGCTGGCCCGCCGCGGCCACGAGATCGCCGCCGTCATTCTGGAGCCGGTCAACTATAACAGCGGCACCATCCTGCCCGCGCCGGGCTTTTTGGAGCTGCTGCGGCGGCTGACGGCCGGACAAGGCAGTTTGCTCATCTTTGACGAGATCCTGTCGGGCTTTCGCACCGGGCCGGGTTGTATGCAGGCCGCCTACGGCGTCACGCCCGACCTGTGCACGCTGGGCAAGGCCCTGGGCGGGGGCATGCCCCTCAGCGCCTTTGGCGGAAAACGCGAGATCATGGCCCACGTCGCGCCCCTGGGCCGGGCGCAGCACAGCGGCACCTACAACGGCCACCTGTCGGCCATCGCCGGCGGCCTGGCCTTTTTTGACGTGATCGGCAAAGCCGGCTGTTATACCGACCTGCTGGCCCGCAGCCGGCGGCTCTACGCCGGCATCGACGAGATCATGCAGCGGCTGGGTTTTGCCGGCCGCGTCCAGGGCTTCGGGGCGCGGTTTTCCTTCCTCTTTGGCCCGCCGGCCGGGAGAACGCTGCGTAACTATCACGACGTGGTGGACTATGACTGGCCGTTGTTCCACCGCTTTTGCCTGGCTTGCCAACGCCACGGCGTCTATCTGCATACCATGTGGCATCACGGCCTGTCGACGGCCCACAGCGACGCGGACGTGGACCGCGCCCTGGAGGGCATCGAGGCCGCGCTGCGGGACACCAAGACCTGACAGGTCCCCGGAACCGGTTTGTCGACAAACCGGTTTTCTGTAGAGTACACCTGGGTTTGCGCCAGGACTCCCAGGGACCTGTCAGGTCTTGTGGGAATGAGTACAGGAGATCGTCTATGAAAGCAGTGGTTCTGTACGACAAAGCCGACCGGTCGGTCGAGATCCGCGACGTGCCGCTGCCGGGTTTCGGCCCGGACGAGTGCCTGGTCGAGGTCAAGTTCTGCGGCATCTGCGGCAGCGAGCCGCACATGTACCACGGCCAGCTCACGCTGCTGGCCCGCCCGCCGGTGGTCCTGGGCCACGAGTGGTCGGGCCAGATCGTCGAGGTGGGCGAGCGGGTGCAGGGTTTTGCCATCGGCGACCGGGTGACGTGTGAGACCGCCGCCCAGACCTGCGGCGTGTGCGTCTATTGCCGCTCCGGCGAGTACAACCTCTGTCCCCAGCGGCGAGGCTTTGGTTTCGCCGTGGACGGCGCCTTTACCCGCTTTGTCCGCGCCGACCATCGCCGCCTGCACCACCTGCCGGAGGGCGTCAGCTATGAGGCGGCGGCCATGACCGAGCCGGTGTGTGTGGCCTACAACGCCGTGGCCGAAAAGAGCCACGTCCAGCCCGGCGACCTGGTGGTCATCGTTGGGCCGGGGCCGGTGGGGCTGTTTTGCCTGCAAGTGGCCCGCCTGGCCGGCGCGGGGACCCTCGTCGTCACCGGCACCCGCCGCGACCGGGAGCGGCTGGCGCTGGCCCAACGCCTGGGCGCCGATTTGACCGTGGATGTGAGCGAGCGGGACCCGGTCGAGGTGGTGCGCGGCCTGGGTGACGGGTTGGGCGCCCACCTGGTGATCGACTGCGCCGGTGTGCCGCCGGCCATCCAGCAATCGTTGGCCCTGGTCCGCCAGAACGGGCAAGTGACCAAGGTCGGTTGGTCGTTGCAGCCGGTCGGCCTGACCCTGGACGAGATCGTGGCCAAGGCCATCACCTACCAGGGCGCCTTTAGCCACACCTGGAAAACCTGGGAGACCGTGCTGGAGCTGCTGCGCCAGGGCAAGATCGAGACCGGGCCGCTGGTCAGCGCGGTGTGGCCGATCACGCGCTGGGAGGAAGCCTTTCACAAGCTGGAAGCGCTGGAAGCGCACAAAATCCTGCTGTACCCGGTTGATTGATTGGAGCAAGGTTCATGGTTGACGACCGTAAACTGGCCGAGTTGACGGCCACCGCCCGCGACATGCGTTACCAGATCGTCAAGATGATGGGCGCCGGCAAGGCCCACCACTTTGGCGGCTCGCTGTCCATCGTCGAGATGGTCACGGCGCTCTATTTTTTCAAGATGCGTTACGATCCGGCCAACCCCGATTGGGACGGGCGCGACCGCTTTGTGATGAGCAAAGGCCACACCGTCCCGGCCCAGTATGTGGCCCTGGCCCGGCTGGGCGTGCTGCCGCTGGAGGCGTTGGCCACGCTCAAACACCTGGGCAGCATCCTGCAAGGCCATCCCAACGCCTGCCTGACGCCCGGCCTGGAGGCTTGCACCGGCTCGCTGGGCCAGGGCTTGAGTTTTGCCAACGGCGTGGCCCTGGCCGCTCGCCTGCGCGGGCTGGACATCCGCGTCTATTGCCTGCTGGGCGACGGCGAGCTGCACGAGGGCCAGGTCTGGGAGGCGGCCATGGGCAGCTCGACCCGCAAGCTGGACCACCTGTGCGCCCTGGTGGACCGTAACCACCTGAAAAGCCAGGGTGTGGTCGACGAGGCCAAAAACCTGGAGCCGCTGGCCGCCAAGTGGCAGGCTTTTGGCTGGCACACCCTGGCCGTGGACGGCCACGACCTGCGCCAGATCTGCGACGCCCTGGACGAGGCGGAGACGGTCAAGGGCAAGCCGACGGTCATCATCGCCGAGACGGTCAAGGGCAAGGGCGTGCCGTTCATGGAGGGCCAGTTCCAGTTCCACAACGCGCCCATCAGCCCGACGCAGTGGGCGGAGGCGATGCGGCTGCTGGCCGTGGATGGGGAGGCAGCGCGATGAAGTGGAAGATCGGCGACCGCGTGGAAACCCGCGACGCTTACGGCGAGGCCCTTTTGGAGCTGGGCCGCCGCCGCCCGGACGTGGTGGTCATGGATTCGGACCTGCAACGTTCCAACAAGACCTACGCCTTTGGCCAGGCGCACCCCGATCGTTTTTTCGACATGGGCATCGCCGAGGCCGACATGATCTGCACCGCCGCCGGCATGGCCGCCACCGGCTGCACGGTTTTTGCCACCTCGTTTGCCATGTTCATCCCTGGCCGGGCCTACGACCAGATCCGCTTGCAGCTCGGTTACGCCCGCGAAAACGTCAAGATCGTGGGTGTGAGCGCCGGGTTGACCCAGGGACCAGACGGTGCCACCCACCAATCGCTGGACGACGTGGCCCTGACCCGGCTGCTGCCCGACCTGACGGTGCTCGTCCCTGCCGACGCGACGGAGGCCTACCTGGCGACGCTGGCCGCCGCCGAGACGCCGGGGCCGTTTTATCTGCGGCTGGGCCGTTATCCGACGCCGGTGCTGTTTGGCGCGGACTATCGCTTCCAGATCGGCGCGGCGCCGGTGATGCGCCGGGGCGGCGATCTGGCCATCTACGCCACGGGCATCATGACCGCGCTGGCCCTGGATACCGCCGAGCTTCTGGCCGGGCAGGGGTTGGCGGCGACGGTGCTCAACGTGCCCACCCTCAAGCCGCTGGACGCGGTTGCGATCCTGGACGCGGCGGGCGGCAAACGGCTGGTGGTGACGATGGAGGAACACTGGATCGTCGGCGGGCTGGGCAGCGCCGTGGCCGAGACGCTGGCCGAGGCGGGCGGCGGGCCGCCGCTGTTACGCCTGGGCGTGCGTGACCAGTTTGGCCAGTCGGCCACTGCCGACGAGCTGCTGGCCCACTATGGCCTGACGCCTGGGAAAATGGTCGAGACCATTCTGCGAAGAATGGAAACGATGTAGGCGCGGCCCTGGAGTTCACCCAGGCCGGGTTCGTGGCAAAACAACTCAAGGCGACAGGGATTCGAAATCCACGCCGGATGTGTGGGCGGCGAGATCGACCTGCTGGCCAGTCGAGCATTGATCGCTGCGGGCTTTTGTGGACGACGACGAATATCAGGAATTGATGGCCCGCAAGGCCACTTTGCTGGCGCCTGCGATCCGGCGCAGGTGGAGCGATTGAACCGGTAAGGAGGAGAATCGTGAAACGCTTTACTGCCGCCTGCGTCCAGATTGCCATCACGCCCAACGCCGTGCACGAGAACCTGCAAAAGGTCGAAGCCTGGCTGGAACGGGCCGTCCGCGAGAACGGCGCTGAACTGGTGGTCTTGCCCGAGACGGTGACCACCGGCTTTACCCCGGCCATGCCGGTCGAGGAACTGTGGCAGCGAGTGGATGTCATTCCCGGCGCGACGACGGCCCCCATTCAGCGAGCAGCGCGCAACCTGGGCGTTCATGTGGTGTTTCCTACTTATGAACGGGGGCCTCAACGCAGCGTGGTTTACAACTCGGCGGCGCTCATCGGCCCGGATGGCCAGGTGATCGGCGTTTACCGCAAAACGCACCTCTTTCCCACCGAACGCCTCTCCGGTGGCGGCCCTTCAGGACTCAGGACGGGCTGGTCTACACCCGGCACCGAGGCCCCGGTTTTTGAGACGGCCCTGGGCACCTTGGGCATCATCATCTGTTACGACGGCGATTTTCCAGAACTGGCGCGGGTGATGGCGGTCAAAGGGGCCGAGGTCATCGCGCGGCCCTCGGCGCTGTTGCGCAGTTTCGAGATCTGGGAGGTGACCAACAAGGCTCGCGCCTACGACAATCACGTCTACGTGGCCGCCTGCAACGCCGTCGGCCCAGACGCCGGGGGCAACTATTTTTTCGGCCATTCGATGATCGTTTCACCGATCGCTCAGACGCTGGCTCTGGCCCGCGGCAGCGAAGAGATCATCACCGCCGAACTCGACCCCGACCCCATCAAACGCATCACTTATGGGGCGCAAAGCCCGATGATCTTTGATCATCTGCAGGACCGCAATCTGGCCGCTTACGAAGGCATCCTGACGCCGGGCCGCAGCCGCTTTGAACCTGCCCGGCGCATCGAATACCTGGACTGAGAGGGGTGTGGCGCAAGGCGCGCAATGGGGCCGCCGGTGCGCCACACGATAACAACATACGAAAGGGGGTGAGATCGAGCAAAAAAGGGGCCGGCAGCCGCCCACAAGGCCGCCGCACGTTGTCATGTCCGTAATCGTTTTTTTGCAAAGGGGGATTCAAATGGCTACAGGAGAAAAAGTGTTCGGCTATCTACCCAACGATCGTCCACCGTGGGGGCAGATGATCCTGCTCGGTTTTCAGCACGTGCTGACCATGTTCCCGGCCACCGTGCTGGTCGCCTTACTCGTGGGCTTTCACGTCAGTACGGTGCTGATGGCCTCTGGCCTGGCGACCATCGTGGCGTTGCTTGGCTCCTATTGGCGCCTGGGCAAATTCATTCCACTGTACTATGGCTCTAGCTTTAGCTACATCGCCGCCACGCTGGCCATCACCAATGCCAGTTTCGGCCAGCCAGCCAGCGACGAGCTGATCGGCGCGGCGCAGGCGGGCATCGTCGTCACCGGCGTGGTCAACATCGTCATCGGTCTGATCATCCGCTTTGGCGGCGGCAAAAAGATGATCGACAAAATTCTGCCGCCGATCGTCACCGGCTCGGTGGCGGCCGTCATCGGTTTTGCGTTGGGCAAGGCCGCCCTGGATATGGCCTCCGGCGTCGCCGGGGGCATCGCTGGCGGCGATCTGGGCTGGTGGGCGGTGGCGGTCGTCACCCTGCTCGCCACGATCCTCTTTTCGGTCTACCTGCAAGGCAAGGGGTTCATCGGTATGCTGCCCATCCTGCTGGGAGCGATCGTCGGTTATATCTTTGCCGCCATTCTGGGCATGGTAAGCTTTGATCCCATCACACAAGCCAGGCTGATCGCTGCGCCACACATCACCTTTCCCAACTTTGGCCACGAGATGACGGCCACCGCCATCGTCAGCATCGCCGTGATGGCCATCGCCACCATCCCCGAATCCACGGCCCACCTGTACCAGATCAGCCTGTACGTGGATCACCTGGCCGAGCAGTTGGGCCGGGCAAAACTCAAGCTGAGTGAGTACATCGGCTTTAACCTGGTGCTGGACGGTGTGGGCGACATGGTCAACGGTTTGTTCGGCGGCGTGGCCGGCACCAACTATGGTGAGAACAACTCGCTGATGGTCATCACCCGCAACTATTCCGGGCCGGCCCTCCTCACTGCCGGCGTCATCGCCATTCTGCTCTCGTTCAGCGGGACGCTGGTTGGCATCGTCCAGAGCGTACCCACGGCGGTCAGCGGCGGCCTGGCCATCTACCTGTTCGGCGTCATCGGCATGCAAGGTGTCGCGTTGATGATGTCCGAGAAGGTAAACCTGTTCGATCCCAAACAACTGGCCATCGGAGCCACTATCCTGGTCATCGGCGTCGGTGGGCACATCGGTTATCCGGATGGGTTCTTGCCCATTCCACTTTTGCAGGGCATCTTTCCCAACGGCTGGCCGGCCATCGCCACCGGCGCGGTGGCAGGTATTGTGCTCAACGCCATCTTTTTGATCTTTAAACCGCCACAGGTTGGCGCAGCAGACTAAAAACGATCGGTTTCAAACGGGGCGGCCATCGACAGCACTTGGATGGCCGTCCCCTGTTTTCACCAAGGAGGCGCCAAACGTGCTAACCGGCAAACAATTCATCGCCGAGTTCGATTATCTGCGGCCCACGACGCTGCAAGAGGCTGTGGAATTTCTCGTCGCCCACAACGGGACGGCGAGGCCTTTTATGGGCGGCACGGATCTTTTTGTCCGGCTGCGCGATGGCTTTTACCCCAATACCCGGTACGTCGTGGATCTGAAGGGGTTGCCGGGCATGTTGGACATCTCTTTCGATCCGGCGGCGGGCCTGCGCCTGGGCGCGGCGGTGAACATGAACCGCGTGGCCGCCCACCCGGCAGTGCAGGCGCATTACCCCATCCTGGCCCAGGCGGCGCGCGCGGTGGCGTCGTATCAACTGCGCAACCGGGCCACCGTGGCCGGTAACCTGTGCAACGGTTCGCCCGCCTCGGATACCGCGCCGGCCTGTCTGGCGATCGGCGCCACAGCGGCCCTCTACGGCCCCGCTGGCGAACGACGGCTGCCGCTCAACCCTGAGGTTGGGCCTCACAGGGCCAACCACGGCTTTTTCACCGGGCCGGGAAAAACCCAGATGCAACCCGGCGAGATCGTGACCGCTATCGAGATTCCGCCCCCGGCGGCAGGCTGGGCAGGGCGTTACCTCAAGCTGGGGCGCAACCGCGCCGGCGACCTGGCCATCGTCGGTGTGGCGGCGTTGGGTTTCCCGGATGCATCGGCTGCCTCCGGGTATCGCTTTCGGGTTGCGCTGGCCTCGGTGGCGCCCACGCCACTGCGCGCCACAACCGCCGAGGCGATCCTGGCCCAGGGCCCCCTCACCGAGGCCACCATCAGCGCCGCAGCCGAGGCCGCCATGGACGCCGCCACGCCCATCAGCGACGCGCGCGCCAGCGCCGAGTACCGCAAACTGATGGTGCGTAATCTGACGCGACGGGCGGTGAAGGACGTGTTGGCAAGGATGGGAGTGTAGAGATGGGCACACATCAAATCACCATGACCGTCAATGGCGAAATGGAAATGCTGATCGTTCAAGATCATCACACGCTGCTGCACGTGCTGCGCGAACAACTTGGCCTCACCGGCGCCAAAGATGGCTGCTCGGCGGGCGAGTGCGGCGCCTGCACCGTGCTTTTGGACGGTGAACCGGTCAACTCGTGTCTGGTGCTGGCCGTCGAGTGCGATGGCCGCGCGGTCGTCACCGTCGAAGGGCTGGCTCAAAACGGCCACCTGAGCACGCTGCAAGAGACATTCGTCGAGCACAACGCAGTGCAATGCGGCTACTGCACGCCGGGCATGCTGATCTCGGCTCACGCCCTGCTGAAACGCACCCCCCAGCCCACCGAACAGGAAATCGGCGAAGCGTTGGTGGGCAACCTGTGCCGCTGCACCGGCTACCTGCGCATCATCCAGGCCGTGCAGGCCGCAGCGGCAAAACTGGCGGCAGAGAAAGGAGGCGCATCGTGACCAGAACAACGAACCAGCCGGTGGGCAAGAGTGTACCCCGTGTGGACACGTACGAAAAGGTCACCGGCGCGGCCACCTTCATCGACGATATGCCGTTCGGCCCGGGCCTGTATCACGGGCGCATCGTGCGTAGCCCTCACGCCCACGCGCTCATCAAACACATCGACGTGAGCCAGGCGTTGGCCGTGCCCGGCGTCAAAGCGGTGGTGAGCGGCAAGGACACACCGCGGCCCATCGGCCTGTACCTCAAAGACCGCCACATTTTCGCCAGCGACCGGGTGCGCTACGTGGGCGACCCCGTGGCCGGCGTGGTGGCCGTCAGCCCGGAAATCGCCGAGCGAGCGGCGCGGCTGGTGCAGGTCGAATACGAAGAGCTGCCCGCCGTCTTTGACCCGCTGGAGGCTCTCCGGCCCGACGCGCCGTTGATCCACCCCGATCTGGGCCGGTACGAGGTGGTCAACTTTATCTTTCCCGAGCCGGGCAGCAACATTTCGGAGCATTTTAAATTACGCAAGGGCGACGTCGAAGCCGCCTGGCCGCAATGCGCCGCCGTCGTCGAGGGGGAATTTCGCCTGCCGCAGATCCAACACGTGCCCATCGAGACGCACGCCGCCGTCGCGCTGTGGGGGCAATCGGGCCAGGTGACGCTGTGGACGTGCTCACAATCGCCTTTTGCCCAGCGCGACCTGATCGCGCAAAGTCTGGGCATCCCTCACGGCGACCTGCGCGTCGTGGCCCCTTACGTCGGCGGCGGATTCGGCGGCAAGGCGGGCGTGTCGATGGAGGCGGCGGCGGTGGCCATGGCCCGCGCCGTCAGGGGACACCCGGTCAAATTACGCATGAGCCGCGAGGAAGAGTTCATCGGCACGACGGTGCGCCAGAGCCTGGTGGCCCGCACCAAGATCGGCTGCGACGCGGCGGGCAAGCTGCTGGCGATGGAGACGGCCTATTACTTTGGCGGCGGCGCTTCGAACGAGTACGGCGTCAACATTGCCCGCGCGGCGGGTTATTCCTGCACCGGCCCCTACGACATCCCCAACGTCAAGGGTGATTCCTACTGCGTCTATACCAACCAGCCCATCGGCAGCGCCATGCGTGGTTTTGGCATGCCGGAAATCCACTGGGGCATCGAGCAGATCGTGGATCAACTGGCCGAAAAGATCGGCCTGGACCCGGCCGAGTTCCGGCGGCGCAATTGCGTCAAAACAGGCGATACCATCCTGACCGGCATGGAGATGCCGGCCATCGACCTGGTCGCCTGCATCGACCGCGTCAGCGAGGCGATCGATTGGGGCCGCAGGGACGAGGACGAGCCTCGCCCGTCCGCGCCGCACAAGAAACGCGGCAAGGGCCTGGCCATCATGTGGAAGGCGCCGGCCATGCCACCCAACCCCGGCAGCTCGGCGGTGGTGCGTTTCAACGAGGACGCCACGGTCAACGTCGAGATCGGGGCGCAGGAGCTGGGCCAGGGGGTATTCACCGTCATGGCTCAGATCGCCGCCGAGGCGTTGGGTGTGCCCTACGAGTGGGTGCGCATCTCGGCGCCGGTAGACACCCAATACAGCCCCTACGAGTGGCAGACGGTCGCCAGCCGCATCACCTGGTCGACGGGCAACGCCGTCAAGGCCGCCGCCGAGGACGCCAAACGGCAGATATTAGAGATCGTCGCCCGGCGTTGGGGCGAAGAGCCGGCCGATCTGGACATCAAGGGCGGCAAGGTCATCTCTTATCGCAGCGAGGAAGAGCAGCCGCTGCAAAAGATGGTGGTTTATGGTCTACCCAACGAAAATTTCGAGGGCTGGACGGGCGGCCCGGTGGTGGGTCAGGGCACATTTATGCCCACCTACGTCACCAACCTGGACGCGGAGACCGGGCAGGGCACCCGCGCCGTGGTGCATTATACCGTCGGCGCGCAGGCGGTCGATCTGGAGGTGGACACCGAAACGGGCCAGATCGAGATTCTAAAAATCGCCAGCGCCTACGATGTGGGCAAGGCCATCAACCCCGACCTGGTGCTGACCCAGATCGAGGGCGGCGCGGTGCACGGCCTCGGCTCGGCTTTCGAGGCGCTGCAATTCGACGAAAAGGGTAAACCCCTCAACCCCAGTTTCGTGGACTATCGCATCATGACCGCCGTCGACGTGCCGCGTGAAATCCACGGCGACATCGTCGAGACGGCCTTGGAGGATGGCCCCTGGGGGGCGCGGGGGGTGGGTGAACACGTCATGGTGCAGACGGCGCCGGCCATCGCCAACGCCATCTATGACGCGCTGGGCATTCGCTTCAGCGATCTGCCGCTTTCGGCGGAAAAGGTGTTCCTGGCGCTGCAAAAAAAGGCTGAATGATCCCTGGGCCGCAACGACCCACCGCTGCATGTTGGCTATGATGGACGATCGCCCATGTTTTGTTTGCTTCTACGCTGGTTTTGAGTACAATACAGTCACTCAGGAAAGATGTGGCCCAAACTTCTTGCCTCTGAGCTTTGGCCTGCATAACACGAAAGGAAATCGCCATGAAATGCCCCAACTGCGGCTCTCAAATTCCAGAAGGTGACCTGTTTTGCGGTGAGTGTGGCGCTCGTACCGTGCCAGAGCAAACCCCACCGCCAACCCCAACCCAGCCGCCGGTGACTATCCCAGAAGCCCGGCGTGGTTTGCCCAAAGGATTACTCATCGGCTGTGGAGGACTTGTGGCGTTGCTCGTCATTGCCGGTTGTATTTTCGGGGCCGTCACCTATTTCGGCCAGGAGACGCCCACTCCCTCACCGACGGCCGTGGTAGTCCGGCCAACCGC
>JBMOMT010000059.1:0-228186 GCA_049324835.1 Chloroflexota bacterium | reverse complement strand
GCTGGCACCATGTACTCCGGCAGCCGCTCGCTCAGATAACCGCGCAACTCGCCCACGCTCACCTCTGCCCCACCCCACACCACGTAGGCCACCAGCCGCTTCCGCCCCGGCTCGTCCTCCCGCGCCACCACCACCACCTCTTGCACCGCCTCGTGCCCGCCCAACGCCGCCTCGACCTCACCCAACTCGATGCGAAAGCCCCTCACCTTTACCTGATGATCCATCCGCCCCAGGAATTCGATGTGGCCATCGCGGCGGTAACGGCACAGGTCGCCTGTCCGGTACAGCCGCGCCGCCGGGTCAGGACTGAACGGGTCGGCGATGAATCGCTCTGCCGTCAACTCGGGCCGGTTCAGGTAGCCCCGCCCCACGCCCACCCCGCCGATGTACAACTCGCCCGGCACACCCACCGGCACCGGCTGCATCTGACCGTCCAGGATGTACAGCCGGCTGTTGATGATCGGCCGCCCGATGGGGACATTGGACGTCACGATCGAAGGCGTTTCCACCTCATGCCATGCCGCCACCACCGTCGCCTCGGTTGGGCCATACACGTTGACGAAACGGCGACCTGGAGCCCACTTTTTGACAAGCTCTGGCACACACGCTTCGCCGCCGGTCAGAATGGCCTGCATATCGGGCAGGTCAGCCTCAGGCAGGGTCGACAGTACCGAGGGGGTCAGCACTCCGTGCGTGATCGACTGTTGCCGCATAAAGTCTACCATCGGCTCACCCAACGCCAGCGCTTCCTGCGATACCAGGCAGAGAGTTGCTCCTGAAAGAAGCGCCATAAAAATGTCGGCCACAGAGCCATCGAAATTGGGAGAGAAAAACTGTAGCACCCGGCTTCCAGGGCCAATTCTTAGAAACTGAACATAGGCATTAGCCATGTTGCACAGCCCTCGATGGTGCAGCAATACCCCTTTGGGTCGGCCCGTCGAACCCGAGGTATAGATCACATAGGCCAGATTGTCCGGCCTGACGTCGCTCACCGGATTGCTATCCTCCTCACCCGCCATCAACTCCCAGCCGGCATCCAGACAGACCGTGTGGCGCGCCGACTCGCCCATTCGTTCTTTCAGATGCGCCTGCGTCAGCAGCACCTGCACCCCGGCGTCGGCCAGCATGAAGGCCAATCGCTCCGCCGGATAGCTGGGGTCCATCGGCAGGTAGGCTGCCCCTGCTTTCAGAATGCCCAATATCCCGACGATCAGGTCCGACGAGCGATCCAGACACAGGCCCACCAGTCTCTCCGGCCCCACCCCCAGCTGCTGAAGGTAACGGGCCAACTGATTGGCCCGCCGGTCCAGCTCGCCGTAGCTCATCTGCCGCCCCTCGTACACCACCGCCGCCGCCTCTGGCGTGCGCGCCGCCTGCGCCGCGAACAATTCGTGCACGCATAGGCCCGCCGGGTACGGCGCCTCGGTCTGGTTCCACGTCACGACAAGCTGCTGCCGCTCGGCTTCCGTCAGCAGCGGCAAGCTGTCGACCGACTGCTCCGGATGGGCCACGATGCCTGCCAGCAGAGTCTGATAGTGCCCGATCAAACGCTCGATGGTCTCCCCCTCGAACAGATCCGAGTTGTATTCCAGCGCGCCGCCCAGCTCACCGTCCTGCTCCGTCAGGGAAAGGGTGAGATCGAACTTGGCCGTGCCGCTATCCACCGCCAGCGAATCGAGTATCAAACCGGGCAGGACCACCGTTTCAGACGGCGCGTTCTGCAGGGCAAACATCACCTGGAACAGCGGGTTGTGACTCAACTCCCGCTGCGGCTGCAACGCATCCACCACCATCTCGAACGGCACGTCCTGATGGGCATACGCCCCCAACGCCGCCTCTCTCAGCCGCCTCAGCAGCTCGCGAAAACTCGGCCCGCCGGAGAGATCGCCGCGTATCACCAGCGTATTGACGAAAAAGCCGATCAGCCCCTCCACCTCGGCCCGGTTGCGGTTGGCTATCGGCGTGCCCACGCTGATGTCTTCCTGGCCACTGTAACGGTACAGCAGCGTCTGAAACGCCGCCAGCAGCAGCATGAACAGCGTCACACCTTCTTGCCGACTGAGCGCCCTCAGCTCTGCCGACAGGGATCGAGACAGCTTGAAACTTTGCAGCGCCCCATTGACGCTCTGCACCGCCGGCCGGGGCCGGTCGGTGGGCAGTTCCAACAGCGGCAGGCTGCCGGCAAGCTGCTGCCTCCAATAGTCGAGCTGCGCCTCCAGCGCCTCCCCTTGCAGCCATCCACGCTGCCAGTGGGCAAAATCGACGTATTGCAGCGGCAAGGGGGGCAGCGGCGAGGGCTGGCCCGCCAGAAAGGCCGGGTACAGCTCGGATAACTCGCGAATCAACACCCCCATCGACCAGCCATCGGAGACGATGTGGTGCATCGTCAGCAGCACGATGTGATCCTGCTGCTCCAGCCGCAGCAGGCGCGCCCGCAGCAGCGGGCCGCGGGCCAGATCGAACGGCCTCTGCGCCTCCTCCTGCGCCAGCCGCAGCGCCTCGGCCTCTCGCTCCTCGGCTGGCAGGTGGCCCAGATCCGTCAGCGGCAGCGACAGATGCATCTCTGGCGCAACAACCTGCGCCGGCCGGCCATCCTGGGTGCGAAAGGTGGTGCGCAGCACCTCGTGCCGCCGCACGATCTCGTTCAGGCTGTGCGCCAATGCTCCCGCATCCAGAGAACCGACCACACGCACGGCTGCGGCAATGTTGTACAGTGGACTGCCCGGCTCCAGGTGATCCAGGAACCACAGCCGTTGTTGGGCAAAGGATAGCGGCATCTTTACATCACGCAGCACCGGCACGATGGGCGGCGACTGTACCCCCGCTGCCGCCCGCATGGCCCCATCGATCTGCTCTGCCAGCGTTGCCACAGTGGGCAATTCAAAGAACTTGCGCAGAGGCAACTCGACCTGGAAGGCAGCGCGGACACGCGACACCACCTGTGTGGCCAGCAGCGAGTGGCCGCCCAACTCGAAGAAATTATCGTGCACGCCCACCTGCTCGATGTTCAGCAACTGGGCCCACACCGCAGCCAGCATCTCTTCCAGCGGTGTGCGTGGCGCCAGATAGGCGCTTTCCAGATCGGCCCGGCTCAACTCTGGCGCCGGCAGCGCCTTTCGATCCACCTTGCCGTTGGGAGTCAATGGCAACGCCTCCAACTGGACGAACACCGAAGGGACGTAATACTCGGGCAATCGCTGTTTCAGAAATGCCCGCAACTCGTTAGGAACCAGCGCCGATCGTTCTTCCAGAACCACATAGGCTACCAGCCGCCCATCACCTGCGACATCTTTTCTCACCACTGCCACCGACTCTCGCACCATCGGGTGCTGCTTCAACACCACTTCGATCTCACCCAGCTCGATGCGAAAACCGCGCACTTTGACCTGATGGTCGATACGGCCCAGGAATTCGATGTGGCCATCGGCAAAAAAGCGGCCCAAATCGCCCGTCTTGTACAGCCTGGCGCCGGGCTCAATACCAAACGGATCTGGGATGAACTGCCGGGCTGTCAGCTCGGGCCGATAGAGATAACCGCGCCCCACGCCCTGGCCGCCGATGTATATTTCGCCAGCCACGCCAATGGGCACAGGCTGCAAATGGTGATCCAGAATATAGAGCCGGGCGTTGGTCACAGGGCGTCCGATGGTGGGACGTGGACCAGCCATTCTGACCCAACCGATGGTCGAATCGACGGTGCACTCGGTGGGGCCGTACATGTTGTAAAACTCGGTGTCCACCGATTCCGCCAGCACTTGCCAGGTCGTCTCGTCAATGGCCTCACCGCCCGGCAACACCGCGGCCGGAGTCCAGTCCGAGCCGCTCATGAAACCAGCGCTCAACAACAGCTTGAGCTGGGAAGGCACACAATCCAGCACGTCTATCCGATGATCCGCCAGATAAGCCTGAAGGGCAGCGGCATCTCGACGCACCTCGTGAGGCAAGATATACAGGGTATGTCCATAAAGCAGCATGACCAATTGCTGCACAGAGGCATCGAAGGACAAAGGCGCATTCAGACTGAGTCGCAGCGGCCCGCCGGGATGATGCTGGTAAACGATGTGCTGGAGCGCCGCTGCCAGGTGAACCATCGAACGGTGCTGGATCATGACCCCTTTTGGTTTCCCGGTAGAGCCAGAGGTGTAAATGACATAAGCCAGACTGCCAGGCCCGGCGTGGCTCTCCGGAGCAAACGTGCTCTCTCGGGCTATACGCTCCCAATCGGCATCCAGATAGACCACGTCTCGCCCTTGAACCGGCAGGTTGGCCGTCAAGCCGGTGTGGGTGAGCACCACCGGCGACCGGGCGTCGTCTAACATGAACGCCAGCCGTTCTTCTGGATACGAGGGATCCAGAGGTAAATAAGCCCCTCCGGCCTTCAGGATACCCAAAATGCCCACCACCGCTTCCACCGAACGATCCAGACACAGGCCCACCAGTCTCTCCGGCCCCACCCCCAGCCGCTGAAGGTAACGGGCCAACTGATTGGCCCGCCGGTCCAGCTCGCCGTAGCTCATCTGCCGCCCCTCGTACACCACCGCCGCCGCCTCTGGCGTGCGCGCCGCCTGCGCTTCAAAGAGATGGTGAAAACAGCTATCCTGAGGATACGGCCTGGCGGTATCGTTCCACTCCACCAACACCTGCTGCCTTTCCGCCTCGGTCAGCAATGGCAGCCGCGCAATCGACTCGTCCGGCTGGGCCACGATGCCTGCCAGCAACACCTCAAAATGCCCCGCCAGGCGTCGTATCGTGGCCGGGTCGAACAGATCGGTATTGTATTCCATCTCTCCCCTGAGCCGATCCGCGCCCTCTTCGACCGCGAGCATCAGGTCGAATTTGGCCACGCCGGTCTCCACCGGCAACAGGCCGAGCGCCAGATCACCCAGCCGCAGAGAGGCCAACGGCGTGCTCTGAAGATCGAACATGACTTGAAAGAGCGGAGAATGGCTCATCACGCGCTCGGGTTGCACGGCCTCCACCAGCATCTCGAAAGGCAGGTCCTGATGGGCATAGGCCTCCAACGCCACCTGGCGCACCCGACCCAACAACTGGCGGAAGGTCGGCTCACCACCCAGATCGGTGCGTATCACCAGTGTATTGACGAAAAAGCCGATCAACCCCTCCACCTCTTCGCGGCTTCGGTTGGCCACCGGCGTCCCAACACAGATATCCTGCTGCCCCGTGTAACGGTACAACAGAATTTGAAAGGCTGCCAACAAGGTCATGAACAGTGTGGCGTCTTGTTCTCTGCTCAGAGCCTCGAGTCTCCGGGATAGGTCGGCGGGCAGTTCAAAGGAGAAATGGCCGCCGTGAAAAGTCTGCGTCGGAGGACGAGGATGGTCGGTGGGTAATTCCAGGAGCGGCGGGCAGTCGGCCAGCGTTTGCCGCCAATAAGCCAACTGTCGATCCAACACCTCACCCTGGAGCCATTCTCGCTGCCAGGCGGCGTAATCGGCGTATTGTATGGGCAGCTCTGGCAACGGCGAGGGCCACCCGGCGCAAAAAGCCTGGTACAGCGTCGACAGTTCTCGCACGAGCACACCCGTAGACCAGCCATCAAAAACGATGTGATGCATGGTCACCAGGGCCACGTGTTCTTTTTCGGCCAGCCGGAGCAGCCAAGCCCGCAACAACGGCCCCTGCGACAGATCGAAAGGTCGCCGGGCTTCTTTTGTGGCCAGATCCAACACCTCTCGTTCGCGGTCAGCCTCAGGCAGTCCCTGCAAATCGATCACCGTCAGCGGCACGGTCATTTCTGGGGCTATCACCTGGAGCGGCTGTCCGTCGTGCGACACAAAGGAGGCCCGCAAAACCTGATGTCGCCGCACGATTTCGTCGAAACTCTGGCTCAAGGCCGCCACGTCCAACGGCCCCTCGATTCGCAGAGCAGCCGGAATGTTGTAGAACGGGCTATCAGGCTCGAACTGATCCAGGAACCACAGTCGTTGCTGGGCAAAAGAAAGGGGAAAAGAATCGGCGTCCTGGCGCCGCGGGATGGCCTTCTCTCTGGGAGATTGTTGCTGTTTCTGCTGTAGCCGCTGCAGCAACAGGGCCCGTTTTTCGGGCGAGAGCCTGGCCAGACGTCGAGACAGATCGTTTTCACTCATGACCATACTCCGCTGGCAGAGAGGCTTCGCCCATCAGCAACCCACGCGCCGTTTCATCGGAAAGCCCTTCCAACTCGTCCAGCAGGCTGGCCAACTCGTCGTTATCCTGAGCCTGGATCAGGCTCTGTTCAACGAGCGCAGCCAGACCGGCCACGGTGGGTCTCTCGAAAAGTTGGCGCAGCGGCAGTTCCACCTGATAGGCGGTGCGCACCCGCGAGACGAGTTGCGTGGCCAACAGCGAATGCCCCCCCAGATGGAAAAAACTGTCGTGTACGCCCACGCGCTCCACTCCCAAAACTCCGGCCCACATGCCGGCCAGCTCCTGCTCGATGGGGCTGCGCGGCGCGACAAAGGCATCCTCCATCTCTGGTCGCACCCCATCAGGAACAGGAAGGGCGCGGCGATTCACCTTGCCGCTGGGGGTCAGCGGCATGGCCTCAAGCCACACAAAGGCCAAAGGCACCATGTATTCCGGCAAGCTGGCTTGAACAAAGGCCCGCATCTCTGAAACCGTGGGAATCGACTCGCCGGATGCCACCAGATAGGCCACCAGACGTTTATCCGGGCCTTCCTGCCACGCCGCCACCGCCGCCTCTCGCACGGCAGGATGGCGGCCCAGCACCGCTTCGATCTCACCCAGCTCGATACGAAAGCCGCGGATTTTGACCTGCTGATCCACCCGGCCCAGAAACTCGACGTTACCATCGGGCAGAAAGCGAGCCAGATCGCCGGTCTTGTAGAGCCGGGGCGGCAACCCCGAAGGGTCTTGGAGGTGCGTCAGACCGGCAAAGGGGTCAGGCACAAACCGCTCGGCGGTCAGTTCGGGTCGATTGAGATAACCCTGCGCCACACCCAAACCGCCGATGTACAACTCGCCCGCCACACCCACCGGCGCCGGCTGGCCGTGCCGGTCGAGGATGTAGATCGTACGATTGGCCGGGGGGCGGCCGATGGGCACTCGGCCGCCATGCCAACCAGGCGGAACCTGATAAGTCAGAGCGGTGACGGTCGTTTCGGTGGGGCCATAGGCGTTGAGCAGGCGGGCCGAACGCATCGGCGTCTCTTGCCACAGACGCAACGTTTCCGGCAGCACCATGTCGCCGCCAATGATGACCAATCGTAACTGGTCTTGGGGCATCTGGACCCCGGTTCTGCTCCAATCCTGCACCCACTGATGCCAATAGGCCGGCGGCAGGTTGATCACGGTCAGCCCAAAATCGGCCACGATGCGCGAAAAATCTGCCGGCGGCCACACCTCCGGGCCGCGTAATACCAGCGTAGCGCCGCCGATGAGGGCCGTCAAGATCTGCTCCACCGATTGATCAAAAACGTATGAGGCAAACTGGAGCACGCGGTCGTCGGCGGTCAGTTCAAAGCGCCGACCAATGTCCAGACAGTGTTGGGCAATGGCAACGTGAGAGATGCAGACGCCTTTGGGCAGACCCGTGGAGCCAGAGGTGTAAATCACATAGGCCACCTGATCCGGGGCAGCATCGCGGGCGAGATCGGTGGTGGGTTCTTGGGCTATGACAGCCCAATCGGTGTCCAGGAAAACCGTGGGAACATGAGACGCCGTTGGCCAGTTTGCCGATTCACCGATTTTCGCCCTCAAATGCCTCTGGGTGAGTAATGCCTCCACCCTGGCATCGTCCAGCATAAAGGCCAGCCGCTCCTGAGGGTAGGCCAGGTCCAGGGGAAGGTAAACTCCACCGGCCTTGAGCACGGCCAAAAAACCGATCACCGCCTCGATGGAACGCTCTACCAACACGCCGACCATGGCGCCCGGCCCCACACCCAGCCGGCAAAGGTGATGGGCCAACTGGTTGGCCCGCCGATTGAGCCCGGCATAGGTCAATTGCGTCTCGTCCAACACCACGGCCACGGCGTTGGGCCGGGCCGCAACCTGAGCCTCGAACAGCCGGTGCACACTGCGGTAGGGCAGGGGCGCAAGAGCGGTGTGATTCCATTCTTCGAGCAAGCGGCAACGCTCATCGTGGGTGAGCAGGGGCAGCATCGAAATACGCTGCTCCGGATTGGCCGCGACGCCCTCCAACACATTTCGAAAATGGCCCAACATTCTCTTGATGGTATCGGGCGCAAAAAGATCGGTGTTGTATTCCATCGACAGGGCCAGCCCGTCGCCGGCTTCGGCCACCAAAAGTGTCAACTCGAATGGCACCACCCGATGCGCCAGGGCCAGCGATTCCAACGCCAGCGTCCCCACGGCCATCTCGGCCCGGTCTTCGTTCAACGCAAACGACGAAATAGCCTGGCTGTCGACCGCCCGCGTTGTCTTTTGCCAGGCAAACATCACCTGAAAGAGCGGCGAGCGGCTGGCGTCACGATCCGGTTGCAGCTTTTCGACCAATAGTGGAAAAGGAAAAGCATCGTGCTCAAAGGCTCCCTGGACGGTGGAATGGATGTGGCCGATGAAATCGGAAAAACTGGGATCACCCGCCACGTCGGCCCTGATGACCACCGAATTGACAAAATAACCCAGCGTTCGGGCCAGTTGGCGACTTCTGCCGGCTTTGGGAGTGCCAACAAGGATATCGTCCTGGCCGGTATACCGATGCAGCAAAACCTGAAAAGCCGCCAGCATCACCGTAAAGAGGGTCGTGTCGTACTGTTTGGCCAGAGACCTGAGAGACTGCACCAGTTCCGCGTCCAGCCTCAGGGTGCTGGTCGCACCACGATAGGTCTGGAGCGGCTGTCGGGGAAAATCGGTCGGTATATCCAGCGCCGGCAAATCGCCGCTCAACTGCTCGCGCCAATACGCCCACAGCCGTTCACCCTCTGGCCCGTCCAACATCTCTTGCTGCCAGCGGACGTAATCCGCATACTCGGCCCGCACCGGTTTGAGGGACGCCGGCACAGATTTGATGTGGGCGGCGTACAACTCGCCCAGCTCGTAAAGTAACAACGCCAAAGACCACAGATCGGTGATGCTGTGATGCAAGGCCAACAGAGCAATGTGTTCTTTGGGCGCACGGTGGAATATCTTGAGCCGCATCAACGGCCCGCGCGCCAGATCGAACGGCCTGTAGACCTCCTCAGCCAGGCGGGCATCCAAATAGTCTTCGCTCCAGGTAAAAGCATCCTCTACCTGTACAGAGACCACCCTGTGTGAGTGAACGCGCTGCACGGGCTCGCCATCGTGTTCTGCAAAAGTGGTGCGCAGCACAGGATGTCGATCCACCAGGTCTTGGAATGCCCGGCTCAAAGCAGAGACATTCAATGACCGAATTCGCGCCGCGTGGACCAGGTTATAAGCTGCGCTCTCGGGCGACAACTGGTGCAGAAACCACAACGCCCGTTGACCATGGGACAGCGGATACTCAACCCAGCCGGCACCAGACCTGGCTTCTCTCTTGTCGTGACTCATGATGAATTTCCTTTACCCGGCTTTTTACGCCGAAATGGATGACACAACGGCGAGGGTCAGAAGGAGGCCTGGCACAGACCAAAACGCCCGGCAGATGAGTGCAACGTGCACCGCTTCTGGGGATCAACGTGCCTTGTTGCAGAGTCACAAACATTGTGCGGGGAATCAACAACGTCGAAGATCGTGGGGGCGGTCGCCTTCCCCCCAAGACGACAAATCGTCACGTATTATCTGCCACGCTTCTTGTGTCAAACCGAGACAGGACTCCAAGCCTGAAGAATTAGTTCCAAACGCACCGCAAATCTGAAAAAGAACTAATTCATCCTGCCTTAATTTACCTGCAAAGGGTTAGAAAAGCGTTAGAAAACGGTTAGAAAATGGTTAGAGCGAGACGGGAACCCCGGCTTTTGCCCTGGCCGGTCGATGCGCCTGACTACCGAAACGCCCCAAAAGTAGACCCATTCAGGTGAAACGTGATGACAGCCGTTACCTGACCACTCACAACGAATGGCATCCGACTGCAAAACCCCAGCACGTAAGTCCAAAAACTCGGGCTTTTTTGTTGACAACAGTCCAACTCTAGGTTATAATCAGGCCGTCCCGACAACAGCCTGGTTTGTCGTCTTGTTTCTGTGCGGGAGGTTGCATGCGTAAGGCATTTCTGATCGTCGCCGTTCTCGTCATCCTGATCGTGCTGGGCGTCGTCTTTCGAGCACAGCTTGACCCCATCTGGTTGCAGGTTATTGGTCTGCTGAACTACTGGCTCATCGATCTGAACCTGGTTCAGTTGCTGCCGGCAGCGGTGCTCATCGCTGCCGCGCTGGTCGAGCTGGTGGTGGCGCTCGTCCTGAACCGTCATGGCACACTCTTTGATCGAGAACGGCAGGCGCTGAAAGATCTGCACCAGAAAGAACTGGACCTGGCGCGCGAACAACTGGAACTGGCCGTCAAAGCCCGTGAAACCACCGAGGCACGGCTGCGGCTGCGCGAAAGCCTGGTGCGCGAGGAACGGGCTTTTCAACTGCTGCAACTGGAAACGGCCCAACGCGTCGCCGGCATCACCGACGACCGCTACGTTTCCGCGGAAACACCGCGGCTATCTCCCGGCCAGGCAGAGGCGCTGGACCAGATCTTGAACCGCCTGGAGCGCATCGAAACAGCCGATCAGGCAATGGGCATCGAAGAGATGGTGCCGGAGGCAGAAAAAAAGCAGCGCGCCTACGACCTTCTTCGCCTGGGCAACATCCACTACTACCTGCGTCATTTCCGCAAAGCCATCGCCATGTACGATCGGGTGCTCAATCTGCTGCCGACAGACGCCATGGCCCACACCAACCGCGGCATGGCACACCTGGCTCTGGGCGAACAGCAGCGCGGCATCGAGGATTTTGACCGTGCGCTACAACTGGCCCCCGACGACGTCAACGCTTATCACGGCCGCGGTCTGGCCTACGAAGCCCTCGAACAACCCAAACGCGCCCTGGACGACTATGGCCGAGCCATCCGCCTGAATCCCAAACACACCAACGCCTATTACAGTCGCGGTGTGTTGTACGAACGATTGGGCCAACACGAAAAGGCCTTCCAAGACCTGGATAGAGTCATCGAGTTGGACCCGGATCATGCCAGAGCTTACTCGGCCCGGGGCATCACCCGCACCGCCATGCAAGACTACCATTGGGCCATGACAGATTTTGGCAAAGCTTTCGAGCTAGACCCAAACCTGGCAGAAGCCTATTACAATCGCGGCCGCGTCCACGCCGCCTTGGGACAATACCAGGAAGCCATCGCAGATTACGATCGCGCTGTTGCCCTGCTGCCCCACGACGCCGCCTGCTTTCAGGTGCGTAGTGAGGCCCACGCTGCCTTGAACCATCCGGAAGAAGCGGTTCGAGACCTCTCCAAAGCCATCGAGCTGGAACCGCTGGACGGCAACCTCTATTACCAGCGCGGACGCCTCCAATTGCGTCTGAAGGCATTTGCCGAAGCGTTGCAAGACTTGAACAAATCGCTCGAACTGCTGCCCAACCACGCGCTGTCCCACGTCTATCGCGGTGTGGCCTACGAAAAGCTGGGCCAGTACGATCGGGCATTGGCGGATCTGGATCGAGCTACCTCACTGAACCCCAAATTGGCCGAGGCCTATTACAACCGCGGCGTCGTGTACGGCTCGTTGGGTGAATACGACCTGGCCACCCAGAGCCTGAACAAGGCCATCGAACTGGATCCCAGCCTTGCAGAAGGGCAACGATTCGATTAGGCCTTACCCCTTTCATAAAGGGGCAGCCTGCGCAAGAAGGAGCAATTGAGTGAAAGAACAAAGCTTGATGGGATCGCTCAACCGGTTTTTAGATCTCCTCAGCGCATACATCGCCCGGCGCCGGGGGCTGCCCGTGCTGTTGGGCATTGGCCTGGTGATCCTCAACTTTGTCTTTCAATTCATCCCCGGATTGCGTCTGTTGACCACCGGGAACCTGTTGCTGCACCTGGGCGTGGTAGTGGGCCTGTTGGGCGTGCTGTTGGGCGACATCGTCTGAACGTTGGCCTACCCTGAATACACACTAGAAAGAGATGTCCTTGAGCAAATTTAATTACGGCGGGCAAGCAGTCATCGAAGGCGTCATGATGCGCGGTTCGCGGGGCATGGCAGTGGCCATACGCCAGCCCAATGGTGAGATCTGCCTGCACACGGAGGCTTTGGACTCGCGCATCTATACCGGGCCGGTGAGCCAATGGCCTTTTTTACGCGCCCTGCCCATGCTGTGGGATACGTTGGTGCTGGGCATGAGAACCCTCATGTTCTCCGCCGATGTCGCCCTGGCCGAAGAAGAACAAGTCGAATTCAAAGGCCCGCTGGCCTGGGTCACGATGGCTGTGTCGTTATTGGTGGGCCTGGCCATCTTTTTCGTCACGCCACTGCTGCTGGTGGGCCTCATCGACCGTTACATCGCCTCCTCTATCCTGAGCAACCTGTTGGAGGGCCTCATCCGTCTGGGGTTGTTGATCGGCTACGTCTGGGCCATCGGTCTCTTGCCAGACATCCGGCGCGTATTTGCCTACCACGGTGCCGAGCACAAAACCATCAACGCCTATGAAGCCGGCGCACCGTTGGAACCGGAAACGGTGCAGACTTTTACCACCTTTCACCCGCGCTGCGGCACCGGCTTTTTGCTGGTGGTGGTGGTGGTATCGGTGTTGGTGTTTTCTCTGCTGGGCCGTCCACCGATGCTGCTGCGCGTTGTCTCACGCATCTTGCTCATTCCCGTGGTCGCCGGTCTGGGCTACGAGGTCATCAAGTTCAGCGCCGCTCATCAGAACAACCGTCTGGTGCGTTGGATCATGGCCCCCAGCCTGAGCCTGCAACGGCTCACCACCCGCCAGCCCACCCTGGAAATGTTGACCGTCGCCATCACCGCACTGAAACGTGTGTTAGCCGAGGAAGGACTGGCAACAGAGAGTGAGCAGACCCCCGATCCGACCAGGCTTGCCCCAACCGAGGCTGTTGCAGGTTTGCCAGGATCGTGATAAAATGCACCCATTGCCCGACCGTCTGTTTGGGCCATTGGGCACAGGAGCTTTGCCATGGCCAGAGCGCGGGCCATCACAACCGCCGACCAGGCCAAAATCAGGCAATTGATCCGGGATAGCCTCGAGATGTATGACCGCTGGGAGCTGGAGGCGGCCATCGACACCCTCGACAAAGCCATCCAACTTGGGCCTGACAACCCAGACCTGCACCTGCATCGAGCCCGCATCCTGGCCCGTTACGGCGATTACGAACGAGCCCTGCGAACCATGGGCGAGTTTATCCGTTTCGAAAATCAGGACACGGCACTGGTGGAGCGTTTCGAGGCGCTCTTTTCCAACGCCCTGGACGACGTAGAAAAGCTGATCACGTCCACGATGACCCAGGCCGGGCTGCCGTTGGAGCAGGTGGGCGCGGCCATCCAGATGTGGTTGGAATTCCGCATCGCCTGGGGCCGCCAGCCGCTCAACATGCGTAAGCCAGAGGTGTGGGCTGCCGCGCTGGATTATACGGTGCGCAAGATCAACTTTCGGGAAATGACACAAAAAGAGATCGCGGCCGCCTATGGCATCAGCGAAAGGTCGGTGCGTGCGCGATTCAACGACCTGGTCACCACTCTCGACATCATGCCCTGCGACTATCGTTATTTCCGCGGTCGAGAGAATCCGTTGGACAAACTGGTGGAGGCTGCCACACTCCTGGAAAAACTGGAAACCCGTTTCCAGAAACCGTAGGCCAAGGGATCACTCATGAAGCATGTCTGGGCAACGGCGCCCACGATGCCAAGTCAGACCATCAACCTGACACTCAATTCAAAGAGCGTTTGTTCAGGGAGCAGAGAGCCATCCTCCTGAGGGTTGCACGATGCTCTTTATCTTTGTCAGGCAGCGCTATCGATAAACAACGGAAAAGGAGAAAACACAACATGGCCGTGGAAACTGGAACGACCGTCAAACCAGATGCCCTGCGCGCCTTTTGCGTGCGCATCTTTGAAAGGCTCGACGTGCCCACCGCCGACGCCGAAATCACCGCCGACGTGCTGCTGGCCGCCAACCTGCGCGGCGTAGATTCACACGGCGTGGCCCGGCTGCGCCGCTACGTCAAGGGCCTTCAGGATGGTATCATGCTGGCCCACCCGGCAGAAAAGACGGTCAGCGAAACCGCCACCACCGCCCTCGTCGACGCCGGCGCGGGACTGGGTCAGCCGGTGAGCCGCCGGGCGATGAACACCGCCATCGAAAAGGCCAAACGTTACGGCAGCGGCTTTGTCACCGTGCGTAACTCGAACCACTATGGCATTGCCGGTTATTACGCCATGATGGCCCTGGAGCACGACCTGATCGGCATCTCGCTCACCAACGCCGACGTGCTGGTGGTGCCCACCTTTGGCCGCGATGCCATGCTCGGCACCAACCCCATCGCCGTGGCCGTGCCCGCCGGAAAAGAGCAGCCCTACGTGCTCGATATGGCCACCAGCACCGTACCGCGCGGCAAGCTGGAGGTCTACAACCGCCAGGGCAAGCCCTTGCCCCTGGGCTGGGCCACCGATGAAACCGGCGCCTCCACCACCGACGCCGCCCGCGTGCTGGACAATTTCACCGCCCGGCGCGGCGGCGGCCTGCTGCCTCTGGGCGGCGCGGGTGAAGAGTTCAGCGGCTACAAGGGTTACGGCCTGGCGCTGCTGGTGGATATCCTCAGCGGTGTGCTGCCCGGCGCGGGTTACGCCGACACCATCTACCCCAAAACCCCCGAAGGCAAACCGCTGCCCGCCGACGTGGGCCACTTTTTCGGCGCCATTTCCATCCAGGCCTTCCGCCCGCTGGACGAGTTCCAGGCCTCCATGGACGACATCATCCGCCGCATGAAGGCCACCCCCAAAGCCAAAGGCGCAGAACGCATCTACATCCACGGCGAAAAAGAATACGAGATGGCCGACCGCCGCCTCCAAGACGGCATCCCCCTGGGAACCAAAGTGGAGGCCGATCTGCAAGCCCTGGCCAGGGAACTTGGCGTCGCCTACGAATTGTAGGAGCGCAGCATGCTGCGCCCCCGCCCAAAGGAAGCCTAACATGTACCACATACCCTACAGCAAAACTGAAATAGAATTCGACCTGCCGCCCGGTATGCGCGGCACAGTGGCCGTCTCCAAAACGCTGCCGCCGATCCAGGACGTTCCGGCGGCAGTGCGGGCCGCGCTGGCGCAGCCGGTGAATTCGCCCCCCGTGCAAGAGCTGGCCAAACGGGGCGACACGGTGTGCATCGTCTTCACCGACATCACCCGCGCCAGCCCCGATTACCTGCTCGTGCCGCCGCTGCTGGCCGAGCTGGAGGCCGCCGGTGTGCGCGACGAGGACATCACCCTGCTATGCGGCATCGGCATGCACCGCCCCAGCACGCCGCAAGAGAAGGTTGCCAAGCTGGGCCGGGCGGTCGTCGAGCGCTACCGCGTGGTAGACAACGAGCCGCAGAACCCGGCGGCGCTGGTCGACCTGGGCACCACCCTTCGACAAGCTCAGGATGCCACCGAGAGCGGCATCCCCCTCTCGGTGAACAAGATCGCCTACGAAGCCGATCTGCTCATGGCCACCGGCATCGTCGAGCCGCACCAGTACGCCGGCTATTCCGGCGGGCGCAAGACGCTGGCCGTCGGCGCGGCGGGAGAGGCGATGATCGCCTACACCCACGGCCCACAGATGATCGATCATCCCGGCACGCGGCTGGGCAAGATCGAGGGCAACCCTTTCCACGAAGCCATCAGCGAAGCGGCGCGCCGCGCCGGGTTACGATTCGTCGTCAACGCCATTCTCGACGACGACAAACGTGTCGTGGCCGTCCGCGCCGGCGAGACGGAGGCCGCCTTTGCCGGGCTGGTGCAGATCGCACGCTCGATCTACGAAGTGCCCGTGCCGCAGCAATACGACGTGGCCGTGGGTGGCGTGGGTTATCCCAAAGACACCAACCTCTACCAGGCCAGCCGCGCGCCCAGTTATCTCTTTTTCGCGCCGACGCCGGTCGTCAGACCGGGGGGTATTTTCATCATCCCGGCCCGCTGCGAAGAGGGCGCCGGCGACGGCGTGGGCGAGCAGCGCTACCTGGAAACGATGCGCTCGGCCAAAGACATGCCCTCGCTGCTGCGAGAATTACGCCGCACCGGCTACCCGCCCGGCGCACAGCGGGCCTTCGTGATGGCCAAAGTGCTGGAGCAAGCCGACGTGATCGTCGTCGGCAGCGAGACGCCCGATGTCGTCCGCCAGACGCACATGATCCCTGCCGCCGATATGGATGAGGCTTTTCGCCTCGCCGCCGACAAGCTGGGGCCGGAACTGGACGTGCTGATCGTGCCCCATGCCTTACTCACTTTGCCCATCGTGCAGTAGGGGCATGCTGCGCCCCTACTAGACCACGATCAGATTGGAAGCAACATGGAAGCCATCGAAACCCACCCGTTCTTGAGCACAGAAATCGTCACCGACGGCCAGCACGCCTCGTGCATCCGCTGCGGACTGTGCCTGGCCACCTGCCCGGTCTATCGCACCACGCTGCGCGAGACCGACTCGCCGCGCGGCAAGATCGCCCTGCTGCGCGCCCTGGCCGAAGGTAAACTGGAGGCCGGCCAGGAATTCGCAGAGCGTTACTATGGCTGTTTGTTGTGCGCCGCCTGCGCCACCATCTGCCCCAGCGGCGTGCCGCTAGAGGAGGTCATCCAGGCCGCCCGCGAGGACATGCAGCACCACAAACTCACCCCCGAAACCCTGGAACAACTGGGCCGCACCATCGCCAAACATCGCAACATCTCTGGCGAAGATAACGCCGGTCGGCTCATGTGGGCGGCCAACATGGAGCAGCCGCCCGCCGGCGCGCAGCCCCACGAAACCGCCGAGGTGATTTATTTCGTCGGCTGTGTCGGCTCGTTTTTCCCACGCAGCTACCGATTGCCGCAGACGATGGCCCAACTGATGGAGAAGGCCAGACTGGACTATGCCGTGCTGGGCGGCGAGGAGTGGTGCTGCGGCTACCCCATGCTGATCAACGGCCAGTTGGATCAGGCCGGCGAGCTGATCCGCCACAACCTGGAAAAAGTGGCCGCCATGCAGGCCAAAAAGGTGGTCTTTACCTGCCCCTCCTGCCTGCACATCTGGCACCACGTCTACCTGGAGGCCGCAGGCGGCGAGCTGCCCTTCGAGCTGCTGCACGCCACCGAGCTGCTGGCCGACATGGTGGACGAAGGCCGGCTCAAATTCCGCGAGTTGCCTGCCCGCCGCGTGACCTATCACGACCCGTGCGACCTGGGACGCAAGGAAGGTATCTTTGACGCGCCGCGCCGCGTGCTGCGCGCCATCCCCGGCGTCGAGTTGGTCGAGATGCGCGACAACCGCAAGGATTCCCACTGCTGCGGCGGCGGCGGCAACCTGGAGACGTTCGACGCCGAGCTTTCACGCGCCGTCTCCAGCAGTCGCCTGGCCCAGGCAGTGGACGTGGAGGCCGAGGTGATCGCCTCGGCCTGCCAGCAATGCGAACGCACGCTGACCGACGCCGCCCGCCGCGACCGCGTCCGCGTGCGGGTGATGGACGTGGCCGAGCTGGCCCTGCAAGCCCTGGACGAGGACTAGAGGAGACCGCGGATGCTGAACGAAAAGGTTTTGAACGAACTGCGCGCCGTCGTCGGTGAGGAGCACCTGATGACCTCGCCTGAAGCGCTGGTATGTTACTCTTTCGACGGCACGTTCCACGAATCGTTGCCCGACGCCGTGATCCACCCCGCCAGCACGCAACAGGTCTCGCAAATCCTCCAGGTGTGCAACCGCGAGCGAATTCCGGTCATCCCACGCGGCATGGCCAGCGGCCTGGCCGCAGCCACCGTGCCCGTAGACGGTGGACTGGTGCTCAACATGGTGCGCATGAACCGCATCCTGGAGATCGACCGGGCCAACATGATGACCACCGTCGAGGCGGGCGTCATCACCGCCGACTTGCAGGCCGAGGTGGAGAAAATCGGTCTCTTTTACCCGCCGGATCCCTCCAGCGTGCGCCATTCGACGGTCGGCGGCAACATCGCCTGCAACGCCGGTGGGCCGCGCTGCCTGAAATACGGCATCACCGGCGATTACGTCATGGCGCTGGAGGTGGTGCTGGCCGACGGGCGCGTGTTCCGCACCGGCGGCAAGGCCATCAAAAACGTCACCGGTTACGATCTGGTGCATCTGTTCGTCGGCTCGGAGGGCACGCTGGGCGTCGTCACCGAGGCCACACTCAAACTCATCGCCCTGCCGGAGGCTAAACGCACCGCCCAGGCGGTCTTTCCGCGGCTGGAAGACGCCAGCAAGGCGGTCAACGCCATCCTGTGGGGCGGCATCGTGCCGGCCACGCTGGAGATGATGGATCAGACGACCATCAACTGTGTCGAGGATTATTTGAAAATGGGCCTGCCCCGCGACGCCGAGGCGATGCTGGTCATCGAGACCGACGGCGACGCTTCCGACGCGGCGCGCGATATGGAAGTCATCGCCCGCATCTGCCGCGAGGGTGGCGCCAGCGAGGTGCGCGTGGCCCAGACGTCCGCCGAGAGCAACGAGCTGTGGCGCGCCAGGCGCAGCATCTCTGGCTCGCTGGGGCGCAAGCGACCCAACAAGCTCGGTGAAGACATTTCCGTGCCACGCAGCGCCATCCCGGAGACGGTGCGGCGCATCAAAGAGATCGCACACCGGCACAGCCTGCCCATCGTCGTCTTTGGCCACGCCGGCGACGGCAATCTACACCCCAACATCCTGTTCGACAAGAACGATGCCGACGAGTGGGCGCGGGTGCAGGCTGCCGTGGGTGATCTGTTCGCGCTGGCCGTGGAGGTGGGCGGCACACTCTCCGGCGAGCATGGCGTGGGCACGCTCAAAAAGCCCTACCTGGAAAGCGCCGTCGGGCCGATCGCCATTGACGTCATGCGCGCCGTGCGCCGGGCGTTGGATCCCAACGGCATCTTGAATCCGGGCAAGATTTTCGACGCGTAGACTGGTTCTTGACGCGAAATGCGGAAGCCACTGACCGACACTTTTCCACGGTGGGGTTCGTTCAACTCCCACCGCAGCAGTAAACACAACTCAAGCCCCATTACAACGAAGTAAAGGGAGAAAAACATGTTGGAATTGAAAAAGGGTATCGACATTCTCACCGAAATCGGCGGCATCCGCACACCGGATGAAGCGTGGGCGCTGTTCAGGCGCAAATGCGACGCCCAGGACCTGGCCAAGCTGAGCCGCATCACCAACGAAGAAGCGCTGCTCAAGATCGCCAACGCAGCGGCCATGACCGATCCGGACGCGGTCTTTGTGAACACCGGCTCAGAGGCAGACCTTCACAGGGTCAGGGAAATGTGCCTGGAAAAAGGTGAGGAACGCGCCTTGCCATTGAAGGATCACACCATCCATTACGACCTGGCTCTGGAACAGGCGCGCATCATCGACCGCACGTTCTACATCGTGAACAAAGATGAAAAAACTAGCGTGCTGGCTCTCAAAATCCTGCGCGGCGAAGCCTTCGATTATGTCAGAACCTACATGAGCGGCATTGCACGGGGCAAAACGCTGCTGGTGGGTTTTTTCAACCGGGGGCCCATCGGCGCACCGGCGGCCATCCCGGCGTTGGAAATCACCACCTCCACCTACGTCATGCACTCGGCCGACATCCTGTATCGACACGTCTACGACCGCTTCGACCAGGAAGTGGCGCGGGCGGGCGTGTTTTTTACCAACGTTCACAGCGAAGGGCCCAACCGGACAGAGGACCTGCCCTTCGCCCGCGTGTTCATGGATCGAAGCTGGCTGACGACCTTTTCCATGTTTTGCACGTATGCCGGCAACACGCTGCTGCTCAAAAAAGGCAACCACCGCTTCGCCGTCGACCTGGCCACCTATTACCGCAAAGAGCAAGAGCTCTCGGAGCACATGTTCATCACCGGCCTGACCGGCCCCGGCGGCCGAAAGACCTTCTTCGCCGGCGCCGCGCCTTCCGGCTGCGGCAAAACGACGACGGCCATGGTCGGCACCGATTTCATCGGCGACGACCTGGCCCAGATATGGATCGCCGACGACGGCACGTTACGGGCCATCAACCCCGAGATCGGCATCTTTGGCATCGTTCAGGACGTGAACCGCGACAGCGACCCACACCTGATAAAGTGCCTGAGAAAAGAATGCACCGAGGTGATCTGGTCGAACGTGTTGATTGACCAGCACGGCGTGCCACACTGGGTGGGGCATGGCGAAGAGACGCCGGAGCGCGGCTTTAACTTTCAGGGCGAGTGGTGGGCCGGCAAAACAGACGGCAGCGGCAAGCCGGTTCCCGTCTCACACCCCAACGCGCGTTGCACGCTGCGCAACTGCGCCATCGGCAACTATAACGAGGCCGTGGCCGAAGACCCGGCCGGTGTGCCCATCCAGGTGATCACCTACAGCGGGCGAGACAGCGACACCATGCCGCCGGTGTGGGTGGCCAAAAACCCGGATCACGGCGTGGTCATCGGCGCATCGATCCTTTCGGCGGCCACGGCCACAGAGGTGGGAGCCAGGGGCGTGCGGCGTCAGCCGTGGGCCAACGAGCCGTTCATCCCCGGCCCACTGGCCGATTACATGGCCGCCCAGTTTGTCTTTTTCAACTCTGAGCGGCTCACCCACAAACCCATCATGGCCGGGCTGAATTACTTTTTGACCCACCAGGCGCGCGGCGGTCAGGGCAGCCGCCTGCTGGGTGAAAAGCGCGACGTAAAGGTGTGGCTCGGCTGGCTCGAGCTGCGAGCGCACGGCGACGTTGCCGCCATCGAAACGCCGATCGGTTACATCCCCAGGTATGAGGACCTCAAAGTCCTCTTTGACGGGATCGGCAAGGTCTATCCCAAAGAGCTTTACGACAAGCAGTTCGCCTTCTATGTGGATAACATCCTGGCGCGCATCACCCTGCAGGAAGAAGCCTACCGGAAAGAGCAAGACATCCCGGCCAGGCTGTTCGAAGTCTATGCCGGGCAGAGACAGGGCCTTGAGGCGTTGAAGGCCAAATACGGCCCGGTCGTCTCGGTCGAGCAGATCCTTGAAGCTGAGCCAGACAGACGAGAGTGATTCTCCTCGGACGAAGGAACTCACCGCCGAGGCGCAAAAGACACTGAGGGAAACAGAAAAACGCTGCGCTCTCTGCCTCTGCGGTGAGATGAAGCCTCTTTGGTCCAGGCTTGACCGGGTTAGTACCTTACCGGTGAAATTCTTGCACGCTGGGCAAGAAATTTACCACAAAGGCGCAAAGGCACAAAGCTCTTTTGTTGGTTTGTAACTGCTCACCCTCCCGCAGGCTTTTGTAGGGGCCGTGTCCCTGCTGCCGCAATTTGTCGATTTTAGCCTGCGGGAGGGTAAGCTGAGCAGTTATTTGGTTTATTAAATTTGTGTCTTGGCGGTGAGATTTCCCTGATGGGTTCCGGCTTGTCCGGGTTAGGAGGACAAACACGATGTTGACCAAAGAAGAGCTTTTGGCCAAGGCCAAAAAGCCCGCCGAAGATGCGATGAAACTGCACCCCTTTTACCGGGGCAAGATTCAGATCGCACCCAAGGCGGCCATCCGCGATTTTAACGATTTTGCCATCTGGTACACGCCGGGTGTGGCTGCGCCCTGCCGCGACATCCAGGCCCACCCGGAAAAGGTCTTTGAGCACACCAACAAGGGCAACACGGTGGCTATCGTCTCCGACGGCACCCGCGTGTTGGGCCTGGGCGACATCGGCCCAGAGGCGGCCATGCCGGTCATGGAGGGCAAGGCCATGCTGTTCAAGTATCTGGGCGGCGTGGACGCCGTGCCAGTGTGCCTGGACACCAAAGACCCCTACCGCATCATCCTGGCCGTCAAGCTGATCCAGCCCTCCTTCGGCGGCATCAACCTGGAAGACATCTCTCAGCCCAAGTGTTTCCGTGTGCTGGATATGCTACGCACCGACCCCGAAGTGCGCATCCCGGTGTGGCACGACGATCAGCAGGGCACGGCCACGGTGCTGCTGGCCGGGGTGATCAACGCCCTCAAGATCGTGGGCAAAAAGATGGCCGACATCAAGGTGTCGCTCGTCGGCACGGGGGCAGCGAACGTGGCCACGCTGCGGCTGCTCGTCGCCAGCGGCGTCAGGTGGGGCAACATCTATGCCACCGACAGTCAGGGGCTGTTGCACGCCGGGCGTAAGGACATCGAGGCGCGCAAGATCGAGTTCGTGGACAAGTGGCGCATCTGCCAGCGCAGCAACGCCGAAGGGCGTATCGGCGGCCCCGCCGAGGCCATGCGCGGCACCGATGTGTGCATCGCCCTCAGCAAACCCGGGCCGGGAACCATCTTGCCAGAGTGGGTGGCGGGCATGAACGAGGCCGCGGTCGTCTTTCCGGCGGCCAATCCCATCCCCGAGATCTGGCCCTGGGAGGCCAAAGAGGCCGGCGCGCGGGTAGTGGGCACGGGCCGTTCGGACTTTCCCAATCAGGTGAACAACTCGCTGGGCTTTCCGGCCATTTTCCGCGGCGTGCTCGACGTGCAGGCGACGACCATCACCGACGAGATGGCCATCGCCGCCGCCGAGGAGCTGGCCCGCTTTGCCGAGGAGCGCGGCATCCACGAGGACAACATCATGCCCACCATGGACGAGTGGGAGGTTTTTCCACGCGAGGCCGTGGCCGTGGCGCTCAAAGCCCAGGAACAGGGTGTGGCTCGCCGCAACCTTTCTGCCGACGCGCTTTACCGCATGGCCGAGGCCAAGATCGCCGAGGCGCGGGACATGGTGCAGTTCATGATGGACGAAGAGATCATCCCGCCGGTGCCGGCCGAGTGGGCCTAGGCGGGTAGAAGAAAGTGAGGGAGGGCAAAAATGTACGATGTCATCGTCATCGGAGGTGGACCGGCAGGCATCACCGCTGCTGTGACAGCTATCAACCGCCGCCTGGAGACGCTCATCATCGCCCAGCGCTGGGGCGGGCAGACGGCCTACTTTATGGATCTGGAAGACACAGATACCCATAACGTGATCACCGGTGAAGAACTGTTGAGCGGCTTCCGCCGCCAGTTGGATTATCTGGACTTTTGCCGCGTGTTTGACTGTGTGGCCCAGGTGCAGCCGGTGAACGATCGTTTCTCAGTCGTCACTGCCGACAACGACCAATTCGAAGCCCGGGCGCTGATCGTCGCCACCGGAGCCAAACCGGAGCGACTCGACGCGCCCGGTGAAGAGCGGCTGATGGGCCGCGGGCTGAGCTACTCGGTGGCGAGCCACGGCTCGCTCTTCCTGGGCAAAGACGTGGCCGTGGTGGGCACCTACCGCCGGGCGCAACTGGCCGCGCTCGAACTGGCCCAGTACGCCCATCACGTCCACCTCATCGCGCCGGAATTGTTGCCCGCCGACTGGCCGCTGGTCAAGATGCTGCGCCGGGCGCGCAACCTGAGCATCTATGAGGGCGCCAGCGTGCGCGAGATCTATGGCGAGCATTTCGTCAAAGGCATTGTCTTCGAGACGGTCGACGGCGCCAGGAGGGATGTGCCGGTCAAGGGTGTGTTCGTCAAACTGCCGCGCAAGGCTAACTCGGATCTGGTACGCGGTTGGGTGGATCTGGACGACGAGGACCGTATCCAGGTCAACTTGTATGGCGCTACGAGTTACCCCGGCGTATTTGCGGCCGGCGACGTGACCCATATCTCGGAGCAGGTGCTGGTGCACATCGGCGAAGGGGCCAAAGCAGCCATCGAGGCTCACAGCTACCTGCTGAGCAAGTGGGGGGAATCGGGGATGCCACGCCGCTAAAGCCTGCCAGGTCGCAGTCGAGCGGGGCGTCTGAACGAAACGCCCCGCTTTTGATTTGCAGACAACCGCCGCCAATGGTATAATAGCCCACGATATAGTCGCATCAACCGCGGCAGAGGCCGAACCCAAGAAAATGATCCACACAACCGATCTTCCCTTCGACCTGCGGCTGGCGCCTGACGCCGGGCAGGTGATTCAAACGGTGGCCGCCGGCCGCTTCACTGACCGGACGGCCCATTTTTTGCAGTTGCAGGCCTGGCGGCTGGCGCTGATGGCCGGCTTTGACGAGCTCGTCTGCCTGGACACCCTGGACTTTGCGCCCTTTGACTACCAGATCAGGGCCGCGCAGACCGCGCTGCGCCGCTTCCGGGGACGCGGCCTGCTGTGCGACGAGGTAGGGCTGGGCAAAACCATCGAAGCCAGCCTGGTGCTCAAAGAATACCTGCTGCGGCAGATGGTCGAGCGGGTATTGATTCTCACCCCGCCGGCGCTGGTCGAACAGTGGCGTGAGGAACTGACCACCAAGTTCCGCCTGCCCAACTTTGTCACCAACTATGACGCCGAGTTTCGCGAGTTGGGCAGCCGGGCGTGGAGCGAATTCCCACACATCATCGCCTCGCTGGCCACCGCCCGCCGCGCCGAGCACCGCCGCGCCATCACCGACCATGTGTACGACCTGGTGATCGTGGACGAAGCGCACCATCTCAAGAACCGCTCCAGCGTCTCGTGGAAGCTGGTCAATGCCCTGCAGAAAAAGTACATCCTCTTTCTCACGGCCACACCGGTGCAAAACCGTCTGGACGAGCTGTACAATCTGATCACCATCCTCAAGCCGGGCCAGCTCAAAACACCGCGCGAGTTCAGCCGTCAGTTCGTCGTCCAGGGCGACCCCCGCCTGCCCAAAAACCGGGGCCTGCTGCGTGAGCTTTTGGCCGACGTCATGGTGCGCCACGCGCGCGGCCAGGTGGGCGTCCAACTGCCCCCCCGGCGGGCCTACACCGTCCGCCTAAAGCTCAACCCCGACGAGCGCGCCCTGTACGATGACATCAGTCACTTTGTGCGCCGCTGCCTGGCTGCCGAGGGGGGCGAGGCCAGGCTCTCCATGGCCCATCGCTTCACGCTGCAAACCCTGCAACGCGAGATCGGCAGCTCACCGGCGGCCGCCCGCCCCACGCTGCTGGCCCTGGCGCGACACGACGCCCTGGCCGACGAACAGCAGACTCTACTCGCCCTGGCCGACCGCGCCGGACAGATCGTCTCCTGGACCAAAGGCACGGCCCTGGAAAGGCTGTTGTTGAGCCAACTGGCGGCTAATTCCAACGAAAAGTTGATCATCTTTACCCACTTTCGTGTCACCCTCGACCTGTTGGCCGACCTGCTGACGGGCATGGGTATAGACTTGGTGCTCTACCACGGCGGGCTATCACAGACGGCCAAAGACGAGGCCATCCGCCGTTTCGAAACCCAGGCTCAGGTCCTACTTTCCACCGAAGCCGCCGGCGAGGGCCGTAACCTGCAATTCTGCCGCACCATGATCAACTTTGACCTGCCCTGGAACCCCATGCGCATCGAACAGCGCGTGGGCCGTATCCACCGCGTCGGCCAGGCCCGTGAGGTCAACATCTTTAACCTGTCGGCAGAAGGCACCATAGAGGATTACATCCTCGACATCCTCGACCGTAAATTGAACATGTTCGAGCTCGTCATTGGCGAAATGGACATGATCCTGGGCCAACTCGAAGACGAGCGAGACTTTGAAGACCTGATCATGGACGTGTGGACCCGCGCGACGACGGCAGACGAAATAACCATCCAGTTCGAGGAACTGGGTGATTCGCTGGCACAGGCCAAAGAGCGCTATCGCCGAACCCAAACCTACGACGAAGCGCTGTTCGGCGAAGACTTTGCTGCAGAATGACCCCATGAGTGAGCTGACCGACTTTGTTTTGAACGCATTTCGACACGCCGGCGGCATCGTCGAGCCGCCAGCTTACGGCATCCACGAGGTGCTGCTGCCCGAGGAAGCGGCTCGCCGTTGGGGCGTGCCAGACTTTGTGCGGCTGACGAGCGACGACGCACCGCCAGATGTGGGCGAGGTTGTCCGCCTGGGCTACGGCCATCCTCTGATCGAAACGCTGGCCGAAGAGCTGCGCACCCGTCCTGCCTGCGCCATCGCCCACATCACCAACGTCCGCCTGGAAAAGCGCGGCCTGGCCCAACTGGCCCGTCAGACGATAGGGTTGCCCAATGCCCGTCTGAGTGAGCTGCCACGCCAGGTGGAGCAACCGGCGTTGTGCCATTATGTCGTGTTCAATTTTAAAGTCGCCCTGATCACCGACGAAAAACGAGAACAACTGGTGTCAGTGACGATGAATCTGCAGGCCGGGCACGCCGTCACCGATCAGCCCCAGCTCGAAGCGCTAAAAATCCTGCAAGAGGAAACGGCTTTCTCCGACTTGCCGGCCGCAACCCCACTGTGGACCCCCTCCCCTCCGTCTGGCGCACTGTTCAGCGAGCCGATCCTGTCCGCCCTGTTAGAACGGGCCAATCGTGCCGCTGTGGATCAGATAGCGGCTCCCCTGGAAAATCTAAGTCGCCGCGCCGCCCGCCACCTGGAACTCGACCGCGCCCGCCTGACCGAATACTATGACGGCCTGGCCCGCGATCTCCATCGTCGCATCGCTTCGGCCACCGACAGCGAACGCCAACAGGTCCTCGAAACCAAGCTGGCCGCCTTAGAAACCGAGCGTACCGCCAAAATGGCCGACGTCGAGGCCAAATATCACCTGCGCGTCGAGATGAACCTGATCAACCTGCTGGTCATCAGCCAACCCAAGGTGCTCCTAGCCGTCCAGATCGGCGACCGCCACACCCAGATCGAACGCACCCTCTTCTGGGACCCGCTGATGCATCGGCTGGAGCCGCTGGTGTGCGACGTGTGCGGGCAACCCGGCGAGCGGCTACTCTTGTGCGCCGGCGGCCACCTGGCTCACGAGGAATGTGTGGCGGGTGAGCAGTGCGTGGATTGTAAGCGGCTGTACTGCCATCTGTGCGCCGACCAGGTTACGCATTGCGTGGTGTGCCAGCGGCCCGTGTGCCAGCGCAGCCTGAACCGTTGCCCGGAGTGCGGGCGCGGCACCTGCCGCGAGCACGTGGGCCTGTGCCACGCCGCCGATGGCGAGCCAATGCGCCTGGGCAAACCGCAAAGCACCCCACCGGTCGAACCATCACCAGCACAAGAGCCAGCCACACCGCCGCCATCACCGCCGGGGAAAGAGCGTGTGTCCTCGGCCAAACGGCAGGCCGCCGAGCGCGCCCGTCGGCAGAGGCAAGAGCAGATCCAAAGAGCGCGCCCCGAGGTGACCGGCCAGCGGGTCGAGGTATACATCCATCCTGAACAGCCGGTCGTCGAGGCGATTGTCTACGGCGGCGGGCAAAAAGAGATCGCCGTCCGCACCTGGCAATTGGACAACGCAGGCATCGGCGTATGGTGTCGCTGCGAAAAAGAGCGTCGCTGCCAGGTCGACGGCAGGCTGCTCGAGCCGGCGCGTGCCGCTGGCATCATCGACCAGATCAAGAGCCTAGTGGAGGAATTGGCGCAAGAGTACGGCATTTCCAATCGCCGCATCGAGTGGCACGCCGTCTCGCGGGGCGAAATGCGCCGCCAGCCGGGGCCGCTATTGTGGGGCGATTGGAAAAACGAAGAGAAACTGGCGCTGGTCCGCGTGGGCTACCAGGTGATTTATACCCGACAATTCCGCTGGAACGAACAGATCGCCCTGCCGAGCTTTGCGTACCAGTTGGATGTCGATGAGGCGGTTGAGGTGGGTCACATCACCCAGATGGCCACAGGGCTGTTACATTTCGAAGGCGTCTTGCCGTGTAATGAACTGCTGGCTCAGGTTATAGACCTGGTACGACCGGGCGCGTGGTATAGCCCACAACGCGGCGCACAGATTCTGGCTGCAAATCCCGCCCTGAAACAATCCGACGCCGGTGAACTCATCAGCCTCCAAGATGCTGCCCACCCGGCCACGTTGATGGAACAGAAGCGTGAACTTGGCTTTCCGCCACGTGGGTTCTCGCGGCTAGAGCTGCTCGATGCTGCCGATCCCAACGCACCGCCAGCCACAGAAATAGCGCGCATCGGCGGCAAACTGAGCAAAATCGCAGGTCAGGAAGTGGATGTGCGCCGCCTGCAAAGTATCTTCAAAAACCAGCCATCCCTCGATACGGCCCTCGGCGAATTGGCCTCGCTATACGACGTGCCGGAAAAACTGGCCGAGGAATGGCTCAAATGGCTGAGCCAACTGTGGGAACAAACGCCACGCTACGAGTTCCGCGGGCGAACGCCCACAGAGGTCAACAGAATGGACACTGCAACGAAACACAAGAAAGCCAAAAAGTGAAATGGTCAAACTGATCCATCGCCAGGATGAGTGGGAAATCGTGGCAGGCATGACCGTCCGCGATGCCATCCTCAAAGTGGGCCTCAACCCCGAGGCCGTGCTGGCCGTGCGCGACGGGCAGATCATCAACGAAGACACCAAAATCCAGGACGACGACGTGGTCAAACTGATCGCCGTCGTCTCAGGTGGCTAAGGGCGCAATAGTGTGGTCGTCAGGCCGTTTTCAACATGCGCCGCCACAAGCTGGCGCTGTGCGCCGAGCATTACCTGGAGTGCTGGCGGCCGTCTCCGGCGGCCAAGACAGCCTAGCGTTGTGGGATGTGCTGCTGAACCTGGGCTACCACGCCGCAGAATTGCCAAACGAGTTGGGAGTGGGGTCGCCAGGGGCCAAGCCGCAATTCTACCCGAGTTGTAACTACCTCGACAATGTTAGATTGTAACTGCTCAGGCTACCCTCCCACAGGCCAAAATCTGACCGGCTGGACTCGCCAAGTCTGCAAACTGTAGCAGTACAAGGCGGCACGGCATGCCGCGCCCCTACCAGAGCCTGCGGGAGGGTGAGCAGTTACACGGTTACAATATAAATTCCCGTGTCACCCTGAGCGAAGCGAAGGGTCTCGTTTGTTGAACTCGTGCTAAAAGTGCGTTGCACCTGCTCCGTGGGCGAATTTAACATTGTCGATCTACCCACCCTCCCGCAGGTTTAGCCGCTTTTGAGCCAGAGAACACCATCCTGGTGAATGCAGCGCTTCATAGATATGACCTGTGATAACCTGCGGGAGGGTAGGCTGAGCAGTTACCCCGAGTTTTTAAAGGCCAGGGAAGAGGGTTTGTTCCAGCAGGCAGAAAACGAGGTGGCATTACACCCTTGCGAGAACTGCGGCCAGGCCACCACTGCGCCGGGGGTGTGCACTTTCTGCCGGCTATGGTGAAACAGGTGATTGTCAACTGCTACAGCACCTCTCGCAGGTCCAGCCCACGCGCGGCAGCGCGCTCGGCCTGCCAATCCCTCTCGGTGAGTGGTACCGGCAAAACCTCACTCTCCGGACGACGCACCAAAACCAGCGCCCCCTCCGGACAAACCGGCACACACACCCCACAACCCACGCAGCGCATCTCGTTTACCCGAAGCACCTCGTCCAACGTCAGCGCCTCGAACGAGCAGCTCTCCACGCACAGACCGCAGGCCACGCACAGCGCCTCGTCGACCGTGTTGACAAAGGCCGAACGGGCGACGACGTTGGCCATGCCCAGATCGACCATGCCCCGCAGAATGCCGCAGCAACAGGTGCAGCAGTTGCAAATGTACCACAACCCGCGCTGGTTGTTGCTCACCGAGTGAACCAGCCCGGCGTCTGCAGCCCGCCGCAGCGTCGCCATCGCCTCATCGCGCGACAGGGTACGAATGGTAGGACTGGCATCAAACGCCCCCTCGACCTCGCCGAGCACCATGCACACGTCCAGCGGATGGTCACACGCTTCGCCGACGAGCGCCTTTTGCTTGCGACAGATGCAATCCACCACACCCCAGGCCCGGGCCTCGTTCACCAGGCCGCTGGCGCTCTCGTAGGGCCGGATCTCCATGTCGACGCGGATGCTCTCACCGATAGGCACCACCCGATGCACCGGCGGCTCCAGGGCCAACGCCTGGCCAAACACCTGCCGATAATAGTCCTCGAATAGCTGTGCCAGCTCCACATCGATGGCGCCCGCCTGCATCTCGTAAATGCCCACCACAAAAGGCAGCAGCCCGTAGCCCAACCCACCCTCTGCCCGTCCGGCAGCGATCAACCCCCGGCGGGCCATCTCTTTGAGTTGGGTGCGCAGCGCCCTGGCATCGCCGCCGATGCGGGCCGCGATCTGGGCCGATGTCTCCAGCGTCAATCGCAGTTGGGCAGCCAGATCGGCTTCTTGGGGCGTAAAAAGCCTGGCCAACAGGCGCAGTTCCACCCCACTCTCGGTAGCCGGAAAACCCTGAGGCAACGCGTCCAGACGCATTGCCAGCCGTCGATAAGCGTCCTGGTTCATGGCTGTCCTTCCTTTCCCTTTGCCAGCGATCGATGCACCCCCGCCACATGCGCCTCGCGCGAGGCCAGATCACCCCGTCGGTGGGCCTCCACCAGGCCCCACAGGCTCACCAGCAGCCGGTAAAGGCTCATGCGCTGCCAGAAATGGTCCGGCAGGGCTGCGGCATCGGTGTAACCGTCGAAAAAACCTTTGGCCATTGCCGGCCGATCATCGAGCACGTAAACGGCCAGCCCGGCCATGTCCCATTCCGGACTCCAGCCCTGGGCCCGCTCCAGGTTGAGAACAGCGGTCACGTGAAAACCGGCCACGCCGGCCTCGACCAGGATGTTGCCGCCGTAAAACTGCCCGTGGACCAGACAGGCGCGGGCACGATCCAGCGCCTGAGCCTGCGCCACCTGCCGCTGAATCTCGGCCGCGAGCGATGAGGTCAGCAGGCTATTGGCCTGACACTCGGCCAGCCAGTCCGCAAGCCGGCTCAGGGTGTAGCCCTTTTCATCGCCAGAGACCGCCGAATCGGCGCCGAAAAACTCGCCGAACCGATCCAGGGGCGCGTGGTGAAGTTTGGCCAGGTAACGCCCCAACTCATAACCCACGGCCTCCTGATCCAGATCGTCCATGCGGGGCAACACCTCGTCCAACGGCTCGCCGGGCAGATGATTGAGCAGCGCAAAGGGCCGGTCGATGAGGGAATGGCTGCCGTCGAAATGGATGACGCGCCGCGTGGGCACGCCTGTTTCCGGCATGACCACCCGCAGCACGTGCATCTCTTTGTCGATCTGATGGCGGGGCGCGTCGACCGAATAAAGCCGCAACACCACCTCGGCAGTGGGCGACTGCAATTGCAGCCAATAGTTCGACTTGCCCACACCCGGCGGCAGTGGCTGCTGAGCGATCAGCCTGGCCTCTGGGAAAGCGGCGCCGGCCAGACGCTGCAAAACCTCGGTAGAGAGTGCCACAGACCTACCCCCTCTGAAATCGCATCGACACTTTAGCCTGTGTCTCCATCTGCCGCCGACGGACTCGCCTCGCGGCCCAGTGCAAACAGGCCGAACCCCAACAGGCGCAAGATGGCGCTCACCAGCAGCGCCCAGCCCAAACCCAGATGATCCGCCAGCAGTGTGCCCAACAAGGGCGCAACCACCGAAGCCAGGTGTTGCAGCGTCTGGGCCAGGGCGACAAAGGTGGCGGTATAGGCCACCGGCACCGTTTTCATCAATTCGTCAAAGAACACCAGGTCCAGACCCGCCTGAAAGACACCCGCCAGACCCGCCAGAACCACGATGAGCTGCACCTGTTGGGTCGACGCCACCAGCGCCGGGTAAAACGCCAGGCCGAGGGTGGTCCACAGCAACACCGAGCGTGAACCACGCGCCCGGCCGTGACGCGCCCAGAGGAAATATCCCAGCAACATGATCGCCGTCTGGGTGGTGTTGATGGTGCCGATCCAGGCATCGGTGGCCTGAACCCGACGCACGAAATAGAGCGGAAAGAGCGGCACCGCCAGCGCAATGCCGCTATGGTACACCAGCCGTTTGGTCATGAACAACACAAAAGCGCGCTCGCCGCGGATACGATCCACATAACCGTTGAAGCGCTGGCCCGCCGATAAACCAACCGGCTGCGGCTGCGGTTCAACATCGGGCAGATCGATTTGCCGCGATGACAGGTAGGAAATCAACCCACCGACCGAGAGGCCGATGAACATCGCCTGGTAGTTGATGGGAAAACGAATACGGTCCAGCGCCTGTCCGATGACCATCACCGAAACCGCCGACACCAAACCCAACAGCGACCAACGGCGACTCATCAGGGCGTAGCGCCCTCTGGGCCCCGCCACCGCGTTCATCACCACCGAAAAAGCCACGTTGCGCAACGTCTGGGGCAGCGTCGCCAGCGCCCAGACGATCAGCACCGCCAGCACGATGTATTGCCGCGGCAACAGAAACGGCGCCGCGCCGATCAGTGCGTAGGATGAAAAAAAGAGCAGGCTGGCCCGGCTGAACCAGGGCACCGGAGTTTTCTGGGCCTGCAAGAAACGCCCCATAAAAATAGCCAGAAACAGGCCGGTGAAGGACGACATGGCCGTGAGCAGACCCACCTGAAAGTTGGTGGCGCCGAGCCGCGCGAGAAAGACCGGCAGAAAGGTCGAGGCCGCACTCACCAGACCCACGCCAACCGCATCGAGCTGCACCTGGACAAAGTTTTTTTGCTGGGTCGGCGTCGCCCCTGGCGGCGCCCCCGACCAATGGATGTCTCGCCAAAAAACCAACACACAACCTCGTCGACCGGAAATACCATCGCTGGCACGCACCGCGCAGCAGTATAACACGGAGCACAAGAACGGGCAAATGCAGCCACCCGGCCGCGGTCGGCAGCCGCTTGCCCCGCCGTCAGGTATCAGAAAATGGGACAAATCTACTATGGTCAGCCTTCATGAAATGTGATACAATAGTCTCGGTTGGCCAGCCACATCCGGATCGAACGGTTTATACCAAGCGGGGCGGGGATGATTCATTGCCGAACCATTGCCACAAGGAGGAATCCAATCATGCCCAAAAAGATCCGTGTGCTGATCGTCGAAGATTCACTGGATATGCGCGCCATTTTGCAGAGCTCACTCTACTACCTGGCCCCAGACGTCGAAGTCATCGCCGCCGCCACCGATGGCTTCCAGGGCATCCGCATGACCAAACACTTTCAACCCGATGTCGTGCTCATGGATGTCAACCTGCCCGGAATTGACGGCATCTCGGCCACCATGACCCTTCAGAAAGAAACGCCTCGTTCCAAGGTTATTCTGATGTCTGGGGAAATGGAACCGGATCACCTGCAACGCTCCAGAATAGCCGGCGCCCACCACGTCTTTACCAAACCCATCGACTGTGACGCACTCATTTCGACCATCCGTACCCTGCACGCCAATTGAGCTCTCCCCCGATCACCGCGACAGCCCCCTGCAAGCTACGGCTCTCAGGAGGCTGTCGCGGTCGACGTGGCCTGTGACACAGAAAACCCGCAGGGCAGCTTGACAGCAATTCTCAATATGACCAGACCTGACAGGTCTCGATGCCAAAATGAGAATGGCTGGCAGCTTGACAGTTTCTATCAAACCTGCTATACTTTGCCAACAGGATGCAGTAAGCTCACGTTCGTGCTGTACAAGCATACGCCTGGACTTACGAGTCTGGGCGTTTTGTGTTGGCGGCACCCCCAATAACACCGTGAGCGCCAATGCGATCAGGACACCGAAACAGCCAGAGGAGGAGAAAGTGAAATGACCAAAAAAGTTTTCGTAGGCAACCTGAACTACCGCACCACCGAAGACGCTCTGAAACAACTGTTCACCCAACACGGCGAGGTGATCTCGGTCAACATCGTGACCGACCGCCAGACCGGACGCTCTCGAGGTTTTGCCTTTGTGGAAATGGCCACCGACGAAGATGCTCAGGCAGCCATCGCGGCGCTGAACCAGTACTCGTTGGACGGCCGGCAACTCAACGTGGCCGAGCCTCGCCCCTCCAAGCCGCGCGACGATCAGCGAAGTCGCGAACGGCGTAGATGGTAAGACATGCCAGGTTCGAGTTTCTCTCTGACATTCCGCCTCTCGCCCGTCCGATTTTCCTGATCGCACTCGCATGAAAAACAGCGGGCTGGCGCCTTGTTCACTCGGCGCCAGCCCGCACACTTGGCTTCCAGGCCCCCCCAGGCCAGGCGTGTGCCCCAAGACCCAAATCGGTTGAGTGTGGCTAAAATCTGTGGGAAACCCTCCCGCAGGTTCAATGGATACGCTTCCCCTGAGCTTGGACCCATGAAAACCCTCTCTGGAGGCATGATGCTTCCTCAACCTGCGGGAGGGTCAGACACCTCCCACGATTTTTGGCCACACTCAAATCGGTTGACCTGGCCCCCAGGGTGTGTTATAATGCCCCCATCTATACTTTACGCGGGCACAGACTGCGCTTCTTGATTCACCGCAGAGTTCGCGGAGCGCGCAGAGAAACTCTGCTTTTCTCTGCGTTCTCAGCGCGCTCTGCGGTAAAAGAAAGACGCAGTTTATGGCTGTGCGCAGTATATCCCACCGCGCCCCACCGCCGAGACAAGAGGTGTCCCATGCCGGAACACGTCCTGGGTTTTGGCCCGCCGGAAAACGACGCTCACCCCCTCACCTTCGACGGCGCGCCCGTCGGCGTTTTCACCCCACCCGCCGACGCGCCCAGCCGCGCCGCGCTGCTCACCCTGCTGCGCGCCGGCCCCTTTGACCCCGGCAGCCAGGCCGCACTCGACGACCTGCTGCGCGAATGGGGCCTGGCGCTCACCCGCGCCCTGTTCGTCGCCAACCCCGAGCTGACCGCACGATACGAGGCCCTGCCCGCCGCCGATCCACTCGTCCTGGCCTTTGCCCCCGAGGCGCTGCCCCTGGCCGACGTGCCCTGGGAGGTCGCCTGGGAGCTGGCGACCAGAACGCCGCTCGCCGCCGCCCGGCCGCTCGCCCGCCGCCTGCTGGGCGACGACCTCTGCCCGCCCGATTTCGCCCCGCTCGACCGCGCCCCGCGCCTGCTGGTCGTCATTGCCGAGCCGGCGGCGCTGGGCCGTTTCGGCGCCCGCCGCGCCCACGACCTGCTGCGCGACCAGATCCAACCGCTCGTCGACCAGGGCCGGCTGGCCGCCGATTTCCTGCCGCCGCCCGTCACCCCGGAGGCGCTCGACGACGCGCTGCGGCAGCGGCGCTACGACCTGTTACACATCGTCGCCCACGGCGCGCCCACCGGCCTGGCGCTCGAAGGCGACGACGGCCGCGCCCGCGACGTGGGGGCGGTGCAATGGCGCGCCCGCCTGCGCGGCAAGGGCCTGCGCCTGGCCGTGCTCACCTCCTGCCTCACCGCCAGCGTCGGCGGCGCCGGCGCCGGCCTGAGCCTGGACGAAGGCGCCGGTAGCGCGCCGACCGGCCTGACGCGCGCCCTGCTCCAGGCCGGCCTGCCGCTCGTCGTCGCCATGCAATTCCCGGCCCAGGTCGAAGCCGCGCTGCGTTTTGCCGGCGCGCTGTATGCCACGCTGGCCGGCGAGCGGGGGGCCGATCTTCTGGCCGCGCTGCACGACGCCCGCCAGGGTGGTTTTTTCACCCAGGGCACCGGCAGCTACGAGTGGAGTGTGCCCGTCGTTTACGCCCAGGCGGCCGATGTGCCGCTCTTTCCCGATTCACCTGCCGCCGACCGCGTCGAACTGCGCGGCTGGCCGGCGCCGACGCCCACCCACACCCCCGACTACCGCGCCCCGTTCGTCGGCCGCGGCGCAGAGCTGGCCGAGCTGCTGGCCGCGCTGGGGACCGACCGCGCCGTGGCCCTCACCGGCAGCGGCGGCATCGGCAAAACCGAGCTGGTCAAGGCCGCCTGTTTTTACCTGGCCGACCGGGGCCGCTACGCCCCGGCCATCGCCTGGGCCGACCTGGAAACGGCGCACACCCGGCCGCTGGTGTTGCAGGGCATCGCCGCCGCGCTGGGCCTGGCGCTCGACCCCCGGGTCGAGCCGCTGGAGGCGCTGTGCGCCGCGCTGGGCGACTGGCCCGGCCTGCTGGTGCTGGATAACCTGGAGACCGCACTCGACAGCGCCCACGCCTACGAGGGCGGCGACGCCGTGCGGGCCGCGCTGGCGGCGCTGCTGGAGCGTTGCGCCGCCCACGTCCTGATCACCAGCCGCAGCGTCGTCGGCATCGGCGAGCGGGAAGTGCGCCTGGGGACGATGGCCAGCGCCGAGGGGCTGCGCCTGTTTCTGGCCGCCGCCGACCGGGCGGACTATCGCCGTCACGAGGGCGACGAGGCTGCGCTGGGGGACATCGTGGCTCTGCTGGACAACTATCCGCTGGCGCTGGCGCTGGCCGCCACCCACCTGCGTGATGACCCGCCGGCGGCGCTGCTCGAACGATTACGCACCGAACAGGCCGCCGTGCTGCGTAACCCGGCCTTCCGCCAGCACACGCGCCTGACCAGCTTTTACACCTCGATGGGCCTGAGTGTGGGCCGCCTGAGCGCGGACGCGCGGCGGCTGTTCGAGTCGCTGGCCGTGCTGGAGGGCGGGGCGTTCGGTTTTTCGCTGGAGGCGGTCTACGGCCCGGGCTGGCGCGAGCCGCTGGGTGAGCTGCTGCGCCGCTCGCTGGCCGTGGCCGACGAGGGTTGGGAAGAGCGCTACACGCTGCTGGCGCCCGTGCGCGGCTATGCCGAGACGACCGCCGGCCCGGACACCCTGGCCGGGGCGCGCCGGCGGGCGGCGGAACATTATCGCGATGTGGCCCGTGAGAGCAACGCCATGCTGAGCGGCCCGCAGGCCGTGTTGGCCACCGGGGTGCTGGCCCTGGAGCTGGCCAACCTGCGCGCCGGCATCCGTTGGGCGGCGGCGCGCGCCGCGGCGCAAGACGCGCCGCCAGAGGAGGCCCGCCGCGCGTCAGAGCTGCTGGTGAGTTATGCCTTTGACCTGGGGCCATTCCTGATGCAGCAGGGCTACTGGCAGGAGCGCGTTGATCTGCAGGAGCAGGGCGCCCGCGCCGCTGCCGCGCTGGGTCGAGCGCGCGACGCCGCCGGACTCAAGGGAAACCTGGCGACGGTGCTGCAAGACATGGGCCGGGTGACCGAGGCCAACAAGCTTTACCAGGAAGTGGAAGAGGATTTCCGACGGCTGGGCGGCAAAGATTATGCCACCCTTCTCCACCAGCAGGGGCTGGCCGCCCAGGCCCAGGGCGACTATCCCGCCGCCCGCCGCCTGTACGGGCAAAGCCTGGAGATGGCGCAGCAGCTCGGCGACCGAGCCGGCGTGGCCACCTCCCTGCACGAACTGGGGGTGCTGGCCCAGGCCACGGGCGACTATCCCGAAGCCCGCCGCCTGTACCAGGCCAGCCTGGAGATTCTGCAGCAGCTCGGCGACCGGGCCGGCGTGGCCACCTCCCTGCACGAGCTGGGGAGGCTGGCCCAGGCCACGGGCGATTACCCCGAAGCCCGCCGCCTGTACGGGCAAAGCCTGGAGATAGAGCAGCAGCTCGGCGACCGGGCCGGCGTGGCCGCCTCCCTGCACCAACTGGGGAACCTGGCCTACCTCCAGGGTGACTACCCTGAAGCCCGCCGCCTGTACGGGCAAAGCCTGGAGATAAAACAGCAGCTCGGCAACCGGGCCGGCGTCGCCCAAACCCTGCACCAACTGGGCAACCTGGCCTACCTCCAGGGCGATTACCCCGAAGCCCGCCGCCTGTACGAGCAAGCCGCCGCGACGTTCGCCGAACTGGGGGCGCGGCGCGAGCAGGCCGCCGTGCTGCACCAACTGGGCATGCTGGCCCAGGACACGGGTGAGGTCGCCGAAGCCCGCCGCCTGTACGGGCAAAGCCTGGAGATAGAGCAGCAGCTCGGCAATAAGCAGGGTATCGCAGAATCGCTGGGCCAGTTGGGGCGGCTGGCCGAGGTCGAGGGCCGCCTGGAGGAGGCGGTGCCGCTGTGGCTGGCGGCGGCGGCCATTTTCCAGGCGCTCGGCTCACCCAACCTGCAAACCGTGCAACGCTGGCTGGCCCGCGCCCGCGCCACGCTGGGCGAAGCCCGCTTCCAGGAGCTCACCCGCCAGGCCCTGAGGTGACAGTCACCTCGGAGGTGACTGTCACCTGAAGCTACCCGCCGCGCCCACCCTCCCGCAGGGTTCTTTTATTCCTATTTCTGCTCCGCCGCGCGGCGGGTGAAATAATAACCCAGCGCCACACCCAGCGGCGTGGCCAGGTAAGGCAGCACCACCTTGGCCGCCTCCAACGCGTCAAAGACCGGCCATACGACCTCGCCGCCCGCCGCGGCCGCCGCCAGAAAACCGATCAACGACGCGCCCAAGCCACACACCACCAGGCACAACGTGATCAGCCCAAAGACGATCACGATGCCAAAGGCCAGCCATTGGGCCATCATTTCACGCTGCACCTGTAGCCGCTCACCCAATTCTGGACGGGCGGCCGGTGTGGGCGTTTCTACAGCGGGTGAAACGTCCACCGCTGCTGGCGCTGCCGCGGCCTCGACCCGGACGGGTGTTTCTTGGGCCGCCGTTTCGACCGCCTCGGCGACCGGTTCCGGCTCGACAGCCGGGCTGCTTTTTTGCCGGGCGCTCATATGCGCTTCACCACATAAATTTCGCCATCGTCCTCCTCTCTGACAAACAGCCGGCCCTTTTCGACCGTCTCTTCCAGCCAGCGTGTGCGGCTGAGGGCGTCGCGGACGATGTCGGCCATGGAGGTGCGTTTTTGCTCCGCCTCCTGGCGCAACTGTTGATAAGTCTCCTCGCTGAACTCAAAGGTCACCCGGCGGCGCTGCGGCCTGGCCGCCTTGAGCGCTTGCAGCTCTGCTTCCAGCTCTTTCATGCGCCGTTCCAGATCGGCGTTCGTCTCGGCCATCTCTCTCCCCTTTCTGCTTCACAGATTAGCTCATTTTATACGCATTGTGTATGCATATTCTGCGCATATTATACACCAAGACGGCGCATCTGTCAAGGAGGAATCCACAGCGCCTCTCGATTCTTCACCGCCGGGACGAGGGTTATCGCCGGCGTTCTCGGCGTCGCTGTGGCGAATGAACCATAACCCTGCCGGCCGCGCCGGCTAAAAATAAACCCCGGCGGACCGAAACAGCCCGTCGGGGTTTGTCATCTGCATCTGGCGGCGGTTAAAACCCCCACACCCCCCGCGCCGAGGCCTCGGCCAGGGCCAGCAGCAGCGAAGGCAGCACCCCCAGCAGCAGCATGCCCGCCGCCGATGCGGCCACCACCGCGCCGACCAGCGAACAGGTCTCGACCAGCTCAGCCTCCGCCGGCTCGCGCAGCCACATGGCCACGATGACCTTCAGGTAGAAATAGGCCGATACCACGCTGTTGAGCACACCCAGAACGGCCAGCCAGGCCAGATCGGCCTGCACGGCGGCGCGAAAGAGAGTAAACTTGGCCATAAAACCGGCCAGCGGCGGCAGCCCGGCCAGCGAGAGCAGCGCCAGCGTCAGGCCGGCGGCCAGCGCCGGTTTACGCGCCCCCAGCCCGGCGATGTTCGCCACCGTCACCGCGCTGCCGTCGGACCGTTGGGCCGCCATGAGCGCCGCAAAGGCGCCGACGTTCATAAAACCGTAGGCCAGCAGGTAAAAGAGCACCCCCCCCAGCCCGGCCTCACTCCCGGCGGCCAGCCCCACCAGCAGGTATCCGGCGTGAGCCACGCTGGAATAGGCCAGCAGCCGCTTGAGATCCGTCTGGCGCAGCGCGCCCACGTTGCCCAGCGTCATGGTCAGCGCTGCCAGAACCGCCAGCAGCGGCGACCAATCGGCCAGCAGCGCCGGAAAGGCCACCGCCAGCGCCCGGCCCAGTGCGGCAAAGCCGGCCGCCTTGGCCCCCACCGACATAAAGGCCGTCACCGAGGTCGGCGCGCCCTGGTAGACATCGGGCGTCCAGGTATGAAAGGGTGCCAGCGCCACCTTGAAGCCAAGACCCACCAGCATCAGGCCCAGGCCGGCCACCGCCAGCAGACGGCTGGCCGAATCGGCGGCCAGCCCGGCGGCCACCGCGCTCAGCGCCGTGCCCCCGCTGGCGCCGTAGGTCAGCGCGATGCCATAGAGCAAAAAGGCCGAGGCGAACGCGCCCAGCAGGAAATACTTGAGGCCGCTCTCGTTCGATTCGGCCCGGCCGCGCTTGAGGGCGGCCAGCACATAGAGCGGAATCGACAGCACCTCCAGCCCAACAAAGAGCACCATCAGGTCGGCGGCGGCGGCCATCACACTCATGCCCGCCGTCGAGAGCAGCAACAGGGCATAATACTCACCCTGGGCCAGCCCCTCGCGGGCGGCGTAATCCACCGAGATCAGCACCGCCAGCCCGGCGACGGTCAGGAACACCAGGTTGAAAAAGAGAGCGTAACCATCGGCCACGGCCATGCCGTCCAGCCCGGCAAACGCCGGGTCAGTGGCATCCCACAGCAGGCCGGTGGCCACGAACGCCGCCACGATGCCCGCCAGCGCGATGTAGGCCAGCGCCTGTTTACGCTGGCGCGGCAGAAACAGATCCAGCAGCAACACAACTGCCGCCGCGATCACCAGCGCCAGCGGCGGGCCTATCACTTTAAAGTTGAGAACAGGGGTCTCGATCATCCAGTACTCCTGCAAAGCCATCTACTTGCCTGCGACGATTTCCTCTGTCACCTGGGCCTGCTGCACCAGCGACTCTACCGACGGCGTCAAACGCGCCAGCAGCAAATTGGGCAGGATGCCCACTAAAAAGATCACCACCGCCAGCGGCGCCAGAACGAGGGCCTCGCGCCCGGACAGATCTCGGTACTCTGGCGCGGGGGTTTTTTTATCGCGCCCGGCCAACGGGCCGAGCATCACGTTGCGATAGAGATTGAGCATGTACCAGGCGCCCAGGATCAGGCCGGTGGCGCCGATGGCGGCATAGAGCTGGTTGGCCTGGAAAACCCCCACCAGCAGCGACATCTCGCCCACAAAGCCGTTGGTGCCCGGCAGCCCCACCGAGGCGAACACGGCCACCAGCAGCAGCGTGCCCAGCCAGGGTAAAACCTTCCACAACCCACCCAGGGCGGCGATCTCGTCTGTGCCGGTGCGCCGTTTGAGCATATCGGCCAGCAGAAACAAGAGTGCGATGTTGATACCGTGGTTGATCATTTGCAGCGCCGCGCCGCCCACCGCCTCGGTGTTGACGGCCAAGATACCCAGCAGGATCAACGAGATATGACCGATGCTGGAATAGGCGATCACCAGCTTGACACTCTTTTGCACCAGCGCGTTCAGCGCGGCGTACACCACGCCGATCATGGCCAGCACGGCGATGGCGGGGGCAAACGTGGCGACGGCATCGGGAAACAGGGGCAGGCAAAAGCGCAAAAAGCCATAGACACCCATCTTGGAAAGCACCCCGGCCAGCAGGGCCGTCACCGGCGCCGGCGACTCGCCGTAGGCATCGGGCAGCCAGGTGTGAAAGGGAAACAGCGGCGCTTTGACGGCAAAAGCCAGCCCGAAGGCTAAAAAGAGCCAGGTCTGCTGCGTTTTGGTCAGCCCGGCTGCCGCCAGCGACGCCAGGCTGAAGGAGCCAGACAGGACATAACCGGCCAGGATGGCCACCAGCATCAGCGCCGAGCCGGCCATGGTGTAGAGAAAGAACTTGGTGGTGGCATACACCCGCCGCTCGCCGCCCCAGCGCCCGATGAGAAAATACATGGGCAGCAGCATGGCCTCCCAAAAGACGTAGAACAGCGCCGTATCCAGCGCGGTGAACACGCCCAGGCAGCCGGTCTGCAGCAGCAGCAGGAAAAAGTAATAGCCCTTTTCACGCTCGACGATGCGATCCCACGAGGCCAGCACGGCCAGCGGCCACAGGAACGCCGTCAGCAGCACCAGGAACAGGCTGATGCCATCCACGCCCAGGTGATAGCCGATGCCCAGTTCGGGGATCCAGGCCGCCGGGCCGTCGGCGAACTGCATGCCGCTGCCGCTCTGCCAGGCCAGTATCAGCCACAGCGAGAGGGCCAGCTCGACGACGCTCACCCCCAAAGCCCACCAGCGGATCGCCTGTGGCCGCGCGCCCTTGAACAGCAGCAGCGCCAGCGCGCCGGCCAGCGGCAGGAAAACGATCAACGATAACAAAGGAAAACCAGGTTGTGCCATTCAGCTCAACTCCTCGAAATAGCTCTCACCGCAGAGACGCAGAGAACACAGAGGCTTTCTATTTCTCTTCCAATCCCAGAACACGTCGACGAATGCCTTGCTTCAAGACGGGAACATTAAAGTTCATGAGTAGACCCACTTTCCAACCACCAAGTTTCAAATACGTCAACAGTTGTGCTTCATGGATGGGCAGCAAACACTCGACGGCTTTGATCTCCACTATGACACTGTCAGAAACCAACAAATCAACGCGGTACCCACGATCTAATTGCAGCCCCTTGTATTCTACGGCCAACGAGAGTTGCCGTTCAAAGGAAATGCCACGCAGACCGAACTCCCGGCCCTAACGCACGATGCACCTCTATGGCCGCGCCAATAATCGCCTCAGCGATCTCGGCGACTCTGCGGTAGAACTCGTGTCATCGCAGGATAAAGTAGCCGACCACGGCCACGACGCCCAACAACAGGCCCAGGGCATAGTTGCGCACGTAACCCGTCTGCAATCGACGCGCCCCCTCGCCGCCCTGCCCCAGCAATGCCGCCAGGCCATCCACCGCCCGGTCGATGAGGCCACGATCCACCGTGCCGTACAGGAACTCGCCCAGCCCTCTCAGCGGTTTGACCACGGCGGCCATGTAAAGCTCGTCCACGTAATATTTGTTGACCAGCAGGGTATACAGCCAGGCGTAGCGCTGGCTCAGCCTGCGCACCCGATCGTTGCGGATGCCCCACAAGCTTTGGGCCAGCAGCATGGCCACAATCGGCAGCAAACCCGAAACCACCAGCAGCGCCCACTGCGCGCCCCGGCCCATCTCGACATGGGGGTGGCCCAGGGTGTGCGCCAGGGCCGCGTTCAGCAGGCCCAACCCCTCCACCCCGACCAGCTCTCCCGGCAGGTTGAGCAGCCCGCCCAGCACGGCCAGCAGGGCCAGCACCGTTAGCGGCAGGGTCATGCTGCGCGGCGATTCGTGGGCGTGGCCGTGCAGTTTTTTATCGCGCGGCTGGCCCAAAAAGACCACGAACACCAGCCGAAAGGCGTACATGGCCGTCAGAAAGGCGGTGACGATGCCCACGCCCCACAACAGCCAGGATCGGTTGGCCGCCAGCCACAGGATTTCGTCTTTGCTGAAAAAGCCAGAGAGCAGCGGGAAGCCGGCCAGCGCCATGGCGCCCCACAAAAAAGTGCGGTAGGTGGTGGGCATTTTTTCGCGCAGGCCGCCCATTTTAAAAATGTTCAACTCGCCGGCCAGGGCGTGCATCACGCTGCCCGCGCCCAAAAAGAGCAGCGCCTTGAAAAAGGCGTGGGTGGTCAGGTGAAAGATGCCGGCCGCATAACCGCCCACACCCACACCCAGCATCATATAACCCAACTGGCTGACGGTGGAATAGGCCAGGATGCGTTTGAGATCGGTCTGCACCAGGGCGATGGTGGCGGCGAAAAAGGCGGTCAGCACGCCGATCCAGGCCACGATGCCGCTGGCCGTCTCGGATGCGCCAAAGAGGGCGTTGGTGCGGGCCACCATGTACACGCCGGCGGTGACCATCGTCGCCGCGTGGATGAGGGCCGAAACCGGCGTGGGGCCTTCCATGGCGTCGGGCAGCCAGACGTAGAGCGGGATCTGGGCCGATTTGCCCGCCGCGCCCACAAAGAGCAGCAGCGCGATAGCCGTGACCGCGCCCGGCGCCACCGCCGCCACGGCCTCGGCGGTCAGCACATCGGCAAAGGCCAGGCTGCCAAACGTGGAGAAAATGAGAAACACACCCAGGGCAAAACCCAAGTCACCCACGCGGTTGACGATGAACGCCTTTTTGCCTGCGTCGGCGGCGGATGGTTTCTCGAACCAAAAGCCGATGAGCATGTAGGAACAAAAGCCCACCAGCTCCCAGCCCACATAGAGCAGCAGGAAATTATCGGCCAGCACCAGGGTGAGCATGGAAAAGATGAACAGGTTGAGCAGGGTGAAAAAGCGGGCAAAGCGTGCATCCTCGGCCATATAGCCGGTGGAATAGACGTGGATGAGAAAACCCACACCCGTGACCACCAGGGCCATCACCAGCGAAAGCTCGTCCAGCAGCAGCGCCGCCTCGACCTGGAATTTGCCCACGGTGATCCAGGTGAACAGGCGGCTGTGCAGCCCAAACGCTTCCGCCCCACCGAGCAGGTCGATCAGCGGCAGCAGCGCCGTCAGAAAAGAGAGCAGCACCACGCCCGGCCCCAGCCAACTCACCACCCGCCGGCCCAGCCGCGCCCCGAAAAAGCCGTTGACGATCACACCCAGCAGCGGAAAGAGCAGCAGCAGCCAGGGCAGTATGTCAAACGAATCCATGTGCGCCCCCTACCATTTCAAAATGTTGATGTCGTCCACATCGGTGGTTTTCTTTTGCCGGTACAACGCGATGATCAATCCCAGCCCCACGGCCACCTCGGCGGCGGCCACGGCCACGGTCATCAACACGAACACCTGGCCGGCCATCGAAGACAGATAGCGAGAAAAGGCCACAAAGGTCAGGTTGACCGAGTTGAGCATCAGCTCGATGCACATCAGCACCACCACCGCGTTGCGCCGTATCAGCACACCCACCACGCCGATGGTAAAAAGCACCGCGCTCAAAATCAGGTAAAACGACGACGAGATCATCAGTCCTCCAGCTCGCGCTTGCCCAGCACCACCGCACCCACCACACCGATGAGCAGCAGCAACCCGGCCAGCTCGAAGGGCAGCAGATATTCCGTCAAGAGCGCCTTGCCGATCTCGACCACGTTATCGGAGCGGGTCAGTTCCGGCGGCGGCAGAGGCTGGCTCAGCGCGACGTAAACCAGCCCGGCCAGCAGCAGCACACCCAGCGCCAAACCGACATAGCGCTGCAACGGCTGCGTTTCGGGTTTGTCTCGCAGCGCCACGCCGAGCATCATCACCACAAACAGAAACATCACCACGATGGCCCCGGCGTAAACGATGATCTGCACCGCCGCCAGGAACGGCGCGTTGAGGGTGACATACATGGCCGCCAGGGCGATGAAATTGAGCAGCAAAAAGAGGGCGCTGTGATCCGACTGCCGCGCCAGCACCACTCCCAGCGCCGCGCCCACCGCCACCGCCGCCAGGATGAAAAATAACACCATCTCCATTACCTTTGCCCTCCGTCGTCCCTGAGGATCACGTGCGGCTGGGCCGGCGCCAGCAGCATCTCTTTGGTATAGATCTGGTCGGTGCGGTCGTAATCGGCCAGGGCAAACTCGTGACGCAGCACGATGGCCCCCGTGGGGCACGCCTCCTCACAAAAGCCGCAAAAGATGCAACGGCTCAGGTTGATCTCGTATATCCGGGCGTAACGCTCGCCCGGCGAGTGGCGCTCCGCTGCGGTGTTCTCGCCGGCCTCCACATAGATGCAACCCACCGGGCAATAGGCGGCGCACAGCGCACAGCCGACGCACTTTTCCAGGCCATCCTCGTGATACATCAATTGGTGCCGCGCCCGGAAGCGGGGGTAAATGTGCACCGGCTCTTCCGGGTACTGCACCGTGATCGATTTGACCGGCACGTATTTCATCGTCACGGCCAGCGACTGGGCAATACGAACCAATCCTTTTACTGCTTCAACGACATTCATAGTTCGACCTTCCATGACTCGCGCATCACACTCGGCGCAGTGTACAAACTTCCAAGCCCACGCCTGAACCGATGATCATTCCCAGGCTGGCCAGGTGCGAGTTACAACCTCCAGAACAGCACCAGCCCCACGATCAATGCGGCGAAACACACCAGGGTCAATCGCCAGCCGATGTGGAAAAAGTCGCGGAACTGATAATTGGCCGGGGCGATCATCAGGATGTTGACCGGGTGCGCGATGGGTGTAAAGAACGAAGCCGAGCAGCCAATCGCCGTCGCCACGGCAACGGCCTGCGGGCTGGTGTGCAGATTGATCGCCGCGCTGATGGTGATAGGCCCTGTGACCAGGGCGGTGACCTGACCGCCCATCACCTGGGTGAGCAGCGAGGTCAGCACGTATGCGCCGCCTGCCAGGCCCAACGGGCCAAGCGGCGTGACAAGGGCAAGCAGGCGGCCTCCGATCAGTTGAGCCAGACCGGTATTGACCATCGCCAGGCTGACCGAATACATGCCGGCGATCAACATGATGGCCTGCCATTCGACGGCCCGATAGGCTTCTTCCATTTCCAGCACCCGTGTCAGTATCAGGAACACCGCTCCGGCCAACATGGCCAGGTAAACCGGCAGGCCCAGGATCGACGCCGTGATGGCCGCCGCAAGAACGCCGATGGTCAAGGTGGCCTGAGTGCGCTGCACAGGCTGATCGCTGAGATCGGACTCTAACACGATAAAGTCCGGATTGTTCCGCAGGCGGTGCAACTGGCTGCGCGATCCAATCGTCAGCAGCGAGTCGCCCAGCATCAGAGGAAAATTACCCACGTCGGTGCGATAACTCCGCCCGCCGCGAAAAAGAGCCAGCGCCGTCAGCCGATATTTGGTGCGGAATCCCAGCTCGCGTAACGTGCGCCCCAGGGCCTGCGAATGCGGCGATGGCATGACCTCGATGAACGACACGCCGCGCTCGCTGATGTGTCCGTTGGAATTCTCTCGACCGATTTTTAAACCCGCTTCAGCCAGCGCGCTCACCCGGTCTTCCCGGCCAACGATCAACAAAATATCGTCCGGCCGGATCATCTGCTCCGGTGATGGGGCAAAGATGGCCTGCTGCCCATGCCACACGCCAGCCACCGCCAGGCCGAACCGTTCGCCGATCTCTGTTTCAGACAGCGATTTGTTGGCAAACAGCGATCCAGGCCGCACCTTTACTTCCCACAGATGTTCACCCAGTTGATAATAGTCTTCCAGATCGCTGCCGGTAAAGCGGGCCATCATCTGCTCGGGCGCAGGATCCCGATCCGGCAGCCACCGCTGGCCCAGGAGGGCGAGAAAGGCAATGCCAGCTATGGCCATCAGGCCGCCGGTGGGCGTGAAGGCCAGAATGTGCAGCGGCGACTGGGGCGGATTGACCGTCACCAGCAGGTTACTAACGATGATGTTGGCCGTGGTAAAATACGTCGCCACGCCGCCCAACAGACTGCCGTAGGCCACCGGAATGAGCAACTTGCTGGGCTTGATGCCGGTGCGCCGGGCAACCTCCATGGCGCTGGGCAGCACCAGCGCTCCGGCGGCCAGATTATTCATGACCAACGACAACAACGCAGTGGTGGCTGCAAAGAGTGCGATCAAACGCCGTTCGGAAGGGCCACCGATCTTGAGCAGATAGCGGGCGATCCAGCGCGTCAGGCCCGATTTTTCCAGGCCGCGTGTGATGATGAACAGACTCAGCAGCGTCAGAACGACGGGCTGGCTCAGGCCCGAAATCGCTTTGACCGCATCGTGAGGGGCATGGGCCGCACCCAGGATGCCCATGCCCAGAAATTGCGCCATGCCCAGCGCGATAGCGATCAACAAGGCGGCCACGTCGATCCGTAGACGATCCAGGCTGACCAGCACCAAAGGAATGGCGACCACAACGATCAAAAAAACTTGCGGCAATGTCATCGACACCTCAACAGGGCCGACAGTCAGGTGATGATGGCCAAAACGATCGCCGTGACCGCCAGATTGGCCAGGCCCAGTGGCATCAGGAACTTCCAGTTAAAGGCCATGGACTTGTCAAAACGCACCCGTGGCAGGCTGGCCCGCACCCAAACGAAGAAAAAGATGACCGCGATCACCTTGATCGAAAAGTAGAACAGGCCCAAAATCGGCACCTGATCCACGAACGGTCCGCGCCAGCCGCCCAGGAACAGCGTGGTGCATAACGCGCCGGCGTTGATGATGTGAATGTATTCGGCCATAAAAAAGAGCGCAAACTTGATGCCATTGTACTCGGTGCTAAAGCCGGCCGTCAGCTCGTTCTCCGTTTCCGGCAGGTCAAAGGGCGAACGATTGGCCTCGGCGAACATGCTGATGACAAAAATGAGAAAAGCCACCGGCTGCAAAACCAGTAGCGGCAGCGGCGATTGAAAGGCCACGATGTCGCTGGGCTTGAGCGAACCGACCGTCAGCACCACTGCCAGGATCGAAAACCCCAGCGGCAATTCGTAACTCAAAAGCTGGGCCGTCGTGCGCAGCGCGCCCAGCAGCGAATACTTGTTGTTGCTGCTCCAGCCGCCCAGCACGATGCCATAGGTGCCCAGCCCGGCCACACTCAACACCCACAACAGTCCCATGCTCACGTCGGCCAGATGCAAACTGATCTCGCGGCCAAAGAGATGAAGCGTCGGGCCAAAAGGAATCACACCAAAGGGCAGCAGCGCCATACCCATAGCGATGCCCGGCGCGATGATGTAGACGACCTTGTCCACCGTATCGGGCACGAGTTCTTCTTTGAAAAAAGCCTTGACCGCGTCGGCCCAGGGTTGGATCAGCCCGAATGGCCCGGCGCGGTTGGGGCCGCGCCGCAATTGGAACAAACCGTAACCCCGCCGCTCGATCCAGGTGGTGTAGGCAAAACCGATCAACAACCCAAAGCCGATGACGAAACTGATGACGATGGGAATCAACCAGGTATCTATCCAGTCCATGCCTTTGCCTCTATTCTCCAACCCGCCGTTGGCCGTGCTCACCCAGCGTGGCATAACTCATCTTGCCATAAGCGGGCACGGCCTGGGCGATCTCGTCCAAGATCGCCGCCGGACCGGCATAACTCCAGCGCGACTTTTGTTTCTCTGTGGCCGCCATGCGGCTGCCCAGATCGGCCAAAATCTGCCAATCGGCGCGGCTCTGACCGATGGGCCTCAAGGCCCGCTGGACACGCTGCACCTGGCCTTTCAGATTGGTATAGGTGCCATCCAGCTCGGCAAAACTACACGCCGGCAACACCACGTCGGCCAGAGCTGCCGTCTCGGTGAGGAAAATATCCTGCACGGCCAAAAAGTCCAGTTCTGCCAGGGCCTGCCGGGCCGCGTCGTCTGGTGGGCACTGGCAGGAGCCCATGATATACAACGCCTTGAGCGCGCCAGGCCGGAGCATCTCGGATTCGTTCAAACCCATGCCAGAGGGCAACGATTTCTCTTTGACCGCCCAGGCCTGGGCCAGCCGCCCCCGCGCTCCCGCGTCATCCAGCGAAGCCGGGCCGGGCAGCCGGTGCGGGGCGATGCCCATATCCAGGGCGCCGACGGTGCTGGCCCGCTCGGCGATGTAGAACGGGCCGTGGCTGCCGGCCATGGCCGTCATGCGGCGCAGCGCTTCCAGATTGGCCTCGCCTTTGGGGCCGCGACCCTCGGCCGTGCTGTGTACGGCAATGCCGTAGCGGTCTTCGGTCAGAATCCAGGCGGCCTGCCGGATGGCTTCCACCGATGCGCCGGTGGCCTCGGCCGCCTGCTCCACCGTGATGGCCGTGGCCCAGGCTTGCCACTCTTTTTGTCTGCCGGCAGGATATTTGGCCAGCGTGGTATCGACGATGGCCCGCGCCAGACCCTGGCACAGCGTCTCTTCCGTGCCGGGCCGGTAGGGCAGCCACAGGCCAAAACGGGCCAGCGGCGCCTCTCGGGGATGAGCCACGACCAGCTTGACCTTGTACATCACGGCGATGCGCCGCAAGAACAGCTCGATGAGCGGCGAGGATTTGAGCAGGTCCAGGCCCAGCAAAAAGACCGAATCCGCGCGGCGCAGATCGGCCATGGCCCCCACCGGCCGCGCCGCATCTGGCATACGACCGGAATAATCCAGATTGTTGGTGCCGATGAGCGTACGAAAGAGCTTTTGGAACAGATAATTGGCCTCGTTGGCCACCCAGGCCGAACCGATGCCGCCGACGCTATCCGGACCGTGCTCCTGGGCGACGTTCATCAGCCGCCCGGCCACCAACGCGAGCGCCTCGTCCCAGGTGGCCGGTTGGAGCTCACCATCGCGCCGCACCAGCGGCGTCTTGAGGCGATCCTCCCGCTCCACAAAACGATGATCGAATCGACCCCGATCGCACAGCCAGCGATCGTTGACCTCGCGGTTGAAACGGGGCGCGATGCGCCGCAACCGATTGTTTTTGACGTCCAGAGTGATATTGCAGCCCATGCCGCAGGCGATACACACGCTGGGCACACGCTCCATCTCCCACACCCGCGCCCGAAAACGGAACACGCGGCTGGTGAGCGCGCCCACGGGGCAGAGATCGATGGTGTTGCCCGAAAAGAGCGAATCGAACGGCTGGCCCGGAAACACGTCGATGACCGATTTGCGCCCCCGCTCGAACAGGTCGATCTGTGGCTCGCCGGCCCATTCTTGCATGAACCGCTCGCAGCGGCGGCACAGCACGCAACGCTCCTGATCCAGCACGATGTGGTCGCTCAAGGGATAAACTTTGGCCTTGTGCTGCTTGGCTTCGATGAAACGGCTCTCACCCGGCCCCCAGGCGTAGACCTGATCCTGCAATTCGCACTCGCCGCCCTTGTCGCACACCGGACAATCGAGCGGGTGATGGAGCAGCAAGAACTCTAGATTCTGTCGGCGCGTCTTGAGCACTTCTGGCGTATTGGTGCGCACGGTCATGCCCTCACGCACGTAGGTGGAACAGGCCGTTTGCAGGCCGCGCATGCGTTCGATCTCGACCAGGCACATGCGGCAGGCGCCCACCGGCGCCAGCCGGGCGTGGTGGCAAAATGTCGGAATCTCGATGCCCAACTGGGCCGCCGCCTCCAGCACCGTGGCGCCGGGCCGGACGGCGATCTCTTGCCCGTCTATCGTCAGCGTGATCATTTGCTGCATTCGTTATATCCTCAGCTACAACCAGATGAAACCAACATCATACGCAGCACGCCATACGGCAACGCGCATCCCGTATGGCGTGTCGCATGTTGCGTACCCTCACGTTTGTAAACACCGTTTCTCGTGAATGTGGAACAGATACTCGTCGCGAAAATGTTCGATGCTGGAGCGCACCGGGCCGAGAGCGGCATCACCCAGCGGACAAAAACTCTTGCCGGCGATGCCCTCGCAGATATCGAGTAGCAGTTCCAGATCGTCCTCGCGGCCCTGGCCGCCCTCGATGCGGCGCAGAATCTGATACAGCCAATCGGTGCCCTCGCGGCAGGGAATACACTTGCCGCAGCTCTCGTGGCGATAGAACCTGGCCAGACGCTCCACCGCCCGCACGATGCACGCCCCCTGACCGATGACGATCACCGCCCCGGAGCCCAGCATCGATCCGGCCTCGGCGATAGACTCGTAATCCAGGCGCAGGCCTTCCAGCCGGCCGGCGGGCAGCATGGGGGTGGACGAGCCGCCGGGAATGACGGCCTTGATGGGCTGGCTGGCGCCGCCGGCGCACTCGTCGATGAGCGCCGTCACGGGCGCGCCCAGCGGCAACTCGTAGACGCCGGGCCGGTTCACGTGGCCGCTGATGCTGAACAGTTTGAGACCCGGGCTTTTCTCCGTGCCAAAACCGCGATACCACCTGGCGCCCCGCTCGACGATGAACGGCACGTTGAACAACGTTTCGACATTGTTGACCACCGTCGGCTTGCGGTAGACGCCTTCGCTGGCCGGAAAGGGCGGCTTGAGCCGGGGATGGCCACGGTCGCCCTCCAACGAGCTGAGCAGCGCCGTCTCCTCGCCGCACACATAGGCCCCCGCGCCGCGATGCACCACCATCTCCAGGTTGTAACCGCTGTCCAGGATATTTTGACCCAGGTAGCCCTTCTCGTAAGCCTGCTCGATGGCCCGTTCCAGTCGTTGCGCGCCGAACTCGTACTCGCCGCGAATATAGATGAAGGCCATCTCGCATTCGCAGGCATAGGATGATAAAATGATACCCTCGATCAGACCGTGGGGGTCATGCTCGATGAGCACCCGGTCTTTGAAGGTGCCCGGCTCACCCTCGTCGGCGTTGCACACCATGTAACGCGGGTAGACGCCCGGCGGCAAAAAGCCCCACTTGACACCCGCCGGAAAGCCGGCCCCGCCTCGCCCCCGCAGTCCAGAAGCCTTGACGATTTCGACGACCTCGGCCGGCTTGTGCGCCCGGAGGGCATTGCTCAACGCCTGATAGCCGCCCTGTTCGATATACGTTTCCATTTCCCAGGAATTTGGGATGCCCACGTTACGCAAAAGAATCGATTCCATGCGTTGTCCTCTGGAGGTTGGTTGGTAAATTGTACGATGATTCAATTTACCAACTTGCCAAGCTCACTCAGAATCTCGTCCAGCCGTTCGACGGTCAGGTTTTCGTAATAGGCATCGTCGATCTGCATCATCGGCGCGGTGCCACACGAACCCAGGCATTCGACCTCCAGCAGAGTAAACAGGCCATCCGGCGTCGTCCCGCCCACCTCGATGCCCAGCACGCGCTTGAGGTGTTCCACGATGTGCTCCGCACCCAATAACGAGCAAGAAAGGTTGGTGCACACCTGCACCAGATGTTTGCCCACCGGCCGGCGGTTGAACATGGTGTAAAAACTGGCCACCGATCGCACCTCGGCCGGCGGCAGGCCCATCACTTGGGCCACCTCGACCAGCACCTCGTCGCTCAACCAGCCATCGTGCGCCCGCTGGGCCAGCTGCAGCGCCGGCAGCAACGCCGATTTGGGCCGGGGGTAACGCGTTTTCAATTGCTCGATTTTCTCTTTTAACTCGGTCGAAAGCACGCCATGCCTCCCAAAAGAGCGGGTCGCCGACTGGTCCCTACTCAGCGGTCCACCTCACCCAGAGTGATATCCACCGATGCCACCACCGCCACCAGGTCCGAAAGCAGCCCTCCCTCAGCCATCAGCGACGACGCCGCCAGGTTGGAGAACGACGGCCCGCGAATCTTGCAGCGATACGGCCGCGGCGTGCCATCGGATACCAGGTAAAAACCCAGTTCCCCCTTGGGATTCTCACAGCCCACATAGACCTCACCCTCCGGCGGTGAGTAGCCCTCGGTCACCAGCTTGAACTGGTGGATGAGCGCTTCCATGCTGCCATCCAGCTCGTCGCGCGGCGGCAGGCTGATCTTGCGGTCGGCCACTTTGACCGGACCGTCGGGCAGCCGGGCCAGCCCCTGCTCCACGATGCGTATACTCTGCCACATCTCTTCCATGCGCACCCGGTAGCGGGCCAGCACGTCGCCCTCAGAAAAGCTGGGCACGTCGAATTCGTAATCCTCGTAGCCCAGGTAGGGCTCTTCTTTGCGCAGGTCGAAGGCCAGGCCGCAGCCCCGCAGGCAGGGCCCTGTCACGCCCCAGGCCACCGCGTCTTCCAGGCTCAGGTGGCCGATGCCCTCCACCCGCGAGAGAAAGATGGGGTTTTTGGTGATGAGCCGATCCTGATCGCGCAGCCGGGGTCTGAATTCCTGCAAAAACTGCTTCACACGCGGCACAAAACCTTCGGGCACATCCCAACGCAGACCACCGACGGTGAAATAGCTGGGCGTCATACGCGCGCCGGAAACCATCTCGATGATATCATAGATGCTTTCGCGGTCCTGGAAGGCATACATCAACAGGCTGTGGCCTACACCCGCCAGGTCCAATATGCTGGTGCCGAACCAGATCAGGTGCGCCGCCAGCCGCTGCAACTCGCACAGAATCACCCGCAGCACCTGCGCCCGCGGCGGCACCTCGATGCCCAGCAGCTTTTCTGCCGCCAACACGATGGGCAGGTTGTTGTTGATGGGCGAGACGTAATCCATGCGGTCGGTGTAGGGGATAATCTGGTTGTAGGTCTTGTGCTCGGCGATCTTTTCGATGCCGGAATGTAGGTGGCCGATGTCGGGGTAAACGCCCATCACCCGCTCGCCGTCCAGTTCGATCACCATACGCAGCACGCCGTGGGTGGCCGGGTGCTGCGGGCCAAAGTTGAGCAGCATGTAACGATCCGGATCGGAGCCGGGCGGCGGCACCGAGGGCAGCGGCGGCGCCTGGCGGGTGATCTCGCCGATGTGTTGCATCTCTGGCGCGTCCAGGTTCACGGTAAAGGCCACCGCATCGCCGCCCAGGGGATAATCTTTGCGCAGCGGATGGCCGGCCCAGTCGTCGGGCATCAAAATGCGCCGCAGATCGGGGTGGCCCTCGAAAACCACACCCATCAGATCGTAGGTCTCACGCTCGTGCCAGTTGGCCGCCGGCCACACCGGCGCCACACTGGCGATGCGTGGTGAATCGCCGCCGTTCAGTGGGGCCTCGAGGCGCACTCGCCGGCGGTGGGCCAACGAGTGAAGCTGATACACCGCCTCGAAGCGGTGATCGTCCACACGGCCCCCGTTTCGCCCCAGATTATCAAGCGCCGAGACAAAGGTCAACTGATCGTATCGGAGATCGGCATCATCGCGCAAAAAAGTGCAGATTTCGACGATTCTCTCTGGCCGAACAGTGACCGTCGTTTCGCCACGGAACTCTCTGGCGCCCAGCACGGCGCCCGGAAACTGGGCCTCTAGTTTTTCAACGTTGATATTACCTTCAATCAACGGCATCCCCCTACACCCGATCCTTGAACTTTTCGGTCATCACCTTTTCTTGCAGCTTGACGATGCCGTACAGCAACGCCTCCGGCCGGGGCGGGCAGCCGGGCACGTACACATCCACCGGGATGATGGTATCGACGCCCTGCAAGATGGCATAGTTGTGGAACATGCCGCCCGAAGAGGCGCAGGCGCCCATGGCAATCACCCATTTTGGCTCGGCCATCTGCTCCCACAGGCGGCGCACCACCGGCGCCATTTTTTGCGAAACCCGCCCGGAGACGATGAGCAGATCCGCCTGGCGCGGTGTAGGACGGAATACTTCGGCCCCAAAACGGGCAATGTCGTGCCGCGAGCTGCCGGCGTGCATCATCTCGATGGCACAGCAAGCCAGGCCGGCCGTCAGCGGGAAAAACGACCGGCTGCGACACCAGTTAACCACCTGTTCCAGCCTGGTCAGGACAATACCATCCGGAATTTTCGTTTCCAGACCCATACACTAACCCCCTGGCGTATTGCGTATTGCGTATTGCGTATTGCGTATTGCGTATGCCACTTTCTGCGGTAGGCGATACGCGATTTGCCACAAGCGATGTACGACTAATCCCAGTACGGTTTAGATAAGGTGCGACGCACTCGTGTTGGGCTACACAACGCGCCTGAGAGTTGCTTTTTGCGCAGGTTTATCGCCGCAATGCACTTTCCAAAGTGCGTCGCACCTCTTGGCGTGCGCTTAACTGAACCGTATTGCGACTAGTCCCACTCCAACGCACCCTTGCGCCAGCAATAGATATAACCCACCAGCAGAAAAGCCACGAACACAGCCATCTCGATCAGGCCAAACCACATGGGATCGAAGCTGCGGTAGAGCACCGCCCAGGGGTATAAAAAGATCACCTCAATATCAAAGACGAGAAAAAGCATCGCCACCATGTAATAGTGGATTGGGAAAGAGCGGCGCGCCTCACCAAAGGGCAGCTTGCCGCATTCGTAGGTGGTCATTTTTGCCGGGTTGGGCTTGCGCGGGCCGAGCAGAGAGGGAAGACCGATAGCCACAACGGCAAACAGTGCGGCTACCAAAATCAAAAACAACAGCGGTAGATAATCGGCGGGCATCAACAGCCTCCTTGCAGTCGCCCTGTTTGACACCTCGTTGCGCACCAGGTGTTGGGCAGTGGATGTCGCAACATCGTTCATTTTATCACAATTAACAGGAGGTGTCAAATTGCCCGCCGTGGCGAGAGTGCATTTCAGTCTGGAGGCGAGTTTTCATCCTCCCGCAGGTTTTCGGCGCGCAAAAGCTGCCCCCTCTGGTTGGCAACCCTGCGGGGTGCAGCTCACCCCTAACAGAGCCTGCGGGAGCATAAACTGCCCCAAAAGTGAAACGCGCTCAGGTAGGAGGTTTTACGTTTTCCGCAAAATGAGGTACAATAGCTGCTGCAAATCTTCAAAGGAGCCTGGAATGACATACCCTGAAACGACGCCTGCGCCCACCACCGGAAAAAGGCGCAACCTGACAGTTGTTTTGTCCATCGTAGCCGTGGCGGTTCTTTTGGGCCTGATGGCCCTTGCCCTGCTCTCTCCTGGCGGCGGTCGCCCGGCCATTGGCGACCCGGCCCCCAATTTCGAGTTGACTTTGCTCGATGGCAGCAAACTGCGCCTGAGTGATCTGGAAGGCCAGGTGGTGGTGCTCAATTTCTGGTCGAGCTGGTGCACCCCTTGTCGCCAGGAAGCACCCGAGCTGCAAAAGGTGTGGGAAACAGTCCAGGGCCAGGGGGCCATCTTTTTGGGCATCAGCTACAAAGACGCCGAGGATGCCTCACGGGCCTTTGTACAAGAATTGGGCATCACCTACCCCAATGGCACCGATCTCCGCGGCCGGATCGGCAACACCTATGGTGTCACCGGCGTCCCGGAGACGTTCATCATCGACGGTAGCGGCCGGCTGGCTCACTTTTACTGGGGCGAAGTGCAGGCCAGTGAACTGTCCCAACGATTGGCGACCATACTCGGCCAATAGCTGGAAAATAGAGCCCCTATTCTGAGGCCAGATTGAAAGCGGTTCGGACATGAAGCAGCTCTCGGCGCACAGCGGACAATCCGCCAGGGCCAAAACAGGCGGCGCGTCCACCCGGACAGGCTGGCTGCTGACGGTGGTGGCAGCAGTGTTCATTCTGATCGCCATCGTTGCCGTTGCCGTTGCCGACGGGCTCAAGATCGCTGCTCAAAACCAGACTCTCCGGCCACAGCGCGTCGATCTGCCGGCCCGTGAAGAGATCTACCCCCAAGCCGTCGTCGCCTCACCCACCGTCATCAGCGCCCCCCAACCAACCCACGACGACAGTTCAGCCGGATCGGCCCTGGTGATGCCCACAGTTGTCTCTGTGCCGGAGGCCGAGGTGATCGGCATGGCGGCCACAGTCAACACCCAGCAGGGTGATCGGTGGCTCCGTTCGGGGCCAGGCAGCCAATACGCGGCCCTCACAGAGCTCCTGGCGGGGGAGCGGGTGGAGCTTTTCACCAGACCGATAGAAGTAGCCGGTCAGTGGTGGCAACTGGTGAGGACCAGCGATGGTCATCTGGGCTGGTATCAGACGCGCTGGCTCTCACCCACCGGTGAAGGGCAATGAGCACCATGTCATTTTCCGATAGACCCGCTCATTTGTCCCCCTCCTCGCCAGACCTACCACCCACCACCTGGCCCACAGCGGCCTGGCAACGTTATCTGCCGCCCGATTTTGGCCCCGTGCCATCAGATATCCCCGCTCGCTGGCCGGAGCCGGATCGCCAGCGAATTCTGGATCACCTGCGGGCCGTCTGGCAGGCGGTGCAGACCTATCTCCCCCGCCGCGTCATGCGCCGCCTGCTCGGTGGCCTGGAGCCAGGTGCGATGTGGAGCCAGATCGCCCACGGCACCTTTTTGTTTGCCGACATCAGCGGCTTTACCGCCCTGGCCGATCGACTCAGCGTTTTGCCAGATGGCACCGAACAGGTCACCGAGCTGATCAACGGCCATTTCTCGGCCATGCTGCGCCTGGTGCACCAGAGCTGCCAGGAAATGCTGGGCAGCCAGGCCCAGGCCGCCGATGAGGCTTTTGACCTGCTCAAGTTCGGCGGTGATGCCATGCTGCTCCTCTTTGCCGGGCCAGATCATGCCCGGCTGGCGGTTCACGCCGCTATCCGGATGCAGCAACACATGGCCCAGATGGCAAAACAGGCCAGCGCGCCCGGAGCGGAAACGCTGCACCTGCACATCGGCATCAACAGCGGTCGCTTCCTGGATGCCCACGCCGGTACGGCGCGCCTCATGAAAAAGATCGAGGTGGGACACACCCTCAACCTGACCGCCCGGGCCGAAGAATTCGCCGGGCCAGACCAGATCGCCCTCGGACCGGCTACCTGTCACGCCGTGCGAGATCACATCGCCCTTCAGCCCATCGCAGATGGCTTTTCGCTGGTGCCCCAGGCCGCCTGGGACACATCCGGACGTGGATTGTCTGTGTCCGAGCAGACAGAGCCCACCCCCCAACCGCCCGGCACACTCGACGAGCTGGCGGCAGCGCTCGACGCCACCCTGCCCTACCTCATGCCCGGTCTGCTCGACAAAATCATCCTCGAGCCCAACTCGCCCGTGGTGTGGGCCGATCTAAAACCGGTGACAGTGCTCTTTGCCAACCTGCTGGGCATCAGTGAGATGTTAGACGCCCTCGATGCGGCACGGGCAGCGGAAGTGACGGCCATTCTGGATCGTTACCTGGGCGCCGTTTCCGAGATCGTCAGCCGTTACGACGGCACCTTCAACAAGATGGATCTGGCCCAGCAAGGCGACAAGCTCCTGATCCTGTTTGGCGCACCCCACGCCCACGAGGACGATCCGCAGCGCGCCGTACGCGCCGCGCTAGACATGCAAGAGGCCCTGCGTCCATTTACGGATTTGAGCACGCCGTGGGGCCAATGTTCGCTGCGCTTGCGGGTGGGCATCCACTCTGGCAACGTCTTTGCCGGCAATGTCGGTTCACCGGAGCGCAAAGAATACACCGTCATGGGTGATACGGTCAACCTGGCAGCCCGCCTGATGATGGTCGCTGAACCCGGACAGGTGCTGGTGAGTCAGGAAACACAACAACGGCTGGGGCCCAACTTTGCCTGCCAGGCGTTGCCGCCACTGCATCTCAAGGGCAAACCGGAGCCGGTGTTGGCCTGCCAGGTGACAGGTCTGCGCCAGGAAGGTTTTGCCACCCGACGGGCCGCCCGCCACAGCCCGCTCATCGGTCGAGATGCCGAGATGGCCACTCTCAAGGCCGCTGCCGGGCGTGTGCTGGGCGGCGAGGGACAGGTGGTCAGCATCGTGGGCGACGCCGGCATGGGCAAGTCGCGGCTGGTGGACGAGCTGGCCGCCCACGCCGAGAGCCTGGGCATGCAAGTGTTGCGCGGCAGTTGTGTTTCGTACGGCAGCGCCATGGCCTACCTGCCATGGATCGAGTTGCTCCAGGGCTTTTTGGGCTGGGCCGGTGACGATACCCCTGCGCAACGGCAAGAAAAACTCGAACACAGCCTGGCAGCTATCGACCGCAGCCTGGTCAACTGGGCGCCGGTGGTGGCCGGTGTGTTGGGGTTTTCCGTGCCAGAAACCCCTCTGACACAATCGCTGGATGCCCGGTTGCGCAAGGAACGCTTTTTTGCCATCGTGAGCCAGGTGCTGGAAACCAGGGCCAGCGAATCGCCGTTGCTGCTGGTGTTCGAAGACCTCCATTGGGCCGATCCCATCTCGCTGGAGTTGCTGGCTTATACCGCCCGTAACCTGGGCGATAGCCCCATCCTGCTGGTGGGTGTCCGCCGCCCGGAGGGGGCGCAACCGCAATGGGACAACCTGCCCCATCATCAGGTTATTCACCTCGGCGAGCTCGGCCCGGATCAGAGCCGCCAACTGGCCTCATCACTGCTCAGAACCTCCGATTTGCCGCCGGCTCTGGAAAGCCTGATCCTGGACCGTGCTCAGGGCAACCCCTTTTACCTGGAAGAAGTGACGCGCATGTTGATCGACCGCGGTCACCTGGTAGTGGAGAACGGCGGCTATCGTCTTGGCGGCGACGCATCGGCCATCGAGATACCCGAAACGATCAACGGTGTGGTGATGAGCCGCATCGACAGTCTCGACGAGGGCAGCCGAACCGTGTTACGGGTGGCGTCGGTCATTGGTCGGGTCTTTGCCTACCAGCCATTAAAAGCCATCTATCCCCAGCCCATCGGTCACGAGGCCCTGCGCCGCAGGCTGGAGGCCCTGCGGCAGGTCGATCTGACCCCTTTGGAAGAGCCAGAGCCCAACCTGCGTTACATCTTTAAACACATCCTCACCCAGCAGGTGGCCTACGAAAGCCTGCTGCACGCCCGCCGCCGGGAACTGCACGGCCAGGTAGCGTTTTACTACGAACAAAGCTACAGCAAAAGCGGCCTGGAGGAGTATTACGATCTGCTGGCTTTTCACTTTCGACGCAGCGAACATCGGCAGAAGGCACTGGAGTACGCCACCCATGCCGGCGACAGGGCGCGAGCGGCCTACGCCAACGACACCGCCATCAGGCATTACTCGGCGGCGCTCGCGCTGATGTCAGAGTTGGGTCAGGCATCGACGCCACAATGGGCCGAGGTGCAATTCAACCTGTCAGAAGTGTACGTGCTGGTAGGACGTTACGAGGAGGCCCGGCAGGGCTACCAGGCGGCCCTCGAAGCAGCCGGGGCGGAGTGGTCTGCCGAACAAAAGGCGCGCACGCTGCGCAAGATCGGCATGACTTTTGAATCGCAAGGCCAGTACAACGAGGCGCTGGAATGGCTGCTCCAGGCTCGGACAGCAGCCCAGTCAGATCCGGCTTCCGCTGCCTCCCGTCAGACAGCCCGCATCCTCAGTGATATGGGCGCCGTTCACATGCGGCGGGCAGAGTACCAGACGGCCATCACCTTCATCGAACAGGCCCTGGCTCTGCTGGCCCGGCTGCCCGAAGACCTGGAACGCCTGCGAGACGAGGGCTGGGCCTACACCCGCCTGGGCGTGATCCACGTTCACCTGGGTGATCTTGTCGAGGCCAGAAAGTTCTTCGAGACCAGCCTGACGCTGCGCCAGAAAGCCGGCGATTTGCCCGGCGCGGCCACGTTACACAACAACCTGGGCTACATCGCCCATCACCTCCAGGGCGACGTGCTGGCAGCCATCGCCTCTTACCAGCGCAGTCTACATCTCTCCCACCAGATCGGTTATCGTCACATGCTGGCCATGACCGCCAACAACCTGGGGCTGGCTTACCAGACCCTGGGCGATTATCGACAGGCCATCGCCTATTACCGGCAGAGCCTACAATTCTGCCAGGAAATGGGCGATTTGAGAGGCATCGCCAGCACCTACGACAATTTGGGGCTGGCCTACCATCAGCAGGGTGATTACGTAAAATCGATGGAATACCATCACCTGAGCCTGGAGATCAAACGCCAGCAGCAAGACGCCTTCCAGGTGGCCAATTCGCTGGTCAACGTGGCCGCCGTGTGCCGCGATCAGGGTCATCTCCAGGAGGCCATGGCCTTTGCCGAGGAGGCGTTACAAACGTTTCAAGAGATCGGCGGGCGGCAGTTCCTGGCCGAGAGCCACACCGTGCTGGCCGAGGCGCTGTTGTTGGATGGGCAATACGAGCAGGCGCGGCAACACGCAACACTGGCCCTGGAAACCGCCCAGGAAACGGGCAGCCGAAAAGATCAGGCCATCGCTCTGCGTGTTCTGGGCGAGACCGAGAGGGCGCTCGGCTTGAGCGGCAGCCAGGATCGATTGCGTGAGAGCGTGACCCTGCTGGAAAAGGTGGGTGATCGTTTCGAGCTGGGCAAGAGCCTGCGCAGCCTGGGGTTCTGCCTGGTAGCCAACAACCATCCCACACAAGGAGAGGCCTATCTGAGCCAGGCTGCCCAAATCTTTCAGGAGCTTGGCGCCCAGGGTGAGTTAAAGAGGACGGCAGAGCCACAAATCACGGCTCTGTAAACAGAGCGTTCGACTGATTTTTCAGCATCTATCGACATTTCACAAGGAGGGTTCAATCATGTCTCTCGAAGCAGTACAACAGATCATCGGGCGGGCAGCCACCGACCCCGAGTTCCGCAAGCGTCTCATCGAGAACGCCGCCAAGGCTTGCCAGGGTTACGACCTGACCAGGGAAGAGTTGCAGGCGCTGGAGGAACTGGATGGCGAAAGCCTGGAGCTTTTTGCCGGCAAACTGCCACCCCGCATCACCAAAGGTCATGGCAGCGGCCTGGGCATCAACTAGCCTGCCGGCCCAAGCCAAACAGAAAGCGGCTTGGATTACCAAGCCGCTTTTTGTTTTCCCTCGACAGGCCAGGCGGCGGCGTCAGCCCCCTCGCCGATGCGCTCCCAGGCCCAGGCCGTGATGCGTTCGGCAAGTACGTGCACCCCTAACGTGACCCAAAAGTTGTCCGTGATCATAAAAACCGCCGCCATCAGCACGGCTATCGCGGCGTTGCGCAGCGCCGCCGCGGCCTGAACCGGATCTCGCCAGCGCGCCCGCCAGTGCGGGTCGAGCCAGGCCTCCAGCGCGACCAAACCCAACCCCAGGGCCAGCCCCTGCCAGCGATCTGGCCATACCAGCAGCGGCGCACTGCGGTAAAAGGCCCAATGCACCTCCTGGTAAAAGCTCTCCCGCAGCGCTACGCCCCACGGCATCGCCGGGCCGGCCGTTCTGTCACCGGTCTGCCACAGGACAAGATAACGCATCAGCAGCAACACCAGAACAGCGCCCAGGCTCAGAGGCAACGCCAGGCTCAGATCTGTCAACCAGTCTTGAGGCATCAGGCCCATCTGCGTCACCGGTACAAGCCCGGCCAGCAGAGCCGCATAAGGCAGCCAGACAAAGTAGAGAAAACGCCCTGCCTGGATCAGAGCCGCGAGCAGCCAACGAAACAGCCCGGAACGTAGCTTGCCGTTCGAGCGACGGGCGCGCCAGGCAAAACTATTGACCAGCGCAGCCATCAACACCGAGATGGCGATCCATAACCACAGATTTTGCGGGAAAAAGATCAGGCCAGCGGGGGCCAGAAGGGTATCCATCAGCCACGCCACCAAAGGGAGCAAAGAACGGCAGCAACAACCGCGAGCATCTCATACAACTTGGCCACCACTACTTGTTCAGAGGCACCACCATGGTGATCGTGGTACCCTTGCCGAGGGCAGATCGGATCTCGGTTTTGCCCTCCACCAGTTCGGCGCGCTCGTACAGGTTCAACAGACCCAGGCTGCCCCTCTGATCGTATGAGCGCATGGTGGCCTCTAAATCAAAGCCTTTGCCATCGTCGCGCACCTCACACACAAAAAGATGATTCTGCAGAGCCAGGCGAATCCAGACGTTGCGGCACTGGGCGTGTTTCTTGATGTTGTTCATCGATTCCTCGATGATGTTGAACGCCACGGTTTGAGTGTTGATGTCGAGAGCGTCGCCCAGATCCATGGCCTCCAGGTGGATGGCAAAATCGACGTCTTCTTGAACCTTGGCCACGTACTGTTCCACGGCCACCACCAGCCCCTGTGTCTCCAAAACCTGCGGGCGTAACGTAAAGAGCATGGTGCGGATCTCACGCGTGGTGCGACGGGCCAATGCCTCCAGGTCGTCCAGTTCCTTTCTGGCCTGAGGCGGGTTCCGATGCATCAATGCTTTGACATAGTTGAGCCGCATGGCGATGGCCGAGATACTCTGCGTGGGGCCGTCGTGCAGGTCGCGCGCCAGTTGCGCCCGGGCCTCTTCGTGTTGATCGATGATCTTGTCGCGCTCCTCACGCAAGTCCTGGTATAACTGGGCATTCTGCAAAGCCATGACGGCCTGGGTACAAACCGAGGTGACCAGCTCTTTGTGCTCCTCGGTGAAAGCCTCTGGCTGGTCGCTGGCAATGACCACCGCGCCATAGATATCGAACCCCACACGCAGCGGCACCACAATGGCCGAGCGACACGATTGTAACGATACAAAGCGGCTGAGTTCTGGATCACGAAACAGGTTGCGTACGATAGCCGGCTCACCCGACGAAAGCACCTTGGCGATCAGGCCCTGCTGGCCGGGGATGACCCTGCCCATGTCCTCACGCTTCATGTGACGGGCCGTGGTCACATACATGCCCTCACCGCCATAGAGCAACAACATAACCACCGGCGTTTTGTCCGGTGCATCCAGCTCTTCGAGGCCCATGAGGCTGATATCCAGGATGGCCTCCATGGCGCGCTGGTAATCCAGGGTAGCGCTCAGCGTGCTGGCCATCTCGTAGATGGCCTGAGCGCGCTCGTTGGTTCGCCGCAGGTCGTTCAACTCCTTGTCCCTGGCGCGGACCACCATCTGGCGAATGGCATCCGCCAGCAGGCCAGAAACAGCCGCCGACAGGAGCAGCGTAGCCAGACCGACCATCGCCGGCCACAAGGTGCTCAGTGAGGTCTGTTCGGCGAGGATGGTTATTCCCAGTCCGGAAGCAAAGGCGATCACCACCCCGGCCACGATGCCCACCACCCACTCAAAACGTAATGCGGCCTCGAGCACGGTGAAAAGGCCGAATGTAGCAAGTGAGCAGAGGCTAAAATTGGTCGCCACCAGAAAGCCAATCGAGAGGAAAACGTCGAGGATAAAAAACAGCCAGGCGGCTGCAGCGGGAAAGGCCTGGAGGCGAAGCAACAGCACGGCTACGGCGTTGTATGCCAGGCCCAACGCCGCCAGAACGATCACCAGCGTCAGGTCAACCTGCTGCTGGGCATAGGTGCCCACAAAGGCCAGGACAGGCGCCAGCGCCAGCGGCAGCCAACGCAAACGGCAGACCATCTCGTCCACGATGAGAAATCCCGAACGATCCGACTTGATCTCTGTCATGCGGTGTCCTCGCCAGACGCAGCACACGAGAAAAGAGAAAACTCTTAAACAAAGACGCGGACAACGCCCCGGGTATGGGGATGAACCGCCCTGGGGTGCCCGCGCATCGTCACAAAAGTGGGCGAGATAGGACTCGAACCTACGAACCTCACGGATGTGAACCGTGCGCTCTAACCAACTGAGCTACTCGCCCGAACAGGCTAAATTATAGCCCAATCCGCCCAAAAAGGCAAATCCTATTCTGCGAGACGGCTGCATTTTAATATCCGGCGCACGCGCTGCAAGATCGTCCCCATTGGGCAAAACTCTCAAGGATGGGTTTTTCCTGGCGACCAATCCGCTCTGGGATAGGAATGCGGCAGACTCCCAAACTTGTGAGGTTGGCGTCTCGGAGAAAAACACCGAGATTTGACACCAGGCACATTTTGAATATAATCTGTTTGATTCTCCGAAAAATAGTTTTATTCGACAAAACATCAGCCTGTTCACCACTGCTGATTCACTCACTGCCCGGTGAGACGAGATCGATGGCCGAGACCTGTCGCGATTACACCATCCAGGCCTTGCACCATGCCCTCAAAGTTCTGGAAACGTTCCTCGACGCCAACACCAACGAGCAGGGCGTAACCGAGATCAGCGCTGCCCTGGGGCTGAACAAAAGCCGGGTGTTCCGTATCCTCAGCACACTGGAGCAGCATGGCTTTGTTGAGCAAAATCTAGACAGCAAACGATATCGCCTGGGCCTGAGATTGCTGGCCTACAGCGAGGCGGTGCATCGACGGCTCAACGTGGTGCATACTGCCGACCCGGTGCTCGATCAGTTGGCCGAGCAATCTGGAGAGACGGTGCACATGGGTGTGGTGGATGGTCACGAGGCGGTGTGTGTGGCCAAACGAGAGAGCAAACACAGCGTGCGGCTCTATGCTCAGGTGGGCAAACGCGCCCCGCTTCACGCCGGCGGCGTGCCCAAAGTGCTGCTGGCCCACATGTCAACCGAAGAACGACAGCGCATCATCCGAGACAACGGCCTGCCACGTTTCACCGATAACACCATCACCGACCCTGCCGCGCTGGAAGAGGCGCTGGCGCAGATCCGCCAGGACGGTTACGTTGTCGCCGAACAAGACCTGGAGCCAGGCGCCCACTCGATTGCCGCGCCCATACGCGATCACGGCGGCCGCGTGGTGGCCGCGCTGAGCGTCGCCGGGCCAAGCCAGCGCTTCTCAACCCAGGACATCCAGCGCTTTGTGCGCCTGGTTTGTGATGCCGCGGATCAGATTTCCCAGCGCCTGGGATACCGTCCCTGAAATCTGAGGAGGAAAAAGTATGTCGGCACGGGATCGACTCTTTGAACACATAGACCGGCACACCGACCATCACCTGGAGCGGACCAAAGCCTTCGTCCGCCAGCCTTCCATCAGCGCCGACGGCAGCGGCATGGCCGAGATGGCCCAACTGGTGGCCGAGCACATCCGCGAGGCCGGCGGCCAGGCCGAGATCGCGCCCACGCCCGGTTATCCGGTGGTCTTTGGTGAGATCAACGTCGGCGCGCCCAAAACGCTGCTGATGTACGGCATGTACGACGTGCAACCGGTGCTGGGCGAAAAATGGGACGTCGCAGATCCCTTTGGCGGCGAAACCCTGGACCTGCCCGGCCTGGGGCCCAGCCTGGTCAACCGCGGCATTTTCAACAGCAAGGGGCCGCTGGTGGGCTTTTTCAACGTCTTGCACAGCTTTCGCGCCACCGGCCAGCCCTACCCGGTCAACCTCAAGTTCATGGTCGAGGGTGAAGAAGAGCTGGGCAGCCGCCACCTGCCGGTATTCGTCGCCGAGTACAAGGATCGACTGAGCGCAGATTACGCCTTTTTTGGTTTCTATGCCCAGGATATCAAGGGCAAAGTCATCATGTATCTGGGCGTCAAGGGCATTCTGTTCATGGAGCTGATCGCCCGCGGCGGCGATTGGGGCGGCCCCACCAGCCGCAGCATCCACGGCTCCAACGCCGTCTGGTTCCACAGCCCCACCTGGACCCTGGTGCAGGCCCTGGCGAGCATGATCACGCCGGATCAGAAACACATCCTGCTCGATGGTTTTTACGACGACATCATCCCTCCCTCCGCCGAGGACGAATCCCTGCTAGAGCGATTGATCGGCACCTTTACGCCGGAGCGCCAGTTGCAGGAAAACGACGTCCTGCGCTTCAAATACGATCTGGCCGGCGTGGATCTGATGCGCAAGTACCTCTACCAACCCACCCTCAACATCGACGGCATCATCTCCGGTCACACCGCCGAGGGCACCAAAACGCTGCTGCCCCACGAGGCGCGGGCCAAAGTGGACATCCGCATGGTGCCGGACATGCGCCCGGAGCGCATGGTGCAACTGGTGCGCGATCACCTGGCGCGGCACGGTTACGCCGACAAGATCGAGGTGCTGGTGCACGATGCCTACCCGCCGGCCAAGACCCGTCTGGACGGCAACCCGGCGGCGCAGGCGCTGGTCAAAACCTATCACGACCTGGGCTACGAGCCCGAGATCTGGCCTCACCTGGGCGGTTCGGCGCCGTTTTACCTCTTTACCGAGGAGCTCAACATCCCCACCGCCTTTGGCGGCCTGGGGCACGGCGGCCGCGCCCACAGCCCCAACGAATACGTCACGCTGGACAGCCTGCGGCAATATGAAAAATCGGTGGCCCTGTTCCTGATGAACCTGGGAGATATGTAAGCATGGGCAAGTACATCCTGCGCCGATTGCTCATTTCGATTCCGGTGCTGCTCGGCGTCACGCTGGTGGCCTATTTCATCATGACCCTGGCCCCCGGCGATGCGGTCGACATGCTCATCAGTCCCGGCCTGAGCGAGCAGGACATCGCCCTCAAACGCAAAGCGCTGGGATTGGACGAACCGGTCATGGTGCAATATGTCAAGTGGCTGGGCGAGCTGAGCCGCGGCAACCTGGGTTATTCCTTCACCAACCGCCGTCCCGTCACGGAGCGCATCGGCGAGCGCATCGGGCCTACGCTGTCGCTCACTTTTGCCTCCTTGTTTCTCTCGTACCTCATCGCCATTCCCATCGGTGTGCTTTCGGCGGTGCGCCAGTATTCGGCGCTGGATTATTCGGCCACCATTTTTTCCTTTCTGGGCATATCGGTGCCACCGTTCTTCTTTGGCCTGCTCCTGATCTACTTTTTTGCCCTCAAGCTGGATCTGTTCCCCACGGGCGGCACCTATACCTTTGGCTCGGAACATTCGATCCCCGATCGGTTGTGGCACCTGGTGCTGCCCACCGTCGTGCTCAGCCTGCAAAACACCGGCGTGGTGATGCGTTACACCCGCTCCGGCATGTTGGAAGTGATCCACCAGGATTACATCCGCACCGCCCGCTCCAAGGGTCTGCGCGAGCGGCTGATCATCTTTCGACACGCGCTGCGCAACGCCCTGATCCCGGTGATCACCCTGGCCGGTGTGCAGTTTCCCTTTTTGCTGGGTGGGGCCATCATCACCGAACAGATCTATAACTGGCCGGGCATGGGCCGCCTGGTGGTAGAAGCCATCAACCAGCGCGATTACCCCACCATCATGGGCCTGAACCTGCTGGCCGCAGTGATGGTCATTTTTGGCAACCTTTTCGCCGATGTGATGTATAGCGTTGTCGATCCTCGAATCCGTCATGCAGGAGACGTCGATGCCTGACGACAGCCTCTCCAAAACCGGAACCCGGCGCGCCCCGGCAGGCCGCACCTGGTTCGAGCAGCACCACGAGATCTCGCTGCGGCGGCTGATCTGGAAACAATTCCTGCGCCACCGGCTGGCCGTCATCTCGAGCGTGGTATTCCTGATCCTGGTGCTGACAGCCGTGCTGGCCAGCGTCATCGCGCCCTACGACCCGGCCTACATCGACCCCACCGTGTTCGACGAAGCGCCCACCCCGGCCCATCCCCTGGGCACCGACCGGGTGGGCCGCGACGTGTTGAGCCGCCTCATCTATGGCGGGCGGGTGTCGCTTTCGGTGGGCGTGGTGGCGGTGGCCATCTTTATGGTGATCGGCACCATCCTGGGCGCGCTGGCCGGTTATTACGGCGGCTGGGTAGACGCGATCATCGCCCGCCTCATCGACATCGTGCTCTCTTTTCCCCAACTGATGTTGATCCTGGTGCTGGTCAGCCTGCTTGGGCCAGGGCTGAGCAACATCATGCTGGTCATCGGCTTTCTGGGTTGGCCGCAAACGGCCCGCATCGTGCGCGCCGAATTCCTGCGGCTGCGGGTGCAGGACTTTGTCATGGCCGCCCGGGTCATCGGCTCGCCCAACCGGCGCATCATCGTCCGCCACTTTTTGCCCAATGCGATGGGCCCCATGCTGGTGGCGGCCACCTTTGGCGTCGCCAGCGCCATCCTCACCGAGTCGTCGTTGAGTTTTTTGGGGCTGGGCGTGCAGCCGCCCACCGCCAGTTGGGGCCAGATGCTCAACGAGGCGCAATCGCTCACCATTCTCGAGTCCAAACCGTGGCTGTGGGTTCCAGCCGGCATCCTGATCCTGATCTCTGTGTTGAGCATCAACTTTATCGGAGACGGGCTGCGCGATGCCCTGGACCCCCAACTGCGGCGGTAGTTCTTACCGGGACAGGCCAGGGCGCCCAGCCCTGGCAAAAAACCTTATTCGGAAAGGAAAAAAGGAGGAAAAGAAATGAAGTCCAAGCGTCTTTACTACCTGCTGTCAGGGCTAACCCTACTCTCGATGCTGGCCCTGACCCTGGCCGGGTGTGGCACACCAGAACCCACCGCCACCCCCGCGCCCAAAGCCACGGCCACCCGTCCGCCGACGGTGGCCCCCAGCATGGACACGCCCGTGCCCACCAACACCCCCGAAGCGCAGGCAGAAGAGGTGGTCAAAGGCGGTCACGTGACCATCGCCATGTGGAGCCCACCCAACAACTTTAACGCCGTCAACACCGACTCCAGCTATGGCTTCTTTAACGTCAACCTGATGTTCGAGACGCTGGTGAAACTGAACGACGACGTCGAGTTTGTGGGCCGCCTGGCGGATAGCTGGGATGTCAGCGACGACCAGACCCAGCTTACCTTCCACCTGAACCCCAACGCCAAGTGGCACGACGGCACGCCCGTCACCGCCGCAGATGTCGAGTTCACCCTGTGGGTCATCTCGCACCCCGAGATCGAAGTGAACCGCGGCGCCAACATCGCCATGCTCAAGGGCCTGGAAGGCTCCAAGCGGCCTGAGGGCGTGGACACGGTCGAAGGCGTCAAGGTCATCGACGAGCACACCATCCAGTTCACGGCCAACAACCCGGTCGACCCCCTGTTCTTCCTGGAGCTGGTGGGCACCGGCGTCTGGATCATCCCCAAGCACATCCTGCAAGACGTGCCGCCCGCCGATTTTGACAAGGCCGATTTCTGGATGAACCCCACCGTGGGCGCCGGCCCGTTCAAATTCGTCAAATACGAAACCGATCAGTTCATCGAGTACGCCCGCAACGAGGATTATCACCTGGGCGCGCCCTACCTGGACAGCCTGATCGTCAAGATCATCACCCCGGCCACCATGGTGGCCCAGCTCGAAAAGGGTGAGGTCGATATCACCTCCGCTGGCGGCATCGGCGACGTGCCCCTGGACGACTGGGAGCGGGTGCAGGGTCTGGAAAACGTGAACGCCTACGGCTACCAGGACAACGGCTACCAGTACATGATCATCAACTGGGACCCCAACGGCCCGTGGACCGACAAGCGCGCCCGCCAGGCGCTGGCCTACGCCCTCAACCGCCAGCTCATCGTCGATAAACTGCTCAAGGGTGAGGGTGTCATCGCCCAGACGCCCATCATCCCGGTGACCTACTATTACAACCCCGAGGTCGAGGGCCAGTTTGCCTACGACCCGGCCAAGGCCAAGGCGCTGTTGGAAGAAGCCGGCTTTGACTTTGAGCAAGAGATTACGCTGCTGGTGCCCATCGGCAACATCGTGCGAGAGCTCTCGGCCGACATCATCCAGGCCAACCTGCAAGATGTTGGCCTCAAGGTCAGCATCGAAAAGATGGACTTTCCTACCATGATGGCCCGCTTCAAAGCCGCCGAGTTCGATATCGGCCTGGTGGGCTGGAGCGACGTGCTCGACCCGGACGTGCGCTCCCAGTTCCACTCGACCGGTCAGTACAACTTTGGCGCCATCAACAGCCCCGTGCTGGACGATCTGCTGGATCGCGGCGCCAATACGGCTGACCCCGAAGATCGTAAGGTCATCTATGACGAGTTCCAGCTCAAGTTCCTGGACGAGATGCCCGTGGTCTGCCTCTACTGGCCGCTGCGCCTGGCCGCCATCAACAATCGGGTGCAAAACGCCCGTCACATCATCACCACCAACGGCCTGCTGCGCAACGTCCACGAGTGGTGGGTCACGGACGGCAAGTAAGCGCTGAACTGAAACGGCAAAAGGCGGCGGCGGGTGTTCCCGCCGCCCCTTTTGTTACGCAAAAAAATAACCGTTCACAGGGTGAGAACAAGACGAGGTCTTTTGAGCGTTTTAACCAAGCCACCCTTCAGGGAGGGATGCCATGAAAAAGAAAATCTACGACGGCTATCGATCTTTTCAGTACCTGGAGCCGGGCGCCGATTACCGGCCCTTCAGGCTGGCCAAAGAAATCGGCCGGGTGGAACCTTACGTCTACCCCGTGACCGAGACGCAGGAGCAGCGGGTGCAGCGGCTGCTGGCCGAGAACGACATCGTCTCGGTGCACGATCACACCTCGGTCTTTCCCGAGGACACGGGTGAAATTTTCGAGTACGTGCGCCAGGGCCGCGAGTGGACCGGCTACGAGGGGCTGGCCGTTTCCGGCCTCGACGTGCTGTTTGAGAATTTTATGGACGGCACGGCCCTCATCACCTCCAGCGCCGGCTGGAAATGGACCGACATCATCCACGACCTGGGCATCCGCTACAGCGACTTTGCCCACCAGGAAATGGTCTACGTCGCCCTGACGGTCGACGACCTGTACCGCGCCAGGCGGGAGGGTAAAATCGCCCTGGTGGCCACGCTGGAATCGGCCACGCCCATCGAGAACGAGATCGACCGGGTGGATATCCTCTACGGGCTGGGCATCCGCTCCATGGGCATCACCTACTCCGAGGCCAACACCCTGGGCTGTGGACTCAAAGAGCCCAACGATGGCGGCCTGACCACCTTTGGCCGCCGGGTGGTGCAGCGCATGAACAGGCTGGGCATGACCATCGACACCGCCCACTGCGGCGACCAGACCGCGCTGGATGCCATCGAGCTCAGCGAAAAGCCCACGCTCATCTCTCACGTGGGCGCGCGGGCGCTGTGGCACACCAATCGTATGAAACCGGATCAGGTGCTCAAGGCCTGCGCCGAAAGGGGCGGCGTCATCGGCATCGAGGCCGCGCCGCACACCACACTGACAGCCAAGCACCCGCAGCATTCCATCGAATCCTACATGGAGCATTTTGAATACGTCGCCGATCTGTGCGGCATCGATCACGTGGCCTTTGGCCCCGATACCCTCTTTGGCGACCACGTGGGTCTGCACCACGCCTTTGCCAGCCAGCTCTCCATCGCCTCGGCCCATGCCGGCATGGAATACGAGGAGGTAGATTACGTCAAGGGGCTGGAAAACCCGGGCGAGGTGATGCCCAACGTGGCCCGCTGGCTGGTGAGCCACGGCTACAGCGACGACGAGATCGGCCAAGTGATGGGCCAGAACGTGTTGCGCGTGTTGGAGCAAAGCTGGGCGCGCTGAACCTGGTCGCCGCCGAGACGCTGTGGGCGCACAGATTTTTACCCTTATTCCCGGCATCCCATGCGCCCCGGCGGTGATTCCCAGGGTTAACGCACACCAGGGCATGAATGGGCGCACAAAATAAACAAGATGGTGGATTTTTCAGGCGGCTTTCGATAGTTTGGTTTAATTACCCACCCTCCCGCAGGTTTAGGCGCTTTTGAGCCAGAGAACACCATCCTGGTGAATGCAGCGCTTCATAGATATGGCCTGTGATAACCTGCGGGAGGGTAGGCTGAACAGTTACGTTTGATTCTGGTTTCAAGATGGCGCTCTTCACAACAACGAGGGCTTGTGATATAATGATGGCTGCACGAATCATGCCCATCGGTCGAGTCCGTTTTTTCTGCCGAACGCTGGCGCAGATGCGGGGGGAAAAATGTCGTCAAAAATAGAGCAGGTCGTCAAACGCACCGGGACGGTTGTGCCCTTCAAGCGCGAACGGATCGTCAACGCCATCTATCGCGCGGCAGTGGCTGTGGGCGGCCGAGATCGCGCCATCGCCGAGCGACTCGCGGATCAGGTCATCACCATTCTGGAGGAAAAGGCCTCGCCAGAGCGCCCGCCCAACGTCGAAGAGATTCAGGACCTGGTCGAAAAGGTGCTCATCGAAAACGGGCATGCACGCACCGCCAAGGCCTATATTCTCTATCGTGAGGAGCGGGCGCGGCACCGACGGCGCAAACAAGATTTTCAAGAGCGCGATCCCAGCAGCATTCCCTATCGTAAATTGTGGGAGGTGCTCTGCTGGGCTGCGGATCACGATCTGCACACTGTCGAACGGCTCAATACCCGCATGGCCCGCGGTGAGTATGCGGATATTGTGCGCGAGTCCGAGATCGCCTACGAGGAGGATGTTGCCGCTGCGAGCGAACAGATCGTTTCCCGCCGCGATGCGGTGCGTGTCGTCATCGTGGCCGGGCCTTCGTCTTCTGGGAAAACCACCACTACCATCAAGCTGAACCATTTACTCCAGAGAAAAGGCCTGTCTCTGGTCACGCTCAACGTGGACCATTATTTTTTCGACCTGAAATATCATCCACAGGACGAGTACGGCGATTACGATTTCGAAACGCCCCAGGCGCTGGATCTGGCGCTCATCAACGAGCATCTGGCGCGACTGATCGCCGGCCAGGAGGTCAAGACCCCGTTTTACAATTTCAAAACCGGCAGCCGCACCAACGACGTCACGCCGATGCGCTTGCAGCCGGGCGAGCTCATTCTCATCGATAGCCTGCACGGCCTGTTTCCCGATATGACGGCTGCCATTTCAGATGAACAAAAGTTCAAGCTGTATATCGAGACATTGCTTCAGATGAAAGGCCCGGACGACCGGTTTATCCAGTGGACCGATTTGCGCCTGATGCGGCGCATGACACGCGACGCCATCCACCGCGCCTACAATCCACGGCAGACGTTGGAGCACTGGCCCTACGTGCGTAGCAGTGAACTGCGCAACATTGTGCCTCGCATCAACGAGACCGATTACATCGTCAACAGCGCCCTGCCTTATGAATTACCCATCATGTGTCGTCGTCTGCTGGCCCATTTTGCCCAATGGGTGGAGGATTACCGCGACGTGCCGGAGCGTCAGGATGCTTTTGAGCGCAGCAATCGTGTCTACCAACTGCTTCAGGCCGTGACGCCGGCAGAGAACGAGACGTTGGTGCCACCCACTTCGCTGCTGCGTGAATTCATCGGCGGCAGCGCTTATGACTATTAACCGGCGGCCGGCCTTTTCAACGGCTTTTCTCCCTCGTCAGCCTTCCCGGCGCGACAGCCATCCGCCACTGCCACCACATAGTCGAATACCGCTCCAACCGGCTGCCATTCCGCAGGCACCTCCGACCACCAGCGAAAGGTCAGGCAACTCATCGCTGCCAACAAAGTCAGTTCATAGTCTGTCCCATCCATGCCTGCACGGGCTAACCACGGCACCTTCATCCCCATCTGCCCCAGCAGATGGTTCAGTTGCGCGGTTTCTTGAACGCTGAACAGGTATGCAGGCCCATCGCCTTCGTGCAGCGTGAACCTCCGCGACGGCCCGGCACCTGATTCGATCAGTCGTATGTCTCGAGCCCTCCACTCTCTGCCCGGCTGCGCGCCCCCCACAAAAAAGGCAGCCCCGGCGAACTCGATGGTGACCACAAAAAGCTGTCTGATTGGCATATCTCACCTCTTCCAGATACCAGCAGTGCAAAAAAATAAGCGACCAGGCCCGCTTGACAATTCCTCACATGCCTAATATAATTATGCATAGGTGGTTCGGTCAGGTGTTTTGCCGCATCGATGGGAGGACCTTGCCATGAACTACAAAGACCCAGGTCCAATTCTGATTGCCATCGGCATCCTTCTGCTGCTGGTCGGTATCGCGGCCGCCCTCTTGGGGCCGGTCGAGATGTACTGCTTTTACCTCTTTTCCGAGGGCGGCCGCTTTCATTACGAAGGGTTTGGGTTTGGCTCTTTTATGTTCGGCAACATCGCCTGCCAAATCTTGGGCTACTATGTCATCGCCTGGCTTTGTATTCCCCTCGGTTATGGACACCTACACATGCGCCGTTGGGCCAGAACACTCGCCGTGACTCTGCTCTGGTTCTGGCTGGTCGTCGGTATGCCGCTGGTCATCGTGTTCTTTTTCATCCTGGTGGCCTCCAAAGACCTCTCGCCGGTTGCGGTTCTGATCGCTGCTATCTTGTTGGCGTTGTCCTACCTGGTAGCCCCCGGATTACTCATTCGGTTTTACCGCAGCCCCAAAGTCAGATTGACCTTCGAGACCAAAGACCCAAACTCCTATGGGATCGAAAGGCTGCCCATGCCCACGCTTGTTCTGTGTGTTTTGTACCTGTTCTACGCCATTGTTCTGCACGTGCCCATCTTTTTTAAAGGCCTGTTCCCCTTTTTTGGTATTTTTCTCTTCGACCTGCAGGGCATTCTCCTGATCGACGTCTCGATAGCGCTTCTGATCGGTCTGGCGTGGGGCACCTTGAAGCGCAGAGCCTGGGCCTGGTGGGGCGCTGTGATCTATTTTGGCCTGATGGCCTGCTCTGCGATGCTCACCTTTCTCAAGTCCAGCTATCTGGACATTCTATCCGGGATGAGATTTCCACCAACAGAAATGGAGGCTCTGGACGGTGTGCCGCTCCAGGGTTTTCACCTGGCGGTGTTTTTTGGCATACCCCTCCTGATCACGTGGGGACTGATCGTTCTATCGAAGCGGTATTTCCAAACCGAAAAGCCACTGTAACTGCTCAGCCTACCCTCCCGCAGGCTAAAATCGTTCATCCCATGCCACAATCTGACCGACTGGACCCGGCAAATCTGCAAACTGTGACGGCACAAGTAAACACGGCATGCCCCTACGAAAGCCTGCGGGAGGGTGAGCAGTTACGAGTAGACTATTGATCCAGCCGCACAACACCCTGGTCATCGGGCAGAATTTGCAGCACCGCCACCGGCCCGTCCGTCTGCTCGTGGCTGGTGGCCGGATCGGCCGGGTCGGCGGCCACCAGCCGCACAAAGACAGCCACGGGATGATCGGCCGATGCGCCCAGGCCATAGTCCACCATCGCCGTCACCTCTTGCGCGCTCAGGCCCTCTCCCTCCCACAACCCACCCGAACCTTTCTGGTCTGCGATGCGCTCGCTCCAATCCACCGCCCTGCCTTGCCGGTAGCCCTCGGTCAGCACCACTGTGATGACATAGACTCCGAACCGGGTTTGCCCTTCTGCGGTGTGAACAGCCATGTGGAACCCATACGGCGCCGGGCCACCCGGCAACGCCTGTAGTGTGACGGTTACCTGATTGCCTCTGTAGTCCTGTTCGTAGAGTGGATAGGGCAAAACCAGCGGTTCGGACTCTTCCGCCGGCATCACCTTGCAGCCCCCGGCCAGCAGCGCCAGCGCCAGCGCCAGCGTCGCAAGTATCTTGTTCATCGTTGCCTCCATCAAAGAATTGCCAGGCGAATGGCATCGCTCTGGAAACGGACTCGTGCGCACGTCAATTGGCTCCATACTGAACACAGAGCGGAATGCCATCACAAAGGCGCAGCGGACGCCGAGTTTTCGGACTCGTTCTCTGCGCTCGCTGCGCCTCTGTGGTCAAGCCGGTTCACCATCGCGTCGACGATGACACAACCGCCCAAAATCTGCGTTCAGCCGTGGAAAAAGTGCTCCGGCGTGTTAAAACGCGGGAGCGTTATCGACATACCTGAATTCATCGGGGGTGACGATTGCCGTGACCACCGGTCGACCACAGTCTGGCACCATAACCGCAAAGTCCTGAAAATCGCAGGTGAATTCGGCCAGAAATTTGGCATAACTCACCGCATCCGCCAGAGTCATCAGGTGATATTGTCCTGAAATGCGCGGCAAAGCCGGGTTGGTATGATTGACCAGATGGGCCACGAATTCCGTGCGCCCGATCCAACAGGCGCCATATTGTCCGGTTGGGTTTTGCCAGCGTTTAAAGTGGCCGCTGGTGTCTGCCACCCCATTGACGCTCAACGTGCCAGAAAACACCACGTTGCTCGATATAAACGGTTTGGTGATGTCCTTGTTCTCGAAGGAGGTGAAAACAAACTCCAGCACCGAGATGGGCGCTTTCCATAGCTCTTTTACCTGGTACACGTCCATCAGCTCGGCCTTGATCCGCGCCACCAGAAAATCGATCACCTCCTGGCAGCTATCGGTAGCAGGGCAGTCCATCTCGAGCTTTTTGAACACCGCTCGCGCCGTTCGTTTACCAATCGATGACATGCCGGCGGCGAGGATGGCTGCCTTGTGTTTGCCGTACTCGAACGGAAAGAGCTTTTTGGCCCCCGGCGACCAGCCAGCGGGCTGCCTGATGGGCCTTTCCAATTCGACCGGTTCTTCGATGCCCTTGACCTTGACCTGCCGTATCTCTTCGCTCCAAAAGGTTTGCGTATCTGCAGCCAGGGTGATACCGTCAGGTACGGCGATTGCGATTCCGATTGTCATCTGCTCTTTCTCCTATCGTATTGACGGGTGGCCACACGCCACCCAAAGATTCCGTATTCAGCCGCCCGCCCGCTGCGCAGGCAGGCCGCCGGGTGAAACGGCGCGCCCAACAAGAACGGAAACGACGCAAAACAGAGTAAAGCTTGCGGCCCCCTTTCCCGAAATCGAAGGGCTGATCAAGACTGCGGGTATTTGCAGGCGGCTGATGCGTGTGTCAGGTGGCCGGTTTTTAAGACTCTGGCAACACGTGGAAACAATCGGTGTGAAACTGGAGAGCCACCTCACTGCCTTCCTGGTGAATCACCATGTGCCGCGGATCCGTCTCGACCATGGTGAGCAGTTGATCGCCCACCTCAACGTCATAGTCGATCGAATCACCCAGGTAGGCCACCCGCCGCACGATGCCCCTGACCAGACCGTCATCCCGGGCGAGCTGGATCATCTCCGGGCGAATGAGCAGGGTCACGTTTGCGCCCACAGGGTGAGGCTCTTTGACCCGATCGATGCGCATCGACTGCCCCAATGCCTCCACGTGTACAGAGCCGTTCTCCACGGCCCTGACCACAGCCGGCACAAAGTTGGCCCGTCCGATGAAATTGCCCACGAACCGGGTGCGCGGGTAACGATACAACTCGACCGGCGTGCCGATCTGTTCGATCAGCCCCTCGTTCATGACTACGATTCTGTCCGAGAGGGTCATTGCCTCGATCTGATCGTGGGTCACGTAAACGCTGGTGATGCCCAACCGCCGCTGGATGCGCCGGATCTCGGTGCGCATTTGTTCGCGCAACTTGGCATCCAGGTTGGAGAGCGGCTCGTCCATCAACAGCACCTTGGGCTCCATGATCAGCGCCCGCGCCAGCGCCACCCGCTGTTGCTGCCCGCCGGAAAGCTGGTTGGGGGCGCGGTTCTCCAGACCTCTCAGCTCGACCAGATCCAACACCCGGGCCACCCGCTGCTCGATCTCTTTGCGTGGTCGCCGTTGCACGTTTAGCCCGTAGGCGATGTTTTCGAACACATTCAGGTGCGGAAAGATGGCGTAACTCTGGAACACCATGCTCATGTCCCGCTTGTGCGGTGGCAGATCGTTGATCACCTGGCCGTCGAGCCGGATCTGCCCCTGCGTGGGAAACTCGAAACCGGCGATGAGGCGCAGCGTCGTCGTTTTGCCACAGCCCGAAGGTCCCAGCAGCGTCACCAACTGCCCCTGCTCGATGTTCAACGACACATCACGGACCGCCATCACTTCGTTGCTGCCCCCGCGTGGCGGAAAAATCTTGGTTACGTTCTCCAGCGACAAGTACATGCTTTGCCCTCTCACGTTTCACGTTTCACGTCTGGCGCCTTATGCCCCCCAGGTCAGGTCCACATCACCCCGACCCCGCAGCAGGCGATTGGTGACAAAATACAACACGCCGATGGCGATCAGCACGAACAGGATGATCACCGTCGAATAGGCGGCGGCGATGCTGATGCCGCCCTGCTCCCACTCGCTCAGGATGCTGGCCGTGACGATGCGCCAGCGGGCGCTGACCAAAAAGATGATGGCCGACAGGCTGGTCATGTGCCGCGTAAAGCTAAAGATCAGCCCGGCCAACAACGCCGGCAAGATCAGCGGCAGCGTCACCTTACGAAAGGTATACTGTGCGTCGCCGCCCAGGATGTTCGAGGCTTCCTCGATGGACGGATCGATCTGCTGCAGAGCGGCCACCCCCGAACGCACCGAGGCCGGCAGGCTGCGCACCGCGTAGGCGGCAAGAATGATGTACGCCGTGCCCACCAGCGCCATCGGCATACCCAAAAAACTCAGCGCACACGGCACCGCCAGCCCGATCGTGCCCAGCGCCAACCGCCAGCGGCCCTTTTCCGCGCCCAGGATGATCACGCCGCCAAACACCAACACGATGGCCAGTATCGCCGGCGGCATCTGGAATGGCACTCTGAGGTGTTCAGCGAGCTGAAAGATGGCGTTGCTCCAAAAGCCGCGCGGCAGGCTGCGGCTGAACTGCGCGACGGGCGCGGCGACGTACTCGATGAGGTCGTAGGCTAACAGATAGACACCCGAACCCGCCAGAAACCAGCCGATCCGCTTCTGGCGGCGGACGAGCAGCTCAAAAGCTCCCATCGCCAGGCAGAGCCCGCCCAAAAGGTAGTATAGCCCGATCTGGCCCAACACATCGTCCAGCAGGCTGAGGCCGATGCCCGCTGCCGTGCCCAGGCCCAGCACGATCGCCTGCTCACGCCGTTCGGTAAAGAGCGAGCGGGCAAAAAACAACGCCAACAGCCCATACAGCACGGCCACCACCGTCAGCGGCGGCGTGCTAAAAGCCAGCACGAAACCAATGCCCAGGATCGTGCCCGGCACCGCGCCGCCCAGGTTAGAGCCAAAGTCGAGCGCCTCTTTGCCGCTGAACCGTTTGCGCACCACCAGAAAGGCGATGATCATGCCGCTGAGGGCGGCGATCGGTGTGGCGACCATGCTCAAAAAGGTTGTATCCAGGATGGCCTCCACGCCGCGCGTGACCATCAGTTTCCACCACTCCAGGGTGGGAGTATAGTCCACGCCCCAGGCGGCGCAGAACGAGCCTCCGATGATCGAGGCATAGAGAACGACGATCAGCAGGCAGACGGCGTAGGTGACGAGGATGAACGGCCAGCGGATCCACGCCTCTTTGACCAGAATCTGGCCGCCGGTGGGTTTGCCCGTCACCGAAATGTAGGAGCGGCGGGTGACATAGTAACGTTGCACCAGGAAAACGATCAGTGTCGGCAGGAGCAGCACCAGGGCCAGGGCCGAGGCTTTCTGATAGTTGTACTCGCCGGCCACAGCCAGGAAAATCTGCGCCGAGAGCACGGTCACGTTTCCCGAAATGAACAGTGGATTGCCCAGATCGGCCAGCGACTCGACGAACAACAGCAGGAACGAGCCGGCGATGCCAGGGATGAGCAGCGGCAGTGTCACCGTGCGGAAAATGTGAAATTTGCCGGCGCCCAGGCTGTGGGCCGCCTCCTCCATGCTGGGGTCGAGCCGTTCCAGCATGGCGCGGACGATGAGATAGGCCACCGAAAAAAAGGTGATGATCTGGACAAAGACCAGGCCGTCCATGCCATAGATGTCATTAGCGCCGACGGAGAAGGTCAAACCCAGCAACTTGCGTGAGATCAGGCCGTTGCGGCCAAAGAGCAAGATGGTGCTCAGGGCGATGGCAAAGGGCGGCGAGACGGTGGGCACCAGGGCCAGCAGGTGGATGAATCGTTTGAAAGGGATGCTACAGCGGACCATGGTATAGGCAAAGATGAAACCAAGAATCGTGCCGCCGGTGGCTGTCAGAAGCCCCATGATCATCGTATCGCGGAATACCAGGCGAGAATAGGGGCCATAGTAGGAGTCAAAGAAGCGGGCAAAGTATTCCAGGCTGAGCTTTCCGGTTTTGGCATCCACAAAGCCGTTGGCCGTCCCCCGGAAAAGAGGCAAGATCACAAAAATGAACAGAAAAAGGCCACAATATAACAGGCTGATCATCAACACCGGATCGCGGGCAATGAGGGCAAACTCGTGGTAGCGACGGCGCAGCGCCCGACGCCAGCCCTCTTTTATCCCGCCGGTAACAGTTCTTGTAGAGGCAGCCATCATGCTTTCCCCCATAACAAGCGGGGCGAGGGGGGAGTTCCCCCTCGCCCACGCTGGTTCCAGATGGTTATTGCTTCAAGTTGTCTGCAGTCGAGATCTCGTTGGTGAACTTGTCCACGAACTCTACTTTGTGCTCGCCGGCCCACTGAAAATCATAGTCGATCAGATTGACTTCCAGCAGTTCGGGGTGTGAAAGCTCGACACCCTTGACTGTCGGCGCCTGGTAAGCTTTGTACTTGGGACCCAGGGCTTGCGCCTCGGCTGTGATGGCCCAGTCGAACCACTTTTGCGCTGCGTCCAGGTGCTTGGCACCCTTGATGATGCCCATGCCGCCGATCTCGTAGCCGGTGCCTTCTTCGGGGAAGGTCAGCTCCAGCGGCAGGCCATTGTCGTCGATCTCGTGCACGATATCGTGGGAAAAGACAACGCCCACCGCCGCCTCACCCTGACCGACGAACTTGGCCGGGGCCGCGCCACTCTTGGTGAACTGGAGCATTTGGGCGGCGTACTTTTTCAGGTATTCCCAGCCGGCTGCCTCGCCCCGGATCTGAAGGACGGTGGACAGGGCGGTGTAGGAGGTGCCGGAGGTGGAAGGGTGGGCGACCAGGATTTGTTTGGCAAATTCGGGCTTGAGCAGGTCGTCCCAGGATTTGGGCGCCTCGACGCCGGGGTTGGCGGCCAGCCAGTCTTTGTTGGTGGCAAAACCCAGGGTGCCAACATAGATGCCGACCCAGTAGTTTTCGGCGTCTTTGTATTTTTCCTGATCCAGCAGGTTCTTGTAATTGGGTGAGTCGTAGGCTTCCAGTAAGCCCTCCCCCTTGGCAGCCACAAAGCTGTCGATGGGGCCACCCCACCAGATATCGAACTGGGGGTTGTCCTTTTCTGCCCGCAGGCGGGCCAGCGACTCGCCGCTGGACATACGCACATAGTTGACGGTGATGCCATATTTGGTCTCGAACTCTTGCTTCATGCCCTGGCACCACTCCTCTTGAGGCGTGCAGAGCACGTTGATCTCGGTGCTCTCGATTTCCTTCTTGCAGCCTGCCAGCGCCAAAATAGCCAGCAGGGCCACCAAAAGTGTGAGACCGAGCCATCCCTTGGCTTTGAACATTTCTTCCTCCTCGTTTCTTTTCCGCGGTTTGGATCAAATTGAGGAACTGCCAATACTCTAGTTGTTATTCAAGATCGTCGAAAAGCATCACCTCCCTTCCCTTTCAACCCTCAGACCACCGAGAAATACGTTTGCAGCACGTCCAGCGCGGCTGCGCGTGCTGCTGCGGCCAGCTCCATCGGGTCGCGCTTCCAGTACGCCGGTCGGAAAAGCTCCACCGAACAAAGGCCGTCGAAACCGATGTGCTTCAAACGAATGAGAATGTCGTCCAGGGGAATCACACCTTCGCCGGGCAGCAGGCGATGAGCATCCTCGATGGTCTCACGAGGACGGTCTTCGACGTCGTTGATGTGCAAGATGAAAACCTTTTGAGGTTCAACCTGACGAATGGAGGCCATCTCCGAACCCCCGGCGAAAAAGTGACAGGTATCGATCACCAGACCCACGTTGTTTCGCCCCACCTCGCGGACGATTTCCCAGCACTGGCTCAGGGTTTGCACCGAACACCAGGAGAAACCCAGAAACTCGAAAGCCAGACTGGCGTTATAGGCCGATGCGATGTCGGCCAGATCGTTTAACACCCGCACCGACTCGGCCCGTATGCCATCCCACGTTGCACCTTCTGGTGTTGGGCTGGGCACCACGACGATCCTGGCGCAACCGAGCGACTGACCCAGTTCGCACAGTTGTCGGCAGCGGGCTCGGATTTGCTCGTACTCGTTGGGAGGTCGAAAGGTGATGAACTCGATCGAGTTGATGCTGACAGGATGGAGATCAGCGTCACGAAACAGGGTCTTTAACTCTTGCAGCGAGTGGGTTTCGAGAAAAGCATCCATCTTGGCGGCCCAGATTTCCAAACCTGAAAAGCCAGCCGACCTCGCCGCGGCGATGTCTTTTGGCAGTCCTGAGGACATCGTTGTTGCACCGTTAAGAGCCAGTTGCATGGCAACCCCTCCTCCTTGAGGTGTTCGAAACCCAGGCCAACCTAAAAGAATCCACCTACATTTTAACACACCCATCTGAGGATGTCAATGTTGATACGTTTACGGGTGCGTTTGTACTTGGGGCCAGGAGATCGGCGGGTTGAGCCTGGGGCAACCTGCACCAGGACGAAGGCTCAGGCTGCCCCAAACAACAAATACCCCCCGCTCACAAGTCGACTTGCATCGGAAGCAGGGCTGTGGTATAATCCCCCTCGAAAATCTCGAGCGTCCCAACCGGGGATGTTTTGTCCTGGCGACGTAGCTCAATGGCAGAGCAGGGGACTCATAAGCCCTTGGTTGGCCGTTCAAATCGGCCCGTCGCCACCACAGATAAACGCGCTCCAACCTCCAGAAGCGCGTTTTTTCTTCCACTGCCGGGTCGGCAATCCCTCTCAGCGCCGGCCCAACAGCGCAGAGAGAATCCCGCCTATCAACACGACAGGCGCGAGACCCATCATACAAAGCCCGCCGACAAGCAGCCCCGTGGCCGCGTTTTTCTTGTAGGCCACCAGGCCTACCCGATCGCCCATGTACAATTCTTCCGGAATCACCCCGCCAGACGAGGCTTTGCTGCCCAGCACGGTGATCAGATCGCCGTTGAAAAACCCACGCGTGCGCATCGAGCCTTCTGGCAGCATTTCCGTATTATACTCGGCCTGCCGAAAAGAACGCGACCGCACCAGCCGCTCGTGCAAAGAACCACTCAGACGTGCATTACCGGCCGGCAGAATTTCCACGCTCCTGCCGTCCACATCCAGGGCCAGCGCAGGCACCACTCGCTGCACAGTTTGCCACTGCCCGGCAGGTTTGCTGCTCTGGCTGCTGCTCTGACTGCCCGGCGTAGGCATGGTCACCCGCCATTCCTCCTGAACATGGGCCACGAAACCGCCCTCGGCAACGACTGCATTGCCTTCCAGACGCCCGGTGACCAAAATATCCTCCCCGGCGGCCGCAGTCGAGACATCCTCGGCGGTCATCTCTGGCAGGCGGTCGATACGGCGCGCTTCCAGCGACTGCCCCGGCGATAACACAAAAGCCAACAGCGCCCCGCAGGCCAGCAAAAAGAGCGTGCCGATGCCGGCCGCCACCACGCGCCCCATACGTTCCCGGATGTTGAAAACCACACGCATGTCTGTGCTCCTCCTCTTTTATTCCAAAAAGTAGCTCACTGAGGAAACCGGGCGGCGCGGCGGCGCCGAAGGATGCTCGGCCGGCCGGCCCAGGGCAATCACCATCACCACACGCATCGAATCGCCTGCCGGCATCTTGAACAAGGCTTTGATTTCATCCGCTACAGCCAGCGGCGTGTCGATAGCCACTGTGCCATACCCCATAGCGTGCGCCTTGAGCATCAAGTTTTGCGTGGCCATGGCCACACTCTTGTCTACCGTGCTGAAAAAAATGTGGCCAATCTGCTCCCCGCCAGCCCGGATCAGCTTTTCGACGGTATTGGCTCCCTCCAGGCCGAACTTGGGCACAGTATAGGGCACACCACAGGCCACGATCAACGCTGGCGCAACACGCAGAAAACTGCCGTAACCTCGTAAAAAACGCAGCAAGGCGGCAGCCGTTCGCTCGCCCCGGCTGTGCGCCTCCTCCATCGCCCGCTCGAAAAAGTCAAAAACCAGCGCCGCCGTCTCTTCGATCCACTCGCGGCGTAACACAACCAGAAAGCGCCACGGTTGAGAGTTGGTGCTACTGGGCGCCCAACAGGCAGCTTCCAGCATGGCTTCGATGTCCTCGCGAGGCACCGGCTCTGGCAGAAACCGCCGCACACTCCGCCGTTCCCGGATGGCCTGATCCAGATCCATGTCCTCTCCCCTGCTCAATACCTCTCGACCCTGGAGTTGATCCTTTGGGAAAACAAAAGCGCCACCGTTCCTTCCATTGCCGCCAGGCGACACCCATAGCGCCGGGGTATCACCACCATATCCCCGGCCGACAGAGCCAGGTCCACATTTTCCGCACCCAATACCAATCTGCCCTCTACAACCAGAACCAACTCATCGTGCTCGCTCGAACCTTGCCGCGACCAGCCCCGCCGGGGCGCGATGAGTCGCAAAACGAAACCATCCAGCCGCGCCATTTCGATGGGCTGGTCAACCTCCTGGCTACCTCTGGCCGCCTGCAACACGCTCACTTGGTGCAGCGCGCTCTTTTCCGCCGCGCCGTCGATGCGCCGATCGCCGTTTTTGCGCTGGCTCATGATTTGCGGTCGAAAAAGAAGCACCACCGACCGAAGAAACGACGAGGAACGGTGCAGCACACCCTTGGGCACCACCGCCATCTCGTGAGCGCCCAAGCGGGCGTTGCCCCATTCCGTCTCGAGCGTGATACTGCCGTTGCGCACCAGAAACAGCTCGTCTTCGTCGATATGCCGGTGCCAGCCGATGCTCCCCTGGCACAGAAAAACGGACACCGCGAAATCGCCCACGTAGGCCAGTTGCGCCACCTCAAAGGGCCGGCTCAGACGGGCGGCCTCCTGGTCAGCGTCGATCTTGTTCAGCGTCATGGTCTGTTTCCCCCGGCCAATATTATACCACGCCCACTCGAGGCTGGCTATCGCTCGTCCCCCCTCAGGGTTACGGCAGGCATAAAAAGAGGGCAGGGCCAGCCTCACCCCACCCTCCCACGAACCAGGAACAGTGTCACCTGACGACGATGTTCACCAGCCGTCCCGGCGCGACGATCACCTTGACCACTTTTTTCCCGGCGATGTGCCGCTGCGCGCCTTCGCTGGCCAGCGCCTTTGCCCTGGCCTCCTCCTCACCGATGTCCACCGCCACCTCCACCCGATCCCGCACCTTGCCATTGACCTGCACGACCAGCGTGATGACCTCCTCGGCAGCCACAGCCTCGTCCCAGCGCGGCCAGGATTGCAGGTGGATGCTATACGGTCTGCCTATGTGCTGCCACAGCTCTTCGGCAATATGCGGCGTAAAAGGAGCCAGCAGCAGCAACAAACTCTCTACCGCTTCACCCCAGGCGGACGTGCCGGCCACCGGCGTCTGTTTGGCAGCCCGCATCGTGTTGCGCAGGGCCATCAGCGCGGCAATGGCCGTGTTGAAAGAAAACGCCTGGATGTCTTCCGTCACTTTTTTGATCGTCTGGTGCACCGCCCGCCGCAGCGCGCGCACCTGGCGCTCGTCCACTTGGCCGGTCAGATCGGTTTTCGGCTCTGCGACCAGCGCCCACACGTCCTCCAGGAAGCGTTGCGTGCCGCGGATGCCCTGACTGTCCCACGGGCCACCCAGATCCCAACGGGCAAAAAACATCAGGTAGGCCCGCACCGTATCGGCCCCATAACGCGCCACCAATTCGTCGGGGGCGATGACGTTGCCCCGGCTCTTGCTCATCTTTTCGCCGTCTTCGCCCAGCACCATGCCCTGGTTGAACAGGCGCAACATCGGCTCGTCGAAATCCACCAGCCCCATATCACGCATGGCCTTGGTGAAAAAACGGGTGTAGAGCAGGTGCATGGTGGCGTGTTCGATGCCGCCGGTGTATTGATCTACCGGCAGCCAATACCTGGCCTTCTCCGGATCGATGGGCGTCGCATCGGCGTGAGCCGGCTCGTCCTGCCGGTAATAAGGGCTGACGTAGGCATAGTGATACCACGAGGAGCACATAAAGGTGTCCATCGTGTCGGTTTCACGTTGCGCGTCGCCGCCGCACCTGGGGCACTTGACATGCAAAAAGCCCTGATGATATTTGAGCGGGCTTTCGCCGGTGGGCAGGAACTGGGCGTCCTCCGGCAACAGCACCGGCAGATCCTCGTACGGCACAGGGACAACCCCACACGCCGGGCAGTGGATCATCGGGATCGGCGCGCCCCAGTAGCGCTGGCGGCTGATGAGCCAATCGTGCAAACGATAGTTGACGGCGAACTGGCCGATGCCCCGCTCCTCCAGCCACTCGGTGACCCGGCGCTTGGCCACGTCACCCGGCACGCCGGAAAACTCGTTGGAGTGGATCATCGTCCCGTATTCGGCGTGGAACAGCACATCGCGGTAAAACGCCACCCCCCACAGCATCTCCATGACGGTGCGTTTTTCGGCCAGTTCAGGTTCCAGAGCCTGGCAGCGGGCCAGGATTCTCTCATCCGCCGCCACACCGTCGAACGGCGCGAGACCGTCGTCGAAAATGAACAGCCAGCGCGCCCCGACGACCTCGGTCCACGCGCCGGGTTGCACGTGAGCCTGGGCCAGCTCCACGTAGCGCTCGATCTGGCCGGCGCTCAGTGTGACGCACAGCGCGCCGTCGCACCGTTCAAAGCCGATGCGCTCTCGTTTCAGCGCCTCGACGAAACCGGCGCGCATGGCGGCATCGGCCACGCAGGATTTAGCCGCGCCGTCGGGCCGGTCGATGACCGGGATGATGGGCAGGCCGAACTTGAGGGCAAACGCAAAGTCACGCTCGTCGTGGGCCGGCACACCCATGATCGCGCCGGTGCCATAGGTCATCATCACGTAATCGGCGATCCAGATGGGCACACGCTGGCCGTCGACCGGGTTGATCGCGAATGCGCCGATGAACACACCCGTCTTTTCTCTGTCAGCCGCCGTGCGTTCGATCTCACTCTGGCGGGCAGCCTGCTGCTGGTAGGCCTGCACGGCTCGACGGCATTCATCGGTCGTGAGCACATCGACCAGCGGGTGTTCCGGGGCCAGCACCATAAAGGTGGTGCCCCACAGCGTATCGGGCCGGGTGGTAAAGATGACCAGGTCGTCGCCGCGCTCGGTTTTAAAGACGGTGTCGGCCCCCTCGCTACGCCCGATCCAGTTGGTCTGCATGGTCTTGACCCGCTCCGGCCATTGGATCTTGGAGAAATCGAGCAGTTCATCGGCGTAGCGGGTGATGCGGAACTTCCAGTGAGGCACGTTCTTTTTGAGCACCGGCGTGTTGCAGCGCTCGCAGTGGCGGTCTTCACCCCACACCTGCTCTCGGGCCAGGACGGTGTTACACTGCGGGCACCAATCGACCAGCGCCACGTCGCGGTAGGCCAGACCCCTGTCGTAGAGTTTGAGGAAAAACCACTGCGTCCAGCGATAATACCCCGGCAGGCAAGAGATGGCCTCGCGGTCCCAGGCCCACATGGCGCCCATAGAGCGTAACTGGCCACGCATGCGCTCGATGTTGGCCATGGTCCAGAGGTGTGGATGTATGCCCCGTTGAATGGCCGCGTTCTCGGCAGGCAGGCCAAAAGCGTCAAAGCCGATGGGAAAGAACACATTGTAACCAGCCATACGTTTGTAACGTGCGGCGGCGTCGCTGGGCGTCATGGCGTACCAGTGGCCAATGTGCAAATCGCCAGATGGATAGGGCAGCATGGTCAGAAAGTAGAACTTTGGTTTTTCCGGGTCTTCCACCGTGTCGTACAGCCCATCGACGCGCCATCGCTCCTGCCACTTGGATTCGATCTCTTGGGGTATATATTTGCCCGTCACGTTCCTCTCCTCCTCAATTCAAAAAAAAAGACCCCGTCCGCCAGGGACGAAGGCCTGCTCCGTGGTACCACCCTGCTTGAGAAGGGCCAGGCGACAGCACAACCGGGGCCGCACCGTAGCACGCTCCTCCACTCAGCCGCGCGATAACGGGCGCTACCCGTCGCCGACTACAGAGCGAGCCTCTGGGCCAGGGCAGGCCCGCCGTTCCCCGGCGCAACTCCCGGGCGAGTTCGACCTTTGCGGATGCCGCCGGCGCCCCTCGAAAGCGCCCTTGCCGGCTTTCCACCGTTGCCCGGCTCTCTGCGAGGATGGTCTACTACTCCCGTTCACTGTCTTGGGTTTATGGCCGATAACAAATCGCATATCGCTGTTGGCGATATGCGATAAGCGATTAGACAACCTGGTGGACCTGAAGGGATTCGAACCCTTGACCTTCTCAATGCCATTGAGACGCGCTCCCAGCTGCGCCACAGGCCCACGAAAACTTGCGGGGCGTGAGCGAGATTCCGCTCCCCACTGCCCCAGTGGAGCTGAGGGGATTCGAACCCCTGGCCTCATCAGTGCGATTGATGCGCTCTCCCAGCTGAGCTACAGCCCCAATCACGGCGGGTAGTATATCGCAGAACCAGGTTCTTGTCAAATGATAGCCGCATGATTGCACATCCTCCAAAATCGGGTATAATTCTGAGCGTCTTCCGATGCCCAGCACCAAGGAGGAAACAGTGCCCATCCTATCTCGTTGGCACGTCAAAATGGCCTTCCTCTATTTCCTGACCGGCATCACCATCGGCGGGCTGATGATGACCGGCAAGTGGCTTCAGGTTCCCCGTTGGGTATGGCTGTTGCGCCAGACCCACGTCCATCTGCTCACCTTTGGCTGGATCACCCAGCTCATTTTTGGCATCGCCTACTGGATGCTGCCCCGCCTCTCCAAGTACGAACCGCGCGGTAACGAGCTGGTCAACTGGCTGGTGTTCATCACGTTGAACCTGGGCCTGCTGATACGCGTCGTCGTCGAGCCGATGCACCTCAATCAAGCCTCTGCATCCCTGGCAATACTGCTGACCATCTCTGGCTGGCTGCAGGTGATAGCCGGGTTGCTCTTTGTGGCCAATAACTGGCGGCGCGTGCGGTCTATGCAGTCAGGCAAAACCCACTGACCAGCCGCGGTTGCTGACTTGGCGCTCTTTACTTGCACCGCATCTTGTGATAGAATGAGCAGCACTCGAATTTGCAGGTCACCGTCAGGAGGAAGGGAGCCATGTCTGAACGGCATTACGGCGAGAAAGAAGAAAAAGAAGAAAAGGAAGAAAAGACCGAGGAAAAAAGCTGGGACGAAAAATGGCGCCGCGATCCACTCAGCGCCGTGGTGTGGGCCGGCATCCTGATCTGGGCCGGGGTGGTGCTGCTGGCCCAAAATCTGGGGCTTTTTGACCGTTGGGAATCGGTAAGCGCCTGGAGTTTCATCTTTATCGGCGCGGGACTGATCGTCCTGGGCGAAGCGATCGTCCGTTTTGTCATGCCTCAGTTTCGCCGCTCCATTTTGGGCACGGCCATCTTTGGCATCGTCCTGCTCGGCATCGGTCTGGGGAATCTGGTCAATTGGGGCATCCTGTGGGCCATCATCCTGATCGTCCTGGGCCTGTCGTTGCTGTTCCGGGGCTTTTTCAACCGCCCTGGAGCCGGCCCCACGGCCTGATGCCAATACGGTTTAGATAAGGTGCGACGCACTTGTTGGGCTGAAAGTGCGTCGCACCTCCCGACGCGCGCTCAACTGAACCGTATTGGGCCTAAAGCCGATCCAGATTGAACGTCGAGAACTCGTCCCAGGCGTGACGCAGCAGCGTCCACCACTGGTCCCGTCCGATGCAACGAAAGTAGGGCGCGCGGTAGGCCCGGATCAGGTCGCCGATCCTGTAGCGCGGCAGCACCGCCGTGGACACGATCAGGCTACCCATCTCGCCGGGGCGCATCTGGTGCAGCATCTTGATGCCTGACCGGGTGGCCACCTCGAACAGAAAAAGGTCATAGTTGGGCACCCAGGCCCGCCGGTCGTCGCGCTGCTGGCCAAACATGCCCTCGGTGGCGCCATAGATCTCGCGGATGATGACCGGGCCATAGAGCGCTTTCAACGCCGGCGCCAGGCGGGTATTGATGCCCGGCACGCTGCCCAACGTCACGATCTGCGTCTGCCACAGGTCTTTGGGATAGACGCCGTGCGCCCGGCGCAGGTAGTGGGCAAAACGAATCGCTGTCGGCGCGACACCACCCACCAGCGTGATATTTTCGCCCTTGCACTTTTTATAGGCCAGTTCAAAGCGGGCCTGCCAATCGCGCTGCGTTTTACCCCCACCCAGCGTATCGATCTCTTCCTGCGAGGGAACCGAGCGGATCGGCGTCAGAGCCGACACGTACCGGGTATAGATGCCCGAACTGTAACCGTACTCCAGCTCCCGCTCGCCCACCCGCACCGCGCCCACCACCGAAGGAAAATTCAGGTTCAGGTTGACCCCCTGGAACACCTCGTATCGAGCATTGCTGCGGGCGAAATTCATCACCGCCCGCCCGGCGTTGATCCGCAGGCGCAGATCGGTCGGCGTCATGGGAATAAACTTGGACGCGCCCTGCGTGGTGCCCCGGGTGATGGCCCAGCCCACCGGCTCCTCAGCCAGCAGCAGGCTCACTTCGCCGGCCATCACCCGCCGGATGAGAGGCTCATAGGCGGCGTAATCCATCACCGGAAAAGCCCGCCGATAGTCCTCGATGGTGTCGATGTGCGCCGCGCCGCGCGCCTTGCCGAAATCTGTCTGGGCATAATCTTGCAGCAGGCGATGCAGCGCTTCCTGCTGGGCCCTGGCCGGATCCAGGATGGCGTCGTACCACGGCTGCAAGAGAAGGTCGAGCATTGCTGATGAGTCGTTTTCAGTCATTCAATCGCCTCCAGGCAAAAATATCCCTCTCGTTGCGTCTGAAGAATGGCATGTCACCCGCAGCCCGCCAGCGTCCACAACACGATCTCTGGCGGGCAGAGTAAACGCGCCCTGGGCGCGCCCAGACCCTCCATGCCCACCCCCCGCGCCACGTAAAGCTGGGTGCGACCCTGCCGGTAGTGGCCCATTTCGTAGCGTTTGCCGTAGGCAGAGCTGGTGAGAATCGCCCCCAAAAAGGGCAGGCGAATCTGCCCGCCGTGGGTGTGCCCGGCCAGATACAGATCCACCCCCCGGCTCGCCATTTCCGGCATCAGGTCGGGTGAATGGTACAGCAACAGGGTGAACGTATCCGATGGCACATCTGCCAGCGACCGGTCGAGCCGTGCGGCGTCCACCTGAAGATCGTGACTGCAAGTCACACCCACCAGGCCGATCCTCTGGCCGCGAACGTCCAGGATCGACGATTCGTTTTGTAACAGGCGCACGTTACCCAGCCCCTGAAAGATCTGTTGCACCGTTTCCGGCGGATCGACCGGCGGACTGCCGGCGACGGCGTAGACGCCAAAGGGAGCCTGGAGCCGCCCCAGAAACGCGCGCGCTTGCTCAATGGCCAACCCATCGTAAACGTAGGACAGGTTGAGGTAATCGCCGGTGAGCAGGATCAGGTCTGGAGCCAGGGCCACGATCCGGTCCGACAACTCGCGCTCGCGGCGGGTGAGGCGCTCGATGTGTAGATCGCCCATCTGCAAAACCCGCAGCGACGGCGCTTGCGCCGAGAGGCGAGGCGAACAGAGGGTCATCTCGGTCACACCCAGTCGAAACGGCTCTATGGCCACAGCATACACACTCAGCGCCGAGATGGCCCCGAACGCCAGGGTCAGCGCGATCAACGACGCGCCAGCGGTCAGGCCAGGCCAGACAACCAGCGCTGCCGCCATCAGCGCCAGCGCCCAACGCAGGGCCGCCAGCGCCATCAGCGGCGGCTCGACAGGTCCATAAGCCATGTTGCGCCGGGGCAGGAGCCAGAGCAACAGCCAGTCGGCGGCGGCAAAGAGCAGATACAGGCCGCCCGCCAGCCATCCTGCCCAGGCCCAAGAAATCACCCCCCGCCAGACCACGCCGACAGCCAGCGCCAGAGCGACCAGAATGACCGCCATTGCCGGCCAGGACAGGCGCGAAAGGCCGTTGGAAATGACCAATGCCACGTGGAGCCAACTGCGCTCCATTCGCCTCACGTACTCATCGGAACTTGGGGGCAAGGTTGTGCTGAGATTGGGTTCTCGTTTCTTTTTCGCGGATCGTGATGTTGTCGTCAACGGTGGTTGTCCTCACATTCTCCAAGGTCGATTATTATAGCACACCTGCCAGCCTTGACAACTCGGGCATTTGACCCTATAATAAAACAAACATTCGGTTGGAAAACAACCTGAGGGAGAAAAACGCGTGGCCCGCAAACCGGCAGATCAGACCGTCAGTCGAAAAGATATTATCGTTGCCGCGGCCAGGGTATTTCGTCAGCGGGGCTTTCACGGCACGTCGATGCAACAGATCGCCGACGCAGTGGGATTACAAAAGGGCAGCCTCTACCATCACATCGCCAGCAAAGAAGAGCTGCTGCACGAGGTGATGATGACCGGCGTGACTCAGCTTGGCCAGTGCCTTCAAGCGGTGGCCGATTCAGACCTGCCACCGGACGAGAAACTCCATCAGCTCATCACCACCCACATCCTCTACGCCGCAGAAAACGTCGACATCGCCACCGTCGTTTTGTTCGAACACCAGGCCGTGATCGGCTTTCCGGCCCTGCGTGAGCAATATGTGGCCAGCCGCGACTTTTTCGAATCTCAGTTCCGCAAGGTCATCCAGCAAGGGGTGGATAGCGGTCACTTTCGGCCGGTCGATGTGCCTATCGTGGCTCAAACGCTGCTTGGCGCACACAACTGGCTGGTGATGTGGTATCGGCCAGAGGGGCGGTTGTCGCCCCAAGAGATCGCCAACGTCATCGCCGACACGTTCTTGCGCGGACTTGGCATAACGTATCATCGAGATGTACAACAGGAAGGAGAGGGCAATGGTTGATTTTTCGCTCACCGAAGAGCAAAAGGCTCTGCAAAAGATGGCCCGCGAATTTGCCCAGAACGAGATGGCCCCCGTGGCCGCCGGCTATGACGAGAGCGGCGAGTTTCCGTGGCCCATCATCAAAAAGGCCCACGAGCTGGGTCTGGTCAACATCACCATTCCAGAGAAATACGGCGGCATGGGCGGCACGGCCATCGAGGAATGTATCGTGGCCGAGGAGCTCTTTTCCGGCTGCGCCGGCATGGGCACCAGCATGCTGGCCAACAACCTGGCAGTGACACCCATCATCCTGGCCGGTTCACACCAGCAAAAAGAGCGTTTTCTGGCGCCGCTCACTAGAGAGCCCATCATGGCCTCGTTTTGCCTCACCGAGCCGGGAGCCGGCTCCGACGTAGCCAACCTGCGCACCAGCGTCACCAAAGACGGCAACGGTTACATCCTCAACGGCTCCAAGATGTTCATCACCAACGGCGGCGTGGCCCAGCTCTACACCGTTTTTGCCACCTTTGAGCCGGGCAAACGTAATTACCGCACCTTTTGCGCCTTTGCGATAGAGCGCGATACGCCGGGGGTCTCGGTGGGTAAAAAAGAGAACAAAATGGGTCACCGCGCCTCCAACACCACCGAGGTCATCCTGGAGAACGTGCGCGTGCCCCAGGAGAATCTGCTGGGCCGCGAGGGCGAAGGCTTCAAGATCGCCATGATGACGTTGGATAAATCGCGGGCGGCCATCGCCGCCTGTGCGGTGGGCATCGCCCGGGCCGCCTTTGAGTCGGCCCGCGATTACGCCAAACAACGCATCACGTTTGGCCAGCCGCTGGTGGCACACCAGGCCATTCAGTTCATGCTGGCCAACATGGCCATCAAGATCGAAACGGCCCGCCTGATGTGCTGGAAGGCGGCCTGGCTGGCCGATCAGGGACTGCCCAACAATTACGAGTCCTCCATCGCCAAGTGCTACGCCACCGATATCGGTATGGAAGTGGCCACCGACGCGGTGCAGATTCTGGGCGGCTATGGCTACAGCAAAGAGTACCCGGTGGAAAAGTACATGCGCGACGCCAAGCTGATGCAGATCTACGAGGGAGCCAACCAGATTCAACGGCTGGTCATCGCGCGCAACATCCTGCAATAAAGCCACTGCCATCCACACCTCCGAGCAGGCATCCCCCGGCACAGCCCAACGATATGCTGCGCCAGAACGGGGATGCCTCTTTACGTTCAATTGCCCAATTCCACGAGTTATGATACACTAGCCAGCTGAACGATCGTTTTTTGCGGAGGATAGTGACATCTTGGAATTGAAACAGCTCATTCACAACGGCGTCGTCGTGCCCCAACCGCTGCCACACCGTGGATTGCAGATAAAAGTGCGCGGTGAATGCGTCACGCTGACGACGCCCAAACAGGAAGAGATGGCCCTGGCCTGGGCCAAAAAACATGGCACCCCTTATGTCGACAATCCGGTGTTCGCCGAGAACTTTTTGGCCGATTTCAGCGCCGAGCTGGGCATCGAGCCGCCGCTGACGCTGAAAGAGGTCGATTTCAGCCAGCCCATCGCCGAGGTACAGGCTGAAAAAGCGGCCAAAGAGCGACTGAGCCAGGAGGAGCGCCGGCTGCTGGCCGCTGAGCGTAAAGCCGAGCGCGAAGCGCTACGCGAACGGTTCGGTTACGCCACCGTCAACGGCGAACGAGCCGAGCTGGCCAGTTACATCGTCGAGCCCGGCGGCATCTTTATGGGCCGCGGTGAACACCCCCTGCGCGGGCGTTGGAAGGAGGGCGCCAGGCACAGCGACATCACCCTCAACCTCAGCCCCGACGCGCCCATTCCGCCCGGCGACTGGGCCGCGATCGTCTGGCAGCCGGAATCGCTGTGGATCGCACGCTGGCAGGACAAACTTTCCGACAAGCTCAAGTATATCTGGCTGGGCGACACGGTGCCCATCAAACAGGCGCGCGAGGCCCAGAAATTCGATCAAGCCATCGAGCTCAGCGTCCACCTGGACGGGGTGCGGGCCGGCATTGATGAAAACCTGCGCAGCGACGATCCCAGGAAACGTATGATCGCCACCGCCTGTTATCTCATCGACGCCCTGTGCCTGCGCGTGGGCGACGAAAAAGAAGCCGACGAGGCCGATACGGTAGGCGCAACGACACTGCGCCCAGAACACGTCACCCTGCAGCCCGATGGCTCCGCCAAGTTCCATTTTTTGGGCAAAGATTCGGTCGAATGGCACAAAACACTCGAGCTGCCAGAGGTGGTCAGGAACAACCTGAAAGAACTCATCCGCAAAGCCCGGCCGTCCAGTACCAGCCCAGACCTGCCGCAACTGTTCCCAGACATCAGCAGTCGTAACGTCAACAGCTTTCTCTCGCGCCTGATGCCCGGTCTGACGGCCAAGATGTTCCGCACCCACCACGCCACCGAAGCCGTCCAGAACAGCCTGGCAGAATCGGGCGTCACCGCCGCCGACCCCGAACACCGCAAGTGGGCCGCCGCCACCGAGGCCAACATCGAGGCGGCCATTCTGTGCAATCACACCAAAACCTACACCGGCGACTGGGAAGCGAGCAAATCCCGCTTTGAGGAGCGGCTGGAAAAAGCGCGCGGCCGCGTGGCGCGCGCCGAACAGCGCGTCGACGAGGCGACAGAGAGGCTGGCGGCCCTGCATCGCCAGGCTCAACAGAAAATCGAGGCGGCCCAAACGCCCGTCCAGCAGGAAAAGGTCGAGGCGCATTACCAGAAACGGATCCAGCGCGCCGAGTTTCAGATCGAGGCAGCGCGCCAGACGTTGGAGCGCGCCCAACACGCGGCAGAAAAGATCGAGGTGCAAATGCAGGCCGCCGGACAAAAGCGCACCCTGAACCTGGGCACCAGCCTCAAGTCCTACATCGATCCACGGGTTTATTATCGCTGGGGCCAACAGGTGAACTACGACGTGCTGGAGCGTTATTACCCCACCAAACTGCGCCAAAAGTTTGCCTGGGTCAAAGAGGCATCGTCAGACGAGGGATAACCGACTATACAAAACACCTTCCCAAACGCCTCATCCGGCTTCCCGGATGAGGCGTTTTCTCGTGGCCGGTTTTCAACCCCGGAACAGAGTCAGGGTTCCAACTGGGAGAAATAATCACGCACCAAATCTTCGAGCCCACTCGGAATGTAACTCTGCTCCACAGCCTGGCTGGCGGCCTCCAGGTAATCGAAATACACCTGGTGATACGGCACCAATGCCGCGTCAGAGGCGCCGGGCAGCGGCTCCTGGCGCTCGCGCACCTCACTCTCGCCCTGGCCGGTATCCTGACCCACGATGGTGATTTCCTCGCTCCCCTGACGGCGCTCCCACGGCACGTAAACCTGCCCCTCCAGCTCGCCCACGCCCCCCGGCTGACCCTCGCCCTGCGGGCGACCCGCCTCGCCGACGCGCCTGGCGGGCGGTAGAGCATCGGCTGAGGTGCCGCCGCCGGAGCCGGGCTGCCCTCCCTGCCCCTGGCCCTGCCCCTGGCCCTGACCCTGGCCCTGACCTGCCTGAGCCATCGCCTGACGGCTCGCCTCCACCTGCGCCAGCGCCCGCTGCAAGGCGGCCTGATCCGCCAGTTCACGCTGCGCCTGGGCCAGCGCGTCGGCGGCGGCCTGGGCTGCCTGTGAGGCCGCCCCGGTATCGCCAGACTGCGCCGCCTGCGCCATAGACGCCAACGCCTGGGCCAGGTCCATATCGCCGGCCTGGGCGGCCTGGGCGGCCATCTGGGCCAGCGATTGGGCCATCGCCTCGCGCCCGGCGGCGTCCATCTCGGCCAACATCTGAGCCAGTTTTTCCAACGCCCCGGCAGCATCCGAAAGATCGGTCTGCCCGGCCAGCGACTGTAGCTGCCGGGCCAGGGCTTCCAAGGCCGCCTGGCGCGTATCGGCGTTGGGATCGAGTTTTTGCCGCAGCGCTTCCTCCAGACGAGACACATCCGCCAGCGCCTCTTCGCGGTCGCCGGGGTTGGCGCGGAGTTGCTCCGCCAGCTCGGCCAGTTGCCGCAACAATGCCTCGCGCTCCTCCGGCGTGAGCTCTTGCGCCGCCTCGATCTCTTTTCGCAGTTTGTCGATCTGCGCCGCCTGGTCTTCGGCGGCCTGGGCCACCGCCGCCCGCTCCTCAAGGACGGCGTCCATCGGATTGGGCCACGCCATCAGGACCACCGTCGCGGCGGCGAGAATCGCCGCCAGCAGCAGCGGTCGATGCAGCCAGTGGAGAGGAAAGGCGTGGCGGGGCTGAATGGCACGGGCAGCAGACAGGGCATCCTCACGCTGCAAGACCAGGAGGGCAGCTTGGAAGGCTGGTAAATGGGTAGGTTGGCCGGAACTCTCCAACTCTAACGCCGTGGCCAGGCGTTCCTTCAGGCCCAGTTCCGCATCCACGCGGCGGGCGATACGCATGGGCGGCAGGGGTCGCAACAGCGAAAATCCCGCCACGGCCAGCAGCCAGGCTGCCAGCGGGGTCAGCGTCCACAGCCAGAGGCGCGCCACAGGCCAGATGCGGCCAATCAGTTGGATCGTCGCCGCAGCCAAAACGGCCAACCACAACGAGCGCTGCGCCAGCAGCCAGCCATCGCGCAGCCGCAGGCGGCGACAAAAGTGATACAAAAAGAAGGACAACGGCTCCATGATGACCTCGGAAACGAATCAGCGAATCGGCCAACCTGTCACGGGCTGGCAGAGGGAGCTTCGAGGGCCCGCCAGAGCACCAACTCGCCGGCGGCGTAGCGGATGCGTAATTCCTCGTCGGCCAGGAGGTACGATTCAAAGGTGGGCATGGCGTCGGCGAACGCGGTCTCTACCTCCCTGATGCCCGGCATCTCGTCGGAGCAATCCACGCCGGCCACCTCAACCGAGGTCACCGTCAGGCGCTCGCCCTCGACCTGATAGCGCCCCGCCACGCGGCTGCACCCCCCTTGCAGGCCAAGCTCGCCGGCGTTGAACGCGACGAACAACAAAGGCCTGGCAGGTATGGCAGGGGCGGCCTCGCTCTCGATAGCTGCCAGTTGCCAGCGGCTGCCATCCAGCGGATCGAACTCGCCGGCCAGCGGTGAGATAAAGACCGGCGCCTCGGTCGGAACGGGGACAGGCAGCGATGGCAGCGCCGGTCCAAAGACTTCCCGCTCGACGACGACCGGCATGGGCGTCGGCGTGGCCAGGCCGCCCACCCACTCGTAACGCTCCGCCGTGAGCAGAAACACGCCGGCCACCAACCCGCCAAACAGGGCCAGCACGGCGATGGCCATCAGCGCCGCTCGCCAGCCGATGCGCCAGCGCTGCGTGGGCCGCACCAGCCGTGTGGCCCCAAAGTAGAGGCCCAGCGTCAGCGCGCCGTAAAGCGGCAGGGTATAGTGGTACAGCGGGCGCGGCACGCCGGTCGCCGATGTGCCGGAGAGAAGCGCGAGGTTGCCGCCCAGGCCCATGCCCAGCGACCAGAAAAAGCCGCTCAGACCATCGCTGGGCATAGAGGGCGAAAGGGCAGAAAAGAGCGCGCTCACCGGATTGGGGATCAAGAGCCAGCGCGGCGGTTCGGCCTGTCGTAACACGCCGACGAGGATATAGACGAACACCGGCCCGATGAGCAACGCCAGCACCACCAGGTAGCTGGCCACCGTGGCCCGCGCCGTGCGTCCCAGCCAGGCCGACATGAACACACCCACCACGCCCAGCATCACCGTCACCGCCAGCAAGATGATCAGCGCCTTGAACATCTCGCGCAGCGAGACGCCGCCAAAGATGAACACCAGACTGGCCAGGGGCACCGCGGCAAAGATGAGCAGAAAAACGTAACTCAGCGCCGAAACGAGTTTGCCCCACAGGATACTCGCCGGACGAAGCGGCGTGGTCAGCAGCATCTCGTACGTCTGCCTTTCCCGCTCGCCGCTGATGACCCCTGCCGTGACCGCCGGGGCGATGAAACAGACCATCATCAACTCCAGAAAAGCCAGCGCGACGAACAATATCTGACCGATCTGAGGGCTGAGCGGCGAACTGCTGTACGTCGAGGTCGCCAGCACGATGCGGTACAGCGCATAACTGACCACACCCAACAGCAACAGCACACCGGTGAGAATGGCAAACGCCCGCGCACCGCGCATCCGCGAGCGAAGCTCTTTGACGATGATGGGATTGATGCCCGGCCGCGATTCGAAACGCATCTACGCCACCTCTCCCCTGGTCAGTCTCAAAAAGACGTCTTCCAGATCGCCGCTCACCTCAGTAAAGGAGACCACCCGCACGCCCTGCCCAACCAGCGCCGCCAGCAGGTCTGCCGTGGCCGTGTCGTCGCCCAGGAATTCGACCTCCAGGCCGCCGTTGACCTGGCGCACCTGGCCCACGCCGGGCGAATCGCGCACCACCGCCGCGGCCTGGTCACAGTCAGAGAGCAACTTGAGCCGCAGGGTGCGCCCTTGCCGCACCCGGCGGCCGATCTCATCCAGCGAGCCGCTGGCCACCAGCCGGCCCCTTTCGATGATGCCCACCGCGTCGCACAGCTCGGCCAGCTCGGACAGAATGTGCGAACTGACGACGACCGTTTTGCCCATCGCGCCCAGTTCACGCAGCAGCTCGCGCATCTCCACGCGGGCGCGGGGGTCCAGCCCGGAAGCGGGTTCATCCAGCAGCAGCACCTGCGGATCGTGCACCAGCGCGTGGGCCAGGCACAGCCGCTGCCGCATGCCCCGTGAGAGGGTTTGTAGATAAGCCTCTCGTTTTTCGGTCAGATCGACCAGCTCCAACAGCTCGTCGGTCACCTGACGCCGCCGGTCGGCGGGCAGATCGTAACAGCGGGCGAAAAAGTCCAGATACTCCCACACGAGCATGTCCTCGTAGACGCCGAAAAAATCGGGCATGTAACCGATCTGCCGCCGCAGTGCGCGCCAATCGTGGTTGGCCACCCGACCGTTGACGACGATCTCACCGGCTGTTGGCTCCAGCAGACCGGCCAACATACGCAGCGTGGTGGTCTTGCCCGCGCCGTTGGGCCCGATGAGGCCAAACAGCGATCCGGCGGACACACGCAGGTCCAGCCCCTCGACGGCGATCACTTTGCCAAAGCGGCGGGTGAGGCCGCGCGTCTCGATGGCAGTCATCGCACCCCCTCCACGCCCAGTTCGACAAAGATACAGCCGCCCCAGCTTCCTTCAGAGGCCAGCCTGACGCGCACCACTCCCCCCTCGCCGATCAGAGCCGCCACCTCGGACAGCGCATTGACCCCAAAAACCGGCGATTGTAACGCCTGCCAGGATTGTCTCGTCCAGTCGTACAGGCTCGTATCCGGCGGTTGCCCCCAGCCGCCGTCTGTGCCCAACACCAGGTTCAGCGTGTCTATGCGAATATCTCGCGCGACATCGGGCAGGCGAAACTCGAACGTGGCCTGTCCACGGCCAATGTAGACCGAAGGCACGTTGTAGCCGCACGTCCCACCCTCGGTTGGCACCTCGGTCAACACACCCGGCACGAGGGCCGGCGGCAGCGTGACGCGACCCTCATCGGCCAGGTGAAAATCCAGCGGCTGGTAAAACACTGCCGTGGTCTTTTGTGATGGTTTTCGCGCCGCCACACGCACATCGGGCGGCGCTTCGCCGAGCCAGCCCAGAAGCAGCGGCGACTGGGCCAAAGAACTCTCACCATAGAAAGACTTGAAACTGGAAAGGGGGCTGAACTGCCCCCCCTGCTGAAAGAGGCCATCCACCACCGATTGCTTCAATAACACCTCGCGTGGCGGCCCCTGAGGCCCTGCCTGATTGAACGCCTCCTCGAACAGGCGATAGCTGAGAGGCGGCCCGAAACGCTGATCGTTCAGGTTGAGCAGGTCCATCGTGACGGCCATTTCCTGGCCTGGTGCGAGATCACCCAGACGCACAAACGAGTTGCCCAGCACCAGAACCACATCTTGCAGAGTGTACGCCAGCTCGTTACGCACGACTCCCACCAACGAATTGTCTTCCAGGTGCAGATCACCCGTCGCCCCGCCCAGATCGACCCACAACCCCTCGGCCATAAAGGTCTGCATCGACCACTGGTTGATCGTCAGGCCACGCACGCGGCCCGGATCACCCTGCAAAAAGGTCATCTCGCCGGCAGTGGACAGCCCACCCGGCCCCCAGGCGTTGTAAACGGCGTCGAGCGGGGCGAGCAACCCACCACCTGCGATCTCGATCTCGTACGACTGCCGGGCGGGAGAGAACAGCCCCACGTAACTGGTCACGCTCGCCGGGCCATCGGGCTGTGACGCCACAATGGCAATCTTGTTGAGGATCAGATCGGTGCCGCGCAGGGCGTAACCCAGACCAAACGCGCCGCCAGAGAAGGCCAATGTGATGGCCGGAATGGTGACCCAGGCCCAGTGCAGGCGTTTGCGCCAGCGTAACACGCCGTAATTGACCGGCCCCACCAGCGCCACGTAAACTGTCAACAAGACGCCCAGCCCACGAATCGAAGGCAGGTCCAGCGACGGCAGGTTGGACAGGGCGTAGGTCATGTTCGACGATTTCATCTGCCGGGCCGACATATCCGCCGGCAGCCAGTCCGGGTAGGACGCGCCCGGCGAAAGCAGTTTTTCCCAAAAGGCCGCCGTGCCGCTCCAGGCGTCAAAGGGCGAGGCAAGCAGATCGAGCGCCACCCAGTCCACCACACCGCTGCCGACGGTTCGCTCGCGGACGAGGGGGAGAGCGCCCTCGGCGGCCAGGGTGTGACCCTCCCCTGCCTGCCCGCTGGCGATGACGAACGGCCCCGGCACGCGGATGGCATCGGCGCCGGCAAAATCGGCCAGCCCCGGCAGCGCGTCCACTTCGGTCAGGCCCACAGGCTGGAGAGGCCGTAGCGCTTCCGGCAGCCCGGCGACAGTGCGCATCGCCCCTGCGCCGCCGCCGACGACCAGCCGCCCGCCCTGAGCCACCCAGGAGGCCAGCGCTGCGCCCTGCTCCGGCGTCAGCGCGGAGGTGTCGAGGTCGTTCAGGATGAGGCAATCGAACGAGCGTAACCCCTCGGCCCGCTCCGGCAGGTCGGTCAGGGGCAGATCAACCAGCACTTTGGGCCGCTCCTGGCCCGGCAGCGACGCGCTCTGAATGTGGGCCAGCGCCCCGCGCTGCGGCGCAACCAGCCCCACGAAATAGCTGTTGTTCGGCTGAGGACGGACGGTCATTTTCTGGCCGAGCAGCACATCGTCGCCGCCGACCAGCTCCACCTTTAGCTCGTGGGAATAGTTGTTGGCCAGCACATACAGCGGCACGCGCTTGCGCGAGCCGGTGGGCAGGCTCACCGGGACGGCAAAGGTGGTGATACCGACGCCGCCCGTGATGCGCGCCCGAATCTCGGCCTGCAGATCGGCGCCGCGGTTTTCCAACTGCACCCACACGGGCAGCCACTCGCCGTACTTGAAATAGCCGTCGAAGGCCGGCGCGGCCTCCATCGTCAGGCCGGGCGGGGGACTATCGGCGTGTATCGGCGCCGACAGACCCCACATCAGCGCCGCCAACACCGCCAACACCACGCTGGTCGCTCTGTTTCCTTTCAAGCGATCCTCCCTCGTCCATACCGCAGATTTTGGATGTCTCCATTCTACCACGCCAGACCCCGGCCAGTTTGACGCTTTTCCAGCGTTTGCCGTACGTTTGTAGTCAGTTCGGCCACTTTAATGACGTCCCCAGCCCGCGACAAGTTCCACATCCCTTCCAAACAAGTATATCGCCATTGGGTCAATTGCGCAAAGCGCGCGGAAGGCGTATAATTGCCCACTGCCAACCGTCCAATCACGAGCACGCCGACAAACCGTACAGCCGGCAACAAGAGGGATTGATGTCGATAACCTGCCCCAAATGCGGTCGTCTGAACCGCAATAACGCCAAAACCTGCGCCCTGTGCGGCTTTGAACTGGTGAACGCTTCTTTCGAAGAGGTTTTCGGCCCACCCAAACAACTCCAGGGGCGTTACCTCATCCGGCAGCCGTTGAGCCAGAGCCTGGGAACATCGGTGTACGAGGCCACAGACCGCCAGAACGATAATCGACCCTGCCACATCTACGAGATCACCACGGCCTATCAGGACCCGCTGGATCGAGAGGATCTGGAAGAACGTTTTCTGTTGGAAGCAACCGCCTGGCAGGCTTTGCAGCACCCCAACATCGCCCGCGTATTCGATGCCTTCAGCCGCCACTCGCGGCTCTATCTGGTCACAGAGGCAGTCGAGGGCACATCGTTGTTAGAGGTGGCTCAAGACCGACGACAGACCCCCTCGGAAGCCACGTTGCTCCACTGGGCCAGACAACTGGCCGAGGTGCTGGATTATCTGCACAACCAGACGCCGCCTATGATCCTGGGCAGTCTGACAGCCGCATCCATCCGGGTCGACCCGGCAGGCGATATCAAACTGGTGGACCTGGGCCTGAGCCGCTACAGCCAGTCTCGCGCTGGCGACAGTCGAACCACACGCGGCGTGCCGGGTTACGAAGCCCCAGAGCAGCGGCAGGGACAACTCTTGCCCCAATCCGATATCTATAGTCTGGGCATTCTGCTCTACACCGTGGTGACCCATCACGATCCCACCGAACGCCCCCTGCCAGCCTTGCGTAACCTGGCCCCTCAACTTTCGGAGGCCGTCACCAGGGTCATCGCGCAGGCCTACCGGCGCGATCCGGCCAGGCGCTACGCCACCGCCGCCGAGATGCGCCAGGCGGTCGTCGAGCTGGGTGAACCGGTGGCCCTCAAAGTGGCATTACCCCCCTTTGTGCTGGCAGAAGACCAGCAGGCCACGACGCTCCGAGACCTGGTTCGGCTGTGCGCCAGCCACTGGGACGACGGCCTGCGGGCGCTGGTCGGTGGGCGCATTGCCGCCTGGCTGGAGGAAGCAGCGGCCAGCCTGCGGGCGGCGGGCCGGCCCACCGAAGCCGACGAGATCGCCGGCGCAGCTCGCCGCACCATCCAGGCGCGCGAAAAAATGATCCAGACGGCAACCCAACCCGGCATGGAAGAGATCGCCCATCACGCGGCCTACGCCGCCTGGCTGGATGAGATGGGCGCGGTGGGTATCCGGCCCAGGCTGGACGTGAGTCCGCGCGGTTTCGATTTTGGCCAGATTCCGCCCACCAAAAAGGCCATCGCACGGCTCCACATTCACAACAAAGGCCAGGGATTCCTCACCGGTCGTATCGAAAGCCCCTTTCCCTGGCTGGCCGTGCCGCGGCCGTTCTTTGGCTGTCGCGGCGGCCAGACCGCCGAGGTCAGCGTTGTGGCCCGTGGGCGACGCCTGCCCGCCGGCGTCACCCACTCGCCGCAGGCCATTCTGATCACCAGCAACGGCGGTCAGGCCTGGTTGGAGGCGAGGGCAGAATCGTCCGAGCCGGTGCTGGCGGTGCAGACAGCGCGCCTGGATTTTGGCCCGATCACCCCAGGCAGCTCGCACATTGCCCACCTGAGCCTGTCGAACCAGGGAGGCGGGCTGCTCAGCGGCAGTGTCCACAGCCGCCTGCCGTGGCTGCGCGTGCGTCGACCAGAGTTTCGTTGCCCGGCGGGAGCTTCAGCCCGCATCCCCATCGAGTTGATAGGCGGGCAGATGCCGCCCGAAGCCATCGACGCTGCCCGCGTCCAGCGTGCGCTGGTGGTAGACAGCGACACCGCCCAGGCGACGGTCGACATTGCCTGGCAATGGGCGCGCCCCGGCCTGGCGCTGGACACCACGGCGCTCGATTTCGGCGCCGCCCGCCGGCCAGCCCGCATCACCCGCAGCGTAACCCTGTCCAACCCCGGTACGGCAGAGCTGGTTGGGCGGGCGACCAGCCAGGTGAACTGGCTGCAAGTTCAACCGGCAGAGTTTAGCTGTCCGCCCGGCAGCCAGCAGACCTTGCGCCTGGTGGCCGATACGGCCAACCTGCCCGGCGGCGACACGCTCGTTGCCGAGGCGGTGATGATCCAGGCCAATGCCGGTCGTCAGGCGCTGACAGCCGCCGTCGAGGTGCTGGCCCCCGAGCTGGTCGTCGAACCGGCTTTCGTGGAGCTGGGAACCGTACAAGATGGCGACGACGTGGAAGTGGCGATCACGGTGAGCAATCGGGGCTCGGTGTCCTGGGAAGGTCAGGCCCACAGCACGTTGCCCTGGCTGTCGGTTGAACCAGAGATGCTGCTGATCGAGCCGGGTCACTCGGTGCTTCTGACCGCCATCCTGGATACCACAGCCCTGGAAACCGGCGGGGAGTGGACCATAGCGGACGCGCTGCACATCGCCGGCCAGGGAGAGCAGCGAAACGTGGGGGCGCACGTCGTTCTGGCGCGACCGCAACTGGCCGTTGGGCGCACCCGCCTCGATTTTGGCATCATCGGCCGCCAGGAAATTGCCACGCTGCCGCTAGAGATCCACAATACCGGCAACGGCCAACTGGCGTGGCAGATCGAGTGGCCGACCAAAGGCAAAGAAGCCTGGCTCGAAGCGATTCCGGTCAGCGGCCGTTGCGGCCCGGGCCAGAGGGTGAGCGTGCAGGTGCGGGCTTTTGCACTGGCCGTCGAAGGCAAGGCCGGTCAGGCGTGGTTGACGGTGCACAGCAACGCCGGGCGCGCCGATCTGCCGGCCAGTGTGGCCCTTTCAGCCCCCCGGCTGGCCGTCGATCCCCCATCGCTGGACTTTGATAGCAGCGAAAACTATGCCGCCGTGGCCAGAACGCTCCGCGTGGCCAACAAAGGGGTGGGCAGGCTAGAGGGCGCAATCACGAGCTGCGTCCCGTGGCTCACCGTGGAACCGACGGTTTTTGCCAACGAAAGCGGCGCGGCGACGCTCATCGACATCGTGGCGCAACCCCAGGGGCTACGCGAAGGCCGCCACGACGTGACGGCTGCCCTGAAAATCGAGAGCAACGGCGGCGCCGAAACCATCGACGCCCGCATCGAGATCGTGTTGCGGCCCTGCCTGCACGTGGAGGTTGAGTCTTTGCACTTTGCCAGAAACCAGCCAGAAAAACAAGGCGTCCGGCTGGAGAACCAGGGATACAGCGTCTTGCGGCTCCAGGTTGTGCCCTCGGCCAGTTGGATCACGATCAACCGGCAGGAATGGACCATCAAAGAGGGGAAAAAGGGCCGACTGGAGATCGGCGTCGACCTGGATGAGGCCCCACCTGGCAGCTCGGGCGCCGTCGAGATTTGGGCAGGCGATCAGGTGACGCGGATCGCCGTCGAGGTGGACTGAGATTCAGCGGGGCTTCCCAGGCAGCGAATACCCCAAACGGCGCAGCGCCGCCTCGTCGCGCCGCCAGTTTGGGACGACCTTGACGCGCAGTTCCAGGAAAACCTGCGTCTCCAGCAGTTTTTCCAGTTCCTGGCGGGCCGCCTGACTGATACGTTTGATCGTCGCTCCGCCTTTGCCGATGACGATGCCCTTTTGCGAAGCCTTCTCGACGACCAGCGTTGCTTCGATGTAGGTCAAATCGGCGCGCCGCTCTTTGAACTGTTCCAGCACCACCGCCACCGCGTGCGGCAGTTCGTGGTGCAGCAGGCACATGGCCTGCTCCCGGATCAGCTCGGCGGCGATGTCTCGCACATAGGCGTCGCTGATCTGATCCTCAGGGTAGTAGCGCGGCCCGGCCGGCAAACAGGCGACGACGGCCTCCAGCAGGCGGGCCACGTTATCGCCCCTGGTGGCCGAGACGGCGAACCAGACGGCGGGCTGTACGAACTCGAAATAGGCGTCGGCGCGCCGGCTCTGCGCCTCACCTGGCGCCAGGTCGATCTTGTTGAGGATCAACATCACCGGCCCCTGGGCGTGCCGACGCAATAGCTCCGCGATGGCCCGGTCTTCGTCGCCGGGCGGCGCACTCATGTCGACGACGAACAGGATCACGTCGGCGTCGGGAATGGCGGTGGTGGCCGCATCGACCATGAACTCGCCCAGTCGGTGCAGCGGCTCGTGGATGCCGGGTGTGTCGACAAAAACGATCTGGGCATCAAAAGGATCACCCTGCTCGCGGTAAAGGGTGAGAATGCCTCGCAGACGGCTGCGGGTGGTCTGTGGCCTGGGCGAGACCGGCGCGATTTTCTGACCCAACAGTTGGTTGAGCAGCGTGGATTTGCCCACGTTGGGTTTACCCACCAACGCCACGAAACCAGAACGATGACCGGCTGGGATATCGTTGGCGTGTTCGAGCGCATCGGCTGAGGTATGGGACATGACCAAAACTCCTGGTGTGTCTGACAGGCTATCGATGGACACCATTATAACCTGTTCGCCCATCCTTGACAACAGCCTGGATTGAGGGTATGCCTGGCGCTACCCGGAGGTAAAAACATGTTTTTCGATGAAGCCAAGATACACGTCAAAGGCGGTGACGGCGGCAATGGCATCATCGCCTTTCGGCGGGAGAAATATGTGCCTTTTGGCGGACCGGCGGGAGGCGACGGCGGCAAGGGAGGCGACGTCTACCTGGTGGTCGATCCGCACCTCAACACACTGATCCACTTTCGACACCGGGTGCATTTCCGGGCCGAGCGTGGTCGCCACGGACAGGGCAAAAACCAAACGGGCAAGAGCGGCGCCGATGTGCGTATTCCGGCGCCGCCCGGCACGGTGGTGCGTGATGCCAGCAGCGGCGCTTTCCTGGGCGACCTCACCCAACCTGGTCAGGAATTGTTGGTGGTCCGCGGCGGCAAGGGCGGGCGGGGCAACGCCGCCTTTGCCAGTGCGGTCAACCAGGCGCCGCGCATCGCCGAGCAGGGTGAAGCCGGTGAAGAGCGCTGGCTGGCCCTGGAGCTCAAACTCATCGCCGATGTGGGTATCGTGGGCATGCCCAACGCCGGCAAATCGACGCTGCTGTCGGTCATCAGCGCCGCCCGGCCCAAGATCGCCGACTATCCTTTTACCACGCTGGAACCCAACCTGGGAGTGGTCGAGATCGATCCCACCACCAGCTTTGTGGCCGCCGACCTGCCGGGCCTGATCGAGGGGGCCCACCAGGGTGTGGGGCTGGGCCACCAGTTCCTGCGCCACGCCGAACGCACACGTCTGCTCATCCACCTGTTGGATGGCGCTTCGCCAGACCCGCTGGCCGATTTCGAAACCATCAACGCCGAGCTGGACCTGTACAGTGAGCGGCTGGCCACCCGCCCGCAGATGGTGGTGCTCAACAAGATGGATCTGCCCGATACTCAGGCCATCTGGCCGCTGGTGCAGGAGGCGCTGGCAGAGCAGGGCATCACACAGACGATGGCCATCTCTGCCGCCACCCGCCAGGGCGTGGATGTCCTGATGCGGCGCGTGGCGAGCCTGCTGGCCGAACTGCCGCCGGAGGCGTTGCCGCTGCCAGCCGACGAGGACATCGCCGTCCTGAGCCTGCCGCCCGACGAGGATGCCATCTCGGTGACTTTTAATCCGGCGGAGAAAAGCTGGCAGGTGCGGGGCAGCCGCGTGGAGCGAGCCGCCCAGCGCACCAACTGGCACCAGGAAGAGGCAGTAGTGCGTTTTCACTTTTTCCTGGAGCGGGCGGGCGTCATCGAAGAATTACAAAAGGCCGGCGTCAAGACCGGCGATACGGTTTTTATCGGCGATGTGGAGTTGAGTTGGGAAGATTGGGAGACGCTCTTGGAATGATTCGCGCCGTTTGCCGATCTCACCTGGCGGGCAAGGCCATCACACCGCGCACAAAAGCCGTTTTGCCGCCGTGTGAGGGGTGGCGGATATAGGCCGCTTTTACGCCGATGGCGCTCAGAGCTTGCTGGCTCTGCCGCCCGATGGCGAAAACCTGCGCCCCAGGGTAAAACGAGAGGAAATGGGCCAGCACCTCTCTGGCCTGGCGCATCTCGGCCTGGCGAGGGCAGCGGTTGGAGAGGTATTCGGCGCCGTGGGGATGCCAGGGAAAAGCGTTCCACAGCACACAATCGCGGCGCCGGCCCAGGGCCTGCCAGACGATGCTGCCAGAACGTTCACGCCACGGCCGGCCAGGGCTGCTCTGGGCGAAACCGGCCTCACCGGCCCAGGGCAGGCCATCGACCCCTACGAGCTGCGCTTCGCCGGTAAAAGGGATGCCGGAAAAGCGGCAACCGGCATAACCGGCGGCTTCACCCACCAGCACGTAGGCCGCATCGTGGAAAAGCCGCAGAAAATGGCGCAAATTGGCGTAACGGATGGCCGCCCCGTCCGGGCGATCCAGTCCCGGCACCGTGTCGCGGTACTGGTTGCACACCCCCTCGCCGCGAAAACCCTGCAACAGCGCGAACAATCGCTCCATAACCCCAACTCCCTGGCAGCCAGCCCGAGAGAGTAACGACCCGATTGGCCGACAAATCTTGCTGGACGCAGATGAAAAAAGCGTGTGCATCTGCGGCAATCGGCGTTAATCAGCGTCCTGTACCCGACGCTGAACAACGGCTTTGGCCTTTTGTCGGTCATTCGGGAGTAACGACTCACCGCAGAGACAGAGACCGCTGAGCCAGACGGCGGTCAAGAATAACGGCTGCTGAGCGGCAACAGTATAACACCGAATGGCCGATGCGACAACCAGAACATTTGGCGACATCAATGAAACGTGGTATAATCCTGCCCCGTTGACACCAACCGGCAATGGCTCTGCCATCGGGTCGCGACACACCTGCACCGTTGCCATAAACTGAATCAGACCAGCCATTTTTGGCGTCCGCTCTCTCAGGGGGTGAGTCATGAGCGAGGATCGTCCACAAGTGGCCTGGGCTGCCGATCCGGCTGCCAGATGGCGTTGCTTTTTATCTACGGCATTCAAAAGAGGGCTCAAGACCGCTCTGCCTGCCACGCTGGTTTCGCTGCTGATCAACGCGTTCGTCGCCCAGGCCATGATCGTCCACGGGCCCAGCATGTGGCCCAACCTTTCCTACAACGATCGCGTCATCGTGAACAAGATGGCCTATCGCCTGGGCGATGGCCCGCAGCGCGGCGACGTGGTGGTGGTGGCCTTGCCCGACGAGCCCGAGCTGCTGGTCAAACGGGTGGTGGCTCTGCCCGGCGAAACGGTGGCCGTGCGCGGGGGGCAGGTGTTTATCGACGGGCGTCCCCTGCAAGAGCCGTGGGCGGTCCATCAGGGCGGCATCGACTGCCCCCCCACACCGGTGCCGCCGGGTCACCTCTTTGTCCTGGGCGATAACCGCCCAGCGTCGCGCGACTCGCGATGGTTTGGCCCCGTAGCGGTGGACGATATCGATGGCCGGGTGAGTTTTGTCGTCTGGCCGCTGCAACAGATCGGGCAGATGAACTGAACGAGTGGAGCCACAGCATACCGGCTGAATCGTTGAAACAGGAGGTCAGAGTGTCTCTCCCCAAAACAGCAGACATTGTCGTCATCGGAGGCGGCGTCATTGGCGCGAGCATCGCCTTCCACCTCGGCCGCATGGGTGCGGGCAAGGTGGTGTTGTTGGAGCGTAAACAACTGGCCGCCGGGGCCAGCGGCATGAGCAGCGGCCTGGTGCGTATGCACTATGACAACCCGCTGGAAGCCCAATTCGCCTTCAAGAGTTTCGACACCTTTCGCCATTTCGACGAAATCGTCGGCGGCGATTGTGGCTTTGTGCGCACCGGCTTTTTGCGCACCGTCGAGCCACACAACCTGGAAAACCTGCGGGCCAACGTGGCCATGCTGCAACAGATCGGTATCAACACCCGGCTGGTGACGCGCGACGAGGTGCGTGAGATGGCTCCCTATCTCAATGCCGACGACATCCCCCTGGCTGCCTACGAGCCGGATTCGGGCTACGCCGATCCGCACCTCACCACGATGGGTCTGGCCAACGCCGCCCGCCGCCACGGGGCGACGATCTTGCAGGGCACGCCGGTCACCGGCATCGATCTCAAGAACGGCCAGGTGAGCGGCGTCCAGACGCCGCAGGGGGCCATCGGCGCGCCGGTGGTGGTCAACGCCGCCGGGCCGTGGGGCGCGCTGGTGGCAGCGATGGCCGGCGTCAAGTTGGACATCACCAACATCCACCACCAGGTGGCTGTCGTCGAGCCGCCCGCCGACCTGGCCTGGCCGCACCTGACGATCATCGACCGCCTGCACCACACCTACCTGCGGCCCGAAACCGGTCGCCTGACCCTCATCGGCGCCTCGCACGACAATTACCCCATCACGCCGGATCAGATCGATACTTTTAACGAGAGCCTGACCTACGAAACGCGCAACCGTGTGCTGGAACGGCTGTGCGCGCGCATCCCGGCCATGGAGACCGCTGCCGCCCGCAGGGGCCACGCCGGCATCAATGGCACCACGCCGGATACCCACGCCCTGATCGGGCCGGCCGCCGGCATCGAGGGTTTTTTCTGCGCGGTGGGCTTTAGCGGCCACGGCTTCAAAGAAGCGCCGGTTGCCGGGCAGGCGATGGCGGAACTGATCCTGAACGGCCGCGCCCAGGTGGTGGATCTCACCCCCCTGCGACTTGGGCGTTTTGCCGAGGGACAACCCTACCAGGGGCCGCACCCCTACGAGTGAACGGGTGTACCAGTAGTGGCACACCAGACGTTTGTTTGGTACACGACTTGACCAAACGCCGGTCTCGTGGTACAATGCTCTGCACCAATGCCCACGGGGGGCTGTAGACGTTTGCCACCGCAGCCCGTTCGAAACCAAACACATGCCATTTCTATGGCATTGCCCGTGTTTCGCGGCCATCTTTTGGTATCCCTTTAGATACTTCCCCCTTCCCCACTCCCCAGGCTTCGGTCTCTGACAGTCAAGTTCACCATCCATGCGGCAGCCGGTCTGCCGTCATAACAGAAAAGGAGGTGGAATCTCGGCAAAAATAGACCTACCGCATCTAAAACCCTTATGAACTCTCTATCGACTCGATTCAGGAGGAGAATCCAATGAAACGGCTTGGTTTATGGATCAGTTTGCTCATGATCGTCTCCATGCTGGCCGCCTGTGGCACGCCAGAACCCACCGCCACGCCCGAAGCCGCCGCGCCGACGGCCACGATCGTGCCCATCAAGGACACACCGGTGCCGGCCACCGCCGTGCCCACCAAGGCCGCCGAGGGCGTCCCTCAGGGCGGCACCGTCGTCATCATGGGCCACCAGGAAGTCTCTGGTCTCAGCCCCGATAACACCGGGCCAACCGTCGAGTGGGTCATGGTGGCCAATATCCACAACGCCCTCTTTGAGCTCAGCCCAGAGATGGTGCTGGAGCCGGTGCTGGCCGAGTCCTACGAAGTGGCCGAGGACGGCCTGACCTACACCTTTAAACTGCGCAAGGGCGTCAAGTTCCACGACGGCACCGAGTTCACCGCCAAAGACGTCAAGTACACCTACGACTATTACCGCGACGAAGCCAACGCCACCACCATCGCCGGCAACTTTTTGGGCGTCGACAGCGTCGAAACACCGGACGATTACACCGTGATCGTCCACATGGCCGAAGTGAACGCCGCCTTTATGAACAACGGGGCGACAACCTTTATCGTCCAGTCGGAATACCACAAAGAAGTAGGCGAGGACGTCTACAAGACGGCGCCTATCGGCACCGGCGCGTTCAAGGTCAAAGAGTGGAAACCAGCCGAGTACACGCTGCTGGAGGCCTTCGACGACCATTTCCGCGGCCGGCCCAACATCGACTTTCTCCGGGAAGACATTGTGCCCGAGCCCTCGGTGCGCACCATCGCCCTGGAAACGGGCGAGGCCCACTCGGCCGTCTGGCCGCTGCTGGTGGAAGACAGCCTGCGCCTGGCCAAGGACCCCAACTTTGTGGCCTTCCGCACCTCCTGGTCGTCGATCAAACATTTCCCACTCAACAACAGCCTGCCCCAACTCTCGGACAAGCGAGTGCGCCAGGCCATGATGTATGCCCTGGATCGGCCGCAGATCATCGCCGACATCTGGAGCGGCGCGGCCAGCGTGGCCCACACGAACCTCTCGCCCAAGTATGCTTATTATTACAATTCCAACGTCAAACAATACGAGTATGACCCGGAGAAGGCTATGGCCCTGCTGGATGAGGCCGGCTGGGTAGATTCGGACGGCGACGGCGTGCGCGACAAAGACGGCGTCGACCTGGCCTTCACGGTGACTGTCATCACCGGCGACCAGGCCCGCCGGCCCATCGCCGAGGTGGCGCAGCAGTACCTGGCCGCCGTGGGCGTCAAGATCGAGATCGAAGAAGCGCCCGTGGCCTCGATCCTGCAGGCGCTGCGCGAATGCACCATGGACGCCAGCCTCTTTAACTGGACCTACGGCGACCTGGACCCGGATCCCTTTGCCACGCTGCACAAGGACGGCGGCAACAATTTCACCTGCCTTGACAACGCGCGCATGAACGAGTTGATCGAGCAGGGTGTGCAGGTCGTCGACCCGGCAAAGCGTAAGCCCATCTATGACGAGATCCAGGAGATCTTTGCCGAAGAGGTGCCGGTGCTGTACATCATGGTCGACGACGGTTACAACATCTTTAGCGCCAAGGTCAAAGGTCTACCCGATCCGGCCAAAACGCTCACTGGCGACGAGATCTATCGCACTGCCTGGCAGTGGTGGCTGGAAGACTAGAGCCACGCAGGTTCCCGTCAACCAGGTTCGAGCCTGTAGGGGCGAGTCGCCGACTCGCCCCTACTCCCTTGACTTTTTCAGAACCGAGCAGGGAGTCATCGTAATATGGCCAGATACCTTACCGTCCGGCTGTTTCACGGCTTGCTGGTCATCCTCCTGATCAGCCTGATCACCTTTGTCATCATGCGCCTGCTGCCGGGCGATCCGGTTTACCTTTTGCTGGGCGAAGGTGAGATTCGCATCAGCCAGGAGCAGATCGACGCCATCCGTCACAAATGGGGCCTGGACAAACCCTGGCACGAGCAATATTTCATCTGGCTGGGCAACATGGTCACCGGCGATTTCGGCGATTCGCTCATCCGCACCGGTGTGTCGGTGCGACAGATGATCTTTGAGGCTATCCCGGTCACTTTTCGGTTGAACCTTTACGCACTGTTCGTCTCGCTGATCGTGGCCATCCCTGCCGGCATCATCGCCGCCGTCAAACGTAACACGATCTTTGACTATCTGGCGACCATTGGCGCGACTTTTGGCGTGGCCATGCCCAACTTTTGGGTCGGGCTGATGGCCATCGTCGTTTTTGCGCTCATGCTGGGCTGGGTGCCGCCCTTTGGCCTGCGCTCGGTCAAGGGCTACATCCTGCCCGTGCTGGTGCTCTCGACCGAGCAGACGGCCGTGATCGCCCGCGTGATGCGCAGCGGCACCATCGAAGTGCTGGAGCAAGATTACGTGCGCACCGCCCGGGCCAAGGGCCTGGCCGAGCGGGTGGTGATCCTCAACCACGCTGTGCGCAACGCGCTGCTGCCGGTGGTGACGGTCATCGGGGTGCGCATCGCCTTTATCCTCAGCGGCACCATCGTCGTCGAAACGGTGTTTGCCCTGCCCGGCATCGGACGCCTCTTTACCGATTCCGTGTTCCGCCTGGATTATCAGGTGGTACAATCGATCGTCTTTTTGCTCTCGGTGATCGTCATCGTGGTAAACCTGTTGACCGACCTGGTCTATGCCTTCATCGACCCCCGCATCCGCATCGAATAGGCCAGAAAGGAGACGATCGTGGCCAAGGCACAAAACAACTCGAACGCTGTCGGACAAGAGATCTCGCACGAACACCGCTCGGAAACCCTGCGCGCCTGGCGTCGTTTCAGAGCCAACCGGGCCGCCGTGGTAGGACTGGTTTTTATCATCCTCATTGTATTGATGGCCATCTTTGCCGAGCAAATCTCACCTCACGATCCCATCCTCATCGTTTCTGGCAAACGTGGCGTGGGCCCGTCGGCAGAGCACCCGCTGGGTTGGGATCACGTGGGGCGCGATCTGTTGGCCCGGGTGATCTTTGGCTCGCGGGTGGCGCTGATCGTCGGTCTGGTGGCCAGTGCAGTGGCCATCACCATCGGCGTGGTCGTGGGAGCCACGGCGGGTTACTTTGGCGGCTGGGTAGACACGCTGCTCTCCCGCCTGACCGACACGCTGATGGCCTTCCCCCTCATCGCCCTGCTCATCGTGCTGGCCGCGGTGTTGGGGCCCAGCCTGACCACCACGCTGGTCGTCATCGGCGTCACCACCTGGGCGCGTTATGCCCGCGTGGTGCGCGCCGACGTGATGAGCCTCAAAGAACAGGATTTCATCACCGCGGCCCGGGCGGCGGGCGCAAAAGATTTCCGCATCATCTTTCGCCACGTTTTACCCAACGTGCTGGCGCCGGTGATCGTGCTGGCGACGCTGGGCGTGGGCGGAGTCATCATCCTGGAGTCGGCGCTCTCGTTCCTGGGCCTGGGCATCCAGCCGCCCAAACCCTCGTGGGGCGGCACGCTGGCCGATGGCCGGGCCTACATCACCCTCTATCCACACATCTCGTTTGCGCCGGGCATGATGATCTTTCTCACCGTGCTGGCCTTTAACCTGTTTGGCGACGGTCTGCGCGATGCACTCGACCCGCGCCAGAGGGGCTAACCAGGATCACCCTGCATTGAGGATCAGAGCCAACATCTTGAGCCAGACAGTCGGAATGGATGCGCCGCTGATTCCGATTGTCTGGCTCTTTCATTGAAAGGAGACCTCACATGAAAGTCTTTATCGCCGGCCTGAGTCAGGAAACCAATACGTTCTCTCCCTTTGTCACCGGCTACCGCAGCTTTGTCGAGCGTTACCTGGCCCGCGGCGGCCAGCACAGCCAGACGCCGCCGGCCATTGCCGTCTCGCACATCGTCTGGCGGCGGCGGGCCGTCGAGCGCGGCTGGGAGGTGGCCGAAAGCCTGTGCGCCACGGCCCAGCCGTCCGGTATCGCCGTGCGCAGCACCTACGAATCTTTTCGCGACGAAATCCTGGCCGATCTGCGGGCCGCCATGCCGGTGGATATCGTGCTGCTGAGCATGCACGGCGCCATGGTGGCCGATGGGTATGACGATTGCGAGGGAGATCTCATCGCCGCCATCCGCGCCGTGGTGGGCCCGCAGGTGGCCATCGGCGCCGAGCTGGACCTGCACTGCCACCTCACCCGGACCATGGTCGACAATACCACGGCCCTGGTCGCGTTCAAAGAATACCCCCACATCGACTTTGCCGACCGCGCCGAGGACCTGTTCCGCCTCATCGCCGCCGCCGCAGAGGGCAAAGTGAAACCGCACATGGCCCTGTACAACTGCAAGATGATCGGCATTTACCCCACCACCGCCCAGCCCATGCGCGGTTTTGTGGACCGCATCGCCGCCCTGGAGGGCCACGACGGCGTGCTCTCGATTTCCATCGGCCACGGCTTTCCCTGGGGCGACGTGCCCGACATGGGCACGCGCCTGCTGGTCGTCACCGATAACCGCCCCGAGCACGGCGCGGCCCTGGCCGAATCGCTGGGCCGGGAGCTGTTCGCCATGCGCGAACGCCTCCTGCCACCCTATATGACCATCGATCAGGCGCTGGATTGTGTGCAGGCCGCCGCAAAAGGCCCGCTGGTGCTGGCCGATGGCTCCGACAACGCCGGCGGCGGCGCGCCCAGCGATTCCACCTTTATCCTGCGCGCCATGCTGGAGCGCGGCATCGAAAACGCCGCCGTGGCCTGCCTCTGGGATCCCATCGCTGTGCAACTGGCCCTGGAAGCCGGCCAGGGGGCGCAGTTCGATTTACGCCTGGGCGGCAAGATGGGCCCCATGTCCGGCGACCCGCTCGACCTGCGAGTCACGGTGGGCCAGATCGCGCCCCAGGCCATCCAGAGCTGGGGCAGCGGACCGGACAAGGGCCGCTCGCAACTGGGCGACGCCGTGGCCCTGCACGCCCAGGGCATCGACATCGTGGCCAACACCATCCGCACCCAGGTGCTCAGTCCCGAGGTGTTCACCAACGTCGGCATCGATCCGACCCAAAAGCGGGCGCTGGTGGTCAAATCGATGCAGCACTTTTACGCCGGCTTTGAGCCCATCGCCGCCGGGGTCCTCTATGTCGCCGCGCCGGGCGCGCTGGTGCCGGACTATTCGCTCCTGCCCTACCAAAAAGTCGATCGCACCATCTGGCCGTTGAGCCAGAGCAGACCGTAGGAGGCTGCTGGTGAAAACCTTTATTGCCAGTCTGGGCACAGAGACCAACACGTTTTCCCCTTTTCTCACCGGCTACCAGAATTTCGAGGAAACCTATCTGGTGCGCGGCGGCGCGCACGGCGACGACCCCTTCATCTTTGCCGTGCCGCTCATCCTCTGGCGACGGCGGGCTGCCGAACGCGGCTGGGACGTGATCGAGAGCCTGTGCACGTTTGCCCAGCCGGCCGGCGTGACCCTGCGCCAGGTGTACGAATCGTACCGCAACGAAATCCTGGCCGATCTGCGAGCCGCCATGCCGGTGGACATGGTGCTGTTGAGCATGCACGGCGCCATGGTGGCCGAAGGGTATGACGACTGCGAGGGCGATATGCTGGCCCGCGTGCGCCAGATCGTCGGGCCCGCTGTGCCGGTGGGCGCCGAACTGGACCTGCACTGCCACCTCAGCCAGGCCATGATCGACAACGCTACGGCCATCGTCATCTTTAAAGAGTACCCCCACATCGACTCGGCCGAGCGGGCCGAAGAGCTGTTCCAGATCATCGCCGCTGCCGCAGAAGGCCAGGCGCGGCCTCACATGGCGATCTATGATCCCAGGATGATCGGCGTCTTTCCCACCACCGCCCAGCCCATGCGCGGTTTTGTGGATCGCATCGCCGCCCTGGAAGGTCGCGACGGCGTGCTCTCGATTTCCATCGGCCACGGCTTTCCCTGGGGCGACGTGCCCGATATGGGCACGCGCCTGCTGGTCATCACCGATAACCACCCCGAGCACGGCGCGGCCCTGGCCGAATCGCTGGGCCGGGAGCTGTTTGCCATGCGCCACCAGATTCAGCCCAATTATCGTAGCCTGGACGAGGCCCTCGACCGGGCGCTGGCAGCCGCCGCGGGCCCGCTGGTGCTGGCCGATGTGGCCGATAACGCCGGCGGCGGCGCGCCCAGCGATTCCACCTTTTTCCTGCGCGCCCTGCTGGAGCGCGGCATCGAAAACGCTGCCGTGGCCTGCCTCTGGGATCCCATCGCTGTGCAACTGGCCCTGGAAGCCGGCCAGGGGGCGCAATTCGATTTACGCCTGGGCGGCAAGATGGGCCCCATGTCCGGCGAGCCGCTCGACCTGCGGGTGACGGTGAGTCAGGTGGTGCCCAACGCCATGCAGAGCTTTGGCCAGGGGCCGGGCAAATCGATCTCCAGGCTCGGCGATACCGCGGCGTTGCGCGTCAACGGCATCGACGTGGTGGTGAACTCGATCCGCACCCAGGTCTACAATCCGGACGTGTTCAGCAACCTGGGCATCGACCCGCGCGCCAAACGTATACTGGTGGTCAAATCGATGCAACACTTTTACGCCGGCTTTGGGCCCATCGCCGCCGAGATCATGTATGTCACCACGCCCGGCGCGCTGGCCTTTGATTTCACATCGCTGGTCTATCACAAGGCCGATCGGCGTCGGTGGCCCTTGCAAGAGTGGCCCTAGAGAGGTGCACCTTATTTGTTAGAGCAACTTGACCAAACCCGATTCTTATGGTAAAATGCATTGTGTCGCGGATACCAGCCATGCTCTCCCAAAGCGCGGTCAGTCGGCATCCCGACTTTTCCCCACCGCTATCAGACATTTCTCTTGAGCCCGTGCCCAAAGACCGCACACACACCCTGCACCCGACGTAGCTCCGCTGCCCGTTTGGATTCCGCGGGCATCCCTTTGATGTCAACACATCCAGCACAGCACAGAACCGGGTTTCTGGCCCCGACAAAGGCTTTTGCAGCCATTCTACGACAGTCTGCCATCTCGAGGTCATCGGAAAGGAGGTGAACCCAAAGCCAAGCTCACATCTAGAAACCAGCACCCTTGTTGAAACCAGCACACACCATTCAGGAGGAGATTCCAATGAAACGACTTGGTCTGTTGATCAGCATCATCATGTTAGCCTCACTGCTGGCTTCCTGCGCCACCCCCACCCCAGAAGTCATCGAAAAAGTGGTGGAAAAGGTCGTCACGCAGGTGGTCAAAGAGACGGTCAAAGAGACGGTCATCATTGAGGGTACGCCCCAGGTAGTGGAAAAAGAGATCACCAAAGTCGTCGAGGTCGAAAAAGAGGTGGTCGTCACCGCTACCCCAGAGCCCGTCACCGAACCCAAGATCCTGCGCGTCGGCCAGAACGCCGCCGACCTGAGCAGCCTCGATCCACACTTTGCCACCACCACCGAGGCCCGTGGCCTGGTAGACATGATCTTTAACGGCCTGGTGCGCTACAAACCGGGCGACGGCTCGTTCGAAATGATGGAGCCAGACCTGGCCGAAGCGCTGCCCGACATGGAGATCGTAGATGGTAAGCAGGTGTGGACCTTTAAACTGCGCCAGGGCGTGATGTGCCATCCCTCCGGGGCCATGCCCGCTTACGAGCTGACCTCCGAGGACGTGGTCTATTCGCTGCAAAAATCGGCCGACACCACACGCTCGGCTTATGCCAGCAGTTACACCGGCATGACCTTCGAGGCCGTGGACGCCTACACCGTCAAGATCACCCTGGATAGCCCCATCTCGCCGGTGCTCTTTTACCCCAAAGTGGCCAACTATTCCGGCGGGTTCATCGTCTGTAAAAAAGCCGTCGAGTCCCTGGGCATCGACAAGTTCAAGACCAACCCCGTGGGCACCGGCCCCTTTATGTTCGAAGACTATAGCCCGCAGGAAAAGGTCGTGCTCAAAGCCAACCCAGATTACTTTCGCGGCAAGCCGCTGCTGGATGGTATCGAGTACCGCTACATGGCCGATATCAGCAGCCGCGAGGCCGGCCTGCTGGCCGGTGAGCTGGACGTGATCAACGGCCTGCCCGACATCACCTGGGTGGAAAAGATGCAGGCAGAATCGGGCATCGCTGTGGACGTCTTTGGCGTGGGTGAGGTGGCTACCGTCCACTTTAACACCAGCGTCGAGCCGCTGAACAACCCTGAGGTGCGCAAGGCGCTGGCCTACGCTCTGGACCGCGACGAGTTCCTGGCCCTCTTTGGCGAGCCGGTGGCCGAGAACGTCTATTCACCCGTGCCGGCCAAATTCCTGGCCGGCGGCCTGACCAAAGAAGAGACAGATGCCCTGGGCCTGAGCTACGACGTGGATCGTGAGCTGGCCAAACAGATGCTGGCCGACGCCGGCTACCCCGACGGCTTTGCCCTCGAGGTCGTCACCTCCGAGATGACCGGCTACCGCCGCATCTATGAAAACATGCAGGCCCAGTTGGCCGAGGTAGGCATCGACCTGAAGGTCAACGTCGTGGATCACTCGACGATGCACGCCCAGATTCGCCAGGATGTGAACCCCATCGTGGTTTATATCGCCTGGCGGCCCAACGCCGACGTCTACCTCACCCTCTTTTACCACTCGGATACGATCGTCGTCACCGGCGCCAAACCCGATACCAACTTTTCCCACTATGACCAGATCGACGACCTGATCGAAGCGGCGCGAGTGGCCACCACCGCCGAAGAACAGATCGACCTGTGGAAACAGGCCCAGATCAAGATTCTGGAAGACATGGTCTCCTACCCTCTCCACTTCCAGCAGCAAGTTTACGCCCGCTCCGAGGCCGTGGACTATGGTCACGACATGATTTCCGTGTTGGCCCTCTATCCCGGCATCACCGAGAAAACCGACCTCAAGTAACGCTGATCCAAACGAGCCGGGGATCCTGCCAGCAGGGTCCCCGGCCCTGCTCATCGCTCCTGGGGTAGAGCTGCAACACCCCGCTCTGCCCCGTTTTCGCTAGACAGGTAAAACTCATGATCAGATATCTGGCCACCCGGCTGGTCCTGGCCATTCCCATTCTGCTGGCCGTCTTTACGCTGGTTTTTTTGGTGGTGCGTGTCATCCCTGGCGATCCGGCCATGGCCGCCCTGGGCGATTACGCCTCCAAAGATGCGGTCGAGGCGCTGCGTGAGCGCATGGGCCTGAACGAGCCCCTCGTCGTGCAGTATTTTCGCTTTCTGGGCGGTTTGCTGCGCGGCGATCTGGGCAATTCGATGATCAGCGGCAAACCCATCGGCGAGCAGGTGGCCTATGTTTTGCCCTACTCGCTGGAGCTGACGCTGGTTTCCATCTTGATCGGCGGCTTGTTGGGCATCCCCCTGGGCGTGCTGACCGCCGTCAATCGAAACTCGTTCGTGGACTACCTGGGGCGCATCGTTTCCCTGCTGGGGCTTTCGGTGCCGGCCTTTTATTTCGGCATCCTGCTCATCCTGCTCCTGGCCATCAAAATCGATCTCTTTCCCGCCGTGAGCGGCGGCGACCTCAAAGACCCGGTCGATAATCTGAGACACCTGGCCCTGCCCTCGCTGACGCTGGGGCTGATCATGACCACTTCGGTCACCCGGCTCACCCGTTCGGCCATGCTCAACGTGCTCAACCAGGATTACGTGCGCACCGCCCGCGCCAAAGGGTTGCAGGAGCGGGTGGTCATTTTTAAACACGCCCTGCGCTCGGCCATGGTGCCCATCGTCTCGGTCATCGGCCTGTGGGCTGCCAGCCTCATCGGCGACTCGGTCATGACCGAGGTGGTGTTTTCCCGGCCTGGTCTGGGCAAATTACTGGTCGGCTCGATCATGCAGCGCGATTACGCCGCTTTACAATCGGTGATGGTCATCTATGCTGCTTTTGTGGTGATCATCAACCTGATCACAGACCTGGTCTACGGTCTGGTCGATCCGCGCATCAGCCACTGAGAGACGATCTATGAAACCAAATACAAACAACCCCGATGTTCGACCCGTGCAAATGCGCAGCCAGAGCCAAAGACTGTGGCGCACCTTTATTCGAAACCGAACCACCATCGTCGGCTTTGCTCTGGTCATTCTGGTGGCTTTTTCGGCCATCCTGGCCGACGATTGGCTGCTGGCCTTTTTCCAGCAGCGCTCCGCCGAGCCTCTGCTGGCCCCCTTTGACCCCACCAAACAGGACACGCGCAACCGCCTGACCGCACCCACCTCAGATCACCCCCTGGGGCTGGACACCTACGGGCGCGATGTCCTCTCGCGCATCATTTATGGCGGGCGGGTCTCCCTGATGGTGGGCATTCTGTCCGTCCTGCTCGGCGGCACCATCGGCACACTGGTGGGCCTGGCCGCTGGCTATAGCGGCGGCAAACTGGAAGACGCCCTCATGCGCAGTGTGGACGTGCTCATGGCCTTTCCCAGCCTGATCATGGGCCTGATGGTGCTGGCCGTGTTGGGTTCTGGCATCTCTAAAATGATCATCGCCATCGGCATCATGCTCTCGCCGGCCTTTGCCCGTGTGGCCCACAGCGCCACGCTCTCTATCAAAGAAAACGAATACGTCCAGGCCGCCAGGGCCATCGGCGCCGGACAGTTTCGTATTTTGCGGCTGCACATTCTGCCCAACATCCTGGGCGAGCTGGTGGTGCTGGCCAGCATCTGGACCGCCACCGCCATCCGCGTGGAAGCCAACCTGAGTTTCATCGGGCTGGGGGTTTCCCCACCCACTCCCGCCTGGGGCACCATGATCCGCGATGGCACACAATACCTCACCAGCGCGCCGTGGGTGTCCATCTATCCCGGCCTGGCCATCCTCATCACCGTCTTTGCCTTCAACCTGCTGGGCGATGGCCTGCGCGACATTCTCGATCCCCGCTTGCAGCACGACTAACACAACGAGGTGAAACTGTGACCCAAACCCATCACGATCTTTTTTCGCTGGACGGGCGGGTGGCCATCGTCACCGGCGGCAGCAGCGGCATCGGCCAGGCCATGGCCGCCGGATTGGCCCGCTACGGGGCGCGGGTGGCCGTGGCCAGCAGCAACCCCACCAAATGTGACGCCGCCGCCGAGGCGCTGCGCCAAAACGGCGTCGACGTCCTCTCGGCGCCCACCGATATCAGCGACCCGGCCGCCGCCCAGGCCCTGGTGCAGCGCACCCTGGCCGAGTGGGGCCAGGTGGATATTCTGATCAACAGCGCCGGCATCTCGCAGGGTGTGCCCGCCCTGGAAATGTCGCCCCAGGAGTGGCGGCGCGTGCTGGACGTCGATCTCGACGGCGCGTTTTACTGCTGCCAGGCCGCTGGCCGGGCCATGGCGCGCGCCGGCAAAGGCGCCATCATCAACATCACCTCCATGTCTGGCATGCTGGGTTACGCCAACCAGGCCGCCTACTGCGCCGCCAAAGGCGGCCTGACCCTGCTCACCCGCGCCCTGGCCGTCGAATGGGCCAGCCACGGCATCCGCGTCAACGCCATCGCCCCCACCTGGTTCTACACCCCCATCAGCGCCCACATCCTGGACGATCCGGCCCAACTGGCCGAAAAGATCAAGTCCATCCCGCTGGGCCGTGTGGGCCAGGGTGATGACATCGTCGGCGCGGCTGTCTTTTTGGCCTCCGACGCCTCGGCCTTTGTCACCGGCCAGGTGCTGTGCGTCGATGGCGGCAAATTCGCCCTGCTGGGCGAGTGGTAAAAAGCGGATACACTGGAGGAGCGCATGTCACGTTCGGTCAAGTTTCTTTATCTGACTCAGGAAGAGGTCATTGCCTGCGGCGGCCTGGACATGGCCGCCACCATGGAGGCTGTGGAAAAAGTCTTTGGCCTGCTGGATCGGGGCGAGTGTATGGAGCCGCAGGCGCCCATCATCAAGTGGAACGGCCTGCACGGCCGGCGCATCACCATGCACCCGGCCTACATCGGCGGCGACGTGCAGGTGGCGGGTATCAAGTGGATCCCCTCCAACCCGGAGAATCCGATCAAACGTAACATGCCCCGCTCCAACGGCATCACCATCCTCAACGACCCCGAAACCGGCTACCCGCTGGCCATCATGGACGGCACGGCCATCAGCGCCATGCGCACCGGCGCGGTGGTGGGCGTGGGGGCCAAATACCTGGCCCGGCCCGGCGCCGAGGTGGCCGGGCTCATCGGCGCCGGGGTGATCAACCGCACCCAGTTGATGGCCCTGCACCAGGCGCTGAAAAACCTGCGGCTGGTCCGGCTGTTCGATATCGCGCCGCAAAAGGCCGCAGTCTTTGCCGCCGAGATGGGCGAAAAGCTGGGGTTGGAGATTCAAATCGTCGACAGCGCCCAGGCCGCCGTCGAAGGAGCCGACGTGATCGCCCCGGCGACCAACGTGGGCCGCGCAGACCGTTACATCCGCGCCGGCTGGATCAGGCCCGGCGCCTACCTGGCCAACCTGTCGGTCAACGACTATACCTTTGGCGCGGTCCAATCGTGTGCCAGAATCTACGTGGACAGCAAAAAACAACTCCACATGGAAGAAGCCGTGCTCACCGACATGATCGCCGCCGGGCTGGTGAACGCCGACGATGTCATCGAGTTCGGGGCGGTGGTCAACGGCCAGGCGCCGGGCCGCATGGCCGACGACGAGCGCATCTTTTTCAGCCCGCTGGGCATGGGCATCGAAGACCTGATCAACGCCAAGCGCGTCTACGACGAGGCCCGCCGCCGCGGCATCGGCACGGAACTGGCACTCTGGGAAGAGCCGGTGTGGGCCTGACCCCCCTATCTGAATGATTTTGACCCTGGGGCTTGCGCCGCAGACAAGCGCAAGCCCTTTGGCATTTAACAGGAAAGGAGCAACACACATGATTCAGCCAGAGGTTTTGATCATCGGATTGGGCGGCGTGGGAAGCTGGGCCCTGGAGCTGCTCGTCCGCAGCGCGGGGATCAGTTACCTGGTGGGCGCCGATTTTAACCAGGAACGAGGCCGGCGGACGGTGTTCAATGTGGCCTGCGGGGCCGTGCTACAAGAGCACTATGCGCGCCTGGAATTCACGCCCATCGACCTGAACAACATCGAGGCCACGGCAGAAACCCTCCACCGCCTGCAGCCGCGTCTCATCTTGAACTGCGCCACCCTGCAAACCTGGTGGGTGCGTAAACAACTGGCCCCCCAGATCGCCGACCGGCTGGGCGAGGCCGGGGCCGGGCCGTGGCTGCCCACCCACCTGGCCCTGAGCCGCAAGCTGATGCTGGCCATCCGGGCCAGCGGCTGGCAAGGGCCGGTGATCAACAGCGGCATCGCCGATATCAGCAACGCCGTGCTGGCCAAACGGGGCCTGGCGCCCACCATCGGCCTGGGCAACATCGATCTCGTCATCCCCGCGCTCAAAATGGCCGTGGGCCAGCGGCTGGACGCGCCGGCCCGCAGCGTGGGTATTTACGCCGTCTTTCATCACTATCACACCGGCCACTTTCGCCAGCAGCCCGGCGGCGCGCCACCCTACTTTTTGCGGCTGACCGTCGACGATCAGGACGTCACCGCCCAGTTCGACACCGACCAACTGCTGCATCAGGTCTCGCAGGCTCGTTTCTCCGGCGAGGCGCTCAACCCGGTGGTGGCCGCTTCGGGCGTCAAAAACGCCCTGGCCATGCTGCACGATAGCGGCCTGCTCACCCACTCGCCCGGCCCGTTGGGCCTGCCCGGCGGCTATCCGGTGCGCCTCAGCGCCGCCGGGGCCCAGGTGGTGCTGCCCGCCGGATTGACCATGGCCGAAGCGCTGGCCATCAACCAGGCCGGCCAGCAGGCCGACGGCGTCGAGCGCATCGACGATGACGGCAGGGTGATCTTTACCCCCAAGGCCGTGCAGGTGATCCGAGAAGTGCTGGACTATGATCTGGCCCCGCTCGAATTCGACGCCTGTGACGAGCGCGCCGCCGAGATCATCGCCCGCTTTAAAGCCCTGGCCAACCCGTAGGCGCCCTTCAATTCGGCGATCCATTCGGTTGCCCCTACCCTGCCTCTGTGGTACAATTACCACCATGCGCACCTTTGTCAAGATCGGCGAACCGCTTTGGCGGGCAATCGGAGCCCGCTCCCTGACCCTGGCCTGGGATCGCCCCAGCGTCACCGTGGCCGAGGTGCTGGATCGGCTGCACGCAGAATACCCGGACTTTGGCCCGGCCTTCCGCGGCGAAGGCCAGCGGTTGACGGTGGGCTATCACATCTTTGTCAACACGCGTATGGTCAGGCCGGAAACGTGGTCACAGGCCCGCCTTAAAGACGCCGACAAGCTCTTTATCTTTTTGCCGGCCGTGGGAGGTTGATGCTTTGGAGCCGCTGCCCCGCCATTTTTACGCCCGTCCCACGCTCGCCGTGGCCCGCGATCTGTTGGGCCAGCGGCTGGTGCGCCTGCTGGACGGCCGGCGATTATCGGGGCGCATCGTCGAGGTGGAAGCCTATCTGGGCGAAAGCGACCAGGCCAGCCACGCCCGGCCAGGCCGCACCCGGCGTAATGCGGCCATGTACGGCCCGCCGGGGCATGCTTACGTCTACTCGATCTATGGCCTGCACCACTGTCTCAACGCCGTCACCGAGCCGCAAGGCTGCCCGGCGGCGGTGCTCATCCGCGCCCTGGCGCCTCTGGAAGGGCTGGAGGTGATGCGCCGGCAGCGGCCCAACCATCCCGACCGGGAGCTGACCAACGGGCCGGCCAAACTCTGCCAGGCCCTGGCCGTGGACAAAAACCTCGATGGCGCAGACCTGTGCATGGCCGGGACGCTGTGGATCGAAGCCGACGAGCCCATCGCCGACGCCCAGGTGAACACCGGCCCGCGTATCAACGTCCGCGGCGACGAGCGCGCCCGGTCGGCCCCCTGGCGATTCACCATTGGGGGGCATCCATTTGTATCGCGTTGAGGCTCGCCGCCGGGTCGTACCTGTCACCAGTTCCGAGGCGCGATGATCGCCGAGAAAAACCACAAAAACCCCTGCGTCTCGGCGGTGAAACGGATTGCTGTGAAACCTACTGGAAAAGACTGACTCGTACGGAGAGAAAAATGCCAACCAGCGTTACCGTCTACACCACACCCACCTGACCCTATTGTTACCAGGTGAAAGAGTTTCTTTCACGCCGGGGCATTCCCTTCATCGAAAAAGATGTCGCCGTCGATCCGGCGGCGGCCCAAGAGATGGTACAGGTCTCCAGGCAGCGCGGCGTGCCGGTGACCGTCATCGACGGCCAGGCCGTTGTCGGTTACGATCAGCGCCGCCTGAACGCCCTGCTGGGCCAGCAGCAAGCCCCCCGGTCCAAACTGGGTATCAGCATCGCCGACGCTGCCGCCATCGCCCGAAAACAGGGCAGCGGATCGACTACCGGCGCTTTCGTGGGCCGCATCGCCCCGGGCTCCCCCGCCGAGCAGGCCGGCCTGCGCCAGGGCGATGTCATCGTCGAACTGGGCAGCCGTCCCATCCACACCGCCGCCGACGTGCACGCCGTGCTGGCCGCTCACCATCCTGGCGACCGGCTGAGCCTCACCCTGAACCGAAACGGGCGTGAAATGCGCGTCATCGTGCAGGTATAAAAAATCTGAGAGGAGATCCCTATGCCGCTGGTTTACGCAGGCAAAATATTACGCATCGATCTGACCACGGGCCGCTGGCAAGAGGAAGCCATCGCCGACGAAATGGCCCGCAACTATCTTTTGGGCAGCGGCCTGGCCGCCAGGCTCTACTACGACGAAATGGACCCCGCCCTCGATCCGCTGGAGCCGGCCAGCCCGCTTTACGCTTTTAATGGGCTGCTCACCGGCACATTTGCGCCCACCGGCTGCCGCACCTCCTGGTGCGGGCGCTCGCCGCTCACCGGCATCTGGAACGAAGCCAACATGGGCGGCCATTGGGGGGCCGAGCTGCGCTTTGCCGGTTACGATGGGCTGGTGCTGACCGGTCGGGCCGAAAGACCGGTTTACCTCTGGATCGATGGCCGCGAGGGAATCATCGACATCCGTTCTGCCGGGCGCCTGTGGGGCAAAGACCACTTTGAAACTTGCGATTTGCTGCGCGCCGAGACAGACCCCAAAGCCCAGGTGGCGGGCATCGGGCCGGCGGGCGAAAACGGCGTGCGTTTCGCCGGCATCACCGCCGGCGAGCGGGGCCACGAGCGGCTGGCCGGTCGGGGCGGCATGGGCTGCCTGATGGGCGCCAAGAACCTCAAGGCCATCGCCGTGTGCGGCCGCGAAAAGCCGCAATACCACGATCTGCCGGCCTTGCGCGAGTTTGTGCGCCAAACCAACGCCGGCATCAAAGAGAACACGATCAGCATGAGCCAGTTCGGCACGGCCGGCGGCGTGGCCGCCACCGAGCAGTACGGCGATCTGGCCCTCTCTAACTGGCGGCTGGGCAACTGGGAAGGCGCAGCGCGCATCGGCGGCCAACAGATCAGCGAGACCATCTGGGTGCGGCACACCCACTGCTTTTCCTGCCCCATCGGCTGCGGCAAAGAGGTGGCAATCACCGACGGCCCCTATGCCGGCGTCCGCTCTCACGGCCCGGAATACGAAACCCTGGCCGGCTTTGGCGGCAACCTGCTCAACGACGATCTGAACAGCATCGCCAAAATCAACGAACTGTGCAACGCCTACAGCCTGGATACCATCTCGACCTCCAACGTCATCGCCTTTGCCATGGAGGCCTACGAAAAGGGCCTGCTCACCCCGGCGCAGACCGATGGCCTCGACCTGAGCTGGGGCAACGCTCCGGCCATCGTCGCCCTGGTGGAAAAGATCACCCGCCGCCAGGGCCTGGGCGACCTGCTGGCCGATGGCGTGCGGGCGGCCGCAGAAAAGCTGGGCCAGGGCAGCGAGGCTTTTGCGCTCCACGTCAAGGGTATGGAGCTGCCCTACCACGACCCGCGCGGTTTCGTCAGCATCGGTCTCAACTATGCCACTGCCGCGCGGGGGGCCTGTCATCTGGAGAGCCTGAGCTACTGGAACGGCTACGGCGTCGTCTTTCCGGATATGGGCTACCCGGAAGTGCTGGATCGTTTCGATTCGTCGCCGCAGCAGGCCCAATTGGCCTACGACTGGCAGAATTACATGAGCGTGTACAATCCGCTGGGCCTGTGCAAATTCATCGCCAAGGGCAAAGTGGGGCCGGAAATCACCGCCGGGCTGGTCAGGCGCGCTCTGGGCTGGAACTGGACGACGGACGAACTGTTGCGCATCGGCGACCGCCTCTTTCAGATCAAGCGGCTCATCAACCTGCGCCTGGGCGTCACTGCCGCCGACGATACCCTGCCCCAGCGACTATTGACCGAACCGCGTCCCAGCGGCAGCGCGGCCGGCGTGCTGCCAGACCTGGCGGCCATGCTGCCCGTCTACTATCACCTGCGCGGCTGGGACAGCAACGGCGCGCCCGTCGAAGAAAGGCTGGTCGAGCTGGGGCTGGCGTAACGCCGCACCCAGGGGCAGAAATCACAATAACGCACAAAAAACGGGGGATTCCTCACGAATCGTCACAGTTGGCTTGACCTCTGTGACGATTCGTGTTATAATGCCGGCGTCTACTGAATGGCTCCCCCAACGAAGGGAGGCTGGTCGATGAAAAAGCAAGACGCACCCCAAGCACGCCCCCTCGACACGATCGATCGCCACATCATCATGGCCCTAAAAGAAGACGGGCGTATGCCCTTTGCCCAGATCGCCCAACGGCTGGATGTTTCGCCCGGCATGGTGCGCCAGCGCTACCTCCAGCTCGTCGATGACGGGGTGCTGCAGGTTGTGCCCATCACCAACCCCACGCTCATGGGCTACAGCGCCATGGCCCTCATCGGCGTGCGAGTCGACGGCAGCCGCCTGCGCGAGATCGGCCAGCAGATCGCCGCCTTTGAAGAAGTCATCTATCTCGTCCTCACCACCGGCACCTACGACATCCTGGCAGAAGTCATCTGCCGCAACAACGCCCACCTGCTCGAATTCCTCACCGAACGTCTCCGCGCCGTCGAGGGCGTCCGCAACACTGAAACGTTTACCTATCTGGAAATCGTCAAAGAGGCCTATTTCTGACATGCCTCTCAAAGACGGGGAGTAAACGACGAATGGCCCGTTCCATCGACTGGACGGTATGGGGGTTGTTGCTGCTGGCCGCCTCGTTGGAACTTGTGGGCGATCTGGCCTTCAAGTGGTGGGCCGAGACGGATCGCTGGCAGGGCCTGGGGCTGGGATTGATCGTCTACGGCGTGGCCCTGCTGCTGTTTGCCGTGCTGCTCAAACGGGCCGAACTGACGGTGATTTTTGCCCTGTGGGTGGGCATCGCCACGGTGCTGCTGGCCCTGGCCGGCTGGTGGCTTTTTGGCGAGACCCTCTCGCTGCGCCACCTGGCCGGATTGACGCTGGTGATCGGCGGCATCATCCTTCTTGGCAAGTAAGCCGGTGGTAAATAGGAAAACGGGAGGGGAGCGATGAAAATGTGGATCGATGGCGCCTGGGTCGACTCGGACTCGGGCCAGGTGATGGCGGTCACCGATCCGGCCACCGAAGAGGTGCTGGATACCGTGCCCGCCGGCACGCCCGCCGACGTGGCCCGGGCCGTGGCGGCAGCCAAAGCCGCCTTTGCCGCCTGGCGACAGACCCCCGCCGTGGAGCGGGCCAACATGCTCCACCAGGCCGCGGCCAAAATGCGGGTCCATTTCGACGAGCTGGCCCGCCTGCTGACGCTGGAAGAGGGCAAGCCCCTGCCGGAGAACGTAGAAGAGATCGACTGGTCGCTCAACACCCTCGACTATTACGCCGAGCTGGGCCGCCACATCCGGGGCCGGGTGCTCCCCTCGCCCGGCGTGGGGCAGCTCTCGCTGGTGCTCAAAGAGCCTTACGGCGTGGCCGCCTGCATCGTGCCCTGGAATTATCCCATCCTGCTGCTGATCTGGAAGATCGCCCCGGCGCTGGCCGCCGGCAACACCGTGGTGGTCAAACCCGCCAGCCTGACTCCCCTCACCACCCTGCGCGCCATCGAGCTGGCTTTCGACCATTTTCCGCCGGGTGTGATCAACGTGATCACCGGGCCGGGCAGCGCCGTGGGCGACGCCCTGGTGGGCCATCCCGACGTGCCGGTGATCGCCTTCACCGGTTCGACCGCCGTGGGCCAGCACATCGCCCGCCTCACCGCCGGCCAGATGAAAAAACTGCACCTGGAGCTGGGCGGCAAAGACCCCTTTGTGGTGGCCGACGACGCACCGTTGGAGGCAGCCGTCGAAGCCATCGCCTACGCCGCGCTGATCAACACCGGCCAGGTGTGCACCTCCACCGAGCGGGTCTACGTGCCGGCCTCGATGTACGCCCAATTCGTGGAGGCGCTGGCCGAGCGGGTGAGCCAGCTTCGGTTGGGGCCGGGCATCGAATCGGCCACCGACGTGGGGCCGATGATCGGCGACGCAGAACGAGCCAAGGTGGAAGCGCACGTCGCCGATGCTGTGGCCAGGGGGGCCAGGGTGCTGGTGGGCGGTCGCCGCCCCCCCGGTTTCGAGCGCGGCTTTTTCTACCAGCCCACGGTGCTGATGAACGTAAACCACTCGATGCGCATCATGCGTGAAGAGACCTTTGGCCCCACCATTCCGGTGATGGCCTACCACACCTTTGATGAAGCCATCGCCCTGGCCAACGACAGCGAATACGGTCTGGGGGCCTGCCTCTACACCCACGATGCCCGCAAGGTGCGCCGTTTCTACGAAGAGGTGCAGGCTGGCACCATCTGGATCAACGACCCGTTGACCGACAATTATGCCGGGCCATTTGGCGGCATGAAAATGAGCGGCCTGGGCCGCGAGCTGGGCGAGGAGGGCCTGGAGGAATTCTGGCAAACCAAACACGTCCACTGGGATATCGAAGGGGGTATCAAAGACTGGTGGTATCCCTACTGAAACACCTGGTAAATCGGTTACTCCACTACCAACCAACAAGGAGAACACATGAACCGCAGCACAGAGAAAACGCAAGCCTTTTTCGAACACGCCCGCCAACTGATGCCCTTTGGCGTTTCGTCCAACTTTCGCTACTGGGGTGAAGGGGAGGACATCGGCGTGGCCCGCGCCCAGGGGGCCTACATCTGGGACTTTGACGGCAACCGCTACATCGATTACCGGCTGGGTTTCGGCCCGGTCATCCTGGGCCATGGCCACCCGACCATCGTGCAGCGGGTGGCCGAAGCCATCCAGAGCGGCACGATTTTTGCCTTCACCCACGAGCTAGAGGTTCGAGTCGCCGAGCGGATCGTCAGCATGTGCCCCGGCATCGACATGGTGCGTTACGCCAACTCGGGCGCCGAGGCTACCATGCACGCCCTGCGTATCGCCCGCTCCCACACTGGCCGCGAGAAAATCATCAAATTCGAGGGCCAGTATCACGGCATGTACGATTACATGCTCTTTTCCACCGCCTCGACACCCGTCAGCGGCATGGGCCACCGGCGCAGCCCGATCCCGGTGCAATCTTCGTCGGGCATCCCCCGGGCCATCCGCGATCTGGTGCTCACCCTGCCGTACAACGATTTCGAGGTGCTGGAACGCACAGTCAAATCGCACTGGGGCGACGTGGCGGCCATCATCGTCGAGCCGATCATGGGCAACATGGGCGGCATCATGCCCGAGCCCGGCTGGCTGGAGCTGATCCGCAAGCTGTGTGACGAGTATGGCATCGTCATGATCGGCGACGAAGTCAAAACCGGCTTTCGCATCGCGCCGGGCGGCGCGCAAGAGTTTTTTGGCGTGCATGCCGATCTGGTGACCTACGCCAAGGCGCTGGGCAACGGCTTTCCCATCGCCGTCATCGGCGGCAACAAAAAAGTGATGAGCAGCCTGGGGCCGGGCCGCACCGCCCACGGCGGCACCTACGCCGGCAACGTGGTGGGCACCGCCGCCGCCGACGCCACGCTGGCGATCCTGGCCCAGGGTGAGGCCCTCAAAACGATCGAGGCGCGCGGCAAAGCGTTGATGAAAGGCATTCACGGCATTCTCACCGACGCCGATCTGCCGCATCAGTTCCTGGGCGTGCCGACGATGTTTGGTATCTCTTTTGGCGAGGACAAACCCACCGACTATCGCACCTGGGCCAAGACCGATACGGCCCTCTACGAAGAGATCATGATGCACCTGGTGCACAACGGCGCCGTGCCCGATCCGGACGGTCGTGAGCCGTGGTTCTTGTGCGCCGCCCTGTCCGAAAAAGACGTGGAGGATACCCTCAACTATTTCGAGGACGCCGTGCGGCAGGTGAAAGGCCTGTGGGGGCACGGCGCCGGCGAAGGCTCGGAAGGCAAGTGAACCCAGACCCACAAGGCAGCCGCTGACGGTTCATCGGCGGCCTGTTGGGGCTGTTGGGTGAGTGGGCCTTGAATCGCTGTTCGCCTTGCCACCGGTTGTGAGTCTGGTGGACATTGTGTTCTGGGCCTGTCTCGAAAAGCCGAGAGGGGCGCCGGACGGGTATAACTTTGGCCTCGGCCATCCTGCCTGCGATCGGAGGAGCTATGACCGAAAAAGTGGCCGTTCAAGTGAGCCGCGTGACCAAACAGTTTGGCGAGGTTTTGGCCGTAGATGATGTATCGCTCAGCATCAAAAACGGCGAGTTCTTTGCCATGCTGGGGCCATCGGGCTGTGGCAAGACCACCACGTTGCGTATGATCGCCGGTTTTGAAACGCCCACCGAAGGTGAGATTTTCATCCAGGGTGTACCCATGGGCCTGACGCCACCCTTTCAGCGCAACACCAACATGGTCTTTCAGAGTTACGCCCTCTTTCCACACATGACCGTGGCCAAAAATGTCGCCTTTGGCCTGGAGATGAAAAAAGTGCCCAAAGGAGATATCCAGCAGCGGGTGGAGGAGGCTCTGGAGATGGTGCGCCTGGCCGGTTTGGGCAACCGCAAGCCGGATCAACTCTCCGGCGGCCAGCAGCAGCGGGTGGCCCTGGCCCGGGCGCTGGTCAACCGGCCCTCGGTGCTGCTGCTCGACGAGCCGCTGGGCGCGCTGGACCTCAAACTGCGCAAAGAGATGCAGATCGAGCTGAAGAACCTGCAGAATCAGGTGGGCATCACTTTTGTCTACGTCACTCACGACCAGGAAGAGGCCCTCACCATGTCGGATCGCATCGCCGTCATGAACGGCGGCAAGGTGCTGCAGGTGGGCACACCCACCGAGATTTACGAGCAGCCCAATTGCCGCTTTGTGGCCGATTTCATCGGCGAGAGCAACTTTTTGGAAGGCGAAGTGCGCGGCATCGCCCCGGATACCATCACCGTGGTGGTAGATGGCAGCCTGCCGGTACAGGTGACCCGGCGGCACCGCTGCGACCAGGGGCAGGCCGTCACCCTGGCCGTCCGCCCGGAGAAAATCCGCCTGCACCGCGAGCGTCCGCCGGGGGCAGTGAACACCCTGACCGGCAGCGTGGAAAACGTGGTCTATATCGGCACCGACACCCAATACATCGTCCGTCTCACCGAACAGACACGGGTCAAGGTGCGCGAGCAGAACCTCACGCCGCTGATGATGGAGGTGCCGTTTCACGCCGGCGAGCAGGTTTTTGTCGAGTGGCCGCCCGAGAGCGGGCTGGTGCTGGTCGATTGATGGGAGGGCTGCCATGCAACGACTGCTCAAACACGTTCGAGAAAAACAGGGGCTGCAAGTCTTGCTGCTCATCTTTCCCAGCGCCTTCTGGCTGATCGTCTTTTTTCTCATCCCGCTGCTCATCGTCTTTGCCATCAGTTTTGCCAGACGCGGCACCTACGGCGGGGTGGTGTGGGAGTTGAACATCGAGAACTATTTGCGCTTTTTCGATCCCCTCTACCTGCGCATCTTTGCCCGCTCGTTCTACATCGCCCTGGCGACCACCTTTTTCTGCTTTTTGCTGGGTTACCCGCTGGCCTTTTTCATCGCCCGCCGGCCGCCGCGCACGCGCAACACGCTGCTGGTGCTGCTGATGGTGCCCTTTTGGACCAACTTTTTGGTGCGCACCTACGCCTGGATCCTCATCCTGCGCAACGAGGGGTTGATCAACCTGGCGCTGCAATCGCTGGGCATCATCCACGAGCCGCTGCCCATGTTGTACACCGATGGCGCCATCGTGGTTGGGCTGGTGTACGCCTGGCTGCCGGATATGGTGCTGCCCTGTTACGCCGCCGTCGAGCACCTGGATTACTCGCTCGTCGAAGCGGCCCAAGACCTGTACGCCAACCGCGTCAAGGCTTTTGTGCGGGTGGTGCTGCCGCTCACTGCGCCGGGCATCGTGGCCGGTTCGATCCTGGTCTTTATCCCCTCGCTGGGGGCCTACGTCACGCCGGATCTGTTGGGCGGCGCGAAATCGATGATGATCGGCAACCTCATCCATCAACAATTCCTCTCGGTGCGCCACTGGCCTTTCGGCGGGGCGGTATCGTTCGTGCTGATGGCCTTTATGCTGTTGGGCACGGTGCTCTATTTCCGCATAGCCGCCCGATCGGCGGCAGAAAGGGGGAGACGATGAGCCTGCCACAACCCACGGGCCGCGCCCATCGCGGCTGGGACAAACACCTGGCTCAGGGCGGTCTCAACCTGCACGGGCTGTTGGTTTTCTTTTTCATCTATGCGCCCATCGTCATCCTGGTGGTTTACTCGTTCAACTCGTCGCGGCTGGTCTCGGTGTGGGAGGGTTTCACCTTCGATTGGTACGCCAGGCTCTTCCAGAACGAGGCCATGGGCAAGGCGCTGAAAAACACCCTCATCGTGGCTCTCTCGTCCACGGCCATCTCGACCGTCTTTGGCACGATGGTGGCGCTGGTGATGGAGCGTTACCAGTTCTGGGGTAAACTACCCTTCGACGCCCTGCTCTACCTGCCCATCATCATCCCCGATATCGCCATGGCGGTGATGCTGCTGCTCTTTTTCATCATGACCCACATCCCGCTCAGTCTGGTGACCATCATCATCTCACACGTGGCGTTCAACATCTCTTTCGTGGCGGTGGTGGTGCGCGCCCGCCTGGCCGATTTCGACCGCAGCCTGGAAGAGGCGGCCAAAGACCTGGGCGCCAACGAGCTCCAGACCTTTTGGCGGATCACGCTGCCGCTGCTCATGCCGGGCATCCTGGGCGGGGCGCTGCTGGCCTTTACGCTTTCGGTGGATGATTTTGTCATCACCTTTTTCACCGCCGGCATCGGCTCCACCACGTTGCCGCTGCGCATCTATTCCATGGTCAAACTGGGCATCACGCCCGAGATCAACGCCCTTTCGACAATGATGTTACTGGCTTCGATGGTTTTGGTGGCGCTGTCGCTGATTTTGCAGCGGAAAGGAGGCGGGGCTATCGAAATCGGGTAACGTGAGGTTGATAAACGGCGAATCGGACAATCACTACCCACAATAGGGCACTCCCAAAGTTGGCCAGCACTCTCTTTTCTCACCGCAGAGTGCGCAGAGAACCCTGTACTTGTCAGTCCAGGACAAGTGCGCTGAGAAAAGACAAGAATTCTCAAAACTCTGCGCCCTCGGCGGTCTCTGCGGTGAATTATGCTGCTTTAGGAAAGCCCTGCTATCCACAAGGAGGGAAAGGAAATGAAAAAGCTGGCTCTTTTACTGGCGCTGGTGTTGGTGTCGAGTCTGCTTGGCTGCAAGGCCAAAGAAGAAACATCGGAACTGGCCAAGGAACTGCACGTCTTTAACTGGTCCGAGTACATCGACCCCGAAATCTATGCCGATTTTGAGGCCAAGTTCGGCGTCAAGGTCATCGAGGACACCTTTGCCAGCAACGAAGACCTGCTGGCCAAGCTCCAGGCCGGCGCCACCGGCTACGATGTCATCGTGCCCTCGGATTACATGGTCACCATCATGCGTGAGCTAGAGTTGCTGGCCGAATTGAACTATGACCACATCCCCAACTTTGAAAACATCGATACCAAGTTCAAAGACCCACCCTACGACCCCGGCAACACGTTCTGTGTGCCTTACCAATGGGGCACCACCGGCATCGGTTTCAACGCCGACGAGTTCGATGAAGCGCCCGATAGCTGGGGTTATCTGTTCGACCCCGAAATGGCCGGGCCTTACGCCGGCAAAATCAGCATGCTCAACGACCCACGCGAGTCGATCGGCGCGGCGCTCAAATACCTGGGCTATTCACTCAATACCACCGACGAGAATCAACTCGAAGAAGCCAAACAATTGCTCATCCAGCAGAAAGCGTGGGTCAAAACCTACGACAGCGAGCAGTACGAAGACCTCATCGCCGCCGACGAGCTGCTGCTGGCCCACGGCTGGAGCGGCGACATTTTTATGGCCGCTGCAGAAGACGAACGGCTGTGGTACGTCATCCCGCAGGAAGGCGGCGTCATCTGGGCCGACAACCTGTGTATTCCCAAGTCGTCCAAGAACCAGTACACCGCCGAGGTGTTCATCAACTACCTGCTAGAGCCGGAGGTGGGCGCCAAAATCACCAACTTTACCTGGTACGGCAGCCCCAACAAAGCCGCCGAAGAGTTCATCGACCCTGAAATCCTGGAAGAGCCGGCCATCTATCCGCCGCCAGAGGTGATGGACAAGCTGGAATGGATCCGCGACGTGGGCGACGCCCTGCCGCTCTACGAGCGCATCTGGACCGAGATCAAGGCCGAATAAAAGCCGGAAAACAGCAGAGGTGACAGTCACCTTGAGGGTGACTGTCACCTGAAAGGCAGATGTCTTGAACGAATTTCCCCTCGTTGAAATCGGCGGCGAGCCTTTCGAGCGCGGCCGGCAGCACGGCCAGCAGACCGCCGACCGGATCCGCTTTAACCTGGATGGCTACTGGCGGCTGTTCGAATTCAAGAGCGCCCTGGATCGGCCGGCGGCGATGGCTCAGGCGCGGCGCTACCTGGAGCCCATCCGGGCCTATGCGCCCCACCTGCTGGAAGAGATGCGCGGCATCGCCGAGGGCGCGGGCGTCACCCCGGATGACATCCTGGCCCTCAACTGCCGCACCGAGCTGCTCTCCGTGGGCCACATCGCCCCGCGCGGCGAGTGCACCGCCATTTTTGCCGGGCCGGAGGCCACCGCCGATGGCCGCACCCTGCTGGCCCAGAACTGGGACTGGTCCGATATTTTGCGCGGCGGCACCATCTTGTTACGCATCGAACAGCCCGGCGCGCCCACGGTGCTCAGCCTCACCGAAGCGGGCATGGTGGGCAAGATCGGCCTCAACAGCGCCGGCGTGGGCGTGTGCACCAATTTCCTGCGCCACGATCACCGCCGCATCGGCGTGCCGTTTCACGTGCTCCTGCGCGAGGCGCTCAACGCGCCGCGGCTGGGACTGGCCGTGCAGGCCATCTATCGCGGCGTCCGCGCCGATTCCGGCAATTACCTGCTGGCTCACGCCGCGGGTGAAGGCATCAACCTGGAGGCCACCCCCTCCGACGTGGGCTTTTGCCATCCCAAACACGGCCTCCTGATCCACACCAACCATTTCGTCACGCCGCGCCTGCAAGGCGGCGATACGGGCATTCTGGAATCGGATAACACCCTGCTGCGTTATGGCCGGGCCTCGCGGCTGCTGCGCGCCCAACGCGAGCAGGTGACACTCGAAACGCTGAAAACCATTTTCCGCGATCATTTTAATCATCCCAAAGCCATCTGCCGCCACCCCGACCCGGCCCAACCCGAGATCGAGCGCAGCGCCACGCTGGCCTCGGTGATCCTGGATCTGGCTGCCGGCCAGATGCACATCAGCGCCGGCGAGCCGTGTCAGAACGACTATGTCACGCTGAGCCTGAAAACCTGAACCCGGCGCGCAAACTTGCGCTTCTGGCAGCCCGGTGTAAAATAACCCGAGGAGGATACCCATGAAGGTGTTATCTCTGGGCGGCGCGGGCGCCGTCTGTCAACACGCCACCCGCGATCTGGCCGAGTTTTCCGATTACGACGAAATCGTCATCGGCGATTATAACCTGGCCGCGGCCCAAAAACTGGCCGCCGACATCGGCGACCCGCGGGTCAGGGCGGTGCAGGTGGACGCCGCCGACTATGCCGGGCTGGTGAAACTCTTCAAAGGCTTCGACGTGATCCTCAACGGCCTGCCCTGGAAGTACGATATGGCCGTCACCCGCGCCTGCATCCAGGCCGGCGTCAACGGCCTGGATGTTTCCACCGAACAGGATCAGTGGAGCCTGGACGCGGCGGCCAGAGAAAAGGGCATCGTCTTTATCCCCGGCGTGGGCGCCACCCCCGGCATCACCAACGTCATGGCCCGGCGCGGCGCCGATTACCTGGACCAGGTGGACGACATCCAGATCAACTTTGCCGCCTTTCGCTGCCCTGCCCCGGCCCCCGGCCTGTTGATCACCTTTCTCTGGGAGTTCCACCCCGACACCCCGGAGCGCCTCTATTACCAGGATGGCGAGTTCCACTGGGCCGGCCCCTTCGAGGGCCTGAAAACGGTCAACTTTGCCGGCCCCATCGGCGAGCAGGAGGTGTGTTATATCCCCCACCCAGAGACGCGCACCATGCCCCAGAGCCTGGGCGCTAAAAACGTCTCGGTGCGCGGCTGTTTTCCACCCCACGCCATGCGGCTGGCCAAAGCCATGCTGGAATCGGGCCTCTACAGCGAGGAACCCGTCACCATCAAAGGCATCGAGACCACGGCCTTCCAGATGATGTTCGATCTGCTGTGGGCCCTGCCGGGCAGCAAAAAGACGCCGCTGTGGGCCTACGGCCTGCTGGTGGAGGTCAGCGGCAAGCGGGCCGGCCGCGACGTCAAAGTGACGCTGTGGAACCGCCACCCGCCCATGGCCGAATGGGGCGGCCAGGCGGCCTATTACAAAAACATCGCCATCCCGCTGAGCATCGGCGTGCAGATGATCAGCCGCGGCCAGGTGACGCATCGCGGCGTGGTGCCGCCGGAAACAGCCCTCGACCCAGATGTATTCATCGCCGAGCTGGCCCGCCGCCGCATCGAAATTCACGAAAAGATAGAAGAATATCACAAGGTGGTCTGAGATGAAAATTCTAGGCGTCATGGGCAGCCCACGCATCGGCGGCAACACCGATGTGCTCATGGATCACGCTCTGGAGGGGGCCCGGGCCGCCGGAGCCGAAACGGAAAAAGTCGTGCTGGATCAACTCGAAATCAACCCCTGCCGCGATTGCGAAGGCTGCGCCGTCGACGGCGAGTGCGCCCAGGCCGACGACATGATCGCCCTCTATGAGAAAATCCGCGCCGCCGATGGCCTCATCCTGGGCACACCCATCTACTGGTGGGGCCCCACAGCCCAGATGAAAACCTTTCTGGATCGCTGGTACGCCATCACCCGGGAAGCCGTGGCTCATCGGCTGGTGGGCAAAAAGGTGGCCCTGCTCTATGCCTTTGGCGACGATGACGCCGCCACCGCCGAGCCCGCCGACGCCATGTTTGCCAACTCGATGCGTTATCTCAAGATGCCCATCGTAGGCCGGGTATTTGCCTCCGCCTGGAAACGCGACGACATTTACCGGGTGCCGGAAAAGCTGCAAGAGGCCCATCAGCTTGGCCAAACCATAGCCACCACATCATAACCGGGCTCTGCTGAATTTTACAGTTCTCGGAGAAGCGTTGTCAGGATTTCACCGCCGAGAACGCAGAGGTTTTCTGAATTTCTCGGCGCTCTCGGTGTGCTCTGCGGTGAAAAATCTCACCGCCAAAATTCTGGTGTCAGTATCCGTGTTCATCTGTGTCCTGTTTTGATCATCACTCAAAGAGGAGTCACCCATGTCTGAAGACCCACGCGAAAACCTGTCGCCCGTCTGGCCCCACTATACCGACATTCTGGTCGATCACGCCGAGGGGGCCTACATCTATGGCGCCGATGGCCGCCGCTACCTGGATTTCACCACCGGCATCGGCGTGACCAACACCGGCCATTGCCATCCCAAGGTGGTGGCCGCCGCCCAGGCGCAGGTGGGCAAATTGATTCACGGCCAGGCCAACATTGTTTTCCACCAGCCCATGCTGGATCTGGTCAGCGAGTTGAGCGCCATCGTGCCACCGGGCCTGGATAGCTTTTTCTTTAGCAACAGCGGCGCCGAGGCCATCGAGGCTTCGATCAAGCTGGCCCGCCAGGCCACGGGGCGGCCCAACGTGATCGTCTTTCAGGGCAGCTTTCACGGGCGCACGGTGGGCACCATGTCGCTGACCACCAGCAACACCATCTACCGGGTGGGCTATCAGCCGCTGATGCCCGGCGTGTTCGTGGCGCCTTTTCCATACGTCTACCACTACGGCTGGACGCCGCAAGCGACGGTGGATTTCTGCCTGCGTGAGCTGCGCCACCTGCTGGCCAGCCAGACCGCGCCGCAAGAGACGGCGGCCATGCTCATCGAGCCGGTGCTGGGCGAGGGCGGCTACGTGCCGCCGCCGCCGGGCTTTTTGGAGGGCGTGTTGGCCATCTGCCGCGAGCACGGCATCCTGTTCATGGCCGATGAAGTGCAATCGGGCATGGGCCGCACGGGGGCGTGGTTCGGCCACCAGCATTACGATGTCACCCCCGACGTCATGATCATGGCCAAAGGGCTGGCCTCCGGCTTTCCGCTCAGCGGCATCGCCGCCCGGCCCGAGCTGATGGAAAAGTGGATGCCCGGCACCCACGGCGGCACTTATGGCGGCAACGCCGTGAGCTGCGCCGCCGCCACAGCCACGATCCGTATCATGCGCGAGGAAGGCCTGGTGGAAAACAGCGCCCGCATGGGCGAGTATCTCATGGGCCGGCTGCGCCAGGTTCAGACCCGGCAGCCCGTCATCGGCGACGTGCGCGGCCTGGGGCTGATGGTCGGCGTCGAGTTTACCGCCAGCGACGGCCAGCCCGACGGCAAAACGGCCAAAGCGGTGCGCGTGGCCTGCCTGGACGCCGGACTGATGTTGCTCACCTGCGGCACCTATGGCAACGTCATCCGCTGGATCCCGCCCCTGATCGTCAACCAGCCGCAGTTGGATGAGGCGCTGGCCATCTTTGAGCGCGCCGTGGCCGCGGCCGCCGGGTGATATGAAGGTCCAGGTGCACCTTTTCTCGGTATTGCGCCAGCACCTGCCGCCCGGCGAAGCCGGCCAGGCGACCGTCGAGCTGCCCGACGAGGCCACGGTCGCCTGGCTCATCGAGCATCTGGGCATCACCCGCCGCGTGCGGCTGGTGATCGTCAACGGCGCACAAGAAAAAGACCGGGCGCGCCGCCTCCAGGACGGCGACATCGTCAAGTTGTTCCCGACCATGGTTGGAGGCTGAAATATTCTGACCCTCCAACCTCCAAACCTTTAAGCTGCAAGGAGGTTCACATGCCATACGGATACAACGGCAAAATCCTGCACGTCGATCTGACCGCCGGTACACTCACCGTGGAGGAGCCGCCGGAGAGCTTTTACCGCAAATACCTGGGCGGCCAGGGCATCGGCATGTATTACATCCTCAAAGAAATGCCCGCCAACGCCGATCCGCTGGGGCCGGAGAACGTGCTGGCCCTCACCCTCAGCGTGGTCACCGGCGCGCCGGTCTCCGGCCAGAGCCGGGTGATGGCCAACGCCAAATCGCCCCTCACCGGCGCCATCGGCGACGCCCAGGGCGGCGGTTTCTGGCCCTCCGAGGCCAAAGCCGCCGGTTTCGATGCCTTTATCATCAAAGGCAAGGCCAAAAAGCCGGTCTACCTGTGGGTGCAAGACGGCCAGGCCGAGCTGCGCGACGCCGCTCACCTGTGGGGCAAGGTCACCGGCGAGGCCGAAGCCGCCATCCGCCAGGAGTTGGGTGATCCCAAGATCGAAGTCCTGCAGATCGGGCCGGGCGGCGAAAAGCTGGTGCGTTATGCCTGCCTGATCAGCATGAGCAACCGGGCCAACGGTCGCACCGGCATGGGCGCGGTGATGGGCGCCAAAAACCTCAAGGCCATCGCCGTGCGCGGCGGTAAAAAGCCGCCGGTGGCGGATCAAAAAGCCCTGACCGAGATCGCTCGCTGGGGCGTGCAGAACCTGGAAACATCGGACGTTTACGGTCTGGGCGTGCACGGCACCGCCGACGTGCTGCCCTACCAGCAGCAAGAAGGCGGCCTGCCCACCCGCAACTGGGACAGCGGCGTCTTTGAGGGTTACGAGGCCCTGGGCGGCCCCACCATGTCGGCCACCATTCTCAAAGAGCGCGATACCTGCTTTGCCTGCGCCGTGCGCTGCAAGCGCGTGGTCGAGGTCACCGAGGGGCCGTTCAAGGTCGATCCGCTCTATGGCGGCCCCGAGTACGAGACACTGGCCACCTTTGGCTCCTACTGCTGCGTCGATGACCTGGCCGCCGTCTCGCTGGCCAACCAGTTGTGCAACATGTACGGCCTGGATACCATCAGCGCCGGCGCCACCATCGCCTGGGCCATGGACTGCTTTGAGCAGGGCCTCATCACCGCCCAGGATACCGGCGGCATCGAGCTGCGTTTTGGCGACGCCGGGGCCATGGTGCGGCTCACCGGGATGATCGGCCGGCGGGAGGGCTTTGGCGACCTGCTGGCCGAGGGCATGGAGCTGGCAGCCAAAAAGTTCGGCCCCGAGGCCGAGGCGCTGGTCACGGCTGCCAAAGGCAACCCCATGCCGGCCCACATGCCACAGGTCAAGCGCTCGCTGGCGCTGGTCTATGCCGTCAACCCCTACGGCGCAGATCACCAATCGCACGAGCACGATCCCTCTTACGAGGGCTACCCGGATCGTATGGCCGAGCTGAGCCTGACCGATCCGCAGCCCAGCCGGGTGCTCAACGCCGAAAAGGTGCGCTTTGCCGTCTATACCCAGCAGCTTTATTGCCTGCTGAACACGGTGGGCGTGTGCCAGTTTGTGTGGGGCCCGGCCTGGCACCTCTACGGCCCCAGCCAGTTGGTCGATATGGTGCGCGCCGTCACCGGCTGGAACGTGAGTCTGTGGGAGCTGATGAAAGCCGGCGAGCGCTCGCTGAACATGATGCGCGCCTTTAACGCCCGCGAGGGATTCACCAGCGCCCAGGACACACTGCCGAAAAAGCTCTTCAAGCCGCTGGTGGGCGGCCCGTCGGATGGCGTGGCCGTCACCGAAGCAGAGATGGCCGCCGCCCTGCCCACCTACTATACCATGTGCGGCTGGGACGCAGAGGGTTGTCCCACACGGCCCAAGCTAGAAGAGCTGGGCATCGACTGGGTGGCCGACGAACTGAACCTTGAGTGACGCCAAAAGAAAAGGTGCACCTCCCACACTCCCAAGGAGAAGTACATTCATGAAAATCGTTGCCCTGGGCGGCGCCGGCCTCATGGGCCGCATCGCCGTCAAAGACCTGGCCGCCAGCAAGGGCGTGAGCCAGGTGATCGTTGCCGACCGTGACACCGAGCTGGCCCGCAAGGTGGTCGACCTGCTTCCCGCGGGCCGGGACAAGGTCTCTATCGCCCACACCGACGTCACCGATCACGACGGGTTGGTGCGTGTGCTGCGCGGCGCCGACGCCGTGCTCAACTCGGTGCATTACTATTTCAACCTCAACGTCATGCGCGCCTGCCTGGAAGCCGGCGCCCATTACACCGATCTGGGCGGGCTGTTCCACAATACGCGTAAGCAATTGCAACTGCACGACGAGTTCGCCGCGGCGGGCCTCACCGCCGTGCTGGGCATGGGCAGCGCGCCGGGCGTGCCCAACGTGCAGGCCCGCTACGCCGCCGACCGGCTGGACACGGTCGACTACATCCGCATCTACGATGGCATCCAACCGCCGCCCGGCGACGACATCCGCTTTGGTTACGCCATCCCCACCATCATCGACGAGCTGGTCATGCCGCCGATGGTTTTCCGCGGCGGCGAGTTCGTGCAAGAGGCTCCGCTGGCCGGCGAGGAAGACTATTGGTTCGCGCCGCCGGTGGGCCTGCTGCGCTGCCATCTCTCCCTCCACTCCGAGGTGGCCACCCTGCCGGTGACATTTGCCCACAAGGGCGTGCAAGAGTGCTTTTTCAAGATCAACTACTGGGGCATGAGCCCAGAGGCCTTTGCCAAGGTCAAACTGCTGGCCGATCTGGGTTTTGCCGGCGACGAGCCGGTGGACGTGAGCGGCGCGCAGGTCAGGCCGCGCGACATGCTCACCACCCTGCTGGCCGATTACATCCCCCCGCTGGATGCTTTTGTGCAAAAACCCGCCGACCCGACCCGCTGGACAAAAGAGATCGTCACCGAGGTCAAGGGCGTCCAGGGCGGCAAGACGCTGGTCTATCGCCTGGGCACGCTGACGTCGATCGGATCGCTGCCTACGGGGGTGGCGCCCTCCATCGCCGCCCAGTGGCTGGCCGCCGGGCGCGTGCCGGAGCCGGGCGTCTACCCGGCCGAGCGCGCCATCGATCCGTTGCCCTTCTTCGACGAGCTGGCCCGGCGCGGCATCATCACCCAGGTGAGCGTGACGGAAACCCTGGCCGCGTAAACCCGCTTCACCAAACAACACAACAGGGCGACGGCTGAGGTCGTCGCCCTTTGTATTGGCCCACCTTTGACGTCGGCCAAAAACCATGTTACACTACCATCCAATCATAACCCTGAAGGAGGCCCGTGTGTGTACGGACGCAACCCAAATAGCCGCCCTGCGAGAGGCGATCATCGGCATCGACAAACAGGTGCCCCTGCTGGATGGCTCCACGCGCCAGTACGTTTTCCTGGATAACGCCGCCAGCACGCCCACCTTGCGCGGCGTGCAGCAAAAAGTAGACGAGTTTCTGGGGTGGTATTCCAGCGTCCATCGCGGCGCCGGCTTTAAATCCATCATCTCTACCGAGGCCTACGAGCAGGCGCGCGACATCACGGCGCATTTTGTGGGAGCCGACCCGGCAACCCACAGCGTCATCTTTGGCAAGAACACCACCGAGGCCATCAACAAACTGGCCAATCGTTTGGACTTTCGGCCCGGCGACGTGGTCATCACCACCGTGATGGAGCATCACTCCAACGATCTGCCCTGGCGGCCCAAGGCCCAGGTGGTGCACGTGGGTATCCAGGAGGACGGCTCGCTGGACGTGGACGACCTGCATCAAAAGCTGGAGCAGTTTGCGGGGCGGGTGAAGCTGGTGGCCGTCACCGGCGCTTCCAACGTCAGCGGTTTCGCGCCGCCCATCCACGACATCGCCGAAACGGTTCACCATCACCGGGCCCGGCTGCTGGTCGACTGCGCCCAGCTTGCGCCCCACCGCGCAGTGAACATGGGCCCGCTCGGCGAGCCGCGCAGCCTGGATTTCGTGACCATCTCGGCCCACAAAATGTACGCCCCCTTTGGCACCGGCGCGCTGATCGGGCCCAAAGACTTTTTCGCCCAGGGCGATCCCGATTACCGCGGCGGCGGCACCGTCGATATCGTCACCCTGGATCAGGTCTATTGGACTGCCCCCCCGGAACGGGACGAGGCCGGCAGCCCCAACGTGGTGGGTGCGGTGGCCCTGGCGGCCAGCATGCGCCTCCTGTCCGAGGTGGGCATGGAGGCCATCGCCGGGCACGAAAAAAAGCTCACACGCCACGCGCTGCAACGGCTCAACGCCATCGACGGCGTGCGCATCTATGGCTCCACCGATCCAGAGCGCCTCGACGACCGGCTGGGCGTGATCTCGTTTGCGGTGAAGGATATGCCTCACGCCAGGGTGGCCGCCATTCTGAGCTTTGAGGGCGGCATCGGCGTGCGCAACGGCTGTTTCTGCGCCCACCCCTACCTGCTGCGGCTGCTGGACGTGGGCGAAGAGACGGCCCAGACGTACCAGCAAGAGATTCTGCAGGGTGATCGATCCAACCTGCCGGGCCTGGTGCGGGCCAGCTTTGGCTGCTACAACACCGCCGCCGAGATCGATCACCTGGCCGCCATGCTGGAGCGGATCGCCGCCGGCGACTATCGGGGCGATTACGTGCTGCACAAAGCCAGCGGCGATTACGTGCCCCGCACGTTCGATCCGGGCATCCTGCACCGCTATTTCACGCTGTAGGCCCGCGCCCGGCAGGAGACTGAATCGCATGAAAACGATGAACAAATGGCAGCGCGTCGAGGCCGCCCTCGACAAAGCCGGGGTGGACCGCGTGCCCATCAGCCTGTGGAAGCACTACCACCTGCAAGACCGCGCCCCCGGCCAACTGGCCGAGGTCACGCTGGCCCTCTACCGCCAGTTCGATCTCGACCTGATCAAGCTCACACCCAGCGGCCTCTACCCCATCCAGGACTGGGGGGCCACCATCCAGTTCGGCCGCGACGACGATTTTTTGCCCCTGGCCGTGCGCCCGGTGATCCAGCGGCCAGAAGACTGGGAAACGCTGCCCCGGCTGGACGTGCACAAAGGCGCCCTGCGCCGCGAGCTGGAGACCATCCACCACGTGGCCGCTGGCCTGGACGGCGAAGCGCCGTTCATGATGACCCTCTTTAGCTCGCTGAACATCGCCTTCAAACTGTGCGGCGATAAAATCTCCGGCGAACGGGTCGTCGATTTTATGCGGCAGTCGCCCCAATCGCTGCATGCCGGCCTGCGCGTCATCCGCGACGTGGTCATCGAATACGCCGCCGCCTGCCTGGAGGCCGGCGCACCTGGCTTCTTTTTCGCCACCCAGATGGCCACCACCGACCTGATGACGCGGCAGGAATTCCAGGAATTCGGGCGGCCCTACGATCTCGATGTGCTGGCATCGCTGGTCGGCAAATCGCGCGTCACCATGCTGCACGTCTGCAAACAAAATCTGATGTTCGATCTGGTGGCCGATTACCCGGTGGACGTCATCAACTGGGCCGCTCACACCAGCGGCACCGGCCTGGCCGCCGCCCGCCGCCTGACCGACACCCCGCTGGCGGGCGGCCTCTCGCTGGAGACGCTGCACCACGGCTCTGAGGCAGACGTGCTGGCCGAGGCCCGGCAGGCCATCGCCGAGGCCGGGCGCATCGGCTTTATGCTGGCGCCGGATTGTGTCATCGGGGGCCTTTCGCCCGATGCCAACCTGGCCGCCGCCCGCCGGGCGGTGGAGGAGACGCTCCGTGCGTAGGGGTAGCTCGCTATGACAGTGTTGGATCCCCTCACGGCAGAACGGGAAAAACGGCGCGCGTCGCTCGTTTCAGTGATGACCGTGCTGGGACTCATCGTACTAAAGGTGACGGTGGGTCTGCTCACCGGCAGCCTGGGCGTGCTGGCCCAGGCTGCCGATTCGGTTCTGGACATGGCCGCCTCGGTGGTGGCCTTTTTTGCCGTGCGCGCCGCCGACCAACCTCCCGACGCCGAACATCCCTACGGTCACGGCAAAGTGGAAAACCTGGCCGCCCTGGCCGAGACGCTGCTGCTGCTGGCAACCGGCGGCTGGATCGCCTACGAAGCCGTGCAGCGGCTATTCTTCCGCGGCGTGATCATTGAAGCGGACGCCTGGGGCATCGGCGTGATGCTGCTCTCCATCGGGGCCAGCCTCGCCCTTTCCAGCTACCTGATGAAGGTCGCCCGCCGGCACCAGAGCCAATCGCTGGAAGGGAACGCCCTCAACTTTCGAGCCGACATCCTCAGCTCCTCGGTGGTCCTCCTGGGGCTGGGCATGGTCTGGCTGGGCCGGCGACTGGGGCCAGGATGGGGCTGGCTGGAAAAGGCCGACCCCGCAGCCGCTCTGATAGTGACCATGTTTGTGCTGCGGGTCAGCCTGCAACTGGGCCGCCGCGCTGTCGATGTACTCCTCGACGCCGCCCCGCCGGGCCTCACCGAGCGGATAGCCGCCCAGGTCATCCAGGTTCCGGGCGTCGAGACCCTGGGGCCGCTGCGCGTCCGCCAGAGCGGGGCTTCCACCTTTGTCGATCTGACCATTCACGTCGATCGTATCCTCGCGCTGGAGCAAGCCCACGAGATCGCCACCGCCGTAGAGGCGCGCACCTCGGCCCTGGTGCCCCAGGGCGACGTGGTAGTGCACGTCGACCCGGTCCAACAGCCCGGCGAGAGCCTGCCCCAGGCTGTGGGAGCCATCGCCGCGCGGCTGGGCCTGCGCACCCACAACGTCCACGCCCATGAAGTGCGAGGCCGGTACTTTGTCGATCTTTACGTCCAAGTGCCCACCCACCTGACACTGGGCCAGGCTCACCGGCAGGTCAGCCACCTGGAGCAGGCCGTTCGCCGCGAGCTGCCCCACATCCGGGACATCCACAGCCACATCGAACCGATGCAGCCCCCCCCGGCCCCGGCGCCATCGCTGACGCCTGAGACGGAAAAAATGTTGCGGGAGAAAATCGGCCAGCTCGTGCGGCGCATGACGTGCCTGAACGAGAACCCCACGCTGTACATCCGGACCGGCGCAGAGGGTTACGACGTGGTGCTGCACTGCGCCGCCGATCCCGATCTGCCCGTGGTTGAGGCCCATCGCCTGGCCGACCGGATCGAGCGCGAGATCGTACTCAGCCTGCCGGAAATACACCAGGTGCTGGTGCACATGGAACCCGACGATTCCCCGCCCGAAAACACCCCCTGACCACTCTGCGCTGCACAGACAACAAATCGTCTTTTCTAACCACCAAGACACAAAGACTCAAAGATTTGAATTTGCACCCAACAATGACCCGATTCAATCTTGACAGGGAATGGCTTTTCTGGTATAATTAGTGTGATTCAAACACTAACATATCTGGAGCCAACCCACTCTTTTTTTTGAATTCAAATTCGTGTATAAAAAACACTAACAAAGGAGCTATCCCAATGAACCAGAGCCCTATCGACTGGAACGACCCCAGCCCCGCCGACCGGCAGACCTTTCCGCCGCAGCTCGTTTTCGAGGCCGGCCTGAGGCACCACCACATCGCCAACACCGCCTACCCCATCCACCACCAGACCACCATGCGCCCTTACCGCGTGGCGCGCCCGGCCATCGAAGCGACCGCGCGCGCCGCCTGGCAAGGCATCGACCGACTCGGCCTCTATGTCCACGTGCCCTTTTGCGCCGCCCGCTGCACATACTGCGAGTACACCGTGGTGCATCACAGCGAGAACGACGCCCAGAACGCCTATTTCGACGCCCTCCTGCGCGAGTTCGAGCTTTACCGCCACAAGCTGGACACGCCCCGCAAGACCCTCATCGGTTTCGACATCGGCGGCGGCACGCCCGCCCTGGCCCACCCCGACAACCTGCGGCGGGTGATCGAGGCGGCGCGGGCGGCGTTCCGTTTTGCGCCCGGCATGGTCATCAGCATCGAGACCACACCCATCATCGCCGACCGCGAACCGGACAAGATGCGCGCCCTCAAAGAGATGGGCATCGACCGCATCAGCATGGGCGTACAGACCACCCATTTCAAGCTGGCCCGCTCTCTGGGCCGCGAATACGAGGGCCTGAGCATGCTGCAAAGCGCGGTACGCAACATCCGCCGCGCCGGTTTCGACCGTTTCAACATCGACCTGATGTACGGCTTTGCCGACCAATCGCCGGAGACGTGGCGCACCACCGTGGCGCAAACCATCGCCCTGGCGCCCGAATACATCACCCTCTACCAGATGCGTTACAAAGGCACCGAGATTCGCGATCAGGCTGCCCGCGTCAGCCGGCGCATGACCAACGAATTGGCAGCCATCGCCCGCGATCTGTTGCTGGCAGCGGGGTACGCCGGTTCGCCGGGCAAAAACACCTACAGCAAACGCCCCGGCGACGTGGGCACCAGCGATTACCTCACCGAGCGGGTGGTCAAGGGCACGCCCTACCTGGGTCTGGGCCTGGGCGCGCAGTCGCTTTCCCAGCATACCCTGGCCTACAACCTGGGCGCGGCGGCCAAAGCCCTCCAGCCCTACCTGCGCGCCGTCGAGGCCGGGCAACTGCCGTTGCAAGACCTGTACCATCTGCCGCTGGATGCCGCCATCGCCAAAATGATCGCCGTCTCGTTTTACTTTGGCCAGATCCACCAGGAGCATTTTTATGCCAAATTCGGCGTCCGGTTGGAGGAGAAATTTGAACGCGAGGTGGCGTTTCTGCGCCAGCACGGCCTGATGCAGGATGCCGGCCCGTACCTGCGGCTCACCCCAAAAGGAGCGGAGCATTTCAACGGCGTGGTGGCGCTGTTTTACACCGGCGCCGTTCAAGACTACCTGATCCACCTGGAATCCAGCTTTGCCACACCGGGAGAGATATCGCCGATCAAAAGGGCAGCCTGACGTGAAAACCTACGATTTTGCCAACATCCTTTTTGCCGGGCCGTGCAACCAGCGCTGCCCTTACTGCATCGGGCAGCAGATCGACCCGGCTCTCAATCGCAACAACCTGAGCGACTGGCCGCTGCGCAACCTGGAGCAGTTCGCGGCGCTGCTGCGGCAGCACAACGTGCGGCAGATCGTGCTCACCGGCACCACCACCGATCCGCAGCTCTATCACCACGAGGTCCGCCTCATCGGCTGGCTGCGCCGTCAGGCGCCCGCGGCGCAGCTCTCGCTGCATACCAACGGCCAACTGGCCCTGGGCAAAATGGAGGTGTTCAACCTGTACGACCGGGCCACCGTCTCCTTCCCGTCCTTCGACGCCGATACCTTTGCCACCATGACCGGCGCGCGGCGCATGCCCGATCTGGCGGCCATCGTCCGGGCGGCGCGCATCCCGGTCAAAGTCTCGTGCGTCATCGACGAACACAACATCCACCAGGTGCAGGCGTTCATCGCCCGCTGCCGCGAGATCGGCGTGCGGCGGCTGGTCTTTCGCCAGCTTTACGGCGACACACGCCAATGGGACATTCTCCCCGGTCACACGCCGGTGGCTTTTTACCGCAACAACCCGGTGTACCTGCTCCAGGGAATCGAGATCACCTGGTGGCGTTTTGATACCACCACCAGCGCCTCGCTCAACCTGTTCAGCGATGGCAGCATCAGCGCCGAGTATTTGCTGGCTCACCCCCGGCCAGAACTGCCCGCTGCGCCCAACCAACTCGATCCACGGGTCTGCTCTTCATCACAGCCACGTTTTGGACAGTCGACCACGACGGCTTGACAAGCCCTCTTTTCTGACTTATACTCTCTGGCAGACGCGCTTCGACGGCTGCCTGTGTGGCAGGATTGGACTCGCAGTGAAGGGCAAGATGGATGCCTCCAGGGCCTCTGTTCTCCTCTGAGGATAACAACACCTCGGCTGGCCGCAGCCGGATGCTTATACTCGCTGTTCTGTTGGGCTTTTTGTTGTGGCTGACGGCTCTCTGGCTCATCGGCTGCCAGGCCCTGAACACGCCGGTCACCGACTCGTCACCCACGCCGGTCGAGTCGATCGCCCTTCAGAGCCCCTCACCAGAAGCAGCCACCGCGCCACCCGCCACACCGACCGTTCCGCCCGTCATCACCCTCACCATCTGGACGGCGCCCGATTATTCCCCCCAGGCTGAAAGCCCAGGCGGAGAGGTGATGCGCCAGCTCCTGGCAACTTTTAACGACACCCAGTCAGCCGTCAAACTGCAATATACGCTCAAAAAGCCGCAGGGTAAAGGCGGCCTGCTCGATTTTCTGCTCACTGCCAGCTCTGTGGCCCCAACGGTGCTGCCAGACCTGATCCTCCTGGAACCTTATGCCCTGCGCGACGCCGCCAAAGCCGGATTGTTGCAACCGCTCGACGATCTACTCACACCTGCCCTGGAGGAGGATCTGTTTCCATTTGCCCTGGAGGCCGGACGCATCGACGGGCGCCTGCAGGGTATCCAGTTCCAGACCGACGCGCTTCACCTGCTCTACAACACCAACAAGCTCCAGACACCTCCCCTCACCTGGAGTGATGTCCTGACCCGACCTCAAGCCCGTTACCTCTTTCCGGCAGCCGGCCAGGGAGGGCTGGCCGGCGACTCCTCTCTGGTGCACTATTTGGGCACCGGCGTGTCCCTGCTGGATGAATTTGGTCAACTGACGCTGAGCCAGGAGGCGATGACCGCCATGCTCGACTTTTACGCCGCTGGCATCCAGAGCGGCGCCGTGCCCACCATCACGCTCCAACTCGAGACCACCCTCCAGGCCTGGCCCATCTACCTGGAGGCCGAGGTCGCCATGACCGAGATGCTGGCCAGCCACTATCTGGCCAACCGCGATACGTTGCGCACCACCTCTTATGCCACTATCCCCGGCCTGACAGCCCCAGCGCCCAGTGTGACCCGCGGCTGGATGATCGCCATCGTCACCGACGATCCGTATCGTCGCGAGGCAGCCGCTCACCTGCTGGAATGGTGGCTCAGCCCAGACAACAATACCAACTGGAACCTGGCCAACGGCACATTGCCGGTGCGCCGCTCTGCCTACCAACACCTGAGCGAACAAGACCCCTATTTTCAATTCCTCGCCGATTTGTTGGAAAACGCCCAACCCTACCCGCTCACACCGATATACCGTGAGGTGGCTGCCGCCTGGCAGATCGCCATCCGGGCGGTGCTCAACGGCGAGCAGAGCCCACAAGAAGCCGCCGCCCAGGTCATGACCACGTTGGGACAATGACATCGCGCATGGATCGAGCGACGAAACACAGGCTCATTCAGGCAGTGCAGGCAGCGGCCCTGGCCGCTGTCGAGCCGGGAGCGGCGGTGAGGCGTTTTGTGCAACGCCGTGGCGACCTGCTCCTGGTGGACGGGCGGCGCTACGACCTGACCGCCTTCGACCGCGTCTGGCTGGTGGGCGGCGGCAAGGCCGGCGCGCCCATGACCGCTGCGCTGTGGCAGTTATTGGGCGAACGTATCGTTGGTGGTTCGGTGAACGTCAAGTACCATCACCTGTTGCCGCCGGGGCAGCCTGTCGGCCCGGTGACCCTCGTCGAGGCCGGGCATCCCACTCCCGACGAATCCGGACAGGCCGGGGCAGGCCACATCGCGCACCTTCTTTCCGGCCTGACATCCCGCGACCTGGTGCTGGTGGTCATTTCTGGCGGCGGCTCGGCATTGCTGCCCCTGCCCGCCGAGGGCCTGTCGCTGGCAGACAAACAAACCATCACCGGCGCGCTGCTGCGCTGCGGCGCGACCATCGGCGAGCTGAACGCCGTGCGTAAACACCTCTCGGCCCTCAAGGGGGGGCAACTGGCGCGCCTGGCCCAACCGGCCAGCGTCATCGCCCTGGTGTTATCCGATGTGGTGGGCAACCCGCTCGATGTCATCGCTTCTGGCCCCACCGCGCCCGACGCCAGTACCCACGCCGACGCCTGGAAGGTGCTGCACAAATACAACCTGTTGGACGGCGCGCCTGCAAACGTCGTGGCCCGGCTGCGCGCCGGCATGGCGGGTGACATTGCCGAGACACCCAAACCAGGCGATCCCGTTTTCGAGCGCGTCCAGACGGTCGTCGTGGGCAGCAACGAGATCGCCGCCCAGGCCGCGGTGGATCGGGCGCGCACCCTGGGCCTGAACAGCCTGCTGCTGTCCACGTTTATCGAGGGTGAGGCCCGCCAGGTGGCCCGGGTTCTGGCCGGGATCGGCAAGGGAATGGCCCGTCATGGCTGGCCCATCGCTCCGCCCGCCTGTCTGGTGGCCGGCGGTGAAACGACCGTCACCGTCAGCGGCAGCGGCAGGGGCGGCCGCAACCAGGAACTGGCGCTGGCGGCCGCGCTGGCGATCCAGGGCTGGCACGATCTGTGCCTGGTGAGCCTGGCCACCGACGGCACCGATGGCCCCACCGATGCTGCCGGAGCGGCAGCCTGGGGCGATACGGTCGCCCGCGCCTGTGCACTGGGCCTGGATGCCGAAGCGGCGCTGGCCAACAACGATTCCTATCCATTCTGGAAAACCCTGGGTGATGCCATCGTCACCGGCCCCACCAATACCAACGTTAACGACTTGATGCTTATCTTTGCCTTTTAGTGACTGCTCAGCCTACCCTCCCGCAGGCTAATCTGGGCACTGGCGAATCGATAAATTGCGGCAGCAGGGACACAACAATGCCGTGCCCCTACAAGGGCCTGCGGGAGGGTGAGCAGTTACGCCTTTTAAAAACTGGGCCGCAGGTTCGAGCCTGCGGCAAGCACGGAGGAAAGCCATGCCAAAAACCGAACAACCGATCACCCGTCGCGCCGCCGATCTGATGGCCCTGGGGCATCACTGATCCGATGCCACACTGCTCACCGTGGGTGAGCATCTGTGGGGCACGGTGGACAGGTCGATGGTTCGACTGGCGACTGCCTTTGGGGGTGGCGTGGGCGGCTCGCAGCAAGAGTTGTGCGGTGCGCTCAGCGGCGGGGTGATGGTGATCGGTCTTCACCTGGCGCCATCCCATCCATCGGAAAACGAGGAACCCATGCGCCAGGCAGTGACCCGTTACCGCGAGCGTTTTGTGAGCGAGATCGGCCCTTCGCAGTGTGCTGCGCTGCGTGATGGGCGTTACGGCTCGGAAGAGGAAGGCAAGGAGCCGTGCAGCGCGCTGGTTCAGCGGGCGGTGCACATTCTGTTACAGGTGTTGGATGGGGCGTCGGACGAGAGGTGACAGTCACCTTGAAGGTGACTGTCACCTTTTTGAGGTCACTGATGAAGATTCTGGGCGGCGATGAACGAGAGGCCGTTCTGCGTCAGCGCCCGGGCGGTGCGGTTGAGGGCGTCGTGTTTGTCCAGATAGTTGCGCTCCAGATAGGCCAGGTGGCCCACTTCCAGAATCTCGCTCTTGTCGCGGAAATAGTCCAGAATGTCGGAGGGGTGCTCGCGCGTCGCGTCGACCGCCGGGCCGGCCCCTTCGTGTTTGGCCGAGATGTTGGCCACATGATCCGCCAGCGCCACCAGTTCGTCGGTGCGGTCGTAGGGCTGGCGCACGATGCTCTTGTAGGTTTCGGTGATGTGGTGCTCGAACCGGACGATGTCTTCCAGGTTCAGAGCCTTGCGCACCTGGGCCGTGATCTCGATGGTTTCGTTGTTGACGCTGTTGCTCCAGTTGAAACCGATGAGCGACGTGCTGCCATCGTCGCGGCCAAATAACCGGGCGCCGATGAGCGTCCACAGGGCGGCGTAGGGGTTATCGTTGCCCATATAGACCGAGATCTTGAACTCGTTATCGACGCCGAGTTTGTGCAAAAAGTAGCCCAGCAGCACCGTGCCGGGGTTGATGTTGAGCACCTGCTTGATGCCATAGGTGGTATAGTAATAGAGGAATTCGTCGAGCCACTTGAGGGCATAATGGTTGGGCTGGCCCACGCCGCCAAAGTAGCCGGTGATGGTCTCCGGGCCGCCCAGGTGAACGTTAGAGCCATCGGTGCCTTTGGTGTCCAGCGTCTCCACATAGCTGGCGCCGACGATCTGCATGGCCGCCGCCACCGCCAGGATGTCGCCGCTGTCGGCTTCCTGTTCTTTCATCTTGCGCACGCGGATGTAGCGGCCGGGCATCAGCTCGCCCTTGTCGATGGCCTGCCTGGCCTCGGCGATGAGAAAAGAAAAGTATTGCAGCGCGCTGATCTCGAGCGTGACGGCGAAATCGTCTTTGAAGGTCATGCCATCGACCCGGCTGCCCAGCACTTTGCGCCGATAGTCGGCCACGCTGATAAAGGCCTTTTTGTCGCGCTGTGCGACGAGCCATTCCAGATCGGCCAGGTAGGGGGAATCGATGGCTCTGAGACGGGCCATCAGATTGGGCAGTTTCCTGGCCTCGGCGGCCTGGCGGTTGATCTCTGCCGGCGTGCCGTATTTTTCGACGACGGCCAAAAAGTCGTTGATGACCTGGGTGTGGGGGTCCAGCAACAGAGCGTTGATCTCGTCGAGCTGGGCGGCCGAGATTTTCAGTTTCTCGCGAAGGTCGTCCATTTGCACCTCCTTTGTGCATGTGAGCGGTTGAACCGGTATCGTGACGCTTATTATACCACGTTTTGCGCGGCGTGGCAGGCGAGGGTGCGATTCCAGGTCGATAGCATATTTACTGCCCCAGGTGCTGCTCCACAGATACACCCGGTCTATTTGTTTGCAAGATCAACAAAAAGAGGCTCGGCTCGCTGCCAGGATTGCGCCAGCAATGGGGCAGGCCGGCCTCGAAAAGCAACGACTCGCCGGCTCCCAGCCGGTAACTCACCCCCTCGATGACGTATTCCAGCACCCCACTCAGACAGTACACCAGCTCGTGCCCCTCGTGGCTCATGGCCCCTGGACCACTGTCGGCCGCCGGCAGCATGGTCACCAGAAAAGGCTCCAGGCTTTGTTCCGCCAGACCCGACCCCAGACTCTCCAGCCGGACCGCCGCGTTCCCTGAGAAGGGGCGCTCTCCCGGGCGGGATCGGATCACCTGAAGCGGATCGCCGGGCGTCTCGAAAAATGCAGTGATGGGCACATCCAGGGCGGTTGCCAGTTGGTGCAGGGTAGACACGTTGGGCGACGTGGCCCCCCGCTCGATGAGACTGATCGTGTTCGGCGAGATCTGGCACAACTCGGCCAGAGCGCGCATCGACAGGCCACGTTGCTCACGCAAGATTTTTAATTGCGTGCCCACGTCCGGGGGCTGCTGCTCGCTCATCGTCATACTCTCCTCATGATGTACGATTGGGCCTATTATACCACAGCTTGGTCGCCGCTCCCAACCATCAAAACCCAGCAGGAAAAACTCTGCCATAACAAGACATAGCTTGTTATATGTCCTTTTTATTTGACATTTGTCCTTTCATGTGGTACACTGTGATCCGTGAACACGATGGACGAATTACTGACGACGCGACAATTGCAGGATCTGCTCCAGGTTGACCGTATCACCATTTATCGGATGCTAAAAGACGGGCGTCTGGAGGGGTTCAAGGTGGGCGGTCAGTGGCGTTTTGCCCGCCAGGCCATCGCACGCTGGCTCCAGGAGCAGCAGGCCGATCTGGATGTGCCCGAGCCGCCCTCGGCAGTCGCCGACCTGCAACCTTCGCCCGAGGCCCTGCCCCTCTCTTGCATCCAGGCCATCCAGGATATCTTTGCCGAGACCCTGAGCGTCGGTACGGTCACCACCGCCCTCGATGGCACGCCTCTCACGCCCGTGGCCCATTCCTGTGAATTCTGCAACCTGATCCTGAACACCCAAGCCGGCCTGCAACGGTGCTGCACATCGTGGCAGACCTCCATCTCGCGGCATGGCGCCACACCCAGACCGACGACCTGCCACGCCGGGCTGCACTATTTTTGGAGACTGATCGAGGTTCAGGGAGAGTTCGTGGCCGCTACCTACGCCGGTCAGTTCCTCGACGCGCCGCCCGCCGGCGACGAATGGGCGGCCCGCATCGCCGAGCTTGCCGCTGCCACCGGCCTGGACGAGCAAAGACTGCGCCAGGCCCTGGCCCGCGTCGCCGTGCTGGACGCGCCGCGAGAACAACAGGTATCCCGCTTGCTGCACCGCGTCACCACCATCTTTGCCGAGATCGGCGAGGAACGGCTCAATCTGTTGGGCCGCCTGCGTCGCATCGCCGAAATAACTGGCTATTAGACGATCCAAGCCCTGCTGCAAATTTTCCAATTGGAGTAAAAAAGAATGAAAAAGTTGTCGGTTTCTCTGCAGGAACAGCTTCGAGACACGTTCGGCTCCCGCGTCACCTTTGACGAGATGGAACGTTTATTCTACGGCCACGACGTGGGCTCGCTGCCCAGCCTGGTCAGGCCGATGGTTGGCGATACCCTGCCGGCCGGCGTGGTCCAGCCTCTCACAGAACAAGAGGTGATCCAGCTCGTGGCCCTGGCCCGGACGCACGGTGTGCCGCTGGTGCCGAGGGGCAAATCCACCTCTGGTTATGGCGGCGTGATGCCCACACGCGGCGGTTTGGTGATCGATTTTGCCCGGATGAACAAAATCCTGTCCGTCGACGCCGAAGCCATGACCGTCACCGTGCAGCCGGGCGTGGTCTGGGAAAAGCTGGAGAAAGAACTGAACAAGCAGGGGTTGGCCCTGCGCACCTATCCCTCCAGCGCGCCATCGAGCACGGCGGCTGGCTGGCTGGCCCAGGGCGGCGTGGGCTTTGGCGCTTACGAGTTTGGCGCCTTCCGCGAGAACGTGGTCTCTTGCCGGGTCGTGCTGCCCGGCGGCCAGGTGCGCGAGTTCTCGGGCGAGGACCATTCGGCAGGCTCCCTGCGCTCTGACTCAGGACGGGCAGGGCAAAGTCTGGATCTGATCAGCGACGCCGAGGGCGCCACCGGCCTCATCACCGAGGTGACGATCCGCCTGCGGGCCCACGAGCCAGAGGCGCTGTGGGGCTTTTCTTTCGAAAACTCTGCCGATCTGGTCACGGCGATCCAGGCCGTTCGCCAGGCGGGGCTGCCTCTCTGGTCCATCAGCTTTGTCAACCCCACCATGGCCGAGATTCACAACAACCTGCCGCCCCACATGGAACACGGCCACGTGGTCGAGACGCACCGCCCCCAGGTGCCCGTGAGTTACCTGGCCCTTTTCGTCGCCCCCCAGTCGCGGCGCGAGGCGGTCGAGGCCCCGTTGCAGGCCATCGCCCGCAAAGCCGGCGGGCAGGCCGTGGACGCCGAGATCGCAGAGCACGAGTGGGAGAACCGCTTCGACCTGATGCACGGCAAACGCCTGGGGCCCAGCACCGCCCCCAGCGAGGTGGTGGTGCCGCTGAGCAGCCTGAGCGGCGCCCTCGGCGGCATCCAGGATCGGGTCAAGCTGCCGATGCTCATGGAGGGGTTGATCACCACCCACCCCGTCAGCGACGAAGCCGACGACGTGACGCTGCTGGGTTTTATTCTCCACGACGAACGTAAATTCACCTTCAACTTTGCCTTTGCCCTGGCGCTGACCGTGCTCAGGGTGGCCAAACAGCACGGCGGGCGGGCCTATGCCACCGGCCTTTATTTTGCCCGCGAGGCAGAGCGCGTCCTGGGCGCCGAGCGGGTGCGTCGTATGCGCGCCTTCAAAACCGAGGTCGATCCACAAAACCTGTTGAACCCAGACAAGGTGCTGAACGGCAAGCCGCTGCTTTCGGCATTTATGGGCCTGGCCGGGGCTTTTGAGCCCATCGTGCGGGTGTTTGGCAACGCGGCCAAATCGCCCATCGGCGAGCGGATCGAGGGTCAGGGCCGGCGCGGCATCCCCGACGACGTGGCCTGGTACGCCTATGCCTGCTCGCAGTGCGGCTACTGCGTGGACGAATGCGACCAGTACTATGGCCGCGGCTGGGAGAGCCAGACACCGCGCGGCAAGTGGTACTTTTTGCGGCGCTACATGGAGGGCAAGGTCGATTGGAACCAAAAGATGGTCGATACCATCCTGGCCTGCACCACCTGCGAGCTGTGCCACGTGCGCTGCTGCGAAGACCTGCCCATCGAGCCGAGCTGGCTCAAGCTGCGCGGCCAGTTGATCCAGGATCAGGAAAAGATGACCTTCCCACCCTTTGAGATCATGCGCCAATCGCTGCTCAAGGAACACAACATCTGGTCCTCCTACCGCGTCGACCGGCCCAAGTGGATGCCCGAAGAGGCGTTGGGCAAACTGCCCGAAAAGGCCGAAATCGCCTACTTTCCCGGCTGCACCGCCTCCTACGTGGAACACGACATCGCCCAGGCCACGGCCTGCCTGATGAACAAGGCCGGCATCGAGTTCACCTATCTGGGCCACGACGAGGCCTGCTGCGGCATTCCCATGCTGGTGGCCGGGCTGTGGGACGCCTGGGAGACGATCCTGCGCCACAACGTCGCGGCCATGAAGGCGCGGGGCGTCAAGACGGTGGTCACCTCCTGCCCGGCCTGCTGGCTGGTGTGGCACAACTTTTACCCCGAATGGGCGGCCAGGCTGGGCATCGACTATGATTTCGAAGCCAAACACTATAGCGAACTCCTGGCCGACAAGATCGAGGCCGGCGAATTTGAACTCGACCGCAAGGTAGACCTGACCGTCACCTGGCACGACTCGTGTCACATGGGCCGCGCCGGCCAGATTTACGAAGCGCCGCGTAAACTGATCCAGGCTGTTCCCGGCATCAAGTTTGTGGAAATGGCGCACAACCGCCAGCAGGCTCACTGCTGCGGCTCGGTGTTGAGCCTGGTGGCCGATCCCGATGTGGGCGAGCGGGTGGGCGACGTGCGCCTGCAAGAGGCCGAGGACGCCGGCGCCCAGGCGCTGGTGGCCGCCTGCCCCTGCTGTGAGGTGCAGCTCCGCGTCACCGCCGACAAGACCGGCCGCGACCTGCCGGTGATCGACCTGGCCCATCTGATCTGTGATGGCGCGGGCATCGAGCACCCCGACTCGACGCCCTACGCCCTGGAGATGTGGGCCGTGTTCGAGGCCATGATCCGCCTGCTCAAGCCGGAGGCCATGGCCGATTTCATGGCCGATCTGCTGCCAGAGATGATCGCGGCCATGCCCGGCCCCTTCCCGGCCATGATGAACATGGTCAAGGCCTCGCCGGGGCCGGTGCGTGAGGCCATGATCACCATGATGCGGCCCATGATGCCTTTCCTCTTCCCGCGGCTGCTGCCGGGCATGATGCCCAAGGTCATGCCCGACATGCTGGCTGCCGTGGGCCGGCGCATTGCCATGCCGCAGCACATGGAAGAGCAGATGCCGGATCTCATGCCGGCGGCCATGGACAACCTGATGCCCAAGATGCTGCCGCTGATCATCCCACACTTTATGCCCAGGATGGAAGCGTATTTGCGGGGCGAATCGACGAACGGGCGTTAGCCTGTCAACCGAGTGAACGTTCGAGTGAGCAAAAAGCAGGGGCGACTCAGCGAGTCGCCCCTGTTCGTTTTGGGCTATTACTGCGAGCCGGCAAGGTCAGGATTCCACAACCTGTTGGGGTTGGCCGCGCAGGTTACCCAACGGGTTGGGGACTCTGCCTGAACGTGGGGCCGGCGCTCAGCCATCAAATCATGGTAAACAGGGTACGCTAGCCCTCAGAGGAGCCAGCATTTGCTGAGCACAGGTTTATGAGTATAATGAAAAGAGACGATGCACGCGGAGCATCGTCTCTATAACTTGTGGCATGCCCCGGAGAGGACTTGAACCTCCACGCCCAAAGGGCACAGGTCCTCAACCTGCCGCGTATGCCAATTCCGCCACCGGGGCATCGGGGTCAATTATACTCATCTCGTTTCGATTGTCAACTTTTTTTCGTAACTGCTCACCCTTCCGCAGGCTCTTGTGGGCACGGCAATGCCGTGCCCCTACACTGCCGCAATTTGTCGAATCGCCAGCGTCTAGTTTGGCCTGCGGGAGGGCAGGCTGAGCAGTTACCTTTTTTCGATCAAAGGAGCTCCCATGCACAACCATGAATCGCGACTAAAAAAGCTCACAGAGATGCTCAAGCTGTATCACCTGGATGCCCTGGCGCTGGTGCCGGGGGCCAATCTCACTTATCTGACCGGCCTGACCATGCACCTCAGCGAGCGGCCCACCGTGGCCTTTTTTTTCGCCGCAGGGCGGCCAGCCCTTATCCTGCCCGCGCTGGAGACGCCTCACGCCAAAGAGGTGATCCCCTACGGCGTCGATTTCTACCCCTACAGCGACGAGGAGGGTCACGAGGCAGCTTTTCTGCGCGCCGAATCCGAGCTGGCTCTGGCCGGTAAAACGGTGGGCATCGAGTACACCCAGATGCGCATCCTGGAACTGCGCCGCCTGGAACAGATCGCGCCTGATGTGCGTGTTCAAGCAGCCGAGTTTCTACTGCCCCAGTTACGTATGGTCAAAGACGAGACTGAACTGGCCCACATGCGCCAGGCAGTGCGTATCACCGAGGCCGCGCTCCAGGCCACCGTTCACCAGATCAAAGCCGGCCAGACAGAGCTGGAAATCCAAAACATGTTGCATATCGAGATGCTGCGGGCTGGCGCGCAGGCGGCAGCCTTTGGCTCCATCGTCGTCTCTGGGCCGCGCACGGCATCACCCCACACCAGCGCCTCGGAGCGGGTCGTGCAGACAGGCGATCTGCTGCTGTTCGATTTTGGCGCGGCCCACGGCGGTTATGCCGCCGATCTCACCCGCACCTTTGCCGTGGGCCAGCCCGACCCAGAGCTCACCCAGGTGTACGAGGTGGTCAAAAAAGCCAATACCGTCGCCCGACGCCACGCCGGGCCTGGCATCAAGGCCGAAGAGTTGGATCGAGTCGCCCGGCAGGTGATCGAGGCTGCCGGTTATGGCGAGTACTTTATCCACCGCACCGGCCACGGCCTGGGCCTGGAGGTGCACGAACCGCCTTATATCGTGGAGGGCAACGATACCGTCCTGCGCCCTGGCATGACCTTTACCATCGAGCCGGGCATCTATTTGCCGGGCAAGGGCGGCGTGCGCATCGAAGACGACGTGATGATCACCCAAGATGGTTGTGAGAGCCTGACCACCTTTTCTCGCGATCTAACACTGCTGTAGTGGGCTTTTGCCCTCGGAGGCGCACCATTGGACCCTCAACTCTCTCAGGGCCTCAGCCTGACCCTCGTGTTGCTGGCGTCGTTTCTGTGGAACACCTGGGCCATCGCCCTCAAGTACCTGGATCACGATTATCCGCTGGATGCCTTTTTGTTGGACGTGTACATTTTTTCGTGCGCCCTGATGTGGGGCGTGGGATTTCTGAGAGAAGGCTCGCTGCTGGTGGATCAGTTGGCTCGCCTGTGGCAGGGTTCGCCCGGCCTCTTTTTCTCGATTCTCCTGGTGGGGGCGCTGTTCAGCGGCGGCGTGCGCATCGACATGGGCATCATCGCCTCCATCGGGTTGATGCTCACGGTGGCGGTGCGCGCTTCCATCGTCATCCTGGTGGGCACGGCGGTCTCGATGGCGGTGGGCGGCCTGCCGGAGGGGGCATCGCCGGGGCTGATCTTGACGGCGGCGGCGCTGCTGGCGCTGGCGGTGTTGATCGGCATGTGGGCCGGTCAGGAGCGGGAGCACAACGGCGCACAACTGGCCGTGCAGCTCGATCGTGTCGACTGGCGCGTGGTGGGTCGCGCTATTGCCGGCGCACTGCTCATCGTGACGTATGCCTACGGCCTTTCGGCCGGCATGCGCTCCACCAGCCACCCGGAGGGGCTGGACGCGGTGGCTTACATGGTCTTGCTTTCCACGGGCAGCCTGCTGGGCGCGCTGCTGTGGGGCGGCGGCCGGCTGACCCGGACGGGCCAATGGGGCGTGTGGTATCGGGCTCCGGCCCGCTATCGCTGGATGGCCGCCGCCTGCGCGGTGGCCCATTATGGCGGCAACCTGATCCACGCCCTGGGTGTGCCGGCGCTCAGCACGGCCATCGCCTGGCCGCTGGGCACGGCCGGCAATCTGTGGACCTACCTGTGGGGCCTGGTTTTCGGCGAGTTCAAAGGCGCGCCGCGCAAGGCCTGGGCGCTGATGGGCCTGACGGCGACGCTGTTCATCGGCGGCGCGGCCCTGCTGGCATTGGGACAGTCCGGATCCTGACTGTGTCCAAGTCCTTTCAGCAAGGGTACTTGAGCCAGGCCCGGTCGAAACAAGTCACGCTGAGCCGTGATTTGACGTTGCTGGACGTGACCATGATCGGCGCCGGCGAGGCGGGTCCGGCGCTGGTGCTGGCATTTCTGCTGCCCTGAATCAATAGAGGCGACGCACACAGCCAACGCGTCGCCTCTTCTTTGGGCTTGTCCATCAATAACTTGGCGCTTTTCTCAAGACAGGTTGTCACCCTTTTTACCACAAAGACACAAAGCCGCCAAAAAATCAGGGGAAAGATTGGCTTCTGATGCGCTCATCCCCTTTGTTTTTTAACCCTTGACGTCTTGGTGGTGAAAACATGCCTGGCCCGCCTGGTCTCAAAAATGCAAGTTATTTTTGGACGACGCCTTTTTGGGCCTGTACCCAACAGCCCGCCGAGACGCCCTGTCGATGGCTCAGACAGCCGCCCTGACAGGCGACCGCCCGTTGCCATTGGCCGCCACACCCAGCCAGAAATGATGCGGCAAAATGTGTCGCGCCGCGATGACGCGCATCGGGCCAAACTGCTGCTCTTCCACACCCATGGCCTGAGGATGAACGTAACAGACGTCTGGCCGGTGGCCAAACTTGTTCTGATAACGCTCCGCTGCACGACGAACCTTGTCCTCCAACGTCAGGCTGGTATCGTTGTCGAACCAGAGCCAGCCCACCCGGATTTTGTCACTCATGAGAGTTATCTCCTCTCAGGCCAACACCCTTTCCAGATGCCAGGTGTTGGCGAGTAAATCCTGATACAGATCAAAGATGCCCTCGCGGGTGTGTACGCGGAAGCAACGCCGTTCCACGCGGCAGCGGAGTCGCTGCCTGGAAACCGTCCAGGCGCGCTCCACACGCTGCACCTGATAACGACGGCCATGCCAGATAAAGGCCTGAGGAAAAAAGCCAAACCGTTTGTCGGCCATCTGGATCGGCTCGGGGTAATGCCAGCTGCGTCGTTTTGCCACTCTGCCCTCCTTTTGTTGTGGCGTTTAGAAAAAGCGGTCCTCGTCGATGGGGACTTGGTCCGGCTCGCCGATGACACGAAACTGCCGCGGCGGCGCATCCCACTGCCCATCCGGTTGGGGCAGATACGCCGGTTGACGGTAGGGATACCCCTGCGTCGCACCGCCGGGGTTGACGATCACGACCGAAGGCGGCAGCCCACCCTGAGCGGTCTGACGGCCTGCACCGTTGCCATACCCGGTTGCTTTTTGCTCTCGCCGCCAGGTAATGGCCACGACGATCAGGCTGGTGGGGATGCTGGCCGCCACGCCAAAAATCACCCCGACGACCACTGCCATGGCCTCGGTGTCCAGGCGCAGGCCAATGACCACCGCCAGCGCCACCAAAAAGAGCACCATGCCCAGACCAAACCACCGTTTCGACATTTCACCCCTCCTCCCAACCAGCAGCCAACACCCGCCGGCCAGCCGTCATATCTCGCTGCAAACTGGCGGGCGCCAGTCCAAAGGCCAGGGCCAGCGTAACCAGGGCAGAACGGAAACCGACCTGATAGCCGCTCAGGAAAGGATCGTTTTCACGATTGGCGACCCTCATGGCCGCCTCACTGGCCTGCTCGGCGGCGCTCAACGCATTTTGAATGTCCGTCTTGTACCAAACCTCCAGCGCCATGGCGTTCCTTTTCTAGGCCGAAGCTTTCTGCCAGAGCTCCATCTGACGCATCATGCCCGCCCGCATAGACTCTGCCCAGCGAATGACTTTCTTGGGTGCAGCCCGCAACGCGCCACCGGAAGACTGTGGCGCGCCATGAGAGGGCTGCAATCGCGCCGCCTCGACGATTTCCCGCGTCGAGGCATAAGCCGCCTGCAGCCGGATGATCTCCCCACGGACCACTAACAAAAAGTCGCCGCGCCCACTCAGCCGCTCAGCGCCGGTGCCGGACAGACCAGTGGCCACCTTGGCATCTTCGGGACAGACCACCGCACCCACCAATCGCGCCGGAAAGTTGGCTTTGACCAGACTGCCCACCACAGCAGCGGTGGGTTTTTGCGTGCAGGCCACCAGATGAATGCCCGCCTCCCGACCTCGTTGAGCCAGGCGCGTCAGAAAACGCTCCATCGCTTTACCACCCACAAGCGCCAGATCAGCCAGTTCGTCGATGCCCACCACGATGCGCGGCCGAACGATACCCGCCCGGTCGCGCCGTTCCATCTCGTGCACCAGCTCGGCCAGAAGCACCAGCGACTCGGCGGCGCTGCCGACGACCGGTCGGAGCAGGTGGGGCAGGCCGCTCAACGGCGCAAAGCCATGCCCCTTGGGATCGAGCAGCAGCATCTGGAGGTTGCGCGGCGGATTGTTCATGGCCAGACTGAGCATCAAACTACGCATGAGCACCGTCTTGCCCGAGCCGGTGGTGCCGGCGATGAGCACGTGGGCCACTTCGGGGCTGGGCAATCGCAAAAGCAAGGGCCGACCAGATTCATCCAGACCGAGGATGGCCGTATCAGGCGGCACATGGGGCAGGCGATTTTGTAGATCCAGCAGGTGTACGGCTCTGGGTGACGAACGTGGCACTTGCAACAACAGATTCCCCCCCTGGCGCGTCACGCGGGCGCTGGGCGCGCCCAGGGCCAGCGCCACCTCTTCGGAGTATTGCTGCACCTTACGCACCGACACACCCTGGCCCGGCACGAGATCGAATTGAACCAGTTGAGGCAATACCTTGCCGCCCGTCACGCGGGCCGGAGCCTTGTGGCTCGCCAGCACGGCCTCAATACGATCCGCCTGGTATTCCAGCAATCTGCGCATGAACCTCTCCTCCCTCCGGCAATCCGGCGTGCGGTCAGGCCACTTGGCGGATCACAGCCACCACTTTGCCCTGAACCTGCACATTGGCCGGATGAAAGTAGAGCGGACGCATCGCCGGATTGGCCGGCTGTAGCCGGACGCGGTTCTTTTCGTAAAAAAAGTGTTTGAGTGTCGTCTCGTCCTGCTCAATGAGGCGCACGGCCACCATATCGCCGTCTTGGGCGTGTTGTTGATGTTTCACGATCACCAGATCGCCATCGTAAATCAGCGAATCGATCATCGAGTTGCCCTTGACGCGCAAAGCGTACAGCCCTTCCTGCTCGTCGACGATGTCACGGGTGAGCTCGACAAAATCGTTTTCCCAGTCGCCAAAAGAGATAGGCTCGCCGGCCGCAATCTGTCCGGCCAGCGGCACACAAAAAGTAGCTGCCCGACGTGGCCCCAACAGATGAATGCTACGCGGTGAGTTGTGTCTCAGTTCCAGGTAACCTTGGGCCTGCAGGCGTTTCAAATGGTGGCTCACCAAAGACTTGGTGCTGAGGCCCAACGCTTGCCGGATTTCGTCATAAGTGGGTGAGTAGCCGTGCGCCCGAACATACCGCTCGAGAAAGTCCAAAATACGCTGTTGTTGCGGGGTGATCGGTTTCATGTTATCATCCTTTCAAAATAGAACACATGTTCCGGTAGCTTCTATTATACCAGAACATGTGTTCTATTGTCAAGTCTCAATTTTCGATTTTCAGGCAAACGCCATTCGCGCCGGCGTCTGCGCCGCCTCAGACTAGACCAGTTGGCGGATGACCATGACCACCTTGCCCTGTACTTCCACGCTGCTCGCAGGAACAAAAATGGCATCCATGGTCGGATTGGCCGGTTGCAGGCGAACGGTGTTACCTTCCAGGAAAAAGTGCTTGAGCGTGGTCTCTTCGCGGTCGGCGATCCAGGCAGCCACCATGTCGCCATTGTCGGCGTGTTGTTGATGCTGCATGATGACAATATCGCCGTCATTTACCAGCGCGTCGATCATCGAGTCGCCGCGCACGTGCAGGGCATAGAGTCCCTGTTCGTCGGGCAGGATGCCCCGCGCCAGCTCGACCGTTTCGCCATCAAAGGTGGCAAAATCCGAGTCGGGCACGGGAATGGGAGAACCGGCGGCGATGCGGCCCAGCAGTGGCAGGCGCAACAAACCGTCAGATGCCTTGCCCTTGGCGGTCGGCCCGTCGACCAGGCGGATACCACGAGAGACAGTGCGGTCGCGGATGATCAGGTTCTTTTTTTCCAGCGCCTTCAGGTTATAGTTCACCACCGAGGTCGACGAGATACCCGCAGCCTCTCCGATCTCGCGGATGGAGGGTGGGTAGCCGTTTTCGACGAGGTAATCGCGGATGAAGGTCAACATGCGTTCCTGGCGGTCAGATAATGTCATGGTAGCCTCCTCTTCAGGGGTGCACAGTTGTCTGACATATCTCCTGAAGCTGAGGGTATTATACCACGAACAGGTGTTCTATGTCAAGTGTGAAACCGGTCAGTCTTGAGGCAAGTCCCAGCGACAAGATCATCGGCGTCTGAAATGCGGCTTGACAAAAGCCCGTCCTCACGGTAAAATTGCGCCGACTGAATCCACACCTCGCTGATAGGACGGGCCTGTGTGGGCCTGTCTGGCCGAGGATTTGCGTTCTTGCTCAAGGAGGAACACAGAATGCCAACGATCCAGGAATTGTTCGAAAAAATGCCCACCGCCTTCCGCCCAGACAAGGCTCCGGGCGTCAATGCCATCGTCCAGATCTCTCTCACCGGCAGCCAGGCCGCCGATTACAACGTGGCCATTGCCGATGGCAAATGCACCGTCAACAAGGGCAAACACGAGTCGCCCAGCGCCACGCTGTCGATGGACAGCGACGACTATTTGAACCTGGTCTCGGGCAAGCTCAACCCTCAGATGGCCTTCATGCAAGGCAAAATCAAAATCAGCGGTGACATGGGTTTGCTGCTCAAATTCCAGAGCTTTTTCGATCTCTCCGGCTAGAACATCCATCCCATCCGCCTGCCAGATCGGATCCCCCTGTACCGTGCGGTTCAGGGGGTTGTTTTTGTGAATAGAACCGCCGGTTGGCGCCGGCATGTCGGGGTGAAATTCCTGGGCTTTCCACACCAGGTTTGACACACCTGCGACGCTATGTTATACTGCCACCAATTTCCGACCCACATCGCCAGAGGAGGCATTATGGCAAACTCGGAGGTTGATCCCAAGATTCAAAAGCTGCGCCACTTGCGGCAGCAATCTCTGCAAGGCGGCGGTCAGGATCGCATCGACCGGCAACACGCCCAGGCCAAGCTCACCGCTCGGGAGCGCATCCTGCAACTGCTGGACGAGGGTAGCTTTCGTGAGATCGATGCGTTTGTCACCCACCGGGCCACCGGTTTTGGTGTTGAAGAGCAAAAATACCTGGGCGACAGCGTTGTGACTGGCTGGGGCACAGTCAACGGACGGTTGGTGTACGTCTTTTCTCAGGATTTCACCGTTTTTGGCGGTAGCCTGAGTGAGGTCCACGCCGAAAAGGTGGTCAAGATCATGGACCTGGCGATGAAAAACGGCGCGCCGGTCATCGGCCTCAACGATTCCGGTGGGGCGCGCATCCAGGAAGGTGTGGTCTCATTGGCCGGTTATGCCTACATCTTTTTGCGCAACGTGCTGGCCTCCGGTGTGGTGCCGCAGATCTCGGTCATCATGGGGCCATGCGCCGGTGGGGCGGTCTATTCGCCCGCCATGACCGATTTTATCGTCATGGTCAAGGATACCAGCCACATGTTCATCACCGGGCCGGAGGTCATCAAGGCCGTCACGCGCGAGGAAGTCACCTTCGAAGAACTGGGCGGGGCGATGACGCACAACTCCAGGAGCGGCGTGGCCCATTTCGCCGCCGGGGACGAGGCTGAAGCGTTGTCATTGGTGCGACAGATGCTCAGCTACATGCCGCAAAACAACATGGAAGATCCACCCTTTGTGCCCTCCGCCGACCCGACCGACCGCATGGACGCGGAACTGGACAACATCGTGCCCGAAAACCCCAACAAACCTTATGACATCAAAGACGTCATCCAACACGTCATGGACGACGGCGAGTTCCTGGAGGTGCACGAGCACTGGGCGCGCAACATCGTGGTGGGTTTTGCCCGGCTGGGCGGCTTTGCGGTGGGGGTGGTGGCCAACCAGCCCAAGGTGCTGGCCGGTGTGCTCGATATCGACTCTTCCATCAAGGGAGCGCGTTTCGTGCGTTTTTGTGATGCCTTCAATATCCCCATCATCACCTTCGAGGACGTGCCGGGCTTTTTGCCGGGCGTGAACCAGGAGCACGGCGGCATCATTCGCAACGGGGCCAAGTTACTCTATGCTTTCTGCGAAGCCACCGTGCCCAAGATCACCCTCATCACCCGCAAGGCCTACGGCGGCGCGTACGACGTCATGAGCTCCAAACACATCCGGGGCGACATCTCGTACGCCTGGCCCAGCGCCGAGATCGCTGTCATGGGGCCCGACGGGGCAGTGAACATCATCTTTCGTCAAGAGTTGGCCAAAGCAGCCGACCCGGAAACACGCCGCGCCGAGCTGGCGGCCGAGTATCGCGAACAGTTTGCCAACCCCTTTGTGGCCGCCGCGCGCGGTTACATCGACGACATCATCGAGCCCTGCGAAACGCGCCCGCGCCTCATCGAAGCCTTGCGTATGCTGCAAAACAAACGCGATAACAACCCACCCAAAAAACACGGCAACATTCCGCTGTGATGGCCTGCAGGTCGAGGAGGAGACGATGCCTGAAAAAGTGAGACCCATCGCCGAGTCCGCAGCCCGTCTGACCGAACCATTCACCCACACCGTCGTCGGCCAGGTGGACGATTACTGCGCTTACCTCAGCCGCTTCAAGGGGGTGTATCGCTTTCACCAACACGCCCGCGACGAGATGTACTATGTGCTGGAGGGTGAGATTCACATCGATTACCTGGGCGATGAGAGTGTACGGCTGGGGCCGGGTGATACACTCGTCATCAAGGCCTTCACCACGCACCGCTCCCGCGCCGAAAACGACGCCCTGGTGTTGATGTTCAAGGCCAAAGACCTGTTTGCCGAGTAAAACGTGAAGCGTGAAGCGTGAGAGGGACTTGACGTTTCACGTAACAGTTTCACGTTTTACGCACCACACACCACGTATCACGCAAAGGAGAGTTACTGTGCAAAAAAAACCTGTGCGCATCTGCGATCTCATCCTGCGCGACGCGCACCAGAGCCTGCTGGCCACGCGCATGCGCACCGACGACATGTTGCCCATCGCGCCCAGGCTGGATCAGGTGGGCTACTGGGCGGTGGAGATGTGGGGCGGGGCGACGTTCGACTCGGCCATGCGTTTCCTGAACGAAAACCCCTGGGATCGCATCCGCAAACTCAAAGAGCGTATGCCCAACACGCCCTTCATGATGCTCCTGCGCGGCCAGAACGTCGTCGGCTATCGCCACTACCCGGACGACATCGTCGAAAAGTTCATCGTGCTGGCCCACCGGGCGGGCATCGACGTGTTCCGCATTTTCGATGCGCTCAACGACACGCGTAACATGCGCTGGGCCATGCAGGTCGTCAAACGCGAGGGGGCTCACGCCCAGGCGGCCATCTCGTACACCATCAGCCCGGTGCACAGCGTCGAGTTGTACGTCGAGCAGGCCCTGGAGCTGCAGGCCATGGGCGCCGACTCGCTGTGCATCAAAGACATGGCCGGGCTGATCAACCCCTTTACGGCCTACGAGCTGGTCAAACGGCTCAAAGAGGCACTCGACATTCCGGTGCACCTGCACTCGCACAGCACCAGCGGCATGGCCACCGCCGCCTTGCTCAAAGCCGCCGAGGCCGGGGTAGACATCGTGGACACGGCCATCTCGGCCCTCTCCGAGGTCACCTCACACCCGCCAACCGAGACCATCGTCAGCTCGCTGCAAGGCACAACCCGCGATAGCGGCCTGAACCTGAATCTGCTGGCCGATATCGCCGCTTATTTCAACGAGATCCGCAATCATTATGCCACTTTTGAGAGTGGGCTAAAGGGCGTGGACGTGCGCGTGCTCCAGTTCCAGATCCCCGGCGGCATGCTCTCCAATCTGGTGTCTCAGTTGCGCGAGCAGGGCGCGGCGGATCGTTACGAAGAGGTGCTGGCCGAGGTGCCCCGCGTGCGCCAGGAGATGGGCTACCCGCCGCTGGTCACACCCTCCAGCCAGATCGTCGGCACCCAGGCCACGCTCAACGTCGTCCTGGGCGAGCGCTACAAGGTCATTCCCGCCGAGGTTAAAAACTATATCCGGGGGTATTACGGTCGCCCGCCGGCGCCGATCGACCCCGACGTGAAACGTAAGGCCATCGGCAACGAGGAACCCATCGACTGCCGGCCCGCCGATCTGTTGGAGCCCGGCCTGGAAAAGGCGCGGGCCGAAATCGGCGAGCTGGCGCGCAACGACGAGGACGTGCTCTCGTACGCCCTCTTTCCTCAGGTGGCGCGGCCCTTCCTGGAGCGTATCGCCGCTGGCGACGGCAACAAAGAAGAGATCGTGGCCGCCATCGCCGCCGTCGTGGCCGAGAGTATCGAACCGGGCGATGGCGCGGCCCAGGCGCGGCCCGTTGCGGCTGCATCACCCTGGAAACTGACCGGTCGCCCGTCGGGGCGGTTTGGCCCGTGGCTGGGAACCTAGCTGGCGTAAGGGGAGTGCAGGAATGGTGAAACGGTTTTCGCTGACGTTTGAAGGACAATCTTACCAGGTGCAAGTAGACGGCGGCAAAGTGACCGTCGGCGGCAAAACGTTCCCCGTCACGCGACAGGGTATCTCGGTGCAGGTGGGCGGGCGACCCTTTACCGTGGAGGTGAGCGGCGATCAGGCCACCGTGGACGGCATCACCTACCCCATCGGCGTGAGTGGAGCCGGCAATGTGGTGACTGCGGCTCCAAAATCGGCAGCCCAAAAACGGGCCTCGACAGTCGCCGCCGCCGAAGACCCGGGCCAGGTGGCGGCCATCATGCCGGGCAAAATCTTGCGTGTATTGGTGGCCGAGGCCGACGCGGTGCAAGAAGGCGACGTGCTGGTCATCCTGGAGGCGATGAAGATGGAGAACGAGCTGCGCGCCAAAAAGAGCGGCGTTGTCACCAAGATCTCTGTTGCGCCGGGCGACGACGTCGAGATGGGCGAATTGTTGGTCGTCGTCGAGTGAGCATGGCCCTGGCGCCTGCCCTGAGGAAACTTGACAAATTCACTCTTAATTGGTATGATTACAGCCGCTTGAATCCGTCTTCGGTGGGCATCTCGGTTGGGAGATGGCCCCGTACGTTTATTCACAGGAGGTAGCTATGATTCACCAACTGCTTCAAAAGCTGGATCGTATGGCCGGGCTGCCGGAAGCCAGCGCCCACTGCGATATCCCGTGCGGCATCTATGACCCCATCGTCGCCCAGATCTCGGCGCTGACCGTGATCCGGATGGTCGATCTGATGAACGACCTCATCAAGGACGAGAGTGTGTCCAAACTGGAATTTCACAACAAGATGGGGCGCTATATCACCGTCAAAGAAGAACACGCCCAGCAGTGCGAAAAAGAGATCCGCATCATCTGGGGTGATTACATGAAAGCCGCCCACATCGACAAGTACCCCGAGCTGCACGGCCTGGTGCACAAGATCATGGGGCTGGCCTCAAAGGCCAAACAAACCGTCAGCCGTGAAGCGGCCGTCGAGCTGCTGGAAGCCATCAACCGCTTTGCCGAAATCTTTTGGGAGACCAAAGGCAAAGCCACCAAACGGGCCAAGGCCCCCTATGCACCCGCCGAGGAAGTGGTTTACCCGGTTCTGTGATGCTCAAACTGCTCAAAATTTCAGGCAACAGCCTGGAACCCGTGTATCAGGAGGGGGATTTTGCACTGGTGTCCAAAATCCCCTATCTCTTTGTTCCCGTTCGACCCGGCGACGTGGTGGTCTTGCGGCACCGACTCTACGGCACCCTGATCAAACACGTCGCCAGGGTGACAGAAAGCCAGGATGCGATCCACGTGCTGGGCACAAACGACTGGAGCATAGATAGCCGCGAGTTTGGCCCCATCCGCCGGCAGGATATCGTGGGCAAAGTCATCTGGCACATCAAGCGGCCCAGGCCCTCGCACAGCGAGCCCTGACCCCAGGCGGCAGCGATGCCGCCACGCCGCACACCGAGGAGGCACAGCGGAAGAAAAGTCATGGGTAATCAATCGTTTCGTGAAACATGGCAGACCATTCGCCGACACCGTTGGGCACGGCCGTTGCTCAATCTGTTTGTCCTGGCCCTGATCGTGGCCGCCCTGCTGTTGCCCCCCCTCTCGCTGGGCAAACAACTGCTCAGAGACACCTCCACGCCTCAAGAAGGACTGGTCTGGAAAGCCTCCGATCCCGACGGCACCGAATTGACGGTGCTGCCCGTGGGATTGCCGGACGACGCCAGCCTGACCCTGGAGTTGCGCAGCATCCCACGCGCCGAGCTTCTGGCCGGCGCCGCCGATCAGGCCGAGCAAGAGATTCTGGCCGCATTGCCCTCGCACCTCACCCCGAAAAGCCCTTTCTATCGCCTACATGCCGAGGGCGCTACTCCCCAGGCAGCCACCCTGCGCCTGCCCATCCCCAACGACGCCGAACCGTGGCACACGCTGGATGTGTATGGCTGGAATGGAGGGCGCTGGCAACGTCTGAACGGTCGGCTGCGCAGCGCCCAAGAGGACTTGTGGGTGCAACTGGATACGCTGCCCCAGATCGTGGCCGTGGTGCAGACCGCCGGGCTGCCCCTCACGCTGAGCGCCCCTCTACCTGCAGGTTGGTCTCTCTCAGAAGAGGGCGCGCAGACCCTGGCCGAGGTCTATCCGGCGGGTGGGCTGGTGGCCGAGGATGGCAGCATTCTGGTAGAGCCTGCCCTTTCACGCCAGGTGTTCTCTGGCGTCCGCGTGCTGCCCAGCATCCGCAACTGGGAAGCCGATCAGGTGTGGTGGGGGCGGGTGTTCCGCATCATCGACGACCCCAAACTGCGGCAGGTCCATGTCAACGCGCTGCGACAATTCGTCGTGCAAGGCCACTATGATGGCATCGACATCGACTACCGCGAGCTGAACATCCAGGGTTTCCCTGCCTTTAACCAGTTCGTGACCGAGCTGGCCCAGGCGATGCACGAGCAAGGCAAACTGGTCAGTGTGCGTGTATCGCTGCCCAGACGCATCACCCCGGATCAGTGGGACACCGATCCTTACGATTGGCCCGCCCTGAGCGCCTCTGTCGACATCCTCCGCGCGCCGATGCCCGTCGATCCGCGTGTTTATCGGCCTGGCGGCGAAGCGGAGGCCTTTCTCCGATGGGCGGTGGGTCAGGCGGATCGTTACAAACTCCAGTTGGTCTGGCTGCCCCTGGCTGTGGCACAAACGTCCCAGGAGACGCTCATTCACCCTTACGCCGAGGCGCTCGGCCTGTTGGCCCAACTGCCCCAGGACAACGGATTAAAAACCGTCTCCAGAGGGGAGAGCCTCTCGTTCGAGCTGCCCAATTTACGTCGATCCTCCGGCCTGATGTACGATGCCGAACTGCACACCTGGTGGTTCACCTACCTGGATAGCCAATATCGCCAACACGAGGTGTGGCTGAACAACGCCGAGGGCCTGGCGGCGCGCGCCCCCCTGGCCGCCGATTTTCACCTGCGTGGCATCGCCATCGAGGGCCTGGGTGAATCCGGCAGCGACCCCAACCTGTGGGCCGCCGTGCAAGCGCTGAGCAGCGGCAGCGAGCCTCCGGTGGCCATGGGCTTTTCGTTGCAATGGCAGATGAGCAGCGCAGGCACTGTGATCACCACCGAGACAGCCCTGGCCCCAGAGAGCGCGGCTTTTTCCTGGACAGCGCCCTCCCAGGACGGCAACTTTGAATTGAGCGCCTCGGTGGCTCAGGATGGTCAGACGCTGGCCGTTGGCGAGTCGCTGGACATTCGAGTCGGCGCGGTGGTGGCGCTGATCACGCCCAGCCCAACGCCGCTGCCAACCGTCCAACCGCCCACGCCCACGCCCACCCCGCCGCCGACGCCAACCCCGGCGCCGACCCCGACACCGCCGGCGCCCACGCCGCCGCCCACACCCACACCGCCTCCCCCCACACCTGCGCCCACGGCCACCAGGCCGCCCGCGCCGACACCCACCTTCACGCCGGCTCCCACCCCCACACCTGGCCTGCAAGCAGCGCCAGTGCTGGTGGAGCCCGAGCCCAGCGGCAGATTCCCGGTCACGGCGCGCCTCAAATGGACCTGGCCGCGCCGCTTGCAGCAATACGAGAAATTCTCTGTGCGCTGGGAGCCGGTGGGCGGAGGCGTCGCCAGCGATTGGTGGGTAGACGAGACCGGCATCCTGGGAGGCGGCGGCGCGGTGTACCAGGTGGATGGCGGCTATCTGTTCGAGGTCAGTTTTGGCCTGACCTATTTCCCCGAAGGCGAAGCCACCTGGAGTGTGGCCGTTTTTGCCGAAAAGTCGGAAACGGAAAAATGGCAGGTCAGCGAGTGGAGTGAAAAGCGATCCATCTTTCACGCCCAACCATAGCGCCACAGCCGCACCTGTCGCTGCAGGTGATCCAAACCAAACGCCAGGCCCAAATAGCCTGGCGTTTTTCTTGCGGCTGCCCACGCTCTCAAAGTGTAAAAATCGTGGCCCGTCCGGCCATTTTCAGGGCTTCTGGCCTGTTTGCACATACCTTTGGAACTGATCCAGACTCAAATGAGCCAGATGGAGGTTTTCCAGGTTGCGGCCAACGGCAAAATAATCCACGCCGTTGACCAGCGAAGCCAGGTGAATCATGCCATCGTAGGTGGGTGTCGCGACGCCGGCCTTACGGGCCAGCGAGACCGTCAGCGTTGCCCCCATGGGAATATCTTCGGTGATGTAACGATCTTGCATGCTAAAAGGCCCCTTGCTCGAGCTGACGGCAAACTCTGCCACCGACATGTTGAAACTGTCCCAAAAAACCTGATCGTACGTGCGAGGTATGTAACCCAGGGCGGCAAAAAGCGCCATACGCTCGGCATCCATGGCATAGATGACCTTTTTCACCGATGGCGTGATGCCCTCTTTGTACATGTAAAACTCGCCGCCAGAATGTTCGATGCGGCCCATGTTGAGCAGCGCGCCCACCGGATGAACGATGATGTTGGGGTTATAGAGGGCAGGCTCCAGCACGCTCAGCGCCGGTTTCACCATCTGGGCATAGGTGTCCGCCAGGGCTTGCAACACGGCGGGTGTATCGCTGGCCGGCAAAGCAGCCAGAAGCATGTTGGGCCCATCGATGCGATGGATGTTGACCGTGCCCGGCCCCTCCAAACGGCGGCAGCAATAGGGCAGCGTCACACTCTCGGCCAGATACACCCGCCGATCAAAACCCAGCTCATCCCAGGCCTGGCGAAAAGCGAGCGTGCCGCCGCTGCCCGGCCAGAGCACAATCACCTGCCCCTCGGCGAGGTGTGGAGCCAGCTCCAACGCCACGCGCCGATGAGCCAGCGCCACCGTCGTCACCATGATGAGATCGGCCCCCGCCACGGCCTCGGCCACATCCGTGGTGACCCGTTCGAGCCGGGCGAAACCGGTGCGCGCGATGCCGGTGACCCGTATGCCCCCCTGGGCCTGGATAGGCGCGATGTTGGCCGCAAACTCGGGGAACTCGTAAAGCCGGCAGCGATGACCGGCCAGCGACAGATCACCCGCCACAGCCGAACCGCCGTTACCGGCCCCGATCACACAAACCGTCTGTCTATTCATCTGCGTCCTGCTCCATCAAAGGCAAAAAGACTCGAAAGCGACTGCCCTGCCCCGGCCGGCTGTCCACATCGATCTGCCCACCGTGCAGAGCCACGATCTCTTGGACGATGGCCAGCCCCAGCCCGGTGCCGGGAAGGTTGGAACTGCCCACCTCCCGGCCGCGATAAAAACGTTCAAAGATGTGGGGCAAATCCTCCGGGCTGATGCCCATGCCGCTGTCCTCTACCTCCAGCCAGCCCCCCCCTGACCTGGCTTCATCCCGTCCGGTACGGACACACACCCGCCCCACAACGGTATAGTTGATGGCGTTGGCGATCAGGTTGGTGATCACCTGACCGAGCTGAGTGGCCGCACCGCGCACCGGCGGCAAAGTCGGGTCAGGCTCAAAAACCAGGCTCAGACCCTTGGCCTCGGCCCGCGCTTGCTCGGCGATCACAACCTGCTCCACCAGAACATTCAGGTCCACCGCCTCAAACTGAACCTCCTCTTTTGTCACCTCCAGCCGCGAGAGGTTCAGAATGTCCTGCACCAGACCACCCAGACGGTCAGATTGCTCCCTGAGCACACGCAGATACTCTGGCCGATTCTGCGCCGCGCCACGCTCCAACAAATGCAGGTACAGACCGATGTTGGTCACCGGCGTCCGTAATTCGTGCGAGACGTCAGAGACAAACTTGGTTTTGAGACGATCCAACTCCTTGAGCCGCTCGTAGGCCTCGGTGAGTTCGCGAGTGCGCTCCGCCACCCGTTTTTCCAACTCATCGGCGTGATGCGCCACCTGACCGTACAGGCGGGCGTTCTCGATGGCCACCGTCGCCTGATCGGCCAAAAGCTCCAGCCCACGCAGCTCGTCCCGGCTAAAAGCATGAGGCTCCAGAAAAGCCACGTTCATCACGCCCACCACCCGCCCACCGAACTTGAGCGGCATGCCGATGATGCCGCCGCCCCAGGGCCAATCGCTGAACAACGGATGCTCGTTCGCGTTGGGCACCACGATGCACTCGCCGCTGCGGGCCACCGTGTAGGTCAGACCATCGGAGCGCACCTCAGTATAGGGTTGGGTCTGCCGCTCGTCAGCCCACAACGCCGCGCCAAAGGTCAATCGTTGCCCATCGTACAGAAAAATGTGCGCATCGTGGGCCGCCACCATCCTGAGCACTTGCTCCAGAATGGCCTCCAAAACCACCTGAAGCTTGAGACTGGCGGTGAGTTTGAGTCCGGCCTGGCGCAGCGATTCGAGCTGCTCGGCCCGTTGCCGGGTGGCCTGAAGCAGCCGCGCATTCTCAACGGCGATGGCCGCCGAAGCCGCCAACGACTCGATCAACACCAGGTCTGACGGCTCAAACCGATCCACCTGCACGTCACCCACCTGGAGCACCCCCACCACCTTTTCGCGGGCCGGCAAGGGAACCGAGAGCAACGAGCGCAGCTCCACCCCCGTTTGCCGATCCACATCCTCAAAGTGGCGCTCGTCCAGGCGGGTGTCCGGCACGCAGAGGCTCTGCCCCTGACGCATCACCCAGCCGACGATCCCTTGTTGAGGTGACAACCGCCAGCCGCGCACGATCTCGTGCCCCGGCCCGGCGCTCTGCTGGCAGACCAGCTCCCCGCTCTGTGGATCGACCAGCCAGACCGAGCAGCTCATCACGCCCATGATGCGCCGCACCTCCTCCAGCACGTTCACCAGGATCTGGTCTATGTCCAGCGAAGAGTTCAATGTCTGCACCGCGCTGCTGAGCAGGATCAACTCGCGGTTGCGCTGCTGCAACCGTTGCAAGGCCCGTTCCAGGCTGCGCCCCGTCAACCACGAAACCAGGGCCAGCATAAAAAAGGACAGAAAGGCTATGACGTTAGGCGCCATGCCCACACTCAGACCAACGGCCAGCAGTACCAGACTGACCAGACCGGCAACGACAAAACTGGACCAGGGTCGCAACAGCGCGCTCGACATCAGAATGGGAATGGCAAAAACGAACAGTGTTCGGCCATCCACCACCTGTTCCGGGGAGTCTGAAAAGGCCGATACCAGGATCAACAAAACCAGTAAAAGCCAGCTCGCCAGCCGTCCGGACATCAACCGGCTGATGGCGAAAATGACGCCCAGGCCAAAAAGAAGCCCCAGGCTACCGCCATAGAGATCGCCATAATCCTGCTCGATCCCCCTGAGCCAGGCCCAGGTCGTGGCCAGCAAGGCCAGAATGGCCACCACTGCCAGCCCCAGCAGGACGATGTCTAGCAGGCCGCGCCGCCGCTCATAATCCGGATCGGTGACCGAGACGCCCCAGAGTTTACGAATGATAGACACCTCTGCCTCTGGTCAGACGTGATGCGGAAAAACCGTCATGTTCGCACAATGTCGAGCACCACCATCGACAAAAGCCTGACGGCGTCGTTCAGCGCACGCTCGTCGATATCAAACTCGGCGGTGTGATGCCCCCAGCCGCCCAAATCGGCTCCCACGCCGATGTGAGTGGCCTGGCCGCCTTTTTGTTGTACGCGCGCCATCATGTACGTAAAATCCTCGCTGCCGCCCCCGCCCTCAGCCGGGCGGATGGAAAGACCTTCCAGCTTGAGCGCGACCCTCTCCACCCGTTCGGCCAGCTCTGCGTCGCTATTGGCTCCCTGGGCCGCGCCCACGAGTCGCGTCTCCAGCGCACAGCCGTGCATGGCAGCCGCGGCCTCCAGCACCCGTATGGCGTAACCGTACACATGCTCGTTGAGCTCGGTGGTCTCGCCGCGCGTCTCGATCATCAGGTGTGCATTGGCCGGGATGACGTTGCGTCCCGTGCCGGCGATCAACTGGCCCACGTTGATACGCGTGGCGCCATCGCGGTGCCGGGGAATGGCGTGCAGGTTGAGCACCGCCGTGGCTGCCGCCAGCAGGGCGTTTTTGCCCCCTTGCGGGCTACCGCCGGCATGGGCCGGCGCGCCGGTGAGAATGGCGTCGAACTTGGTGGTCGCCAGGTAGCCGCTGCGCCCGCCGCTGATCTGCCCGGTTTCCCAACCGCTGTAGAGATGATGGCCCAGCATGTAATCCACGTCGTCGACCACGCCGGCAGCCACCATGGCCTTGGCGCCTCGCACGCCCTCCTCAGCCGGTTGAAAGATCAGTCTGACCGCGCCCCGAATCTCGTCTTTCATCGCCATAAGCAGCCGGGCCACACCCAGTCCCACGGCGGTGTGCCCATCGTGGCCGCAGGCGTGCATGGCCTCCGGGTTGATCGAGGCAAACCCCTCTCGCGCCGGCCGGTGGCTGGCGTCGCGGCTCTCCTGCACGCCCAGGGCGTCGATGTCGAACCGCAGGCCCACGGTGGGGCCCGCGCCACATTCGAGGAGAGCCAGCACGCCGGTATAACCACCCCGCACCAGCTCCAGGTAGGCAGGATCGCCGCCCTGGGCCCGCGCGCGTTGCCAGCGTTCTTCCAGCACATCCGGAGGCGGCACGCCCATCCGATCTGGCTCGCTGACGACCTGGTGGCCCACTCTCACCTGGTAACCCAGATCGGCCAGGCGGCGGGCAACGAGTGAGGCGGTGCGGAACTCGCACCAACCTGTCTCGGCGTGGCGGTGGAAATCGCGTCGATACTCCACGATCTCGTTCTGTAGCTCACCGGCAAGCCGGTTCACCTGATGGATCACCACAATACCCTCCATTCTTTCAGGAGCAGTCGAGGTTACTACCAGAGAGAGGCGGAAAGCGCAGGAAAAACTCGGTGGCGGCGGCCAGATCGGCATAATGGCCGCGGTAGGCCGGCGGCAGCAGCGCCGCGATCTGGTACATCACCTCGTCGGTCATCTGCCGTCGCACCTGACGTGTCACCCTGACGCCACGGGCATCCAGGAAAAAAGGCCGGCCCACCACGATACGGAAATCGGCCCGCCGCAGCCGAGACCACTGCCGCCGATAGTTTTCGGCGCCGAAATAAACCACCGGCAACAGCGGCGCGCCGCTGCGCAAAGCCAGCAACACCATGCCCGGATGGCCCTGCTGCAGGCGGCCGTGACCGCTGCGTGTGCCCTCTGGAGCCACACCCAGGATGCACTCTGTCTCCAGGGCAGCCAGGCCCTGCCGGAAGGCAACCACGTCGGCCTCGCCCCGCCGCAAAGGAATGCCGCCCCACAGGTCGAACAGAAAATGGAGTATCGGGTTTTCCCAGGTCTCTGCCTTGACAAAAGCCGTCAGCGGCCGGGGCCACAGCGCCGTGACGAGCACCGGCACCTCTAGAAAATTGACGTGGTTGGTCACCAAAATGAGGGGGCCGCGCGGCGGCACATGAGCCAGCCCGGCATCGTCCACGCGGCACAGAACGCGCACCAGCCCTTTGATGGTCGAATTCACCACCCGCTCGGTCACGGTCATCGACCGGCCTCCGCCGCATCACAGCCGCAGACGACCTCCAGTTGGCCGGGCAGGATTTCTATCTCCAGCCGCTGGCCGGTGGTGCACAGGGTTTCGCCATCGGCGTGGGCGGGCAACACCCCCTCCAGCGCCGTCACGGCGATGCGTGATAGCCGGTCGTTGCGGATGGCGGCGTGGCCGGCCTGCGTGCCTCTGACAAAACGCGGCAAGAGCGCCAGGATGCCGGCCCGGTTCACCTCTCCGGCGACGCACAGATCCAGCAGGCCATCGTCGATCCTGGCCTGGGGAGCCATCAAAAAGCCGCCGCCCATGCGCCGACCGTTCATGATCGAGATCATCAACGCAGGCTGGGTGATCGGGCAATCGCCATATTCCAGACGCACCAGAGGCGCCCGCGAAAAAAGAAGGATGGTCTTGAGAGCGGCGATCAAATAGGAGGCAAAGCCGTGTAGCCAGGTGAGCTTGAGCGCTTCAAAACCCACCACGGCATCAAAACCGATGCCCACACCGTTGCCGAAATAACGCCCCTGCGGATACAGACCACCCACCACTCTGCCCACGTCGACGAGGCGCCGCTGGCCTTGAGCCAAAATACGGCAGGCCTCGGCCACATCTCGAGGCAAACCCAGACCATAGGCCAAGTCGTTGCCCCGGCCCACGCACAGCACCCCCAGAGCAGCTCCATCACCCGCGCCGGTTTCTCGGGCCAGCATCAGGCCGTTGAGCACCTCGTTGGCTGTACCATCGCCGCCCACCGCCACGACGACGCCATACCCTTCAGTGGCGGCCTGTTGCGCCAGCTCCGCCGCGTGCCAGGGGCGCTCGGTGCGCACCAGATGGTAATCCAGGCCATGTTTCTGCAACAGACTCTCGATGATCGGCTGTTTTTTGGCGCCTGCTCCCCTGCCGGAGACAGGATTGACGATGATCTTGTACGTCGTCATTTCGAAAGAATCCCCCCTCGCTCACGCGGATCGCACCACATAAACCGGGCTCGACCAGGCCATGTGACCATCCTCCTGCATCACCCGGACGTAGATAGGGTTATCGCCTGGGCGCAGGCTGGTCAGCGGCCAGGTGAACGAGAACTCGCGCGGCGTCGGCGGCTCTGGCAGCCGGTAGGCCGCGATCTGTTTCCGCAGACCACCAAAAGGCCAGCTTTGCGGTTCCAGGCCGAGCGTGTCGACGGCACAGGTCACACAGCCCTGAAGCGTCTCGATCTCTAACTCGCCGGCCCGCGCATCGGCCAATGTGAGCACCACGCCCGCCAGACCGCCGGTGGTCACCGACTGCCACGCCAGTTGATCCGGGCCGGTCTTTCTGAGCGGGCGGTCGGCATTCCAAAAATGGATGGGCGCCGCCTCCAGAATGGTATTCCCGCGCAGCCGCAGCCTGCCATCCCAGGCGACCATACGGTCGCGCCCGCGCACCTCGGCCCCGCTCCACACGATCTTGACCCGGCGGCCCAGATCGGCGCTGCCATAGGGGCGAAGCGTCGCCAGCGGCTCCAGACCGTTGCGCACCTGGATGCTCTCGATGGCTGCCGTGCCCACGGCCCACACGTGCAAGTGGGGCGTGTCAGAACCGATCGCCACCACGTCACCCATCACGGCGCTGCGACCATCGCCCGGTTCCAGCCGCACTTGCAGCAGGCCTCGATGTCCGGTGGTGGCGTAAAAATGGCGCGCCTGCAATGCCTGCAAAACGCTCTGGCGATCCAACTGCCGGGCCAACACACAGGTGAGACCACCCAACGATCCAAATACACTCGCGCCAGGAAAAGACGCACCGGGACGGCCTTTGTGGCCATCCGAGTTGGCGCAAATGCCCACACGATACCCACGCTCCAGAGCCTCTTCCACCAGCCACTCGAAGGTGCCCCAGGCCGAATGGACTTCCACCGCCAGCTCAAGCGCCGGATCGTGTACGGCCAGATCGGCGTAACGCCCGCCGACGTGAGCAAATACAAACGGCGTCGGGCCATCCTGAACGCGCAGCGCCTCGAACAGCGCGCTGGCCGTGCCGGCCACAGGGTAAGCCGAGCTTTTGTCGGGCAGCAGGTCGACGCTGCTGTGCACCATCTGCCCTCCCTCAGCGGCAAAATAGACGTTACGGTCGCCGCCCAGTGGGGTATTGCCGCTCCACTCGTAGCCCGGAAAGGTGACAAACACACCCGGCTGGTAAAAATCACGGCTCACCTGATTCACCCGATGCCAAAAGAGATCTGTCACCTGAAAATCGTTGCCCTGATGGGCCGCAATGTCCAGGCGGCCATCATCGCGGGCAAAGGCAAAATAATCCTCGATGCTGTTGCTGCCGATGGTCTCTTCTGACTGGCCATGAAAATCGGCCCAATAGGGCTGCAACGGCTGCCGCGCTGCGGTCACCTCAATGGGGTTGCTTTCTGCCGAGAGCCCCGTTTCTGCATGCCCGGCCACCAGCGTCTGAACGCCGGGCCGGGCGAAACCGGGATGCGACAGCGCGACGGGTGAACTGATGGGATTGCCCCACCGATCTTCCAGCTTGAGATGGTAATCGAACGGCTGTCCGACCGTCACTCGCGAGGGGGCGATGCAAACCGCCCGGACAGGCGCGCCCGGCGCCACGCGCAGCGTGGGCGAGTGAGGCAATTCCTTAAACTCGCAAGTGGCGATGGGATCGATCAGCGTTTTGAACTCAAAGCTGTGCTCACAAAAGGTTTGCATCTGCCAGCCGGGTGAGCCGCCACGAGTATCGCCAAATGTGACGGCGATCTGCTCGCCGCGGTCCAAAAAACCGCCGCGCACTTTGAAATACAGGGCGCGACTCCAGGGCCGGGTGTGGCCCTTGGGGTCCCAACGCGGTTCGATGCGGCAATTGCCGCTGGTGCTGACGGTGCAATAATTGGGTGCGGCAGGATCGTGGAATTGGGGAGTGCCGAAATCGGCCATGTGGCGAAAGACGATCTTGAGATAACCCGAATCGTCTACCGGATGGCCAGCGGTATAGGTAAAGGTGAGCGTGACAAACGAGCCTGCCACCACCGGATCGGCGGGCTGAATCGCAGCCTGGCCGAGAGATATGTGCTGCAAAACCAACCTCCTGACAGCCTCACCCACGCCTGGTTCTGATTTTGATGCGCGTCAAGGCGTAAATGGCAATGCCAGCCCACACCACGTTGACACCCACCGAAGGAAAAGCGCCGTAAAAGCTCGAGTTGACGATGAGCAGCAGGCTACCGGCCAGATTGAGAAGCTGGTAGACAAACGAGTCACCCTCCATTTTCCGAGTCGAGACCAGAGCATAGGCCAGCAGAACAGATACCGCGCCAGACCAGCCGATGAGGTCGATCAACACGTTTTTTCCCATGCCTCACCTTACTTGAGTATCTCTTTTTTTTTCACCGCCAAGTTCCCGATCGTTGTCGCTACGGATGGGCCATTCTCCACGGCCCAACGACCGGCTCGGCGGTCTCTGCATCTCGGCGGTGAGCAGTTACGCCGCAGAATTCAACTCGCGAGGCGCGGTATACATCGCCAGGATGTTGTCCAGCGGCGTATCGGCCTGGATGTAATGCGCCGAGGCGCAAATGTAGCCCCCGCCCCGGCCCAGCGCCGCGCAGCGCTGCCGCACCTCGGCCTGCACCTCACCCGGCGTGCCCTGGGGCAGCGTATGCTGGATATCCACCCCGCCGTGGAAGGCCAGCCGCCCGCCGAATTCGCGTTTGATGCGGGCCATGTCCATGCCGGCGGCGCGGGGTTGCAGTGGATTCAACACGTCGATGCCCATCTCGTCGGCAAAGGCGCCGATGAGCGGAAAAACTGCGCCGCACGAGTGGTACATGATCTTGACCGGGTAGCGGCGGATGGCGGCGTTGAGCCGCCGGTGGCGCGGCAGAATAAACTCGCGCCACATGCCAGGCGATAGCATCAGCCCGCTCTGGATGCCCACGTCGTCGTAGGTGTACACCATGTCCATCAGCCCGTCGGCGGCCTCCAGCACACGGCTGACGTTGGCGATGTACAGATCGGTGAAACAATCCATGACCGCACACGGCACCTCCGGGCGCCGTTTGAGGTCGATCAGGAAACGATCCAGCCCCACCAGTCCCCACGACCACTCAAAGATGCCGCCCACTTCGTAGCGCACGTGATACGCCACCCCGGCGTTGAGGGCCTGTATTTTGGCCTCGAGTGTGCTCACGTCCCAGTGCGCCGGATCGGGCCAGCCGGGCCAGGTTTCCACCTCGGCGCGGGATTGGGCCTCGGCCAGCGGAAAGCTGGCATACTCGTCGTAGACGCTGAAATCATTGGCCACCCGCCGCCGGTGCGTGCCCCAGGCATCGAAATAGGAGCCATCGGGCTGCACGCGCGGCGCAGGCCCCACGTAATCCGGCGCGACGAGGCGGCAATCGACCCCCAGCAGGCGTAACACCCCTTCGTCGGTCTCAACGCCCAGGTACGTCCGCAGCGCGGCGCAAGTTTCGGGCACGGCCCAAAAGTCAAAGGGAACCCGGTCGGGTTCCCTGCGTTCGATGGCCGCCGTCACCCGTTCGTGAGGCGTCGTAGGGCCGGCTTCGGGGCAGCCATAATGGGCTTTCAGATATGCCCGGCGTTGAGCAGGGGTTTCGAGTTCAGCAAACTCGTGCATACATTTCCTCAACCACCAAGACACGAAGGCGCAAAGGCTTAAAGATGCAAGTTTGTCTTCCTTCGTGTCTTGGAGACTTTGGTGAGAACTATTGCTTCTCGTACGGTTTGCCGACGGCGCGCGGCGGGATGGCCCGACCGATCGCGCCGGCCAGGATGATGATGGTCAGAACGTAAGGCGCCATCTGCAGGAATTCGGGGGGGATACCTACCGCCAGCACGTTTTGCATCTTGCCCTGGATGGCGTCGGCAAAGCCGAAAATGAGCGCCGCCGCAAAACTGCCATAGGGCGTCCACTTGCCAAAGACCATCGCTGCCAGCGCCACAAACCCCTGACCGTGGGTCATATTATCCTCAAAAGAGCCCAGCCCCAGCGAGAAATAGATGCCGGCGAAACCGGCGATACAGCCGCCGATGATGACATTGATGTAACGCATCCTGTTGACGTGGATGCCCACCGTGTCGGCGGCGCGGGGATGCTCACCCACAGCCCGCGTGCGTAGTCCCCACGAGGTGTAAAAAAGAACAATGTTGACCAGCACCAGCAGCACGAGCATAACAAACGTCGTTGGGCTGGCATCGAACAGCTTGCCAACCACGGGGATATCGGCCAGCAGCGGCACACGCCAGTTGCCAATGGGCGGCACAGCGCTGAGCTCGGCCGGCTCAAGAACACGGATGTTGAGATAACGTGTCACGCCGGCGGCCAGGATGTTGATCACGGTGCCGCTGATGATCTGATCCACCTTGTATTTGATCGATAACACGGCGTGCAGCGCCGCCATCAACCCACCGGTGAGCACTGCCGCCAGGATACCCACCGTGTAGCTACCAGAGAGGGCTGTCGCCGGAATGGCCACAAAAGCGCCAAAGAGCATCATGCCCTCGATGGCGATATTGATCACGCCAGAGCGCTCACAACAGATGCCGCTGAGCGCACCCAGAGCCAACGGCGTGGCTGAAGTCAGGGCGATCTGAAAGACGCCGGGCAAGTTGAGGCTACGACCGCCGGTGATGGCCACCAGGAAGGCCATCACCAACAGGCTGCCCAGGATGCCCAGTGTCAGGTTGAGTGAAAGACCCCGGTAGAACTGCCAGCCGGCCAGAGCCAGACAGAGGAAACCGAGCGTCAGGACGGTGATCTGGGACGGGGGAGCCAACAAGGTGCCGATCTGGTCGTCGTAGAACGTGGCCGCCTCGCCGGGCGGCAGCACAAGCAGCGCCGCAGCGATGACGGCCAGTCCCGTCACGCCGCTGACGATGCCCCACAGTTGTGTGTTGGTCAGTGTCTCGCGTAACTGTCTCAGCATAGATGGTTACCTCAGCTTCCCCAACCCCGCGTAAAGACCGCTTTGCCCTCGTCCCTGGCAGCCTTGATGCGGTAGATGGCCCGCACGATGGCCGGCGCAGCAATGAAAACGATGACCATCGCCTGCATGATGGTAATGATCTCCAACGGGATGCCGGCCACCGATTGCATGCGTTTGCCGCCGGCGCGCAGCGTGCCGAACAGGATACCGGCCAGCACCACTCCCAGCGGATGGCTCTTGCCCAGCAGGGCCAGGGCAATCGAGTCAAAACCGTAGCCAGCCGAGAAACCCAGTGTCATGTTGCGCGTCACCCCCAAAGACTCGGTGGCCCCGGCCAGCCCGGCCAACGCGCCGCTCAATGCCATGGCCAGCACAAAGTTGCGGGTGATGTTCATGCCGCCGTAACGCGCGGCATCCGGATTGGCGCCCACGGTGCGTAATTCAAAGCCCCACACCGTCTTGAACAGGAACCAATAGACCAGCGCGGCCACCAGCAGGGCCAGCACAAAACCGGCGTGCAGGCGGATGGGATGGGGAAAAAAGCGGGGCAGTTCGGCGGTGGGCAGAATATCGGGCGTGCGATGGGTGCCCTGGCTGACCTCCAAAGGCTCTTTGAGCAGCCATTCGACCAATCGAAAGGCCACCCAGTTCAGCATGATGGTATTGATCACCTCGTGTGCGCCGGTTTTGGCCTTGAGGTAACCGGGCAGGGCGGCCCACAGTCCACCGCCGGCCATACCCGCCAACAGCGATAGTGGCAGATGAACGATCGCCGGCAAGCCGGCGATCTGATACCCCACCACCACCGCACACAGGCCGCCGATCACAAACTGGCCCTCCACGCCGATGTTGAACAACCCGGTGCGGAACCCGAGGGCAACGGCTAACCCTGAAAGAATATAGGGCACCGAGAGCACCAGGCACTCGGTGAGCGGGCGCGAAGCCGAGAGGATCAGTTTGGTATCGCCGTCGACCCACCACGCCTGCAACCCGCGACTGACGTCGCCCAGGTTGCCGATGGAGCCTTGAAAGAGCGCGGAATAGGCCGCGGCCATGCTATCCCACACCGCCTTCAGCGCCGGGCCGGGCCGGGTGAACAGATCACTCAGCGCCGCCCACACCTGACGGTCGGTAAAAGCCACGGCCAACCCACCCAGGACGAGCGCGGTGAACACCGCCAGCGCCGGTAATACCAGCCCGCGCAACCAATCCAACGAAGCGCTATGGGCCGTGTACAGCGCCAGGAGCGACAGCACCAGAACGCCCTGCAACGGCACAAACCACGAAATGAGCACCTTGCCCAGCGGGATGACAACCATCAGCGCCACGGTCAACAGCGTCGTGGCTAAAAAGATGTAACGCAACCACGTGCGGTGGGCAACCAAAAAAGGAGTCTCGGAAAGATGCTGGCTCAAGGGCTTCTTCCTCCTCACGTTTCACTCACGCCCGCCATCAGCAGGCCCAGCCTGGCCCGGTCGGCCTGCTCGATGGGCAACGTGGCGACGATGCGACCCTCGTACATCACGACAATACGATCCGAAAGCGCCAGGACCTCATCCAGTTCGGCAGAGACGAGCAGCACGGCGGCCCCCTCGTCACGCTTTTCCACCAGCCGGCGGTGAATGAATTCGATAGAACCCACGTCCAGACCGCGGGTGGGCTGGGCGGCGATGAGTAACCTGATGGGCCGCGAAAGCTCGCGGGCGACGATCACCTTCTGCTGATTGCCGCCGGAAAGGCTCTCGGCCGGCAAGAAAACACTGGGCGTGCGCACGTCGAACTCGCTCACCCGCGCCGCAGCGTTTTCGACGATCGCCTTTTCCTGCATGGCCACGCCGCGCGCAAAGGGTGGCTGATGGTAACTGCACAGGATCAGATTATCGCACACCGGGGCGCTGAGCACCAGACCATCTTTGTGGCGATCCTCCGGCACGTGGGCTGTGCCCAACCCGGTGATGAACCTCGGTGAAGCGTTGGTGGCGTCGGTGCCCAGAATTGTCACCTGTCCCTCGGTGGCATGACGCAGACCGGTGAGCACCTCCACCAGCTCCGTCTGGCCGTTGCCCTGCACACCGGCAACGCCCAGAATCTCGCCGGCCCGCACCTCAAACGACACGCCGTTGAGCGCCGTGTGGCGGCGATCATCCAGCGCGTGCAGGTTTTCCACAGCCAGCACCACGCCCTGAGGTTTGGCCGGAGCTTTGTCGACTGTGAGGATCACCTCGCGACCGACCATCATCGCCGCCAGTTGCAGTTGGTCTGTCTCGGCCGGCCTGGTCTCACCGGCCACGCGACCTTCACGCAGGACGATGATGCGGTCGGCGATGGTGAGTACCTCTTTGAGTTTGTGCGAGATAAAAATGACCGACTTGCCCTCTTGTACCAACGAACGGATGATCTCGAACAGGCCATCGATCTCTTGTGGGGTGAGAACAGCCGTCGGCTCATCGAGGATGAGGATGTCGGCCCGGCGGTAGAGCGTTTTGATGATCTCCACCCGCTGCTGCACCCCCACCGGCAGATCACCCACCAGCGATTCCGGATCCACGGCCAGATTGTACTGCCTGGAGAGCGCCCGGATCTCCTGGGCAATGTGCCGGTGATCCAGAAGACCCTGGCGCACCACCTCGGCGCCCAGCATGACGTTTTCGGCCACGGTGAGCGTGGGGATGAGCTGAAAGTGCTGATGCACCATGCCGATGCCCAGGTCGATGGCGTGCCGCGGCTCGCGGATGGTCACACGCTCGCCCCGGACGAAAACCTCACCCGCGTCCGGCGTGTACAGACCATACAGCACATTCATCAGCGTGCTCTTGCCGGCGCCATTCTCGCCCAGGAAGGCCAGCACCTCACCTTCTTGCAACGCAAAGCTGATATTTTCGTTGGCGATCACACCCGGAAAGGTCTTGGTGATGTTGCGTGTCTCGAGTATGGGGGCCATAAACACTCCCTGCGTGAGGTGACAAGTGAAACGTAAAACGTAAAGTGACGATCACACCTCACGTTTTACGTTTCACGATCGTAACTGCTCGGCCAAGCCCTAATTTCGCCGCCGAGACGCCGAGTTTTCCTGTTTTCATAGAGAACAAGTAACTTCTCTGTGGCCCAAAATGATATCTCGGCGACCTCTGCGACTCTGGTGAGCAGTTACTCACGATCCAAAATTCCAGCAGGGGGCGGTGCCAGACCTTTGCCCGGCACCGCCCATTACAAAACCAGAGTTGAGTTTTACTGAGCCACCGGCCAGCCGGTGTCGATGGTGCCGTTGATGATGCCCGCCCGGATGGCCTTCAGGTCTTCCACGATGTTGGCCGGCACCCTGCCCTCGAAATCGTGGAAGGGGGCGATGCCCACACCGTTGTTGGCCAGAGTGGCCACATACACCCCACCGCCGCCAAAGTTACCCTCCAGGGCGCCAGCGATGACACCCAGCACTGCCGCATCCATCCGCTTTACCGTGCTGGTGACCAGGATGTCCTTTTCGTTGGGCAGCGTGTAGTACTGGTCTACGTCCACGCCGATGCCCCACTTGCCGCGCTCCTTGGCGGCAGCAATGCCGCCATTGCCCGTTTTGCCGCCCACGCCCAAGATGATGTCGGCGCCTTCATCGATGAGCGAGTTGCCCTGGGCCTTGCCTTGATCCGTCGCCTCAAAGTTGCCCACATAGACGCCAAAGAAGCCCACGCTCTTGCCGTATTTCTCGTTGTAATAGTTGGCGCCGGCCTCGTACGCATAGATGAACTGCTCTACCGGTGGGATCTGCATGCCGCCCACATAGGCCACTTTGGGATCCGCCGGATCGGCAATATCGGCCATGGCGGCCGCCACGTAACCCACCTGGAAAGCCGCCTCGTCCACGTTAAAAACGATGCCCTGGACGTTGGCGATGCCCGGATCGTAGGCATAGTCCACGATGGCCATCATGGTATCGGGGTATACCGCCGCCATCTTGCCTGTGGCGTCACCCAGCAAAAAGCCCACGCTGATGACCATGTCGTAGCCCTGCTCGGCAAACTCGGTGATGTTGGCCTCATAGTCGGCCTGGGCCTGCGACTCGATGAAGGCGACCTGGATGCCGAACTGCTCTTGAGCATCCGTCAGGCCCTTCCAGGTGTTCTCGTTAAAGCTGGCATCGTCGACGCCGCCCACGTCGGAGACCATGCCCACTTTAAAGTTGCTCAGCATGGTCAACATCTCGGTGGCCGTATCGGCGTCGGGCACGAGCAGCTTTTGGCCGGGGTAAATGAGCGACTTGTCCTTGATGTAAGCGAACGTGTCATCCTCGTTGCTCTTGATGTTGGTCGCCAGCAGGATGGCCCGGTAGGCCGCGCCGGTGCCCAGGTACTTTTCGGCGATGTTCCACAAGTTGTCGTCGAGCTGGACGGTGTACTCGGTTTCACCCTGCTGAGGCGGGCCAGCAAAAACAGAAACAGGGGCAATGAGCAGGCCCAGCAAAACCAACAGGCTAACCAATGTCCACTTGCGCATTTGACTTCCTCCTCTTTTTCTGCTTTTTAGCTTGTCGAATGAAAACAGTCTTCCAATCCCCCACAGGACACATGATCAACAGCCCGGTATCACCTCCCTTCACGAAACGCCATACGACCGTTCAGGGGCTGGCATCTTGGGCGCAACGGAAGCCCAGGTCGTCGTTGGCCGATTCAGGCGGGCCACCGTTGCGGTTGGCGACGCGCAGGTCTTCGGCATCGTCGAACCAGCCGCCGCCCCGGTGCACCCGGAACTTGTTAAAGAATTGAGAATAAAATGAACTGCCGGGGTACTTGTCGTACCAATCGGCGGTCCATTCACGCACGTTGCCGGCCATATCGAGCACACCAAAGGGGCTGGCCCCCGCGCCGAAACTGCCCACCGCCGTGGTGCTGCGGATGCCCGTCTCACGGCCGTTGGCTTTGGCGGGGTCCCAATCGTTGCCCCAGGGGTAGATACGTCCATCGCTGCCGCGGGCGGCGAACTCCCACTCGGCCTCGGTGGGCAGCCGCTTGCCGGCCCAGGCGCAGTAGGCGTTGGCGTCATCCCAGGTGACACGCGTCACCGGATGGTTGCCCTCGCCCAGCCGCACCGACAGAGACTGGTAACCCGTGGCCTGCATGAAAGCGGCAAATTCGTCGTTGGTCGTCTCGGTGAGGTCCAGGGAAAAGGGGGCTACCGTCACCGGGTGGGGTGGCGACTCGTCGGCGTCACCATCGTTGCTGCCCATGGTGAACTCGCCGCCGGGGACGAGCACCATTTCTTTATCCGCCGGGCCAGCCGGTTCCGGAGTGGGAGTGGGCGGCGGCAGCGGGGTGGGCGTTTCCGTGGGCGTGGGTTGGGGTGTCTCTCCTGGTTTGGTCGGCTCTGGCGTCGGCGTGGGCGGTGGTATCGGCGTGTGCGTGGGGGTGAGCGTCGGTGTGGCGGTCGGTTTGAGTGTGGGCGTCGGCGGCGGTGGAACAGGCGTCTGGGTCGGTGGGATTTCCATGATCAAAGTCGGTGTGGAGGTGGGCCTGGCCTGGGAGGTCAGTGTAAGTATAGGAGTGCCATCGCTTTGGGCAACAATGGTCGGGGTGGGTGTTTTCCTGAGTGTCGATGTCATGGCTGCCGAGCTGCACGCCACGAACAGCAAAAGCAACAACACCAACTGAGCCCACAATGCTTTCTTCATACCTGCCTCCCCATCGAAGTCGAAACGCCAACATTATAGCCGAAAGCGATGCACAACGCAAGCGGCAAGGTCAAAAAACCTTAAAATTTGTGGCCTTTATTAATATAATTTTGATAGTAATTATTGACAAAAATATCTTTTTGTGGTATACTGCCAGCATAGTTCTGGAAAGGGAAGGGTAAAGCGATGGCCTACTATCGAGAGTTTGCCGATACGGCAGCCGGCCAGGTTTTAAAAACCATCCAGATACGCGGCCAGGCCAGCATCAGGGAAATTGCCGATGATCTCAGAGTGACCCGCTCAGCCGTGCGGCAGCATCTGCTCCGGCTTCAGGCCAGCGGCGCGATCCACGCCGAACAGGTGCATCAAGGCGTTGGCCGCCCCTATCTCGTTTATTCGATCACGCCTCAGGCCTACAGCCTGTTTCAAAATGACTATGGCGAGCTCGTGCAGATCCTTTTAGAAGAAGTGGCCTCCACCCAGGGCGGTGAGGCGCTGCAACGCCTGCTGCGCCAGGTCAGCGACCGCCTGGCGGCCCGGTATCGCGATCAGGTTTGGGGCCGGGAACTGGTCGATCGGTTGACTGCCTGGGCCGAGCTGTTGGATAAAAAAGGCGTCATGGTCGAAATCGAACGGACGGAGGATGGCTTTACCCTTCAGGAATACGGCTGTCCCTACCAGAATGTGGCCACCGAAAACCGCGCCGTGTGTGAAATGGAGCGGCAGGTGATGGCCCAACTGCTGGAATCGGGCGTCAGATTGGCCCGCTGCACGCTGGACGGCCACCGGGGCTGCCAGTTCACCATCACCGAGAACGAGGTTCAAGAGGAGTCGAAATTCCAATGAGTGCCACCCTGGTTATCGAGAATCTACACGTCAACGTAGAAGGTCAAGAGATCCTAAAGGGTCTCGATCTGGAAATCAACAAAGGCGAGATCCACGCCATCATGGGGCCCAACGGCTCTGGCAAGAGCACCCTGGCCAACACGCTCATGGGCCACCCGGCCTACGAGGTCACAGCTGGCGAGATCTGGTTCAAGGGCCAGAACATCCTGGCGCTTTCGCCGGACGAGCGCTCGCGGCTGGGGCTGTTTCTGGCCTTTCAATACCCGGCCACCATCCCCGGAGTGAGCGTGGCCAACTTTTTGCGCACGGCCATCAATGCCCGCTACCCCCAGCCGGAGCCAGGCAGCAACGGCAACGACGAGACTCGGGGCATACCCATGCGCGAGTTCCGCAAGCTGCTCAAGGAAAAAATGGCCCTGCTCAAAATGGACGAAAGTTTTGCCCGCCGTTACCTGAACGATGGTTTCTCTGGCGGCGAGAAAAAACGCATGGAAGTGCTGCAGATGGCCCTGCTCCGGCCGGAAATCGCCGTGCTGGACGAAACCGATTCGGGCCTGGACATCGACGCCGTGCGCATCGTCTCCGAGGGGGTCAATCAGCTCATCGACCCAGACCCTTCGGGATCGAGCCCCTCAGGGCGAAGCCTGGGCGTGCTGGTCATCACCCACTATCAGCGCATCCTCAACTATATCAAGCCAGAACATGTGCACATCCTGGTCAATGGTCGCATTGTGATGTCTGGCGGCCCGGAGCTGGCCCTGGAGTTGGAAGAAAAGGGCTACGATTGGATCAAAGAGCAAGTGGCCAGTGGCGAGTAATGTCAGGATCTTTAAACTTACCACCCGCTCGAAAGGAAAGAACTGTGTCAGAAAATATCACCCTGGGCGTCAACCTGGACGACTATAGATACGGTTTTCGCGACGAAGAGAATTACGTTTTCAAAGCCCGCAAAGGGCTGGATCACGAGATCGTGGACCAGATCTCGTACATGAAGGGTGAGCCAGACTGGATGCGCGCCCTGCGCCACCAGGCGTTGGAAATCTTTTACTCCAAGCCCACCCCCACCTGGGGCGCCGATCTGTCCAGCCTCAATTACAACGACATCTATTACTACATCAAACCCGTCGAAGAGCAGGGCCGCAGTTGGGACGAGGTGCCCGACGATATCAAACGCACCTTCGACCGGTTGGGCGTGCCCGAAGCCGAGCGCCAGTTCCTGGCCGGCTCTGGCGCGCAGTACGAATCCGAGGCGGTGTATCACAGCCTGAAAGAAGAGTGGGAAAAGCAGGGCGTCATCTTTGTCGATAGCGACACCGGCCTGCGCCAGTACCCGGACATTTACCGCCAGTATTTTGGCACCGTGGTGCCCTCCACCGACAACAAGTACGCCGCCATGAACACCGCTGTGTGGAGCGGCGGCAGTTTTCTCTACGTGCCGCCCGGCGTCAAGGTGAGCCTGCCGCTGCAAGCGTATTTCCGCATCAACGCCCAGAACATCGGCCAGTTCGAGCGCACGCTGATCATCATCGACGAAGGGGCCGAGGCCAATTACGTCGAAGGCTGCACCGCCCCCATCTACAGCACCGACTCGCTGCACAGCGGCGTCATCGAGATCATTGTCAAAAAAGGCGCGCGCTTTCGTTACACCACCATCCAGAACTGGAGCAAAAACGTCTACAACCTGGTCACCCAGCGGGCGCTGGCCTACCAAGACGCCACCATGGAATGGGTCGATGGCAACCTGGGCTGTCTGGCGGGTGACGTGATGGTCCAGTTGAATAGTGCCGTGAAACCCATCCGGGACATCGAACCGGGCGACATGGTCTACTCACTGGATGCCAAAATGCAGTGGGCATGCCATGCGGTCGTGGCTAAGAGATACAGCGGCCAACAGCAGATCTTTCATTTGCAGACCGAGAACTATCGCGAAGTTGAGGCCACAGCCAACCATCCTTTCCTGACACTTGTTAAACAGGGTAAGGATTTCTCACTGACGTGGAAACGACTCGATCAACTGCAAGTCGGGGACTGGATAGCTATTTCGGGGAATTTGCCTGATGGCGGGGTGCCCAAGCAGTTTGAGCCACGCCCAACTCGCGGCATCAAACCTATTACCCTTCCAGATTCCAGCTCTGAGGACTTGATGTGGCTTTTGGGCGTTTACGTTGGGGATGGATACCTGGAGCAGAATCGGGTCTATTTTGCTGTGCCTCCTGGTGACAGGGCGCATGACCGCTTGATCGCTCTGCTGACCAACTTGTTTCACGTAGACTATGAGATACGGGGCAATGCCGTGCGCATCAATTCCGCTCAGCTCAGGGATTGGCTGGTTCACCTGGGATTGACTGGGGATGCACAACAAAAACGCGTCCCGGATTGGGTATATACACTGCCCAAGGCACAGCGGTTGGCTTTCATCGAAGGCTATATTGCAGCCGATGGCTACCGGCGCTACAATCACAAGAACCTTTCCATCACCAGCGTCAGTCGAGAGCTTTTAGAGGATGTCAAGCACCTGGCTCTTGCCTGCGGTCTCAATCCCCGCAAGATCAGCCGTTGGAGCCGCCGGGAAAAGAAACCGCTGGGAAAAGAAGAAAAAGAGTATACGCATTACTTTCTATATTTTGGCAGCCAGGCATACGAAGAAGCGGTGCATTTCAACCGGGTGGCAAAGATCGAGCCTTTAGACACTCAAGATACCTGGGACATCGAAGTTGCCAATAGTCACAACTTTATCGCCAATGGGATTGTCGTGCACAACAGCCGGCTGACCATGAAGTACCCCTCGGTCTACCTGCTGGGTCGGGGCGCGCGCGCCGAGATTCTGTCCATCGCCTTTGCCAACGCGGGCCAGCACCAGGATGCCGGCGGCAAGGCCATCCACGTCGCCCCCCACACCTCTTCCAGCATCACCTCCAAATCGATCAGCAAGAGCGGCGGGCGGGCCGGCTATCGCGGCCTGATCAAGGTTCACCAGGGCGCACACGGCGTCAAGAGCAACGTCGTCTGCGATGCCCTCATCCTCGACGAGGCTTCGCGCTCCGACACCTACCCGGTGATGGAGATCGACGAAGAAGACGTCAGCATCAGCCACGAGGCCACGGTGAGCAAAGTGAGCGACGAGCAGTTGTTTTACCTGCAAAGCCGGGGCATCTCGGAAGACCAGGCCACGATGATGATCGTCAACGGCTTTATCGAGCCGATCGTCAAGGAATTGCCCATGGAGTACGCCGTCGAGATGAACCGCCTGATCCAGTTAGAGATGGAAGGCTCGATTGGGTAGCGCAAGATGGCATCTTGCGCCACAAGGAGAAAAAGTGTGGACACCGTGATAACGTTGGAACAGGAAGAGATGAAACTGGCTCTTCCGGCCCCGGGATTTTCCCACCAGGCGATGGTAGCGCTTTCGACCAGCCGAGGCGAGCCCCAGTGGCTGCTGGAAAAGCGCTACCAGGGCTGGCATCATTACGACGAGTTGGACGTCCCCTTTTGGCGGCGCACCGACATCGGCAAACTCGAATGGGAAACCCTCATCCCTTTTGCGCCGCCGCAGAAACCCACCACCGACCTGGCCGCCCTGCCGCCCAAGCTGCACGCCGCCCTGGCCACCTACGGCCAGCGGGCTGGCCTGCTGTTGCAGCGCGATTCGGCAGCCGTTTACGCCGAGCTGGCCGAACCGCTCCGGGCGCAGGGCGTCATTTTCACAGACCTGAACACCGCCGCCCAGGCGCATCCTGAGCTGGTGCAGCGATACTTTTTGGACGAGGCCGTGCCCGTCGCCAGCGACCGTTACACCGCCCTGCACGCCGCTTTTTGGAGCGGCGGCGCGTTTCTCTATGTGCCCAAAAACGTCGAGGTGGCCCTGCCGCTCATTTCTGTGCTGTGGATGGAACTGCCGCAACTGGCCGTCTTTCCGCCCACACTGGTGGTGGCCGAGGCCGGCAGCCGGGTGACGCTCGTTTCCGAGCTGCTTTCCGTCGGCTGCGAAGCCTGCCCCGACACCTACCACGGCGGCGTCACCGAACTGCACGTGGGGCCGGGCGCCGACGTGCGCTACATCAACGTGCAAGACCTGGGCAAACACGTCTACGACCTGCGCTCCCAGACCGCGTTGCTGGATCGCGACAGCCGCCTGGATTGGCTGACGGTCAACCTGGGCGCGCGGCTCAGCCGCTCCTCGCAGCACACGGTTCTGCGCCAGCCGGGCGTCGAGGCCCGCGTCACCGGCCTCTATCTGCCCGACGGCCGCCAGCACATCGCCTTTGACACCCTCCAGGATCATATCGCCCCCCACGGCGCCAGCGACCTGCTCTACCAGGGCGCGCTGCTGGGCCGCTCGCGGGCGGTTTACGAGGGCACCATCCGCGCCTGGCCGGGAGCGCAAAAGACCAACGCCTACCAGAGCAACCGCAACCTGCTGCTCTCCAAACAGGCGCGGGCCGATTCGCTGCCCCAGCTCGAGATCGAGGCCAACGATCTACGCTGCACCCACGGCGCTACCGTGAGCCAGGTCGATGAGGATCACGTCTTTTACCTGATGAGCCGGGGCATTCCCCACGCCGAGGCCGTGCGCCTCATCGTCGAAGGCTTTTTTCAACCGACGCTGGATCGCCTGCCGGAGAGTCTGACGGGCCTCAAGGACCGCCTGACCGGAGCCATCGCCGCCAAACTCAGGGGCTGATTCACGCCTCACGTTTGACGTATCACGTTTTACGTCTCAGGAGCCACCCATGCGCGACATCCAACACATCCGCACCGACTTTCCAATCCTATCCCGCCAGGTGCACGGCAAACCGCTGGTTTACCTGGACAACGCCGCCACCTCACAAAAGCCGGAGGCCGTCATCCAGGCCATGGACGATTATTACCGCCGCCACAACGCCAACATCCACCGCGGCGTGCACACCCTGGCCGAAGAGGCCACCGAGGCCTACGAAGCCGCCCGGCGCAAGGTGGCCCGTTTCATCAACGCCTATAGCCCTCGCGAGGTGGTTTTTGTGCGCAATACCACCGAGGCCATCAATCTGGCGGCCTACTCCTGGGGCCGGGCCAACATCGGCGCGGGCGACGTGATCGTGCTGACCGAGATGGAGCATCACTCCAACCTGGTGCCCTGGCAACTGCTGGCCCAGGCGGTGGGCGCGCGGCTGGAGTTCATCGGCCTCGACGCGGCCGGGCGGCTGAAACTGGACGACCCTTCGCCTGAAGGCTCAGGGCAAAGCCTGGACCGGCTGCTGGACGAGTTCGGCGGGCGGGTCCGGCTGGTGAGCGTGACCGGCATGTCCAACGTGCTGGGCACCATCACCCCCGTGAGCGAGATCGCCGCGCGGGCGCACGCCGCCGGCGCGCTGTGCCTGGTGGATGGCGCGCAGAGCGTGCCGCACCTGCCGGTCGATGTGCGGGCCAGCGGCGCCGATTTTCTGGCCTTTTCCGGCCACAAGATGCTGGGGCCAACCGGCATCGGCGTATTGTGGGCGCGGCGCGAAATCCTGGAGGCCATGCCGCCCTTTATGGGCGGCGGCGACATGATCAAGAGCGTGCACCTGCGCCACAGCGAGTGGAACGACGTGCCCTACAAATTCGAGGCCGGCACGCCCAACATGGCCCACGCCGTGGGGCTGGGCGCGGCGGTCGATTACCTGACCGCGCTGGGCATGGAAAACGTCCACACCCACGAGCAGGCCCTGGCAGCCCACGCCATGGACAGCCTCTCGGCGGTGCCAAACCTGCACATCTATGGCCCGCCGCCCGCCGGGCGCGGCGGCGTGGTGACGTTCAACCTGATCCGCGACGGCGAGCTGCTCATTCACCCCCACGATCTGGCCAGCATCCTGGACCGGGAGGGGATTGCCATCCGCGCCGGGCATCACTGCGCCCAGCCGCTCATGGAGCATTACGGCGTGGCCGCCACCGCGCGGGCCAGTCTTTACATCTATAACATACCATCAGAAGTGGATACACTGGTCGAAGCGCTGCTCAAGGCGCGCCAGATATTCGGATTGTGAGGTCAAGATGCACACAGAAATTGCCACACTCGGCGGCGGCTGCTTTTGGTGTCTGGAAGCCGTCTACGAGCAACTGCGGGGCGTGGAAAAGGTCGTATCGGGTTATGCGGGCGGTCGCACGCCCAACCCCAGCTACCAGCAGGTCTGCACCGGGACAACGGGTCACGCCGAGGTGGTGCAGATCACCTACGATCCCCAAGTCATCACCTTTCGCGAGCTGCTGGAGGTCTTTTTCACCATCCACGATCCGACCACCCTCAACCGCCAGGGGGGCGACGTGGGCACGCAGTATCGCTCGGCCATCTTTTATCACGACGAGGGACAGCGCCAGACCGCCGGGGAGGTCATCCACGAAATCGAAGCGGCGGGCATCTGGGACGCCCCGCTCGTCACCGAGGTGACGCCGTTGACCGATTTTTTCAAGGCGGAGGATTATCACCAGGAGTACTTTCGGCACAACCCCAGCCAGGGCTACTGCCGGGCGGTCATTGCGCCCAAGGTGGCCAAATTTCGTCAAAAATACCTGGACAGGTTAAAAACGGAAGCGTAATCATGGACGATTTTTACCGCGAAGAGATCCTGGAGCATTATACCCACCCGCACAACTATGGCACGCTGGAGCACCCCGACATCAGCCACGAAGAGAGCAACCCGCTGTGCGGCGACCGGGTGCGTTTCGATTTCGAGCTGGACAGCGACCGCCAGACGGTAAAAAAGGTGCGTTTTTCGGGCGTCGGCTGCGCCATCAGCAAAGCCGCCGCCTCTATGCTCAGCGACCTGCTGGTGGGCAAAACGTTGGACGAGATCAAGGCCCTCACCAAAGAAGACCTGCTGGACGAGCTGGGCATCGAGATGGGCCCGGTGCGCCTCAAATGCGCCTTGCTGCCGCTCAAAGTGGTCAAAGCGGGAGCCTATGGCCTGGATGACTGGCCAGACAGCGACGAAACAGAAGACTGGTAGGCGGAGGGAAAATGGCATTCGTCAAAGCGGCCAAATTGAGCGACATTCCCCCGGGGCAGGTTCGAGTGGTAGAAGTGGGCTACGAAGACGTGGCCCTGTGCAACGTGAACGGCCAGATCTATGCCATCGCCGATCTGTGCACCCACGACGATGGCCCGCTGGGTCAGGGCTGCCTGCACGGCGATCAGATCGAGTGCCCGCGCCACGGCGCTCGTTTCGACGTGCGCAGCGGCGCCGCCCTCAGCCTGCCGGCAGTGGTGGGCATTCCCACTTTTGCTGTCAAAATCGAGGGGGACGATATTTTTGTGGATGTGGAAACATGATGGGAGATCCAAAATCGTTTTCGCGGCAGCGCTACGATCGTTTTGCCCAAAACTATGTCACCAGTCGCACTCACGCCCAGGGAGCCGAACTGGAGCGGCTGGTAGCGCTCGCCCGGCCCCAACCAGACTGGATCGTGGTGGACGTGGCCACCGGCGGCGGTCACACGGCCCTGAAATTCGCGCCGCACGTGGCCCGCGTCATTGCCACCGATATCGCGCCCAGGATGCTGGCAAAGGCGCAGGCCTTTGTTGCCGGTCAGGGGGTCGAGAACGTGGCTTTCGAGCTGGCCGACGCCGAGGATTTGCCCTTTGAGGATGGCCAATTCGATCTGGTGACCTGCCGCATCGCGCCGCACCACTTTGCCAACCCCGCCCGCTTTGTGCAGGAAAGCGCCCGCGTGCTCCGGCCGGGCGGGCGGCTGCTGGTGCAGGATCACCTTGTGCCGCAAGACGCCGCCACCGCTCACAGCGTGGATACCTTTGAGAGGCTACGCGATCCCAGCCACAACCGCGCTTTTTCTCAGGCCGGGTGGCAGACCATGTTCCAGGCCGCCGGATTGAGCGTCGAAGGCGTAGAAGAGGTCGTCAAGCAGCACGATTTTCTGCCCTGGGCCGAGCGGCAGGGCTGCGCGCCGGAAACCATCGCCCGTTTGGAGGCCATGCTGGCCCAGGCCGCCGAACCGGTGCGCCGCTGGATGCAGCCGGAGAACTGGGGCACGCCGCAGGCGACCTTTGTCAACCGCCATATCATCATCGTCGGGTTCAGAGGCTGATCCTGGCATCAGCCGGGTTCGATATTCGTTCACCCATCAAACTGAGGAGGAAACAACATGAGCGACAAAGTGTACAAACTCATCGAAATCACCGGCACGTCCGCTACAACGCTGGAAGAGGCCATCCAGAACGCCATTGCCCGTTCAGCCGAGACGGTGCGTAATATGCGCTGGTTCGAGGTGATCGAGACCCGCGGCGCTATCCAGGATGGCAAGGTATCGCAGTGGCAAGTCACGCTCAAGATCGGCTTTGCCCTGGAAGACTAGACAGCCCCCGGACCTGACGGGTCTTGAAGACCCGTCAGGTCTTGGGTAATGCGCCATGTCACACCAAAAAGCAGCACGCCATTGCATCACCGGAAATATCGCGAGGAGATCAGTGACCGACTGCGACGCACCCGCGCCGCCGCTGCTGGTGCAGGGGATCGACGAATTCAACGCCGGGGCCTATTTCGAGTGCCACGACACGCTGGAAACCCTGTGGATGCAAGAGCCTGCCGCCGTGCGTGAGTTGTACCAGGGCATCTTGCAGGTGGGTGTGGCGCTGTACAAATGGCAACGAAACGAATTCCGCGGCGCGGTCAAGCTGTTCCAGACCGGGGTGGTCCATCTATCACCCTTTAGCCCGGCCTGCCAGGGCGTGGACGTGGCGCGGCTCATCGCCGATGCCGAACGCGCCAGAGAGGCCATCCAGACCCTCGGCCCGGCAGGTATGCAACACCTCGACCGCCGGCTCGTGCCGCGCGTCCATTGGGCGGGGAATGAACAAACACAAAGGAAGGACCGGAACATGGCCCAACTACAGGTAGGCGATAACGCTCCCGATTTCGAGCTGATCAGCGATGCCGGAGAAACCGTCCGGCTCGCAGATTTTCGGGGCAAAAAAGTGGTGCTCTATTTTTATCCCAAGGATATGACCAGCGGCTGCACCAGCCAGGCCTGCGGCTTTCGTGATGAATACCCCATCATCGAGGAGAAAAACGCCGTCGTGCTGGGCGTCAGCCCCGACGGCGTCGAAAGCCACCAAAAGTTCAAAACCAGGCACGATTTACCCTTTACCCTGCTGGTGGATAAAGATCACGCCGTGGCCGAGCTTTACAGCGTATGGGGCGAAAAGAGCCTGTACGGCCGCAAATACATGGGCATCATCCGCTCTCACTTTGTCATCGACGAGGCCGGACGGCTGGCCGATGTACAGGTCAACATCAGCCCGCAAAAAAGTGTGGAAAAAGCGGTGGCGGCGCTGGGCTAACGCCGTGTCTATTCCTGCGGCTCGAGCGTCAGCCGCCAGCGGGCGTGACGCTCCACCGCCGATCGTTTGAAGGGCATGGCATGATGGCTGCCCTGATGCCAGAGCGAGACCTGATCGGCGTAATGGCGGCTGCCCACGTGGCCCGATTGACCGCCGGGGATGACGATGCGACAGTTTTCCCAATCGCTCACGTCGGCGATGAAACGCAGCGCGTCGCCGCCCAAGATCGGCTTAAAGGGAAAACGCGGCATGCCTGTAGCCCGCAACAGGGTATCGTGATCGCCGCCCACGGGGTAGGGTCCACGGTTGAAAAGGCGGTGCAAAGGCCTCACCGAACCCACCGGATGGGCCAGCAATACCTTGTTCAGCCGTCCCCACGTCCAGCGGGCCATGTCGCGGCCCAACTCCCGCTCCAGCAGATCCAACGCCTCTCGCAGGGCGCGGCGCAGCAATACCTGGCGCGACTGCACACTGCCGCTGGCCGGATCGCGCAGCCAGAGATTGTCCTCGCCCCTGCCACTGTCGTCCAGCAGATCCAACAAACGCACACAACTGCGCCCGTGATAGGGGCTGATCTCACCCAGAGGTGTCAACCCGATACCCACATAACTATCGGCCAGATCATCCAGGTGCCCCCCGAAAAAGACGTGCAGTGCCCGCAGGCGACAGACCTGGTAGATGCTGGCGGCCACGCTGTTGGCGCCCATACGATAATCCCAGTTCCTGAGATAGGCCAGCGCGCGCCGCTCCTGCTCGCTCCTGGGCTCCAAATCTGACAGGTGACGCACCAAACGCTCTGCCTGAGCGCTAAACGTATCCCGCTGGAAGCGCGAAAAATCTTCCACCGTGAGGCTGGGTTTGGCGGTGATCAGATCCACCACCCGACGGGCGCGGCAGGGATTCTCCAGATCGGCGCTGATAAAGTGGGGATATTTGCCATCGACCACCAGGTTGTTGGCCGTGGCCAGCCAGCCGCTGAACTCGGGATCGTAGGCCTGGGGCCACTCTTCCAGCGGCAGGTAGCCCTGCCATTCGTACTCGCCGATCCAGCCGGGCACAGGAGCCAGGCCATATCCTTTGGCCCGCATGGGCATCCAACCGGCCTGGATGAAAGCGATATGGCCCTCGACATCGGCGTAACAAAAGTTGTGCGCCGGAGTCGACCAGTCTGCCATGGCGGCGCGAAATTCGTCCCAGTTCCGGGCGCGATTGTAACGCAGCACACTGCGCAGCAGGCGACCCGGCTCCAGCGCCACCCAACGCAACGCCAGTGGGGTCTCTTCACCCAGCAGAGGGCTGACGATGGGCCCGTGGCGGGTGATCAGCACCTCTTGCACCACCGGTTCAGCCTGCCCCTTGACACGCATCTCTTCCCGAATCAGCTCCGCATCCAGCCACCGGCCCTCATACTCGTACTGCCGAGGGTTCTCTGGGTTCATTTTTTCGACGTACAGGTCCTGGACGTCCTGGAAAGCGGTGGTCATTCCCCAGGCGCAGTGTGGGTTATGTCCGATAACCACGCCGGGAACGCCGGGCAGTGAGACACCGGTGACGTTATAGTCGCCGCCGATCAGGTGAATCTGATACCACAGGGCCGGCATGGGCAGGCCCATGTGGGTGTCGTTGGCCAGCAAGGGGGCGCCCGTCGCCGAGCGATCGCCCGCCACCACCCACTGATTGCTGCTGCCCGGCGACCCGGCCAGCCCTGGCCGCGCCGGAGCAAAAGCGGCGGGCAAAGCATCGAACAGACCAGCCGCCACCTCCAGGGCCTCACGCAGGGCCGCGCTGCGCCAACCGTTGGGTGGCAGAGTGTTCGGTTCGACCAGCCCTGGACCGGCGACGATGGTGGGGTTGTCGGCAGGGTAGAACGGTTCCAGGTCGATGGCCCGATCGACGCCCAGTTTGACCGCCAGCCGGGCCCGGATCAACTCGCTGGCCCAGTTGCCCCCCAGGTTCCAGGCCATCACTTTGGCCCAATAGAGGCAATCCACCGGCTGCCATGGCTGCGGCGCAAAGCGCAGCAGGCTGAACTCGAAGCCCAACCGGCCCTTGCGCCGAGCGATAAAAGCGTTCACGCCGGCCACATAGGCCGTCAGCGCCTGGAGCGATTCGTCGTCCAGGGCGGCGGCCTCTGCCTGCGCCGCGCGGTGAGTGCCCAGCACACGAAAGAAACGATCCACTTCCAGCGCCGCCTCACCCAACACCTCTGCCAGTCGACCGGCCCCGGCCCGCCGTTGCAGCTCCATCTGCCACAGACGGTCCTGGGCATGGATGTAACCCTGAGCGAAAAACAGGTCTTCCGCCGAATCGGCATAGATGTGCGGCACGCCCCAGCGATCGCGCAGCACCTCCACCGGGCCTTTGAGACCGGACAATTGCAGCCTGCCTTTTCGCTGCGGCACAAAACGGCGAACGAAACCGATCAGGCCGATGAGCACGAGGCTCACCCCTCCCACCACCAAGCCAGCCACCACGACAACGTCCACGCTACTCCCCCTTTCCGGCGCAGCCTATCCAACCCACACGGCCAGCAGCATGCCCACACCCAGAGTCACCAGCAGCGCCAGCACAGCTTTATCCAGACCAGAGCGGGCCGCGAAATAGAGTGCGATGGGTATCAGCATCATGACCCAAAAAGCCAATCCCTGCAAGGCCAATTTGTGTTGCCGCTGAAACGGTATTTTGGATTCATCAGACACAGCCCTTACCTCCCTCACCGATCCACCGAGTACGCGCCGCGCCAATCGGCCAGCCGGATGCGCAGCAGATCGTTCACCCCGCGCAGCGAATCGCGCAGCAGGTTCACCCGCCGCGTGCGCTGATAATCCCACTCGACCGGCACTTCGCACACGCTGTAGCCCAGCTTGCGGGCCACGAAAAGCACCTCCACGTCAAAGCCGGAGGACACGGTAGCCCCCCTGACTTCCCAATCGGTGTTCAGACTGTAGAGGCTCAACCGACTCAGGATCGGCTCGATGACCGTGCCGCGGAAAGCCTTGAAGCCACACTGGGTATCGGTGATGCCCCGCAGACCCAGCAGCACACTGCGCAAAACCACCTGGCTTCGAGACATGGCCCTGCGCCACCAGGGCGCGTTGCGGCGCACCGTGCCCCGCGAGCCGATCACCACATCGCAGCCTTTGTCGAACCAGGGCAACAGCCGGGTCAACTCGCCGATAGGCGTGGCCTGATCCATATCGCTGAACAGCACGATCTGCCCCTGGGCGGCCAACATGCCGGTGCAGATGGCCGGCGCTTTGCCACGATGCGGCGCACGGACCAGTCGAAAATGTGAATGATGGCGGGCGAAACTTTCTACCAGAGTGGCCGTTTCATCCTGGCTGCCATCGTCGACGACCAACACCTCGTAAGGGAAATCCCTGGCCTCCAGAAACGTCGCCACCTTGTCCAGTGCGCCGGCTCGAATGTTGGCCACTTCGTTATAGGCTGGAATGATCACGGTTAGAAACGGTTTCACGACCGATCGCGCCTCCGAATTTTGTTTAGTACCTTACCGGTGAAATTCTTGCACGCTGGGCAAGAAATTTACCACAAAGGCGCAAAGGCACAAAGCTCTTTTGTTTTAGTGTATGAACTTTTTGTGTCTTTGTGTCTTGGTGGTGAGATTTCTCTGATGGGTTCCGGCTTGACCGGGTTAGGGTACACCCAGGACATAAATGGCCATCCAGGCGGCCACACCCACCGCAATGGCGATAGCCAGACCATAACCCACCGTCTTGCGCATGACCTGCCCTTCCTGCCCGGCCAGGCCGGCGGTCGAACAGCCAACGATCACCTTGGCCGGGGCCAGCATGGAACCCAACGCGCCGCCGGTGGTTTGCGCACCCAGAATCACCCACACGCTGATGCCGATCAATTCGGCCGTCTGGCGTTGAAGCGGCGCAAAGATGACGTTCGAATTGGTGTTGGAGCCGGTCATGAACGCGCCCAGTGTGCCGATGAGCGACGAAACCAGAGGAAAGGCCGCTCCCATGGCGGTGCTCAACCCCTGCGCCAGACGAAAAGTCATGCCGGCGTGATCCATCATCACTGCCATGCCCACCATGCTGGCAATGCCAATACTGGAAGGAATGGCGCTGCGCACCGTTTTGGCGACGATCCGGCTCACCACACCGCTGCTATAATGGCCCGCCCGGCGATAGACGAAAAAGGCAAGGATCGATGAATAGAGCAACAACGCCCCGGCGTGGCCAAAAACCGAGATCGATTTTCCGGCGCCGGCGGGCGTCATCCACCCAAAAGCGGTCGTCAGGTCAGGGAACATGACCCTGATCTTGACTGCGCCCAGGGCGTCGTGGAGCCAGGGCCACAGTTCGGCGGCAGAAACGATGACGATCAGCACCAGATAGGCCGACAACGCCAGCCCCAGACTCATCCGGCCCGAATCGGCGGGCTTTTCGTCACCCCTGGTGTAAAAGCGGGCTACCAGCGCTCCCACCAACACGCCGACCAGACCGGCCACGAATCCGGCCAGGTTCCACAGTTTGTTGACGGCCAGCACATATTGTGTTGCTGCCATCGCCGCGCCCATGAGCACGATGGCCACCGCGCCACGGCGCACGGCCCGCCAGCCATCAAAGGTGTGCACGGCGCTCAAGCCGCAGCCAAAAACCGCCAGGCCCAACAAAGCCGCCGACCAGGGGGCCAGATCGGAGCCTTCCAGACCGGTGACGGCGATGAGCGCCTGAAACGAAGAGGCAATGTCGCCGAACGTCACCGACCACGAGTGGCCGATGGCCACCGAAGCAACGGCCACCACCGGATTGAACCCCATGCCGATGAGCAGTGGCGCTACCACGGCAATCGGCACGCCAAAACCGGCCACCCCCTGCAAAAAGGCGCTAAAGGCCCAGGCCAGGATGAGCAGTTGGATCACCCGGTCGCCTGTCAGTCGGGTGATTCCCTGGCCGATGACGGCGATGGCGCCGGCCTCGTTGACCACGTGATACAGCACCAGCGCCATCCAGATGATGTAAAGCACGTGAGCCGTGAGCAGCACAGCCTTGAGTTGGGCATAGGCCAAAATTTCTGGCGTGGCGCCAAAGAACAAAAGAGAAACGAAAAACGCGGCGAACCAGCCCATCGGGCCGGCCTTCGATCCACCCCAACGAAAGCCCAGCATCAATACCAGCACCACCACAATAGGCGACAAAGCCAGCAACCAGGTTCCCAGATTTTGAGGAAGCATGTCCATCGTACCCGTCCTCGCCGTACCCATTCACAGTGCCCGGTGATCGGACATTGGCCATTCTTTGCCTGAAGCCAAAATAACACGCCGCTGTTCAACGCTCAAAACCGCCAGGTCTGTCCTGCTGTTCAATGTTGCACCACCAGAACCCGGCCCAGCAAAACACGGTCGCCGATGGCCTGCCCGGCCTCATCCAGCACCGGCAGCCGCTCACCCGTCTCGGCCAGGTACATCCCAATCTCGACGAGATGCTCTCCCAACGGAGCATCGGCATCCACGGTGAGCGCATAGGCATCCACCACCACCTCACCCGGCAGCCAGAGCGTGGTGGGATAGCTGCCGTTCACAGGTGGGTTATCCTGCTGCCCACGGATCTGATCGGCGCTATCGAGCAGGTGGGTGAAAACGGTATAGCTGGTCTGCATCTCGGCCAGCGCCCGCCAATACAGGGTGAGATGCAGCGTTTCGCCGGGGGCAATTTCGTCACGCTCCAGATCGTAACCCAAAAACTCGACCCGGTTGCCCAAATTGACCAGCAGCGGGTGCTGGATGGGCGGCGCCACCAGCCGCCGGTCCACCGCCTCGACGTGCAAATCCACCAGCGATACCGCCCCGCCATCCCCCACCGCCAGACGCAGCTCGTAATCACCGGCCGGTATATCTTGAGGCACCGTCAGGCCATAACGATCCAGCACCACCGCGCCGACAGGCCACTGTCCGGTGGGATAAGAACCATGCACCGGACGTCCATACCACAGCGGCAGCGATACCCCACCGCCCTCAGCATCCAGACTCAGCGACAAAAAGAGATCGGGCAGCGCGCGCTCGGCCTGCCAGAACAGCCCCAGGTACAGCGTTTCTCCCTGACGCACGCTCGTCCGATCCCGTTCCAGGCCCAACAGCCGCAGGCCGTCCCAGCGGACCGTGAGCGGCTGTTGAATGTTCAAATCTTTTACATCGGGCGGCAAAACTGCTGCTCTCACCGCCACCGGGGCCAGCGTTGCCGTGGTGCCAACCACCCGCCCCTGGGCATCGAGCCGGGGCAGACGGCTGTCTTGAGCCTGTGAGAAAAAGCCCACCACCACTTCATAGTCGCCCGGCGGCGCGGTGACCGGCACGGCCACCTGCCGCCGCTGCACGACGAGCTGGCCCGACTGCCACTGAACCGAGGGGAAATCGAAAACGTCGGCGCTGCTCCAGCGAAAGCCCCAGGCGTCTTGTAGATGGGCAAACAGGAGATAATCCCCCGTCTCTACGGGCGCTAACACCCGCCAGTAGAGCGTCAGAGCCAGCGTCCCGCCCGCTGCGGCGGGCGACAGATCGTAGCCCAACAGCTCGATCCGATGGCCCAGATCGGCGTGCAACGTGTGCTGCGGCGACAACTCGGGCGCCACACCCGGCGGCAGTTGGTAGATCAGAAACGCCGTGTCACCGTCAGGCCCCAGATGGCGCTCCCCACTCGCCACCTTACCCAGCAACGCCAGCAACGACTCTGCCGGCAGCGCCGAGTGGGGAAAGACATAAACCGCGCCGGGGCTATCGGGCGGCGGAAAAACCATCACCTCCTGGCCCACCAGCCATTGCGTACGCTCGTAGCTCTCGGCCAGAAGGGCCATCGTTGGGTGGCGAAAGTGAACCGACGAGATAAAAACATCCCGTTCGCCCAGAGTCATCCGGTTCAGCGCGCGGGCAGCGTCGGCCAGATCAGCGTCGTTTTCATAGTAGGGCTGCGGCTGGCTGCGCCACTCGACGAAATAGGCTCGCCCGTTGAGCAGCCCCCCCTGGACGAAAAGTAATGCCGCCAGCGCCATCATCACGCGCGGCGCAGACAACCAGGACACACGTTGCCACACCACACGCAGCCCTCGCACCACCATGACCAAACCAAACGCCGGAAAAAAGAAAAGAAACGGCATCACGCCGATGGCCCGCAGGCTGTGAGGCACCTCTTTGACACCCAGAATGCTGGGGATGAGCAACAGTGGCAGCCAGAGCAACAGCGCCAGATAACACGCCCGATCCACGGCCCGAGGGCCACGCACGAGACGGTAGAGTGCATACAGCAGCCCCAGGTAAAACAACCCACCGACGAACGGATCAAAAACCGGACGTCCCACGATGCCAAAACGCCACTGCGGATCGCCGCGGGCGGTGAACATTCCCCAGGCCGCGGCTGCTGCACGCCACAACGCGCCCCAGGGATCACCCTGATTCAACTCTGGGTTGAGAAACGAGACCTGGCCCATGCGCGTGCCAAAAGCCTCCGGATGCTGGAGAAAGAACCCGGCCAACGGCGCCACGACGACAGCCGCCGCCAGGCCAAAGAGCAGCAACTGCCCGGCCGCGCGACGCCGTTCCCCCCGGTTTGCCAGCCAGGCCCCCAGAACCCACGGCGTCAGAGCCAGCGGTACGATGCGGCTGGCCAGATAAGTGTAGGCTGTGAGTCCGCAGAAAAGCCCCCCCAACACCAGGCTCAATCTGCTGCCGCGCCGCAGACCGCGCCATAGAAACAACAACGTCAGCGCCTGGGTCAACGGCTGCGAGATGGCCCGAAAACCGTAACGGCTGATGGCCACGTGCCAGAAACTGACCGCCATCAACGCCGCCGAGGCAAGAGCCACGCCGCGCCGTTGCCAGTGCTCTTGGTCGGCGAACAACTCCCAGCCCAGCCAAAAGGTCAGGCCCACCGTCGCCAGACCGATCAGGGCCGAGGTCAGGCGCAGGCTGAGCAGCGTGGGGCCCAGCATCTTGATCAGGCCCGCGGCGAGATAAAAAAAGAGCACTTCTTTGCCCGTATAAGAGGTGATGAACAGGGGCCGTGTGTCACCGGCGGCAATCTCGCTCGCCAGGATGACATTGGCAGCCTCGTCGTAGTACGGGCCGGGCGGCAGCGACGACAGTTGGTAAAAGCGGAAAAAAGCCGCCACCGCCAGCACTCCCAGCAGCAACCAATACCATCGACTCCTGGCCATTTGACCGGCCACAGCGCTGCCTTTAACCACGGCAGGCCAGCTCCAAATAGATCTCTCGGCCGTTGGCGCCGATCTCTTCCATACCCAGTTTTTCGGCAAAATAGATGGCCAGCCTCTGACGGATGCCGATGCGCCACAGAGGCCGCAGACCACGGGCAAAAGACTCGGCCAGGATGGCCCGGACGCAATCGGTGGCGTAACCCAGGTTACGATAACGCGGCAGTGTATAAACCCCCACGTCGCAGTGTTGCGGCGTCAGGGCCAGCGAGGCCGCCAGGCTCACCAACCGACCGCCGCAAAAGATACCAAAAGCCAACCCCTGGCTCAACAGCGCCTCAGGGGTGTGGTAATTCAGGTGCAAAAAAGTCGCCTCGCCGGGCAGCCCGGCCACGGCAGCGGCATCGGCGCGGCTCAGACGCCGCGCCACCTGCCGGGCCACGGTAAAATCGGCGGGGACGCAGCGACAAGTGAAACACAGGCCCTCAGCCTCCAGCAACACCCGGCGGCGCGTGCGCACCGGCTGCACCAGACATTCGGGCACAAAAAGCCGGCGGCTTTCGAGGCTGGCGACCAAATCGGCCAGGCCATCGAGCTCATCAACAGCCAACGATCTCCGCACAAGAATATAACTGTCGGCGCGAGACACACCGGGCACCACCACCAGCCAGCCCAGGCGCGTGGCATCGTCGACCAAGACAGCGCAATCGCCACGGCAGACAAAAAAGTAGGGCGAGACCGTAAACGGCGTATCACCCACGGCATCGGCAACAGCGCCCAAGTGACGGCTATCCATCGAGACCAAAACGCACCCTCACGAAAACCGCATGGCGGCCCAAGCCATCGACCGAGATGGTATATCGACAGGCCCGACCCGTCTGGCAGATTATACAACCAAGCCCACAGAAAGGCAAGACTTGTTGCACCGAACCCTCATTTATGTTATACTTGAAGCATCGTTGCGACCCTGGTAAATCGTTCAGGCTCACATTCTGGCAGCGACGGGGGTCTCTGGTGAACATCTTGTTGGTCGGAGGCAGCGCCGAATCTCGGACAGAAAGCCTTCACGCCCTTCAACTCGCGCTGGGAGACCAGGTTCACATCAAACTGGTAGACTCGGTCGGCGCCGCGCGGCAAGAACTGCAAAGCGGCCAGTATCAGGTGCTGTTGGATCTGGGGCTGGCCGATGAAGCGCGTTGGCGCTTGCTGCGCCTCAGCAGGCAACTGGCTCCCCTGACGCAGGTGGTGCTGGTTCTGGCAAACGACCAATCGGATCAGGCAGTGGAGGCGCTCCGCCAGGGGGCGAGTGAGGTGCTGCTGCGAAACAGCCATTACCCCACCCTGCTGCCCTTGCTCGCCGAGCGCGCCCACGAACGCAGCCTGCTGCTGGAACAGCACTACCAGGAATCACTCTCCCCCACCGATAGCTCCTCACTCGAGGCCCTGGCCCGGGAGGCAGTCGAACACCCAGACCTCACCAAGGGCCTCGAAGGCGCGCGCACCGTCCTGCGCCAGATCGAACGCCTCATCGCCCAGAGCCAGAGTGAACTGACCCAGCGCCGGGCCACGCTGCGCCAGGCTGGCCGCGCCGTGCAGCGCCACGAGCGCGGTCTGAAGGCGCTCAGCCAACTCACCGAGACGATCAGCCAGTCGCCCGATCTGCCGGTCATCCTCGAAAGCGTGCTGGATCAGGCGCTATCCATGACGGCTGCCGAAGCTGGGGCCGTCCTGGTCATCGACGACGAAAGCCAACCTTTTCGCCTGGCCGCTCAACGGGGCATGCCGGCAGAGTGGTTGACAGCTCTCGTGGATCAGCAAACGGGCGTTGGCCCTCTGCTGACCGGCATCGTCTCTGGCAGAACCTTGCTGATCCAGGACATCACCCACGGCGACGCCTCGCCGGAAGTTTTGACGTTGCTTTCGCAGGCGGGCCTCAACGCCCTGCTCAGTATACCCTTGCAGACCGGCGGTCGATTGCTGGGCGGATTGATCGTGGTCTCGCGTCACAGCGACCGATTGACACCTCGAGAGACGCTGTGGCTACAGGTGGTGGGGCAACAGGCCGGCATCGCCATCGAGAACGCCCATCTCAGAGCGCGTATTTGGGAAGCCGCCGAGAGCTGGTTTGCCCAGCCTGCGCCGCCCGTACCTCCAGGAACAGCCTCTGTCAACACCCAGGCAGAGGTGGAAAAACTCACCCAGGCCCTCGATGAGACCAAACATCTGCTGCGCCGTCGCGAAGAGGCCCTTTCAGCCATCATCAACGTCATCGACACCGCCTCGTACCGGCCCGACGTCATGTCGCTCCTGGAAGAGACGCTGCGTTTCATCCTGGAAGAGTCGGAGGTGGGCGGCATCTGGTTGATGGAGGAATCGAGCGGGGTATTAAAGCCGGCTATCGCATCTGGCCTGCCATCAGGTATGAACGCGCCCTGGCCCCGCCAGGTCTGGGAGCAAGATGACCTGCTGGCCTCTCTGATGTCCGGACAGGTGGTTTATATGGACGCCCCCCTATCAACAACCCAGGGCTGCCTGTTAGACCATCTGGTGATTGCTGGCGCACGGTCGGTGGTTGGCATTCCCCTGCAGGTGCAAAAGGAGAGTGCCGGCGTCATGATCGTTGCCGCATTACGGCCTGGCCAGCTACAGGCGCACGATGCCGAACAACTCACCGCCATCGGGCAACAATTGGGTCAGGCTCTGGAACGGCAGCGGCTTTACGACGAGCGCCGGCGATTGGCGCTCAAACTGGAGGCTCTGCGCCAGCGAAAAAACAGCCACACCCGAAATCAAGAGATCCAGCTCTCGACGCTTTACGAGGTGAATCGACTGCTGGCGCACGACAGCACCCGCACACTGAAGGCCGGCATCAAAGGGGCGGTGAGTGCACTGGAGGCCAGCGGCGGCCTGATCCTGCTGCGCGACGCGGCCCAGGGCCACCTGACACTGGTGCATCAGGTCGGCCTGCCCGGCAGCTTTGTCGACAGATGGTCGTTGCAGCCCATCGAGGCGCAAGAGAGCCTGCCGGCTGTGCCATTTGAAACCGCTCAGGTGATCGTTTACACGGAAAGGGAAACCCAACCACGGCTGCTGGCCGACCTCCTGGATCAAGATCGTATCGAAGGGTTGGTGGTCGTTCCGCTGATACCACTTGTGCACACACAAGGTTTTTTTGGCGCGCTGGTGCTCGTTTTCAGCCTGCCTGCGTCGGTCGACCGTGAAACCCAAGTTGGCATTCACCTGCCTCTGATGGAGGAACAGATGCAGTGGCTGGCACTTTTGACGCAGATGATGGCCCTATCGCTCAGACTCAACCACGGGCCAGGCGACTCTCATCTAGAAATTGGCGCTCCATCAGATAACAAAAAGACGACCTGACCCATCGGACGATGTCAGAGCACGAACTTTTTCTCTTGACACCCAACACGTCTTCAAGTATCATATCAGGAAGGTAGATGCCGTGCCAGGGTTCGGCAGAATTGTTGCCTGTGATGAAATCTTAACGAATTCGTTATGCTTTTTTCATACTGGCGCACACACACCTGGGTTATAATTAGGTCATGGATCAAAAACGCCTCCTCCAAGCAATCTATCCTACCATCGTCACCATATTGGGGGTCATCGCTGTTGGATTCCTGATCCAGCAAAATGGCTTGATCCTCACACCGGTGACTGGCGTGCTGGTCGCGCTGGCTATCCTGGCCGAACTGCAACCGACGCGCCTGCCCAGCGGGACCATCACCTTTAGTTTTGTATTGGTGATGCTGGCCCTGATGGTGCCTGCCACCGAGTCGCCGTTGCCCTGGCAGCAGGTGATGCAGGCGACGCAGGTCATTGTGGTCGGCGCGCTGCTAGGCCACACCGCGCTGATGCTGCGGCAAAAAGAGCGCAACCCGATGCGTGTTCTGTTCTACGCCTGTCATTACGGTCTGGTGAGCAGCGTGGCCGGCGCGCTTTACGTCTCGGTGAGCAAAAGAGTCACCGCGTGGGGCGTCGTACAGGCCATTCACATTCCGGCGCTGGCAGCCTATGCCCTGGGGTTCGCCCTGCTCTCGCAAGTCATCGTCGGCATCCGGAACCGCCTGGTGCAGACGGCAGAAGAGACCGAGTTGCCTCGCACCGATATCCTATCGGCCTTTTTGCTGGCGCCGCTGCCGCTGCTGGCCTATTACATCTATACTCTGCGCAATTTCAACATCGCCGCCCTGCTACTGATCCTGCTGCCCATTCTGGCCGTATTGTATACGTTTCGGCTCTACATCAACATCGACACCACTCACAGCGAGGTGCAACTGCTCTACGATATCACTCAAGATTTTCTGACGGCTGTGACCCAGGAAGAGACGATGGAAGTGGTCACACGGGGCATCGAGCGTGGATTGAGACGCCTGCTGGCCTTCGAGGAATGTCTGGTTTTTACTCTCAACGAGGCGGCCAACGAATATCTGCTGGCCTACAGCAGCACCGATCGGACCATTGCGCCGGTGGTATCGGGCAAGGGCCTGCTCGGAGAGGTCATCGGCAACGGGCGTGGCCGCATCGTGAACGATCTGCCGGCCACCGATTCATTGACCGAGGATGGTGATAGCTGGCCGGAGCGATCTAGTTTTCTCATCACCCCTCTCATAGCCGAACATCTCACGGTGGGACTGTTGGTACTGGTGCGATACCGCAAGACTTTTAACGCCGAAAACTTTCGGCTCATTGGTATTCTGGCGCCTCAGGCGGCAGCCGTGTTACGTAATGCCCAGTTGTACGAACAAACCCTGCGCCGGGCCGAGATCGATCCCAAAACACAGTTGATGCAACCCAAGGTGTTTCAGGAACGAGCGCAGCGTGAACTGGCCCGCAGCCAGGTGGATAGCCGCGCTTCGGCCATCATGCTGGCCGACATTGACGATTTCCGCGTCATCAACAATACTTTTGGCCACCAGACCGGCGACGAAGTGTTGATCTCACTGGCCCAGATCCTCTCGCACGTCGTGGGTGAGCAAGACCTGGTAGCCCGCTACGGTGGTGAGGAATTTGCGATCCTGCTTTCCCGTTCGGATAGCGCCGAGGCCAGAGCCGTTGCCGAAGGCGTGCGCCGCGCTGTCGAGGCTCACACCTTTGTCACGCAGGACGGACGGGAGGTGCGATTTACCATCAGCATGGGTGTGGCGCTCTTTCCCACCGATGGCATGGACATCTCGACTCTCCTCAAAAAAGCCGACCGGGCCGCCTATCTGGCCAAACGGATGGGCAAGAACCAGGTGCGCTTTTACGAAGCTGCCACCGAGATGATCCCGCCCGACGAAGGGCCTCAGGCCGTCAAACTTGAGGAGACGGCCATCAGGTTCCAAGAGGCCACATCGGTATGAGTCACATCTCTGCAGATACCGGTGAAGCCGGGCGGGCATCCAGGCTCGATGGCGGCGGCCAGGGCCGTTTCATCCTGCTGATCTTGCTGTTCAATATCTTGCTCATCACCACGCTGATACTCTCGTTGCAGCAGCAGCAATTGATAGAGGAATACGAGTGGATCATTGAGACACGAACCGTCATCGTCGAACAAGTGATCACCCAGGAGGCAGTGGAACCGGTGACAGTCACCGTGGTGGTGGCGCCGGGTTTCACACCCCTGGCTACACCCACAGGTCCCTAATCGTTCAATCCGGCATTTGCCCCCTCAATAAAACGCCAAACGAGTGACAACCGTCAAGGTCAGGGGGGAGCTGTGCGCAGCCAAGAGGCTGGCACGATGACTTTGGCCAAGGAGGAAGGTATGGCGGCAACACAGGTTTCCACGGAGCACGTCAAGATAGCAGAGTTGAGCCGCAAGATCGGACAGATTTTGGTCGAGCGCGGCGATTACGAACAGGCCATGCACCAGTTCCAGCTCGGACTCACCTACCTGGAAGGCACCGAACACAACGAGGTCGCACGTATCTACAACGAGATCGGACGCGTCTACTGGCATCAGGGCAAGCTGGAAGAAGCTCAAAAGTGGACCGAAAAAGCGTTCGAGCTGGCCGAGCATTTACTCGACCCAGAAGAAGTGGCCCGATTGCTCTACTTTGCCGGCATTCGTTATTTCCGCCAGGGTGAAAACAAACTGGCCGAGGAGCACTGGCTGCGTAGCCTGGAGATCAGCCAGGAGACGGGAGACCTGCCCACACAGGCCAAGCTGTACCAGAACCTGGGCTGGCAGGCGCAGTTGATGGGTGAGTATAAAAAGGCGTTGGAATACCTGGAAAAGGGGCGTCAACTGGCCAGCGAGTGCGGCGATATCTCGTCGCTTTCGTACATCTATGAAACCCAGGGCGGCACCTATTACCTGCTGGGCGAGTGGGAAAAGGCCATCGACAATCTCAAAGAAAGCCTCAACCTGGCAGAGCAGGCCGGCCTGCGGCGCGCCACGTCGCGCGTCTTTAGTGTGATGGGTGATATCTATCGTCACCAGGGCAATTGGACCGAAGCAGACGAGTGTTACCAGCGTAGCCTGGCCTCCATCACCGGCATGGGCAATCCACAATCGCTGGCGGTGGTGAACCTCGGCCTGGCGCTGATCAACATGGAGCGCAAAGCCTACGCCCGCGCGGAAGAGTTGCTGCAAAAGAGCTGGGCCATTGCCGGTAAAGGCTTTGGTTTTACCGCCCGCATGGCCGCCATCAAGGCCTACCTGGGCGAATTGTACGTGCGTATGGAAAAACCGAATCAGGCAGAAACCGAGGTGTCCAAGGCCATCGAACTGGCGCAACAGGCCAACGCCAAGTCGGAGCTGGCCCACGCTGTTCTGGTACAGGGCATGATCGCCGCCAGCCGCAAAGAGTGGGACAGAGCCCAGGCCCAGTTGAGTCGGTCGCTGACCGCATTTGAGGAGCTGGGAGACAAATACAACCAGGGCCGGGCACTTTACGAGATCGGCATGATGTATCTTAATCGTAACAACACCACCCAAGATTACGAACAGGCCAACCACTACCTCAGCCAGGCCCATCAGATCTTTTCAGCCCTCGGAGCCAAGGCCAATCTCGAAAAATTTCCCGCCGACCTGCCTGTCGTGCGCGTTTGAGCCTGTCTGAAAGTATCGAGTTGTCACGATGAACCAGCCTGCGTCTCAACCCGGCGAATTCCTCAGAAACCGCCTCGATCTGGGCACGAGGGGTCGGTTCATCCTGCTGATTGTGCTGCTCAACTTTCTTCTGCTGGCCGTCATCCTGCTCTCGATACGCAACCAGGAGATCGTTTCCAAACAAGTCACCGCCCAGGCGGTCATCGTACAATACCAGACCCGCCTGGCCGTGATCCGACGCCAGGCCACACACATCGTCTATGTCACCCAGACATCCACACCTGTGCCGCCCAGCCATACACCAACCACCTCACCCACGGCCACCGCCACGCCTACGCCATTGCCGCCCACCGACACACCGACCTCTATACCCACCGATACGCCGACCGCCACAGCCACATCCCAACCCACACTCACCCCCACACCTTCGCCCACACCGACGCCCACTGCCTCCCCCTCACCCACAGTGACCACCTCACCCACACCCACGGCCACCGCCACGCCCACCTTTACCACCACGCCGACGCCAACGCCCACCTTCACCGCCACGCCAGCGCCGACCGCCACCTACACCGCCACCCCCACCCACACCCCGACGCCTATCGGGCCGGTGGTCTCAAGCATCAACCCCAACGAGGGGGGCAACGAGAGCATCATCGCAGCCACCATCACCGGAGCGAATTTCGTCAACGGCGCTACCGCCGCCCTGCACCGTGATGGCGACAGCGATATCCTGGCAACCGGTATCACCGTGGTCAGCGCCAGCGAAATAACCTGCCAGTTCGATCTGGCCAGCGCCCTGAACGCCGCGCCTGGCCAGTGGGATGTGGTCGTCAGGAATCCCGATGCCCGCTCTGGCACATTGCCCAACGGCTTTAGAATTCGGCCAGAACTGGCTCACTTTTCCTTCGACCCTATCGGCAACCAGATCGTCAACGTATCCTTCCCGGTGACCATCACTGCCCACGACCGTTACAACAACACGGTGAGTAATTTTGGCGGCGCGGTTGCGTTGAGTGATCTCAGCGGCACCATCAGCCCCAACACCAGCGGCAGCTTTGTTGGCGGTATCTGGTCGGGAGACGTGACCATCGCCCAGACCGCGGCCGCCGACCAGATCACCGCCTCGTCTGGCGGGCGCTCTGGCACCAGCGCCGCCTTTGCGGTGGCCAACCCGCAGCCGGTGGTGCTGGGCATCCAGCCCGATTCCGGTCTACGCACCGCTCCCATCGCCGTGAGCATCACCGGCACCAACTTTGTCGCCACGCCTGGTGTCCGCCTGGGCGTGGTGCCGCTGCAAAACGTGACCTTTATCGACGGCAACACCCTCGCCGCCGATGTGCCCGCCGGCATGGCTGCCGGCACCTATCACCTGTACGTCACCAATCCCGGCCCGTTGAGCCCCACCGGCGTGCTGAGCGACGCCTTTACCGTGCAAAACGCCGCCATCCCATCCACCACCCTGGAAACCTCTTTCCTGACCACTTATGGCATCAGCTCGACCCGCACCACCAACGGTGACAACGATTCGGTACAGGTCATCTTTTTAGAAGTGCCCGACACGCTGGCCGATCCCTTCTATGTGCGCATTTTTGACCCCGACGTGGGCGGCCGCGGCCATCCAGACGACATTGACCAGCGCCATCTAGAATCAGGAGCGCAGTGGGATACCTCCACCACCTTCAGCCTGTATGGCGGCAGCAACGCCTACACCAATCCCGATGCCCGCCAGGCCACCTTTGGCAGCACCACCGATGCCGGCATCAGCAGCGGCACACTGCTCTTCAGCCAAACCTTCACCGCGACTGCCACCTGGGACAATGCCTGGTTCACCCTTGGGCCTTTCAGCGCGGCCCAGGGTGAATTCGTCGGCGGCAAGCGCCTCTTGAAACTTGCCGTCACCGGCGGCAACGGCAACGATGGCAACCTTTTCAACGTGGCCCTGAGCACCTCCAACGTAGACAACATCGCGCCGCCGGGAGCGCGCATCTTGGCCTTTGCCTGGACCTTCCAGATGGGAATCTCGGCGCCCAACCAGACCGTGCCCCTGTACCCGTTCGTGGATGCAGCGGTCATCACCTTCACCCAAACCAACTTTGACCTCGATTATCCCGCCCAGCCGGTGGGCATCACCCTCACCACCCCCATCCAATCGTACCAGATCGCACCCGGCTTTCTGTCCAGCGACGCCGTCGAGGCGGCCTCGAGTTACAGCGTCTCGGTCAGCGAACAAAACGCCACCTGGACGGTTTTGTGCTACAACACCTCGACCAGCTTTAACAACGATACGACCCTCTGGTTCATCGACCAGAACGGCAACCCCTTGCCCATCTTTTCCCGTTCCACCACCGAACCGGCCCCGCCGCCGTGACCTGACCCCAAACCAGCCATCGCCCAGCCGCCGAACGGGTGCCGTTCGGCGGCTGTGTGTTTGACGCCACGCGGCGCATCGTTTATAATTACCCCCACTGTTGTGCTGCCAGAGAGGAACCCATGCAAGATCGATTGAAACTGATCGAAACACGTTATGAAGAGTTGACGGCCCTGATGGCCGATCCAGACGTCGCCGCCGACCACACCCGTCTGGCGCAATACGCCCAGGAAAGGGCCGACATCGAGGCCATCGTAGAGACCTATCGGCGTTCCATCGCCGTCGACAGAGAACTGCAAGCCACCCACCTGATGCAACAAGACGAGCTGGACCCCGACATGCGCCAGATGGTTCAGGACGAGATCGCCGCGCTAGAGATAAAACAAGCCGACCTGCAAAACGAGCTGCAACGGCTGCTCCTGCCCCAGGACCCGCGCGACGAACGTAACGTCATCATGGAGATCCGCGCCGGCACCGGCGGAGACGAGGCCGGGCTGTTTGCCGCCGATCTCTTTCGTATGTACTCCCGTTACGCCGAAGGCCAGGGCTGGAAAACAGAGATGCTCGATGCCCACGAAACCGGCGTGGGCGGCTTCAAAGAGGTCATTTTCGAAGTACGGGGCGCCGGAGCGTTTTCTCGCCTCAAGTACGAGAGCGGCGTCCATCGTGTGCAACGCGTGCCGGTCACCGAATCCAGCGGCCGCATTCACACCTCCACAGCCACGGTGGCCGTGCTGCCCGAAGTGGACGAAGTCGAAGTCGAGATCAATCCCAACGACATCGAAATGGAAGTCTATACCTCCTCCGGACCTGGTGGACAGCACATGCAAAAAAACGCCACCGCCGTGCGCATCATCCACAAACCCACCGGCATGGTCGTCACCTGCGAAAGCGAGCGCTCCCAGACCCAGAACCGCCGCCGGGCCATGGGGGTGCTGCGCGCCCGCCTGTACGAGATGGAGCAACGTAAACAAGATCAAGAGATCGACGCCGCCCGGCGTTCCCAGGTGGGCAGCGGTGAGCGCAGCGAAAAGATTCGCACCTACAACTTTCCCCAAAACCGCGTCACCGACCATCGCATCAGCCTCAGCAGCCACCGCCTGATCAACGTGCTCGATGGCGACCTGGACGAGTTCATCGAGACCCTCATTGCCGATGCCCAGGCCCGCCAGTTGGAAAGCGAGAGCCTCTCGTGAACGGATCCACTCTGCCACCCTCGCCAACCCAACCCACGGCCATCCGCGATGCCATCGCTTGGGCCGCGCGCCAGTTCTCACCCCTGCTCACCGATACCCCCCGCCTGGACGCCGAACTGCTGCTGGCCCACAGCCTGGGCTGGCACCGCGCCCGGCTGCACGCCTACCCGGAACAGACCCTATCCCCGGAACAGATGGCCGTTTTCGGCGACCTGAGCCATCGCCACGCCCAGGGTGAGCCCCTGGCCTACCTCCTGGAACAACAAGAGTTTTTCGGCCTGAGTTTTTATGTCGATAACCGGGTGCTCATCCCTCGTCCAGAGACCGAGTTGCTCGTCGAGGAGGCCATCGCCTGGCTACAAACGCGCCAGATAGACTGCCGCCATCTGATCGTTGCCGACGTGGGCACCGGCAGCGGCGTGGTGGCGATCAGCCTGGCGACAAGCTGCCCGCGCCTCACCCTCTATGCCACCGACGTTTCCGCAGACGCGCTGCAGGTCGCCGCCCGCAATACCCAACACCACGCCGTGGCCAGCCGCATCCGACTGTTGCACGGCGACCTGCTGGCGCCGCTGCCCGAACCGGTGCACCTGATTGCCGCCAACCTGCCCTACGTTTCCGAGGACGAGCTGGCCTACCTGCCGCCTCACATCGTCCGCTTTGAGCCTCGATTGGCCCTGGACGGCGGCGCGGACGGCCTGAGCGTCGTGGAACGCCTGCTGAGTCAGGCCATGTCCTATCTCCTGCCCCAGGGTGTCATCCTGATCGAGATCGGTGCGGCACAGGGCGATCTGGCGCTGGCCCGCGCCCGCCATTTCTTCCCATCGGCACAGATTCAGGTGCGCCAGGATCACGGCGCTCGTGACCGCCTGATGATCATCGAAACTTGAGCCTGCCCTGTGGCAAGTGGAGTCACCGTGTACCGGCTTTTGGCCTGCGATCTGGACGGCACCCTCATCGACGAGACTTTTGTCATCACGCCCCGCGTCAAGGCGGCGGTGGCATTGGCTATGGCTCGCGGCGTGGCCGTCACCATCGCCACCGGCCGCGCCTACCCCTCCACCCTGCCCTACGCCCGCGAGTTGGGCATCACTCTGCCCCTCATCTGCACCCAGGGCGGCCTGGTCCAGGACCCCATCAGCGGCCTGGTGCTGCACCACTCGACCATGCCCCTCGAACTGGCCCACGAAATCGTCGCCCTCAGCCAGCAGCGCGGCTGGCACCTGACCCTCTACCTGGACGATCAGGTCTACCTGACCGGCCTGCAACACCATCGCTCTCTGTACGACAAGATGTTCAGCCTGCCGCTGCATATCGTCTCCGATCTAACCGCGGCCATCGACCGGCCGCCGAGTAAATTCATCATCATCGCCGAACCGCACGAGGCCGACGCCATCTTGCCCGAGCTGCGGGCTCACTTTGACGGCCGGCTGCGCATCGTGCGCTCGCACCGAAATTTCGTGGAGGGCAACCCGCTGGACGCCTCCAAGGGCCAGGCCCTGGCCCAACTGGCCGAACGGCTGGGCATCGCCCAATCGGAAACGGCAGCCATCGGCGATAACGACAACGACGCCGACATGATCGCCTGGGCCGGTCTGGGCATGGCTATGGGCAACGCCCATCCCGATCTACAAGCCATCGCCGATGTGATCCTGCCGCCCGTGGAGCAGGATGGCGTGGCAGTGGCCATTGAGCAGTACATCCTGGCTGGGATTGACACCGGCTCACTTTGATGTTATACTTTTCTTGTATCTACGTATAACGTTTTGAGTGCCGGGGAGGTGCTCATGGAAGCTCCGAAAATCAAACAAGCCAGAGTCTCGGCCAAGGGCTGGGTCGTCATCCCGGCAGCGCTGCGCCGCCGCTACGGTCTGACGCCCGGAACGATGGTGGAATTTCGAGAAGCAAACGGCAAAATCGTCATCGTCCCCCAGGTTCCCAACCCCATCGAAACGCTTTACGGCAAACTGGCAGCCGAGCCATCCTTGACTCAAGCACTGCTCAAAGACCGCGAGGAGGAGCTGGAACGTGAAGAGGCCCAGCTACGTACTGGATAGCTTTGCCGTGCTGGCCTACTTTCAGGCCGAACCGTCCGGCCCGGTGGTCAAAGACTTGCTAAAACGGGCCAGGGCAGACAATATCCTCGCCTTCCTGAGTTGGATCAACCTGGGCGAGATTGTCTACAACGTGGGGCGAAAACTGGGAGATACCGCCGCCGCCGAGATTCTGACCGATCTCTTTCAACTGCCCATTCAGCTTGCCGAGGCCACGCCGGAGCGCATCCTGGCAGCCGCTCAAGTCAAAGCCCACCATGCCATCTCTTACGCCGACGCTTTTGCTGTCGCTCTGGCCCAAGAGCTAGAGGCCACCCTCGTTACCGGCGATCCAGAATTCAAACAAATCGAATCGTTGATCCCTGTGTTATGGCTCTAAACACCCGGTTATTACCCGCCGACTCGGCCAACACCATCGCCCACGCCGCCCGGCTGCTGGCCTGCGGCGGGCTGGTGGCCTTTGCCACCGACACCGTCTACGGCCTGGGCGCGCCCGCCCTCGACGCCGCCGCCGTCGAGCGGCTGTTCGCCGCCAAAGAGCGGCCGCGCCACATGGCCATCCCGGTGCTGCTGGCCTCCGCCGCCGATCTGCCCCTCGTCGCCCGCGCCGTGCCGCCCGCCGCCCGCCGCCTGGCCGAGCGCTTTTGGCCCGGCCCGCTGACGCTGGTGCTGCCGCGCCAGCCGACCCTGCCCGCCGTGCTCACAGCCGGCGGTGATACGGTGGCCGTGCGCGTGCCGGATCACCCCACCGCCCGCGCCCTCATCGCCGCCCTGGGCGCGCCCCTGGCCGCCAGCAGCGCCAATCGCTCCGGCGGTCCCAGCCCGGTCACCGCCCAGGAGGTGCTGGCTCAGCTCGGCGGGCGCATCGACCTCATCCTGGATGGCGGCCCCTGCCCCGGCGGCGTGCCCTCCACCCTGCTCGATCTCACCACCGACCCGCCGCGGCTGCTGCGGCCCGGCCCGGTGACACAGGCGGCGTTGAGCAGGCTCTTGTAGGGGCGCGGCATGCCGTCAGGTGACAGTGACTGTCACCTGCGGGAGGGTAGACTCTTCCCCCCATCGCCAACCTGTGTTATAATGTCGTGACTCTCAACCACAAATGTGCAACGAACCGCAATGGAGGTGCTCCATGGCCGAACCCAAACCCACCGCTGATTCCTCGGAAAAAGCCCCAGAAGTCCAGACGGTTGCTGTGCAGCAAATCGGTGACGTTCTGAAAAGCATCGTCACCAACCTCAACGGCCATCCCACTTTTGTGTTCGGCATCGGCGCCATGTTTGTGGCCTTGCTGGCCTTCGTCGGGCTGATCATCAAGCCCGACGTGTTGGCCCATGCGCCGGCCTTCCAATGGTTCCCGGTGATCATGCTCATCTTTGGGCTGCTGCTGGTCGGCGTCAAGGTGTGGGCCGGGTTGCGCCGCCAATCCCCGCCGCAGACGCAAGCTCCAGCACCTGCCAACGGGGGTGAGAAGCCGAAAGAAACTCCCCCGGCCCTGCCGCCCGACGCGACCCCCACCGAGACGCTGGAACGCCGCTATCTACAAAAGCTGTACGAAGAACTGAGCCTGCTCCAGTTGCGCGGCATCGACCCCGGCGTGGCCCAGGCGGGCAAGGAAACCCTGTCCCTGGACGCGGTTTACGTGGCCCTCAACACCACCACCAGCCTCGACGATGCCAGACGCCAGGGCATTGCGCCCGACGAGCGCGAGCGCCGCCCGCTGACGGCGTTGCAAGCGGTAGACCGCGCCCGGCGCGCCGTGCTGCGCGGCGACCCCGGCAGCGGCAAAAGCACCTTCGTCAACTACCTGGCCTGGTGCCTGGCCCGAGAGGGGCTGTATCACGATGGCCGCCTGGGCCATTACCTGGGCGACGACTGGCATCACGGCCCGCTGCTGCCGGTGCGGGTGCTGCTGCGCGAATTCGCCGCCTGGGAGGGGCTGGCCGACATCAAACGAGGTGAGGCCAGTCATCTGTGGGGCTTTCTGCACGAGGGGCTGAAAATACTGGGCTGGGAGGCTTTTTTCCCGGCCCTCAAGGCCCGCCTGGTCGCCGAAAACCAGGCCCTGCTGCTGCTCGATGGCCTGGACGAAGTGCCCCTGGCCCAGTACGACCGCGTGCGCCAGGCCGCCGCCGCTTTTGCCGGCAGCGTGGGCGCACGGGTGCTCGTCACCAGCCGCATCTATGCCTACGACCCGGCCGACCCGGATAAACGGCTGGCCGGTTTCGAGGCGGCCCACAGCCACACCCTGGATAACTTTAGCCCCGAACAAATAGCCGCCTTTTTAGACCGCTGGTTCGACGCCGCCGTCGCCGCCCGCTGGTTCGACCGGTCGCTGGCCAACGAAAAGGTCGGGCGGTTGAAAACCGTCGTGCAGCGTCCAGACCTGCTGCACCTGGCCCAGCGACCGCTGCTGCTGACGCTGATCGCCATCCTGGAAAGCTCTGGCGGCAAACTGCCCGACGACCGGGTGGACCTGTACGATTCCATCGTCGAGCTGCTGCTGCGCCGCTGGAACGAGGCCAAAGAGGTGAGCGGCAAAACCGAGCCGGGCCTCATCGAGCGGCTGGGCCTGCCCGGTCTGACCATGACCCACATCCGGCGGGCCGTGCAAAAGACGGCCTTTCGCGCCCACCAGACCCACGGCGGCCAACCCGGCGAGGCGAACATCGAAGAGCCGGCCCTGCTGGAAGACCTGTGTGGCCTGTTGCAGGGCAGCCGCGACAGGGCAGCCATCGTCCTGGAATACATCGAGCAGCGCGCCGGCCTGCTGCTGAGCCGCGGCCGGCGAGAAAAAGACGGCCCCCGCCTGTATACCTTTCCCCACCGCACCTTCCAGGAATACCTGGCCGGCTGCCACCTGATGGATCAGCCCGGCGGCGAGGCCCAGGCCGCCGAACTGGTCGCCGCCGACCCCGGCCGCTGGCGTGAGGTGTTCGTGCTGGCCGCCCGCCAGGCCAAAGCGGCGCGCGGTGTGGCCGCCGTGCAAAAACTGTGCCCCGAAGAGCCCGCCGCCAGCCCGCCGGCCCCGCCGGGCGACGACAAAACCTGGCTGGCGCCCGTCATCGGCGGCGAGGCGCTGCTGGAGGTGGGCACCGCCGACGTGCGCGCCGAGCGCGACGGCCCGGCCCTGCTGCGCCGGCTGGACGGCTGGCTGGCCGCCCTGGCACAAACCGAGGGCGCGCTCTCTCTGGCCGAGCGGCACCGCGCCGCCGAGGTGCGCGACGCCCTGCTCACCGAGGCCGAGCTGCTGCGCGCGCTGAGCGACTGGGTGAAAATACCACAGGGTGCGGACGACGGAGGGGGCCTGCCCCCGAAAGGGGGCCTGCCCCCGAACGGGGGCCTGCCCCCGAAAGGGGGCCTGCCCCCGACAGGGGGCCTGCCCCCGAAAGGGGGCCTGCCCCCGAAAGGGGGCCTGCCCCCGAAAGGGGGCCT